>NZ_OAOQ01000004.1 GCF_900207575.1 Cereibacter ovatus
GTGACCACGGAGAGAACCTCAGAGCCAGGCACCCAGGATCAACGGCAGAGAGATCAGCGATTGACCAAGGCGATTAGAGAACAACCCGGGGCACTGCCGTGTCAGCGGCCCACACTGCGGGTTTGGGGGATATTCTCGTGATACCCGGCCCACCGCGGTGTGGGGCGGTGCGACAGCACAGACCGCAAATCCCCCGCCTGTTCGGGGAAGCACCGCCCGGGTCGTGCCGCCTTTATACGGTGGGATGGCTGGCGTGGCGGCTGTTTCCGCATGTGGGGGAAACACCACGGGTCACATCTTCCGCGCAGAACAATCAGCCGATGTTTCCGCGCGCGTGGGGAAACACCTCGTTCATCTCTTTGCGGGAGGCGTCCAGATCCGCTGTATCCGCACATGGGCGAAAGCCCCGCTTGGGCCGTAACGCCTGCCGCCCGGAGGCGGCCGGACCCAAGCTTGACACACTTGCAATAGCGCCCGGCGCCACAGGACTGGGCTTTTGGCGCCCCACCGTCAGCCACCGTCCGCGGCAGCGGCGCGCGGCGATGGCCCCCGGCGGGGGCCTGAGCCGCGCGCCTCCCCCGGTTCAGATCGCGCCGTGCTGGCGGAACAGCGGCAGCAGATCGGCCTCGGGGCGGGCGCCGATATGGCTGATGACCTCGGACGCCGCGATGCAGCCCATCCGCCCGGCCGCCTCATAGCCATGGCCGTTGGTGATGCCCCACAGGAACGCCCCCGCGAACAGATCGCCCGCGCCGGTTGCGTCGACGATCTGCGTGGGGATCGCCGGGACATGCCAGTGCTGCCCATCGGCCAGCACATGAGCACCCTTTTCGCTTTCGGTGCAGGCGACGATGGCGACCTCGGCCGCGGCCGCTTTCAGGGCTGCGGCAAAATCGTCGGTCTGATACATCGACAGCAGCTCGGCCCGGTTCGCAAACAGCAGATCCACATCGTCGCGGATCATCTTGCGGAAAGCATCACGGTGACGTTCGACGCAGAACGGGTCCGACAGGGTCAGCGACACCCGCCCGCCGGCGCCCTTGCAGGCCGCGATCGCCTTGGCAAAGGCGCGGTGGCTGTCGGGGCCGTCAAAGCGATAGCCTTCCAGATAGATCCACTCGGCCGAGGCCATCTGCGCCGCGTCGATATCATCAGGCGTCAGGAATTCCGACCAGCCGAGATAGGTGTTCATCGACCGCTCGCCATCCGGCGTCACCAGCACGATGCAGCGTCCGGTTTCCTGCGCTGACGCCTTGGGCGCAAAGGGCGTTTCATAGACCGCGCCCTGCGCCCGCAGATCATGGGCAAAGATCGCGCCCAGCTGATCGTCGCAGACCTTGCCGACGTAGGCCGTCCGCCCACCCAGATGCGCGATCGCCGCGATGGTGTTCGCGGCCGACCCGCCCGAGATTTCCTGCGCCGGCCCGATCCGGCCGTAAAGCTCGACCGCGCGGCCCATGTCGATCAGTTGCATGATCCCCTTGCCGATGCCGTTTTCGTCCAGAAACGACTCGTCGCAATGGGCCAGCACATCCAGCAGCGCATTGCCGATGCCGACGACCTGATAGTTCTTCATGCTGTCTTTTCCTCAAAGGGGCAGAGATCGCGGATCGGGCAGATGCCGCATTTCGGTTTGCGCGCGACGCAGATGTAGCGGCCGTGCAGGATCAGCCAGTGATGCGCATGAAGCGCGAAGGGCGCGGGGATGTGATCTTCCAACGCGCGTTCGACGGCCTCGACATCGCGCCCCGGCCCGATTCCGGTGCGGTTGGCCACGCGGAAGACATGGGTATCCACCGCCATCGCCGGCTGGCGGAACCACATGTTCAGAACCACATTCGCGGTCTTGCGCCCCACCCCCGGCAAGGATTGCAGCGCCGCACGCGACGAGGGCACCTCGCCACCGAAGCGGTCCACCAGCAGGCGGCTAAGCGCGATGACATTCTTCGCCTTGTTGCGAAAGAGGCCAATGGTGCGGATATGCTCGGCCAGCCCTTCCTCGCCCAGATCCAGCATCTGCTGCGGCGTTGTCACGCGCTGGAACAGCGCCCGCGTGGCACGGTTCACGCCGACATCGGTCGCCTGCGCCGACAGCGCCACCGCGACCAGAAGGGTATAGGCGTTGACATGTTCCAACTCGCCCTTCGGCTCGGCCTCCAGCGCGTGGAACCGGGTGAAGATCTGGTGGATCGTTGGATAATCGAGTTGCCGCGCCATCGCCGGAAGCTATGCCCGACCGACCGCCGCAGGGCAAGCGAAGCCGCAGGAATCGGGTCGCGGCGCCCGGTCGCGGCAGCTAGGGTCAGGGCGAAAGGACCACGCCATGCCGACGACCGCCACCGAACATGCCTATCACTACCGCATCATCGCCCGGGCGCTGGCCGAGATCGACGCCGGCGGGCCGGGGATGTCACTGGCCGAGCTGGCCGCGCGGATGGACATGAGCCCCGCGCATTTTCAACGGATCTTCTCGCAGTGGGTGGGCGTCTCGCCGAAACGCTATCAGCAGTATCTGACGCTGGACCACGCGCGGCACCTGCTGGCCGAACGGCTGACCCTGCTGGAGACCGCCGAGGCCGCCGGGCTGTCGGGAACCGGGCGGCTGCATGACCTGTTCCTGCGCTGGGAAGCCATGACCCCGGGCGAACATGCCCGCGGCGGCGAGGGGCTGACGATCCGCTGGGCGGTCTTCCCCTCGCCCTTCGGAGAGGCGCTGGTGATGGCCACCGACCGCGGCATCTGCGGTCTGGCCTTCTGCGACGACATCGGCCACGAGGCCGCCATGGACGATCTGCGCGCCCGCTGGCCCCGCGCCCACTACATCAAAGACGATGCGGCCCTTTCCCCCCTTGCCGCCGCCGCCTTCACGGGCGGCGAGGCACGGCTGCATCTGATCGGCGCCCCGTTCCAGATCAAGGTCTGGGAAGCCCTGCTGCGCATCCCGTCGGGCCATGTCACCACCTATTCCAGCATCGCCGCAGCCATCGGCCATCCGGCAGCGGTCCGGGCGGTGGGAACGGCGGTGGGGCGCAACCCGATCGGCTTTCTGATCCCCTGCCACCGGGCACTGCGCAAGTCGGGCGCCTTGGGCGGCTATCACTGGGGCCTGCCAGTCAAGCGCGCCATGCTGGCATGGGAGGCCGCCCGCGCCGACACAACCGCGTGAGACTAGGCAGCTTTCTGCCAGAGGTGGCGCGGCCCCCCTCTGCCTGCGCCCGCCGTTATGCGATATGCAAGGGCGCGCGCAGTTTCGGCGCCAATGACATGTGTGAGGCGGCAATGACGATCGTGAAATCCCCCCTTCTGCTGATGACCCTTGGCGCGATGGCGCTGGCCGGATGCGACCCCTACGCGACCGGCGGCAACCCCTATGCCGGCGGGCCGGGCAGCTATACCCAGGAAAATCCGCGCGCCAGCGCGGGCATCGCGACCGGCGCGCTGATCGGCGGGCTGATCGGCGCCTCGGCCAGCGAAGACAAGCTTGAAAAAGGCGTCGCCGGCGCCGTGGTGGGCGGCATCCTTGGCGGCGCGATCGGTGCCACGCTGGACCGGCAGGCGGCCGACCTGCGCCAGTCGATCGGCAACGATCAGGTCAGCGTGACCAACACCGGATCGGAACTGGTGGTGACCATGCCGCAAGACATCCTGTTCGCCACCGACAGCGCCAATCTGCGCCCCGATCTGCAACGCGACCTGTCGGCGGTGGCGCAGAACCTGATCCGCTATCCGAACTCGAACATCTCGGTGATCGGCCATACCGACAGCAACGGCACCGCGGCTTACAACCAGCAACTGTCCGAGCGTCGCGCCCAGTCGGTTACCAGCGTGCTGATCGGCAATGGGGTGCCGGCATGGCGCGTCTCGGCCATCGGCCGCGGCGAGGATCAGCCCGTCGCCTCGAACCTGACCCCGGAAGGCCGGGCGCAAAACCGTCGCGTCGATATCATCATCCGGCCGACCCGATAAGGCAGTGGCGGGCGGGCCGCAGGGCCCGCCCTTTCCCGTTGAGCTTCCCCCGCCGCGGTCATAGATTTTGACCAGTCAGGGGGAACATCATGCCATTCCAGAAGATCCAGTCCGAGAAACTGTCGCAAAGCGTCGTGCGCCAGATCGAGCTTCTGATTCTGCGCGGCATTCTGCGCCCCGGTGAACGGCTGCCGTCCGAGCGCGACCTGTCCGACCGTCTGGGCGTGTCGCGCCCCAGCCTGCGCGACGCCATCGCCGATTTGCAGGACCGCGGCCTTCTGGTCAGCCGGGCCGGATCGGGCATCTTCGTGGCCGAGGTGCTGGGCTCGGCGTTTTCCTCGGCGCTGGTCGATCTGTTCGCGGCGCATGAAGAAGCGGTGTTCGACTACATCGACTTTCGCCGCGATCTGGAAGGGCTGTCGGCGGAACGCGCCGCCACGCGGGCGTCTGACACCGACCTTCAGGTGATCGACACGATCTTCCGCAAGATGGAAGCCGCCCATCTGAAGCGCGATCCCTCGGACGAGGCGGCGCTGGATGCGCAGTTCCACATGGCGATCATCGAGGCCAGCCACAATGTCGTCATGCTGCACATGATGCGGTCGATGTTCGAACTGCTGCGCAACGGCGTGTTCTACAATCGTCAGATGATGTTCCGCCAGCGCACCACGCGCGAATCGCTGCTGGACCAGCATCGCCAGATCAATGCGGCGCTTCAGGCCCGCGACCCCAAGGCCGCACGGGCCGCGATCGAGGCGCATCTGGGCTATGTCGAAAAGGCGGTAAGCGACGGGCTAAGGTCGGAAAAGAACGAAGCCGTGGCACGTCAGCGGCTGGAGCATGAACGCAACCGCTGAGAAACGCAAAAAGCCCGGCCGTCATGGCCGGGCTTTTCAGATCTGACCGGGATCGGATCAGTGGAAGCGGGCTTCCACCTGCTTGATCGACTCGTCGATGGACGCCGAGGCCGAGGCCGGCGTCATCTGGCGCTGAAGCAGGTCCGCCGCCGCCGCCACCGCGACCGAGATCGCCTGTTCACGGATCGCACGCACCGCGCCGGCTTCGGCCGAAGCGATCTGTTCGTCCGCCGCGGCAAGACGCCGGGCGATCGAGGCTTTCAGATCGATCTTGGCCTGTTCAGCCGCCGCCTGAGCTTCTTCCCGCGCCGAAGCGATGATGCGGGCCGCCTGCTCTTGCACTTCCTTTTGCTTGCGGTCGTAAGAGGCAAGGATCGTCCTTGCTTCCTCGCGCAGCGCGCGGGCCTCTTCCAGGTCGGTGCGGATCTGCGCGGCGCGCTTGTCCAGCAGACCCATGATCAGCCCGGGCAGCTTGAAGTAGACCAGGATGCCAAGGAAGATCAGGAACGAGATCGTGACGATGAAGTCGGTGTTGCCCAGCGAGAAGAACGGGCCCGACGCCGCCATGGCCGGCGTGGCGGAAAGGGTGGCGAGAATCGAAAGCTTCTTCATCGCGCTTACCCTTTCATCCGGGCGGCAACGGCCGCCTCGACGCCGGCGCCATCGGCACGCCCACCCAGCGCCGAAACCAGCGCATCGGTCGTGTCGCGGGCCATTTCCGCCACGCTTTGCAGCGCGCCGGCACGGATCTCGGCGATCCGAGCCTCGGATTCGGCAGCCTTGGCCGAGATTTCGGCATCGGCCTTCGCCGTCGCCTCGGCAAGCTGGGCGTTGATCGCGGCCCGGGTCTCGGCGATGATCGCCTGAGCTTCGGACCGGGCCTTGGCCAGCGCCTCGTTATAGGCCTTTTCGGCCGCCACGGCCTTCAGCTTCAGCTCTTCCGCCGCCGCCAGGTCGTTGGTGATGGTGCCGCTGCGCTCGGCCAGAACCGCCCCGATCCGGGGCAGCGCCACGCGCGACAGCACGAAATAGATCACGCCCAGGGTGACGAGAAGCCAGAAGATCTGGTTGCCCCAGGTCGAGAAGTCAAGCTGCGGCATGCCGGTGGCCGGAGCCGCCGCATGGCCGGCCGCACCGGCCGCCGCATCGTGCGCTGCTTCAGTCGCCATGTCGTATCCTCGTGTCCCTCAAGAACCAGGCCGGACGGGGTGATCCCCTCCGGCCGCAAGTGTCGGTCCTGAAAGGATCAGAGGGCGAACATCAGCAGAAGCGCGACCAGGAACGAGAAGATCCCGAAGGCTTCGGCGAAGGCGATGCCGATGAAGAGGAACGCGGTCTGGCCGGGGGCGGCCGACGGGTTGCGCAGCGCGCCCGAGAGGAAGTTGCCGGCCACGTTGCCCACGCCGATCGCGGCGCCACCCATGCCGGCGCAAGCCAGGCCAGCACCGATGTAGGCACCCATTTGAACGATATCGCCTTCCATGTCCGTCACTCCTTGATTTGGAATTGGCTGTATTGGTGTTGGTTCGGGGACCGGTCAGTGGTGCGGATGCAGCGCATCACGCAGATAGACGCAGGTCAGGATGGTGAAGACATAGGCCTGAATGAAGGCGACAAGCACCTCCATGGCATACATCGCGGTGATGGCGACCACCGACAGCGGCGAGATCAGCGCCACGGCGGCAAAGCCCGCGAACACCTTGATCACCGCGTGGCCCGCCATGACGTTGCCGACAAGACGAATGGAATGGCTGACCGGGCGCACCAGATACGAGATGACCTCGATCACGGCCAGCACAGGGCGCAGCGCCAGCGGCGCGGACGACACCCAGAACAGTTCCAGGAAATGCTTGCCGTGCTTCATGAAGCCGATGGCCGTCACGGTGATGAACACCGCCATCGCCAGAACCACCGTCACCGCCATATGCGAGGTTGTGGTGAACGACTTGGGGATCAGGCCCAGAAAGTTCGAGAACAGGATGAACATGAACAGCGTCATGATGTAGGGAAAGTATTTCACCCCATCATGGCCGGTCACGTCCTCGACCATCTTGTAGACAAAGCCATAGGCAAGCTCGGCCACCGACTGCGTGCGCGAGGGCACGATCGCCCGGCGCCGCGTGCCCAGAACCATCAGCGCGACCACGCAGCAGATGGCCAGCGCCATCCAGACGGTCACGTTGGTGATGGTGTACCAGTGGACTTCCGTGCCGCCGAAGAACGGACGGACGATGAACTGGTCCATCGGGTGGATCTGAATGCCGCTCTCTGCTTCCGCCGCCATGTCAACTTCCTCTGGTCTCGTCGTCGGGTTTCCCCGCACTCATCTGTGCCGCAGCGGCCTCGCCCATCTTCCGCGCGGTCCCGATCATGGTCCGCACCCCGGCGGCGAAGCCAAACAGGGCGAAGATCACCAGCATGATGGGGCGGGTTCCGAACAACTCGTCCAACCCGTAACCGATGGCGAGGCCGATCAGGACCCCTGTCACCAGTTCGATCACCATCCGCCAGGCCGCCTCACCCTGAGACAATGCCTTGCCCGTCGTCGACCGCCCCTCTGGGGTCTGGCCCTTCGCCTTTGCGATCCGCGCCTCAAGTGCGCGCAGTCTCTCGGGGTCCGGCTCGTCCGTCATCGGGGAATGTCCCTTCGGCAGTCGCAGGATACCTACGCAGCACACCGCACTGAGTCAAGGCGGGTTTTCAATCCGACACCAACCCACAACCATCTGTTTTTGATGTGATTTTCAAGGGAACCGCACACAGCGGCCCGCCATATCCGCCCCGCAGATGGCGCGGGGCTCATTCAACCTTGCGGTTGACGATGCCGCAGGGGGCTTTAGCATCGCCCCATGACAGACCGGCTTGACACGATCTTTTCTGCGCTGGCCGACCCGACGCGACGGGCCATCCTGTCGATGCTGCTGGAAGACGACATGGCCGTGACCGACGTGGCCGAGCCGTTCCAGATGTCGCTGGCCGCCATCTCCAAGCACCTTCAGGTGCTGGCAGAGGCCGGGCTGATCTCGCAAGAGCGGCGCGGCCGGGTAAAGTGGTGCAAGCTGGAACCCGACGCGCTGCGCGCGGCCTCGGTCTGGATGCAGGGCTTTGGCCAGTTCGAGCCGGTGAACCTTGACGCCTTCGAACGCTTCCTTGCCGCCGAACTGCCCGAGTGTCAGGAAAACCGGCCGGAATAGGTCGCGCGCAACAGGGCCTTCTGCACCTTGCCCATGGTGTTGCGCGGAAGCTCGTCCAGCACCACGGCCCCTTTGGGCTGCTTGAAGCGCGCCAGCCGCGGCGCGATGGCAGCCAGCACCGCCTGCGGATCAAGGCTGACCCCCGGACGCGGAACCAGAACGGCAAAGACCGCCTCGCCGAAATCAGGATGCGGCAGGCCGATCACCGCGCTTTCCAGCACGCCCGGCACCTCGTCCAGCACCATCTCGACCTCTTTCGGATAGACGTTGAAGCCGCCCGAAATGATCAGATCCTTGGCCCGCCCGACGATGTGAACATAGCCCTCGGCATCGCGCATCCCCAGATCGCCGGTGATGAACCAGCCGTCGGGGCGCAGTTCCTCGGCAGTCTTTTCCGGCATCTGCCAGTAGCCCTGAAACACGTTCGGGCCGCGCACCTCGATCCCGCCGACCTCGCCGGGGCCGACCTCCTGTCCGTCGGACAGGATCCGCAACTCGACCCCCGGCAGGGGAAAGCCCACGGTGCCGGCCCGACGCTCGCCATCATAAGGGTTCGAGGTGTTCATGTTGGTTTCGGTCATGCCGTAGCGTTCAAGGATACGGTGGCCGGTGCGGCGCTCCCATTCGATATGGGTTTCGGCCAGCAGGGGGGCCGAGCCCGAGATGAACACCCGCATCCCCGCCACCAGATCGCGCGTCAGCCGCGGATCGCCCAGAAGCCGGGTGTAGAACGTCGGCACCCCCATCATCGCGGTGGCCCGAGGCAGAACCCGCAGGATCGCATCCTGATCGTAGCCGGGCAGGACAATCATCTGCGCCCCCGACAACAGCGCCACGTTCGAGGCGACAAACAGCCCATGCGAATGGAAGATAGGCAGGGCATGGATCAGCACGTCGCGGTCGGTAAAGCGCCACAGATCGGCCAGAACCTGCGCATTCGACAGCAGGTTGCGGTGTGACAGCATCGCCCCCTTCGACCGCCCCGTGGTGCCCGAGGTGTAAAGCAGCGCCGCCAGATCTTCGGGGCCACGCGGAACCGGCGCGATGGTGTCGGGCTGGCCCGCGGCCAGATCGCGCAATTCGCCCGAGCCGTCCGCGTTCAAGGTCACAATCCGCGCGCCGTGGCGCAGGGCGGCAGGGCGCACCGCATCCACCTTGGCGCCGTCGCACAGAAAGATGCGCGGCGTGGCGTTGCCAAGGAAATAGTCAATCTCATCAGACGTGTAAGCGGTGTTCAGCGGCAGGAACACCGCCCCCAGCGCCAGCGCCGCGCCATAGGCGGCCAGCGCCTCGGGGCTTTTGCCGACCTGAACCGCAATCCGGTCGCCCGGCACCAGACCGGCCGCCCGCAACGCATGGGCCTGCCGCGCCACCATCCGCAGGAAGGCATCGCCGCCGATCCGGGTGCCGTCGGACAGGATCAGGCAGTCGCCCTCCTGCCCCGCCAACGGCGCGAAAAGTGCGTCGAACAGAACGTTGGCCATGGCCCCCCCTTAAAAGTTCGGCTTCACCCCGGGCAGGTTCAACTCGATCAGAAGATCCCGAACTTCCTGTCGGGCCGCGACATTCGACAGGCTGAGCTGCTCCACCCCGGTATCGCGCAGATCCAGCAGCGTCAGCCCGCGCGGGAACAACTCGCGGAAGATCACCCGCTCGGAAAAGCCGGGCGCGACGCGGAAGCCGATCCGACGAGACAGTTCCTCCAGCGCGGCGCCGACCTTCTTCTTGTTGTGCATCTGTTGCGTGCCAAGGCGGTTGCGCAGCACCAGCCAGTCGATCGGCTTCAGCCCGGCCTGCGCCCGGAACTGACGCGCGCTCCAGACCATTTCGGCATAGATCGAGGGGCCCTTGACCTTCCCCGTTTCGGGATCGATCCGCGCCAGCAGGTCGAAATCGACAAAACTGTCGTTCAGCGGCGTCACCAGCGTATCGGCCAGCGAATGCGCCACCTGACTGAGACGGGTGTGCGATCCGGGGCAGTCGATCAGGATGAAATCCGACACCGGCCCAAGATCTGCCATCGCGGCGGCAAGGCGGGCATCCAGCGGATTTTCGCCCTCGGGCACGGTGGCGGGATCGATCTCGGGCAGCAGGCGATAGTCGGGCATCGGCAGATCGACGCCGGCGCTGGCGGCAAAGGCGGTGCGGTTCTCGATATACCGGCCAAAGCTGCGCTGTCGCAGATCCAGATCCAGCGCGCCGACGCGGAAGCCCAGCCGCACCAGCGCGGTCGCGACATGCATGCAGGTGGTGGACTTGCCCGAGCCGCCCTTCTCGTTGCCGACCACGATGATATGGGCCATCGCCGCCACTCCTCATGCTCCCGGACTCGCGGTTAGCGGTTGCAGGGGCGTGGCGCAAGGCTGTGTATGACATCGGGCAGGCCTCGTGATGCCGCAGGATATGACTCGGGAAATTCGACAGCCCTTGGAAGGGATCCGGTCCTTTCAGCACCTCCCTTGACGTATGCCATCCATGCGCTTCCGGATGCCCCGGTGACAGGGCACGATGAGCCATACGCCTCACCACGCACACGATGATTTTTGAAAATATGTGACGTCCAGTTGACTTGGCTGCACCTGACGGAGGGAAGATGCCAATCCTGCCACCCGCAATACTGCTTGATGCCATGAAACGTGATGCTGTGGTGGACGCTTTGTCCACCATTGCCGACATAGGAATAGATGCTGCCGTTCAAGGCGGCGCATTCGACGGCTTACCAGTGGTGGGCACATTGATTGGGCTGCACCGAGCAAAGCAGTCTGTAGAAATTGATCTCTATATCAGGAAAGTCGGCAGGTTTCTTCAGGGGCTCAAGACGCTTTCTCAACAGAAAAGGGAAGCCTTTACCGATCGCCTCTATGCGAAAGGTGAAGCAGAAAAATTCGCCGAGGCGGTGCTGCTGTTGCTGGAACGTGCCGATGAAGTGGGCAAGCCGGCGCTTCTTGCAAGGATCGTGGCCGAACATGTGAGAGGGAATATGAGTCAGCGGGATTGTTTCAAACTATGTTCGTCCGTCAACAGGGTTTTCAGTGCAGACCTTGAACGACTGCGAGATTTCAAGGACGGCGTACAGGAAGATGTAGAAGCCTCTGAATCGCTGTTTTCAGCGGGGCTGCTTAGCAATCAAGGATTTGATGGTGGTGGCGCCGATCAGACAGTTCGGCCTGGCGGAACCGTTTATGCTCTCAACCGATTTGGCGCGCTGCTTGCTCGTTGATCTAGACAAGAGCAACGAAAAGGGCGCGCCCGATGGCGCGCCCTTTCTGTCCGAATGCCAAGCTATCAGAAGCCGAGGCCGGCGTATTTGTTCTTGAACTTCGACACGCGGCCGCCGGTGTCCATCAGCTTGGCGGTGCCGCCAGTCCAGGCGGGATGGGCGAGCGGATCGATTTCCAGCGCCATCTGCTCGCCTTCCTTGCCCCAGGTGGAGCGGATCTGGAACACCGAGCCGTCGGTCATCTTGACGTCGATCATGTGGTAGTCGGGGTGAATGCCCTTTTTCATCGGCGCCGTTCCTTACTCGGATTTCGCTTTGTAGGTCGTGTCTTCCGCGATCCGGGCCGATTTGCCGCGGCGCGCACGGAGGTAGTAAAGCTTCGCGCGGCGGACGCGGCCACGGCGAACAACCTCGATCGAGTCGATGTTGGTCGAATACAGCGGGAACACGCGCTCGACGCCTTCGCCGAACGAGATCTTGCGCACGGTGAACGAGGCCGAGATCGTGGCGCCGCCCTTGCGGCCGATCACGACGCCTTCATAGTTCTGCACGCGCGAACGGGTGCCTTCGGTCACCTTGTAGCCGACGCGAACGGTGTCGCCGGCCTTGAAATCCGGGATGGTCTTGCCGAGGGCGGCAATCTGTTCCGCCTCGAGTTGCGCGATCAGGTTCATCGCAAGTCCTTTCCTTTGCTCGCGGTTTGCCCGCGAAGTGATGCCGCCCTAGAGCTCTTGGTCTTCTTCCGGGTCCAGACCGTGCGCCGCACGATATGCCCGCCAGAGATCAGGCCTGCGTTCCTTCGTCAGCCTTTCGGCCTCGGACTTCCGCCAGCGGGAAATGTTCGCGTGATGGCCCGACAGAAGAACATCGGGAATCGCGCGGCCCTGCCAGACGGTCGGCCGTGTATACTGCGGAAATTCAAGAAGCCCCTCCGAAAAGGATTCCTCTTCGGTGGACGCATGATTCCCGAGCACGCGGGGTATAAGCCGCACCGTCGCATCGATCAAGGCCTGCGCCGCGATCTCTCCGCCGGTCAGAACGAAATCGCCCAAACTGACCTCATCGACGGCATATTCGTCCAGCACCCGCTGGTCCACGCCCTCGAACCGGCCGCAAAGCAGGGTCAGCCCCTCGGCGCCAGCCCAGTCGCGCGCCATGGCCTGACTGAAGGGCCTGCCCCGTGGCGACAGGTAAACCACCGGCCAGCGCGCCCGTTCGATCGGAGTATCGACCGCCGCCGCATCCAGCGCCTTGGCCACAATGTCGGCACGCAGCACCATGCCCGCACCGCCGCCCGCCGGATTGTCGTCCACGTTGCGGTGTTTGCCCTCACCGAAGGGGCGCAGATCGATCGTCTCAAGCGCCCAAAGCCCCATGTCCAGCGCACGGCCGGTCAGCGACAGGCCCAGCGTGCCGGGGAATGCCTCGGGGAACAGAGTGATGACCTTGGCACGCCACGCGCCACGCAGCACGGGCGGGCCCATCAACTCTCGTGGCTGAAGAGAGGGCCGGATCGAAAGCCGACCGTGGGATTTGGGGGCGTCGGAACTGTCGCTCATGCGCCGGGGTATGGGCGAAACCCGCCCCGGCGGCAAGGGCCGCAGCGCATCAGGCGGCGCGCGTCATCATTCCCACGTTGCCAGCGTTGCCGATGCATCCCGCATGTGGCCGCAGCATGTCAGGCCGCCCGCCGCATCATCTGCGGAATGGCCCGGCCGGGAAAGGCGGCGCGCAGATCGTCGACGCTGGGGCAGTCGGTGCGCAGCAGCGGCCGCTCGGTCTGCAAGCGGCCCAGGCGCAGAGCCAGAAGGCGCAGCAGCGCCCGGTCCTGCCCCGCGATTCGCAGCGCGCGGACAGGTTCGCGCCGGCCGATGCAGGTGTCGGCCGTCGCGGGCGCGGTGGCCTGAAGGATCAGCGCCCGGCGCGCGGCATGGCAGGGACGAACCTCGGCCTCGATCCGGCGGGCCAGCGCGTCCAGAAGCGCGGCGCAGGTCAGGTGCGGGGCAAGATCGGTCAGCCGCTCCAGCAGCGCCAGATCGCAGGTGGAGTCCGGCAGATCGAAGAACGGCGCCACCAGCCGGTCGGCGCGACGATGATCGAAGGTGCCCGCAGCCTGCGTGGGTGACGCGGGGCGGTGATCGACGATCATGGCCAGCCCGTGCGGGTCCACCGCCAGCCGCGCCAGCACCAGCGCAGCCAGCGACAGCACCAGCGGCCCTGTCACCGGCAGATCGGGCGTCGCCGGCAGGAAGGCACCGATTCCACACCCGACAGCAAAGCAGCCCACGACCAGAAACGCCTGCGCGAACACCGTTCCAGCCAGACCACCCAGCCGATCGGCATGAAGCCAGCCCGCCCGCCCCCGGGGCCAGGGTGCCGGCTGCATCGCCACGGCCCACAGGATGAAGATCGCGGCGAACAGCGGCACCACGGCCGCAGGATGACCAAGCCCCCCCGGACAGGAGCGGACCGAGATAAAGCAGTGCCGTCAAGGCCGTCGACAGTCGGGATCTGGATGCGTGTGTCATGTGTCACCTTCTGCGAACCTGGCTACAGGCTATTCGTGCAAAAATGGTGAAGACGTGGCAGGTCCGCGGCGCAACCGGCACCTTTCGTGGACGTCAGTCGAGCTCTTGCGGAAGATCGGCCACAATACGGCCCGCGGACAGATCGACCGTCGGCACGATGGCGCGGGTGAAGGGCAGCAAAAGCGCCTCGCGCAGCGCGGGGCCGGTGATTTCCAGAATGTCGCCCGCGCCGTGGTTGTGCACGGCATGAACCCGCCCCAGCAAGGCGCCGCCGGTATCGCGCACCTCAAGCCCGATCAGGTCGGCATGATAATATTCGTCATCGCCCAAAGAGGGCAGACGTGCGCGGTCGGCATAAAGCCCCACGCCGCGCAGGGCATCGGCCTCTTCCTTGGTGGCAACGCCGGACAGGCGCGCCCCAAGGCCACCCGCGACCGGACGGGTCAGGGTGACGCGAAAGCTGCGGCTGCCGTCTTCCGAGACCAGCGTGCCATAAGACGCGATGTCGGAGGGTTCGGCACAGAAGGATTTCAGGCGCACCTCGCCCTTGACGCCGAACGACCCGGCGATGGCGCCTACGCAGATTCTGTCGGACGTGGGCATGATCGCCGCCTTTGGGAAAAAGGGCGGCCCGCAAGGGGGCCGCCCAAAGGGATCATTCGGCAGCGGCGGCGCGCTCGGCCTTTTTCTTGGCCAGTTCGGCCATGCGCTTGCCCGGCACGGCGGCCTTGGGGTTATTGCGCACGGTCTTTTCCTTCAGCCCGGCGGCTTCCAGGAACCGCGCCACGCGGTCGGTCGGCTGGGCGCCCTGAGCAAGCCAGTATTGCACGCGCTCGACGTTCATCTTGATGCGGTCTTCGCTGTCCTTGGCCAGCAGCGGGTTGTAGGTGCCCAGCTTTTCAAGGAAGCGGCCGTCGCGCGGCATCCGGCTGTCGGAGGCGACGATCGAGTAGTGCGGGCGCTTTTTCGAGCCGCCACGGGCGAGACGGATTTTCATAGCCATGGGTGTTCTCCTGTTATGGCGTGGGCCGGGCAGCGCCCGGTGATTTCCAAAGCTGTCATTTCTGAAGCTTTTCGTGGTGCCTGATGACTTCCGAGATGATGAAGGTCAGGAATTTCTTGGCAAATTCGGGGTCAAGGTCGGCCTCTTTCGACAGCCATTCCAGCCGTTCGATCTGGCGGGCCTCGCGCACCGGATCGGATGCCGGAAGATCGTGTTCGGCCTTCAGCCGACCCACCGCCTGGGTCTGCTTGAACCGCTCGGCCAGCGTGTAGACCAGAATGGCATCCAGCCGGTCGATGCTGTCACGATGTTCGCGCAGAACGGCCTGCGCGCGGGCGGTGGCGTCGCCCGGCTGCTCGGGGGACGGACGGGAACTCATACGGATACCTCCGGCACGGGGTGGCGGTAGACAAGCACGCCGCCCGGCGTGCCGGTTTCGGGCCGCGCGCCAAGCCGTTCAGCCAGCCGGCGGGCGCGGAAATCGTCGGGCGCGATGCAGGACACAAGGCACGGCAGGCCCAGCACGGCAAAGGCATGGGCGCGGGCGGCCTCGGCGGCCTCTTGTGCGAAGCCCTGCCCTTCGGCCTCGGCGGTGAAGATGCAGCCAAGGTCGGGGCCGGGGACGCCCGGCGCCATCCCGATCTGCACAAAGCCAAGCACCTCGGCCTGACGCTCGACCGACCAGAGGCCGTGGCCGCGCAGCATCCAGATCGCGGTCATGCGGCAAAAGTCGTCCCACGCCGCGTCGCGATCCACAGGCCCGCCAAAACACGCCCCCGCGATTTCGGCATAAGCGTCGAAATCGTCCAGCCGCGGCGCCCGCAACCGCAGCCGCACGGTCGTGATCTCGGGCACGGCGCCCGCCACGCCCGAAGCCTGCATCGCGCAGCCCCGTGTCATCGGATGGGACCACGGCCGGGTCATGCGTAGGCCTCGATCCCGCCGTCATCCTCGGACGGGTGGCGATAGATGTGGATCAGGCGACCGCCCTCTTGCAGCACCCGTTCCAGCGTGGCGCCCAGCCGCCTGGCCAGAGACAGGCTGCGCTGGTTGTCGGCGTCGATCATGGTGATCAGCGGCCCCATGCCCAGCACCGTCTGCGCATGATCGCGCGCGGCAAGCGCGGCCTCATAGGCGTAGCCCTTGCCCTCGAAGCCGGCATAGAGATGCCAGCCCAGTTCCGGTTCCGGCCAGCCGATGTGGTTGATGACGCCAACGCGGCCAACCAGCGCGCCCTCGCGGGTTTCAACCGACCACATGCCATAGCCGCGCAGCGCCCAGTGGCCGATGCCGGCCAGAAAGATCCGCCATGTCCCGACCCGGTCCTGCCGACCACCGATAAAGCGGGTGCGGTCGCTGTCACCAAAGGCGATCATCGCCGGCAGGTCGCTTTCGCGCGGCTCTCGCAGCACAAGGCGTTCCGTCGTCAGCACCGGGACAGCAAAGGGCAGCGCCATCACATCCCCCGCGCAGCCGCAACCGCCCGCGAAATCGCAGGAGGCGCGAACCGATAAGGGGCGCAAGCGGTCATTTCTTCTTCCCAAGACCGGCAAGGCCCGGCGGCAGCCGCATTCCGCCCGGCATCCCCGGAAGCCCACCCATGCCGGCAGGCAGCCGCCCCTTCATCGCCGAGGCGGCGGCTTGCATTTCTTCCGGGCTGATGTTGGACATGTCGGGCGCACCGCCCTTGCCCATCATCTGCTTCAGGGCCTGTTTCATCATGCCGCCCTTGCCCATCTTCTTCATCATGTCCGCCATCTGGCGGTGCTGCTTCAGCAGGCGGTTCAGCTCTTGCACCTCAAGCCCGGCGCCGGCGGCAATGCGCTTCTTGCGGCTGGCCTGAAGCAGATCCGGGTTGGCCCGTTCCTTTTTGGTCATCGAGTTGATCAGCGCGACCTGACGACGGATGAACTTGTCGTCGAAGCCCGCTTCCTCGGCCGCCTTCTGCATCTTGCCCATGCCGGGCATCATGCCCATCATGCCCTGCACGCCGCCCAGCTTCATCATCTGCTCAAGCTGCATCTTCAGATCGTTCATGTTGAAGAGGCCCTTCTGGAACCGCTTCATCATGCGCGCGGCCTGCTCGGCCTCGAAGGTCTCTTGCGCCTTCTCGACAAGGGCCACGATGTCGCCCATGCCAAGGATACGGCCGGCGATCCGCTCGGGCTCGAACGTCTCGATGGCGTCCATCTTCTCGCCCAGACCGACGAATCGGATCGGCTTGCCGGTGACCGCGCGCATGGAAAGCGCCGCACCGCCACGGCCGTCGCCGTCCATCCGGGTCAGAACGACGCCGGTGATGCCCACCTTGCCGTCGAACTCGGCCGCGACATTCACCGCGTCCTGCCCGGTCAGACCATCGACCACCAGCAGCGTCTCGCGCGGCTGGGCGATGTCGCGGACGGCCTGAACCTCGTCCATCAGCACTTCGTCGATATGCAGACGGCCGGCGGTGTCCAGCATCACGACATCATAGCCGCCCATCGCGGCCTGGGTCTTGGCGCGCTTGGCGATCTGCACCGCGCTTTCGCCCTTGACGATCGGCAGCGTATCCACGCCGATCTGCACACCAAGGATCTGCAACTGCTCCATCGCGGCCGGGCGGTTGGTGTCGAGCGAGGCCATCAGCACCCGCTTGCCCTGCTTTTCCGCCAGCCGCCTGGCCAGTTTCGCCGTCGTAGTGGTCTTGCCCGAACCCTGAAGGCCGACCATCAGGATCGTCGCCGGCGGGTTGTCGATCTTCAGCGCATCCGCCGGGCCATCGCCACGCAGCACGGCCACCAGCTCGTCGTGGACGATCTTCACCACCTGCTGGCCCGGCGTCACCGATTTAGTGACGCCCTGCCCGGTGGCCTTTTCCTGCACCCTTTTGACGAAATCGCGCGCCACGGGCAGCGAGACGTCCGCCTCGAGCAGCGCCACGCGCACTTCGCGCAGCGCGGTCGCCACGTCATCCTCGGTCAGCGCGCCCTGCTTGGTGAGGCGCTCGAACACGCCACCAAGGCGTTCGGACAGACTTTCGAACATCGCGGTCTTCCCCCGACCTGTTGAACTCTGCCCCGACCTAGGACGGGACGACGCAAATCACAACGTCACCCATGGGCGCACTGCGCTGATGGGTGGCGATCCCTGCTCGCGGCCGGGACCGGAGGCTCCAACGGATCTCCGGAATCTGGGCGGCGATACGCCCTTGCCCCTTCCGAGTCAAGTCTTGCAGCCGGTTGCCGCGCCGGGATTTGCCGCTAGGCTGGCGATATCGACAGGGAGCCGCCATGAGTTTCGAGAACTGGGACGAGATCCGCACCGCGTTTCAGGTTGCCCGACTTGGCACCGTCTCGGGCGCGGCCGAGATGCTGGGCGTGCACCACGCCACCGTGATCCGCCATATCGACGCGCTGGAAAAGCGGCTGGGGGTGCGACTGTTCCAGCGCCATGCCCGCGGCTACACCCCCACCGAGGCCGGGCGCGATCTTCTCTTGGTCGCCCAGACCACCGACGAGCAGTTCAGCCAGCTTGCCAGCCGCATCAAGGGTCAGGGCGAGACGGTCGCGGGCGAACTGGTCGTGACCTCGCTGGCGGGGTTTTCGGCGCTTCTGACGCCGGTTCTGGCGTCGTTTCAGGCGAAACACCCGGGCCTTCTGGTGCGTTTCCTGACCGACATGCGGGTGTTCCGGCTGGATTACGGCGAGGCCCATGTCGCGATCCGTGCCGGCGCAATGCCCGAAGAACCCGACAATGTGGTGCAGCCGCTGGTCCGGATGCGGCACGCGCTTTACGCATCACCCGGCTATGCCGCGGCCCACGGCCTGCCGCGCGGCCCCGAAGACTTCGCCGCCCACCGCTTCATCAGCGCCGACGTGCCCCGGGCGCCGCACCACCGCTGGCTGCGTGATCATGTGCCCGCCGAAAGGATCTGCTTTCGCGCGACCGAAGCCGCCGCACTGGAAGACGCGGTGCGCGCCGGCGCGGGGCTGGGCTTCCTGCCGGTGATATCGGCCGGCGCCGACCTGATCGAGATCATGCCCCCGCGCGAGGAATGGGAGGCCCCGATCTGGCTGGTGACCCATGTCGATCTGCACCGCACGCTGAAGGTGCAAAGCTTCCTTGGCCACCTGAAAGAGGCGGCCCGCGACTGGCGGGAGATCTGAAAGGAAACTGGCGCACCCGGAGCGATTCGAACGCCCGACCCTCAGATTCGTAGTCTGATGCTCTATCCAGCTGAGCTACGGGTGCGCTGTGAGGGGCGATGTAACGGGGGGCGCGGGGCAATGCAAGGGCCATTCGGGCATTTTCTTCACATCGCCTCCAACAGGCCCCCGCCCTTGGGCAGACGGATGATGAACTCGGTGCCCTCGGCATCCGTGCGCAGCAGGTCAAGCCGACCACCATGGCCGCGCACCAGCTCAGCCGAGATCGCCAGCCCGAGACCGGACCCGCCCTTGCGCGTGCCGCCCTGAAAGGCGGTGAACAGATGCTCGCGCGCCTTGGGCGGCAGGCCCGGGCCGGTGTCGCCGACCTTGATCCACCATTCCTCTTCGCCCTCGCCGGCAGAGAGTTCGATCGTGCCGGGCTGGCCGGTCGCCTCGATCGCCTGCCGCGCGTTGCGCACAAGATTTCCCAGCACGCGGTAAAGCTGCTCGCCATCGGCGCGAATCACCATGCCCGGCGCCACGTCGATCAGGCAGGCGACGGGGCCGGCGCCGCCGAGCGATTCGGCCTCGGCCACTTCCTCGATCAGCGGGCGCAGCGGCAGGCGGGCCAGTTGCGGCGGCGGCTCCTCGGCGCGGCCAAAGGTCAGCGTCGATTCGCAAAGCGAGATCGCCCGCCGGATCGAGCCGACCAGCTTCGGCGCCGCCCGCGCCACCGCCGGATCGGCCGATCCGCCCAGCCGGTCGGCGAAAAGCTGCGCCGTGGTCAGGATGTTGCGCAGGTCGTGGCTGATCTTGGCCACCGCGCCGCCCAACTGTGCCAGCCGTTCCTTCTGCCGCAGCGCGCCGATCAGTTGCGTCTGCATCATCTGAAGCGCATCTTCGGCCTCGCGCAGTTCGCGCACGCTGGCGGTGGGCGCGATCACCCGGCGCGCATCCTCGGGGGCTTCGGCATAGGCGGTCATATGCGCCACCACCCGCCGGATAGGCCGCAACAGCAGCCGCCAGACCGCAAAGAACAGCAAAAGCGCCGTCAGCGCCGAAAACGCCGCCGAGACCAGCAGCACCCGCGCGCCATATTCCAGCATCTCGCGCCGCATGGGGCCGGTTTCCAGCGTCACCTCGATCAGCGAACCGCCGGCCTGAACCGGCTCTCCGATCACGCGGATCACCCGGCTTTGCGGCTGAAGCAGATCCATCATCGCATCGTGGACGCTGCCCAGCGGGCCGCTGAAGCGTAGGTCGTAGGTCTGTTCCACCGGCAGCGGGATCGGCGAGGACAGCACCAGTTGGCGCACCTCGTCCCGTCGCAGCACCACGTTGAACACGCCGGCATTGGCCAGCAGTTCGGCTTCCAGATCTGCGGTGATCTCGTCATCCGACGCCAACAGCGCCAGCGAGGCGATCTGCGCCTTTTCCAGCCGCAGGTTCAGATAGGTCTCGCGGTAGCGGGCGATCGAGGGGGCAAGGATCAGCGCCTCGGCCAGCAGAACGAAGGCCAGCGTCACCAGCAGGAACCGCCCCGACAGCGTGTTCAGGAACCGCCGCACCGTCTTGCCTTTCTGCCTGTCACCGGCCGTCAGGGAAGCGCGCGCTGCACCAGCCGCACCACACCCTTCACCAAGGGATTACCAAAGAGCCGCGGGGAAAAACAGGCTCCGGCGGCGCGTTTTGCGGTCTCGGACAGCGTGGGATAGGGCAGAACCAGCCCCGCCACGGTGGACAGCTTCACCCGGCCCGCCAGCGCCAGCGCCCAAAGCCCGATCAACTCGCCCGCGCGGTCGCCCACGATCGACACGCCGACCGGGCGCCCGCCGGCCACCATCAGCTTCAAGAGCCCCTCGGTCCGCGCCTCGGCCATGGCGCGGTCGTTGCCGGCGAAGGGCTGTCGGATCACCGTCAGCCGGTCGCCGTGCCGGGCGCGGGCCTCGGCCTCGGTCAGGCCGACATGGGCCAGTTCCGGGTCGGTATAGGTGACGCGCGGAATGATGTCGGACACGCGCGAGGGCAGACCGAACAGCATCGCGCGGATCACCACCGAGGCGTGATGCCCGGCCAGATGGGTGAACTGCATCCCCCCCGCCGCATCGCCCACCGCATAGACGCGCCGGTTGGTGCTGCGCAGATCCGGGCCGACCGTCACGCCACGCGCCGTCACCGCGATCCCGGCGCGGTCAGGGTCCAGCCGATCCAGCGCCGGCACCCGCCCGGCCGCCACCAGCAGATGCGACCCTTCAATCCACCGCCCGCCGGCCAGAACCGCAACCCCGCCGGGCCGGGTCTCGACCGATTCGGCGCGCGCGCCTTCGACGATCTCGACACCTTCGCCGCGCAGGCGGGCCAGCAGGATCGCGACCAGTTCGGGATCGTCCTTCGGCAGCGCGCGGGCGCCCGCGATCACCGTCACCCGGCAGCCAAGCCGTCGATGCGCCTGCGCCATTTCGATCCCGACCGGGCCTGCCCCGATCACCACCAGATGCGACGGCTTTTCACGAAGCGCGAAAATCGTCTCGTTCGTCAGGGGGTTGGCCGAGGCCAACCCAGGAATGTCCGGCAACGCAGGCCGCGAGCCGGTGGCAATCACGAAGCGCCGCGCCCGGATCAGCCGGTCCCCGGCCTGAAGCTCACCGGCCGAGACGAAACGCCCCCAGTCGCGCAGCACCCGCACGCCCAGCGATTCGAAGCGTTCCTGACTGTCATGGGGGGCAATGGCGGCGATGGTGCGGGCGACGTGATCCTTGACCGCGGCGAAGTCGATCTCGGGTTCGGCCGGCCGGATACCGAAGGCCGCGCCGCCGCGCATCGCCTGCGCCGCCTTCGCCGCTGCCAGCAGCGCCTTTGACGGCACGCAGCCGGCGTTCAGACAATCGCCGCCCATCTCTGCGCCCTCGACCAGCACGACCCGCGCGCCCATCTGCGCCGCCCCCGCCGCGACCGACAGCCCGCCAGAGCCCGCCCCGATCACACAGATGTCCGCCCTGATCCGCTCCATCACCGCCCCCTGCGCCAGAATTTCAGGACGATAGGCAGCGCCGACAGCGCGGCAAGCCCCAGCAGCGGAAGAAGAACCGGCGCGGTGAAGATCACCCCCACATCGGGCGCCTCGCCGCGGGCCAGAATCTCGCCCAGCCCGGTCCCGACCGAGGTATAGACCAGCGCCCCCGGCAGGATGCCCAGCGCGGTCGAAACCGCAAAGCGATGCAGCGGCACGTTCAGGAACGCCGGGATCAGATTCGCCACGAAGAACGGCACCACCGGCACCAGCCGCATCAGGAACAGCACCGACCATTCGTTGTCACGCAGCCCGGCCTGAAGCCGCGCCACCGCGCCGCCCTGCGATTCCATCCGCGCGGCAAAGCGGGCGCCGAACCCCGCCCGCGCCGCCAGAAACAGCACCACCGCCCCGGTCGAGGCGGCCGCGACATTGTAAAGCGCCCCCGGAAACAGCCCGAACAGAAAGCCCCCCGTCAGCGTGCAAAGCAGCGCCCCCGGCAGGCTGAAGGCAACGATGGCGGCATAGGCCGCCACAAACACCGCCACCGCCGCGCCGTAATTGGCATCGCGAAACGCCAGCAGCGCGGCCCGATTCTCGGCCAGCGCCTCGAAGCTCAGCCAGTCCCGCAGCAGGATGGCCCCCAGAACGGCCGCGCCAAGAAGGATAAGGATCGGAAGTCGGCCAAAAGCCGAAGGGGCGGGCTGGGTCACGCAAAGGCTCCTTTCAGGTCGGGCGCGCAGCATGACGACAAGCGCCGCCCCCCGCCAGATCCCGCGCGCCACCCCTTGGCCGCAGCGGCGAATTTCTTCAGGCGGACGAATTGACTTGGCTGCCGGATGACAGTAACAGCCGGGCTTCAAAGGAACGTGGCCTGCGAATCCGCGGGGGTTCCGGCTGCATACCTAGGAGATCCGCGATGAAGCGCACTTTTCAACCGTCGAACCTGGTCCGCGCACGTCGCCACGGCTTCCGCGCGCGTATGGCCACCAAGGGCGGCCGCCTCGTGCTGAACGCCCGTCGCGCCAAGGGCCGCAAGAAGCTGTCGGCATAAGCGTCGCGCAAGGCTTCAGTGACATGACGCCGCCGGAGGCCGGGGGGAAGGGCAGAAATGCCACAACCGCCGTGCTTCCGGCGGTTTCTTCGCTTGTGACACTGCAAAAGCGCGCGGACTTTCTGCGCGCGTCGCAAGCGCGGCGGCAGGGCACCGGCGGATTTCTGCTTCAGGCCCGCCAGCGCGAGGCCGAGGGCGTGATCCGCGTCGGCTTCACCTGCTCGAAGAAGGTCGGCAATGCGGTGCTTCGCAACCGGGCAAAGCGCCGGCTGCGGGCTTTGGCGCGCGAAGTTCTGGCCTTCGAGGGACGCCCCGGCTGGGATTATGTGCTGGTCGGCCGCCCCGGTGCCACGGCCGAGCGGCCCTTTGCCACGATGCTGGCCGACCTGCGCCGCGCGTTGGCACAGATCCACGGCGATCGGCCATGACCCCGCTTGCCCGGCTGGTCGCGCTGCCGGTCCGCGCTTACCGGCTGCTGCTCAGCCCGTGGGTGGGCCATGGGTGCCGCTATCAACCGACATGCTCGGCCTATGCGCTGGAGGCGCTGGACCGTCACGGCGCGCTGAAGGGCAGTTGGCTGGCCGCGCGCCGGGTGCTTTGCTGCAACCCGTGGGGCGGATCGGGCTATGATCCCGTTCCGGGTGCCGACCCCGAGCATGACAGACACTGCGGAAGGTAAGCCGATGCTGGACGACGAGACCGAGATCCACCCCCTGCTTTCCGGCGCGCCGCAGACGACGGAATTTCGCAAACTTAGAAAGCGCATCGTCCGCGAAGTGCGCGAGGCGATCGAGACCTATGGCATGGTCGAGCGCGGGGCGCGCTGGCTCGTTTGCCTTTCGGGCGGCAAGGACAGCTACACCCTGCTGGCCGTGCTGCATGAATTGAAGTGGCGCGGGCTTCTGCCGGTGGATCTGCTGGCCTGCAACCTCGATCAGGGCCAGCCGGGTTTCCCCGCCACCGTGCTGCCGGAATTTCTCAACCGGATGGGTGTGCCGCACCGGATCGAGTATCAGGACACCTATTCGGTCGTGATGGACAAGATCCCGCAGGGGCGCACCTACTGCTCGCTCTGCTCGCGGCTGCGGCGGGGCAATCTTTACCGCATCGCGCGCGAGGAGGGCTGCTCGGCCGTGGTGCTGGGCCATCACCGCGACGACATTCTGGAAACCTTCTTCATGAACCTGTTTCACGGCGGCCGGCTGGCGACCATGCCGCCCCGGCTGGTGAATGAGGACGGCGACCTGTTCGTTTGCCGCCCGCTGGCCTTCGTGGCCGAAGCAGACTGCGAAAAGTTCGCGCGAGCAATGAATTATCCGATCATCCCCTGCGATCTCTGCGGCTCGCAAGAGGGGCTTCAACGCCAGCAGGTCAAGCAGATCCTAGACGGATGGGAAGCGCGCAGCCCCGGCCGCCGGCAGGTGATGTTCCGCGCGCTGATGAACACGCGGCCATCGCATCTTCTGGACACCGGTCTGTTCGATTTCGCCGGCCTGCGAACGGGCGAAAGCCGTGAAAATCCTCTGCGATTTTTGGCTGCGGATTAACCGCGCACTGAGAATCGCCGCCTAATGTCCGACCGGGGCAAGCCCCACAGGCGGCAGAAGGATGTGGCGATGCGGGATCGAAGCGGTTCGTTGACGGGCATGGCCCGGCTGCGCGGCCATCTGCGCCGCCCCGAGGTTCTGGCCTTCCTGCCCGCGCTGACGCTGCTGGCCTATTGGCTGGGCGGCGAAATGCAGCTTCTGCTGGTCGCCCTGGGCCTTCCGCTGGCCTATGCCGCGGCCGGCGCGTTTGGGGATCGCACGCCACCGCTGATCGGCCCGCGCGACGGACTCGCCCTGCGGATACAGGCGATTTCGGCGCTGGACGCGATTTTCGCCGACCCGACCGCCAGCCGGACAACAGGGTGCCTTGTGCTTCAGTTCGACGAGATGGACAAACTGCTGGATCGCCACGGCCGCGCCGCCCAGACCGAGGTGCTAAGCCGCAGCGCCGAGCGGATCTGCGCCGTCCTGCGTGAAGGCGACATCGTGGCACGGCTGGAAGGCGGCGGCTTTGCCATCGCCCTCTACCCGGTGCGGCGCCTGGATCTTGAGGCGATGGTGCAACTTGCCGCCCGGCTTCAGGCCGCCGTGGCCACGCCCATCAGCCTCGACGGGCTAAGGCTTTATGTCAGCTGCTCGGTCGGGTTCTGCCTTGCCGCGCGGGCGCCCGCACCGAATGGGCGGGCACTGCTCGACGCGGCGCAGGTGGCCGCGGACGAGGCCGCCCGCAACGGCCCCGGCGCAATCCGCGCCTTTTCGCCGGACATGGCGCGGAAACGGGCCGACCGAGACGCCTATCGCGAACAGCTTGAGACGGCCCTGGACAGCGGCCAGATCGAAGCCTGGTTCCAGCCGCAGATCCGCCTGGACACCGGCCAGGTCAGCGGGTTCGAGGCGCTGGCCCGCTGGCAGCACCCCGCGCACGGGCTTACGCCACCCGCCGATTTCCTTCCCGCCATCGAAGAGGCGGGGCTGGCCGAGCGACTGGGCGAAGTGATGCTGTATCAGGCCCTGACCGCCCTTCGAAACTGGGACCGGGCCGGGTTCCATGTGCCGAGTGTCGCCGTGAACTTTTCGGTTTCCGAGTTGCGCAACCCCCGCCTCGTGGATCGGATGAAATGGGAACTCGACCGATTCGAACTGGCGCCGGACCGGTTGTCGGTCGAGATCCTCGAAACCGTAGTCGCCGGCGGGGCAAGCGATGTCGTCGTTCACAACATCGCAGGTCTGGCCGCGCTCGGCTGCCGGATCGACCTTGACGATTTCGGCACCGGCCACGCCTCGATTACCACAATCCGGCGTTTCGCGTTGCGCCGATTGAAGATCGACCGCAGCTTCGTGACCCATGTCGACACCGACCGCGACCAGCAGACCATGCTTGCCGCCATCATTTCCATGGCCGGGCAACTGGGGCTTGAGACCCTTGCAGAGGGCGTCGAAACCGCGGCAGAACAGGAAATGCTCGGCCGGCTTGGCTGTGGACACCTGCAAGGCTATGCTATCGCGCATCCGATGCCATTCGCGGCAACCGGCGAATGGCTGATCGGGCAGGGCCGCTGCGGTTCCGGCCCGACGCGGGCGAAGATGCAGGTGGCGGAAAAACCGCCTGCGATCCTGGCGCGGGCGGGCGGGCAAAGCGCCCCATCCACCGTCGGCGGGGGGAAAACCGCTTGACCTTTGCAGCCCCCTTCTGTTGAACGGCCGCACCTCTGAACAGGAACCGCGTGTCTTTCATGGACGATCAGAACAAGAATCTCATCCTGGCGACCGGACTCAGCTTTCTCGTGATCGTGGTCTGGTTCCTGCTGTTTCCGCCGCCCGAAGAGGTGACGGATGGCACGACGCCGGCGGTGGCGATGCAAGAGGCCGCGGTCGCGCCCTCGGCAACGCCCGACGCCGCCATGGCCGCGGAGCCGCCGGACGCGGAACTGCCCGAGACGCCGCGCGTCCTTATCGACACCCCCCGGCTTCAGGGCTCGATCTCGATGCTGGGCGGGCGGATCGACGACCTGTCGCTGAAGTCCTATCGCGAGACGATCGCCGCCGACTCGGAGATCGTGCGCCTGCTGTCGCCGGTGGGCAAACCCAACGCCTATTACGCCCTTTACGGCTGGGCACCGGCCGGCGATCTGGATTACGCAGATGTCCCCGGCGCCAATACGCAATGGACCCCCATCGAGGGCAGCACGCTGGGTGTCGGGCAGCCGGTGGTGCTTCAGTGGGACAATGGCCGCGGGCTTGTGTTCAAGCGGCGCATCTCGGTTGATGACCACTACCTTTTCACCATCGATCAGACGGTCGAGAACCGCACCGGCGCTCCGGTCCGGCTGGCGCCCTACGGGATCGTCGCCAGGCACGGCAAGCCGCTGAACCTACAGAATTTCTTTGTCCTTCACGAAGGGGTCGTCGGCCGCGCCAATGGCACCCTGACCGAAACCGACTATGACGATGTCGCCGAACTGCCCCAGGTCGCGCGCGAGGGCGCGCAAGCCGAGGTGGTCGAGGCCACCCAGGACGGCTGGATTGGATTCACCGACAAATACTGGATGACGACGCTGATCCCGGAGCAGGGCAAGCCCTTCACCAGCGTCACGAAATACGTCCCCGGCGCCGACATCTTCCAGACCGAGACCCGCAACCCGGTGGTGACCGTCGAACCCGGCACCACGGCCGAGGTCACCTCGCGTCTTTTTGCCGGCGCCAAGGAATGGGAGACGATCACCCGCTACCAGAACGAACCCTCGTTCCTGACGGGCCTTCTGTTCGGGATCGAGCAGGACGCTACGCGGCAACCGATTCCGGGCTTTATCGACTCGATCGACTGGGGCTGGTTCTTCTTCCTGACGAAGCCGATCTTCGCCGTTCTGCACTGGCTCAACCATGTGATCGGCAACATGGGTCTTGCGATCATCGCGCTGACCGTCGTGCTCAAGGCGCTGGTTCTGCCGCTGTCGTACAAGTCCTATGTCTCGATGGCGCGCATGAAAGAGTTGCAGCCCGAGCTTGAGGCGCTGCGCGAGCGCGCCGGCGACGACAAGATGATGATGCAGCGCGAAATGATGCGCCTCTACAAGGAAAAGAAGGTCAACCCGGCTGCGGGCTGCCTGCCGATCCTGTTGCAGATCCCGATCTTCTTCTCGCTCTACAAGGTCATCTTCGTCACGATCGAGCTGCGTCACGCGCCCTTCTTCGGCTGGCTGACCGACCTTTCGGCCCCCGATCCGTCGTCGCTTTACAACTTCTTCGGCCTTGCCCCCTGGGCTGCGCCGATGCCGGGCTCGACGCTGGCGCTGATCTTCATCGGGGTTCTGCCGATCCTGCTGGGTATTTCGATGTGGCTTCAGCAAAAGCTGAACCCGGCACCCACCGATCCGGCGCAGGCAATGATCTTCGCCTGGCTGCCCTGGGTGTTCATGTTCATGCTGGGCAGCTTCGCCTCGGGTCTGGTGCTGTACTGGATCGTGAACAACCTGATCACCTTCAGCCAGCAATATGTGATCATGCGCAGTCACGGCCACCATCCTGACCTGTTCGGGAACATTCGCGCCAGCTTCAAGCGCAAGCCGGCCGATGCGAAGACCAAGGCCGCGAACGATAGCCGGCCGCCTGAGAAGAAGCGCAAACCATGACAGCATGGCTCGGCCAGATCTGCCGGCACCCGATCAAGGCCCACGGACGCGAGGAACTCGCGTCCGTTCTGCTTTCGGCGGGGGCCTGTCTGCCGTGGGACCGACACTGGGCAGTGGCGCATGACGCGGCAAAGCTGGGCGACGGCTGGTCGCCCTGCCCCAATTTCGTGCGCGGCGCGAAGGCGCCGGCGCTGATGGCGATCACCGCCCGGCTGGATGAAGCCACAGGCGTGGTGACGCTGCACCACCCCGACCGTGAGCCGATTACCTTTCGCCCGGATGCGCCGGAAGACCTGCAACCGTTCCTTGATTGGCTGCGGCCGCTGGTTCCGGCCGAGCGTGCCCAGCCGGCGCGGATCGTCAGCGCGGGGCGTGGAATGACCGACAGCGCCTTTCCCTCGGTCGCAATCCTGTCGCTGTCCAGCCTGCGCGACCTGTCGGAACGGATGGGGCGCCCGCTGTCCATCCATCGCTGGCGCGGCAATCTGTGGATCGATGGCTGGCAGCCGTGGTCCGAATTCGACCTGATCGGCCGCGAAATCAGCATCGGCCGCGCCCGTCTGCGGATCGAGGAACGGATCACCCGCTGCTGCGCCACCATGGCCGATCCGGCGACCGGCGTGATCGACGCCGACACGCTGGGCGCGTTGGAAACCGCCTTCGGGCACCGTGACTTCGGCCTTTACGCCACCGTGACCCATGGCGGCACGGTCTCTTTGCAAGACGAGGTGCATCTGTGAGCCAGCTTCCCTTCCCCCTCGCGCCGGAACCCGAACCGCTCGCCCGCGAAGCGGGGCGGCTGCTGTTCTGCGGCCCCGTCACCTTCGTGAAGGGCGTGACCACGATGCAGGCGCTGCCCCCTGCCGACCGGGTCGAGGTCTGTTTCGCCGGCCGCTCGAATGTTGGAAAATCAAGCCTGATCAATGCGCTGACCGGGCGAAAGGCGCTGGCGCGGGCCTCGAACACCCCCGGCCGGACGCAAGAGATCAACTATTTCGCCCTGGGCGACACCCGCTATCTGGTCGACCTGCCGGGCTATGGCTTTGCCGAGGCGCCAAAGCCGGTGGTCGAACGCTGGCAGCGGCTGTTGAAAAGCTATCTGGCCGGGCGCCAGACCCTGCGCCGGGCCTTTGTGCTGATCGATACCCGCCACGGCGCCAAGCCGGTCGATGAAGAGATCATGACCCTTCTCGACCGTTCCGCCGTGACCTTTCAGGTGGTGATGACCAAGGCCGACAAGGTCAGCCTGGCCGAGCGCGAGGCCGCGGCGGCGCAGGTCCGCGGCGTGCTGGCCCGCCACCCCGCCGCCTATCCCGAACTGGTGATGACCAGCTCGGAAAAGGGTGACGGGATCGAAACCCTGCGCAGCATCGTGGCGACGCTGACCTGAGCCGCGTCAGACGTGCTGGGCACCGTTGATCTCGATCTCGGTGCCCGAAATATAGCTCGACTGGTCCGAACACAGGAACCAGATCGCATCCGCCACCTCTTTCGGCTGACCCAGACGGCGCAGCGGCAACTGCTCGACGATCTTGTCCGTGCCCGGCGACAGGATCGAGGTCTCGACCTCGCCGGGCGCGATGGCGTTCACCCGCACCCCAAGCGGGCCGAAATCATGCGCCATCTCTCGCGTCAGCGCCGCAAGAGCCGCCTTGGACGTGGCGTAGGCCGCGCCGGCAAAGGGATGCACCCGGCTGCCCGCGATCGAGGTGACATTGACGATCGATCCCTTGCCCGCCCGCAGTTCCGCCTGAAGCCCGCGCGCCAACACCACGGGGGCAAAGAAATTCACATGGAACACCTGCCCCCAGGTCCGCAGATCGGTGTCGATGGTATTCAGCCGCTCACCGTTCGGCCCCTTGGGCGAGATGCCGGCATTGTTCACCAGCGCATGCAGCTTGCCGTCGATCCTTTCCTTGATCGTCTCGATGGCGGCGATGGTCATGGCCGGGTCAGCCAGATCCAGCTGGATATGGTCCTCTTCGCCCCGCGGCCAGGGGCAGCGCGCATCGAACGCCTGCCGCGAACAGGTCAGCACCCGCCACCCCTCGCGCGAGAACCGTTTGACCGTGGCGTGCCCGATCCCCCGGCTGGCCCCGGTCAGCACCATCGTCTTCTGTTCGCGCATCATTCGCCCCTTTTGTCCCTGCGGCGAAGCTATGTCTCCGCCACCGATTTGCAAGGCACCGCGCCTTGGCAGCCCGCAGCAAAGGCGCTACCAGAGGAACCGATCCCCGCCAACCGCCTGACGATGAGGCATCCACATGACGCGAGACCCGATCGCCACCGCCCGGACCCTGTCCGAGGCCCTGCCCTATCTTCAGCGCTACGCCGGTGCGGTCGTGGTGGTGAAATTCGGCGGCAACGCCATGGGCAACGAGGCCGCGATGGCCGAGTTCGCCCGCGACATCGTGCTGATGCGGCAGGTGGGGGTGAACCCCGTCGTGGTGCATGGCGGCGGGCCGATGATCAACGATCTGCTGGGCAAGCTGGGCATCAAGTCCGAATTCGTGCGCGGCAAGCGCGTGACCGACAAGGCCACGGTCGAAGTGGTCGAGATGGTGCTGTCGGGCCTCGTGAACAAGCGCATCGTGCAGGCGATCAACGATCAGGGCGGCCGGGCAGTGGGGATCTCGGGCAAGGACGACGATCTGATGGTCTGCGTGGCTGACGATCCGGAACTCGGTTTCGTGGGCAAGCCGGTCGAGATGAACGTGCAGGTGCTGCGCGACCTTTACGGCGCCGGGATCATCCCGGTGGTGGCCCCCGTGGCGACCGGCATGGCCGAAAACGAGACCTTCAACGTCAATGGCGACACGGCCGCAGGCGCCATCGCCGGCGCCCTTCAGGCCGACCGGCTACTTTTGCTGACGGACGTCTCGGGGGTGAAGGACGGATCGGGGCAGGTGCTCAGCCAGATCACCCCGGACGACGTGCGTGCAATGACAGAGTCTGGCACGATCTCGGGCGGGATGATCCCCAAGACCGAAACCGCGCTGGCAGCACTGGAGGCCGGGGTGCGCGCAGTGGTGATCCTTGATGGCCGCATCCCGAACGCCTGCCTGATCGAGCTGTTCACCGACGAAGGCGCCGGCACGCTGATCCGCTCGACCGAACCGCGGGTGAAACCGCGCGGACGACCCTGATGCTTGCCGACATCGAGGCGCGGGCCGCCCGGCACGCGCTGACGATCATGGGCGGGACCCAGGCCATACCGTCTGACGGTCTGCCCGAAGGGACACAGGCCCTACTGCTCCTCGGCCCGAAAGAGCCGGGCTTCTGGGCCCATTTCACCACCCAACCCGAATGGCAGGACGGGGCCCCCGATCCAATGGACCGCTGGTCGGCACGCGTGATCGGGGCGCTTGCAGCCGAAACCGGCACGCAGGCGCTGTTTCCCTTCGGCGGCCCGCCGTGGTGGCCGTTCTATCGCTGGGCTGAACGGACGGGCCGCGCCTTTGCCTCGCCGGTGCGACTGCTTGTCCATGACGAGTCGGGCCTGTTCTTCTCGTGCCGCGGCGCGCTTGCCCTGCCGATGGTGATCGATCTGCCGCCGCCCACCCCCTCACCCTGCGCCAACTGCGGCACGCAGCCCTGCCGCACCGCCTGCCCCGCAGGTGCCCTGACCGCAAACGGCTATGACGTCCCCGCCTGCCACGCTTTTCTGGACACCTCAGCAGGCACCGACTGCCTGTCGCGGGGCTGCGCGGTTCGACGCGCTTGCCCCCGCTCGCAGGGCCATGCAAGGATAGAGACCCATTCCGCCTACCATATGAGGCAGTTCCACCGATGACCAAGCGCCTGATCCTGATTCGCCATGCGAAGTCGGCCTGGGACGACCCGCTGACCCCAGACCACGACCGCCCGCTGAATGCCCGCGGCGAGGGCGCCGCCCGCGACCTCGGCCAATGGCTGGCCTCGCGCGGCTATGTCCCGCAAGAAATCCTCTGCTCGAACGCATTGCGCACCCGGGCGACATGGGACGGCATCGCACCTTTCCTGCCCGATGCACCCGAACCCACGCTGAAACCGGCCCTTTACCACGCCGGCGCAGATGTGATGCTTGCGGTGCTGCGCCACGCCACCGCCGACACGGTCTGCATCCTCGGCCACAACCCCGGCATCGCCGAATTTGCCCACCGGCTGGTGAAACACCCCCCGCTCAGCGCCGAGTTCCAGAAATACCCGACCGGCGCGACCCTCGTCGCCGATCTTGGCGAGATCGCCTGGGCCGACGTCGGCTATGGCATGGCCGAACCCGCCGATTTCATCGTGCCGCGCGAACTGGTGGTCTGACCCCCGCCACCTGGTTCATTCTGGCTCAAATATCCTCGGGGGGTGCGGGGGGCAGACAGCCCCCCGTGCGACGCAGGCTACCAGCGCCACAGCGCCGCTTCGTCCTCGTCCTTCGCCGCTACCCATTCAGCACCGTCGGCCGTGACTTCCTTCTTCCAGAACGGCGCACGGGACTTCAGATAATCCATCAGGAACTCGGCGGCGGCAAAAGCCTCGGCGCGATGCGCGGCGGCGGTGGCCACCATCATGATCGGCTCGCCCGGGGCCAGCCGACCGTGGCGATGGATCACCAGAACGTCGATCAACTGCCAGCGCGCCGCGGCCTCTTCGGCAATGGCGCGGATCGCACGCTCGGTCATGCCGGGGTAATGCTCGATCTCCATAGCGGACAGCCGCCCCGACAGGTCGCGGACAAGCCCGGTGAAGGTCACCAGCGCGCCCGCGCCCGACACACCGGCGGCGAACAGGCCCGCCTCGGCGGACGGATCGAACGCGGCAGGCTGAACCGCGATCCGCATGTCAGCCCCCGGTCATCGGCGGAAAGAACGCCACCTCGCGCACACCGGCCAGAGGTGCATCGAACTCGGACAGTTCCTGATCCAGCGCCACGCGCAACGCCGAGAGATCTGCAAAGGCCAGCGCGTAACGTTCTTCGCGCGCCCGCAGCTCTGCCACCAGATCGGCCACGGTCGCGGCATCGGTCTCCACCCCCTCGCGCGGCAGCCCGATCCGTTCGCGGACCCAGGCGAAATAGAGCAGATCGATCATTTCTCGTCCTTCAGGAAAGGCATCGCCTTCCTGAAATAGTCCCATCCGGTGATGAAAGTAAGGGCCGCGGCGACCCAGATCATCGCAAGCCCGACCCATGTCGCATAGGACGAACATCCGCGCATGCCGCAACTGCGGATCGGATCGGCCTCGCCGGCGCTGACGGCCTGGGCATACTGCTCCCATGTCATGCCCTGGCGGGCGATGCCTTCCAGATGCTCCAGCCCGGTGCCAAGGAACAGGATGGCGATGGCGACCATCTGCGCCGTGGTCTTCCACTTGGCCAGTTTGGTCACCTTCAGCAACCCGGCCTTGGCGCCCAGGAACTCGCGCAGGCCGGACACGAAGACCTCGCGGAACAGGATCACCGTCACCGGCAGGATCAGCCAGGGGTTCATGCCGGAATAGCCGGTGATGATGACCAGCGCGATCACCACCATCGCCTTGTCGGCGATCGGGTCCAGCATGGCGCCGAATTTCGATTCCTGCTTCCACAGCCGCGCAAGATAGCCGTCGAAGTAATCCGTCACCGCCGCCATAATGAACAGCGCCAGTGCGAACCAGTCGGCCCAGGGCCGATGGAAATACAGGAACATCACCGCCACGCCGGGCGCAGCCAGCAGGCGCAGAACGGTAAGGATATTCGGTAACGACCAGGTCATGGCGATGGTCTAGCCCATTCAACGCGCCGGGGGGAAGGGGGTGCCGCAGCGGCGCGCGGCCTCAGGTGCCATGAAAATGGTCGTGAATGGTCTGCGCCAGCGTTTCCGAGATGCCCTCGACCGCGCAAAGATCGGCCACCCCCGCCCGCGACACCGCCTTGGCCGAGCCGAAATGCGCCAGCAGAGCCCGCTTGCGCGCCGCACCCACCCCGGGAATTTCATCCAGCGGCGTGGCGCTGACCGCCTTGGCGCGCTTCGCCCGATGGGCGCCGATAGCCCAGCGGTGTGCCTCGTCGCGCAGGCGCTGGACGAAATACAGCACCGGGTCATTCATGCGCAGCGCAAAGGGCGGCTCGCCGGGGCGGTGGAATTCCTCTTTGCCCGCGTCGCGGTCGATGCCCTTGGCGACGCCTACGAAGGGGATGTCATCCACCCCCAACTCTTGCAGGATCTCTTGCACGGCCGAGATCTGGCCCGCACCGCCGTCGATCAGCAGAAGATCCGGCCAGGCGTCCGACTTGCGCTCGGGGTCTTCTTTCAGCAGGCGTTCGAACCGGCGGGTCAGCACCTCTTTCATCATGCCGAAGTCGTCGCCCTGCGCCCCGGCCGCGCCGCGGATGTTGAACTTGCGATACTGGCTTTTCAGAAAGCCGTCGGGGCCCGCGACGATCATGCCGCCCACCGCGTTGGTGCCCTGAATATGCGAGTTGTCATAGACCTCGATCCGGCGCGGGGGGGCGTCCAGATCGAAGGCTTCGGCCAGACCGGCAAGCAGCCGGTTCTGCGTCGCGCTTTCGGCCATGCGCCGCGCCAGGCTTTCGCGGGCGTTGCGGGCGGCGTTTTCCACCAGTTCGGCCTTTTCGCCCCGCTGCGGCACGCCCAGCGCGACCTTGCGGCCGGCGCGGTCGGACAGGATCGCGCCCACCAGATCGGGGTTGTCCACCGGATGCGACAGCAGGATCAGCCGAGGCGGCTCCTTGTCGTCATAGAACTGGGTCAGGAAGGCTTCGAGGATCTCCGGCTCTTCCGCGCCTGCCCCGGTCCTGGGGTAAAAATCGCGGTTGCCCCAGGACTGGTTGGCGCGGATGAAGAACACCTGCACGCACGCCTGCCCGCCTTCCAGATGCACCGCGATCACATCGGCCTCGGCCACGCCCTTGGGGTTGATGCCCTGCTGCGACTGCACCTGTGTCAGCGCCTTGATCCGGTCGCGCAGCGCGGCGGCGCGCTCGAATTCCATCGCGTCGGATGCCGCCTGCATCTGCTGCGCCAGATTGGCCTGCACCTTGGTGGTGCGGCCCTGAAGAAAGCGTTCGGCATCCCCGATCAGCGCGGCGTAATCCTCGGGCGCGATGCGGCCGACGCAGGGCGCCGCGCACCGCTTGATCTGGTAAAGCAGGCAGGGCCGCGTGCGGCTTTCGAACATCGCATCCGAACAGGTGCGCAGCAGGAACACGCGCTGCAACTGGTTCAGCGTGCGGTTCACCGCGCCGGCACTGGCGAAGGGGCCGAAATAGCTGCCCTTTTCCGACTTTTTCCCGCGGTGCTTTTTCAGCATCGGAAACGGGTGATCCTTGGCGATCAGGATGTTGGGAAAGCTTTTGTCGTCGCGCAGCAGCACGTTGTAGCGCGGCTTCAACTGCTTGATGAGGTTCTGTTCCAGCAGCAGCGCCTCGGTCTCGGTGCGCGTGGTCAGAAACATCATCGAGGCAGTTTCGCGAATCATCCGTGCGATCCGCGCCGAATGGCCGGAAGGACGGGCGTAGTTCGACACCCTCGCCCGAAGGTTGCGGGCCTTGCCCACATAGAGAACCTGGCTTTGCGCATCCAGCATCCGATAGACGCCGGGCGAGCTGTCCAGCGTCCTGAGATAGGCGTGGATCACCGCATGGCCGCTGGGGGCCGGCTTCTGTTCCGCTGCGTCACCCTGCAAGGCTTTTTCCGCTTTCCTGCAACAGGCTCGATTCCCGCCCCTCGCTGCACCGTCTGGCGGGCGGCAGCAAGAGGAAACCTGTCCACCATTTCTGTGGATAACTATGGGTAAAAACTTAGGGCAGTGCCGATTTTTCCTTGTTACATGACGGGTTCACGGGTTTGCCTGTTTTTTAGGCAATTCCGCAACATGCTGTAAAGATGCGAGAATTTTTATCTCTGCATCGCAAACGCATGAAAGCTATCGCCTTTTCGGCCGTAACCTTTCGGATAGGGCCGAAAGTGGACAACTCTCACGGGAGCGCATGGCCCGCAGGGTTGCCAGCGGGGGCTGCGCCCAGATGCTGACCACCGTCGACACAGATCATCTGGCCGGTCACAGCCGCGGAATCGACCAGAAATCCCAGTGCCGCGGTGATGTCGGACGGGTTCGCACCGCGCCCCAGAACGGTCGAGGCCCGCTCGGCCGCGAAGCTTTCCGGGGTCTGGTGCGCCCCCTGAAGCGTGGGGCCCGGACCGATGCCATTCACCCGGACCCGGGGGGCAAGTTCCTGCGCGGCAAGGCGTGTCAGCGTCCACAACCCGACTTTGGCTATCGTGTAAGTTGCGAAGTCCGGGGTGGGGTGCAGCACGCGCTGATCTATCATGTTGACAATCAGCCCCTGCGCCAGCGGCTCGTCGGCATCGTCACGCGCGGGCGGGGGCACCTGCGCCGCGAATCGCTGGGTCAGCAGGAACGGCGCCCGCAGATTCGATTCGAAGTGCCGATCCCAGCTTTCGCGGCTGGCGTCGGCAATCGTATCCCTCTCGAAGATCGAGGCGTTGTTGACCAACAGCGTCAATGGGCCGCCCAGCGCCTGCGCCGCACGGGAAACCAGCGCCTCGGTCTGGGATTCGATCAGCAGATCGGCGCGCAGTGCCTGCGCCTGCCGCCCCATGGCGCGGATTTCTGCCGCCACCGCCTCGGCCTCGGGGGCAGAGCCTGCGTAATGCACCGCCACGTCATAGCCGCGCCGGCCCAGATACAGCGCCATCTCGCGCCCAAGTCGGCGCGCAGCGCCCGTCACCAAAGCCCGCATCAGCCCTTCCTTCGACAGTCGCAGCCGTCCTTGCCCAGAACGAACCGTCCGCAATGGCCGCAGATCGTCGGCGGCGGCACCTTTGTCTGCGACTTGCGCCCGCCCAACGGCCAGCGCAGCCGGCCGATCAGCGCCACCGCCGCCATGCCGACCAGAAACAGCGTGACGATCTTGACCAGCATCCTACAGCCCGTAGCGCGCCCAAAGCGCGCGGTCCTCGACCTCGGACAGCGCCTGCTGCACAAGGCCCATGCCAAGGCGCTGGATCAGCGGCCGCCGCTGTCCGTAGGGCACAAGGCGCACGTCTTCGCCGTAAAGCTCCTGCAACTTGGGCACCAGATGGCCCACGCCATCGGCCAGCCCCAGCTTGACCGCCTGCCCGCCCACCCAGACGTCGGCATTGAACAGATCGGCCGCCTGATCCAGCCGCGCACCGCGGCGACGCTTCACATGATCGATGAAGGATTGGTGGATCGGTTCCTGCAACGCCTTCAGCCGGGCCACGTCCTCGGGTTTTTCCGGCAGGAACGGATCGGCCAGCGATTTCGACCGCCCCGCGGTATGCACCCGCCGTTCGATCCCGCTGCGCGCCATCAACTCGTGAAAGCCGAAGCTGGCGAAAATCACCCCGATCGAGCCGACGATGGAGCTGTCGTCCACCCAGATGTCATCGGCCGCGCAGGCCAGCCAGTAGCCGCCCGAGGCCGCCACATCCTCGACGAAGGCATGAACCGGGATCTCGTTTTCATCGGCAAGGCGGCGGATGCGGGCGGCAATCAGGCTGGACTGCACCGGCGATCCGCCGGGCGAGTTGATGATCAGCGCCACCGCCGCGGGCTTGCCACGCCCGAACGCCTTTTCGATGACGCCTGCCAGCGCCATGTCCGACAGGCCGCCGCGCGGCCCGGTCGCGATCACGCCCTGAAGCCGGATCACCGGCACCACCGGGTCTTTCCTGATGAACGGGATATACTGTTTCATTCACCCGATGTAGGCCGGAGCTTGCCGGGGAACAAGAACAGACCCCGGCGCTTGCGGTAAAACTTGGCCGCAGACCGGGGGCGCTGGATGATCGACAAGCTGGAAATGTTCATCGCCCTTGCGCGCGAACGCCATTTCGGCCGCGCCGCCGAAGCCTGCGGCGTGACGCAGCCCACGCTGTCCTCGGCCATCCGCCAGCTTGAGGATCAGCTGGGCGTGCAACTGGTCTTCCGCGGCTCGCGGTTTCAGGGGCTGACGCCGGAAGGCGACCGCGTGCTGGACTGGGCGCGGCGCATCGTGGGCGACATGCGCGCCCTGCGCGACGAGATGCGCTCGGCCCGGTCGGGCCTGTCGGGGAACCTGCGGATCGGGGTGATCCCGACCGCCGTGCCGATGGTCGCAGACCTGACCGCGCCGTTTCTGGAACGCCATCCCGGGGTGCATGTCCGGGTGGTCTCGCGCACCTCGGCCGAGATCCTTGCCGGGATCGAAAGCCTCGAATTCGACGCCGGCATCACCTATCTCGACAACGAGCCGCTGGGCCGCGTTTCGCAGGTTCCGCTTTATGCCGAAAGCTATCGGCTGGTCTGCGGCGCGGGCTTTCCACTGGCCGGCCGCAGCGCGGTGACATGGGCCGAGGTGGCGGCGCTGCCTTTGTGCCTGCTCAGCGCCGACATGCAGAACCGGCGGATCGTGAACCAGCATCTCGACCGCGCCGAGGGGCCGGTCAGCCCGTCGGTCGAATCGAACTCTCCGCTGACGTTGATTTCGCATGTGCTGACCGGGCGGTGGGCCAGCGTACTGCCGAAGAAACTGGCCGATCTGTTCGCGGTGACGGGGCGGATCTCGGCCATCCCGATCACCGCCCCCGAGGTGGAACATCTGGTCGGCCTGATCGCCCCGCACCGAGAGCCGCATACCCCGATCCTGTCGGCCCTTCTGGACGCCGCGCGGCGCCTGTCCGAGGCGCCGCCGCGATAGAGAATCCCTATCGCACGACGAGACATCGCTATTGATGCATCTATCGACCTGCGTATTCATGTCGCTGATCCACGGGAGGAGACGCGGATGCAGGTTGACGAGGCCGATGTATGCGCACGCGTGGGGGACATTCTCGACGCGCATGGCGGCATGGAGGGGCCGCTGCTGCCGATCCTTCATGCGGTGCAGGATGCCTTTGGCCATGTGCCGATGGCGGCGCTGCCCGTGATCGCGGACCGGCTGAACCTGTCACGCGCCGAGGTTCATGGCGTCGTCAGCTTCTATCACGATTTCCGCAGCCAGCCGCACGGCCGCCATGTGCTGAAGCTGTGCCGGGCCGAGGCCTGTCAGTCGATGGGCGGCGATCAGGTGGCCGACCGGGCAAGGGCGCTGCTGGGGATCGACTGGCACCAGACCACCCCCGATGGCGCCGTGACGCTGGAGCCGGTGTTCTGCCTTGGCCTGTGCGCCTGCGCGCCGGCCGCGCTGGTCGATGGCCGCGTGGTGGGGCGGGTAGATCAGGCCCGGCTGGACAGCCTGCTGGACGAGGTGCGGGCATGAAGATCCATGTCCCCCGCGATGCCGCCGCCCGGGCCGTGGGCGCTGATCAGGTCGCCGCCGCCATTCTTGCCGAAGCCGACCGGCGCGGGATTGCGGTGACGCTGATCCGGAACGGTTCCCGTGGGATGGTGTGGCTGGAACCGCTGGTCGAGGTGACAACACCCGAAGGCCGGATGGCCTTTGGCCCGGTCGCGGCGTCGGATGTGGCGGGGCTGTTTGACGCCGGCTGGCAGGGGCATCCGCTGGCCCTTGGCCCGACGGAGGAACTGCCGTGGATGATGATGCAGACCCGGCTGACCTTCGCGCGCTGCGGCATCACCGATCCGCTCTGCCTTGAGGATTACCGGGCGCATCATGGCCTGAAGGGCCTTCATCGCGCGCTGACCATGACCCGCGACGCGATGCTGCAAGAGGTGATCGATTCCGGCCTGCGGGGGCGGGGCGGGGCGGGCTTTCCCACCGGGATCAAGTGGAAAACCGTTTCAGATGCCCCGGCCGACCAGAAATACATCATCTGCAACGCCGATGAAGGCGACAGCGGCACCTTTGCCGACCGGATGATCATGGAGGGCGACCCCTTCACCCTGATCGAAGGCATGACCATCGCCGGTCTCGCGACGGGGGCGACGCGCGGCTATGTCTATATGCGGTCGGAATATCCCGATGCCGTGCAGGTGATGGCCGAGGCGGTGCGGATCGCCCGTGACGCCGGGTTGCTGGGGCCATCGGTGATGGGGTCGGGCCGCGCCTTCGACATGGACATCCGCGTGGGCGCCGGCGCCTATGTCTGCGGCGAAGAAACCTCGCTGCTGAATTCGCTGGAAGGCAAGCGTGGCGTGGTGCGCGCCAAGCCGCCGCTGCCGGCACTGGAAGGGTTTTTCGGAAAGCCCACGGTGGTGAACAACGTGATCTCGCTGGCGTCGATCCCGGTGATTTTTGACAAGGGCGCCGCCTATTATCGCGACTTCGGGCTGGGCCGCTCGCGCGGGACGATCCCGCTTCAGATCGCCGGAAACGTGCGCCGCGGCGGCCTGTTCGAGATCGCCTTCGGCATGAGCCTGGGCCAGATCGTCGATGACATCGCCGGCGGCACCGCAACCGGCCGCCCGGTCAAGGCGGTGCAGGTCGGCGGGCCGCTGGGCGCCTATTTTCCCCGTGCGCTGTTCGACACCCCGTTCTGCTACGAGGAATTCGCCGGCGCCGAGGGGCTGGTGGGTCACGCCGGCATCGTGGTGTTCGACGACAGCGCGGACATGCTGAAACAGGCCCGCTTTGCGATGGAATTCTGCGCCATCGAAAGCTGCGGGAAATGCACACCCTGCCGTATTGGCGCGGTGCGGGGGATGGAAACGGTGGACCGCATCGCCCGCGGCGATGCGGCTGCCATTCCGCTTCTCAGGGATCTCTGCGCCACGATGAAATCGGGATCGCTTTGCGCGCTTGGCGGTTTCACCCCCTACCCGGTGATGAGTGCGCTGACCCACTTCCCCGAAGATTTCGTCCCCCTGCACGAGGCCGCCGAATGAAAGACTTTATCATTCCCGACGACCGCGACTTCGGCACCCCTGCCGTCAAGGCTGCGGCCATGGTCACGCTGGAGGTGGACGGGTTCGAAGTCACGGTTCCGACCGGCACCTCTGTGATGCGCGCCGCCGCCGAGGCGGGGATCTCGGTTCCGAAACTCTGCGCGACCGACATGCTGGACGCCTTCGGGTCGTGCCGGCTGTGTCTGGTAGAGATCGAGGGGCGCGCCGGCACTCCGGCCTCCTGCACCACGCCGGTGGCGCCGGGGATGAAGGTCCGGACCCAGACCGCAAAGCTCAAACAACTGCGCCGCGGCGTGATGGAGCTTTACATCTCGGACCATCCGCTGGACTGCCTGACCTGCGCCGCCAATGGCGATTGCGAATTGCAGGACATGGCCGGCGCCGTGGGGCTGCGCGATGTGCGCTATCATTCGGTGGAAAATCATTTCGAACCTCGCCGCACCGGCGGAGACCTGAATCCGCAATGGATGCCGAAGGACGAGACGAACCCCTATTTCACCTATGATCCCGCGAAATGCATCGTCTGTTCGCGCTGCGTCCGCGCCTGCGAGGAGGTGCAAGGCACCTTCGCCCTGACCATCGAGGGCCGCGGCTTTGACAGCCGCGTATCGGCCGGCATGGCCAGCGATACCTTCCTGAGTTCGGACTGCGTCAGCTGTGGCGCCTGCGTGCAGGCCTGCCCCACCGGCACGCTTCAGGAAAAGTCGGTGATCGAGATCGGCACCCCTGATCGGTCGATCATCACCACCTGCGCCTATTGCGGCGTCGGCTGCTCGTTCAAGGCCGAGATGCGCGGGGATGAGGTGGTTCGCATGGTGCCGTGGAAAAGCGGCAAGGCCAACCGCGGCCATTCCTGCGTCAAGGGGCGCTTCGCCTATGGCTATGCCGCGCACAAGGACCGCATCCTGAAGCCGATGGTGCGCGAAACGATCCATGATCCATGGCAGGAAACCACTTGGGAACAGGCACTTGACTTTGCCGCCCGCCGTCTGCGCGCGATTCAGGACAAGCACGGCCGGCAGTCGATCGGCGTCATCACCTCGTCGCGCTGCACGAATGAGGAAACCTATCTGGTCCAGAAACTGACCCGCGCGGTGTTTGGCAACAACAACACCGACACCTGCGCGCGGGTCTGCCACTCGCCCACCGGCTATGGGCTGGGGCAGACCTTCGGCACCTCGGCCGGGACGCAGGATTTCGATTCGGTCGAACAGGCGGACGTGGTGGTGGTGATCGGCGCGAACCCGACCGACGGCCACCCCGTCTTTGCCAGCCGGCTGAAGAAACGGCTGCGCAAGGGCGCAAAGCTGATCGTGATCGACCCGCGCCGGATCGATCTGGTGCAAAGCCCGCATGTCCGGGCCGCGCATCACCTTGCGCTGCGGCCGGGCACCAATGTGGCCGTGGTGACTGCGCTGGCGCATGTGATCGTGACCGAAGGGCTGATGAATGAAAAATTCATCCGCGAACGCTGCGACTGGGACGAGTTCCAGGACTATGCCGAGTTCGTGTCAGACCCGCGCCACGCCCCCGAAGCGGTTGAGGCACTGACCGGCGTGCCGGCTGCCGAGATCCGCGCCGCCGCCCGGCTTTATGCCGGGGGCGGGAATGGCGCGATCTATTACGGTCTTGGCGTGACCGAACACAGTCAGGGTTCGACCACGGTGATCGGCATCGCCAATCTTGCGATGCTGACGGGAAACATCGGCCGGCCCGGCGTGGGGGTCAACCCGCTGCGGGGGCAGAACAACGTGCAGGGTTCTTGCGACATGGGATCGTTCCCGCACGAACTGCCCGGCTATCGCCATGTGAAAAACGACTCCGCCCGAGAGATGTTCGAATCGCTCTGGGGCGTGAAGATCGACCCCGAACCCGGCCTGCGCATCCCCAACATGCTGGATGCCGCAGTCGAAGGCAGCTTCAAGGGCCTTTACTGTCAGGGCGAGGACATCCTGCAATCCGACCCCGACACGAAACATGTGGCGGCGGGCCTTGCGGCGATGGACTGCGTCATTGTCCACGATCTGTTCCTGAACGAGACCGCGAATTACGCCCATGTCTTCCTGCCGGGCTCGTCGTTTCTGGAAAAGGACGGCACCTTCACCAATGCCGAGCGGCGGATCAACCGCGTCCGTCGCGTGATGGCGCCGAAAAACGGTTTCGCGGACTGGCAGATCACCCAGATGCTGGCCAATGCGATGGGCGCCGGCTGGTCCTATGATCATCCATCGCAGATCATGGCCGAGATCGCCGCCACCACACCATCCTTCGCCGGCGTCAGCTATGACCTGCTTGACCGCGAAGGCTCGGTCCAGTGGCCCTGCAACGACGCGCATCCGTTGGGCACTCCGCTGATGCACACCGATGGCTTCATGCGCGGGCGTGGAAAATTCATCCGCACCGAATATGTGGCGACCGATGAAAAGACCGGGCCACGCTTTCCGCTGCTGCTGACCACAGGGCGCATCCTGAGCCAATACAACGTCGGCGCGCAGACCCGCCGCACCGCCAACGTGGTCTGGCACCCCGAGGATGTGCTGGAGATCCACCCCCACGACGCCGAGCTGCGCGGCGTGAAACAGGGCGACTGGGTGCGCCTTGCCTCGCGCGCGGGGGAAACGACGCTTCGGGCGACACTGACCGAAAGGGTCTCGCCGGGGGTGGTCTATACCACCTTCCACCATCCGCAGACGCAGGCCAATGTCATCACCACCGACTTCTCGGACTGGGCCACCAACTGCCCGGAATACAAGGTGACGGCGGTGCAGGTCGCATTGTCGAACGGTCCTTCGGATTGGCAGGAAGATTACGCGGCGCAAGCCACGCTTGCCCGCCGCATCCTGCCCGCGGCCGAATGATGGAGACGCGGCGCCTGCTTCCCAGTCTTGCGCTGTCGCCCGGCCTGGCGGAAGCCGGCACCCGATGCTTGCCCGAAGAAACCGCCATCGCGCTGACCTTCAACGGCACGACGCAGGCGGTGATGATGGCAAGCCCCTCGGATCTTGAGGATTTTGCCACCGGCTTTGCCCTGACCGAAGGCTTTGCCCGGCCGGATGAAATCGAAAGCGTGACCGCGGTCGAGACGCCGCGAGGGATCGATCTTCAGATCTGGCTGACCCGCCCCGCCGGCGACCGTCTGGCCGCGCGCAGGCGCCGGATGGCCGGGCCGGTCGGTTGCGGATTGTGCGGGCTTGACAGTCTGGACGAGGCGCTGCGCGATCCGCCGCGGGTGCCCCACAGCGCACTGCGCCTGTCAGTCGCGCAGGCGGCGGGCGCGGTGCGGGCGCTGATGGCACATCAGCCGCTGCACGATGCGACGCGGGCGGTTCATGCCGCGGGTTTCTGGACAAGGGCCGGAATCGTCATGGCGCGCGAAGATGTGGGCCGGCACAATGCGCTGGACAAGCTGGCCGGGGCGCTGGTTCGGGCCAGCCGGCCGGCGACGGCAGGGGCGGTTGTGCTGACATCGCGGGTGTCGATCGACATGGTGCAGAAATGCGCGCGGATGGGCGCGCCGGTGCTGATCGCGGTGTCGGCGCCCACCGCCCATGCGGTTCACATGGCGGATGCCGCCGGCATCACCCTGATTGCTCTTGCCCGCGGCGACCGCTGCGAGGTCTTTACCCATCCCCACCGCATCCTGCCGGACGAGGCCACCGATGTCGCCTGAGAAGCTGATCTACATGGCGAACCAGATCGCCATCTTCTTCGAATCAAAGCCCGTCACCGAAGGTGCAGCCGGAACCGCCGCCCATATCAACGACTTCTGGGAACCGCGGATGCGCCGGCAACTGTTCGCGCTGATCGATGCCGGAACACCCGGCTTTCGCCCGCTGGTGTTGCAGGCCGCGGCCGAGATCCGCCGGCCCGCGGAGGCCTAGCGCCGTCGTCAGAACGCCTTGAAGGTCATGGTTGTCAGCGTCCGCTGAATGCCCGGGATATCGAACAGCTTGTCCGACAGGAACCGGCCGACATCCTGATCCGCCGGCACATAAATCTTGGCCATCAGGTCGAAATCGCCCGAGGTGGAATACAATTCCGACACCACCTCGCGATCATAGATCGCATCGGCAACCTCGTAGGTCTTGCCGGGCACGCAGCGGAACTGGACGAAAACGCAGCGCATGTGCTTGCTCCCTTGAAACTTTCCCAGACTTTAGCCCCCTGCCCCGACGAAGTCACGCCCTCGCCGGCGGGCCGCTACCCGTCGGGCTGAAGGTTCAGCCGCGGCGCCACGCGGGGCAGATCCTCGACCGACAGCGGCTTTTGCGGCAGCGCCAGACGGTTGCGCACCACCCAGATCAGCCGCTTTTCGGCGCGGGTGATCGCAACATAGGCCAGCCGCTTCCACAGCGGCACGCCGGCCTCGGTCCGGCCGGCCTGTGCTGCGGCCCAAAGGTCGGGGGCAAAGACCTGAACCACCTCCCACTGCGAACCTTGCGCCTTGTGGATCGTCACCGCCGCGCCATGCAGAAAGGCCGCCCCCATCCGCGCCGCCGCGGGAATGAAGGGTTCCTCTTCGCCCGGTTTCTCGATCTTGATGATCGAGGCCGCCGAGACCTGCGGATCTTCCGCCCCCACCACATGCAGCCTGGCAAAGCCGTCGCGGCTGCCGGGGCCAAGATAGATCACCTGCGCGCCCTTGATCAGACCGCGCGCCTCAAGATCGATCCGCTTCTTGCGATGCTTCAGCGGCAGTTCGATCCCGTCGCAGATCAGCGGCTCGCCGGGCAAAAGCTCGGTCTCGGGGGCGCCCTGAGCGGCGCGAAAGGCGGTGATCAGTCGGATGCGGGTCTGGTTGCGCCAGACCAGCGCGGGCGAGCGCGCCATCAGATCGGCATCCACCCGTTGCGCCACCTGCACCCGGTCATCATGGCGCGCGGCGCGTTCCACCATCGCCTCGAACGCCTCGAAGCCAAGGTCGGGATCGGCCAGCGCATGGGCCAGATCAAGGATCGGGTTGTCTTCGGCCTGCCGGTGGATGCGGGACAGCGTCAGGGTCCGCGCCTCGCCCAGCGTCTCGAACACCATCTTGCCGGACTGGCCCACCGGGGCAAGCTGCGCCGGGTCGCCAAACAGCACCAGCGTCGGAAAGATCTCGCGCAGGTCGTCGAACTGGCGTTCGTCCAGCATCGACGCCTCATCGACAAATCCCACATCCAGCGGCTCGTCCCGCCGCTTCCAGCCCTTGATGAAATCGGACCCACGCAGCCCCGCCGCCGCCAGCGCACCGGGGATCGAGGCAACCTGATCGTAGAACGCCTTGGCCCGGTCCAGCGCCAGTTCGGTCAGGCCCTCGACCTCGGGGCGCTTGCCATTGCCGGCCAGCCATTCAGCGATGCGTTCATATTGTGGATCATAGACCGGGGAATACAGGATGCGGTGGATGGTGGTGGCCGGAACGCCCCTCATCCGCAGCACGCTGGCCGCCTTGTTGGTCGGCGCCAGAACGGCCAGCGTCCGCCGCTCCTTGCGCTTGCGGCCCTCCCAGTCGCCCGAGACGACCTCGACGCCCGCGTCAACCAGCGCCTTGGTCAGCGAGGCCAGCAGCATCGTCTTGCCCGACCCGGCCTTGCCGACCACAGCCAGCACCGACGACTTGCCCTCGACCGCGGTGCCCAGCGTGTTGCTGGCCAGATCCACACCCATGCCGCGCAGCTGATCGGCCACGCGGTCATAGGCCTCGGCCTGATCGTCGGAGAAGGCAAGAACTTGCATCGCGCGACCATAGCGGCAGCGGCGGGCCAAGGCCAGCGCCGGCGATCAGTTGCGGCGGGCGGGCGGGGCGTCCTCGGGCTCGGGCGGATGGTCCGGGCAGGCGCCCAGTTCAGCCCGCGCCAGCCGGATCGTCTCGTCCAGCCCGGCGGCAAGCGTGGACAGGGCATTCCGCGCGGCATAGCTGCGCAGATCGCTGAGAACGTCAAGAATCCAGTCATGTGTCATGGCGGCATGGCGCCGGAATCGCCTTTCAGACCAAGGTCTTTCTACCGTAAGGCGAACTCGGCAGGCGCGGTCGTGTCAACCATGCTTTCCGCACAGGGCGGGCAAAAAAGCTCCGCACCCGCGCGGGGTGCGGAGCCACATTCGGATGTCAGGGCTTAGCCCTTCGGGCGGGCGTCAAGCACATCGGCGAAGGTGCGCAGGCCGGTGCGCGGCGCCTGCACCAGCACGGCCATGTTGCCCGGCTTGTGCTGGTTCCTGTACATCTTCATATGCGCGGCCGGGATGTCGGCCCAAGGGAAGACCTCGGACATGCAGGGGTCGATCCGCCGCTCGATCATCAGCTGGTTGGCGCCCGACGCCTGCTTCAGGTTGGCAAAGTGGCTGCCTTGCAGGCGCTTCTGGTGCATCCACATGTAGCGCACGTCGAAGGTGCAGTTGAAGCCTGTGGTGCCGGCGCAGATCACCACCATCCCGCCCTTTTTCACCACCAGCGAGGAAACCGGGAAGGTCGCCTCGCCCGGATGTTCGAACACCATGTCGACGTTCACGCCCTTGCCGGTGATGTCCCAGATCGCCTTGCCGAACTTGCGCGCTTCCTTCAGCCACTCGTTGTATTCCGGCGAGTTGACCTTGGGCAACTGCCCCCAGCACTTGAAGTCCTTGCGGTTGATGACGCCCTTGGCGCCAAGGCCCATGACGAAATCGCGCTTGTCCTCTTCCGAGATCACGCCGATCGCATTCGCGCCCGCGGTGTTGATCAGCTGGATCGCATAGGAACCGAGGCCACCCGAGGCGCCCCAGACCAGCACGTTCTGCCCCGGCTTCAGGTCATGCGGCTTGTGGCCGAACAGCATCCGATAGGCGGTGGCCAGCGTCAGCGTGTAGCAGGCGCTTTCCTCCCAGGTCAGATGCTTCGGCCGCTTCATCAGCTGCTGGGCCTGCACGCGGGTGAACTGGGCAAAGCTGCCGTCGGGCGTCTCATAGCCCCAGATCCGCTGGCTGGGCGAATACATCGGGTCGCCGCCGTTGCATTCCTCGTCGTCGCCGTCGTCCTGATTGCAGTGGATCACCACCTCGTCGCCGACCTTCCAGCGTTTCACCTTGTCACCGACGGCCCAGACGATGCCCGCCGCGTCCGACCCTGCGATGTGATAGGGCTGCTTGTGCCCGTCGAAGGGCGAGACCGGAACGCCAAGCCCGGCCCAGATGCCGTTGTAGTTCACGCCGGCCGCCATCACGAGCACCAGAACCTCGTGGCTGTCGATGGTCGGGGTTTCGACCACTTCGACCTGCATCGCCTTGTCAGGCTCGCCATGGCGTTCGCGACGAATCGCCCACGCATACATCTGTTTCGGCACATAACCCATCGGAGGCATTTCGCCGATCTCGTAAAGATCCTTCTGGGGAGCATCGTAGGCGACGATGTCGCTTTGAACGTCGAGGGCCATGTTCGCCTCCTTGGGGTCCGCAGGGTGCCGCAGTGCAGAATCGCGACGGTTCGATGCGTTGAGATACGTTCGTATTCGCAAGATTGCAATACGTTTGACGCCTGTTTTGTAATTTTATGTCCGCCGCGCCGCAGCGTCAGGCATCCCGGCGCCGGAACTCTCGCGCGCGCCCGCGAGACGCCGCCCCGCGCCGCACCCCCAGAACCAGCGCCGCGCTGACCGGGCTTCGCGCGGCCAAGACATGCAGCAGCACCGGCAGCGCAAGACCGGCCATCAGCCCCAGCGGGATCTGAATCGCGGGATCGTCCACGCCGACCTGGGTCAGAACCCGGCGCGTCAACGAGGTCGCGAAGACGTGGTAAAGATAGATCGTGAAGGAATAGGCGCCGAAACGGTCGATCAGCGTCAGTCGCGGCAGCGCAAGCATCGCCACGACACAGCCCCCCAGCCCGAGCGCAAGGCTTTGCAGATCCTGCCGGTCGTCGGAAAAGGCCCCCAGATCCATATACCGGCCGATCGACAGCGCAGACCCCACGACAACCGCCAGCGCCGCAAGCAACACCGCAGGCAAGGCAACCCGCGCCAGCGCAGGGGCGTATCGGCAAAACACCACCCCAAACAGGAAATAGGGTGCCAGATAGATCGCGCCGATCACCGAGAAAACATCAGTCGATGGTTTCGGCCCCCACAGGCCAAAGGCGGTGGCCAGGATGAATGCCGGCAGCGCAGCCCCCCCTCGCGACAGCGCATCCAGAGGCGCATAGACAAGGAAGATCACCAGAATCGACATAAGGAACCAATAGTGCAGGATCGGGAACACGGCATATTCCCACCACCGCAGGTCAGGCACACCAGCCGGCACGATCTTTGCGGCGACAACGCTTAACGCGATGGCGACCGCCCCCGGCACCACAAGCCGGCGGATCTTGCCCAACGCGAAGCGCGGAAGATCGCCGGCCCCAAGCGGCTTCAGCGCGAACACCAGCCCGGCGATGAAGGCAAAAAGCGGCATCCGCAGATCGCGGAAAAAGTCCGCGAACAGCCGCGCAGGATGCGGGTAATCGATCTGCAATCCCGCCTCGGGCGTCGAGCCGATGACATGGTACGCAACAAGCAGAACCGTCGCGAGCAGTCGCGCCGTCTCAACCGGAAGATCCCGTTGCAGAAGACGACCACGCATCAGGATCGAAACAAAGGTCACAAACCGAAAACCAAGGTTCAAGCCTCAAAGATATCAATAAATGGCTGGCGGCCACAGGCGTCGCTGGTCACGCTAGGGGAAGCCATCACCCCGATCAAGCATCGCCATTCCGTCGGCGGAATTCCGCACCGCAGCGAATTGACAGTGACATTATATTTCGCGTATCCACACCCAACCGCAACTTAATTGCCCGACCCAACGAAGGAGCCTCGCCATGACCCAGAAGGATAGCCCCTGGCTGTTCCGGACCTATGCCGGCCATTCGACGGCCAGGGCATCAAACGCGCTCTATCGCACCAACCTGGCCAAGGGTCAGACCGGCCTGTCGGTGGCCTTCGACCTGCCGACCCAGACCGGCTATGACAGCGACCACGAACTGGCGCGCGGCGAGGTGGGCAAGGTCGGCGTGCCGGTCTGCCATCTGGGCGACATGCGGGCGCTGTTCGACCAGATCCCGCTGGAACAGATGAACACCTCGATGACGATCAACGCAACGGCGCCGTGGCTGCTGGCGCTGTATATCGCGGTGGCAGAGGAACAGGGCGCGGATGTCTCGAAGTTGCAAGGCACGGTGCAGAACGACCTGATGAAGGAATACCTCAGCCGCGGCACCTATATCTGCCCGCCGCGGCCGTCCCTGCGGATGATCACCGACGTTGCGGCCTATACGCAGACCCACTTGCCAAAGTGGAACCCGATGAACGTGTGTTCGTACCACCTGCAAGAGGCGGGGGCGACGCCGGAACAGGAACTGGCCTTCGCGCTGGCAACCGGCATCGCGGTGCTGGACGACCTGCGCGCCAAGGTGCCCGCCGCGGATTTCCCCGCGATGGTGGGCCGCATCTCGTTCTTTGTGAACGCCGGCATCCGTTTCGTCACCGAACTGTGCAAGATGCGCGCCTTCGTCGATCTGTGGGACGAGATCTGCCGTGACCGCTATGGCATCACCGAGGAAAAATACCGCCGCTTCCGCTATGGTGTGCAGGTGAACTCGCTGGGGCTGACCGAACAGCAACCGGAAAACAACGTCTACCGCATCCTGATCGAAATGCTGGCCGTGACGCTGTCGAAAAAGGCCCGCGCCCGGGCGGTCCAGCTGCCCGCCTGGAACGAGGCGCTTGGCCTGCCGCGGCCGTGGGATCAGCAATGGTCGCTTCGGATGCAGCAGATCCTGGCCTATGAATCGGACCTGCTGGAATATGACGACCTGTTCGACGGCAACCCCGCCATCGATCGCAAGGTCGAGGCGCTGAAAGCCGGCGCCCGCGAGGAACTGACCCATATCGATGCGATGGGCGGCGCGATCGACGCCATCGACTACATGAAAGCCCGACTGGTCGAAGCCAATGCCGAGCGGATCGCCCGCGTCGAGTCGGGCGAGACGGTGGTGGTGGGCGTGAACCGCTGGACCACGGGCGCGCCCTCGCCGCTGACCACGGGCGACGGCGCGATCATGGTGGCCGACCCCGAAGCTGAGCGTGACCAGATCGAACGGCTGAACGCCTGGCGTGCCACCCGTGACGCGGCCGCCGTCAGCGCCGCACTGGCCGAACTGCGCCGCGCCGCAACCTCGGGCGAAAACGTCATGCCGGCCTCGATCGCCGCGGCGAAGGCTGGCGCCACCACCGGCGAATGGGCCGCCGAACTGCGCCGCGCCTTTGGCGAATTCCGCGGCCCCACCGGCGTCTCGCGGGCACCGTCGAACCGCACCGAAGGGCTGGAGCCGATCCGCGAGGCGGTGCAGGCGGTCTCGGCCCGCCTTGGCCGGCCGCTGAAGTTCCTTGTCGGCAAGCCGGGCCTTGACGGTCATTCCAACGGCGCCGAACAGATCGCCGCCCGCGCCCGCGATTGCGGCATGGACATCACCTACGACGGCATCCGCCTGACACCCTCCGAGATCGTCGCCAAGGCGGTCGAGGACCGCGCCCATGTCATCGGCCTGTCGATCCTGTCGGGCTCGCACATGCCGCTGATCGCCGAGGTGATGGAGCATATGCGCAAGGCCGGCGTCGACGTGCCGCTGGTCGTCGGCGGGATCATCCCCGACGAGGACGCCGATCAGCTTCGCGCCATGGGCGTGGCCGCCGTCTATACGCCCAAGGATTTCGAACTGAACCGGATCATGATGGATATCGTGGGGCTGGTGGACCGCAGCGCCCTTGCCGCCCAATAGCATCCCTCGTGTCCCGGCTCTCTTGGCCGATGTGGTCGGGACCACCTGAGCCTTTCGCCCATGGGCGAAAGGCGAGGCAATGGGCGTGACGCCCGGCCCCCCGGGGCCGGGCGTCTCTGTTTGGCTGGCCGGACAGGTCTGGCAGATCGGATGGCGTCGGAATGGACAAGGCCGGCCCGCGGGGGCCGGCCTTGGTGGATCGGGCGCAGCGGGCAGGCCCCGCCAGTGTCGTCTCAGGCGTGGATCGCCCCGTCGCCGCAGGCCAGCGCCGCTTCGCGCACCGCTTCCGACCATGTCGGGTGGGCGTGGCAGGTCAGCGCCAGATCCTGCGCCGAGGCGCCGAACTCCATCGCGACGCAGACCTCGTGGATCAGGTCGCCCGCCGCCGGACCGATGATGTGGCAGCCAAGAATGCGGTCGGTTTCCTTGTCAGCCAGAAGCTTGACGAAGCCCTCGGCCTGGAACACGGCTTTCGCCCGCGCATTGCCCATGAAAGGGAACTTGCCGACCTTGTAGGGGCGACCTTCCTTTTTCAGCGACTCTTCGGTGCGGCCGACGCTGGCCACTTCCGGTGTGGTGTAGATCACGCCGGGGATCACATCGTAGTTCACATGGCCATGCTTGCCGGCCAGAACCTCGGCCACGGCCATGCCTTCGTCCTCGGCCTTGTGGGCCAGCATCATGCCCGGCACGGCATCGCCGATGGCATAGATCCCCGGCACGCTGGTGCGGAAGTGATCGTCGATCTTTACCATGCCGCGCGGCAACAACTCGACCCCGAGCGCCTCAAGACCCAGGCCCGCAGTATAGGGTTTGCGCCCGGTGGCGACCAGAACCGCATCGGCGGTCAGGCTGGTTTCCTTGCCGTCCTTCTTCGCGGCCCAGGTCACGGTGGCGCGGCCGTCCTTGACGCTGGCGCCCTGCACCGCGGCGCCCAGCACGAAGGTCAGCCCCTGTTTCGCAAGGATGCGCTGCGTGGTCTTGACCACCTCGGCATCCATGCCGGGCAGGATCGCATACATGTATTCCACGACCGTCACTTTGGCGCCCAGCCGGGCATAGACCGAGCCGAGTTCAAGCCCGATCACGCCCGCGCCGATCACGATCAGGCTTTCGGGGATCTTCTGCATCGCCAAGGCGCCGGTCGAGGTGACGATCACCGTCTCGTCCACCTCGACGCCGGGCAGGCTTGCAGGTTCCGATCCGGTGGCGATCACGATCGACTTTGCCTCGTGAACCTCATCTCCGACCTGAACCTTGCCCGGCGCGGGGATCGTGCCCCAGCCTTTCAGCCAGGTCACCTTGTTTTTTTTCAGCAGAAACTCGATGCCCTTGGTGTTGCCGCCGACGACGTCATCCTTGTAGGCCAGCATCTTCCCCCAATCCACGGTGGGATGGCCGCCCATCAGGCCCATCTTCTCGAAGTTCTCGTGGACTTCGTGCAACTGGTGTGTGGCATGAAGCAGCGCCTTCGAGGGGATGCAGCCCACGTTGAGGCAGGTGCCTCCCAGCGTGTCGCGCCCTTCGACCACGGCGGTCTTCAGCCCGAGCTGCGCGCAACGGATGGCCGAGACATAGCCGCCCGGACCCGCGCCGATGATGATGACGTCGAATGTAGCCATTGTGGTCTCCGGTTCAGGTGCGCCGTCTGGCCGGTCGCCAGGAGGAGCGGCGGGGGGCTGTCTGCCCCCCGTGCCCCCCGCGGATATTTGGGCCAGAATGAAAGGCGCGGGGGTCAGACGAGGGCGGCGAGAAGAAGTGCCACGGTTGCGGTGAAGCCGGCCATCCAGATGACCGAGCGCCATGGCGTCCAGCCGAGGGCATAGGCCGGAATGTAGAGGATGCGTGCGGCAAGGTAGATCCAGGCCATGGTGGCGGTGAACCAGCTGGACTGGCCGCCCAGCGTCACGACCGTGACGGCGAGGGTGAACAGGATCAGCCCTTCGAAATGGTTGTTCAGCGCCCGCTGGAGCCGGCCGGTCAGGGTGGATAGCGGCTGATCGGGGGCCCTGTCGCGCGGGCCTGTGGTGTAGTTGGCGCCCAGTTCCATGTTCGCGAGCACCGAGAAGGGCAGGAAGGTCAGGGCCTGAAGCAGGCCGGCCAGGCAGAGGGCGGTGAGTTCGGCGGTCATCGAGGTTCCCGGAAGTCGGGCGGCCCCGGGGCAATCCCGGGGCCGCGGGGGACGGTTACAGGTCGAGCAGGACGCGGCGCGGATCTTCCAGCGCCTCTTTCACCCGGACGAGGAAGGTCACTGCGCCTTTGCCATCGACGATGCGGTGGTCGTAGCTGAGCGCCAGATACATCATCGGGCGGATCACGATCTGGCCGTTCACCACCACGGGGCGGTCCTGGATCTTGTGCATTCCCAGGATGCCGGACTGCGGCGGATTCAGGATCGGCGAGGACATCAGCGATCCATAGACGCCGCCGTTCGAGATCGTGAAGCTGCCGCCCTGCATCTCGGCCATCGAGAGTTTGCCGTCACGGGCGCGGACGCCCAGTTCGGCGATCTTCTTCTCGATCTGGGCAAAGCCCATCTGGTCGGCATCGCGCACCACCGGCACCACGAGGCCCGAGGGTGTTCCCACCGCCACGCCCATGTGGACGTAGTTCTTGTAGACGATGTCGGTGCCGTCGATCTCGGCGTTGACCTCGGGCACTTCCTTCAGCGCGTGGCAGCAGGCTTTCACGAAGAAGGACATGAAGCCCATCTTCACGCCGTGCTTCTTTTCGAACTGGTCTTTGTATTCGTTGCGCAGCGCCATAACGCCGGACATGTCCACCTCGTTGTAGGTGGTCAGCATCGCGGCGGTGTTCTGCGCCTCTTTCAGGCGGCGGGCGATGGTCTGGCGCAGGCGGGTCATCTTCACCCGTTCCTCGCGCGCGGCATCGTCGGCAGGGACAGGCTGGCGCGGGATCTGCACCGGGGCGGCGGCGGGCGCCACGGGGGTGCTGGCGGCGGCGAGCGCGCGGGCCACGTCGTCTTTCATCACCCGGCCGTCGCGACCGGAGCCTTGGACCGCGTCGCGGTCAAGGCCGGCCTCGGCCATGGCCTTCTTTGCGGCGGGCGCATCCTCGACATCCTTCTTCGCGGCGGGTGCGGGCGCGGCTTTCGCCGGTTCGGCCCTGGGCGCGGCGGCCACCGCGGCACCATCGGTCGAGATCAGCGCAAGCCGCGAGCCGGCGGCGACGGTGGTGCCCTCGGTCACGAGGATTTCCGCCAGCACGCCCGCAGCGGGGGCCGGCACCTCGACCGACACCTTGTCGGTTTCCAGTTCGCACAGCATCTCGTCCTGCGCCACCGTATCCCCCGGTTTCTTGAACCAGGTCGAGACGGTCGCTTCGGACACCGATTCGCCCAGCGCGGGCACCATCACGTCGATCATCTTGCTTCCTCCCGCGCCGGCCTTTGCCTCGGCGCCTTTTTGCGTCCGCTCTGCGACCGGCGCTTCGCCGGCCTCGACTGCGCCGATCTGCGCCAGAAGCGCCGCGACCGCGACGGTCGTGCCTTCCGGTGCCACGATCTCATCCAGACGGCCCGCGACCGGCGCGTGCACCTCGACCGTCACCTTGTCGGTTTCCAGCTCGCACAGCATCTCGTCGGCGGCGACGCGATCGCCCGGTTTCTTGAACCAGGTGGCCACCGTCGCCTCGGAGACGCTTTCGCCCAGCGCGGGAACCCTGACTTCCGTTCCCATCGTCAGCCCCCCAGCGTCAGCGCGTCATTCACCAGCGCCTCTTGTTCCGCCTTGTGGCGGCTGGCAAGGCCGGTGGCAGGCGCCGCCGAGGCCGCACGCCCGACGTAATGCGCGCGGTGATGCGAAGCCCCGATGCGGGTCAGCACCCATTCCAGGTTCGGCTCGACAAAGGTCCAGCCGCCCTGGTTCTTGGGTTCTTCCTGACACCAGACAACGTCGGCTTCCTTGAAGCGGGCCAGCTCTTTGACCAGACTCAGCGCCGGGAAGGGATAGAACTGTTCCAGCCGAAGCAGGTAGATGTCGTCGATCCCGCGCTTGTCGCGTTCGGCCAGCAGGTCGTAATAGACCTTGCCCGAGCAGATCACCACGCGCTTGATCTCGGCATCGGGCTTCAGAACCGTGTTCGAATTGCCCTTTTGCGCATCGTCCCACAGCACCCGGTGGAAGCCCGATCCGGTGGTGAAATCCTCGGCCGTCGAGATGCACATCGGATGGCGCAGCAGCGATTTCGGCGTCATCAGGATCAGCGGCTTGCGGAAGTTGCGGTGGATCTGCCGGCGCAGGATGTGGAAGTAGTTGGCCGGGGTCGAGCAGTTCGCCACGATCCAGTTGTCATTCGCCGACATCTGAAGGAAGCGTTCGACGCGGCCCGACGAGTGTTCGGGGCCCTGCCCCTCCATCCCGTGCGGCAGCAGCACCACAAGGCCCGACATCCGCAGCCACTTTGACTCGCCCGAGTTGATGAACTGGTCGAACATGATCTGCGCGCCGTTGGCGAAATCGCCGAACTGGGCTTCCCACATCACCAGCGCGTTGGGTTCCGCCAGCGAATAGCCATACTCGAACCCAAGCACGGCATATTCCGACAGCATCGAGTCGATGACATCATACCGCGCCTGCCCGCTGCGGATGTTGTTCAGCGGGTAATGGCGTTCCTCGGTCGATTGATCGATGAAGGCGGAATGGCGCTGGCTGAAGGTGCCGCGGGTGCAATCCTGCCCCGCCAGACGCACGGGATAGCCCTCGACCACGAAGGAACCGAAGGCCAGCGCCTCGCCGGTGGCCCAATCGAACCCCTTTCCGGTTTCGAACATCTGCCTCTTGGCTTCCAGCTGGCGCCCGACGGTCTTGTGCAGGTCGAAGCCTTCGGGCACGCGCGTCAGCGCCTGACCGATCTCTTGCAGCGTCTCGGCAGAGATCGAGGTGCGGCCCGGTTCATATTCCGCGCCGTGACGGTCGATGTGCTTCCAGCGGCCATCCAACCAGTCGGCCTTGTTCGGCTTGTAATCCTTGCCGGCGTCGAACTCTTCGTTCAGATGGGCCTGGAAGGCGGCCTTCATGTCCTCGATCTCGCCTTCGGGGATCAGGCCGTCCTGCACCAGACGCTCGGTATAAAGCTGAAGCGTCGTCTTGTGCTTCTTGATCGAGGTATACATCGCCGGGTTGGTGAACATCGGCTCGTCGCCTTCGTTGTGACCGAAGCGGCGGTAGCAGAAGATGTCGATCACCACGTCCTTGTGGAACTTCTGGCGGAACTCGGTCGCGACCTTGGCGGCGTGAACCACGGCTTCGGGGTCGTCACCGTTCACATGGAAGATCGGCGCTTCCACCATCAGCGCGATGTCGGTGGGGTAAGGCGAAGATCGGCTGAACGACGGCGCGGTGGTGAAGCCGATCTGGTTGTTCACGACGATATGGATCGTGCCGCCGGTGCGGTGCCCCACCAGACCCGACAGGCCGAAACATTCCGCGACGACCCCCTGCCCGGCAAAGGCCGCGTCGCCGTGCAGCAGGATCGGCAGCACGGTATGGCGCGTCTTGTCGCCCGCCTGTTCCTGCTTGGCCCGGACCTTGCCCAGAACGACCGGGTTCACTGCTTCAAGGTGGCTGGGGTTCGCCGTCAGCGACAGGTGGACGGTGTTGCCGTCGAACTCGCGATCCGACGAGGCGCCGAGGTGGTATTTCACATCGCCCGAGCCGTCGACCTCATCAGGCTTGAAGCTGCCGCCCTGAAATTCGTGAAAGATCGCGCGGTAGGGCTTGGCCAGAACATTGGCCAGCACCGACAGGCGGCCGCGGTGCGGCATGCCCACCACGATCTCTTTCACGCCCAGCGCGCCACCGCGCTTGATGATCTGCTCCATCGCGGGGATCAGGCTTTCGCCGCCGTCCAGACCGAACCGCTTGGTGCCCATGTATTTCACATGCAGGAACTTCTCGAAGCCTTCGGCCTCGACCAGCTTGTTCAGGATCGCGCGACGGCCTTCGCGGGTAAAGTGGATCTCTTTGCCGTAGCCCTCGATGCGCTCTTTCAGCCATGCCGCCTGCTCGGGATCCGAGATGTGCATGTATTGCAGTGCGAAAGTGCCGCAGTAGGTGCGCTTGACGATATCCACGATCTGCCGCATGGAGGCGACCTGAAGACCGAGCACATTGTCGATGAAGATCGGCCGATCCATGTCCGCATCGGTGAAACCGTAGGACTTGGGGTCAAGCTCGGGGTGGTTCGAGGTGTTCCGCATCCCCAGCGGATCAAGGTCGGCGGCCAGATGGCCGCGGATACGATAGGCGCGGATGATCATCAGCGCGCGGATGGAATCGAGAACCGCCCGCTGAAGCTGGGAATCCGACAGGCTGACGCCCTTTTCGGCGGCCTTGGCCTGAATCTTGTCGGCAGCGCCCTTGGCCTCTTTCGGCGGGGGGGCGACGGGCCATTGGCCGGTCAGGGCCGCGGTCAGATCGTCGGTGGGCGTCGGCGGCCAGTCGGCGCGTGCCCAGGATGGGCCATGTGCCTGACGCTTGGCGTCGATCTCGCTGTCGCCCAGCGAACGGAACAACTCCGCCCAGCCTGCGTCCACTGACGCGGGATCTTCGGCATAACGCGCCTGCAACTGGTCAATATATTCTGCGTTCTGGCCCTGAAGAAAACTCGAGGCGTGGAACTGCGCGTTCGGAGACTGTTCCGTCATGGTTTCACCTGACATCTGAAAGGGCCCGCGCCAACGCGGCGCGGGCCCGAAACGCTTATTTGCCGATGGCTTTCATCACGGCTTCGCCCAGATGGGCCGGGCTGTCAGCGACGATGATGCCCGCGCTTTTCATCGCTTCGATCTTCGATTCCGCATCGCCCTTGCCACCCGAGACGATGGCGCCGGCATGGCCCATCCGGCGGCCGGGGGGCGCGGTGCGGCCGGCGATGAAGCCGGCGGTCGGTTTCCAACGGCCGCGCTTCTTCTCGTCGGCCAGGAACTGCGCGGCTTCCTCTTCGGCCGAGCCGCCGATCTCGCCGATCATGATGATCGAGGTGGTTTCCGGGTCGGCAAGGAACATTTCCAGCACGTCGATGTGCTCCATGCCCTTGATCGGGTCGCCGCCGATGCCCACGGCCGAGGACTGGCCCAGACCCACGTCCGAAGTCTGCTTCACCGCCTCATAGGTCAGCGTGCCGGAACGCGACACCACACCGACCGAGCCGCGCTTGAAGATCGAGCCCGGCATGATGCCGATCTTGCATTCGTCCGGCGTCATGATGCCGGGGCAGTTCGGCCCGATCAGCTTCGAGGACGACCCTTGAAGGGCGCGTTTCACCTTCATCATGTCCAGCACCGGGATGCCTTCGGTGATGCAGACGATCAGCGGGATCTCGGCGTCGATCGCTTCCAGAATCGAATCCGCGGCGAAGGGCGGCGGCACATAGATCACCGACGCATTGGCGCCGGTGACTTCGCGCGCTTCATAGACCGAGTTGAAGACCGGCAGGCCGAGATGCTCGGACCCGCCCTTGCCCGGCGTCACGCCGCCGACCATCTGCGTGCCATAGGCGATCGCCTGTTCGGTGTGGAAGGTGCCCTGGCTGCCGGTGATGCCCTGGCAGATGACCTTGGTATCTTTGTTGACGAGAACGGCCATCGGATTACCCCTTCACCGCTTTGACGATTTTCTGAGCGGCGTCCGACAGGTTGTCGCCCGCGATCACATTCAGGCCCGAGTTCGCGATGATCTCTTTGCCTTTCTCGACGTTGGTGCCTTCCAGACGCACGACCAGCGGAACCTGAAGGCCCACTTCCTTCACCGCGGCAAGGATGCCTTCCGCGATGATGTCGCAGCGCATGATGCCGCCGAAGATGTTCACCAGGATGCCCTTCACGTTCGGGTCCGAGGTGATGATCTTGAAGGCTTCGGTCACCTTCTCCTTGGTGGCGCCGCCGCCGACGTCCAGGAAGTTGGCCGGTTCGGCACCGTAAAGCTTGATGATGTCCATCGTGGCCATGGCCAGGCCCGCGCCGTTGACCATGCAGCCGATCTCGCCATCCAGCGCGATATAGTTCAGGTCGAACTTGGACGCGGCGAGTTCCTTCGGGTCTTCCTCGGTCTCGTCGCGCAGCGCCATCACGTCGGGCTGACGGTAAAGCGCGTTGTTGTCAAAGCCCACCTTCGCGTCCAGCACCTTCAGGTTGCCGTCGGTCATCACGATCAGCGGGTTGATTTCCAGCATCTCCATGTCCTTCTCGACGAAGGCACGGTAGAGGTTCTTGACCAGCGCGACGCACTGCTTGACCTGCGCGCCTTCCAGACCCAGCGCAAAGGCCACACGGCGGCCGTGGAAATCCGACAGCCCCGAAGCCGGATCGACCGAGAACGACACGATCTTTTCCGGGGTGTGGGCGGCGACTTCCTCGATGTCCATCCCGCCTTCGGTCGAGACCACAAAGGAAATGCGCGAGGTGCCACGATCCACCAGCAGCGCCAGATACAGCTCGCGCGAGATGTCCGAGCCTTCTTCGATGTAGATCCGGTTCACCTGCTTGCCGGCCGGGCCGGTCTGGTGGGTGACCAGCGTGCGGCCGAGCATCTGCTTCGCCAGCTCGGCGGCCTCGCCCACCGATTTCGCCAGACGGACGCCGCCTTTTTCGCCGGCTTCCGGCTCTTTGAACTTGCCCTTGCCGCGGCCGCCGGCATGGATCTGCGCCTTGACGACCCAGAGCGGCCCACCCAGTTCGCCCGCCGCCGACTTCGCCTCGTCCGCCTTCAGAACGACCCGGCCGTCAGACACCGGCGCGCCGTAGCTGCGCAGAAGCGCCTTGGCCTGGTATTCATGGATGTTCATTGAACTGTCCCACCGTTGATGATTTGCGGCGTGATGCCACAGAAACGGGCGCGTTCAAAACGGGTTTTGCGCCATCAAGGGGTTTTCCGCGCAAAAAGAAAGCTTTGTGATCACAGCATCCAGAGGCGTGATCACAACCGCCCGGGATGCTGCTTTGCGGCATCCCCTCCGGCAGCGAAAAGGGCGCGCCAGCGGTCTGGCGCGCCCCCGTTTCCGGCCTGTCCGTGGCGACTCAGGCCAGCGAGGGGTCGATACCCTTGCAGGCGGCCACAAGGCCCTTCACCGCATCCACCGACTTGTCGAACATCGCCTGTTCGTCGGCGTTCAGCTTGATGTCGACAACCTTTTCGATGCCGCCGGCACCGATGATGGTCGGCACGCCGACATACATCCCGTTCAGGCCAAAGGCGCCATCGACCCAGGCCGCGCAGGGCAGCAGGCGCTTCTGGTCCTTCAGATAGGCTTCGGCCATTTCGATCGCCGAGGTGGCCGGCGCATAGAAGGCCGAGCCGGTCTTCAGCAGGCCGACGATCTCGGCGCCGCCGTCGCGGGTGCGCTGGATGATGGCATCAAGCTTCTCTTGCGTGGTCCAGCCCATCTGCACCAGATCCGGCAGCGGGATGCCCGCCACGGTCGAATAGCGCGCCAGCGGCACCATGGTGTCGCCATGGCCGCCCAGCACGAAGGCCGTCACGTCGCGCATCGAGACGTTGAACTCGACCGACAGGAAGTGCCGGAAGCGCGCGGAATCCAGCACGCCGGCCATGCCCACCACCTTCTCGGGCGGCAGCCCCGAGAACTGCTGAAGCGCCCAGACCATCGCATCGAGCGGGTTGGTGATGCAGATCACGAAGGCGTTCGGCGCATGGGCCTTGATGCCTTCGCCAACGGATTTCATCACCTTCAGGTTGATGCCGATCAGGTCGTCGCGGCTCATGCCCGGTTTGCGCGGAACGCCCGCGGTCACGATGCAGACATCGGCGCCGGCGATATCTTCATAGCTGTTGGCGCCCTTCATCACGGCGTCAAAGCCTTCCGACGGGCCCGATTGCGCGATGTCCAGAGCCTTGCCCTGCGGGGTGCCCTCGGCGATGTCGAACAGGACGATGTCGCCCAGTTCCTTGATCGCGGCGAGATGAGCGAGCGTGCCGCCGATCTGCCCCGCACCGATCAGCGCAATCTTGGGTCTGGCCATGGATGGATCTCCCATTTGGGGTGAGCAATTCGCGGCGATGGGTAGACGTTCGAGGATCGTCGCGCAAGCCTCGTGCGGGGGTGCGATCCGCTATTGGCTGTTTCCCGACATATGTTTGCGCTAAAGGCGGGGCGGCGGCGCGGGTGACGGGTGCGCGCGGTATCCAACCGCATACCGCCGACCCCAACTGATTCGGAGAACGGAATGGACGGCTTCGGCTTCTGGGCGCTGGCGGTCATGGCCTCGGTTCTGGTGGGGATGAGCAAAGGTGGCCTGCCCGTCGTCGGCATGATGAGCGTGCCGCTTCTGGCGCTGGTGATCTCGCCGGTCACGGCGGCGGGGTTGCTCTTGCCGATTTATGTCGTGTCGGACCTGTTCGGGCTTTACGCCTACCGGCGCGAGTTCGACGCCCGCGTGCTGAAGATCCTGATCCCGGCCAGCGCGGTGGGCGTGTTCTTCGGCTGGCTGACCGCCAGTGCGGTGTCCGAGGCGATGGTGGGCGGCCTTGTCGGCCTGATCGGCGGGGCCTTCGCGCTGAACCTGCTGCTGCGCCGCACAGATCCCCCGGCAAAGGTCGCGCGGGTGACGCCGGGGCTGCTGTGGGGCACCGCCACCGGCTTCACCAGTTTCGTCAGCCACGCCGGCGCCCCGCCCTATCAGGTCTATGTCTTGCCGCTGAAAATGCCGAAAACGGTGTTTGCCGGAACCTCGACCATCCTGTTTGCCTGGATCAACGCGGTGAAACTGATCCCCTATGCCGCGCTGGGGCAATTGTCGGTGGCGAACCTGAAAGTCGCGGCCTGGCTGATGTTGCCCGCGGCGCTGTCGGTGTTTGCGGGCTACAGGCTGGTCAGGGTGCTGCCGCAGGATCTGTTCTTCCGCATCGTGACATGGGCGCTGCTGGCGATCTCGGTCCGGCTGATCTGGCAGGCTTTCGGCTGAATTTCTGCGCCGCGGCAAATCAGGACTTGCCGAATATGCCGAAAATGTGCTCCCAAGCGCAAGATTGTTGCTTTTGGGGAGAATCGTCGTGGCGCATCAGGCTCATCCGTTCCGTTCGGTGCTGTACATCCCCGGCTCGAAAGAGCGGGCGCTGGAAAAGGCGCAGGGGCTGGCGGCCGACGCGATCATCTTCGATCTGGAAGATGCGGTGGCCCATGACGAAAAGATCCACGCCCGCGACCTGCTGAAAAAGACGCTGGAAACCGCAGACTACGGCCCGCGCATCCGCATCGTGCGGGTGAACGGCATGGATACCGAATGGGGCCGCGACGATGTGGCGGCCTTTGTCGGATCGAAGGCCGATGTGATCCTGATCCCGAAGGTGTCGAGTGCTGCGGATGTGCAGGCGGTGGCCGATCTGATCCCCGACGTGCCGCTGTGGGCGATGATGGAAACCGCGCTGGGGATGCTGAACGCGGCCGAGATCGCCGCCCATCCGCGGCTGACCGGGATGGTCATGGGCACCAACGATCTGGCCAAAGAGCTGGGCAGCCGCTTCCGCCCCGACCGTCTGGCGCTGCAAACCGGGCTGGGCCTCTGCCTGCTGGCCGCCCGCGCCCATGGGCTGACCATCGTCGACGGCGTCTACAACGCCTTCAAGGACGAGGACGGCCTGCGCGCCGAATGTGCGCAGGGCCGCGACATGGGCTTTGACGGCAAGACGCTGATCCATCCGGCCCAGCTTGAGATCGCAAACGAGGTGTTCTCGCCTTCGGCGGCCGAGATCGATCTGGCCAACCGCCAGATCGCCGCCTTCGAGGAAGCCGAGCGTCAGGGCCTTGGCGTGGCGGTTGTGGATGGAAAGATCGTCGAGAACCTGCATATCGTGACCGCGCGGCAAACTCTGGCCAAGGCCGAGGCGATTGCCGCGTTCAGGGCAAGCTGAGGAACGATATGCTTCTGTTGATTCTGGGGGTCGCGCTGTGGTCCGCGGCCCATCTGTTCAAACGGGTGGCCCCGGGTCTTCGCCAGCCGCTGGGAATTGCCGGCAAGGGGATTGCCGCGCTTTTGCTGGTCGGGTCGCTGGTGATGATGGTGATGGGCTATCGTCAGGCCGATTTCATCTCGGTCTATGTGCCGCCGGCAGGCATGGGGCACGCCAACAACCTGTTGATGCTGTTTGCGCTGATCGTGTTTGGCGCCAGCATGTCGAAGGGCTGGCTTTGGACGAAGATCCGCCACCCGATGCTGTATGGCTTTGCGCTGTGGGCCTTCGCGCATCTGCTGGTGAACGGCGATGTGGCTTCGCTGATCCTGTTCGGCGGTCTTGGCGCGTGGGCCGTGGCCGAGGTCGTGCTGATCAACAAGCAGACGACGTGGGACCGCCCGCTGTCCGGCGGGCCAAAGCGCGATCTGGGGCTGATCGGCGTGGTGCTGGTGATGTATGGGCTGATCGCCCTTGTCCACTACTGGCTGGGGCATAACCCCTTTGCCGGAACCTACGCATGAAACTTTACCGTCTGCTGACCGAAGATGACACCTCGGCCTTCTGCCACAAGGTGACGGCGGCGCTGAACAAGGGCTGGCACCTGCATGGCCAGCCCACCTATGCCTTCGATGCGGCACGGGGGGTGATGCGTTGCGGTCAGGCGGTGGTGAAGGACGTTCCGGGCACCTACACCCCCGAGACCAAGCTGGGAGACCACTGAATGAAGACCAACGCGGGCCGTTTCTTCGAGGATTACCGTCTGGGCGAGACCATCGCCCATGCCGTTCCCCGCACCGTTTCCGGCGGTGAGAGGGCGCTGTATCATGCGCTGTATCCGGCGCGTCATGCGCTTTATTCCTCGGATGAATTCGCCCGCGCCTGCGGCCTGCCGGCCGCGCCGGTCGACGATCTGGCGGCCTTCCATCTGGTGTTCGGCAAGACCGTGCCGGACATCAGCCTGAACGCCGTAGCGAACCTTGGCTATGCCGAAGGGCGCTGGCTGAAGCCGGTCTTTCCGGGCGACACGCTGCGCTCGGAAAGCACCGTCATCGGGTTGAAGGAAAACTCCAACGGCAAGTCGGGCGTGGTCTATGTCCGCACCCGTGGCCTGAACCAGCACGGCGAGGCTGTGCTGGAATATGTCCGCTGGGTGATGGTGAAAAAGCGCGACGAGGCCGCGCCCGCCCCCGAAGCGACCGTGCCCACGCTGGCGAAATCGGTCGCGGCCGCCGATCTGGTGGTGCCGGCGGGGCTGGATTTCACCCGTTACGACTTTACCCTTGCGGGCGAGCCGCACCGCTGGGGCGACTATGCCGTGGGCGAGCGGATCGACCATGTCGATGGCGTCACCATCGAGGAAGCCGAACACATGCTGGCCACGCGCCTGTGGCAGAACACCGCCAAGGTGCATTTCGATGCCACCAACCGCCCCGATGGCAAGCGGCTGATCTATGGCGGGCATGTGATCTCGATGGCGCGGGCGCTGTCGTTCAACGGGCTGGCGAACGCGCAGATGATCGTGGCGCTGAACGCGGGCGCCCATGCCAACCCCTGCTTCTCGGGCGATACCGTCCGGGCGTGGTCGGAAGTGCTGGACCGCGCCGAGACGCCGGCCCCCGGCGTCGGCGCGCTTCGGCTGCGACTCGTGGCTGTGAAGCACGGCACCGACCCCTTCGCGCTGAAGGGCGAAGACGGAAAATACAACCCCGGCGTGCTTCTCGACCTTGATTACTGGGCGCTGGTTCCACGCTGATCCCGCTTCGCCGCGGGCGGCGGAACCTGATTGCGCAAACATGTGATCACAAGGATGGGTCGCGTGATCACATGAGCGATTTTTTTCCGATTGCTGCCCGCTTTTGCGGCCTCGGCGGGCCGTGGCCCCCGTGACTCGGGCGAAAAAACCGCTATTGAGTGTCACCAGCGAGACAGCCGCCCCACCCGGCGGGGGCCGGCCAGCGAAAGGCAACGACATGGCTGAACAGAAGCGGGTCGAGCGGCCCCTTTCCCCCCATCTTCAGATCTACCGGGTGCAGCTGACCTCGACGACATCGATCTTCACCCGGATCACGGGGAACGGGCTGATCGTCGGAACCATGCTGGTGACCTGGTGGCTTCTGGCCGCGGCGCTTGGACCCGAGCAGTTCGCGATCGCCGACCGGGTTCTGACCTCGTGGTTCGGCGATATCGTCCTGCTGCTGTCGGTCTGGGCGCTCTGGTATCACTATCTGGCCGGTCTGCGGCACCTTTACTGGGACACCGGCAAAGGGCTTGAGATCAAGACCGCCGAAAAGCTGGGCATGGCCTGCATCGGCGGCTCGCTGATCCTGACCGTGCTGACCGTCATCATCATCTGAAGGGGCGCCCCATGCGTTACATCACCGCCCGCAAGCGCGCCGAGGGCATGGGCGCCGCCCATCACGGCACCGACCGGCACTGGTACATGATCGTCAGCGCGGTGGGCCTTGCGGTCCTGCTGCCGATCTTCGTCTATATCGTCGGCAACGCCATCGGCGAGGGCCATGCCCGCGTGATCGAGATCTTCTCGCATCCGTTCAACGCGATCCTCTCGGGCCTTGTGCTGTTCTTCGGGATGCGCCACTTCGCCGAAGGCTCGACCATGATGATCGAGGATTACTGGCAGGGCGTGCCGCGCCGGCTGCTGGTGATCTGCGCCCAATCCTTCGCCTATGGCGTGGCGGCGATCGGGCTTTTCGCCCTCGCCAAGATCGCCCTCTGAGGACTTGAACCATGGCCGCTTATACTTACGAGACGCATGACTATGACGTCGTGGTGGTGGGCGCCGGCGGTGCCGGCCTGCGCGCGACGCTGGGCATGGCCGAACAGGGCCTGCGCACCGCTTGCGTCACCAAGGTTTTCCCCACCCGCAGCCACACCGTCGCGGCGCAGGGCGGCATCGCCGCCAGCCTTGCCAACATGGGGCCGGACAGCTGGCAGTGGCACATGTATGACACCGTGAAGGGGTCGGACTGGCTGGGCGACACCGACGCGATGGAATACCTTGCGCGCGAGGCGCCCAAGGCCGTCTACGAGCTGGAACACTATGGCGTGCCCTTCTCGCGCACCGAGGAAGGCAAGATCTACCAGCGCCCGTTCGGCGGCCACACCACCCAGTTCGGTGAAGGCCCGCCGGTGCAGCGCACCTGCGCCGCAGCCGACCGCACCGGCCACGCCATCCTGCACACGCTTTACGGCCAGTCGGTCAAGAACAACGCGGAATTCTTCATCGAATATTTCGCGCTGGACCTGATCATTCAGGACGGCCGCTGCACCGGCGTGGTGGCGTGGCGTCTGGAAGACGGCACGATCCATGTCTTCAACGCCAAGTTGACGGTTCTGGCCACCGGCGGCTACGGCCGCGCCTATTTCTCGGCCACTTCGGCCCATACCTGCACCGGCGACGGCGGGGGCATGGTGGCCCGCGCCGGCCTGCCGCTTCAGGACATGGAGTTCGTCCAGTTCCACCCGACCGGCATCTACGGCTCGGGCTGCCTCATCACCGAGGGCGCCCGCGGCGAGGGCGGGTATCTGACCAACGCCAACGGCGAGCGGTTCATGGAGCGTTACGCTCCGACCTACAAGGATCTCGCCAGTCGTGATGTGGTCTCGCGCTGCATGACGCTCGAGATCCGCGAGGGCCGCGGCGTGGGCGAGCATGGCGACCACATCCACCTGCACCTGAACCACCTGCCGCCGGAAACGCTGGCGCTGCGCCTGCCGGGCATCTCGGAATCCGCGCGGATCTTTGCGGGCGTGGATCTGCACAAGGAACCGATCCCGGTTCTGCCGACGGTCCATTACAACATGGGCGGCATTCCCACCAACTACTGGGGCGAGGTGCTGAACCCCACCGCCGACGATCCCGACCGCGTGTTCCCCGGCCTGATGGCCGTGGGCGAGGCCGGCTGCGCCTCGGTTCACGGGGCGAACCGTCTGGGCTCGAACTCGCTGATTGACCTTGTGGTGTTCGGCCGTGCCGCGGCGATCCGCGCCGGCCAGATCGTCAAGCCGCACGAGTTCCATTCCGATGTGCCGAAGGACAAGGTCGATGCGATCCTTGGCCGGTTCGACGACCTGCGCTACGCCAAGGGCGCCATTCCGACCGCCGAACTGCGGCTGGAAATGCAGCGCACCATGCAGGCCGATGCCGCGGTGTTCCGCACCGACAAGACGCTGGCAGAAGGCGTCGAGAAGATGAAGGGCATCGCCGGCAAGATGGGCGACCTGAAGGTGACCGACCGTTCGCTGATCTGGAACTCGGACCTGATGGAGACGCTGGAGCTGACCAACCTGATGCCGAACGCGCTGGCGACCATCGTCGCCGCCGAAGCGCGCAAGGAAAGCCGCGGCGCCCACGCGCACGAGGACTGGCCGAACCGCGACGACGAAAACTGGCGCGTCCACAGCCTTGCGGTGGTCGAAGGCAACAACGTCCGGCTGGCCACCCGTCCGGTTCACCTTGAACCGCTGACGAAACAGGCCGAAGGCGGCATCGACCTGAAGAAGATCGCGCCGAAAGCGCGGGTCTACTGATGCGGGCCGCGGTCCTTCTTTCCGCGCTCGTGCTGGCGGCCTGCAACCCGCAGGATGTGGCCGACAGCGTCGGACGGAAGGCCGCGCGCACCGTCGTGGTGCCGGTGGTGCAGATGTATCTGCCGGACGCGGCGGCCGAGGGGGTTGCCACCTGCATCGTTCAGAACGCAACCGCCGACGAGGTGAAGGCACTGGCCCGCGACATCGGCGTGCGGGCCGGAACCTCGACGGTGCGGACGGTGCAGACCATCGCGGCCCGCCCCGAAACCGTGCGCTGCCTGCGCACCAGCGGCCTGCCGCTGTTGCCGGCGGTCTGACCGATGCGCGTGGCCCTTGCCCTGCCGTTTCTGCTTCTGGCCTGTGGGCCGATCCCGGTCGATCAGGCCGAACGGATCTGCGCCGACCGTGCCCATCTTGCGGCGGCGCCGCGCGGCACGGCCGAGGTCGGCGTGGGCAGCGGCGGCCATGTCATCGGCGGCGTGGGCATCACCGTCACCTCGGACTATCTGATGGGCCGCGATCCCGCCGCGGTCTATGACACCTGCGTTTACCAGAAATCCGGCCAGCCTCCGACGCGGCCGCTCTATTCCCGCTCAGACTGGAAGGGATGAACCATGGTCCAGCTCACGCTCCCCAAGAATTCCAAGGTCCGGACCGGCAAGACCTGGCCGAAACCCGCCGGCAAGAATGTCCGCAAATTCCAGATCTACCGCTGGGATCCCGACACGGGCGAGAACCCGCGGGTGGACACCTACTTCCTTGACATGGACAAGTGCGGCCCGATGGTTCTGGACGCGCTGATCAAGATCAAGAACGAGGTCGACCCCACGCTGACCTTCCGCCGGTCCTGCCGCGAAGGCATCTGCGGTTCCTGCGCGATGAACATCGACGGGATCAACACGCTGGCCTGCATCTATGGTCTCGACGAGATCAAGGGCGACGTGAAGATCTATCCGCTGCCGCACATGCCGGTGGTCAAGGATCTGATCCCGGATCTGTCGCTGTTCTACGCCCAGCACGCCTCGATCATGCCTTGGCTTGAAACCAAGACGGTCGAGCCCGCGAAAGAGTGGCGCCAGTCGGTCGAGGACCGGGCCAAGCTTGACGGGCTTTACGAATGCGTGATGTGCGCCTGCTGCTCGACCTCGTGCCCCAGCTACTGGTGGAACGGCGATCGGTACCTTGGGCCGGCCGCGCTGCTGCATGCCTATCGCTGGATCGTGGACAGCCGTGACGAGGCGACGCCCGAACGTCTGGACATGCTGGAAGACCCCTTCAAGCTGTATCGCTGCCACACGATCATGAACTGCGCCAAGACCTGCCCCAAGGGTCTGAACCCGGCGAAGGCGATTGCCGAGATCAAGAAGATGATGGTCGAACGGGTCATCTGACCCGTCCCCAGCCAAGGACCGGCGGCGGCCCCGATGGGCCGCCCCCTTCCCAGCCCGGGCAACCGATACCGATACGCGGAAAGGTTCCTCTGGTGGCTTTGCTGACCCTTGCGGATTTCGAAACCGAGGCCGAGGCCCGGCTTCCCCCCGCCATTTTCGCCTATCTGGCCGGTGGCGCCGGAGACGAGCGCAGCCTGCGCGCGAACACGGCCGCATGGGCGCGCATCGGGCTGATGCCGCGGCACCTGCGGCCGGTGGCGGGCGGCTCGGCTGCGGTGTCGCTGCTGGGGCAGCGGCTGGCCTTTCCCGCGCTGGTGGCGCCGATGGCGTTCCAGCGGCTGGCCTGTCCGGAGGGCGAGCGGGGCATGGCGCGGGCAGCGGCGGCGCAGGGCATCGGCATGGTTCTCAGTTGCCAGACCTCGGTCGCGCCCGAGGCACTGGCCACCATCCCCGGTCCGCGCTGGTTCCAGCTGTATCTGCGCCCCGACTGGTCCGAGACACGGGCGCTGGCGGCGCGGGCACTGGCCGCGGGCGCATCGGTTCTGGTGGTGACGGTGGATGCGCCGCTGAACGGGTTGCGCGATCGCGAACAGCGCGCGGGCTTTGCCCTGCCCGCCGATGTGCGGCCGGTGATGCTGGATGCGCTGCCCCCGGCCCCACCGCTGCCCGAGGGCGAAAGTCTGGTGTTCGACCGGCTGATGGCGCTGGCGCCGGGCTGGCAGGATCTGGCCCGCCTGTGCGCCGAAAGCCCGGTGCCGGTTCTGGCCAAGGGCGTGCTGTGCCCGGCGGATGCGCAGGTGGCGGTGGCGGCTGGCTGCGCCGGGGTGATCGTGTCGAACCACGGCGGGCGGGTGCTGGACGACACGCCGGCGCCGGCCAGTGTCCTGTCCGCGATCCGCGCCGCGCTGCCGGATCGGCCGGTTCTGGTCGATGGCGGCATCCGGCGCGGCGGCGACATCTTCAAGGCGCTGGCGCTGGGGGCGGATGCGGTGCTGCTGGGCCGGCCCGCCCTGTGGGGGCTTGCGGTGGGGGGCGCTGCGGGGGCCTCGCAGGTGCTGCGCCGGCTGCGCGACGAGTTCGAGGTGACGATGGCGCTGTGCGGTTGCGCCACCCGGGCCGAGATCGGGCCGGATCGGCTGGTCCTGCCCGCGGGCAGCCAGTGACAGGGGGGCAAGTGATCGGGGCAGTGACAGGGGTGCCCCTTCACCGCAAGCGTGACACGGGGCCGGGCGGACGACAGGCCACGGCTCTTGGCCCGTTTTCGGCACAAGTTGCCGCCCCCGCGCTACTTGAAGCTGTAGCTGAACGGCACGGACAGGTCGAACGGCCCTGCCCCCATCGCGGCGGGCGGGGCAGGCAGGCGGTCGAAGCTGTCGATCACCCGCAGCGCGGCCTCGTCCAGCACCGGCCAGCCTGACCCTGTGGCGACCGACCGTTTCAGCACCCGGCCATAGCGGTCCAGCGTCACCCGAAGCAGCACCTCGCCTTCGGCGCGGCGGGTGCGGGCGGCCTTGGGATAGGATTTCGCCTGTGCAAGCGTCAGCACCAGCGCCTTCTGCCAGTCCGAGATCTGCGCCATTTCCTCGTCCGACAGGCCCTGTTCGGGTTCGGCGCTCTGGCTGGCCTGATCCTGCCCGGCCGAGGCTTCGGGCGCGGCGGCGACGCTTTCGGGGGCGGTTTCCTGCCGGGGTTCCTCTTGCAGCTCGGTCGGAACCTCGTCGGCTTCGTCCTCGGTCTGAACCTGTTGATCGGGGTTGGCCAGCTTGAACTGCAATTCCGGGTCATCGACCTGATAGGGGATCTGCGCCAGCAGCGGCGCATCCGACGCCTGCGCCAGTTTGGCCTGTTCCGGGCTGTCCATCGCGGCCTGACTGTCGTCGGCGGGCGCACCATCGGCCAGATCGGTTTCCGGCGCGGCAAGGATCATCTCGACCTCGGCCAGTTCGATCAGTTCGCGGCCCTTCAGCCCCGCATCGTCGGGCGGGGGCGGCGGGGCGACCGACAGCGCCGCCGCCACCAGCCCGCCATGCACCGCAACCGACAGACCCAGCCCGAAGGCCAGCCCGAAACCTGCGCGCGGGCGATAGACCAGACTCATGGCGCCGACACCGCCGGCGGGGTCGGGGCTTCGGTTCCGGCCTCATCGATCCCGACCAGACCGATCTTCAGATAGCCCGCCCCGCGCATCCGGTTCATCACCAGCATCATCTCGCCATAAGGCACCGAACGGTCGGCCGAGATGTAAAGCCGGGTGTCGCGCTTCATCCGGGTGACGATGTCCAACTCCATCGGCAGATCGGCCAGCGTCACCGCACGATCCCCCACGCGCAGCGACAGATCCGCGGTCAGCGTGACGAAGACCGGCTCGGCCGGGCGGGGGGCGGCATCGGCGCTGGCCACCGGAAGTTCCACCGGCACGTCCACCGTCGACAGCGGCGCCGCCACCATGAAGATGATCAGAAGGACAAGGATCACGTCGATGAAGGGCGTGATGTTGATGTCGACATTCGCGGGCAGGTCGTCCTCGGACGCGGCGAGACGGGTGGCCATGGTTATTCCGCCACCAGATGCAGCGGGGTCACGCAAGGATCGGGGCGCACCGCCGCACGGTCCAGATCGCGCGACAGCGTGCGTTCGACCAGCGCCACCGCATCGGCCAGCCGCGCGCGATAGCCTGCGATCACCCGTGTCAGGTGGTTGTAAAGCAGCACCGCCGGAATGGCCGCGACAAGGCCGATGGCGGTGGCCAGCAGCGCCTCGGCAATGCCGGGCGCCACGACGGACAGGTTGGTGGTGCCGCTTTCGGCAATGCCCACAAAGCTGTTCATGATGCCCCAGACGGTGCCGAACAGGCCAATGAACGGCGCGGTCGACCCGATCGAGCCCAGGATCATCACCCCCGACTGCATCCCGCGAGTGGCGCCGGCCTCGATACGCTGCAACTCTGACGAGACGCGGGCCTTGACGCCTTCGGGGTTCAACCCTTCTGACACCAGCGCCTCGGCCCGGGCCGCCGCCACCATGCGCCCGAACGGGCCGCGCAAGGTGCGGGCGCCATCCAGATGCCCCGCGCGCACCAACTGCCGGTAGGACCGCGCCACCCCCTGCGAGGCCACCGCCACCTGTGCCAGCTTGCCCGCCCAGACCGCCCAGCCCAGAACCGAGGCCGCGGCAAGGCCCAGCATCACCGCCTTCACCACCCAGTCGGCATCCATGAACATCGCCAGCGGGGTCAGCGTCTCGCTGGTCTCGGCCGCGGCCAGCCGCGCGGCCAGCGCCGGGCCGGCCAGCGCCTCGGCCCAGCCGATCAGCCGGGCGTTGGTCGCGGCCACATCGGCGGCCGCGGCGGGAAGCGCCGCCGTCAGCAGGGCCGCGGCGGCAATCGGCAGATGTTTCACGATCAGCACTCCGCCCATTGCCGGATCAGATTGTGGTAGATGCCGGTCAGGCGCACCGCATCGGGGGCGTTCAGGCCAAGGCTGGCCGACAGGCTTTGGATCGTCTGGTCAAGATCGAACAACATCTCGCGCCGGGCGTCGTCGCGCACCATCGACTGAATCCAGAAGAACGAGGCCACCCGCGCCCCCCGCGTGACCGGCGTCACCTGATGCAGCGAGGTCGAGGGATAGATCACGCAATGCCCCGCCGGCAGCTTGACCGCCTGCGCGCCGTAATGCCCTTCGACCACCAGTTCGCCGCCGTCGTAATCGGCCGGATCGGACAGGAGCAGGGTGCAGCTGACATCGGTGCGAATGCGGCGGCCCTCGGCCGGGATGACACGGATCGCGTTATCGACATGGGTGCCGAAGGTCTGGCCGCCCTCGTAGCGGTTGAACATCGGCGGCAGGATATGCAGCGGCAGCACCGCCGACAGCCACACGGGGTTGGACCCCAGCGCCCGCAGAAGCCGGGTCTGCACCTCGGGCAGGATCGGGCTGTCCAGCGGGATCTGGGCATTGCGCTTGATCTCGGCCGATTGCGGGCCGGCGGTGTGGCGGCCGTCCTGCCAGTCGGCGGCGTCAAGGATGGCGCGGATCTCGGCCACTTCGTCGGGCGACAGGATGTCGGGGAGGCAGAGCAACATGGGGAAAGACCTTTCGCACGAATCCCGGTCCGGGGCGGCGGCAACCGCCCCGGACCTGCGTTCAGAACTTCATTTGCAGGGAAACCGAGGCCGACCGCCCCGGCGCGACATAGACGTAAGGCGAGGCCGAGCGATAGAAGGCATCATAGTAAAGTTCGTCGGTCACGTTGTTCACGCGCATCGACAGAACGGCGTTGTCCGCCACCTCGTAATCGGCCATCAGATCAAAGCGCCAGTAGCCGGGCAGCCGGTTTTCGTTGGTGACACCGGATGCATTGGTCTGATCGGCGGCGAAGGTGCCGCCCTTGATCTCGCCGCGCCATGTCGCCTGACCGCCCAGCGTCCAGCGGTCGTTGACTTCGTATTTCGCAAGCAGGTTGAACTGCTTGTGCGCGATGTTGGCGAAGTCGTTGCCGATGATGCTGGTGGGGCCGCTGTCCAGGTAGGACTCGGTGATCTCGCTATCAAGCAGGGTGGCGCCGCCGAACAGCGACAGCTTTTCCGTCAGGTTGCCGGCCACCCCCAGTTCCAGACCGCGCACGCGGTATTCGCCGGTGTCGTCATAGACGCCAGAGGCGACGGTCTCGCGGGCGTTGCTTTTCTCGGTCTCGAAGATCGCACCGCTGACCAGAAGCCCGCCCAGTTCCCATTTGGTGCCCAGCTCGATCGAGCGGTTCTTTTCGGGTGCCAGCAGTTCGGCCGCCGCATCCAGCCCGCCATAGTCGCCGCCACCCGCATCCAGTTCCTGCCCCATCGGGTTCGACGAGGTGGCAAAGGCCAGATAGACCGCGCCATTGGGTTGCGGCTTCCACGTCAGCCCGGCGTTCCAGTTCACCATCGTGTCGTCGCGCGAATAGGCGAAGGGCGTGGTCTCGCCGGTCAGCCGGTTGGTCGTGACGCCCTTCTTGCCGATCGAATAATCATCCAGCCGCAGGCCGAAGTTCAGGATCAGGTCGTCGCGCAGCTCGACGGTATCGCCGAAATACAGGCTTCGGGTCTTGACGGTGGTGGTGGTGGCCGGCCCCAGCACAAGACTGGCCTCATCCGCGTTCCAGCACGCGCTGGTATCGGAATCGAAGATCGAGACCGTGCAGCCCGTCAGCACGTTCGTGGCCGTGCCGCCGCCGACCTCGGATGCAAGCCCGGTATAGCCCTGCTGCGACACATCCTCGTTTGACAGTTCAAGCCCGACCACCATCCGATGCTCGCGCCCGGCGATCACCGGGGCAAAGGTCAGCTCGGTCTGGTTGGTCACGACATCATTGACCTGCCGGCGACTTTTCGGCGCGGCGACGACGGTGCCAAGGGCAAGGTTCGGGCGCTCGGGCGCGGTCAGGACATAGTCGTTTTCGGTGCGGCCCATCCGCAGGCGGTTGGTCAGCTCCATCCCCGGCGCGATCTCGTAGGTGGCGCCGAAGGTCGCGATATCCTGCGTGCCGTTCAGGAAATCGCGGTCGGTCACGCCATAGAAGGTATCGCGGTCCACCGTCGCCCGCCCATCGGCGGCCTCGGTCATCGGCACGCCGTTCACGCTGTCCCACGGCACGCCCCAGTCCGGCATCTGGTCCATTTCCAGATGATAGGCATCAAACGACAACCGCAGACGCTCGGTCGCCTGAAATTCGGTCGCAAAGGACAGGCCGCGGCGGTTGTCGAACACGCCGTCGCGCCCGGCCACGTCGGAATTCTGCGCCATCGCACCGACGCGGGTGCGCAGACGCTCGTTCCATTCGCGGTTCCAGTCGACGGTCTGGCGCAGAAGGCCATCGGTGCCAAGGGTCGTCTCGGTCCGGGTGAAGTTGCCCGGCTGCGCCTTCTTGGTCACAAGGTTCACCGCCCCGCCGGTGGTGCCGCGCCCGGCAATCGACCCTGACGGGCCCTTGGTCACCTCGACCTGTTCGGCCATGAAGGTTTCGCGCACCGCCACGCCCGCATCGCGCATCCCGTCGATGAAGGTATCGTTCGACGCCTTGAAGCCCCGGATGAACAGCACGTCGCCAAAGGCATTGCCGCCCTCGCCGGTGCCAAGGGTCAGGCCGGGCGTCGTCCGCGCCAGTTCCCGGACCGAGGTCGCGTCCTTGTCCGACAGCACCTCGCCGGTGATCGCGGTCACGGTGCGCGCGGTGTCCAGCAGCGGCTGGCCCAGCAAGCTGTTGGCCGACGACACCGCGCGATAGCCGGCATTCGGATCGACATAGGGCGAGACGCCGTCGCGTCCGGCAACGGGGCCGGCGGGCGGCGGGGCGGTCTCGGCCACGGGTGCGGGCGGCGGCGCCTCGGCGGTCACCGCCGGCCGGGCGGGTTCAGCGGCCCGTGCCCGGCGCGGCGCCACGGCGGCAGGTTCGGAGGTTTCGATGTTGATCGTCGGCAGCAGGATCGAGCCAGAGGCGGCGTCCTGCGCATGGGCGGGCATCGCCGCCCCCAGCGCCGTCGCCGTCATCATGGCCAACGGCGCGGCGGCCTTCTGGGGGGCAACGGAAAAACCTTGCCGCAGGCTTGCGGGTCGCAATGTGTCAGCCATGTCATCCCTCTGGTCAGGCGTGATGATCTGGCTGGACGACGAAGGCCTGGCTGACCCTGCGAGTAGATTAACCGATAATTTGAGTCAAGAATAAGATTCCTTCGGAAGGCACGATTTCACGCAGGGGCCTTCACAAAGCGCAGATAGGGCAGCGGCGCATCGATCTGGCCGAATTTTTCGCGCGCGGCGGCATCGTTCAGCGTCAGCGCCACGATCACGTCCTGCCCCGGCATCCAGTCGGCGGGCGTGGTCACCGGCGCGGCATCGGTCGCCTGCACCGCATCCAGCGCGCGAAGAACCTCGGAGAAGTTGCGCCCGACCGACATCGGATAGGCGATGGCCAGCCGGATACGCTTGTCCGGCCCGATGATGTAAAGCGTCCGCACCGAGGCAAGAGCGGCCGGTGTCCGCAGACCCACGTCAGGAGCGTCGGCCGGAAGCATGTCGTAGGCCCGCGCGACGGCAAGCGAGCGGTCGTCGATGATCGGGAAATCCGCCGGCCGGCCGGCCAGTGTCTCGATATCAGTCTTCCATTTCATGTGTTCGTCAACGCTGTCGGCCGAAACCCCGATGACCTTGGTGTTGCGGCGCTCGAACTCGGACGCAATACGGGCGACAGCGGTGAATTCGGTGGTGCAGACCGGGGTGAAATCCCGCGGATGCGACATGAGAATCGCGTAGCTGTCGCCAATCCAGCGATGAAAGCGGATCTGACCTGCCGTCGAATCGGCGGTGAAATCGGGCGCAATGTCGTGGATGCGAAGGGCCATGATACCTCGGGCGAGCGTACGGTTGCGGATGGGCGACGCTAGCCCCCGCATGGCAGAGCCACATCCCCCGAATGAGGCTGCGCCCGCCCCATCGAAAGAGAGCATCGCACCCGCTTGGGGTGTCGCCCGATCCGTTCTTGCCCCCGGCGCGGCGGGATGACAGGCTTGGATGCGGCCAAAGGGGGGATGCCATGATCGAGAAACGCGATTTCTACATTGGCGGGCGCTGGACAGCCCCGGCCGCACCGCGCGACTGCGAGGTGATCGACCCCTCGACCGAGGACGCCTGCGCCGTGATCTCGCTGGGGGATCAGGCCGACACCGACGCCGCCGTGGCCGCGGCCAAAGCCGCCTTTGAAGGCTGGGCCGCGACGCTGCCCGCGGAACGGGCGCGGCTGGTTCAGGCGATCCTTGCCCAATACGAGGCGCGCAAAGAGGAAATGGCCCGGGCCATCAGCCTTGAAATGGGGGCGCCCATCGACATGGCGCGCAACGCGCAGGCCCCGTGCCTGCCATGGCATCTGACGAATTTCCTGACCGCCTTCCAGCAGATCGAATGGGTCCGCCCCTTGGGCGATCACGCCCCGAACGACCGGATCGCATTGGAACCGATTGGCGTCGTGGGGCTGATAACGCCTTGGAACTGGCCGATGAATCAGGTCACGTTGAAGGTGATCCCGGCGCTGCTGGCGGGCTGCACCTGCGTGCTGAAGCCGTCCGAGGAAGCGCCGCTGTCCTCGATGCTGTTTGCCGAATTCGTGCATGACGCGGGCTTTCCGGCCGGCGTGTTCAACCTTGTGAACGGCGACGGCGCGGGGGTGGGCAGCCAGCTTTCGGCGCATCCCGATGTCGAGATGATCTCGTTCACCGGCTCGACCCGGGCCGGGCGGGCGATCTCGAAGGCGGCGGCCGAAACGCTGAAACGGGTGACGCTGGAACTGGGCGGCAAGGGCGCGAACCTGATCTTTGCCGATGCCGACGAACGCGCGGTCGAAAAGGGCGTGCGGCATTGCTTCAACAACTCGGGGCAAAGCTGCAACGCGCCGACCCGGATGCTGGTCGAGCGTCCGATCTATGATCGCGCCGTCGAGATTGCCCGCGAGGTGGCCGAGCGTATCCGTGTCGCCCCCGCGCATGACCCCGGCAGCCATCTTGGCCCGGTGGTGAACCGCCGCCAATACGACCAGATCCAGTCTTATATCCAGAAAGGCATCGACGAAGGTGCACGGCTGGTGGCGGGGGGCCTTGGCCGGCCCGACGGGCTGAACCGCGGCTTCTTCGTGCGCCCCACGGTCTTTGCCGATGTCACCCCCGGGATGACCATCGAGCGCGAGGAAATCTTTGGCCCCGTCCTGTCGATCCTGCCCTTCGACACCGAGGACGAGGCGGTGCGCATCGCCAACGACACCCCTTATGGCCTGACCAACTATGTCCAAAGCGGCGACGGCGCCCGGTGCAACCGGCTGGCGCGGCGGCTGCGGTCCGGAATGGTCGAGATGAACGGCAAGCCGCGCGGCGCCGGTGCGCCCTTTGGCGGGGTCCGTGCCAGCGGCCGCGCCCGCGAAGGCGGGATCTGGGGGATCGAGGAGTTCCTTGAGGTCAAGGCGATCTCGGGCTGGGCCTCGGACGCCGGTTAGGCAGCCAGCCCGGTCAGAACGGGCAGGGCGCGCTGAAGGTGATGCTTTTGCCCGAATCGGGATGCCGGATGCGCAGGCTTTCGGCATGAAGCATCAGCCGCGGATACGCGCGCGCGGCGCCCGTGGCGTAAAGCGGATCGCCAAGGATCGGGTGGCCGGTCTCTGCCATGTGGACGCGCAACTGGTGGCTGCGGCCGGTGACCGGCATCAGCCGCACCCGCGTCTCATTCGGCAGATACTTCACCACCCGCCAGTCGGTCTGTGCCGGCCGGCCGGTCTCGTGGTTCACATGCTGGCGCGGGCGGTTCGGCCAGTCCACGATCAACGGCAGATCCACCCGGCCCTCGCGCGGCTCCAGATGGCCGGCAAGCCGCGCGACATAGAGCTTTTTTGTCTGGCGCTTCTCGAACTGCTGGCCAAGGTTGCCCTGCGCGGCACGGGTCAGCGCAAAGACCATCACCCCCGAGGTATCGCGGTCCAGCCGATGCACCAGAAGGATTTCCGGAAAGATCCCGCGCAGCCGCTCGATCAGGCAATCGGCCTTGTCCTCGCCCTTGCCCGGCACCGACAGAAGGCCCGCGGGTTTGTCCACCACCACGATCTGCGCATCGTGATGGATCAGTGCCAACGGGACATCGGGGGGGGTGTAGCTGTCGGTCAAAGCCCCGCCTCAGCGCGCATCGCGAAAGGTGCGGGCCAGCAGCGCCGCCAGCCGCGTGGCATCCGTTTCGGTGAACGCGGCGGGCGTGTTGCTGTCCAGATCCAGCACCCCCAAGAGCTGCCCCTGCCCGTTCATCACGGGCAACACCAGTTCCGACCGGGTCAGGGACGAACAGGCGATGTGGTCCGGGAACGCCTCGACATCGGGCACAAGCTGAACCTGCCGGCTGCGCGCCGCAGCGCCGCAGACCCCGCGCGCAAACGGGATCACCAGACAGCCGTGCCCGCCCTGATAGGGGCCGATCTTCAGCACCCCGGGTTCGGTGACACGGTAAAACCCGGTCCAGTCTGACAGGGGATGGGCGTGGTGCAGTTCGCAGGCAACGGTGGCCATCAGCGCGACGCTGTCGGTCTCGGAGTGGCACAGCGCATCGATGGTCGCGTCGAGCTGGTCGTAATCCATGGTTCCCCGCGCCGTTTCCTGCGGGCGAACGAATGCGGCGGCGGTTACGGAATGTCAAGAAACCCGCCCTAGCCTGCTTGGAAACAAGGAGACGCCATGAATCTGCAAGCCGAGACGCGCGGCGACCTGCTGGTGGTGCGCGTGGAAGAAGAAAGGATCGACGCCGCGGCGGCGGTCCAGTTCAAGGACCGGATGCGCGAATTGGTGAAGGCGCCCGGCTCTCGGGTGATGCTGGATCTGTCACGGGTGACCTTTCTTGACAGCAGCGGGCTGGGGGCGGTGGTGGCGGTGATGAAACTGCTGGGCCCGGATCGGCGGCTGGAACTCGCCGCGCTGGGGCCGGTGGTGCAGAAGGTGTTCCGCCTGACACGCATGGACCGGGTGTTCGTCATCCATGACCGCGTGCCGGACGGTCAGCCCGATGCATGCTGATACCGGCCGGGGCGGCGGCATCACCCGCATCACCATCGACAGCGACCCGCTTGCCGTCCGTCAGGCGCTGGCGCAACTGTTCGATTCGCTGCTGCTGCGATCTCTGGGCGAGGATGACCGGGGCGCCGCCGAAATCGTTCTGGCCGAGGTTCTGAACAACATCGTCGAACATGCCTATGCCAACAGTCACGGCGAAATCGAACTGGCCCTGGAACTTGGCCCGGGGCGGCTGACCTGCCAGATCACCGATCGCGGCGCGCCGATGCCGGACGGAACCCTGTCGGCCGACCCTGCGCCCCCGCCCGAGACGTCTCTGCCCGAAGGCGGGTTTGGCTGGTCGCTGATCCGAACTCTTGCCCACGATCTGGAATACCGCCGCGCCAATGGCGTCAATCGGTTGCGTTTCCGGATCGACTCGGCGCCGGCCTCGGCTTGCGGCGATGCTGGCCACCCGGGCGACGGATTGCCCTGCCGGGCCGACTCGGCGCCGGCCTCGGCTTGCGGCGATCCTGGACGCCCGGGCGACGGATTGCCCTGCCGGGCCGACTCGGCGCCGGCCTCGGCTTGCGGCGATCCTGGACGCCCGGGCGAGGGATTGCCCTGCCGGGCCGACTCGGCGCCGGCCTTGGCTTGCGGCGATCCTGGACGCCCGGGCGACGGATTGCCCTGCCGGGCCGACTCGGCACCGGCCGCGGCTTGTGGCGATGCTGGCCACCCGGGTAAGGGATTGCCCTGCCGGGCCGACTCGGCACTGGCCGCGGCAGAAACCGCATTTCCGCCAGAATCCGGCTGCGAATCTGCCGAACAGCACAGCGATGATGACATTGTAGCTGGATAAGGCTTCCCTCGGCGCGGCGGTCGAACGCCCCCACCCAGGCCTCTGCGCCGAGGTCTCTCATCCCGCCGCGATTCATGGCCCTGGATGACGCCGACTTTCGCGGCCCCTTGCTCCAAACAGACCATGGCCTGCCCGGTAACGGGATGGCCCGAAGGATCGGGTCAATGCCCTTGGCCGTCCCGCATTTCCACAAGAAAGATGGGTGCCAGTGCGGGATCTGGCCGCACCGCGGCACGGCCGTGGTCTCGCGGTCAGTTCAGTTGGAACTGCAACGGATAGCGGCCGTCCTCGAACTCGCCGAACAGTTCCGACAGGTCGGGATGCTCGACCGGCTCTCCGGTGTCGTCGGGCACAAGGTTCTGTTCGGACACATAGGCGACGTAGTAGCTCTGGTCGTTTTCGGCCAGCAGGTGATAAAAGGGCTGGTCGCGCGACGGGCGGCTGTCCTCGGGGATGGCGTCATACCAGTCTTCGGTGTTCGAGAACATCGCGTCCACGTCGAACACCACGCCCCGGAACGGATGCTTCCGATGGCGGAGAACCTGGCCCAGATGATACTTTGCTTCCGACTTGAGCATGTCACGCACCCCCGCGGACTCCATTATTCCCTCTGACATCCATTTGTCCACATCGACGCGCCGCATCACGGGAAACAGTATGTGGTCATTCGCCATCCGATGCTTCCGCCCCGACTTAAGTGAAAGGGCAGGCACCGCGATGCCAACGCCGGACAGTGGCGCCGGTTCCCGGTCCCTCGCGTTTTTCTGATCCGATCCGGGCGCAGGACCATTCCCCCCCCATCGGAAATGCCTTATCCTGAAGGCAAAATGAAAACGCGAGGGGCAGATGAGCAGACTTCTCCGCGCGGCAATCCTGCTGGTGTTTCTGGCATCTTGCGGCGGTGGGCGTTACTCGGCGCCGCGCGATCTGGAAAACGCCTGTAGCATCGCCGCCGAACGGCCTCAGTATTACCGGGCCATGAAGGCGACCGAGCGGCGCTGGGGCGTGCCGGTTTCAGTGCAAATGGCCACGATCCATCAGGAATCCAAGTTCATCGGCAATGCCCGGACCCCGCATCAGTATCTGCTGGGGATCATTCCGATGGGGCGGCAAAGTTCGGCCTATGGCTATAGTCAGGCGCTGGACGGGACGTGGAAGGACTATACCCAGCAGCGCGGCAAGCGGGGCGCCCGGCGTGACCGGATCGATGACGCGACCGATTTCATGGGCTGGTACATGGACGGCACGACCCGCAGCCTTGGAATCCCGAAATGGGACGCCGCGAACCAGTATCTTGCCTATCACGAAGGGCGCACCGGCTATTCCCGCGGCAGCCACAACGGCAAGCCGTGGCTTCTGGCGGTGGCGCAGCGCGTGGGTGAACGCGAACAGCGGTATCGCGCGCAGCTGGACTCGTGCCGGCGCTGATCTGCGCGGCCGTTACAGGCCGCGCTTGCCCATCTCGCCAGGGATGCTGAACAGCGAGGCAGGAAGGTTCGCCCCCTGCTTCATCTGACCCAGAATCACCGTGGTCTGGCTGCCGGTGTCGTCGGTGATGACCCATTGACGCAGCGCCACCGGATTGGCGGTGAACACCAGTTCGATCGTGCCATATTGGGGGTTTGCGGGGTCTTGCGCCACCACGCGGGTGGTATTGGCCACCTCTTGATGGGCCACGACCATGCGCGCCCGCCCCAGATCGACGGTTTCGGCCAGAATCAGGCCCAGCGGGGTGCGGCTCAGCGGATATTGCGCGGGCGGCTGGTTCGACTTGGCGTCGAAGATCGCAACCTGTCCGCCGCCTGCCATCACAAGGCTTTTTTCCGGCGGGGCATATTCGAACCGCGCCCGCCCCGGACGGCGGATGAACACCCGCCCGTTCGAGATCGAGCCATCGGCGTTCACCTGTTTGAAATCGGCCTCGGCGGTGGTCAGCCGGTTCAGATAGGCCGACAGCGCGGACAGCGGGATCTTCTCGGCCGCCGCGGGAACCGCAAGGGCAAGAAGGGCGAACGGGGCAAGGATCAGGCGCATCGGTTTCATGGCGTCAAGCTAATCCCTTCACCGTCGTTGCACATCCCCCCCGCCTTCACGTTGCGGCGAGGAGGATTTCACCCTTACTGCTCGGGCAGCAGGATTTCGCGTTTGCCAACGTGGTTGGCGGCGGTCACCACGCCGTTCTCCTCCATCTGCTCGACGAGACGGGCGGCCTTGTTGTAGCCGATCCCAAGCTTGCGCTGGATATACGAGGTCGAGCATTTGCGGTCTTTCGCGACCACGGCCACCGCCTGATCGTAAAGCGCATCCTCGCCGTCGGTGTTCCCGCCAAGGCCCAGAACCGCGTCGATATCGTCGGCGCGGTCGTCCTCGATCCCTTCGACCACGCCCGACATGTAGGACGGCGGCCCGAAGCTTTTCAGATGGTTGACGATTTCCTCCACTTCCTCATCGCTGACGAAGGGGCCGTGGATACGGGTGATCTTGGCGCCGCCAGCCATATACAGCATGTCGCCCATGCCCAGAAGCTGCTCGGCACCCTGTTCGCCCAGAATGGTGCGGCTGTCGATCTTCGAGGTGACCTGAAAGCTGATCCGGGTGGGGAAGTTCGCCTTGATCGTGCCGGTGATGACATCGACCGAGGGCCGCTGCGTCGCCATGATCAGGTGGATGCCCGAGGCCCGCGCCATCTGCGCAAGGCGCTGGATGCAGGCTTCGATTTCCTTTCCCGCCACCATCATCAGGTCGGCCATCTCGTCCACCACGACAACGATGAACGGCAGCTTGACGGGTTGCAGGTCTTCGGTCTGGAACACCGGCTCTCCGGTATCCTCGTCAAAGCCGGTCTGGATCGTGCGCTTGAACATCTCGCCTTTTTCAAGCGCCTCGGACACGCGGCCGTTGTAGCCCTCGATGTTGCGCACGCCCAGCTTCGACATCTTGCGATAGCGTTCCTCCATCTCGCCCACGACCCATTTCAGGGCGACGACCGCCTTTTTCGGGTCGGTCACGACGGGCGAAAGAAGGTGCGGAATACCGTCATAGACCGACAGTTCCAGCATCTTCGGATCAATCATGATCAGCCGGCATTCCTCGGGCGTCAGCTTGTAAAGCAGGCTGAGGATCATGGTGTTGATCGCCACCGACTTGCCCGAACCCGTGGTCCCGGCGATCAGCAGGTGGGGCATCTTGGCAAGGTTCGCAACGACCGGGCGGCCGGCGATGTCCTTGCCCAGCGCAAGCGGCAGCCGCATCGCGCTGTCGCCAAAATCGCGCGAAGCAAGGATTTCGCGCAGGATCACCTTTTCGCGGCTGGCATTGGGCAGTTCGATCCCGATCACCGTCCGGCCCGGCACGGTGGACACCCGCGCCGACAGCGCCGACATCGAACGCGCGATGTCATCGGCCAGACCGATCACGCGGCTGGCCTTCAGCCCAGGCGCCGGTTCCAGTTCGTAAAGCGTGACGACGGGGCCGGCCTGCGCGTCCACGATCTCGCCCTTGACGCCGTAATCGTCCAGCACGGATTCCAGCATCCGCGCGTTTTCCTTCAGCGCATCCACCGACAGCGTGTTGCGCACCACCGTCGAGGGGCAGGTCAAAAGCGACAGCGGCGGCAGTTCATACTGCGTTTCCCGCTCTTCGAACCGCAGCCGGGGCTGGGCTTCGGCCACCGCCTGTTTCGACGGCTGCGGCCGGGTCTGGGGCATCTGCACCGCCACCGCGCGTTCGGGCACCCGGGGGGTGACCGGTGCCGCGGCAGGCTCGGCCAGATCCAGCGCCCAGTCCGGGGTGTCGTCGAAATCCTCGTGTTCGCGCCATTCGGGGTGGTCGTCGTCATGGCCCGCGGCCTCGTAGGCCAGCAGGTCATCGCCGTAGGTTTCCGGGTCGGCTGCGTCCCAATCATCAGCGGGATGGTCCATGCGGACCCGCGGCGCGGCAAGCGAGGCGGCGGCCGCGTCCAGTGCGCTGACGGCCAGTTGCGCCGCGGCAGCGCCCACCGGCCCGCGCGAGGCCACCATCCCCGAGGCGAAACGGATCTTGTCGCCGCCCGCCACCAGCGGCGGTTCGGGCGGCAGTTCCATCGGGCCGCGGCGGCTGGCCACCAGTTGCGACTGGGCCGGGCGGCGGCGCGCCACCGGCGGCTCTCGCCGGGCGATGGCGGCGGCGATGGGCGACATCGGCGCCGTGGTCTGGCGCACGCGCGACCGGATCACATCGTTGATCCGCGCCTTGATCCGATCCTCGGTCGGGCCTTCGGCTGCGGCGGCATTGGCCGACAGCGTCGGCTCCACCAGTTCGGATTCGGGATCGGCGACGCGGCGGATGATCTGCGGCATCCGCGCCAGAAGGCCCTGCCGCTCGCGCACGGGGGGGGCGGGTTCGGGTTCGATGTGGCGCGGCTCGGCGCGCAGGACGGCGGGGCGGCCCCATGCGTCTTCGACCACCGGATCAGGCTCGGCGGCGACGGGCGCTGCGGGGCGCAACCGGCTGAGAAAGCTGGCCTTCGGCGCAGGGGCCGGTTCCGGTTCCGGTTCTTGGTCCGGCTGGCTGAAACGGGTGCGCGGGCGGGGCATCGCCTCGGCGCGGACAGCGGCGGCATCGACGGCGGCGCGGCCTTCGCGATGGGCGCGGATGCGGTCCTGCATCAGTTGCGCCGCCTGCGCCGATCCCTTACCGGCCAGTTCCAGCGCCGCATTATAGGTCACGACCAGCCCGACCAGCAGGAAATGGGCGATCCGACGCAGTTCGCGCGCGTCAAAACCGCAGACGTAAAGGCCCATGGCCACCAGCCCGCCCCCCGCCAGCAGCGACATGACCTTCAGCCCGAAGACCGCCGGCAGCGGCAGGATTTCCAGCAGCGCGCCCAGCACGGTATCGCCGAACAGCCCGCCCAGCCCGAACGAATGGGTCCAGTCCGCCCCCGGCACATGGGTCGCGGCATAGACCGACCCCAGCGCGATCGCGATCACGGCAAAGACGATCCGGCCCACCGCGCGCTCCTCGCCCCGGTGCAGCAGGAAGCGCCCGCCCCACGCGGCGGCAATGATCGGCAGCCCCCACGACCCCTGCCCCGCAATGATCATCAGCGTCGAGGCGACCGCGGCGCCGAACCGGCCCAGCGCGTTCTGTGCCGGCTCGTCGGTGGCGACCATCCAGCCGGGATCTTCGGGCGAATAGGTTGCAAGCAGCACCGCAAAGCACAGCGCGACCAGCAGAAGGCCGATCCCCAGCAACTCGCGCCCGCGCCGTTCCAGCATCGCCTGCATGTTCTGATCCAGAAGCGGATCGCGCTGCCGAGCGTTATAGGATGCCATGCTACCGTCCTCACCCGTAAAGGCAGTCGCGAAGCCGGATCAGCCCGCACTGCATGTCGTCTTTCGGGGCCACCATGGCGACCCTGATATAGCCCTTGCCGGGGTTCTCGCCGCCGACATCGCGCGCAAGATAGGCGCCGGGCAGAACCCGGACCCCGGTCGTGCGCCACAGATGCAGCGCCGCCGCTTCGCCATCCGGCACCGGCAACCAGAGGAAGAACCCGCCTTCAGGGCCCATATAGCCTTGCATCCCCGAAAAAACCTGATCGGCGATGCGAAATTTTTCCTGATAAAGCACGCGGTTGGCCTCGACATGGGCTTCGTCCGCCCATGCCCGTTCCGACACCCTTTGCACCGGAAGGGGCAGCGGCGCCCCGGCAAAGGCGCGCAACTGACGGATGCGGGCGATACCGCCCGCCCCCCCGGCCACAAAGCCCGAACGCAGCCCCGGCAGGTTCGACCGCTTCGACAGCGAATGGAAGGCAAACACCCGTTCCGGGTCGGCGCCGGTGGCATCGGCCACCTCAAGCGCGCCCACAGGCGGCGCGGTGCGCCAGATCTCGGAGTAGCACTCGTCGGCGAAGATGCGGAAATCGTGCTGTTCGGCCAGCGCCATCAGCCCGGCCCAGTAATCGCGCGAGGCCACAGCCCCCTGCGGATTGGCAGGCGAGCACAGATAGGCCAGCGCCGTGCGTTCCAGAATCTCGGCCGGCAGGCCCGCATAATCGGGCAGAAACCCGGTCGAGGCCAGCGCCGGCACATAGACCGGCTCGGCCCCCAAAGCGAGCGCCGCCATCGCATAGACCTGATAGAACGGGTTCGGCATCAACACCACCGGCCGACGCCCGCGCTTTTCTTCGGGGACCAGCGCAAGGGCCGCGTTGAACAGCCCCTCTCGTGTGCCGTTCAGCACCATCAGCCGCTCTGGCCCGACCGTGACCCGATAGCGCCGCGCGATCCATCCGCCGATCGCGGCCAGCAGTTCCGGCGTGCCCTCGTTCGGCGGATAGACCCCGAAACCCTGAAGCGACTCGGCCAGCACCGGGCCCACGAATTCGGGCATCGGGTGTTTCGGCTCGCCGATGGTCATGGCGATGGGATCGCCCCCCGGGGCGTGCTGATCCAGCAGCGTCCGCAGACGCGGAAATGCGTATTCTGGCAGGTTCGAAAACCGCTCGGGAAATGCCATGGACTGCCTCGTGATCGGGGTCGTATCGCCCCGTTTCCCGGCAGGATAGCGACAACCGCCCGCAGGGTCCAGAAAAACGCCGGCAGGCTGGCGCCTTGGCCCCGGTTGTGGCTTTTTCGCCCGTCAGCCCAGCGCCCGTTCGACGGCCATCCCCAACCGCAGAAGGCGGTCTTCCCCGAACGGATGCCCCATCAACGAGATCCCGCAGGACGGCTGCCCGGTCGGCAGGGTCAGCGCGCACAGCCCGAACAGGTTGCCGATCCGGGTGTTGCGCAAGGCCAGAAGATTCTCGGTGACGTAATACTCCTCGTCCGTCATCAGCCGCTGCGCGTTCGGCGGCACGATCGGCGAGGTCGGCAAAAGGACCGCATCCCACCCGGCCGTCCGCTGCAACCAGATCTGACGCAACGCCTCCAACCGGCGCCATGCCGCCAGATAGTCGGTCGCCGCAACCCCGCCCCCCGAGCGGAACCGCTCGAGAATCCGCGGAAACATCAGCTTCGGCGCCGCCTCGATCACCTCGCGCCAGATCGCATAGGCCTCGGCGGTGAACAGCACCCCGGCCAACGCCATCGCCTCGGCCACCTCGGGCAGGGCCAGCCGCTCGATCCGCGCGCCGGCACGCGCCAGCCGGGCCAGCGCCTCTTCAAAGCCACGCGCCGGCGCCTCGCGCAGGTTGTCCAGCGCCACCGTCTCAAGCACCAGAAACCGCGCCCCCGCCAGCGAGGCACCCCCCAGATCCGCCGCGCGCCGCCCCTCGAGCGCCGCCAGCAACAGCGCGCAATCCTCGACGCTGCGCGCCAGCGGCCCCACAGTGTCGAACCGCGAAGCCAAAGGCACCACCCCCGCCAGCGACAGCCGCCCCGACGTGGTCTTCAACCCCGCCAGATCATTCCACGCCGCCGGAATCCGGACCGAGCCGCCGGTATCCGACCCGATCGCCCCCGCAGCCAACCCGAAAGCCAGCGACGCCGCCGCCCCCGAAGACGACCCCCCCGGCACCGCCGCCGGATCGTTCACGCAAGGCGGCGTTGCGGTCACCGGGTTCAGCCCCAGCCCCGAAAACGCCAGTTCCGACATATGGGTCTTGCCCAGACAGACCAGCCCGCCCGCCGTGGCGGTGGCCAGCACCTCGGCATCGCGCGCCGGCACCCGCCCCGCAAGCAAAGCCGAACCCGCTTCGGTCGCGACCCCCGCCGTGTCGAACAGATCCTTCCACGACACCGGAACCCCATCCAGCGAGCCGCGCCGCACCCCCGCCTTGGCGCGCTGCGCCGCGGCCATCGCCTCGTCGCGCGCCCGCTGCGGCGTCAGCCGTGCATGGATGCGCGCGCTGTCGGGATGCGCCTCGGCCGCGTCCAGAAACGCCTCGGCCAGTTCCACCGGATGGATCCGCCCGGCCGCGATCCCGCGCCCCAGATCCGCCGCCGTCATCCACCGCCAGTCCATCGCCCGCCCCCGTTTCCGCCGCGGAACGGTAGCCGCACCGACGTCACTGGACAATCCCGCAACCCCGGCCATATTGGCCCCCATGACCCATGATGCCGACCTCCTGATCGCAGGCGGTGGCCTGAACGGCCCCGCCCTTGCCCTTGCGCTGGCCCAGTCCGGCTTTTCCGTGGCGGTGGTGGACGCGCGCCCCGCCCCCGCCCGTGCCGAGACCGGCTTTGATGGCCGCGCCTATGCCTTGGCGCTGGCTTCACAACGGCTGCTGACCGCGCTTGGGCTGTGGCAGGGCGTGGCCCCCCACAGCCAGCCGATCCTGAAGATCGTCACCGCCGACGGAACCACCGCCAACGGCCCCGCACCCTTCTTCCTCGCCTTCGACCATGCCGAAATCGAGGAAGGCCCGATGGGCTACATGCTGGAAGACCGTTTCCTCTATGCAGCCTTCCTGGCGGCCATGCAGGCGCATCCCAACATCCGCCTGATCTCTGGCGCGACGGTCGACGCGCAACAGATCACCGCCACCGGCGTCAGCATCACCCTCTCGACCGGCACCCACCTGACCGGCCGCCTGCTGGTCGGCTGCGACGGCCGCCAAAGCGGCTGCGCGGCCCGCGCCGGCATCCGCCGCACCGGCTGGGGCTATGGCCAGACCGCCCTCGTCACTGCGATCGAGCACGACCACCCACACCACGGCACCGCCTGGCAATATTTTCTGCCCTCCGGACCGCTCGCAATCCTGCCGCTGCCCGGCAACCGCTCCTCCATCGTCTGGAGCGAAACCGACGCCAATGCCGCCGCCATCCAGGCCCTGCCCGACGCGGACTACCTCGCCGCCCTGCGCCCCCGTTTCGGCGACTTCCTCGGAACCATCGCGCTGGCGGGCAGACGCTTCACCTATCCGCTGTCCCTCTCGCTTGCCCACAGCTTCGTGGCCCCCCGCCTCGCCCTGGTCGGGGACGCCGCCCACGGCGTCCACCCGATCGCGGGCCAGGGCCTGAACCTCGGCCTGCGCGACGTCGCGGCCCTGGCCGAAACCCTCACCCTCGCCGCCCGCCGCGGCGAAGACATCGGCTCCCCCCTCGTCCTCGACCGCTACCAGCAATGGCGCCGCTTCGACTCCACCGCCCTCGCGCTTGGCATGGATACGGTGAACCGGCTGTTCTCGAATGACAACCCGATCCTGCGCACGGGCCGCGACCTCGGCATGGGCCTCGTCAATGCGATCCCCGCCCTGCGCCGCACCTTCATCCGCCAGGCGGCCGGACTGACCGGCGACCTGCCAAAACTCTTGCAAGGCAAGCCGATCTGACGGCCTACCCTTTCATTCTGGCGCAAATATCCCGGGGGGCGCGGGGGGCAGCGCCCCCCGTCTTCTCAACCCCCCGTCTTCTCAAACTGACGGCGGGGGGCAGCCCCCCGCCGATCCAACTGCCAGCCGGAGCAAATCCCCCGCCAGTCACCGATCACCGCGTGCCCGCGCCCTCACAGGGCGCGCGCCTCGGACACCAGCATGATCGGAATCCCGTCGCGGATCGGGAAGGCCAGCTTCGCCGCCCTCGACACCAGTTCCTGCCGCTCGGCGTCATAGCCCAGCGCGGATTGCGTCACCGGACAGACCAGCGCCTCCAGCATCCGGCGGTCGAACAGGGGGGCCTCGGTCATTGCATCACCTCATCACCATTACCGCCCCGCAGGGCGAATTCGATCAATGTCACCAGCGTCTCGCGCCGGGTTTCCAACGACGGCGCCTCAAGCAGCGCCTGCTTGTCCTCGGGGTCGAAGGGGCAGAGCATCGACAGCGAGTTGATCAGCAACTCCTCCTCGGCTTCGCGCAGGCTGCCCCAGTCGGTCGACAATTCCATCGCCGCGAAATAGCGGCCCAGCAGATCCAGGAACGCCTCGCGGCGAAAGCCGCCGTCGGTTTCGACCGGCCCCAGATCGCGCGCGAACGGCGCCCAGTCCACCGTGCAGCGCCGGTAGGGCGAAAAGCCCTGCACTTCGGACACCACCCGGAACCGCGAGATCCCCGACAGCGTAACCATGTAGCGCCCGTCCTCGGTCTCGGAAAAGCCGGTCAGCCGCCCGGCGCAGCCGATGGCGTGAAGCCGTTTTTCGCCCCCGCCCGGCACCTCGCGCGGCTGGACCATGCCGATCAGCCGCTGCGGGGTTTTCAGCACATCCTCAAGCATTTGCAGGTAGCGCGGCTCGAAGATGTGCAGGGGCAGCCGGGCGCGCGGCAACAGCAGCGCGCCGGGAAGCGGAAAGACGGGAATGATGTCTGGAAGGTCGGCCTGCTTGATCATGCCCGCTTACCTAGTTCGCGCCCGGCGTCAGGCAAATATCATTGACGACAACCGGCGCCGGCCCTTCAGCACGATCGGATCCGTGGGCTTCAGCGCATCAAAGATCGTGAACAGCTGCGCCCGCGCCGCGCCGTCGTTCCATTCGCGGTCACGACGGAACAGCTCCAGCAATGCGTCCACCGCCTCGTCGATGCGGCCCGCCGCATGCAGCGCCAGCGCAAGATCAAAGCGGGCCTGCGGATTGGCCGGATCGGCCTCGACGGCGCGCTGCAACTCGGCCACCGGGCCGGCCTTGGCGGCCTGCCGGGCCAGTTCGATCTGCGCCTTGGCGGCCTCAAGCTCTTTGGCCTTGGCAATGGCGGGCGGGGCGGCATTGGCGAAAGCCTCGGCCTGTGCCACGTCACCCGCCGCCAGATGGCAGCGCACCAGCCCGGCATAGGCGGCGGCATTTTCCGGCTCTTCGCCCAGAATCGCGGCGAAGGTTTCCAGCGCATCGACCACCGCGCCCTCGGCCAGCATCTGCTCGGCTGCTTCCAGCGCCTCGGCCAGACCGCCGTCGCCACCCAGCGAGGCGATCTTGTCGACAAATTTCTTCACTTCCGACGGCGGCAACGCACCCTGAAAGGCATCGACCGGCTGGCCCTGAAAGAAGGCGAAGACCGTCGGGATCGACTGGATGCGCAACTGCCCCGCGATCATCTGGTTTTCGTCCACATTGACCTTGACCATACGGACCTTGCCCTTGGCGGCCAGCACCGCGGCCTCCAGCGCGGGGCCAAGCGTCTTGCAGGGGCCGCACCACGGCGCCCAGAAATCGACGATCACCGGCACGTCGCGGCTGGCGTCGATCACATCCTGCATGAAGGTCGCCTCGGACGTGTCCTTCACAAGATCGCCCTGCGGAGCGGCGCCCGTTGCGGTCCTGTCCCCGAATCCGAACATGGTTTATCCTCCGACTGACGTGGTGTTTCTATATGCGCGCGGGTCCGCGAAAGGCCAAGAGGCAAACCAGAGGAAGCCCCCGCCCGTGACGCATCCCATGCCGGCTATACAGGGGGCCGCGAATCCTGTATGGGGCATTGCAACGGCCCGAATGCTCGGGCGGCGGGTCAGGCAACCCGGCCGCGAAGGGGACAGGTTGGCCGTCAACCCGGGCGCCTCGCGCGTCCCCTTTCTGGCAGATACATGACCCATACGACTATCGCCGCGCCGCTGGCCGCGGCCCTGGCCGCCAAAGGCTACGATTCCCTCACCCCCGTGCAAGAGGCCGTTCTGGCCGAAGGCATCGCCGGCCGCGACGCGCTGGTTTCGGCCCAGACCGGATCGGGCAAGACCGTGGCCTTCGGCATCGCCGTGGCCGACCAGATCCTTCAGGGCAACGACAAGCTGCTGTTTGCCGACACGCCGATCGCGCTGGCCATCGCCCCCACCCGCGAACTGGCGTTGCAGGTCGCACGCGAACTGTCCTGGCTTTACGCTGAGGCCGGCGCCCAGATCGCCACCTGTGTCGGCGGCATGGACTATCGCAGCGAACGCCGCGCGCTGGAACGCGGCGCCCATATCGTCGTCGGCACCCCCGGCCGCCTGCGCGACCACATCGAGCGCGGCTCGCTGGATCTGACCGGCCTGCGCGCCGTGGTGCTGGACGAGGCCGACGAGATGCTTGACCTCGGCTTCCGCGAGGATCTGGAATTCATCCTGTCCAGCGCGCCGGAAGAACGCCGCACGCTGATGTTCTCGGCCACCGTTCCACGGGAAATCGAGGCGCTGGCCAAGGATTTCCAGCGCGACGCCGTGCGCATCCAGACCGCGGGCGAAAGAAAGCAGCACGCCGACATCGAATACCGCGCGCTGACGGTTTCCGCCCGTGACCGCGAACACGCGATCTTCAACGTGCTGCGCTTCTACGAGGCGCGCTCGGCGATCGTGTTCTGCAAGACCCGGCTGGCGGTGAACCATCTGCTGGCGCGGATGGGCAACCGCGGCTTTCAGGTCGTGGCGCTGTCGGGCGAGTTGAGCCAGCAGGAACGCACCCACGCCCTGCAAGCCCTGCGCGACGGTCGCGCCCGCGTCTGCATCGCAACCGATGTGGCCGCACGCGGCATCGACCTGCCGGGGCTGGAACTGGTGATCCATGCCGACCTGCCGTCGAATTCGGAAACGCTGCTGCATCGGTCGGGACGGACCGGGCGGGCGGGCTCGAAAGGGGTTTCGGTTCTGGTCGTGGCGCCGTCCGAGGTGCGCAAGGCCCAACGGCTTCTGACCGGCGCGAAGCTGGTGGCGGAATGGGCCAAGCCCCCGTCCGCCGACGAGGTGCAGGAACGTGACGACGCCCGGCTTCTGGAGCATCCGGTTCTGGCGCTGGATCTGGCCGACGAGATGCCGCTGGCCAACGCGCTGCTGGACCGCTTTGGTCCGCAGCAGATGGCGGCGGCCTTTGTCCGGCTGTGGCGCGAGGGGCGCTCGGCCCCCGAGGTGCTTCAGGATCTGACCCCGCCCGACGCCAGCACCCGCGCCCCGCGCGAACGCGGCGAATTCGGCGAGGCGGTCTGGTATTCCATCGGCGTCGGCCACACCGGCCGGGCCGAGGCGCGCTGGCTGTTGCCGAAGATCTGCGAAGCCGGCGGCATCACCAAGAACGAGATCGGCGCCATCCGCGTCCAGCAGGACAACACCTTTGTCCAGATCGCCAAGGCCGCTGCCGGCCGCTTTGGCGACGCGCTGGAAATCGAAGCCGGCGTCGGCATGATGCGCCTTGACGGCGAACCGTCGCTGGAACGGCCCGAACGCCCGGCCCGCAAACCCTATGCGCCGCGCCCCGAAGGCCGGCCGACCTCTCCGCGCGCCCCGCGCGACGAGGCCCCGCGCCGCGAAAAGCCGGCCTATCAGCCCAAGCCCGCACGCTTTGTCGATGACGCCGAGACCCCGCGCGCATCGGGCTGGACCCCGGACGACCGCCCGACCAAGGCCCCCCGTCCGCGCCGTGAAGACAGCGCGCCATTCGCGAAGCGTGAAATGCACGACGCCCCGCGCCCGCGCCGCGACGCCTCGGATGAGGCATCCGCCGACCGCAAACCGGCACGCGACGACAGCCGCAAACCGCGGTGGAGCCCGGATGACCGCGCCGAACGCTCGGCCCCGCGCTCGGCTGGGTTCAAGTCGCACGGCGGCAAATCCGACGCGGCGCCGCGCTCGGCCGGGTTCAAGTCGCATGGCGCGAAATCGGACCGGCCTGCCCGGACCGGCGACGACAGCCGTCCGCAGGGCGAAGGGTTCAAGCCGCGTTCGACCGATGCCCGTCCGGCCCGCCCGGCTGGCGAGCGCCCGTTCAAGGCCAAGACCGAAGGGGGCGAGCGCCCGCCCCGCGCCGGAGGCTTCAAGAAGGACGGATTCAAGAAGGACGCGCCGCGCAAGGCCCCCAAGGCCGACGCCAGCGATCCCTCGCGCCGCTTCACGCCGCCGAAGAAACCGCGCGGCTGATCCCAAAGGTCCGGGCCGGGGCGCGCGTCGCCTTTGGCCCGGATCGGACCGACGACGGCCCGGTTCGGGGCCAAGGCGGTTCTGTGACGGGGCCACGCCCACCTGTTCGGCAGACCAAGTCGCTGGACCTGCGCCCGGACACCCCCTTGAAAATATAAGCGATCAGGCCGCCAGCAGCGCCCGTGCCTCGTGGGCGCGCAGGGTCGCGCGGGCGGGTTCGTAACTGTCGGCGCCTGCTTCGGTGGCCAGTTCGGGAAAGATCGCCAGCAGTTCGGCGCACTGATCCTGATCCAGCCCGTCCAGCGTGCGGTCGCCGGGCTGGAAACTTTCCGTCCAGGCGCCATCGGCCATCACGATCTCGTGCCGGTCGAACAGGATGTGCAGATAGGTCACCTCGGGCACCTGCGCTTCTTCGATGCCGGGCAGGCCAAGCAGATGCAGCGCCCGCACCAGAACTTCGGATTCGTCAAACAGCAGCTCGGCCCGACCGTCCGACACCAGCATCCGATGCTGGCGCGACACCATCATGTCGCGCGACGGCCGGTCCGGCCCCAGCGCGCCGCGGCGGATCAGGATCGGCCGCAGTTCCGGATGCAGGAAAAGAGCCTCGGGGGTCAGCCGCCGCCGCCCGACCCAGCGCACCGGGCGATAGCCGCTGTCACGGGTCAGCACCATGTCGCCCACGGCCAGATCCTCGACCGCGACTTCGCCGCGCAAGGTCAGAAGCCGGCTGCCGGGGGTGAAACAGGGCACGGCCAGAACCTTGCGGATTGCCTCGATCTCGTCAAAGCGGATCGTTCCGGTCTGGCCGGTGTCGGTGGTGACGGTGACCCAGCCTGCCTCGGCGTTGCCCTCGTCATAAGCGATCTTGTAGGTCCAGCCCGGCTGTTTCAGCAGCACAAGCACATCGCGGTCGGTTCCGTCCGCATCCTCGCCGCCGACGACAACATCCCCGATGCCGGCAAAGAGCGTGTCGCTGCCGGTGCCGCCGGCCAGCGTGTCAGAGCCCGCGCCGCCGAACAGCCGGTCGTTGCCCGCGCCGCCATCCAGCTGGTCGTCGCCGTCACCGCCATCCAGCGTGTCATCGCCCAGCCCGCCTGACAGGGTGTCGTTGCCAGCGTCACCGTAAAGCAGGTCGGCCCCCGCATCGCCCGACAGCAGATCGCTGCCAGAGCCGCCAGAGATCGTATCGCTGTCGTCGCCGCCATACAGGCTGTCGTCGCCGCCGCGGCCGTCCATCAGGTCGTTGCCGGCACCGCCGTAAAAGACGTTGGTGTAGATGTCGCCGCTGACGGTGCCCTGCCCGTCGAACCCGATCAGCGTGTCGTCGTAGGCCGAGCCGATGATGCCATCGATCCCGTTCAGCGTATCGCCCTGCGCATCCCCGCCGGTGCCGGTGCCGGTCGACAGATCCACCCGCACCGCCGCGCCCGAGGTGCTGTAATCGGCATAGTCCATGCCGGTGCTGCCCAGAAGCGAATCCGCCCCCGCGCCGCCGCGCAACGTATCGTCGCCGGCGCCACCGTCGAGCGTGTCATTGCCGGCGCTGCCGATCAGGGAATCGTTGCCGGCATTGCCCGCAAGGTTGACCGCCGCGCCGGACAGGGCGCCGCTCAGCGTGTCGGAATAGGCCGTGCCCGAGACTGCCTCGATCGACGAGAAGGTGCCGCTGTCGGTGGTGCCCGCAAAGGCATAGCTGCCGGCGCCGGTGCCGGTATAGGTGACGGTCACCCCGGTCGCGACGGCGGAATTGGTGAAGTAAAGCAAGTCGTAATCGGCTTCGCCGTAGACCGTGTCGATGCCGTGGCCGTCGGTGATGTAGAACACATCGTTGCCGGTGCCGCCGTAAAGCAGGTCGTTCCCCGTCCCGCCTGCCAGCGTGTCGTTGCCCGCATCGCCGTAAAGCGTATCGTTGCCGCCCCCGCCCACGATCAGATCGTTGCCGTCACCGCCCAGCACGCGGTCGTTGCCGTCGTCATTCGTCCAGGAACCGAACGTATCGTTGCCCGCGCCCAGATCGATCGTGTCGTTGCCCGCACCACCGATCACGCTGTCATCGCCGGCGCCGGTGGCGATGCTGTCGGCGCCAGAAGACCCCGTCACCGTGTCATTGCCGGACCCAAGCAGGACACGCTCGATCTCGGAGAAGATGGCGGTGTAGCCGCCACTGGAGATGGTGCCAGCCTCGGGTGCGGTGAAGGTCAGTGTCGCGCCGACCGTCATGTTGGCATAAAGCAGGTCGCCCGCGACCATGCCGCCTTCGCCGCCGATCAGCGTGTCATTGCCAAAGGCATCGCCAATGCGCAGCGTGTCATCGCCGGTTCCGCCGCTGACATAGTCGTCGCCACTGCCACCGGCCAGAAGGTCGTTGCCATCATCGCCATAAAGCACGTCGTTGCCGGCGTTGCCGATCAGCGTGTCATTGCCGGAATAGCCATAGATGACATCATTGCCAGAGGTCCCGACCAGACTGTCGTCGAGAAGTATCCACCCAATGATCGTCGCCATGTCATCCTCGCGCAGCGCGGACTACCCCGGTGACTTCAAACGGACAAAGTGGGTCCGATTTAAGGCGCGATCATGGCGCCACAACGATAATCAGAATCCGCCCAGCCGGGGCAGCCATGTCGAAAGGCCGGGGACCAGCGTCAGCAGCAGCAGCACCGCCAGATGGGCCAGGTAGAACGGCGGCATCTCTCGCACCAGATCGCCCACCTTCAGCCGTGCAACCGACGAGACGACGAACAACAGGCTTCCCACCGGCGGCGTGATCATCCCCAGCGTCAGGTTGACGATGGTGACGATGGCGAAATGGATCGGATCAATGCCAAGGCTGTGCGCAATCGGCGCAAGGATCGGCGTCAGGATCATCACCCCCGGCAGCGGATCAAGAAACAGCCCGAACAGCAGCAGCAGCAGGTTCACCGCCAGCAGGAACAGAAGGGGGCTGGGCTCCATCGCGCCGATGGCGCCGGCCATGGCCTGCGGGATGCCCTCGACGATCAGCACCCAGGCGAAGGCCCGCGCGCCCGCCAGAATCAGCAGGATCGCCGTCGAGGTCAGCGCCGCGTTCAGCATCAGGCGCGGCAGATCCCGCAGCCGAAGCGAGCGATAGATCAGCATCCCGCAGGCCAGCGCATAGAACACCGCGATCACCGAAGCCTCGGTGGGGGTAAAGACGCCGAAGCGGATGCCGCCCACGATCACCACGATCAGGAACAGCGCCGGCAGCGCCCGCAGCGTCACGCCCACCATCTCGCGGACGGCGGGCCGCGGGGCGGCGCTGCGATAGCCGCGTCGGCGGCTGACGTGCCAGTTCACGGCGGTCAACGCGGCGGCAATCAGCACGCCCGGCAGGATGCCGGCCATGAACAGCGCCCCCACCGTCACCGACTGGTTCTGCATCGCGTAAATGATCATGATGATCGAGGGCGGGATGATCGGCCCCATCACCGCCGCCGAGGCCGTCAACGCCCCGGCATACCCACGGTGATAGCCGCCCTGATCCATCATGCGGATCATCACCGCCCCCGGCCCCGCCGCATCCGCCAGCGCCGAACCTGAAATCCCCGCGAACAGGGTCTGAGAAAAGATGGTGGCATAGCCAAGCCCGCCACGCAGATGCCCCACGAACTGCGAGGCAAATCGCAAAAGGATCTGCGTCATCGCCCCGCCGGTCATCAGCTCGGCGGCAAGGATGAAGAACGGCACCGCCATCAGCGGAAAGCTGTCGAGGCCGGCGAACATCTCTTTCACGACGACAAGCGCAGGATAGCGCCCCTCGATCAGCACCGCACCCAGCGCGGCGATGGCCAGCGCGAAGGCCACCGGCATTCCGATCACAAGAAGAAGAAAGAAGGCGGCGAACAGCGTCAGGGCCATAAGATCACCCCGCCAGCGGGGCGTCGGGCGGCGCCGACACCGACTCGAACCGGCCGGTGCGCAGCCAGACGGGCAGCGCAAAGGCCATGTGCAGAACCAGAAGCGCAAATCCCACCGGCATCGCCGCATAGATCCACTTGAACGAGATCCGGGTGGCGGGCGTCACCTGCCGGCCCATCCGATCCATGTAGTCCATGCCGGTCCAGACCATCAGACCGAAGAAGGCCAGCATCAGCGCCACCACCACCCCCCGCAGGACCAGCCCGGCCCGGGCCGGCAACGCCTGCTGAACGCCGCCCACGGCGACATGCAACCCCCGCCGCAGCGCAAGCCCCGCCCCAAGAAAGGTCATCCAGATCATCAGATACCGGGCCACTTCCTCGGCCCAGACCAACGACTCCGAGGTCAGGAACCGCAGCGTGACATTGGCGAACACGATGCAGGCCATCGCCCCCAGCAACGCGACAACCACAAGCCCGTTCGCGGCGACAAGAACCCGGTCAAGCCGGGACAGGATCAGGAACATGGCATGTCCGGGGATCGGTGGCCGCCCGGAATGGGCCGGCCGGAAAGGCAGGACCGCAGCCCGGGGCCGGGCCGCGGCAAGGGCTGGGCCGGCGCCTACTGGCTGTCCGAGATCCGGCGGATCAGATCCTCGCCATATTGCCGGGCATAGCCCTCATAGGCGGGCGCCAGCGCCTCGCGGAAGGCCGCGCGCTGCTCGGGTGTCAGGGTGCCGATCTGCATCCCTTCGGCTTTCAGCGTGTCGACGCCGCTTTGTTCTACATCATCGACAAAGGCCCGCATCGCCTTGGCCCCCGCGACCGCCCCCTTGCGGAAAGCGTCCTGATCCTCGGGCGACAGGCCGTCCCAGAACGGTTTGGACACCAGAAGCACGGCCGGCGAATAGACATGCCCCGACAGCGTCAGATGGGTCTGCACTTCCGACAGATGGGCCGAAGTAATGACCGAAAGCGGGTTTTCCTGCCCGTCGATGGTCCCCTGTTCCAGCGCGCCGATCACCTCGGGCCAGGCCATCGGCGTGGGGGCGGCGCCCAGCGTCTGGAAGGCGGTGATATGGACAGGATTTTCCATCGTGCGGATTTTCAGCCCCTTCAGATCGGCCGGCGCCGCGATGGCCGTGCGGTTGTTGGTGATGTGGCGGAAGCCCTGCTCGCCCCAGGCCAGCGCCACCAGACCCGCATCCTCGAACTTCGCCAGGATTTCCTGCCCGATCGGGCCATCCAGCACGCTGCGCGCATGGTCGAAATCCCGGAACAGGAAGGGGATGTCGAACACGCCGGTTTCAGGCACGAAATTGGCCAGCGTCCCCGACGAGACGATGGTCGCCTCGACCGTGCCGAGTTGCAGGCCCTCGATCACCTCACGCTCGCCGCCCAGCCCGGACGAGGGGAAGCTGCGGAAGGCATAGGCGCCGCCGGTGGCCGCCTCGACCGCTTCCTGCCAGGCCCGCGCGCCCGCACCGTAATGCGAGGTATCGGCCAGCGCATAGCCAAGTTTCACCTCGGTCTCGGCCTTGGCCACACCGGCAAAAAGGGCGGCGCAGACCAGAAGACCTGCCGGTTTGAATACTGTCATGGTGCCTCCTGCGGATCGGCGCCGGCTGCGGCGCGTGGCCAAGTGGTAACACATGCCGAAGGGAAAACAACGCCATGCGGCAACGCGGGCCAAGGCCCGGGCCGCGGATCGCGCAGACCTTGGCCACCCGGCAGGCCCCGAAGGCCCGCGCCCTTTCGGCCGCATCTGCGGGCATCGCCCGCGCCTGAATGCCGCGCAACAAGGCATCCGCCGGGGCAACTTGACGCGCCCCGCCGGATGCGAGTCGTTCGCGCGCGACAGGCTGCGGTCGATGCGGCATGTCCTAGGAAAATCACAGACAGACGGACGGACGGATGAGCGAAGAACGGCTGCGCGAGCTTCTGACAGGGCTGACGCTGATGGCGATGGTGGTGGCGGGCGTGGTGCATTTCGCCCTGCCGTCAACCCCATGGGCCCCGGTCGGGGCCGCGGCGCTACTGGTGGTGTTCGGCACCGGCGGCGTGCCCGCCGCGATCCGCGCGCTGACAACGCTGTGGCAGGAACGGGAACTCGACATCGACCTGTTGATGGTCATTGCGGCGCTGGCGGCGGCAGCGGTCGGTGCGGCGCTTGAAGGGGCGGTGCTGCTGACGCTGTTCAGCCTCTCGACCACGCTGGAACAGCGCGCGATGGGCCGCGCCCGCCGCGCGATCGAGGCGCTGATGGAACTGCGCCCCGACCGAACGTTGCGCCGCACCGCCACCGGCACCGAGGAGGTCGCAGTCGCCGATCTTCGCCCCGGCGACGTGGTGGTGCTGCGCCCCGGCGCACGGGTTCCGGTGGACGGCGTTGTGGTCGAGGGCGAAGGCCAGATCGACGAATCCACCATCACCGGCGAATCCGTTCCGGTGGAAAAAGCCCGCGGCGCGCAGGTATTCGAGGCGACGGTGAACCTCCATGGCGTGCTGGAAGTCGAAGTCCGCCGTCCGCTCGCCGAAAGCACCGTGGCGCGGATGATCCAGCTTGTGACCGAAGCGCAGGCCGCCCGCGCACCCTCGGAACGGTTCAGCGCATGGTTCGGGCAACGCTATACGGTGGCGGTTCTCGCCGGGTCGGTGCTGGCCCTTCTGGCGTTCCTCTGGATGGGGCGGGCATGGGATGACGCCCTTTACCGCGCCGCCACCCTGCTGGTCGCCGCCAGCCCCTGCGCCATCGTGATCTCGGTCCCGGCGGCAATCCTGTCGGCGCTGTCCGCCTCGGCGCGCGGCGGCGTGCTGTTCAAGGGCGGCGCAGCGCTGGAAACGCTGGCCAAAGTCCGCAGCTTTGCCTTCGACAAGACCGGAACCCTGACCACGGGCCGGCAGGAAATGGTCGAGATCGTCTGCGAAGGCGAACCGGACGACTTCCTCGCCCGCCTCGCCGGCCTTGAGGCGCACTCCGAGCACCCCATCGCCGACGCCATCCGCCGCGCAGCCGAGGCACGCGGCCTGACACCGGCCCCCGTGCGCGAGGCCCGCGCCGTGCCGGGCGAAGGCATGGTCGGCGTCGACGATCAGGGCATGATCTGGGCCGGCAACGCCCGCCTTGCCGCGCGAATGGGTGCCCGTAGCGGCCCGGTGGACCACCCCGACCAGATCGCAGCCCTGCATCAGGGCGCACAGACGATGGTGCTTCTGGGCCGCGGCGCCCGGCTGATCGGCGCAATCACCGTGGCCGACCGCCCGCGCGACAGCGCCGGCCCGGGAATCGAAGCCCTGCGCCGCGCCGGGATCGCCCGGATCGAGATGCTGACCGGCGACCGCCGCGCCGTGGCCGAACGGATCGGCACAGACCTCGGCATCCACCCCGACGAGATCCACGCCGAACTTCTGCCGCAGGACAAGGTGCGTATCGTGGCCGATCTGGCCGCAAGATCGCGCGTGGCCTTCGTGGGCGACGGCGTGAACGACGCCGCCGCCCTCGCCCGCGCCGACGTCGGCATCGCCATGGGCGCCGCCGGCTCCGAGGTGGCCCTGCAAGCCGCCGATGTGGCACTGCTGTCCGAAGACATCACCCGCCTCGCCGCCGCCCACCGCCTCGCCCGCAGAACCGCACGGATCATCCGCCAGAACCTGATCTTCGCGATGGGGGCGATGGTGACGCTGGTCACCGCAGGCCTGTTCTTCGACCTTCCGCTGCCTCTCGCCGTGATCGGACACGAGGGTGGAACGGTCCTCGTGGTGCTGAACGGCCTCCGCCTTCTCACCGACCCGATCCGCCGACGCAGCCCCGCCTGACCGCGCTTTCATTCTGGCCGAAATATCCCGGGGTCCGGGGCAGCGCCCCGGGGCCTGCCACAGGCGCCGCGGGAAAAGAAACCCCCCGGCCACGCGCAGGGCCGGGGGGCAGGTCCATCAAACAGACATGGCCCGATCAGAATTCCCCCGATCAGAACTCCAATGCGCGATCACCGTCGGCATCCCTGATCCGGCTGGGCAGGCCCATCCGGTTCAGCAGACCCAGGAACGGCCTCGGGTCCAGCTCCTCGACGTTCACCATCTTCTTCACATCCCAGGTGCCGTTCGCCACCAGAATCGCCGCCGCCACCGGCGGCACGCCCGCGGTGTAGCTGATCCCCTGGGATCCCACCTCGGCATAGGCTTCGGCATGGTCGGCGACGTTGTAGATGAAGACCTCGACCGGTTCGCCGTTCGTGGTGCCCTTGACGATATCGCCGATGCAGGTCTTGCCGGTATAGTCCGGCGCCAGCGATGACGGATCGGGCAGAACCGCCTTCACCACCTTCAGCGGCACCACCTCTTGCCCCTCGGCGGTCGTCACCGGCTTTTCACTCAGCAGGCCAAGGTTCTTCAGCACCGTGAAGACATTGATATAGTGATCGGAAAAGCCCATCCAGAACCGGACATCCGCCTGCGGATAGGTCGCAGACAGCGAATGAACCTCGTCATGGCCGGTCATATAGGCTTTCTGACGGCCCACCACCGGCAGGTCGAACTCTTGCCCGACCTCGAACATCCGGTTCGCCTGCCAGGCGCCGTTCTGCCAGGACCAGACAGTGCCGGTGAACTCGCGGAAGTTGATCTCGGGATCGAAATTGGTCGAGAACCAGCGCCCGTGGCTGCCCGCGTTGATGTCGACGATATCGATCGATTCGATATTTTCCACATAGGCGTCGGCGGCCAGACGCGCATAGGCGTTCACCACGCCGGGATCGAATCCCACGCCCAGAATCGCCGTGACCCCGGCCGCCGCGCAGCGGTCGCGGCGCTGCCATTCATAGTTGCCATACCACGGCGGGGTCTCGCAGATCTTCTTCGGATCTTCGTGAATCGCGGTGTCCATATAGGCCACGCCGGTTTCGATGCAGGCTTCCAGCACCGGCATGTTCACGAAGGCAGAGCCGACATTGATCACGATTCCCGTCCTGGTCTGCCGGATCAGCGCGGCCACGGCGGCGCTGTCCATCGCATCGACGGCATGGGCCGCGAACACGCCCGGCACCTTCATCGCGCCCTTCTCGTGAACCGACGCGATGATCGCCTGACATTTCGAGACGGTGCGCGAGGCGATATGCAGGTCGCCCAGCACATCGTTGTTCTGCGCGCATTTGTGCGCCACCACCTGCGCGACGCCACCGGCACCGATGATCAACACGTTCTTCTTCACTTCGAACCGTCTCCTTCAAGGCCAAATCCGGGCAAGGACAGAGGGAAGCGCCTCGTTCAGCCGAGGCTGGAGGCATAATCGGCATAGCCGAATTCGCGCGCGACGCGCAGCGATCCATCGGGGTCACGCAGGACGATGCCGGGCATCTTGACCCCGTTGAACCAGTTCTTCTTCACCATCGTGTAGCCCGCGGCATCCACGACAGACAGACGATCCCCGACCTTCAACGGTTCCTTGAATCGGAACTCGCCGAAGATGTCGCCGGCAAGGCAGGACTTGCCGCAGATCATGTAGGAATGATCGCCCGTATCGGGTTCGATCTTCGCGGACTGGCGGTAGATCAGCAGGTCCAGCATATGCGCCTCGACCGACGAATCGACGATGGCCAGCTTCTTGCCGTTGTCCAGCAGGTCCAGCACCGTCACCTCAAGCGTGGCGCTGCGGGTGATCGCGGCCTCGCCCGGTTCCAGATAGACCTGCACGCCCATCCGCTGCGCGAAATCCTTCAGCCGCGCCGCCAGCTTTTCCACCGGATAGCCGTCGCCGGTGAAATGGATGCCGCCACCAAGGCTGACCCAGTCCAGCCGGCGCAGAATCGCGCCGAACCGGCCCTCGATCTCGGCCAGTTGCCGGTTGAACAGGTCGAAATCGGCGTTTTCACAGTTGTAGTGGATCATCACGCCCGAAATGTCGGGCAGGACGGACTCGATCTTCTCGGCGCTCCACTCGCCCAGCCGGCTGAAGGGGCGCGCGGGATCGGCCAGATCGAACCCCGAGGTCGAGATGCCCGGATTCAGCCGCAGCCCGCGGGCGATGCCGCCGGTGCGGTCCTTGAACCGCTGCAACTGACCGATCGAGTTGAAGATAATCTTGTCGGCATAGCTTACCGCCTCGTCGATCTCGTGATCGGGCCAGGCGACGGAATAGGCGTGGGTTTCCTTGCCGAACTTCTCACGCCCCAGCCGCAGCTCATACAGCGAGGACGAGGTGGTGCCGTCCATGTGATCGCGCATGAAATCGAAGGCGGGCCATGTGGCAAAGCATTTCAAGGCCAGCAGCGCCTTGGCGCCCGAAGCCGCACGCAGGCGGTCGATGATCGCCATGTTCCGCCCAAGCGAAGCCGAATCGATCAGGTAGAACGGCGTCTGGATCATGCGAACCCCCCGGGCACGAGAAGGAAAGACGGGGGCGTATAGGGCCACCCCCCCCCTGATGCAAGCCTTTTGCGGCAGGCGCATGACAACCGCACCGCGGGGGCCGGTATGACGGCAATCCGCGCGACAGAAAGGGGCGGGCGCCTCGCCCGATCAGACCATGCGGATCGTGTCCTTGCCCACCGCCAGCATGTAGCCGCGCCGGGCGATGGTCTTGACCAGCAGTTCGCTGACCATCTGGTTGCCCAGCGCATCGCGCAACCGCTTGACGCGGGTGGCGCCGGCGGCCTCGTCGCAGTCGGCCACGTTCTTGCCCGAGATCACCGCCTCAAGCTGTGCGCCGCTCAGCACGTCGTCATCCATCCGCGCCTCGGCCAGAACCGACAGCGTCTCGATCGCGGCTTCGGTCAGGGTGAATTCCATGTCGTTGATATAGACCGACCGGCTTTCGCGGCTGATCATCAACGACGAGACCTGAATCCCCGACCGCTGGATCGCCGACATCCGCCGGTTCAGCGCGATGATCGTCACCAGCAGCACCAGTGCCGCCACCAGAAGCGAGGTCGAGAACACCAGCAGCACGAAGATCACCATCCGGTAGCTGGCCAACACCTCGGAAAAGGTGGTGCCGGACTGGGCAAGGATCTCAAGCAGGCGGATCTCGGGGCCGGATCGCAACTGGTCGACCTCGACGAACAGGCGTTCGACCCGTTCGTTGAAGGCGTCGGCATCGGGCAGGTTCAGAAACAGGAACACCGCCGCGCCCAGCAGGATCAGCACGATGGCAGCGATCCCGCCCGCCACCACCCGGTTTCCGGCGCGCAACGAGTCAGTAGCGGAGGAAGTATCGGCCGGCACTGGCTTTCCTTTCATCCAGCCCCTCGGGCCCGAAGGTCGACAGAACATTCAGCAGCGTCCAACCGCCCGCAGCCAGCCGGGGCGCCAGTTCGCGTGCGGCGGCGCGGGTGTTGCAGGGATTGTCGGACACCTCGGCCACGCCATAGTGAAGCCGCAGGGGGTGGTCCTGCTTGGCCTTGTAATCGGCGAAACAGGCGGCCCCGGCCGGTGCGGCCAGCCCGCCCGAAATCGCCATCGCCAAGGCCAGCACAACCGGCAGGGCGGATGAGATCATGGAACTGCTCCGGTTTTCATCCGTTCGATCATGGGCAGACCGGGCCGGATAATCAATGACACGGCGGAAGCTTGCCGGTGGTTATCGCCTATCAACCGGCTGATATTGCGCCGCCAGCCGTGGCGTGGCCATGGTCGGGACAAGCCGTCCGGCACGATGCAGGGCGAGCAACAAGGAAGCAGACATGACCGCTTTCAGACGCATCAGCGCAGGCCTTGCCGCAGTCGCCGTGGCGCTGGGGCTTGCCATAGGCGCCACCCCGGCGCAGGCCGATTCCAACGATGTCGCCAAGGCCGTCGCGGGCATCGCGGCGCTGGCCATCATCGCAGACCAGATCGACCGCAACCGCGAACCCGACCAGTCCCGGCGGGTCTGGAATACGCAAGACACCTACCGCCCGCAGGTCTATCGCAGCCCGCAGGCCAACGGCCGCTGGGATCCGCCGCCGCAGCATGTCTGGCGCGACCGCGACGGGCGCATCCACAACCCGGGCAACTGGCGCGACGACCGCTACCGGCACGACCGCCGCCCCGCGCGGGCCCAGCGCGAACTGCCGCGCGAATGCCTTGTGCGGGCGCGCGACGGCCGCGTGGCCTACGACGCGCGCTGCCTGAGGCGCCACGGCTTCCGCTACTGACCGCGTTCCGGGCGCATCCCCCTGCGCCCGCCCCCCGGTGGCGGAAGGCAAAATCAGCCTCCGCCACCGCGGCACGGGGCTTTCGCGCCTCGGCGCCGGGCGGTATCACTTTGGCCCATGGCCCCCCTTTCCCCCCCCGACTTCAGCTTCGAATCCGCCGCCCTTGCGCAGGGCTTCATCCGCATCGCCGGCGTGGACGAGGTCGGCCGCGGCCCGCTGGCCGGCCCTGTGACCGCCGCCGCCGTGCGGCTGGACCCCACCCGCATTCCCGCCGGTCTGAACGACAGCAAGAAGCTGACCGCCCACCGACGCGAGGCGCTGGCGGCCGAGATCATGGCACTGGCCGAGGTGTCGATCGCCCATGCCTCGGTCGAGGAAATCGACCGGCTGAACATCCTTCAGGCCAGCCATCTGGCGATGTCCCGCGCGCTGGCGGGGCTGCCCGTCCCGCCCGATCTGGCGCTGATCGACGGCAACCGGCTTCCCAAGGGGCTGCCGCATCCGGCGCAGGCCATCGTCAAGGGCGATGCGCGCTGCCTGTCGATCGCCGCGGCCTCGATCGTGGCCAAGGTGGCGCGCGACCGCATCATGGTGGATTTGGCGCAACAGCATCCCGGATACGGCTGGGCGCGCAATGCAGGTTACGGCACGCCGGATCACCTTCGGGCGCTTCTAGATCTTGGCCCGACCCCTCACCATAGGCGTTCGTTCAAGCCCATCCACAATATCTTGTATCAAGAGGCAACCGTAACCCCTTGATTCAAAAAAGAATTTGACGCCGATTCGGTGATGACTCATCCTTTGCGCACATAAAACGGCGAATGAATGCCGGGCACAGAGGCAGAGAATGGCGACGAAAACAAAGACGACGGAGGCGGCGACGCTTCCGCTGAACCAGATCCTTGCGGGCGACTGCATCGAGGTGATGCGGTCCCTTCCCGCGTCGTCGGTCGACCTGATCTTCGCCGACCCGCCCTACAACCTGCAACTGCGCGGCGACCTGCATCGCCCGGACAATTCCCGCGTCGATGCGGTGGACGACCACTGGGACCAGTTTTCCAGCTTTGCCAGCTATGACCAGTTCACCCGCGAATGGCTGGCCGCCGCGCGCCGGCTTTTGAAGCCGAACGGCGCGATCTGGGTGATCGGCAGCTATCACAACATCTTCCGCGTCGGCGCCGCGCTTCAGGATCAGGGCTTCTGGATCCTGAACGATGTGGTCTGGCGCAAGTCGAACCCGATGCCGAACTTCAAGGGCAAGCGGCTGACCAACGCGCATGAAACGCTGATCTGGGCCTCGAAGCAGGAAGCCAGCAAATACACCTTCAACTATGAGGCGCTGAAGGCGCTGAACGAAGGCGTGCAGATGCGGTCGGACTGGGTGATCCCGATCTGCACCGGGCACGAGCGGCTGAAGGACGAACATGGCGACAAGGCCCACCCGACGCAAAAGCCCGAGGCGCTTCTGCATCGGGTGATGGTGGCCACGACCAATCCGGGCGATGTGGTGTTGGACCCGTTCTTCGGCACCGGCACCACCGGGGCGGTGGCCAAGATGCTGGGCCGCGACTTCATCGGCATCGAGCGCGAGGAAAGCTATCGCAAGGTGGCGGCCGAGCGTCTGGCGCGGGTGCGCCGGTTCGATGCCTCGGCGCTGGAAGTGTCGGGGTCCAAGCGGGCCGAGCCGCGGGTGCCGTTCGGGCAACTGGTCGAACGCGGCATGCTGCGCCCGGGCGAGGAACTCTACTCGATGAACCAGCGCCACAAGGCCAAGGTGCGCGCCGATGGCACGCTGATCGGGCACGAGGTGAAAGGGTCGATCCATCAGGTCGGCGCCGCGCTGGAAGGCGCGCCGTCCTGCAATGGCTGGACCTACTGGTGCTACAAACGCGAGGGCAAGATGATCCCGATCGACATCCTGCGCCAGCAGATCCGGGCAGAGATGGAAGACCCCCGCCCGAACTGACCTTCACGAAACATCCCGTTCCGCCTGTGCCGTTGGTCGCTTTGCCACGGCACCACTTCCCTCGCCGTGCCCGCACGGCGAGGTTTTTTCGCTTCCGGGCCCACACCCGCGGCTGGCGGCCCGCACTGGCGGCCCGCATCTGGGGCCTTGCCGCCCGGCGCGCGCGCCCTCGTAGACCCTTCTTGCAACGCGCCGTGCCCCCCGCGCGCGCCATGTGTGGGGGGGCATCGGGGGCCGTCACCATCTGGATCGGCGTGATTTCGCCTTGGCCCCCGCGCGTCGTGTGGGGACCATCGGGGGCCCTGCCGGATCTCTCCGGCAAGGCCGGTCATGTCAGGCGTCGGGTTCCTTGACCGGAACCGGCGCCTCGGCCGGGGGTGTCTCGGCCGGAACGGCGGCGGCGGCGGCTTCCACCGGGGTTGCGCCGAAATTGTAGGGCGCCCAGTCGGTGATGTCGGGATAGTATTTCTTCCGCCAGTCGCGCACGCGCGGGTTCATCCGGCTTTTCCAGAACTTCGGCACCAGCGCCATCGCCCCCATCAGCGGATAGCCATAGGGAAGCTGCGGCGCCTTTTCGGCGTCATAGGTCTGAAGCAGCGGATAGCGCCGGTCGGGCTTGTAGTGGTGATCCGAATGGCGCTGAAGGTTGATCAGCAGCCAGTTCGACGCCTTGTGCGCCGAGTTCCAGCTGTGATGCGGGGCCACCGGCTCGTGGCTGCCATCGTCCAGCTTGCGGCGGGTCAGGCCGTAATGCTCGACATAGTTTGTCAGCTCAAGCTGCCAGATCGCGACGATCGCCTGGATCAGGAACAGCAACAGGCCCTGCGCGCCGCCCAGTGCCAGCGCAAGCCCGCACATGAACAGTTGCAAACCGCCATAGATCCAGAACGGGTTTTTCAGCGAATGGGCCGGACGGCCCGTCCGCTTCAGCAGGTCGACCTCGGTCTCCCATGCGTTTTTGGGGCATTCCACCAGCACGCGCTGGAAATAGGTGTGGAAATCCTCGCCGTAGCGGGCGGTGACCGGATCGGCAGCGGTTCCCACATGGACGTGGTGAACCTTCAGATGCTCGGTCCGGAAGTGGCTGTAAAGCACCATGGCCAGCAGGATGTCGCCCAGCCAGCGTTCCAGCCGGTTCTTCTGGTGGATCAGTTCGTGGGCATAGACGATGCCGACGATGCCGGTCATCACGCCGATGCCAATGAACAGGCCGATCTTCTCAAGCAGGTCGAGATGATAGGTGTTGCTGGCATAGGCGATCAGGCCGAACAGCAGGATGAACTGCACCGGCACCCAGATCATGGTCAGAAGACGGAACCAGAACAGATCCTTTTCGGCTGTTTCGGTATCCTCGTTCTTCGTGTTCAGCCCGACCACAAGATCAAGCAGATCAAACAGCCCCCACGCGAACAGGGGCAGCAAAAGGACCGTCCAGCCGCCGTAGACGGCGCCGATGATGGCCAGTGGAACCATCGCAAGAGAGATCGCGAAGGGCAGCGCGCTTTTGATATGCGCGATAGGGGGTGGCATGTTCGATGTCGCGACGTCCGGAGGGGAAACCATTTCTCAACTCCACTTACTACTGTCGTGGCGCGCACACTATGCGAGTCGGGCCGTGTCATTCGGGTGACGGATCGCCGCTGCGGCAACGTTCCATCCCTTGCGCATCAGCGTCGGCAACGCCGAAGGGCGGAATGCCGCCTGCGCCACGAAGGCACCGCGCAGGGGCACGGCATCCGCGGGCACATCGGCCACAAGCACCCGCAGCCGCAGATGAAAATGGGTGAAGGTATGGCGCAGCTCTGGCCCCGCATCCCGCCACAGGGCGGTCAGCGGCGGATCGGACGGCCCGCCGCTGCGGTCCCAGTCGGTGCCGGGCCAGCCCAGCATTCCGCCCAGCATCCCCGAATCGGGCCGCGTTTCCAGCAAAAGCGCCCCATCCGCACGGCAGGCAATCCAAAGCACGCCGTCGCGCACCGGCTTTGCCACTTTCGGCGCCTTGCGCGGCAGCGTGGCCTGATCGCCCGCCGCCCGCGCCGCGCAACCATGGATCAGCGGGCAGAGTCCACAGGCGGGGTTGCGGGGGGTGCAGATCGTGGCGCCCAGATCCATCATCGCCTGCGCATGATCGCCCGGCCGCACGGCGGGTGTCAGGCTGGCCGCGGCGCGTGTCAGTTCCGACTTGGCGGCGGGAAGCGGCGTTTCGATCCGGAACAGGCGGGCCACCACGCGCTCGACATTGCCATCGACCACGGTTGCGGGCTCGTCAAAGGCGATGGCGGCGACGGCGGCCGCGGTATAGGGGCCGACGCCGGGCAGGGTCAACAGCCCGTCGCGGCTGTCGGGAAACCGGCCACCATGATCCGCGACCACCGCCCGCGCACCCTTCAGCAGGTTGCGGGCGCGGGCGTAATAGCCAAGCCCCGCCCATTCGGCCATGACCTCGGCATCCTCGGCCGCGGCCAGTGCGGCCACTTCGGGCCAGCGTTCGGTGAAGCGGCGGAAATAATCGCGCACCGCAGCGACGGTGGTCTGTTGCAGCATGATCTCGGACAGCCAGACCCGGTAGGGGTCGGGCCTGACGCCGGCCGCACGATCCCCGGGGCCTACGCGCCACGGCAGCACCCGGGCATGGCGGTCATACCAGTGCAGAAGGCGCAGGGTGGCGGCCGGGGTTTCCTCGGTGTCACGCAATCTTTATGCTCCTTCCTGCGGCGTGGCTCTGGCGCCACGGGGCGCGGCGGCTAAGATAGGCGCTCGATCAGGAATGAACAGATGACCCGAGCCCCGGCCCCTACCCCCGCCAAGCCCAAGCGCCGGATGCGCGGGTTCGAAGCCGCGTCGGGCCTGTTGCAGGACCGCATCCGGCAAGTCGGTGAAAAGCGCGGCTTTGCGGTGACGCGGCTTCTGACCCACTGGCCCGAGGTGGCCGGCACGGATCTGGCCCGGATCACCCGCCCGGTAAAGGTGGGCTATGCCGCGCGCGAAGGGCTGGGGGCGACGCTGACGATTCTGGTATCGTCGGCCCATGCGCCTTTGGTGCAGATGCAATTGCCGGCACTGAAGGAACGGGTGAACGCCTGCTATGGCTATGCCGCGATCTCGCGCATTCTGCTGACGCAGACTGCGCCTGCGGGCTTTGCCGAAGGGCAGGCGACGTTCGATCCTGCGCCGAAAGCAGAAAAGGCGCCCGATCCGGCGGTGCAAGCCCGCGCGGCCGAAGCCGCCGCCGGTGTCCATGACGAGGGGCTGCGGGCGGCCCTTGAACGGCTTACCATGAATTTCCTGACACGCACGAAAGCAAGATGAGGCACGGAATGGTCAATCAACTGGGGCTGGCGGCGCTGGCACTGACGACGGTGGCGGGCATCGCGCTGTGGACTGCGGGGCAACAGGCCGCGCTGCCGCTGCTGCCGCCGATGACGGCCAGCGCGCAGGAAACCGCCGCCCCGGCAACCCTGCCCGCGGTGACGGACATGGCACTGGGCGCCGAAGATGCGCCGGTGACAATCATCGAATATTCGTCCTTCACCTGTCCGCATTGCGCCACCTTCGAAAACGAGGTGCTGACACCCCTGAAGCGCGACTACATCGACACCGGCAAGGTGCGGTTCGTCTTCCGCGAGGTCTATTTCGACCGCTACGGTCTGTGGGCCGCGATGGTGGCGCGCTGCGGCGGCGAGATGCGGTATTTCGGCATCGCTGACATGATCTTCGACCAGCAGCGCGAATGGGTCACCGACAACCCGCAGCAGGTGGCGGAAAACCTGCGCCGGATCGGCCGCGCCGCGGGGCTGGATGACGTCGCGCTGGACGCCTGCATGAACGATCAGCCCAAGGCCGAGGCGATGGTGGCGGCGTTCCAGAAGAACTCGGCCGCCGACGGGATCACCGCCACGCCCTCGTTGATCGTGAACGGCACCAAACATTCCAACATGTCCTACGAGGATCTGAAAAAGCTGATCGAGGCGGAGCTGTCCAAGGGATGAGCGCGCCCCTGACCGGGGTCCGGGTGGTCGAACTGGCCCGGATCCTTGCCGGGCCATGGGCGGGGCAGGTTCTGGCCGATCTTGGCGCCGATGTCGTCAAGGTCGAGGCCCCGGAAGGCGATGACACCCGCCGCTGGGGCCCGCCCTTCATCGACCGCGAGGGCGACCGCTCGGCCGCCTATTTCCATGCCGCAAACCGGGGCAAACGGTCGGTCACGGCCGATTTCCGCACCGCCGAAGGGCAGGAAACGGTCCGCCGTCTTGTCGCTGGCGCCGATGTGCTGATCGAGAATTTCAAGGTCGGCGGGCTGGCGAAATACGGGCTGGACTGGCCGTCGCTGCAACGGGTGAACCCGCGGCTGATCTATTGCTCGGTCACGGGCTTCGGGCAGGACGGCCCCTATGCCGCCCGCGCGGGATACGATTTCATCATTCAGGGCATGGCCGGCCTGATGAGCGTGACCGGCACCCCCGAGGGCCAGCCGCAGAAGGTGGGCGTGGCTGTCACCGACATCTTCACCGGGATCTATGCCGCCACCGCGATCCTTGCCGCGTTGCACCAGCGCGGGGTGACGGGGCAGGGCCAGCAGATCGACATGGCGCTGATGGATGTGGCGACGGGGATCATGGCCAATCAGGCGATGAACTACCTTGCGACGGGCGTAGCGCCGCGGAAGATGGGCAACGAACATCCCAATCTTGCGCCCTATGCGGTGTTCGACTGCGCCGATGGCTGGGTGATCCTGGCCACCGGCAACGATGCGCAATATCGCCGGCTGTGCGCGATTCTGGGCCTGCCGGGTCTGGCGACGGCGCCGCAGTTCCAGACCAACGCCGACCGGGTGGCAAACCGGGCCGCGCTGACCGCCGCGCTGACCGCCGCGACGCGCGGCTGGCGCAAGGCCGACCTGCTGGCCGCCTGCGAAACCGAAGGTGTGCCCGCCGGCCCGATCAACGACATGGCCGAGACTTTCGCCGATCCGCAGATCCGCCACCGCGGGATGCGGATCGATCCGGGCGGCGTGCCCGGCGTGCGATCTCCCATCCGGTTTTCCGACGCCGAACTGGCCCTTGATCGCCCGGCGCCGCGGCTGGGCGAACATCGGGCCGAAGTGCTGGCCGAAGCCGGCCGCCCCCGCGCCCCCCAGAACCCGGCGGGATAACGCCCTACCCCGCGCGCAGCCCAAGCCGGTCCAGCGCCCCGTCCAGCGCCGACCAATCGTCCAGCGCCAGCCGGACCGGCAGCGTCAACACCTTCTGCCGGAACGAGGGCGGCAGCCGCACCGCGTCCTTCTCGGTGGTGACCAGTTGCGCGCCCAGCGCCATGGCCTCGATTTCCAGCCGGCGCATCAGCGCCTCGCCCAAGGGCTGATGATCGTCAAGCGCCTCGGCGCGCAGAAGGTCGGCGCCCTCGGCCCGCAGCGAGGCGAAGAACTTTTCCGGCCGCCCGATGCCCGCAAAGGCCAGAACCCGCGCGCCCTGCCAGTCCATCCCCATTTGCAGCGTCCGAAGCTGCCCGGTCAGCCGCGGCAGCGGCAGGGCAGGCCAGTCGGCGGCAAAGCGGGCCTGCGCCGCCGGGTCGCCGATCGACAGCAGCAGGTCGGCGCGGGCAAGGCCCACCGGCACCGGCTCGCGCAGGGGGCCGGCGGGCAGGCAGCGGCCATTGCCGAACCCCACGGCAGCATCGACCACGATCAGCGACAGATCCTTGGCCACCGACGGGTTCTGAAAGCCGTCGTCCAGCAGGATCACCCGCGCGCCCGCGGCCTCGGCGGCGCGAACGCCGGCCGCCCGGTCGCGCGCGATCCATGCCGGGCCAAAGGCCGCCAGCAACAACGGCTCGTCGCCCACATCGGCGGCACGGTGGCGGCGCGGATCGACATGCAGCGGACCTTCCAGCCGTCCACCATACCCGCGCGAGACGACATGCGCCTCGATCCCGCGGGCCTGAAGATGCTGCATCAGCGCGATGGCGGTGGGCGTCTTGCCGGTGCCACCGGCATTCAGGTTGCCGATGCAGATCACCGGCACACCTGCACGATGGGCGCTGCCCCGGCGCAACCGCCGTGCGGTGGCCACCGCATAAAGCCGCCCCATGGGCGCCAGCAGCCGCGCCACAAGCGCGGGCCGGTCTGGCGGGGTGAACCAGAACCGCGGCGGCCGCATCATGGCGCGGCATCCACCAGCCGGCCGACCAGCGCCACGATCCGGTCCGTCACATCCGTCCCGTCCGAGGCGACCGCCCAGCCGGCATGGGCCAGCCGCGCCGCCCGGTCGGGCGCCAGCAGATCGGACAGAGCCTCGGGCAGGTCGGCCGCCGATGGCACCACCATCGCCCCGCGCGCCTTGCGCAGCCGGGCAAAGGTCGCGCCATGCGGACCCGGCCGCGGCCCGTGAATGATCGCAGAGCCCAGCGAGGCTGCCTCGAGCGGATCGCGCACACAGCCTTCGGTCAGGCTGCCGCCCAGCCATGTCACCGGCGCCAGCCGATACCACAGCCCCAGTTCGGCGGTGCCATCGGCCATGAACACCTCGGTCTCGGCGTCGGGCTCCTCGTCGGCGGATCGCCGGGCGACGGTCCAGCCTTCGTCCTCCATCCGGGCGGCCAGCGGGGCGGCACGATCGGCATCCTTCGGCACAACGATCAGCAACAACCGATGCGCCAGCTTCAGCGCGGAATGATGGGCGGCGATCACCGCGGCTTCCTCGGGCTCGGGGATGCCAGCGGCCAGCCAGACCGGCCGCGTCGCAAGCAGGCGGGCAAGGGCGGCGCGTTCGGCCTCGGTGCAGGGCAGCGCAAGGCTGCCATCTTCCAGCCGGCCGGCGACCTGCGTGATGTCGGGCGGGCTTCCGGCGCGGCGGAAGGCGCGGGCGGCGTCCTCGTCCACCGCAAAGATGTGACGGAACCGCGACAAGAGCCCGCGGATCTGCCCCGGCCACCAGCGTTCGCGCCCGGCCAGAACGCGCGGCGCCACACCATCGATCAGCGCCAGCGGGATCAGCCGTTCGGACGTCTGCTCGATCAGGGTCGGGCGCAATTCGCCTTCGGCCATAAAGGCCGCATCGGGGCGCCAGTGGTCAAGAAAGGCCCGCACCTCGGCCAGCGTATCGGCAGGCACGGCCTGCACGATCAGATCGCTTCCCGCACCGACCGCAACCGGCGATGTCAGCAGGACCGGAAACCCCTCGTCCAGCAGGATGCGCCGGCCCAGCTCGGCCATGGGGCGGGCGGCTTCGGGCGTGGGGGCGTGCAGCCAGACCAGCTTGCCCGCCGGGCGGGGCGGACGCGCCACCCCCCCGACAGGACCAAGCGGAAGGCCGAACGCCTGCGTCATCACGCGGGATCAGGCCCCGAGTTCTTCGGTGGCCGAGGCGGGTTGTTCCTCGTCGCGCAGCCGGTGGATATGGGCGATGAAATAGCGCATGTGCGCATCGTCGACCGTGCGCTGCGCCTCGGCCTTCCAGGCGGAATAGGCCGAGGCATAATCGGGGAACATGCCGACGATATGGATGGCCTTCACGTCCTTGAAGACGTTCTTCGTCGGGCTGACAAGTTCGCCCCCGAACACGAGGTGCAGACGCTGGGCCATGGGACGCTCCTTTGACGCTGGCGGAATGGCGCGCACCCTAGACGATGTGCCGCAGGGGTCAAGGCCGCCGCCCGCGCGCCGGCCAATCAGGACAGATCGCGCGCCAGAAGCTGGCCGCCCTGCCCCGGCTTCACCTCGAACCGGCTGATCTTCTTGATAAGATCCGAAAGTTTGGCGCTGCCATAGGTGCGGGTGTCGAAATCGGGATTGGCCTGCGTGATGAACTGGCCGATCTGGCCCAGCGTATACCACTCGCCTTCGGGGTCGATGGCGCGCATCGCCGCCACGATCAGCGGAATCGCGTTCATCGGCGATTCCTTCTGCCCGCGCTGCGGCTGTTCGGCCACCGGCAGGCCCGCGGGGCGCGCCTCGCGCACGGGTTCGTCGCCGCCAAGGTTCTCGACATAGATGAAGCGTTTGCAGGCCATGCGGAACGCCTCGGGCGTCTTTTTCTCACCGATGCCATAGACATCCAGCCCCTGTTCGCGAATCCGCGCCGCCAGCCGGGTAAAGTCGCTGTCCGACGAGACCAGAACAAACCCGTCGAACAGCCCCGAATGCAGGAAATCTATCGCTGCGATCACAAGGCCGATGTCGGATGCGTTCTTGCCCTTGGTGTTCGAGAATTGCTGATCCGCCACAAGGCCCAGTGTCGCCACCTTCTTGGCCCAGGCATTCAGCCGCATCGCGGACCAGTCGCCATAGATCCGCCGTACCGAGGCCTCGCCCAGCGCGGCGATTTCTTCAAAGATCGCTTCAGCATAGCCGGCGGGCACGTTATCCGCATCGATAAGCACGCAAAGGCGCGGGGCGCGGGATTCGGACATGTCGGCTCCTGTTTTGGTCTTTCTGCCGCAGATTGTGCGACGTGGGAAGCTGGAAAGACCTTGGCCGGTGTCGGGGCCGCGTGCGGGAACCCACCCCCCTTCGCCACCGGGCCGCTTGCAACCGCAGGGTCGCGGCCCTAGCTTCCGCCAAACCCACCGGAGACCTGTGATGCGCCGCCCGCTTCTGATCCTGCTGACCCTGACCAGCCTTGCCGCCTGCCGGGTCAGCGATATGCCGATGGACCTGTTGCAGAACGACACCTGCGGCGCCAAGGGCCTTCAGGGCCTGATCGGCCAGCCATCCGAAGTGCTGGATTCCATGCGCTTTTCGCAACCCGTCCGGGTGGTGCGGCCGGGGATGGCGGTGACGATGGACTTCCGCGCCGACCGTTTGACCGTCGAGATCGATGACGCGAACCTGATCCGACGGCTGTCCTGCGGCTGAGGGTCAGGCCCCGCCGCGCAGCCGGTTCAGAACAGCCTCGTTCGCGTAACCGTCAGGGGTCAGCCCCTGCGCCTTCTGCCAGGCGCGCAGCGCGGCCAGCGTGTTCGGCCCGATCCGCCCATCCACCCCCTGCGTGTCGTAACCCGCGGCGGTCAGCAGGCGTTGAAGATCGTGCCGTTCGGCGTCCAGAAGCGCGCGGTCGCCGCGCGGCCAGTCGCCCAGGATCGGCCCGGCCCCTGTCAGCCGGTCGGCCAGATGCCCCACCGCAACCACATAGGCGTCGGCCGGATTATAGCGGGCCAGCGCGCGGAAGTTACCAAAGATCAGGAATGCCGCGCCCTGCGCACCGCCCGGCAGCAGCAGCGCCGCCTCGCCGTGATCGGGCAAGGCGCCACCATCGGCCGCGCGCAGGCCAAGGGCCTGCCAACGCGCCATCCCGTGCCGTACCGTCTTGCCGCTTTCCGCGAAATCGAAATGCACGGGAAGGCGGACCTCGATCCCCCAGGGCTGGCCCTTGCGCCAGCCCGACTGCGCCAGATAGGCCGCGGTCGAGGCCAGCGCATCCGCCGGATCATCCGACCAGATGTCGCGCCGGCCGTCGCCATCGAAATCCTGCGCGATCGCAAGGTAAGAGGTCGGCATGAACTGGGTATGCCCCATCGCCCCGGCCCAGCTTCCGCGCATCGCATCCGGCGCGATGTCGCCCCGATCCAGAATCTTCAGCGCCGCGATCAGTTGCGCTTCGAAAAAGGCGGCGCGGCGGCCGTCATGGGCCAGCGTCGCCAGCGCCGGGATCAGCGGATGGCTGCCGCGGTTGGCCCCGTAAGAGGTCTCGATCCCCCAGACCGCGACAAGGATTTCCTTTTCGACGCCGTAGGTTGCTTCGATCCGATCCAGCAGACCGGCATGGCGGGCCAGCGCCGCCTGCCCTTCGGTGATACGTTTTTCGGACACCGCACGGTCCAGGTAATCCCACAGCGTGCGGACAAATTCGGTCTGGTTGCGGTCGCGCGTCAGGGCCTCGGCGTCGGGACGCAGGTCGCGGAAGGCGGCGTCGAAGGTCTCGGGGCGGATGCCTTGCGCCAGCGCCCGCAGGCGAAACGCCGCCGCCCAGTCGCGAAGCGCCCGGTCGGGGGTCTCGGCCGTCACGGGCGCCACGGGGTCGGCCGCCGCCGTCACCGGAACCAGCAGGGCAAGGCCCAGAACAAGATGCCGCATGAGATCACCGCCCGATCCTGTCGTTTCGGCAACCCTGACACGAAAGCCGCGCCCCGCCCAGCCATCAGCGCCGCTTGCGCACCAACTTACGCTTGACCTTCTCGGCACGGGCGGCGGCCTGCCCCGGCTTGCGCGGACCGGACCGGCCCCGGCGCCCCTTTGGCCCCGGCAGCGGGCCGCCCTCGACCGACAGCAGTTCCAGCATCAGGCCCCCGGTCAGCGGCACCGCCTCGGCCAGCCGCACCGTGACACGCTGGCCGATCCCCAGCATCGTGCCGGTATCGGCCCCCATCAGGGTCTGGCTGTCCGGATCGAAATGGAAGAATTCGCGCCCGACCGAGCGGATCGGGATCAGCCCGTCGGCGCCGCTTTCGTCCAGCCGGACGAACAGGCCGAAGCGTTGCACACCCGAAATCCGGCCGGTGAACTCGGCCCCCACGCGGTCCGAGAGCCAGGCCGCCAGATAGCGATCAGTCGTGTCGCGTTCCGCCGCCATGCTGCGCCGTTCAGTGTCAGAGATCAGCTTGGCGGTTTCTTCCAGCATCTCGATATCTTGCGCCGACAACCCGTCACTGCCCCAGCCATGGGCCAGAATCAGCGCGCGATGCACGATCAGATCGGAATAGCGCCGGATCGGCGAGGTGAAATGCGCATAGCTGCGCAGCGCCAGACCGAAATGGCCAAAATTCTCGGGGTGGTAATAAGCCTGCGTCATCGAGCGCAGGGTGGTGATGTTCATCAGCTCGTCGAACTCGGTGCCTTCGGCCTGCGCCAGAAGCCGGTTCAGATGCGAGGTCTTCAGCACCTGCCCCTTGGCCAGCGTGAACCCCGAAGCCTCGGCCACTTCGCGCAGGGCTTCCAGCTTGTCGGGGCTGGGTTCCTCGTGGACGCGGAACAGCAGCGGGCGGCGCAGGCGGGTCAGTTCCTCGGCGGCGGCGACATTGGCCAGCACCATGAATTCCTCGATCAGCCGATGCGCGTCAAAGCGTTCGCGGAAATCCACCGACAGCACGCGGCCATCCTCGGACAGTTCGATCCGGCGTTCGGGCAGGTCAAGATCAAGCGGCTGGCGCAGCGCACGGGCGTGTTTCAGCGCGCCATAGGCGGCGTAAAGCGGGCGGATGATGTCATCCAGCAGCGGCGCCGTCCTGTCGTCGGGCTGGCCGTCCTGCGCCGCCTGCACCTGCGCATAGTGCAGACTGGCCCGAGACCGCATGATCCCCCGGGTGAAACGATGCGAGATCTTCTCACCCTGAGGGGAAAGCCGCATCCTGACGGCCATGCAGGGCCGGTCGACCTCCTGATGCAGCGAACACAGGTCGCCCGACAGCGCATCGGGCAGCATCGGCACCACCCGGTCAGGGAAATAGCTGGAGTTGCCGCGCTTGCGCGCCTCGCGATCCAGCGCCGATCCGGGGCGGACGTAATGCGCCACATCGGCAATCGCGACCCAGAGGATATGGCCGCCTGGGTTCTGCGGATCGGGATCGGGCGCGGCCAGCACCGCGTCGTCGCGGTCGCGGGCATCGACGGGATCGATGGTGACAAAGGGCAGATGGCGCAGATCCTCGCGCTCGCCCAAGGGCGCGGGTTCGGCACGGGCGGCCTCGGCCAGCACCGCATCGGGGAAGACGTCGGGGATGCCATGCTGATGGATCGCGATGATCGAGACCGCACGCGGCCCGCTTGGATCGCCCAGCCGCGAAACCACACGCGCCTGTGGCAGACCAAGGCGCTTCGGGCCCACGCGCTCGGCCTCGACCAGTTCGCCGTCGCGGGCGCCGGCGGTCATGTCGGCGGGCACCCGCCATTCCTTGTCTTCACCCTTGTCGATGGGCAGGATGCGGCCGCCATCCGATCCGGCGCGGAAGATGCCCAGCACCTTCAACGTGCTGCCGCCAAGGCGGCGGATCAGCCGGGCCTCGTGGCTGTGATCTTCGCCCGCGACTTCGGTCAGGCGGGCCAGAATACGCTCGCCTTCGCCCAGCGCCGGGTCGCCCGGCTTCGGCACGAACAGGATGCGCGGCGGATCACCGTCGCCCTGCCATTCCAACGGCCGCGCGAACAGGTCGCCCTGCGCATCGGGCGCCGTGATCTGCACCACCGAGACCGGCGCCAGCCCCCCCTGCGCGCCATAGGTGCGTTTGCGCTTTTCCAGCGCGCCTTCGGCCTCCATCTCGCGCAGAAGGCGCTTCAGCTCGATGCGGGCGGCACTGCCCTTGATGCCAAAAGCGCGGGCGATGTCGCGCTTGGCGGTCAGGGTCGGGTTTTCAGCGATCCAGTCAAGGATCCGGGCTTTGGAAGGGATCTGGTCCATGGGATTGGGGTAACATGGCCCGGCCCGCGCGTCATCCGCAAAGCCGCGCCTTACAGGTCAAGCACCATGTCGCGATGCACGATCCCGGCATCGAGATAGTCCTGACCCACCGCGCGGAAGCCCAGCTTTTCGTAAAACCCCATGGCATGAACCTGCGAGCCAAGCGTGACCTGCCGAAGGCCGGGCACCCTGCGCAACTCGGCCACCGCCGCGCGCACCAGCGCCGCCCCGGCGCCGGTGCCGCGGCAGTCGGCCGACACGCAGACCCGGCCGATCTTGCCGACCGTTCCGTGCAGCAAAAGCCGGGCGGTGCCAATGGCGCGGGTGCCGTCATGGGCCAGAAGGTGGATCGCCCCGGCATCCAGATCGTCGATTTCCTCGGCCTCGGGGACGCCCTGTTCGTCGATGAACACCTGCCGGCGCAGAGCGTGGCAGGCGGCCAGATCGTCGGTCACCGAAATCTTCATGCGAAGTAATCCGTCAGGATGCGGCGGTAGATCGCCTTCAACGCCGGGATCTGTGCGACATCGACCCGCTCGTCGACCTGATGCATCGTGCGGCCCACAAGGCCGAATTCCACCACCGGGCAATGGGCGCGCACGAACCGCGCATCCGACGTTCCACCCGAGGTTGACGGCTCGGGGCGCAGGCCGGTCTCGGCCTCGACCGCGCGGGCGATCAGGTTGGACAGCGCGCCCGGCGGGGTCAGGAAGCTTTCGCCCGAGATCTTGGCCGTCATGGCGATCTGAACGCCGGTGTCGGCCTGAACCGTCGCCGCCTCGGCCCGCAGCCATTCGGTCAGGCTGGCGCCGGTATGAAGGTCGTTGAAGCGGATGTTCACCGTGGCGCGGCACAGCGCGGGAATGACATTGGTGGCCGGATTGCCGGTGTCGATCGTCGTCACCGCCAGCGTCGAGGCGTCGAAATGCGCCGTTCCCTGATCCAGCGGATGCGAGGCCAGCCGGTCGATCAGCCGCGCCATCGCCGCCACCGGGTTCTTCGCCCGGTGCGGATAGGCGGAATGGCCCTGCACCCCCTGCGCGGTGAAAAATGCCGTCATCGAGCCGCGCCGGCCGATCTTCATCATCTCGCCCAGACGGTCGGGGCAGGTCGGCTCGCCCACCAGACAGACCGACATCGACTCGCCCTGCGCGTCCATCCAGTCCAGAAGCGCCACGGTGCCGTCGGTCGCGTCGCCTTCCTCGTCGCCGGTCAGGGTCAGGATCACCGCACCATCGGGCGGTGTCTCGCGCACGAAATCCACCGCCGCCGCGACAAAGGCCGCGACGCCCGACTTCATGTCGGTGGCGCCACGGCCCCACAGCCAGCCATCGGAGATCTGCCCCCCGAACGGGTCGCAGGTCCAGGCGGCGGTATCACCCACCGGCACCACATCGGTATGACCGTTGAAGCCGAAACTGCGCGCAGCCCCCTTTTGCCCCCAGCGTGCGAACAGGTTCGGCGTGCCGTTACGGTCGACGCGGGTGCAGGCGAACCCCGCCTGCGACAGCAGCCGTTCCAGCAGCACCAGCGCACCGCCTTCGGCCGGCGTGACCGAGGGGCAGCGAATCAGATCGGCCGCAAGGGCCACGGGATCGACGGGCGTCATCTGTCCGGCCTAGTCGTAAAAGGGCGTGACCTGCGCCACCACCACCGAGTTCTCATCCAGCGCCCGTTGCATCAGCGCGCGTTCCTCGTCGTCGATCTCGTCGCCATTGGCCAGCCGTTCGTCCAGCGTGCCATAGCCCGAGACATCCAGCGGCGCCATGTCGGCGGTTTTCAGCAGGGCCACCGTCTCGCGCACGGCCTCGGCCTCGTCCACGCCGCTGGCATAGCACATCAGCGCGGCCCCGGTGGCGCCCTTGGGCAGACCGTCGCCGGCCTTGCGGCCCACCTCGATCACCAGCGTGTAAACCTGCTGCGGACGCTTGATCTTTTCGTCGCTCATGCGGCGCCTTTCCGTGGATATCGCACCGGGGTGGCAGGATTTGCCCCCCGGCGCAAGCGGCGCTCAGTCGCGCAGAAGCTCGTTGATCGAGGTCTTGGACCGGGTCTGCGCATCCACCCGCTTGACGATCACCGCGCAATACAGGTTCACGCCATTCTTCGACGGCATCGAACCCGCGACGACCACCGAACCGGCCGGCACCTCGCCATACATCACCTCGCCGGTGTCGCGATCGACGATCTTCGTCGATTTGCCGATGAACACCCCCATCCCCAGAACCGAGCCTTCGCGCACGATGCAGCCTTCCACCACTTCGGACCGGGCCCCGATGAAGCAGTTGTCCTCGATGATCGTCGGGCCGGCCTGCATCGGTTCCAGCACGCCGCCGATGCCGACGCCGCCCGACAGATGCACGTTCTTGCCGATCTGGGCGCAGGAACCCACCGTGGCCCAGGTGTCGACCATGGTGCCTTCATCGACATAGGCGCCAAGGTTCACGAAGGACGGCATCAGCACCACGCCCTTGCCGATATAGGCCGAGCGGCGGACGATACAGTTCGGCACCGCTCGAAAGCCGGCGCGGCGCCAGTCCTTCTTGCGCCAGCCGGCGAACTTGCTGTCGACCTTGTCCCACCAGCCGCCACCCTGCGGGCCGCCGTCGTGCAGCTCCATGTCATGCAGCCGAAAGCCCAGCAGCACCGCCTTCTTGGCCCACTGGTTCACATGCCAGTCGGCGCCGCGCTTTTCGGCCACCCGCAATTCGCCCTTGTCCAGCGCATCCAGCGTGGTCTCGACGGCATCGCGGGTTTCGCCTTTGGTGTCGGGGGTGATCGTGTCACGGACCTCCCAGGCGGCTTCGATGGCGGTTTCGAGCGCGGCATGTGACATGGAAACACCCTTTTTCATGGTCCTTTACCCATTGAGCCTATAATGGCTGGGGCCATTCGCCGCAATGCGCCGCAGGACCGCCATGAAAGACGACCGCCGCCACCCGTTCCGGGACAGTTCGCAGGATATCGAAAGCGCGCACCGCATTCCGGACACGCCGCAAAGCCGCGCGCCGGCCTATCGGCTGGCCTTTGCCGACCCCGATTTCCTGATGCGGGACGAATTGCGCGCCGTGCGGCTGCAACTGGAACTGATGAAGCCGCAGATCGTGATGGATGAACGCGGCATCGTCTCGACCGTGGTGATGTTCGGCGGCGCCCGCATCCCCTCGCCGCAGCGCAAGGATGCCGCCCGCACCACCGGCCTTGCCGATCTTGCACATTATTACGAGGAAGCGCGCAAATTCGCCCGCGCCGTGACAGAGCGCAGCATGGAAACCTATGGCCGCGAATTCGTGATCGTGACCGGCGGCGGCCCCGGCGTGATGGAGGCCGGAAACCTTGGCGCGCACGAAGCCGGCGGCCAGTCGATCGGGCTGAACATCGTGCTGCCGCACGAACAGGCGCCCAATGCCTATGTGACACCCGACCTGTCGTTCAACTTCCACTATTTCGCCGTCCGCAAGATGCATTTCCTGATGCGCGCGCGGGCGGTGGTGGTGTTTCCCGGCGGCTTCGGCACGCTGGACGAGATGTTTGAAAGCCTGACGCTGATCCAGACCAAGCGGATGAAGCCGATCCCGTTCCTGCTGTTCGGCCGCGCCTTCTGGGAAAAGATCGTGAACTGGCAGGCGCTGGCCGAGATCGGCACCATCTCGCCCGAGGATCTGCGCCTGTTCCGCTTTGTCGAAACCGCGGACGAGGCGCTGGACGCGCTGGACGACTGGGCGCAGCCGAACTGCGCCTAGCGAAACCGGGCCTAATCCACCGGCCGGATCAGCTTGCGTTCCAGCACCCGCAGCACCTGCGCCAGATCATGGCCGCGGCGCAGGATCTGGCCGTCCATGCCGACAACGGCATAGATCCCCTGCCGCGCCCGGAGCTTCGGCCGTTTCTCGATCCGGTAAAGCGGGCTTTCGGCCGTGCGGCGGAAGATCGCGAAGACCGCCACCTCGCGCAGGCAGGAAATGCCATAGTCGCGCCATTCGCCCATCGCGACCATCCGGCAGTAAAGGGCAAGGATCCGGCCCAACTCGTGCCGGTCGAAGCTCACCTGCTCGGGGATGTGCGGGGCAAAGTGGATCGGCGGCTGGACGGACATTCCGAAAGGCTGAAGCAATCGCCGCGGCAAGGCAAGCCTGAAGCCCCGCCGGGCGCGCGATCCGCAGCGCAATCGGCGGATGGGTCCGCAAATCGCCGCCGAAGGACCGCCATACGGCCGCAATTTCCCGCCAAGGTGGAACCTCGTAGCGAGTGCCGGCCACCCCGGCGGCAGGGCAAAGCTGTCCCAGTCCTGCCGCCGAACCGCCGGAGGTGTGCGGACGGAAGCCCCCGATCCTGTCGGGGGCTTCCGGATCAGTCATGGAAAGCCGGGCGCCGCGCGCAGGATGCCGGTCTGGATCCCGCGCCAGTTCACCTGCACCGCATCCAGCCGCTTCAGCGTTGCCGGGTGCCCCGGATCCAGCAGCCCCAGCCGCACCAGCAGCGCCGCAATCGCCGCCTCGGACGCGCGCACCGATCCATCAAGGATCTTCAGCGCGATCCCCAGCCGCTTTTCCGGCACGATGGCCACGAACACCGCCTCGGCGCCGGTCTTGATCGCCACCCGCCCGCGCATCGCCCGCATCAGTTCGGTGCAGGCGCGGCCTTCGCCGGCCACCAGCTCGGGATGCGCCATCATCGCCTCGACCAGACGCGCCGCCGCACGGTCGCGCACACTGCCGCCCGACGGGGCCGCGGCAAAGACCGCCATCGCCCGCGCCAGACCCGCCACCGTGGTGGCAAAGTTCGGCGCCGAACAGCCGTCGATGCCAAAGCCGGGGCTTGCCTCGGCGGTCACGTCCTCGAACGCGGTGCGGACGGCTTGCTGCACCGGATGGTCGGGCAGCACATAGTCCGGCCCGGCCTTCAGATGCTGCGACAGCATCAGAAAGCCCGCGTGCTTGCCCGAACAGTTGTTGTGGATCTGGCAAGGCTGCTGCCAGGCGCGGATCAGCCGGTCACGCTCGGCCGTGTCGGCGGGCATATGGGCCCCGCAGCGCAGATCGCCCTCGGCCAGCCCCAGATCGGACAGCCACTGGCCCACCTTGCCGACATGCAGCGCCGCGCCCTGATGGCTGGCACAGGCCAGGGCCAGTTGCTCGGACGACAGCCCCTTGCCGGCACCGCTTTCCAGCAGCGGCAGCGCCTGCACCATCTTGCAGGACGAGCGCGGAAAGATCACCGCCCCCGGATCGCCCCAGCTTTCGACCAGACCGGCGTCCGCGCTCCATATGGCGGCATGTCCAAGGTGCCAGCTTTCCAGCAGGCCGCCGCGCCACAGTTCCACCATCCTGACCGGATCTGTCATGGCCCCCTCACAGCTGCGCGATTTTGTGCCCAAGAGGGCTTTGAAGCCGCGCGGTGCTTGCGCTAAGAAGCGTTATCGGGTTGAAACGGCCTGCGCTACGGGAAAAGCACGTCTCAAGACGGCGTAGGGCGGGCAGAGGCACTGGCAGCTGGAGGCTGTGAACGACATGAGGATCAGGATGGGGCGCCTGCTTCCGGCGGTGGCGATCGCGCTGGCCGGGACCGCGACGGGTGCTGTGGCGCAGGAATCCACGAACCGCGTGGCGACCAAGACCGACTGGAGCGTGTTTACCGAAAGTTCGCCCAAAGAGTGCTGGGGCGTATCCAGCCCAAAGCAAAGCGAGGCGACGCGCGACGGCAAGCCGGTATCCGTGCGGCGCGGCGACACGCTGCTGTTCGTGACCTTCCGCCCCGGCGCGGGCGCCAAGGGCGAGGTGTCTTACACCGGCGGCTATCCGTTCGCGCCCGGCTCGACCGTGAATGTGAACATCGGCGGCACCACCTATGACCTGTTCACCGATGGCGAATGGGCCTGGCCCGCGAATGCGCAGGACGATGGCGCACTGCTGGCGGCGATGAAGCGCGGCAGCACCGCCGTGCTGACAGCCCGCTCGGCCCGCGGCACCCAGACCAAGGATACCTTCTCGCTCTCGGGCTTCACCGCCGCGATGACCGACGCCGAGACGCGCTGCAAGTAACGCGCGCCGCTTTCGTCTGCGCCCCGGCCCGTCGCGGCCGGGGCTTTTTCATGCGGGTTTCGTTTTCGCCGCGAATCCCCTATATCAGGCGCTTCCTGCTGCCAAAGGCCACCCCATGACCGCCACCGCCCCGATCACTCAGGATGTGACCACCCTGCCGCGCAACCTGCCCGAGGGCGGCCCGGTCAATATCGTCGGCCTGACCCGCGAGGAACTGAGCGCCGCGCTGATCGCCGCCGGCACGCCCGAGCGGCAGGCGAAAATGCGCACCGGGCAGGTCTGGCAGTGGGTCTATCACTGGGGAGTGCGCGATTTTGCACAGATGACCAACCTTGCGAAAGACTATCGCGCGCTGCTGGCCCGGAACTTCGTGATTTCCCTGCCAGAGGTGGTGACCCGGCAGATCTCGGCCGATGGCACACGCAAGTATCTGATCCGCATCGCCGGCGGGCACGAGGTCGAAACCGTCTACATCCCCGAGGAAGGCCGCGGCACGCTGTGCGTCTCGTCTCAGGTCGGTTGCACGCTGACCTGTTCCTTCTGCCATACCGGCACGCAAAAACTGGTGCGCAACCTGACCGCCGGCGAGATTGTCGGCCAGTTGATGCTGGCGCGCGACGATCTGGGCGAATGGCCCGAACGCGGGGCGCCGAAGGATGAAACCCGGCTGGTGTCGAACCTCGTGCTGATGGGCATGGGCGAGCCGCTTTACAATTTCGAGAATGTCCGCGCCGCGATGAAAGTGGTGATGGATGGCGAGGGGCTGTCGCTGTCGCGGCGCCGGATCACGCTGTCCACCTCGGGCGTGGTGCCGGAAATCGCCCGCACCGCAACCGAGATCGGCTGCCAGTTGGCGGTGTCGTTTCACGCCACCACCGACGAGGTGCGCGACATCCTTGTTCCGATCAACAAACGGTGGAACATCCGCACCCTGCTGGATGCGCTGCGCGACTATCCGAACCTGTCGAACTCGGAGCGGATCACCTTTGAATATGTGATGCTGGACGGCATCAACGACAGCGACGCCGACGCGCGGCGTCTGGTCAAGCTGATCGCGGGGATCCCGGCCAAGATCAACCTGATCCCGTTCAACGAATGGCCGGGCGCGCCGTATCGCCGGTCGTCACCCGAACGGATCGCGGCTTTTGCCGACATCATCTACAAGGCGGGCTATGCCTCGCCGATCCGCACCCCGCGCGGCGAGGATATCATGGCGGCCTGCGGCCAGTTGAAATCCGCGACCGAGCGCGCCCGGAAAAGCCGGGCACAGATCGCGGCCGAGACCGGGCTTTAGACCCGGCGTCGGGCGGTCAGCGGGCCGCCGCCCGCGGCCTCGATCCGGGCAAGGGTGGCGGCGATCGGCTCGATCGCGACGGCCATATGGTGGCCGTTGGCATGGATCATCGTGTCGGCATCGACCGCCATCGCGACATGGCCTTTCCAGAACAGCAGATCGCCGCGGCGCAGGTCTTCGTTGACGGCATGGCCCAGTTCCTGTTGCAAATCGCTGTCGCCCGGGCAGGGGATGCCGCAGGCCAGCAGCGCCGCCTGCACCAACCCCGAACAATCGATCCCCGCCCGGCTGTTGCCGCCCCACAGATAGGGCGTGCCCAGAAACATCAGCGCCACCGCAACCGGATCGTCAAAGCGGTGATCCACCGGGGCAAGATGCGGAACCGGCACCCAACCCTCTGGCGTTTCGTAGAAATTTCGCGCTTCGCCAATGACACGGACCTTCGCGCCAAAGCTGAGGCTGGCCAGATCACGGTCCTGCACGCGGGGCCCGGCATAAAGATGCGTGGCAGGGGCGGTCACGACATGGGTCACCGGCGCCTCGGGGGCCAGCGCCCCCTCGGGCAGCCAGCCGCAATAGCCGTCCTTCGCGGCGCGGCCAAAGGCATGGCCCTCGCGCCGGTCGATGACCAGAAAACCGTCTCCCATCAACACCTGCCGCTCTCGTGCGCCGCCGGGCGCACGCAGCAGATCGGCCAGCGGCACCCGCACCTGCGCGGGCTCGCCTTCGGTGAAGCGGACGGCATCGATCCGGCCTTGCAGCGAGACATGCGCGACCTCGCCGCTGAAGGGTGTCAGGCGCCGGTCCATCACAGGGCCAGCATCTGCGGCAGCGCGGTCAGCAGCGCCCGCGCCCCCTGCCCGACCCCGCCCTTCGACCGCCCTGGCGCATCAGCTGGCGTATGGCCGTAAATGTCGAAATGAACATATCGCGGGTTGTCGACAAAGCGGCGCAGGAACAGCGCGGCGGTGATCGACCCCGCAAACCCACCCGAGGGCGCATTGTCCAGATCGGCGATCCCCGGTTCGATCATGGCTTCATAGGCCGGCCACAGCGGCATCCGCCACAGCGGATCGCAGGCCGGGCGGGCGGCGGCCTGAAGGGCCGCAGCCAACGCCTCGTCATCGGTGTAGAACGGCGCCAGATCCGGCCCCACCGCCACCCGCGCAGCCCCCGTCAGCGTGGCCATCGACACGATCAGATCGGCCGGTTCCTCATCCGCCAGCGCCAGCGCATCGGCCAGGATCAGCCGGCCCTCGGCATCGGTGTTGTTGACCTCGACCGTCAGACCCTTTCTTGAAACGAGAATGTCTCCCGGCCGCATCGCGTTGCCGGATATGGCATTCTCCACCGCCGGCACCAGCACCCGCAGCCGCACGGGCAAGCCCAGCGCCATGATCATCCGGGCCAGCCCCATCACCGTGGCCGCGCCGCCCATGTCCTTCTTCATCAGCAGCATCCCGCTGGACGGTTTGATATCCAGCCCGCCGGTGTCGAAACAGACCCCCTTGCCTACCAGCGTCAGCCGCGGCCCGGCATTGCCCCAGCGCATGTCCAACAGGCGCGGCTCTCGGTCCGAGGCGCGGCCGACGGCATGGATCATCGGCAGGTTCTGCGCCAACAGCGCCGTGCCGCGGATCACCGCGGTCCGGGCCCCGAACCGCTCGGCCAGGGACAGGAGGGCGGATTCCAGTTCGGCCGGCCCCATGTCAGAGGCCGGCGTGTTGATCAGGTCGCGGGTCAGGAACTCGGCCTCGGCCATCGCCAGAAGCCGCACCCGATCGCACCCCTCGGGCAGCTTCAGCCGCGCCTTGCTGCCACGGCCGCTGCGATAGCGGGTGAAGGCATAGCCCGACAGCAGATACCCCAGCGCGGCTTCGGCCAGATCGTCAGCGCCCAGCGGTCCGGCCAGATGCCAGTCGCCCTCGGGCAGCGCGGCCACCGCCTTGCCCAGAGCAAAGCGGGTGCGGGCGCGGGCCTTCGCGGTGCCCCAACCCACAACGGCCGCAGCGATACCGCCCGAGGCACCGGGCAGCAGGCGAACCTCACCCAGCCCGGCCTCGAATCCGGTCGCGGCAAGCCAGGTCCGGCTGGACACAGGCAGGCCCGCCTGCCAATCGGCCAGCGCATCGGCGGCGACAACATGGACCGGCCGCGAAAAGGCGTCGGGATCGGCAAAGGAAAGGGGCATGGCGGCTTCCGCTGGCTGGCAATCGGCCGAAGCCTATCCGTTCCCGCGCCACCCGCAACCCCCGCCCTCAGATCGAGCGGTCGAGCAATTCCCTGTCCATCGCCAGCGAGCGTTCCGCAATGCGGATCAGCCGCGCCCAGACCGCGGCAAATGCCGTCATGTCGCCCGAGGCGAAGGCGGTGCGCGCATCGCCCGCCACAAGGCCAAGGCTGACCATGCCGAGGTTTTCCGCCAGCCGCTGAAGCCTTCGCAACCGGCGCGGCACATCGGTCAGGCTGCGCCCGCGCACCTGCTGGGCCAGCCCCGCGATCGTCAGCGCCAGTTCCCCCAGCGCCCGGTTGACCACCTGTTCCGCCGCCGTCACCCCCATCTCGCGATACATCGCGGCGATCGCCTCGCCATCCTGACGCACCCTCTCCAGCGGCCGCAGCGCCGTAATCATGCAACCCATGTCACCCATCCTTCACATTCACACCCGCGCCAAGGATTGCCGGGTCGCGCTGAAGAAAAGGTTGCCGGGTGCAGCAATATATCCCTCGAATTTTTCCCAGCCTTTGCGTAATCAGGCGGGCGCACTGCGAGAGGGATCATGCGATGGAGAAATCCAAGCCGCTTCCGAACTACCTTGTCCAGCGGTTCTATGGCTGGCGGGCGACCACATTCGCCGACAACAAGGCATGGTATCGCCGTCTTGCCGAATCCGGCCAGCATCCGCGCGCGATGGTGATCTCGTGCTGCGATTCGCGGGTGCATGTGACATCGATCTTCGGCGCGGACGAGGGCGAGTTCTTCATTCACCGCAACATCGCCAGCCTTGTGCCGGCCTACAGCCCCGATGGCGAGCCGCACGGCACCTCGGCGGCGGTGGAATATGCGGTTCAGGCGCTGAAGGTGGCGCATATCGTGGTGCTGGGCCATTCGAACTGCGGCGGCGTGAAGGGCTGCCACGACATGTGTTCGGGCCACGCGCCAGAGCTTGAGGATCGGTCAAGCTTTGTCGGCCGCTGGATGGACATCCTGCGCCCCGGCTATGAACGGGTGCGCGATCTGCCCGACGAACGCCGGATCGAGGCGCTGGAGAAAGAAGCGGTTCTGGTCAGCCTGTCGAACCTGATGACCTTCCCCTTCGTGCGCGAAGCGGTCGAATCCGACCGGCTGACTTTGCACGGACTTTGGACCCACATCGGCGAAGGCGGGCTGGAACAGTTCGTTCCGGCGCAGGGCGCCTTCGTTCCGGTCTGATCCGGCCCGGAACATGAAAAAGGCGCGGGAAACCGCGCCTTTTTTTGCACCCTGAAAGCAGATCCGGCGGTTACCGCCCCCCCGCTTGCGCGATGGGCGTTCGCGGCTGACGACCTTCCACTGGAAGGTCGTCCGGGCGCCACCTTGCCAGCCCACCGCTTGCGCGATGGGCGTTCGCGGCTGACGACCTTCCACTGGAAGGTCGTCCGGGCGCCGCTCACCCCTTCTTGAGGCAGCGGTTGCCGAGGACTTCGGCGATCTGCACCGCGTTCAGCGCCGCGCCCTTGCGCAGGTTGTCCGAAACGCACCACAGGTTCAGGCCGTTGTCGATCGTCGAATCCTGCCGGATACGGCTGATGTAGGTCGCATATTCGCCCACACATTCGACCGGGGTGATGTAGCCGCCCGCTTCGCGCTTGTCGACGACAAGGACGCCCGGCGCCTCGCGCAGGATCTCGCGGGCTTCCTCTTCGTCAAGAAAGTCCTCGAACTCGATGTTGATCGCTTCGGAATGGCCTACGAACACCGGAACCCGCACGCAGGTCGCGGTGACCTTCACCTTCGGATCGAGAATCTTCTTGGTCTCGGCCACCATCTTCCACTCTTCCTTGGTGGAGCCGTCCTCCATGAAGGTGTCGATATGCGGGATCACGTTGAAGGCGATCTGCTTGGTGAACTTCTTCGGCGCCACTTCCTGACCGGGGACATAGACGCCCTTGGTCTGGTCCCACAGCTCGTCGATGCCGGCCTTGCCCGCGCCCGAAACGGATTGGTAGGTCGAGACCACCACCCGCTTGATCCGCGCCCGGTCGTGCAGCGGCTTCAGCGCCACCACCATCTGGGCGGTCGAGCAGTTGGGGTTGGCGATGATGTTCTTGGCCTTGTAGCCTTCGATCGCATCGGCGTTCACTTCCGGCACGATCAGCGGAACCTGCGGGTCATAGCGGTAGAGCGACGAGTTGTCGATCACCACGCAGCCCGCCGCCGCGGCCTTCGGCGCATAGACCTTGGTCGCGTCAGAGCCGACCGCGAACAGCGCAATGTCCCAGCCGGTGAAGTCGAAGGTATCGAGATCCTTGGTCGTCAGGGTCTTGTCGCCAAAGCTTACTTCGGTTCCCAGGGACTTGCGGCTTGCCAAAGCGGCAATCTCATCCACCGGAAACTCGCGCTCGGCGAGGATGTTCAGCATTTCGCGGCCCACGTTGCCCGTGGCACCCGCGACGACGACCCTGTAGCCCATCGGGGACCCCTTCATTGTCGGAATGACGCGCCCCAATAGCGCAAGCAGGGTCAGGGGGGAAGCGGAATCAGGGCGCGGCTTCCCGCAACGAGAAACGGGGGTCGCGCTGCAACAGATCGCGGACAAAGGCGCCTTCGGCCGCGAAATCGTGTGGCACGCGGTCGGCGGTGCGGCTGCCGCTCAGCGACAGGCTGGCGAAGAAGTCAAAGCCGTAAAGCGTGACCCCCGCCGCCCGGCTGCGCGCCAGAAGGTCGATCATCATCAGCCCGGTGCTGGGCGGTGCGCCAAGGCGCTGCCGCAGCTCGTGGTAATCCGCCAGCGGATGCAGATAGAAGCCGCGCCGGCTGGCGACATGCCACGGCAGGCGTTTGCGCTTGTGCGACATCCACAGCACCAGCCGGGGGCCAAGGCGATCCAGCGCATCCGCCTTGACCGAGGTCGCCAGCGCCAGCACATCCGTCCGCGTCCCATGAGAGGCGGCGGCAGGCATCGGCGCACGATTCAGCCGGATCACCAGATCGGCGGCGTCGATCTCGTCTCCGAACCGGGCGTCGGACAGGCTTCGGGCATTGCCCACCAACGCGATCCGTTCGGTGGCAAAGCGCGCAAGCAGCGCCTCTTCCGACAGCGACAGCGCGGCCAGCGGCGCTTCGCGGCGCAGCGTGCGGGCAAGCAGGAAGCCAAGACGGGTCATGCCAGAAGCCTTCTGTAAAGCGCGACCAGGGCCGCGGCCTCGTCCTCGATGCGAAAGCCCGACAGGGTGCGGGCGCGCGATGCGGCGGCCATGCGGCTGCGCTGGCCCTGATCGTCCAGCAGGTCCGCCGCCGCCGCCGCCATCGCCGGCACATCCGCCGGTGGGACAAGACGGCCGGTCTCGGCGGTAACCAGTTCGTCGAAGGCGCCGACGCGGGTCGCCACCACCGGCACGCCGCAGGCCATCGCCTCCAGCGGGGTCAGCCCGAAGCCTTCCCATCGCTGCGGCGCGACATACAGATCCAGCGCGCGATACCAGTCGGGCATCCGGTCCACCGTCACCTCGGGACGGAACAGGATGCGGTCTGCCAGCCCGGCCTCGGCCACCTCGCGGCGCAGGCGGTCCAGGAAGGCCTGATGTTCGCCCACCGCACGCCCCATCACCACCGCCGACACCCCCGGCCGCGACGGCAGCAGCCGCATCATCGCATGAACGAACACATCCGTGCCCTTCTGCGCCCGGATGCGGCCATAGCAGCCGACCAGAACGCCATCCGGCAGATCCAGCCGGGCACGCACCGCGGCCTTGTCGGCGGGGCTGAAGGTGTCGGTATCGATCCCATGCAGGATGACCGTCGCAGGGCGGTCCAGATAATCCGCTGTCCGACGCGAGGTCGCCACCACCGCATCCATCCGCGCGATCAACCAGCGGGTATAGGCCGAATGACGCCGCTGCGAGGCCGAGGTGAACAGAAGTTTCAGCCGCCGCCGCAGCAGGTGACGCAGGACAAGGCCCAGCAGCATCTCGGTGTTGCGCCGCGCGTGCCAGACCCGCAAGCGGTCGCGCGGCAGAGTCAGCACCTGCCACAGCGGCAGATGCGGCAGGGCCTCGGGCAGGCCCGGCCCGGTGGCGGCAATTCCGATCATGCGCGCCTGCACCGGCACCAGCCGGGCAATGGTCGCGGTGACCCCCGACAGCCGGCGTTTCAGGTTCGGCGCGATCACTTCGGTGGTAGCGGCGGTCACTGGCATGGCACATCCCTTCGGGCCTTGGTTAGCGCAGATGGCCCGTGGCGGAAAGTCAGTCCGTCCGGTCGTGGCTGAAGGCATAGACCGCACAGCCCGCCAGCACGAACAGCGCAAAGAACAGAAACAGCGCGGCATAGGGCGCGGAAGGCGGGACGGGGGCCACCGATCCGTGAATGGCGCCGGTGGCGAACTGCATGATCCCCGGCGCGGCGATGCCGAAGAAGTTCAGCAGCGTCACCCCCCGCCCGGTCAGATGCGCCGGCACGAAGGCCCGGCCATGCGCAATCACCATCGGGAACGAGGCGCCGAACAGCCCGATCCCGGCAAACAGCGCCAGCGTCGTCCAGCCCCCCGTCGTGGGCAAGGCCCACAGCGCCAGCAGGCACAGCCCCACGAGCAGGTTTCCGCCCAGAATCAGCCCCTTGCGCGTGCCCAGCAGCCGGTCCAGCGGGCCATAGGCAAAGCTGCCCGCCACCATCGCCAGCCCCATGACAAGGGTCGCGGTGCCGATCTCGGCGGCCGAGGCGTCGAACACATCGGCGTAATATGGCCCGATCCACAACCCGCGCAGCCCTGCGGCGGGGGCATAGCAGACGACCATCATGATCAGCACCGGCCACAGGACCGGCATCCGCAGCAGATCCAGAACCGAACCTTTCGCCCCGCCCTCGACCCGGGCCGGATCGCGCACCAGAAGCCCGATGGCCGCCGCCGTGGCCATCGTCACCCCGGCCAGCGCGAACAGGGTTTCGCGCCAGCCGAACGCCTCGACCGTCCAGGCCAGCGGCAACGACCCCGCGATGTTGCCAAGGCTGCCGATCCCCACCACAGCCCCCGCCAGCGTGCCGAACACCGCCGGCGAATAGGCCCGCGCAAAGATGTAATAGCTGGCCATCAGCACCGGCGAGCAGCCGATCCCGATCAGCCCCATCGCCAGCATGATCGCGCCCGGCCCCTCGGCCAGCGCAAAGACCACGGCGCCGCCCGCACCCCCCAGCGCCAGCAAGACCATCGAGGTCAGCCTTGGCCCCACCCGGTCCAGCGCCCAGCCCACCGGGAACTGCATCAGCGCGAAGGTCAGAAACCAGATCCCCGACGCGGCGGCCAGATCCTCGGGGGTGGCGCCAAGCTCGGTTTTCAGCACCGGGGTCAGCACCGCAAGGAAGGCACGATAGAACTGGCTCAGCACATAGGCGAGCACGAGGCAAGCGATGCCGGCGCGCATGGGGAACTCCTTTACGAAAGGCGGGATCGGTATAGCCGGCACACCGGCCGGGACAAGGGCTGGCCGCCCGGCAACCGGGCGTGCCATTCGCGCTTCGTGAAATTCACGCCGGGTGAAGGGCGGGCCGGTTCTCGCGGATCGGCAGGTGGACGATGGCGGAAAATGCGCCGACGCCGACCCCGATCCACCAGACCAGTGTGTAATCCCCCGTCAGGTCATACATCCGCCCGCCCAGCCAGACCCCCATGAAACTGCCCAGCTGGTGGCTGAGGAACACGAAACCATACAGCGTGCCCATGTAGCGCAGCCCGTAAAGATGGGCGACAAGGCCGCTGGTCAACGGCACCGTCGCCAGCCACAAGGCCCCCATCGACAAAGAGAAGATCAGCACCGTCGCGGGCGTCATCGGCAACATGATGAACAGCGCCGCGGCAATGGTTCGCCCGGTGTAGATCGCCGCCAGCAGGTATTTCTTGGAATACCGCTTGCCCAGCCAGCCGGCGGTGATCGTGCCCACGATATTGGCCATGCCGATGACCGCGATCGACACCGCCCCCAGCGCCGAGGTGGTGGTGATGCCCAGCGCGGCCAGCGGCCCACGCGGGTCGATGGCGCCACACATCTCTGTCACGAAGGCGGGAAAATGCGCGGTGACAAAGGCCAGCTGATAGCCGCAAGAGAAAAAGCCCACGAAGATCAGCGTAAAGGACGGATCGCGGAAGGCGCGCAGAACCACGGTGCCCAGCGATTCCTCCAACTCGGCCCGGGTTGCCGTGATCGGCGCCCGCATGAAGGGCAGCGCAAACAGCGCGGCCAGGATCACCGCGGCAAAGATCACGAACACCGTCTGCCAGGCATAGAACCCCAGCAGGATCTCGGCCGCGGGGGCGCCGAACACCTGCCCGGCCGACCCCGCCGCCGTGGCGATCCCCAGCGCAAGCGAGCGGTTCTCGGGTGCGCTGGCGCGGCCCACCACGGCAAGGATCACCCCGAACCCGGTGCCGGCAATGCCGAATCCGACAAGAATTTCAAGGAACTGATGCTGAAGCGGCGTGACCGCGAAACTCGACAGCACCAGCCCCGCGGCATACATCAGCGCGCCCACGACAATGGCGCGGCGGTCACCGAACTTTTCGGCCAGCATCCCGAAGATCGGCTGGCCAATCCCCCAGGCCAGATTCTGGATCGCGATCGCCATCGAGAAATCGGCGCGCAGCCAGCCGAATTCCTCGGCGATGGGGATCTGGAACACGCCGAAACTGGCACGGATCGCAAAACCCAGCATAAGGATGACGCAGCCCGCAATCAGCACGGGCGTGAACAGGGGGGCTTTGGTCATGTCGGGCTCCGGCACAGGCGGCGCAGGGTGCCGTGGGGCGCGGGCGGCGTCAAATGCCATTTGCTGATGGGCCGCGTGACGGTCCGTGATGGGCGCGCGGCAATGGCCGCATTGACCTCTGGCGGCCGCTTCCTTAGGCGGATGAAACGGATCCCACGAAGGAGGCAAAGATGCGGCCCAGCACCGAAGCCCTGATCGTCATCGACGTGCAGAACGACTTCTGCCCGGGCGGGGCGCTGGCCGTGGCGGGCGGCGATGCGATCATCCCCCGGATCAACACGCTGCTGCCCGACTTCGCGGTGCGCGTGCTGACGCAGGACTGGCACCCGGCCGACCACACCTCTTTCGCCTCGAACCACAGGGCCGCGCCGTTCAGCGTGATCGAGATGCCATATGGCCCGCAGGTGCTTTGGCCTGACCATTGCGTGCAGGGCACGCCGGGCGCGGCCTTCCACCCCGACCTGAACAGCGATGCCGCCGACCTTGTGATCCGCAAGGGCTTTCGCGCACAGATCGACAGCTATTCCGCCTTTTTCGAGAATGACCGCACCACCCCCACCGGGCTCGAGGGCTACCTGCGCACGCGCGGCGTGGATCGGCTGACGCTGGTGGGGATCGCCACCGATTTCTGCGTGGCCTATTCGGCGCTGGATGCTGCGCGGCTGGGCTTTGGCGTGAGCGTTCTTGAAGGCGCCTGTGCGGCCATCGACCTGAACGGCTCGCTCGCCGCGATCCGGGCGCAGATGCTGGCAGCCGGCGTGGCGCTGGAGGCGTAAGATGGTCGATATCGCCACCCGCGTCTACAATCACAAATGGAAGATCGATCCGATCATCCGATCCCTGATCGACACCGATTTCTACAAACTGCTGATGTGCCAGTCGGTGTTCCGCAACAAGCCCGACACCATCGTGCGCTTCAGCCTGATCAACCGGACGAAATCGATCCGGCTGGCCGATCTGATCGACGAAGGCGAACTGCGCGAACAGTTGGACCATATCCGCACCCTGCGCCTGTCGCGGGGCGAAAGCACCTTCCTGCGCGGCAACACCTTTTACGGCAAACGCCAGATGTTCCGCCCCGATTTCATGGAATGGCTGGAACGGCTTCAGATGCCGCCCTATCATCTTGAAAAACGCGACGGGCAGTATGAGCTGACCTTTGAAGGCAAATGGCCCGAGGTCATGCTGTGGGAAATCCCCGCGCTTGCCGTGCTGATGGAGATGCGCTCGCGCGCGGTGCTGGCCCGGCTGGGCCGGTTCGAGCTTCAGGTGCTTTACGCCCGCGCCATGACCAAGCTGTGGGAAAAGATCGAACGCCTGCGCCGAATCGAGCGGTTGAAGATCGCCGATTTCGGCACAAGGCGGCGCCATTCGTTCCTGTGGCAGGACTGGTGCGTGCAGGCGATGATCGAAGGGCTGGGCGACAGTTTCACCGGCACCTCGAACTGTCTGATCGCCATGCGCCGCGAGGTCGAGGCCATCGGCACCAATGCCCATGAACTGCCGATGGTCTATTCCGCGCTGGCCGAAACCGATGCGGATCTGGCCCGCGCGCCCTATCAGGTGCTGGCCGACTGGCACGAGGAACATGACGGCAACCTGCGCATCATCCTGCCCGACACCTACGGCACCGAAGGGTTCCTGAAACGCGCACCGGACTGGCTGTCGACCTGGACCGGCATCCGCATCGATTCCGGCGATCCGGTTCAGGGCGCCGAAACCGCGATCCGCTGGTGGCAGGACCGCGGCGAAGATCCGAAGAAGAAGCTGGTGATCTTTTCCGACGGTCTGGATGTCGAAAAGATCGAGGAACTGCACCGCCGCTTCTTTGGCCGCGTCAAGGTCAGCTTTGGCTGGGGCACGATGTTCACCAATGATTTCCGTGGCTTGGTTGCGGATGATGCGCTGGCGCCGTTCAGCCTTGTCTGCAAGGCGGTGTCGGCCAATGGCCGGCCCACGGTCAAGCTTTCGGACAATCCGCTGAAGGCCATGGGCCCGGCCGACGAGATCGCCCGCTACAAGCGCGTCTTTGGTGTGGGCGAACAGACGCCCTATCAGGTGGTGGTCTGACCCCACGCCCGGCCCTGCGCCAGCGGGGCGCCGCGCAGCTTGGGCCGGGGATGCGGCGCTATTCGTCCTCGGCCACCCGACCGCGGGCGGATTTCACCTCGCCGCGGATCGCCTTGGCCTGAAGCCTTCGGCGCTGGCTGCCCAGCGTGGGCTTGGTCGCGATCCGGCGCTTGGGCGCGACAAGGGCCGCGCGGATCATCTCCGCCAGTCGTTCGCGTGCCAGTTCCCGGTTGCGGATCTGGCTGCGGGTTTCCTCGGCCCGGATCACGATCGCACCTTCCAGCGTCCAGCGCCGCCCCGCCAGCCGCTTCAACCGCGCCTTGACCGCCGGCGACAGATGCGGCGAGCGTTCGGCCTCGAACCGCAGTTCGACCGCGGTTTCGACCTTGTTGACATTCTGCCCGCCCGGCCCGGACGAGCGCGAGAAACTTTCGGTCAGTTCCCAGTCGGCGATGGTGATGTGATCGGTGATACGCAACATGACGCCTGATCGGATGAAAAGCCCTACCCGTGAACGAGAAAGGGTCGCCTGCGGGGGCGACCCTTTCCGAGATCCAAGGAGATGAGCCAGTTAGAGGCTAGCCCAACATCCGGAAGGTTTTAAGAGGGGCTGCCCTCAGAAAACACCCCCGAACGCTGTCCCGACACGTCTCTCCAATATCACTCTAGACACTGGATCACCTCCTTTCAAATGGTTGCCGATAGGGGAAAGGTGGCACAGATCTGGTGTTTGTCAAACCAAGATTACGCAGCCTTAGCGGTAAGCTGCCTCACAATGATGCGAAACGGCACAAGTGCCACCAAAGCAAGCAGAAGTTTGACGCTCCAATCCGCCAAGGCCAGCGATGCCCACAGCGGCGCCGCGGGACCAAGGCCCAGAAGCGGCAGGATCTCGTTCGCCCAGCCGACATCGTTGGCGGGTTCGATCCAGACCAGCCCGGCCGAGAACGCGACCGAGAAGAAGATGGCGGTATCGACGCTGGACCCCACCAGCGAGGACAGCAGCGGCGCGCTCCACCACCGCCGCGCGCCGCGCAGGCGGTCGAACAGGCTGACATCCAGCATCTGCGCCGCAAGGAAGGCCAGCCCGGAACCGATGGCAATCCGCCATGTGACCAGCGGGCCGAACTCGCCCATGATCTGGGTGCCGATCAGCGAACAGAGGATGCCGGTGGCAAAGCCCGCCAGCACCACGCGGCGCGCGGCGACGGCGCCGTAAAGCCGGTTGGTCAGGTCGGTGACAAGGAAGGCGAAGGGATAGGTGAAGGCGCCCCATGTCAGCCACTGGCCGAACAGGAACTGCACAAGGATGTTCGAGGCCACCACGATGGCGGCCATGGCAAGAATGCCGGGGATCAGGCTGCGGGTCATGTCGGTGTTCCGTTTTGACAAGGTCGCGGAGACTTGGCCCCCGGTTCGGGGACAGCGCGGCCTACTGCCGCACGGGGCGCGCTGTCAATCGGAAAGGCGGATCTCGACGATCTCGGTCCGCTGAACGAACAGGAAATTGTCGTCGGAGACCATGGTCAGCACGGTCCGCCCCGCCCCGTCGCGCCAGACCGAGATGCCTTCCAGATTGTCGAACCGGCCGGCGCGGGTTTCGATCAGGGTTTCCTCGGCCGTGATCGTGTCGTCCGCGATGGTGAACCGCCGCACGCGGCTGGCAAAGCCCAGCAGGCCACGGAACTGCCGTTCCAGCAGGTAAAGCCGCCCGTCGGGGCCGAAATCGGCACCGACCGCCAGAAACTCGCCCCGCCGCGGGATCGAGAACGGCTGATCCCACTGGCCGTTGCGAAAGCGATAGACCGGAAACGGCCGGCTCTGCCCACCCGAGCGTTCGGGAAGCGTGTAGATCGCGCCCTTGGCATCAATCGCCAGCGCCTCAAGCGAGGAATTGGCCTGCATCAGCGCGAAATCAGGATGAGAGGGCAGGTTTTCCGCCGGGCCGTCAAGCCGGGCATAGCGCAGCACGCGGGCCGCGCCTTCAAAGGACACCAGAACCGCACCATCGGGGGCCAGCGCCATCCCTTCGCTGTCGCCGCGCAGGCGGGCCAGCGGCGAAGGCCCGCGCCCGCGCAGCATGTGCATCGGCAGGGCCTTTATCCCGGTGATCCGGCCGGCCGCATCGCGCGCGACCATGCCCATGGTCCAGGCTCCGCGATCCGACAGAACGGTGACCCGGCCGCCATCGCCCGACATCTCGATGGCGGACAGCCCGCCCAGCAGCGGATCGGCGCTTTGCCAGTGGAACGTCTCGAAGCGGTCACCGGGCGGGGCGCCGGCGCTGCCGGCCGCCCCGATGCCCAGCCACAGCCCCGCGATCAGCGCGAGGAAAGGACGGTTCGGCATTGGTCAGGCAGGTCGGCCATGGTGAAATCGCGGGCACCCCGCGTCCGGGCTGCGGGTTTCTGCGGCCCTTTCGGCGGCCTCAGGTAATCCGTCACCCACCACATCAGGCTGTCGTCGCAGCCATCGCCGCCGTTCGACAGCTCGGCCACCGAAGGACGCTGCGGCTGACAGGCCACGGCGCCGGGAGGGCATTTCAGCCGGACGTGGAAATGGGTGTCGTGCCCCGGAACCGGGCGGATCTTCTGCAACCACGCCCGGTCGGCACGCCGGGCGCCCTGACACATCACGATCTTGACCGCGGCGGCGACAAAGATCCGGTCCACCCGCGGGTCCGATGCCGCAGCCCGCAGCAGCGCGTGATGCGCCCGCGTCCAGTTCCGCGTCACCGACCGCTGATCGGCCGAGCGCACCGCCACCGAGCTGATCCGCTCGCGATCGGCCACCGTCAGATCCAGCCGGCGCGGCGGCAGCATCCAGACATCGGCATCCAGCCCGATCTGGTGGCTGGCATGCCCCGAGGTCATCGGCCCGCCCCGCGGCTGGCTGATATCGCCGATGTAAAGCCCGGCCCAGCCGATCTGCCGCGCCGCGACCGACAGCTGCTGAAGAAACTCGATCATCGCCGGGTGACCCCAGTTGCGATTGCGCGACAGCCGCATCGCCTGCCATGTCGGCCCGCTTTCCGGCATCTGCACCAGCCCCGCCGCACAGCCGCGATTGTAGCTGCCGATGGGCATCGGCGCCTGCCGCGAGGGCCAGTCCTGCGCGCCAAACAGCTTGTTCGCCTTGGGCTCGGCCAGTGCCGGCAACGCCAGCCCCAGCGCAAGAAGGAAGGAAAGGATGCGGATCATGGCCCTGCCTGTTGCTCGCCCTGCGGTTTTACCCAGACTAGCAGAACAAGCCCCGCAAGAAACAGCGCGATCAGCGGCGCGATCCCGATCCGCTGCGATCCGCTTAGTCCGGTGGCAAGGGCAATCAGAAGCGGTGCCAGAAAACTGGTGACCTTGCCCGACAGCGCGTAAAGGCCGAAAGCCTCGGTTGCGCGTTCGGGGGTGGTGTGCTGCGCCATCATCGTGCGACTGGCCGCCTGAAGCACGCCCCCCGCCCCGCCGATCAGCGCGCCGCAGCCGAAGAAGATCACGTCGGGCAGACCCGATCCCGCCGGCAGCGCCGCGCCGAACAGGCTGTCCCGGCTCATGCCGACGATCACCACGCAGACCGCGGAAAGCACGAGGATCGCGACCGCGATCACAGGCTTTGGCCCGAAGCGCCGGTCGGCCTTGCCCCCCAGCCAGGAGGCTGCGGCCGCGGTCACCGCCCCCACCACGCCGAAAATGCCGATCTGGATGATGCTCCAGCCCAGCACGCCCGAGGCATAGACCCCGCCAAAGCCGTAAAGCGCATTCAGCGCATCGCGATAAAGCAGCGATGACCCCAGATAGGCGCTCAGGCTGGGCCGTCGCCGCAGGCTGGCCAAGAAGCGCCACAGGTTCGCCAGCGCCTGCCCGGGATGCAGTGCGCCGCGCGGGCTGGGAGGCTCTTTCACCCACAGGAAAAACGGCAGCATGAAGACCAGATACCACAGCGCCGTGAATGGCCCGACTGCCCGCGTGCCTTCGCGCAGCGCGGGATCAAGACCGAAGACCGGCGCAAGACCGATCAGGGTGCGCCCCGTGCTGGCGCTTTCGGCCAGAAACAGCAGCACCACGGCCAAAGCCACCACCCCGCCCAGATAGCCGAAGGCAAAGCCCGATCCCGAAATCTCTCCGATCCGGTCCCGGCCGCCCAGCGCGGGCAAGAGCGCGTTGGTGAAGATGGTCGCGAACTCCATCCCGATGAAGCCAAGGCCAAAACAGGCCAGCGCCCAGACCAGCGCGCCCCCGTCGGGCGTCAGCGCCCAAAGCCCGGCCGCACCCGCCACATACAGCGCCGAGAACGCCCAGATCCAGACCAGCCGCCGCCCGACCCCATCCGCCACCGCCCCCAGAAGCGGCGCCAGCAGCGCCACGACGACACTTGCCGCGCCAAGGCCCAGCCCCCACAGCGATTGCGCCGCGGCACCGGCAGCGGCGGGCGCCATACCCTCGGCGATATGGCGCGCCCGCGCGACCTCGGCGAAATAGGGGGCAAAGATGAAGGTCAGCAGCAGCGTGCTGTAGGGCTGGCTGGCCCAGTCGAAGAAATACCAGCCCCAGATGCGTTTTCCTGCGCTTGCCATGGCCCCTCCGGCAGATTGCGCGGGATCAAGCCCGAAACCCGCCCCCGGCGCAAGCGCAGGGTCAGTGCGCGGGGGGCCAGGGCCGCAGCGCGTCGGCCTCGATCCAGCCGGCCACCCAGTCGGGCAAGGGCGGGCTGTCCCCCGCCCCCAGAACATCGGCCACCTCGGGCGGGGGGACGATTCCCGCCCGCGAGGTGACAGCCGCACGCAACAGCATGTGGCTGGTGCACTCGCCCTTCCGCCACAGGCTTTGCTCGATGTAGAAGAACCGCCCGTCCCAGCCCAGACAGCGGCTGACCATGTCCAGCCGATCAAACAGCACCACGCGGCGGCGATAGCGCAGCGAACTGCCCGCCACCGTCAGCCCCCAGCCCTTGTCGGCGCAGACCCGCGCAAGGCCGGTGCGGTGGATCAGCGGCAGCCGGCCAAGGTCGAACAACGTCAGCGTGCGGCCGTTGTTCAACTCGTTCCACGGGTCCAGATCCCAGGGCAGGCAGCGGTGACAGGATCGGTGCGTCCCGGTGACGGGCAAGGGTTTCAGCGTCCGGGTCCGGCGCATCTCGATGAAAAGGCGAAGATAAGGATACATCAATCACTCCTTCACGCATGACGTGCTATGCGCGTCGGGCGTCGTCAAGCTGCGACGCGGCGGAACAAAGGTTGCCCTTTGCCGGGGCCGCCTATACCTGTGGCAAAGTTTCCCCGTGAAGGATGCGTCCATGATATCGCTCTTCCAGATCCTGATGCTGATCCTCGACATCGCGAAGTTCATCATCTTCGTGCATATCATCATGAGCTGGCTTATCAATTTCGAGGTGCTGAACCTGCGCCAGCCCCTTGTCGGCCAGATCTGGGACGGGCTGTCCCGCCTGTTGGAACCGATCTATTCGCAGGTCCGGCGCATCCTGCCGTCGATGGGGGGCCTTGATCTGGCGCCGCTGATCGTTCTGGTGGCGATCTATGCGTTGCAGATCGTGATCCGCAACAACTTCTACGCCTTCGTCTGATCCCGCCCCCCAACTGACCCGGGCCGGCAGTTTGCCGGCCCCTGACGGATTCCGCCATGCCGGCCCCGCGTGCGCTTCTTCATCAGGTCTTCGGCTTCCCCGACTTCCGGCCGGGGCAGGAAGAGATTGTCGAGGCCGTGCTTGCAGGGCGCAACACGCTGGCGATCATGCCGACCGGCGGCGGAAAATCGCTGTGTTATCAACTTCCCGCCCTGTGCCGCGACGGGGTGACGCTGGTCGTCTCGCCGCTGATCGCGCTGATGCGCGATCAAGTGCGCAGCTTGCGCGAAGCCGGGGTCGAGGCCGGGGCGCTGACCTCGGGCAACACCGATCAGGAAACCGAGGACGTGTTCCGCGCGCTGGATGAAGGGCGGATCAAGCTGCTTTACATGGCGCCGGAACGACTTGCCTCGGCCGGGACGCTGCCGCTTTTGCGCCGGATCGGCGTCGGGCTGATCGCGGTGGACGAGGCGCATTGCGTCAGCCAGTGGGGCCATGATTTCCGCCCCGATTACCTGCGCATCGGCGAATTGCGCCATACGCTGGGCGTGCCGCTGGCGGCCTTCACCGCAACGGCGGATGCCGAGACGCAGGAAGAAATCGTGGCCCGCCTGTTCGACGGCGTGCCGCCCGCGACCTTCCTGCGCGGCTTCGACCGGCCGAACATCCACCTTGCCTTCGCGGTCAAGTCCAGCCCCCGCCAGCAGATCCTGTCCTTCGCCGCCGCCCGCAAGGGCCGGTCCGGCATCGTCTACTGCGCGACGCGCGCCAAGACCGAAGTGCTGGCACAGGCGCTGCGCGAGGCCGGCCATTCCGCCTGCCACTATCACGGCGGGATGGAGGCCGAGGATCGCCGCCGGGTCGAGATCCGCTTTCAACAGGAAGACGGGCTGATCGTGGTGGCGACCGTCGCCTTCGGCATGGGGATCGACAAGCCCGACATCCGCTGGGTCGCCCATGCCGATCTGCCGAAATCAATCGAGGGGTATTATCAGGAAATCGGCCGCGCCGGTCGCGACGGCGCCCCGGCCGAGACGCTGACCCTCTATGGTCCCGACGACATCCGCTTGCGGCGGGCGCAGATCGACGAAGGCGCGGCGCCGGCCGACCGCAAGGCCGCCGACCATGGCCGGCTGAACGCGCTTCTCGGTCTGGCCGAGGCGACGGGCTGCCGGCGTCAGGTGTTGCTGGGCTATTTCGGCGAAACCTCGCAGCCCTGCGGCACCTGCGATCTGTGCGAACGCCCGGTCGAGGTCTTTGATGCGACCGAGGCGGTCAGGAAGGCGCTGTCGGCCATCCTGCGCACCGGCGAATGGTTCGGCGCGGGCCATCTGATCGACATCCTGACCGGCAATGCGACCCAGAAGGTGCGCGACCGCGGCCACGATCAGCTTCCCACTTTCGCCGTCGGACGCGACCTGACCCGCCCGGCATGGGAGGCGGTGTTCCGGCAGATGATGGGCCGCGATCTGGTCCGCCCCGACACCGAACGCCACGGCGCGCTGAAAATGACCGACGCCGCCCGGCCGATCCTGCGCGGCGAACAGCCGATCACGCTGCGCCGCGACACGCTGCGCGCCGCTGCCGCCCGGCCGCAGGCGCGGGCGCTGGTGTCCGATGAGGATGCGCCGCTGCTGTCGGCGCTGAAGGCGAAACGCCGCGCACTGGCCGAGGCCGCAGGCGTGCCGGCCTATGTCATCTTCACCGACCGCACCCTGATCGAAATGGCCGAGCGTCGCCCGCAATCCCTTGACGACATGGCGGGAATCACCGGCATCGGGGCGAAGAAGCTGGAAAGCTATGGTGCGATCTTCCTTGCCGTCGTCACCGGCGCGGCCGAGGCGATGCACCCCCAGCGCCGCCGTCTGGCCGGCCGTGACGCGGCCGAGGTGTTCGACCGTCTGACCGAGGTGCAGGTGGCGCTGATGCGGGGCGAGGACGGAACCGGCAAGCCGCTCAGCCTGCCGCAAAGCACGCTGCGCCGAATCGCCGAGGCGCGGCCCTCGACGCTGTCCGATCTTGATCGGGTGGGCGATCTGGGACCGCAAAAGATCGAACGCTTCGGTGAGGCGTTCCTTGACGTGCTGAAAGAGGGCTGATGCTGACCGTTCTTTCCCCGGCCAAGCGCCTTGCCGCGCGCCCGGCGCTGCCGCTGCCCGATGGGTTCGGGCCAACCCTTCCCCGGTTTCAGGATCAGGCGGACAGTCTAGCCGGAATCGCCCGCGATCTGACCGCCGACGACCTACGGCGGCTGATGCATCTGTCCGAACCATTGGCCCGGCTGAACGTCGCGCGCTTTGCTGCATTTCACGAAGCGCGAACGGAAGCCGTTCCCGCGCTTGCGCTTTTCGACGGCGACACCTACGCCGGGCTTGAGGCGCGAACGATGGACGACGATGCGTTGCGCTGGGCGCAACGCCATGTCTGCATCCTGTCCGGGCTTTACGGGCTGCTGCGCCCGCTGGACCTGATCCAGCCCCACCGGCTGGAGATGGGCACCCGGCTTGCCAATCCGCGCGGCACGACGCTCTACGACTTCTGGGGCGACCGGATCGCGCTGGCGCTGAACGAGGCCGCCGCCGAGACCGGCGCCCGCGCGCTGATCAACTGCGCCTCGGTCGAATATTTCGGCGCGGTGGATCCGGGGGCGCTGCGCCTGCCGGTGATCTCGCCGGTGTTTCTGGAAGATCGCGGCGGCGAGCGGAAAATCGTCAGCTTCTGGGCCAAGCGCGCCCGCGGCGCCATGGCCCGCTTTATCGCGGAAAACCGCCTGACCGACCCCGACGACATTCATGCCTTCCGCGCCGGCGGCTATGCATGGGAGCCGGACCTGTCGAGCCCAGAACGCCCGGTCTTCCTGCGCACCAGCTAGCCCACGGGCACCACGGCGCGCACTTCGGCGGGGCGGAACTCGGTCAGGGCCTCAAGGATCGCCGCGCGGCGCAACGGCTTGGTCAGGGTGCGGTCAATCCCCGAGGCCGCGCTTTGGGCGGCGTCACTTTCCATCGCATGGGCGGTCAGCGCGACAATGGGCACCCGCCGGCCCGGAGCTTCGGCCGCGCGGATGGTGCGTGCGGCCTCTCTCCCGTCCATTTCCGGCATCGAAATATCCATGAACACCAGATCGGGCCCGATCTGGTGGAACAGCTCGACCGCCTCGCGGCCATTGCTGGCGAAGGTCAGCTGAAGGTCCAGATCACGCACCATCTTGCGGAACACAAGCTGGTTGGTGCGGTTGTCCTCGGCCGCAAGCACCCGCATCTGGCGCAGTTCCGGCATCGGGGCCGGAGTGGGCGGCGGCTCCGGCTCTGGTGCGGTCAGCTTTTGCAGCCGGCGGTAAAGATCCGATCGCAGAAGCGGCTTTTGCAACACGCCGGCAAGGTGCCGGAAGGCCGGATCGTCGCGCACGCCTGCGGGGTTCGAGGTCAGCAGCACGATCGGCATGGCAAGGCCGGCCTCGCGCACCTTTTCGGCCAGCGCAAGACCGTCGATGTCGGGCATCGCGTGATCGGTCAGCAAGAGGTCATAGGCGCAATCGCGCCCCAGTTCCGCCAGCGCCTCGGCCCCCGACCGGCACAGCGTCACATCGATCCCGCAGGGAACAAGCTGGCGTTCCAGAATGGTGCGGTTGATGAACTGATCGTCCACCACCAGCGCGCGGCGGACGACAAGCGGCTCGGGCGGGGCGGCCTCGTCCTCGGCGGCCGGAAGCTCCAGCCGGAAGCCGAACGAGGACCCGCGGCCAAGCTCGCTGTCGACCCAGACCGCGCCATCCATCATCTCGATCAGACGCCGGGTGATCGCAAGACCAAGCCCGGTGCCTTCGAAGCGGCGGTTGGCTTCGGCCTCGATCTGGTTGAACTCGCCGAACACATGGTCAAGGTTCTCGGGCGCGATGCCGATGCCGGTATCTTCGACCGTCACATGCAGGTCATAGCGCCCCGGCCCGGCTTCCAGCCCGACGACGCGGATCAGCACATGGCCGCTGTCGGTGAACTTGACCGCATTGCCGACAAGATTGGTCAGCACCTGCCGCAGGCGCCCCGGATCACCGACAAAGCGCGTGGGCAGGAACATGTCGAAATCAATCAACATATCCAGCCCCTTGGCCCGCGCCCGCGGTTGAAGAAGCATCGCGACCTCGTGGATGGTGCGTTCAAGGTCGAACGGTTCGGGATGCAGCGTCAGCCGGTTTGCCTCGATCTTGGAATAGTCGAGAATGTCGTTGATGATGACCAGAAGCGCCTCGCCCGAGGACCGGATCGTCTCGGCGAACAGGCGCTGATCCTCGGACAGGGGGGTATCGCACAGCAGTTCGGCCATGCCGACGACGCCGTTCATCGGGGTGCGGATCTCGTGGCTCATGTTGGCAAGGAAGGCCGACTTGGCGCGGCTGGCGGCTTCGGCGGCGGCGCGGGCGGTTTCAAGCGCCGTCTGTTGCTGCTTCAGTTCGGTGATGTCGATGCGCAGCCCGACCCGGCCGCCATCGGGCGTCTCCTGTTCGATCACGCGCAGCCAGCGGCCATCCTCAAGCCGCTGTTCGCCGGCCTCGGCGGGGTTGCGGCGGCGTTCCATCCGCTCGGACAGCCACTCTTCCTCGCGGCCGGCGGCGTCGGGATACTGGCCGTTGGCAAGGCCAAAGCGCAGGATGTCCTCGAATATCGCGCCGGGCTGCATCGCGGGCGCCGTTTTCGGATAAAGATCGCGATAGCGATCGTTGCACAGCACCAGCCGGCCCTGACGGTCATAAAGCACAAAGCCATCAGGGATCGCGTCGATCGCGGCGCGCAGGCGCATCTGTTCGGTGATGTCGATCAGCAGGCTGACCATGTCGCCATCGCGGGCGCGGCGGTTCACGATCCGCAGCCAGTGCCCGCTCGCCAGATGCAGCACCACCGGCTCGATCGGGTCATCGTCCCAGCGCGCCAGCATCCGTGCGCGCCAGTCCTCGGGCGACTCGGCGCCCAGATCGACGCAGCCGCGGTCGACCGCCATCGCAAGAAGGTCGGCGTAAAGGATACCGGGCGCCACCGGCAAGCCTTCGAAATGGCGCAGATAGGCTTCGTTCGCGACCACAAGCTTCTGGTGAGAATCATAGACGGCAAAACCGTCCTCGATCGTGTCGATGGAATCCCACAGCCGCCGTTCGGCCATCACCGCCGCGGTATGCGCCCGGTCGAGTTCGTCGAGAAACCGGCTGTTCTGTCCTTTCAGTTTCTCGGCCTCGGACAGGGCCACCTTCACCACCGCGCGCTGTTCGATGATCTGATCCGACAGGGCGCGGGCGTGCATTGCCAGCTTTTCGTTCGCCGCGAACAGTTCGCGCTGCTTGTATTCCAGCAAACGCTCGGCCGCGAGCCTTGCGCGGCGTTCCTTCGCCAGCCTTTGTTCCAGATCCATCCGCCCGTCCTGCCGCAACTTCCCGGCACTTTGCCCCAGCATGATGAATCCCTTCTTAAGCGCCGTCTGCAACCCGGGATAATCCTTGCCTGTCGCGGGGGGCGATGAGACGATCCGCGCGACACCGCGAAGGAGGGTTCGATGCCCATCTCTGGCCGCTTCCTGCCTGTGCTTCTGCTTTGCCTGCTGCCATCGGCGCTGCTGGCGCAGGACTGGCTGCCCGACCGCCGGTTCGTCCTTGGCGCAGACAGCGACCTGCCGGGCGCCGACATGGCGACGCTGCTGGACACCACGCTGGATGCCTGCGAACGCGCCTGCCTGGCACGCGAGGGCTGCGTCGCCTTCACCTTCAACACCCGCAACGGATCGTGCTTTCCAAAGTCGGCTGCGGGGGACCGGGCGCCCTATCAGGGTGCGGTGTCGGGCGTGGTGGTGCCGGTCGACCCGGCCCGTCAGGCAACGGCCCGAAGCCGTGCCGCCGATCTGGATTTCCTGTCGGACCATGACCTTGCCCGCGCGAAGGATCAGGCGCAGGGCCTTGCGAACGCCCATACCGCGAATGGCTTTACCGCCGCCGAGCATGGCCAGAGCGCCGCCGCCGCCGAGGCGGCGGGCGATCTGCTGGCGGCGGCGAATTTTGCCGGCGCGGCGGTGAATGCCGGCGACCGGGCCGAGGCATGGCTGGACTATGCCCGCCGGTTGCGGGCTGCGGCCGATGCGCCCGGCACCGACGCGCCCCCGCTGCGCGAACGGGCCTTTCTTGCCGCGATCAACGGCTATCTTCGCGCGGCGCCGGCCTTGCGTCACACCGCGCTGGTAGAGCTGGCCGAAGCGGCCAAGGCCGTGGACCGGGGCCGCGACATGGTGCAGGCGCTGCGGCTGGCGCAGCAGATCCAGCCGCGCGACGATACCGCCGCGCTGCTTGCGGATGCGGCGGGCAAATACGGCTTTCGCATCACCGGCCACGAGGTCGAGGCCGACACCACCCGGCCGCGGATCTGCGCGCAGTTCTCGGAACGGCTGGCGGGCAGCGGCGTGGATTATTCCAGCTTCGTGCAGGTGCCCGAACCCGGCCTGACCGTCGAAGCCGAGGACCGCCGCATCTGTGTCGGCGGCATGGCCCATGGCGCCCGCCACCTGCTGACCTTCCGCGAGGGTCTGCCGGCCGCCGATGGCCAGACCCTGCCGAAATCGGTGCAGATCGCGGCCTATGTCCGCGACCGCGCGCCACAGGCGCGGTTTCCCAGCCGGGCCTATGTGCTGCCCAAGGCGGGCTCTCCGGCGATCCCGATCGAGACGGTGAATGCCCGGACGCTGGATCTGGCGTTGTTCCGGGTGTCGGACCGCAATTTGTTGCGGGCCATCCAGCAGGATTACCTTGGCCGCCCGCTGGACGAATGGCAGACCGATGAATTTACCGGGCAGGTGGGCGAGCGGATCTGGACCGGCACCGCCGATGTGGTGACCGAGGTCAACCGCGACATCACCACCCGCCTGCCGATGGACGATGCGCTGCGCGGCCTGCCGGCCGGGATCTATGCGCTGCGGGCCGCCGTGCCGGGGCAAGACCCCTATGAGCATCCGCCGGCATGGCAGTGGTTCGTGGTCTCGGACCTTGGGTTGACCACGCTTTCGGGGGTGGACGGGCTGCATGTCTTCGTGCGCAGCCTTGGCAGCGCCGGGCCGAAAGCCGGCGCCACCGTTGAACTTCTGTCCCGCGCCAATGCCGTGCTGGGCACCGGCACGACGGATGCGCAGGGCTATCTGCGGCTTGATCCCGGCCTGACGCGCGGCACCGGCGCCGCGGAACCCGCGCTGGTGGTGGTGAAGGACGGCGATCGGGACATCGCCTTTCTGTCGCTGACCGACCCCGAGTTCGACCTGTCGGATCGCGGCGTCGAGGGCCACGAACCCGCCCCTCCGATCGATCTGTTCCTGACCACCGACCGCGGCGCCTATCGCGCGGGCGAGACCATTCACGCGCTGGCGCTGGCCCGCGATGCCAAGGCGGCGGCCATCGCAGGGCTGCCGCTGACCGCGATCCTGAAGCGCCCTGACGGGGTGGAATATTCCCGCGCGCTGACCCCCGATGCCGGGGCGGGTGGGCATGTCTTCGCCCTGCCTCTGGCGGATTCGGCCCCGCGCGGGGTCTGGCGGCTTGAGGTTGCGGCCGATCCCGACGCGGCCCCGCTGGCCGCCACAAGCCTTCTGGTCGAGGATTTCCTGCCCGAACGGATCGAGGTCGCGGCCAGCCTGCCCGAAGGCCCGATCCGGCTGGGCGATGCGCCGGAACTGACCGTCAATGCGCGCTGGCTGTTCGGCGCGCCGGGCGCGGATCTGGCCATCGAGGGCGAGGTTCTGCTGCGCGCGGCCGAGGGGCTTGCCGCCTTCCCGGGCTTTGCCTTTGGCCGCGGCGATGCGCGTTTCGATCCGCAGGTGACCTCGTTCGGGGTGCAGACCACCGATCCGCAAGGCGACGCGCGCTTTGCCGTGGCGCTGCCGCGGGTGGACGATCCGGCCCGCCCGCTGGAAATCGTGGTGGCTGCGCGGGTCACCGAAGGCTCTGGCCGGCCGGTGGAACGCGCGATCACCCGACCTCTGGCCCCCGCGGCGCCGATGCTGGGCATCCGGCCGCTGTTCACTGGCGCGGCGGCACAAGGCGCCGAGGCCCGCTTTGCGCTGGTGGCGGTGGGTCCGGACGAGGCGCCGGTTCCGATGCCGGTGCGCTGGACGCTGAACCGGATTCAGACCGATTACCAATGGTATCAGCAATGGGGCAACTGGTCGTGGGAGCCGGTCGAAACCCGCACCCCCATTGCCCGCGGCGAAGCCACCCTTGGCACCCGACCGCTTGAGATCGGCGCCCCGGTCGACTGGGGCCGGCACGAGCTGGTGGTGGAACAGGCGGGCGGGCCGGCGGCCAGTTCCATCCGCTTCGACGCCGGCTGGTATGCCCCGGCCGACACCACCACCACGCCCGACATGTTGGAGCTGTCGCTGGACAAGCCCGCCTACCGGCCGGGTGAGACCGCAAGGCTGCGCATCGTGCCGCGGGCGGCCGGCAAGGCGCTGGTCATGGTGCTGTCGAACCGGCTGGTCGCGATGAAGGCCATCGAGGTCGACGAAGGCGAAACGCTGATCGATCTGCCCGTGACCGACGACTGGGGCAGCGGCGTTTATGTCACCGCCACCGTGCTGCGGCCGATGGATGTGGCGGCCGGGCGCAACCCGGCCCGGGCGCTTGGCCTTGCCCATGCCGCCATCGCCCCGGGCGAACGCGCGTTGGCCGCGCGGATCGAAACCGCCCCCGAAGCCGCCCCCCGCGGCCCGTTGGAGGTGGCGGTGCGCGTCGAGGGTCTGGCCGCGGGCGAAACCGCCTTTGCCACGCTTGCCGCCGTCGATGCCGGCATCCTGAACCTGACCGGCTTTGCCGCCCCCGATCCGCAGGACCACTACTTTGGCCAGCGCAAGCTGGGGGTGGGCATCCGCGACCTTTACGGCCGGCTGATCGACGGGATGACCGGGGCGCAGGGCACGGTCCGCTCGGGCGGGGATGCATTGCGCGGACGGCTTCAGGCGCCCCCCCCGACCGAGGAACTGGTGGCCTTCTTTTCCGGCCCGGTCGAGGTCGGCCCCGATGGGCTGGCGCGGGCACGCTTCGATCTGCCCGCCTTCAACGGCACGGTAAAGGTGATGGCGGTGGTCTGGTCGAAAACCGGCGTCGGGCAGGCCGAGGCGCAGGTTCTGGTGCGCGACCCGGTGGTGGTGACGGCCAGCCTGCCGCGCTTTCTTGCCCCCGGCGACGAAAGCCGGCTGCTGCTGGATGTGGTTCACGCCACCGGCCCCGCAGGACGCATGGGGCTGGATGTGACGGCCGAGGGGGTGACACTTGGCCCGGTTCCCTCGGGGCTGGATCTGGCCGAAAAGGGCACCGCCCGGATCGAGGTGCCGCTTTGGGCCGAGGCCCCCGGGCTGACCCATGTCGAGGTTGCGCTGACCACGCCGGACGGCCGGCAATTGACCCGCCGGCTGGCGCTGCCCGTTCAGGCGACAGACCCCGAGATCACCCGGCAGGATCGTCTGGTGCTGGACGAAGGCCAGACCTTCACGCTGGACGACAACCTGTTCGCGGGCCTTCAGCCGGGAACCGGCCGGGCCACCATGGCCATCGGCCCGATGGCGCGGCTGGATGTGGCGGGGGTGATGGCCAGCCTTGACCGTTATCCGCATGGCTGCACGGAACAGATCACCTCGAAGGCGATGCCGCTTCTGTATCTGTCCGACATCGCCCGCGCACTGGATCTGCCCGGCACCGAGGCCCTGCCCGAACGCATCGGACAGGCCGTGGCCGAGGTTCTGACCAACCAGACCGCCGAAGGGTCGTTCGGGCTGTGGCGGGCAGGAAGCGGCGATTTCTGGCTGGATGCCTATGTGACAGACTTCCTGTCGAGGGCGAAAGCGCAGGGCTTTGCAGTTCCGGACGAACCGATGCGCCGCGCACTGGACAACCTGCGCAATCAGGTGAACTACGCCGCCGATTTCGATCAGGGCGGCGAGGCGCTGGCCTATGCGTTGATGGTGCTGGCCCGCGAAGGCGCGGCCGCCATCGGCGATCTGCGCTATTATGCCGATGTGAAGGGCGACGCCTTCGCCACACCGGCCGCGCAGGCGCAACTGGGCGCGGCACTGGCCAGCTATGGCGACCAGCTTCGCGCCGATGCGATGTTCCGCAAGGCCGCCGCCCGGCTGAACCGCGATCTGGCCGCGGCACCGGCGCAACTGTTCCGCGCCGATTATGGCACGGCCCATCGCGACGCGGCGGCGGTGCTGACACTCGCCGCCGAGGCGGGCTCGGCCGTGGTGGACCGCGAGGCGGTGGCGACGGCGCTGGCCACGCGGCAGGGACCGCTGTCGACGCAGGAAGCGGCCTGGACGCTGCTGGCGGCGAACGCGCTGATCGACCGGCCGGATGTGGCCGGGGTCCGCATCGGGGGGCTGCCCGCAACGGGGCCACTGGTGCGGGTGCTGGCTGCCGGTGCGCCGCCGGTGGCGGTGGAAAATGACGGCCCGTCGCAGGTGCTGACGCTGACCACGACCGGGGTTCCGGTCACGCCCGAACCCGCGGGCGGCAACGGCTATGCCATCAAGCGCAGCTACTTCAGCATGACCGGCAAAGCCAGCGACCCCGCCCGTGTCACGCAGGGCGCGCGACTGGTGGCGGTGCTGGAGGTGACGCCCTTCGGCGACGGCGGCGGGCGGCTGATCGTGACCGATCCGTTGCCGGCCGGGTTCGAGATCGACAACCCGAACCTGTTGCGCGGCGGGCAGGTCGCCGCCCTTGACTGGCTGGAAACGGTCGAGGACACCGCCCATGCCGAATTCCGGCAGGATCGGTTCACCGTGGCGCTGGACCGGATGGACGGTGCGCCCTTCCGGCTGGCCTATGTGGTGCGCGCGGTCTCTCCGGGGCGGTTCCACCATGCCGCGGCCGTGGTCGAGGACATGTATCGCCCCGCGTTCCGCGCCTGGACCGGGGCCGGAACCGTGACCGTCGCGCCGTGATCCGGGCGCGGTGGTTCCTGCTGGCGGCGGCGGGGCTGTGGCTGGCCGCCGCGGGGCGCGACGGGCTGGACCGCTGGATCGCGGCCACCGCGCTGCCGCCCTTGTCGGTGCCGACCGCGGTCGAGGTTCTGGACCGCGACGGCACGCTGTTGCGCGCCTATACCGTCGCGGACGGTCGCTGGCGGCTGGACCCCGGGCCGGTCGATCCGCTGTTTCTGGACATGCTGGTGGCCTATGAGGACCGCCGCTTTCGCAACCACGGCGGCGTGGATTTGCGGGCGCTGCTGCGGGCGGGATGGCAAGCCGCGCGCAACGGCCATGTCGTGTCTGGCGGCTCGACGCTGACGATGCAGGCGGCGCGGCTGCTGGAAGAAAGCGGCACCGGGCGGATGGCGGGCAAGCTGCGGCAGATGCGGGTGGCGCTGGCGTTGGAGCGGCGGCTGTCCAAGGACGAGATCCTGTCGCTTTATCTACGGCTTGCGCCCTATGGCGGGAACCTTGAAGGGGTGCGGGCGGCCTCGATCGCCTATCTCGGCAAGGAACCGCGACGGCTGACCCCGGCCGAGGCGGCGCTGCTGGTGGCGATCCCGCAATCGCCCGAGGCCCGCCGCCCCGACCGCCACCCCGACCGGGCAAAGGCGGCGCGCGCGCGGGTGCTGGCCCGCGCGGTGGGCGCCGGAACCATCTCGGCCGACCGGGCCCGCGCCGCGGCGGCCGAGCAGATGCCGCAGGCGCGCAAACCCTTTCCGCTGCTGGCGCCACATCTGGCCGACCGGGTGACAAAGGCCGATCCGCTGCGCCAGACCCACCGGCTGACGCTGGACGCGGCCCTGCAACGGCGGCTTGAGGATCTGGCGCGCGAGACGGTGACGGGACAGGGCGAGAGGCTGGGGGTGGCGATCCTGGTGGCCGACCACCGCTCGGGTCAGGTGCTGGCCTCGGTCGGCTCGGCGGCCTATCGCGCGGACCGGCGGCAGGGGTTCATGGACATGACGGTGGCGCTGCGCAGCCCCGGATCGCTGCTGAAGCCGCTGGTTTACGGGTTGGCCTTCGACGAGGGGCTGGCCCATCCCGAGACGCTGCTGGACGACCGGCCGATGGATTTCGCCGGCTACCGGCCGCAGAATTTCGACCGGATCTTCCGAGGCGAGATCCGCGCCCGCGAGGCGTTGCAGCTGTCGCTGAACCTGCCCGCGGTGGCGCTGACCGAGGCACTGGGCCCGGCACGGCTGTTGGCGGCACTGGAGCGGGCGGGGGTTCACCCGGTGCTGCCGGGCGGTCAGCCGGGGCTTGCGGTGGCACTGGGCGGTGTCGGGGTGACACTGGTAGACATGGTGCAGCTTTACGCCGCCATCGCCCGCGGAGGCGTAGCGCTGCCATTGCATGCGACAGGCGAAGCCGCGCCCGGGCACAGGGTGCTGTCCGAGGTTTCGGCCTGGCAGGTGGGGGATATCCTTGCGGGAATGGCGCCTCCGGCGGGGGTGCGGGCGGGTGGATTTGCCTTCAAGACCGGCACCAGCTACGGCCACCGCGACGCCTGGGCGGTGGGGTTCGACGGCCGCCATGTGGTGGGGGTGTGGCTGGGCCGGGCGGACGGAACGCCGGTGCCGGGGGTGTTCGGCGCCGATCTGGCGGCGCCGGTTCTGGTTCGCGCCTTCGCGAGGCTGAAGCCGGCGCCTGACCCGCTGCCACCGGCGGCGCGGGCGGCGCTGACAGTGACGAATGCCGATCTGCCCCAGCCACTGCGCCGGTTTCGATCACGTCTGGCCGCCTTTGCGGCGGCGCCGGGGCCTGCGGTGGCCTTTCCCCCCGACGGGGCCGAGGTCGAGCGGCTTCGCGGCGGGCTGAAGGTGGTGGTTGAGGGCGGGACCGCGCCATTCACCTGGCTGGCCGATGGGGCACCTGTCGTCGTGGGGGTGACTGCCCGCGAGACGATGCTGGATCTGGGACCGGGGTTCGTGCGGCTGTCGGTGATCGACGGCGAAGGGCGGGCGGGGCGGGCCGCTGTTCGGGTGCATTGAAGGGGCAGCCGGGGGCGCTGCCCCCGGACCCCCGGGATATTTGGACCAGAATGAAAGGCCTAGAGCCGTTCGAGGGCGAGAGCGATGCCTTGGCCGCCGCCGATGCAGAGCGTGACGAGCGCGCGGCGGGCGCCGTTGCGGTGCAGTTCGTGCAGCGCCTTGACGGTGACGATGGCGCCGGTGGCGCCGACCGGGTGGCCGAGCGCGATGGCGCCGCCGTTGGGGTTCACCTTGGCCGGGTCGAGGTCGAGGGCGTGGCTGACGGCCAGGGCCTGGGCGGCGAAGGCCTCGTTCGATTCGATCACGTCGAAGTCTTGCGGGGTCAGGCCGGTGCGGGCGCAAAGGGCGCGAACGGCGGGGATCGGGCCAAGGCCCATCACCTCGGGTTCGACGCCGGCATGGGCATAGCCGATCACGCGGGCGAGCGGTTTGAGGTGGCTGGCGGCATCGGCGCGGGCAAGGATGAGGGCGGCGGCGCCGTCATTGATGCCGCTGGCGTTGCCCGCGGTCACGGTGCCGTCCTTGCGGAAAGCGGGGCGGAGGGCGGCGAGCGCCTCGGGTGTGGTGGGTTTGGGGTGTTCGTCCTGAGCGAAGGTGGTGGGGCCCTTGCGGCTGGCGATCTCGACCGGGACGATCTGGCTTGCGAAGCGGCCTTCGGCGATGGCGCGGGCGGCGCGGGTCTGGCTTTCGAGGGCGAAGGCGTCCTGCGCGGCGCGGGTGATGCCGTGGCGTTCGGCGACGATTTCCGCGGTGACGCCCATGTGGCCGGTGCCGAAGGGGCAGTTCAATGCGCCCGTCATCATGTCGAGCGCGCGGACGTCGCCCATCTTCTGGCCCCAGCGGGCGGCGGGCAGCAGGTAGGGGGCGCGGCTCATTGATTCGGCGCCGCCGGCGAGGGCGAAATCGGCATCGCCCAGCATCAGGGATTGCATCGCCGAGACGATGGCCTGTGCGCCCGAGCCACAGAGGCGATTCACGTTCATCGCCGGCACCTCGGGCGGGATGCCGGCGGCGATGGCGGCGATGCGGCTGAGATACATGTCGCGCGGCTCGGTGTTGAGGATGTGGCCGAAGACGACATGGCCGATCTGGCCGGGTTCGACCCCGGCGCGGTCGAGGGCGGCGCGGGTGACGGTGGTGGCGAGGTCGGCCGGAGGGATCGCGGCAAGGGCGCCGCCGAAGCTGCCGATGGCGGTGCGGACCCCGGAGAGAAGGACGATGTCGGACATGGGCGCGGCCTTTTGCTGCTGTTCGGGGGCAGCATAGCGCGGGCCGCGCGGCCCGCGGCGGTGACGTTGCGTTTCAGGCGATGGCGATGCGGCCCTTTGCGGTGAGAAGCCAGACCGAGCGGCCCTCGATCACCACGGCAGAGAGCGGGCCGCCGTAGGCCACGCCGCTGTCGAGGTTGAGGCGGTTGCCGTAGTGGGTCACGTCATCAAGCGCGGTGTGGCCGTGGACGATAAGCGCGCCGTGGTCACGCGGGTCAGAGAGGAACGGCTCTCGGATCCAGAGAAGGTCGGTTTCGGACTGCTCGGGGATCGGGATGCCGGGGCGGATGCCGGCATGGACGAACAGGGCCTCGCCGCGGCGGTAGTGGGTGGGCAGCGCCTCGAGGAAGGCGAGATGTTCGGCGGGGACGAGGGCCTGCGCGTCGGCGTGGACCTTGGGCACCGGGCGGTCGGCGGGGTGGGTGACACCGTAGGAGGCCAGCGTTGCCGCGCCGCCCAGCCGGGGGTGAAGCCAGCTGAGTTCGCGGCGAAGGCCGGGATCGTGGTGGGCGGCATCGCGCAGGAATCCTGCGAACATGCGGTCGTGGTTGCCTTTGAGGACCACCCAGTTCTCACCCTGTTCGATCCCCTGGCGGAGATGTTCGATCACACCGCGGGAGTCGGGGCCGCGGTCGACCAGATCGCCGACATGGACCACAGGGGCGTCCTGATCGCCGGTGGCACGGCGGTCGGCCTCGATCCGGGCGTGAAGGTCGTGGAGAAGGGACAGATGCCCGTGGATGTCGCCAATGGCGTAGGTTCGCATCGTGGCCCTTCAGATGGAAACGGAGGACCGGGGGCTTTGCGCCCCCGGACCCCCGCAGGATATTTGGACCAGCGTGAAGTTGGAAGGGTCAGACCGCGTCGAATTCCAGCGGCATGACCTGTTTGAACATGCCAGTGGATTTCAGGGTCTCGACCACCTTGGGGTTGATCGGCTGGTCGAGGTAGAGGATTGCGATGGCGTCCTTGCCGATGGCGGTCCGGCCGAGGGTGAAGTTCGCGATGTTCACGCCGTTCTTGCCCATGGTCATGCCGAGAAGGCCGATGATGCCGGGCACGTCCTCGTTGCGGGTGTAGAGCATGTGGGCGCCGACCTCGGCGTCGATGTTGATGCCGCGGATCTGGATGAAGCGCGGTTTGCCGTCCGAGAAGCAGGTGCCGGCGACCGAGCGTTCGCGTTTGTCGGTGACCACCGTCAGCTTGATGTAGGCGTCGAAGCTGCCCGATTTTTCCTGCGTCGTGGTCGAGATCTGGATGCCGCGCTCTTTCGCGACGATCGGGGCCGAGACGAGGTTCACGTCGGGGTTTGTCGCCTTCATGATGCCGGCGATGGTGGCGCAGTTCAGCGCGGCGAGGTTCATTTCGCCCACGGCGCCGTCATAGAGCACATTGATCGCCTTGATCGGCTCGTCGGTCATCTGGCCGACGAAGGCGCCGAGGTGGCCGGCGAGTTTCACCCACGGGCCCATGACAGCGGCCTCTTCGGCGGTGACCGAGGGCATGTTCAGCGCGTTCTGGACCGCACCGGTCAACAGATAGTCCGACATCTGCTCGGCGACCTGAAGGGCCACGTTTTCCTGGGCTTCGGTGGTCGAGGCGCCGAGGTGGGGCGTGACGACGACGTTCGGCAGGTTGAACAGCGGGCTTTCGGTGGCGGGTTCGACCTCGAACACGTCGAAGGCGGCGCCGGCGACATGGCCGGATTTCAGCGCCTCGGCCAGTGCGGCCTCATCCACCAGACCGCCGCGGGCGCAGTTGATGATGCGCACGCCCTTCTTGGTTCGGGCGAGCGTTTCAGCCGACAGGATGTTGCGGGTCTTGTCGGTCAGGGGCACATGCAGCGTGATGAAATCGGCGCGGGCAAGCAGTTCGTCCAGTTCGACCTTGGTCACGCCAAGCGACTTGGCGCGCTCTTCCGACAGGAAGGGGTCATAGGCCACGACCTTCATGTGCAGGCCAAGGGCGCGGTCGCAGACGATGCCGCCGATGTTGCCGGCACCGATCACGCCGAGGGTTTTGTTGAACAGTTCGACCCCCATGAAGCGGGACTTTTCCCATTTGCCGGCGTGGGTCGAGGCGTTGGCCTCGGGCAGTTGGCGGGCGCAGGCGAACATCATCGCGATGGCATGTTCGGCGGTGGTGATCGAGTTGCCGAACGGCGTGTTCATCACGATCACGCCTTTTTTCGAGGCGGCCGGGATGTCCACGTTGTCGACGCCGATGCCGGCGCGGCCGATCACCTTGAGGTTGGTGGCCGATTCCAGCAGCTTTTCCGTGACCTTGGTGGCCGAGCGGATGGCGAGGCCGTCATAGTTGCCGATGATTTCGGCCAGTTTTTCCTTGTCCTTGCCGAGTTTCGGCATGTAGTCGACCTCGACCCCGCGGTCGCGGAAGATCTGGACGGCAGTTTCGGAAAGTTCGTCGGAAACGAGAACGCGGGGGGCCATGGCGGGCATCCTGTGGATATGGGGAACGGTTGGCGGGGGAAGGCCCCCGCCCCGGGTCATGTGTCTAAGAGACGAAGCTCAGGCGGCTTGCGACAGTGCCGCGATCTCGGAGGTGAAGGCCCAGGTCAGCCAGGGCATCAGCGCCGCGACATCCGCCGTCTCGACGGTCGAGCCGCACCAGATCCGCAGGCCGGCCGGGGCGTCGCGATAGGCGCCCACGTCCAGCGCCACGCCTGCCTTTTCCAGCCGCTTGGCCACCGCCTTGGCGAAGGCCGCGCCGTCGGTGATGCGCGAATCGGTGAACTTCAGGCAGACCGAGGTGGTCGAGGCCGTCGCCGGATCGACCGCAAGGTTCGCGATCCAGTCGTTCGCAGCCACGAAATCGGCGACAACCTTCGAGTTCGCCTCGGCCCGGGCGACCAGCGCCTTCAGCCCGCCGATCTCTTTCGCCCATTTCAGCGACACAAGGTAATCTTCCACCGCCAGCATCGAGGGCGTGTTGATCGTCTCGCCTTCGAAGATGCCTTCGATCAGCTTGCCGCCCTTCGTCATGCGGAAGATCTTCGGCATCGGCCAGGCGGGGGTGTAGCTTTCCAGACGCTCGACCGCGCGGGGCGACAGGATCAGCATCCCGTGGCCGCCCTCACCGCCCAGCACCTTCTGCCAGGAGAAGGTGACCACATCCAGCTTGTCCCACGGCAGATCCATCGCGAAGGCGGCCGAGGTCGCGTCGCAGATGGTCAGGCCGGCGCGATCCGCCGGGATGGCGTCGCCGTTCGGCAGGCGCACGCCCGAGGTGGTGCCGTTCCAGGTGAAAACCACGTCCTTGTCGAAATCGACCTGCGCGAAATCGACGATCTCGCCATAGGGCGCCTTGCGCACGGTGGCGTCGAGCTTCAGCTGTTTCACCGCGTCGGTGACCCAGCCTTCGCCAAAGCTTTCCCAGGCCAGCATCTCGACCGGGCGGGCGCCCAGCAGCGACCACATCGCCATCTCGACTGCGCCCGTATCGGACCCCGGCACGATGCCGATGCGGTAACCCGCCGGAACGCCGAGGATTTCGCGGGTCAGCTCGATCGCTTCCTTCAGCTTGGCCTTGCCGACGGCGGCACGGTGCGAACGGCCCAAGGGCGCGTCCGACAGCAGGTCCAGCGAATAGGTGGGGATCTTGGCGCAGGGGCCAGAGGAGAAGCGCGGGTTCGCCGGGCGCGCGGCCGGGGTCTGCAAATCAGACATGGTATCCTTCCAGATAGATGCCTCTCGGTGGGGAGAGGTGTCCCGCCGCTGGCTTTAGCGACGTCGCGCCTCTGGCGCAAGGAAAAGAATTGTCCTAGAGCGGCGCTTGATCCTGAAAAAGCGACCTGTCGGGGAATCCCATGTTCATCGCCACCCTGCTGACCGACCCCGCCACGCCCGCACTGGACCAAGCCACGGTCGAGGCCATCCGCAACGCCTGGGGCGGCGGTCCCGCGCGCTGGCTGGACCATGGCGTTGCCGCGGAATTCCCGCTGCCCTCAATGCCTTCGAACCGCTGGCAGGTGTGGGAGGATCTTCAGACCCTGAAGGTCGATCTGGTGGTGCAGGCCGACGCCGGACGGCGGAAGAAACTGCTGCTGGCCGACATGGATTCGACCATGATCCGGCAGGAATGCATCGACGAACTGGCCGACGAAGCCGGCGTCGGTGAATATGTCGCAGGCATCACCGCCCGCGCGATGAATGGCGAGTTGAACTTCGAATCCGCCCTGCGCGAGAGGGTCTCGTTGTTGAAGGGCCTGCCGGAATCGGTAATCGAACGGGTGTTCGAAAACCGCATCCGATACATGCCGGGCGGGCGCGAACTGGTGCAGACGATGAAGGCCAGCGGCGCGCGGGCGGCGCTGGTGTCGGGCGGCTTCACCGCCTTTACCGCGCGCGTGGCCGAGGGGCTGGGGTTCGACGAGCACCGCGCCAACATCCTGCATGTCACCGATGGGCAGTTGACCGGAACGGTCGCCGAACCGATCCTAGGCCGCGAAGCCAAACTGGCCGCGCTGGAGGAGCTTTGCGCCGGGCTGGGAATCGGGGTCGATCAGGCGATGGCGGTGGGCGATGGCGCGAACGATCTGGGGATGCTGAAACGCGCCGGCGCCGGCGTGGCGCTGCACGCGAAACCCGTGGTGGCGGCCGAATGCGAGATCCGCATCAACCACGGCGACCTGACCGCGCTTTTGTTCGTGCAGGGCTACGCGCGCGACCAGTTCGTGACCTGAGCCGCCCGTCAGGCCGCCCAGTCGGCGCCCTGCATCTCGCGCAGGCGGCTGGCGGTGCGTTCATATTCGAACGAACCTGTGCCTTCCATGTAAAGCCGTTCGGGCTCATCCGCGGCCGAGGCGATCAGGCGCACGCGGCCTTCGTACAGCGCATCGATCAGCGTGACGAAGCGTTTGACCTCGTTATAGTTTTCCGCAGACAGCCGGGGGATGTCCTCAAGGATCAGCACCCGGCAGGCTTCGGCGATGGCCAGAAAATCCGCGGGCCCCAGCGGACGGGCGCAAAGATCCCAGAAGGTCGCGCGCCCCACGCCATTGGCAAAGCACGCAATCTCGACCTCGCGCCCGTTCACCGGCAGGCGCAGCGGATGGCCGCGATCGCCCCCCGTCAGGTCGGTCCAGATCTCGGACAGTTGGCGGTGGGCGCCCGTGGCGGGCCAGAAATAGACCTGCGCCCCCTGAAGCCGGTGCTGGCGATAATCGGTCGGGCTTTCCAGCTCCACCACTGTCAACCGCTCGCGCAGAAGCGCGATGAAAGGCAAAAACACCTGCCGGTTCAAGCCGTTGAGATAAAGATCTTCCGGCGGACGGTTCGAGGTGGTGACGATCACCACCCCCAGATCGAACAGCTTCTGAAACAGCCGGCCCACCACCATCGCGTCGGTGATGTCGGTGATCTGCATCTCGTCAAAGGCCAGCAACCGCACCTCGGCCGCGACCGCATCGGCCACGGGCTGAAGCGCATCTTCGACGCCGCGCTTGCGCGCCTCGTGCATCCCGCGCTGCACTTCCTGCATGAAGGAATGGAAATGCACCCGTCGCTTGGCCGGGATCGCCACCGCATCGGTGAACAGATCCATCAGCATCGACTTGCCGCGCCCCACCCCGCCCCACAGGTAAAGCCCCTTGGGCAGCACCTCTTTCTGCGCGAACCGGCCGAAAAAGCCGCGCTTGCGTTCGGGGTTGGCCTCAAGCCACAGGCGGATCGCCTCAAGGTCGGGCAGCACGGCGTGCTGCGCCGGGTCGGCGGTCAGATCGCCCGCATCGACGCGGGCTTCGTAAATCTCGGTCAGGGTCTGGCGCATGGCCCTTCATAAGGCCATGCCGCGGCGCAGAAAAGGGGCCTGATCAGGTATCCAGATGCTCGACGTTCAGGGCGTTCTGCTGGATGAACTCGCGCCGGGGTTCGACCACATCGCCCATCAGCTTGGTGAAGATGTCGTCGGCCTCGGCCAGATCCTCGACCTTGACCTGCAACAGCGTCCGCGCTTCGGGATCGAGCGTGGTTTCCCACAGCTGTTCCGGGTTCATCTCGCCCAGACCCTTGTAGCGTTGCAGCGACAGACCCTTTTCGCCCTCGGCTGTCACCGCCCGGACCAGATCGACCGGACCATGGATCGGCTGTTCGCGATCCTTGCGCACCAGCCGCGCCGCGGACGTATAGACATCCCGCGTCTCGCGCGACACCTGCGACAGCCGCCGCGCCTCGCCCGAGCGCAGAACCGCGCCGTCCAGCGTGCGCAGTTCCTCGACCCCGCGCAACACGCGCGACAGCCGGATGCCGTGATCCTGCGTGATCCGCCCGGTCCAGCCGCGTTCGTATTCCGCCGCTGTCAGATCCAGCCGCTTGGCCACGGTATCGGCCACCAGTTGCAGATCGTCATCCGCCCGGCCCGGATCGAAGGCGCCGGCCAGCGCCGCCTGTTCCAGAATCGCGCGCGGATAGTGGGTGGGGAAGCCTTCCAGCACGCGACGGAACTGCCGCGCCCCCTCGATCACGCGCAGCAGGTCGGCGCCGGCGATATCCTCGCCGGTGGACAGCCGCAGCACCGCGCCTTCGACCCCTTGCTGGATCAGGTAATCGTCCAGCGCCGCCTGATCCTTCAGGTAGACCTCGGACTTGCCGCGCGCCACTTTGTAAAGCGGAGGCTGCGCAATATAAAGAAAGCCGCCCTCGATGATCGCGGGCATCTGCCGGAAGAAAAAGGTCAGCAGCAGCGTCCGGATATGCGCGCCGTCCACGTCGGCGTCGGTCATGATGATGATCTTGTGATAGCGCAGCTTGGCGATATCGAACTCATCCCGCCCGATCCCGGCCCCCAGCGCGGTAATCAGCGTGCCGACAGTTTCCGACGACAGCATCCGGTCGAACCGCGCGCGCTCCACGTTCAGGATCTTGCCCCGCAGCGGCAGCACCGCCTGATTTTTCCGCGCCCGGCCCTGCTTGGCCGAACCGCCGGCCGAGTCACCCTCGACGATGAACAGTTCCGACAGCGCCGGGTCTTTCTCCTGACAATCCGCCAGCTTTCCGGGCAACGAGGCCACATCCATCGCGGTCTTGCGCCGCGTCATCTCGCGCGCCTTGCGGGCAGCCTCGCGGGCAAGGGCCGCCTCGACGATCTTGCCGACAACAGTCTTGGCGTGCTGCGGGTTTTCCTCGAACCACTCGGACAGCTTTTCGTTCACAAGGTTCTCGACCGCCGGCCGAACCTCGGACGACACCAGCTTGTCCTTGGTCTGGCTGGAGAATTTCGGGTCTGGCACCTTTACCGACAAGACGCAGGTCAGCCCCTCGCGGGCGTCGTCGCCGGTGAAATCCACCTTCTCGCGCTTGGCGATACCCGAATCCTGTGCGTATTTCGTGATCGTGCGGGTCAGCGCGCCGCGGAAGCCCGCAAGGTGGGTGCCACCATCGCGCTGCGGGATGTTGTTGGTGAAGGGCAGCACCGTTTCATGATAGCTGTCGTTCCACCACATCGCGACTTCGACACCGATGCCGCCCCGGTCGCCCGCAATATAGATCGGCTCTGACATGACCGGGCTTTTCGAACGGTCGAGATAGCGCACGAATTCGCGCACGCCGCCTTCATAGAACAGCTCGCTGCGCAATGGCTCGGCAGGGCGCTCATCCTCAAGCAGGATACGCACGCCGGAATTCAGAAAGGCCAGCTCGCGCAGCCGGGTTTCCAGCGTCTTGAAACTGTAGTCGAGGTTGGAAAACGTGCCCGCCGGATGGTTGGTCTTGGCCGAGGCAAGAAAGCGGACCTCGGTCCCCTTCTCGCCCGGCGCATCCCCCACCACGCGCAGATGCTCGACCGTGTCGCCGCCTTCGAAACGGGCGAAATATTCCTTGCCGTTGCGCCAGATCCGCAGCTCCAGCCAGTCCGACAGCGCGTTCACCACCGAAACGCCAACGCCGTGCAGACCGCCGGACACCTTGTAGCTGTTCTGGTCGAATTTGCCCCCGGCGTGCAGCTGGGTCATGATGACCTCGGCGGCCGACACCCCCTCTTCGGCGTGCATGTCGACGGGGATGCCCCGGCCGTTGTCGCGCACCGACACCGAACTGTCGGCATGGATCTTCACCGTGACCGCGGTGGCATGGCCGGCCAGCGCCTCGTCGATGCCGTTGTCCACCACCTCATAGACCATGTGGTGCAAGCCCGAGCCGTCGTCGGTGTCGCCGATATACATGCCCGGACGCTTCCGGACAGCCTCCAGTCCCTTGAGAACCTTGATGGAATCGGCGCCATATTCTTCCGGCACGCGCGCAGCTTCGGCCATTCGGTCAAACCTTTTTCTTCACGCGCGATTTATAGCGGCCAAGCCCGGGAATGTCACGCCCAGGGCCCAAGATTTAGCGCCGTCCACCGTCACGGAAGCGTCAGACTGCCATCCTCGGCCAGCGGCCAGAACGGGTTCATCGCGACTTCCCAGACATGGCCATCAGGGTCCGCCCAATAGCCGGAATAGCCCCCCCAGAACACCTTTTCCGGCCGTTTCAGCACCACGCCCCCGGCTGCGATGGCCACCTCGAACGCGGCATCAACCTCGGCCTCGGACGCGAAATTCTGCGCCAGCGTCACCGCCCCCGTCCCCAGCACAGCCCCCGGCCGCCCCTGATCGGCCGCCAGATCAGCCCGACCGAACAGCGCCAACACCGAACCCTGCATCTGAAAGAACGCGATCCCCTCTTGCACACCATGAGGCCGCCACCCCAGCCGGCGATAAAAGCCGACCGAGGCCGCCAGATCCGCGACCCCCAGCGTGATCAGCGTCACGCGCTGCGGTGTCATGGCCCCATCTCGCACACCTGCGACAGCCCCCCCACCTCGGTCACCTCGAACCTCTGGGCCCGCGACCCCAAAGCCGAAAACAACTCTGGCCCCGTGCCGGTCATCAACGCCTGCGCCCCCAACGTGCAGATCTCGTCATACAGAGCCTCCCGACGCCCCTCATCCAGATGCGCCGCCACCTCATCCAACAGCAATACCGGCGCCGCACCCAGATCCTCGGCCAGCGCCCGCGCATTGGCAAGGATCATCGAGATCAGCAACGCCTTCTGCTCGCCGGTCGAACACAGCCCGGCCGGCACCCCCTTCCCGGCATAGACCGCCGCAAGATCGGCGCGGTGCGGCCCCACCAGCGTCCGCCCCGCCGCCATGTCACGCCGCCGCCCCTCGGCCCAGGCCGCCCGAAGATCCTCGGGATCGTCCGAGGCGACATCCAACTCTGCCCGCGGAAAGGCACCGCCCGCATCAGCCTGCGCCCGCATCAGCCGCGACACCGCCACGGCACGATGCGCCACAATCAGCGCCGCCGCCTCGGCCATCCGCCCCTCCAGCGCCGCATACCAATGCGCATCGCCAACGCCTTCCTTCAGCAGCCGGTTGCGCTCGCGCATCGCCTTTTCATAATCCAGCACCGCCTCGGCATGATCCGGCGCGAAACTCATCGCCACCCGATCCAGAAACCGGCGCCGCCCCTCGGCCGCCTCGGTCCACAACCGATCCATCGCCGGCACCAGCCAGACGATCCGCAGGATGCGCCCCAACATCACCTGCGTCGCCGCCTTGCCGTCGATCCGCACCTGCCGCGCCCCGCCACACTCGGCCCAGGTCTCGACCTCGTGATCGGAATGCAGCCCCCTGACCGCAGCACTGACCTTCCACCCCAACACCTCGGGACGCCGCGCGATCTCATCGGCCCCGGCACGGCGCAACCCGCGCCCCGGCGACAACAGCGACACCGCCTCAAGTATGTTGGTCTTGCCCGCCCCGTTCGGCCCGACAAAGGCCACCGGCCGGCCGTCGAACACCATCCGCACCCCGCGGTATGAACGGAAATGCGACACGCCCAGAGAGGCCACCGCCAGCCCGCGCACCCTCTCCCCTTTCATTCTGGCCCAAATATCCCGGGGGTGTGGGGGCAGCGCCCCCACCCTTGCGCCGCTACACGCGCATCGGCATCACGACATAGACCGCCGACATGTCGCTGCCCTCGCGCATCAACGTCGGATCGCCCGAGGAATTGAACAGGAACACCGCATTCTCGCGATCGACCTGAGACGCGATTTCCAGCAGATACTTGGCGTTGAAACCGATTTCCAGCCGCTCGTCGCCATAGGCCACCGCCAGTTCCTCTTCGGCCGCACCCGAATCCGGGGCATTCACCGACAGCACCAGCCGATCCTCATCCAGCGACAGCTTCACCGCGCGCGACCGCTCCGACGACACCGTGGCCACCCGGTCGACCGCCTTGGCAAATTCCTGCGCGTCGACTTCCAGCCGGCGGGTGTTGCCGACCGGGATCACCCGGGAATAATCGGGGAAGGTGCCGTCGATCACCTTCGAGGTCATGGTGATCTGCGGCGTCGCGAACCGAACCTTCGTCTCGGACACCGAAACCGCAATCTGCGCCTCGTCATCGTCCAGCAGCTTGCGCAACTCGTTCACGGTCTTGCGCGGCACGATCACGCCGGGCATCCCCGCGGCCCCTTCGGGCAAGGGCGCGTCGATCCGCGCCAGCCGATGGCCATCGGTTGCCACACAGCGCAGCACCGGCCCTTCGTCGCCCTGCGCCACATGCATGTAGACACCGTTCAGGTAATAGCGCGTCTCTTCGGTCGAGATCGCGAACTTGGCCTTGTCGAACAAGCGTCGCAGCATCGGCGCCGACGCCGAAAAGTTCGAGCTGTATTCCGAGCTCGCCATCACCGGAAAATCTTCCTTCGGCAGCGTGGCAAGGCTGAACACCGACCGCCCCGCCATCACCGTCAGCCGCCCCGAGGCCGCATCTTCCGACAGGTTCACCAGCGCGCCATCGGGAAGTTTGCGCACGATTTCATGCAGCATCACCGCCGAGACCGTGGTGGCGCCGGCCCGGTCCACCACGGCCGGCGTGCGGTCCACCACTTCGATGTCAAGGTCGGTGGCGCGGAACGAGACCGTTCCGCCGTCAGCCTCGATCAGGACGTTGGCAAGAATGGGAATGGTGTTGCGACGCTCGACGACCGACTGGGCCTGACCCACAGCCTTCAACAAAGCGCCGCGTTCGATGCTGATCTTCATTCCCTCATACCTCTTTCAGACGCGGACGCCGAAACTGCCCGGTTTCGCACCGAAGCTCAAGTTTTTCCCGACTATGGATGGATTGGCGGGGGCGTCAAGCGCCCCCGGGGCCGCGCCTCAGCCCTGCAACAGCCGGCGCAAAAGCTGAAGATCGTCCGACAGCTGCGAATCCGTCGCCATCAGTTCCTCGATCTTGCGCACGCCATGCATGATCGTGGTGTGATCGCGCCCGCCGAACCGGCGCCCGATCTCGGGCAGAGATCGCGGGGTCAGGTGCTTGGACAGATACATCGCCACTTGCCGCGGGCGCGCGATGGTGCGCAACCGCTTCGGCCCGATCATGTCCGACAGCCGGATGTTGTAATGCTCGGCCACCTTGCGCTGGATTTCCTCGATCGTGACCTTGCGATCCGAAGCGCGCAGGATGTCGGCCAGACAGTCCTGCGCCAGATCCAGCGTGATCTCGCGCCCGACAAGGCTGGCGAAGGCAAAAAGCCGCGTCAGCGCACCTTCCAGCACCCGCACGTTCGAGGTGATGCGATGGGCCAGAAACTCCAGCACCCCGTCTGCGATCACCAGCCCCTTGTATTGCTCGCGGTAGAAATCGGCCTTCTGTTGCAGGATGCCAAGGCGCAGTTCGTAGTCGGTCGGGTGGACATCGACCACAAGACCGCACTGAAGCCGGCTTTTGATCCGTTCCTCCAGATCCTTGATCTCGCCCGGCGCACGGTCGGCGGAAATCACGATCTGCTTGTTCTGATCCACCAAGGCGTTGAAGGTATGGAAGAATTCTTCCTGCGTCGAATCCTTTCCGGCGATGAACTGCACGTCATCGACCATCAGCACATCGACGGAACGGAACAACTCCTTGAAGCCCAGGATCTCGCGTTCGCGCAGGGCCTGCACGAAGCGATACATGAACTGCTCGGCCGACAGATACAGCACGCGGGCCTGCGGCTGGCGCTTTTGCAGTTCGTGCGCGATGGCGTGCATCAGGTGGGTCTTGCCCAGCCCGACGCCGCCATAAAGAAACAGCGGGTTGAACGTCACGGGCCCGCCTTCGGCCACGCGGCGCGCGGCGGCATGGGCCAGTTCATTCGGCTTGCCGACCACGAAACTGTCAAAGGTAAAGCGCGCGTCCAGCGGGGCGCCGCGCAGATCCTCATCGGGCTGCGGTTTGGGCCGCGCGACCGGCGCGGCCTTGACCGGCTGCAACGGCGGCCTGGGCGAGTTCGACACCGCAAATTCCAGCCGCTCGACGGGTTCGCCCGCCTCGGTCAGACGATGCCGGATATGGTCGCCGAAATTACGCTGCACCCAGTCGCCGAAGAACAGCGTCGGCACCTCGAATCGCGCCACGCCCTCGGAAAGGCCCGTCAGCCGCAGAGGCTCGATCCAGGTCACGAAGTTGTTTTTGCCCACACGCTTGAGCAGCCCTTCGCGCACTTGAACCCAGGTCTCATTCGTCATTTCCTATGCCCGTTCGTCGTTCATCGCCTGCGGCCTGACCCGCGCCGAAATGGCGGGGCTGCCTTGTTGTCGTTTTGCGACGCAAATCTTAAGGGGGCGCTTTGACAGCGCGCAGGAAATCACCGGGCCGCCCGCATGAATGCAGGCGATCCGGTAACACGGGACCGAACGCGACGCGAAAGGAACCGGGTGAAGCCCGGTTCATCCGACGTTGCGGAAGCATGCCCAGACGGGCACCAGTCATAACCCCATGATCGCAAACCGCTTTTGTCACTTCCGCCGGATTGGCGGCAGCTGGCAGCTGACAACAGTCGATCCGCGACCAACCATGTCCCCCCAAGGACGTGTGAATCGCTGACATGACGCTAGCAAGTGGGGCCAAGCATCTGCAACCGAACTTCGCTGTTGACTAAGTCTTTGTCGCAGCGAATCCCGGCGACCTTGCGACGCGGCCACAGCCGCCCCTTGGCAGGGTCCAAAAACGCAAAACGCGCCCCAGAGGGGCGCGCTTCAAGCCGTTGAAACTACGGCAGAAATCAGGCGGCGACCGGGTGAGCCAGCACGTTCACGCGATGCGCGAGGCGCGACATTTTCCGGGCCACGGTGTTCTTGTGCAGGACACCCTTGGTGATGCCGCGGGCAAGCTCGGGCTGAGCCGTCTTCAGCGCAATGGCGGCGGCAGCAGCGTCGCCCGAGGCGAGTGCTTCCTCGACCTTGCGCAGGAAGGTGCGGATCCGCGACCGGCGGGCCTTGTTAACGGCGGCGCGGGCCTCGGCCTGGCGGGCACGCTTCTTGGACTGGGGCGAGTTGGCCATATGTCTTGGACTTCCGTCTAAGTTCGATCTCTATTTGAAGCCGCGTCTTTACGGGCGACTCACACGCAAGTCAACCCGCAAGGACGCGATTCCTTACTTGTCGCGGAATTGCGGCGTGCGCTTTTCCAAAAAGGCCGCCATGCCCTCTTTCTGATCCTCGGTCGCGAACAGGGCGTGGAACAGCCGCCGCTCGAACAGCACGCCTTCGCGCAGCGTGGTCTCGTAGCTGCGGTTCACGGCCTCTTTCACCGCCATCGCGGTCAGAAGCGACTTTTCCGAGATCTTGGCCGCGGCCTTCATCACCTCTTCCATGAGGTTCTTGGCCGGCACCACACGGCTGACAAGGCCGCAGCGTTCGGCCTCGGCCGCGTCCATGAAGCGCCCGGTCAGATGCATGTCCATCGATTTGGACTTGCCGACATAGCGCGTCAGGCGCTGCGTGCCGCCCATGCCGGCCACCACGCCCAGATTGATCTCGGGCTGGCCGAACTTGGCGGTATCGGCGGCGATGATAAAGTCGCACATCATCGCCAGTTCGCAGCCGCCGCCCAGCGCATACCCTGCGACCGCGGCGACGATGGGCTTCCTGACCCGCAGGATCGCCTCGGTTTCCGGAGTGAAGAAGTCGCCGCCGAACATGTCGACAAAGCCCTTCTCGGACATTTCCTTGATGTCGGCCCCGGCGGCGAACGCCTTGTCAGAGCCGGTCAGCACGATGCAGCGCACCTTGTCGTTGCGATCGGCCGCGCCCAGCGCGTCGGCAAGTTCCGTCATCAACCGGTTGTTCAGCGCATTCAGCGCGTCGGGGCGGTTGAGCCGGATCAGCGCCACGTAATCCTCGATCTCGACGATCAGAGTTTCGTAGGCCATGCGGTTTCCCTCGTCGTGGCAATTCCGCGAAGGTCTAGCAGTCCGGTGGCAGGGATCAAGTCATCTCTGGCAGCGCGGGCAAAGGAAGGACGACCGACCCGACTGCACGATCCGCCCGATGGTGCCGTCACAGCCGGGGGCAAGGCAGGGCTGCCCCTCGCGGCCATACACGCGGAAGGCGTGCTGAAAATAGCCCAGCTCGCCGCCCGCCTGCCGGTAATCGCGCAGCGAAGACCCGCCCGCCTCGATCGCTTCGAGAAGAACGGCACGGATGATCGGCACCAGCCCGGCAACCTCGTCCGGCGTCAGGCTGCCGGCCAGCCGGCCGGGGGCAAGGCCCGCGCGGAACAGAACCTCGCAAACATAGATGTTGCCCAGACCCGCCACGACATGCTGATCCAGCAGCGCCGCCTTGATCGGCGCGCGCCGCCCGGCCAGACGGGCGCGAAGATGCGCCTCGTCAAAGGCATTTCCCAAGGGCTCGGGGCCCAGCGACGCCAGCAGCGGATGGCCCTCGGCGCTGTCGGTCGGCATCAGATCCATCGCGCCGAAGCGGCGGGGATCGTTGAAGGTGACGCGGGCGCCGCCGTCCATGTTCAGGATCACATGGTCGTGTTTCGCTGGCGCAGGATGGTCGTGAAAGAACCCGCCCAGCATCACGCCCGAGACCAGCATCCGCCCCGACATGCCCAGATGAATCAGCAGCGTCTCGCCACCCGACAGATCGGCCAGGATGTATTTCGACCGCCGCCGCAAGCCCAGCACGCGCTGCCCCGTCAGCCGCTCGGCCATGCGCGGGGGCAGGGGCCAGCGCAGGTCGGGCCGGTTCACCGCGGCCGCCGCGATCAGGCGGCCGGTCATCGCCGGTTCCAGTCCGCGGCGGACGGTCTCGACCTCGGGCAGTTCGGGCATGGAAACTCCGCGACAGATGGCAGCACGGCATCACAAGGGCCGGGGGTGGATTGCAGCCCCCGCCACCGGCCCTATAAAGAGGGCCGAACAGAGGACGGCAAGACCCGATGAACGACGAAACTTCCAGCACGACACATTTCGGCTTCCGCACCGTGCCCGAAGGCGAGAAAGCCGGGATGGTCCATGGCGTCTTCACGCGCGTGGCCTCGAAATACGACATCATGAACGACCTGATGTCGGCCGGCGTCCACCGGATCTGGAAGGACGCGATGATGGACTGGCTGGCGCCGCGTCCGGGGCAGAAGCTTCTGGATGTGGCGGGCGGCACCGGCGACATTTCGTTCCGCTTCCTGAAACGCGCGCCCGGCGCCCATGCCACCGTCTGCGACATGACCGAATCGATGCTGGTCGAGGGTCGGCAGCGCGCCGACGCCGGCCAGATGGCCGAGCGGCTGAACTGGGTGGTGGGCGATGCGATGGCGCTGCCTTTCGCTTCCAACACCTTCGATGTTTATACGATCAGCTTCGGCATCCGGAACGTGACCCGCGTGCAGGACGCGCTGAACGAGGCCTATCGCGTGCTGAAGCCCGGCGGGCGGCTGATGGTTCTGGAATTCAGCCAGATCCCCAACCCGATGATGCAATGGGCCTATGACCGCTATTCGTTCAACGTGATTCCGGTGATGGGCCAGATCGTGGCGAACGACCGCGACAGCTATCAATATCTGGTGGAATCGATCCGCAAGTTCCCCGATCAGGAAACCTTTGCGGGCATGATCCGCAAGGCTGGCTTCGGGCTGGTGAAATACCGCAACCTTTCGATGGGCATCGCCGCGCTGCACTCTGGCTGGAAGCTTTAAGTGCGCGGACCTCACAACATCTGGCGGCTGGTTCGCACCGCCGCCACAATGGAGCGCACGGGCGCGATCGGCGCCGTGCTTGAGGCGATGGATGCCCCGCCGAACCTGCGGGTGGTGGCGCGCGTTCTGGGCTGGCCGTTCAAATGGCTGGGGCTGCCGGGCGACCCGGCGCTGCCGCCGGCGACGCGGGCGCTGACCGCGCTGGGGCCGGCCTACATCAAGTTTGGCCAGATCCTGTCGACCCGTCCCGATGTGGTGGGCCCCGAGATGGCCCTGCAACTGCAATACCTTCAGGACAAGCTGCCGCCCTTCCCCACCGATATTGCCAAGGCGATGATCGAGGAGGAACTGAACGTCTCGGTCGACACGGTCTTTTCCGAGTTTTCCGAACCCGTGGCGGCGGCCTCGATCGCGCAGGTCCACCGCGCAAGGCTGGCCGATACCGGGGTCGAAGTCGCGGTAAAGGTGCTGCGTCCGGGGATCGAACGCGCCTTCCGCACCGACATCGATGCCTTCTACCTGGCCGCCCGGATCATCGAAATCCTGGCCCCGTTCTCGCGCCGACTGCGCCCGACCGACGTGATCCGCCATTTTGAAGGTGTGGTGAACGGCGAGCTGGACCTGCGGCTTGAATCCGCCTCGGCCGGCGAGTTCGCGGCGAATACCGAAGCCGACGAGGGCTTCCAGGTGCCGAAGCCGGTCTGGAACCTGTCGGCGCGGCAGGTGATGACCATCGGCTGGGCCGAAGGGATCTCGCTGGCCGATAACGCGGCCATCGATGCGGCCGGCCATGACCGGCACGTTCTGGGCACGCGGGTGCTGGCCCTGTTCCTTAACCATGCGCTGCGCGATGGCTTTTTCCACGGCGACATGCATCAGGGCAACCTGAAGGTGGCGGCGAACGGCGACATCATCGCCTATGATTTCGGGATCATGGGCCGGCTGGATGAATATACCCGCCGGGTCTATGCCGAGATTCTGTTCGGCTTCATCCAGCGCGACTATCGCCGCGTGGCCGAGGTGCATTTCGAGGCGGGCTATGTCCCGGCCGACCGCGACATCGACGAATTCGCCCGCGCGCTGCGCGCGGTGGGCGAGCCGATCTTCGGCATGGATGCCTCGCATATCTCGATGGCGAAGCTTCTGGCCTATCTGTTCGAGGTGACCGAGCGGTTCGGCATGGAAACCCGGACCGAGCTGATCCTGCTGCAACGGACGATGGTGGTGGTCGAAGGGGTCGCGCGCTCGCTCGATCCGCGGATCAACATCTGGCAGGTCGCCCGGCCGATCGTCGAGGATTACATCCGCCAGAACATCGGCCCGCGCGCAGTGGCGCGCGATCTGGTTCGGACGGCACGAATCCTCGGGCGGTTCGGGCCGCGCCTGCCGCGGCTGGTCGAGGCGCACCTGATCCGGCAGGGCCAGCCCAGCATCGAGGCCCCGCCGCGCCAGTCGCCGCATCCCGCACTGTGGATGCTGGCGGGATCGGCGGCCACAGCCCTGGGCGTCTGGATCGGAAGCCTGCTCTGACAGGTTACGATCCGGACCGCAGCGCCGTGACATCCGATGTCGCGACCTCGACCCCGCCCTTCAGGATCAGCATCGTTCCCGTGGCTCCGCCACGGGCCTCGACGATCTCGGCATAGACATCGACCGTATCGGTCGCCAGAAGGTCGTCGCCCTGATAGCTTCTTAGCGTGAAGCTATAGAGGCCCTCGGGCAAGGGGGAGCCCAAGGCGTCGGTTCCGTCCCAGTCGATCGTTCCGGCTTCGGGCGCGATGTCTTGTTGCGAAACGATTGTTCCGCTTGCATTTTTCACCACAAGCACCGCGCTGTCAGCCTTGGGCGCCGGATGAGGCGCAATCGTGATCGGCGCACCGTCGAACCAGGCCGAGGCATTGACCCTCGCCTCACGGCCGATCCAGCTTGCCAGATCAGCCATCCCCATCGCACCCAGCGAGGCACTCATGGCGGCAAGAAGTTCGTTCGTCTTCACCTGCTGTTCGACGCCGGAAAACGTCGCCAGCTGAACGGCGAAGTCCTTCGAATCCATCGGGTCCATCGGATCCTGATTCTTCAGCTGCGTCGTCAGCATCTTAAGAAAGGTCATGTAATCCGAACTGGTACCGGCCGAGGAACTCTGACTGGCTGATGTCGTGGCGGTGGGCGGCGTCGTGGCGGTGGGCGGCGTCGTGGCGGTGACATCCATGGTCTGCTCCTAGATGCGAAGGTCAAGGCCGGTCTGGGGCACACCGGAAGGCGCGGCCGAAACCGGAGAAGGCTGCAAGCGGTTTTCCATCGCGGGGCGAGGGCGCGGCGGCGGCTCGCCATCCCGGCCGCCAAAGCTGAACGAGGCGCCGGAAAAGCCCGCCTGACGCAACTCGGCGCCCAACTGATCCGAGTTGCGGCGCAGAAGATCCAGGGTATCCGCGCGTTCGGCCTGCACCAGAACACGAAGCGAATCGCCCTCTTGCGCCATCGTCATCGTGACCCGCCCCAGTTCTTCGGGACGCAGGGTGACTTCCAGCGCCGCGTTTTCCTGTTGCGCCACCTCGACACCTTCCCGAAGCGCCGGATCGGCGGCCGGCGCGGGCGCGGCAGCCAGAACAAGCCGGCGCGGCTGATCGACAGATGCGGACGGGCGATCCATCGCACCGAAGCCCCCCGACGGCTCTGCGCCGTCAAAGGACGGCTCGGGCTCGGCCGCGGTTTCGAATGTCGGATGGTCGGCGCCGCGTGTATCGGGCAAAGACCGTTCGGCACGATCCGGCCTGGGCGATTCCATACCCTGCCCCGTCGGCTCGGTGAGGCGGTCGGACTGCGGCGGATCGCCCTGCCCAGCCTTGGGCCGCACCTCTGAGATCGGGGCAACCGGGCCTTCCGCGGGGGCTTCCGCGACAAGGCCCCCCGCCCGTATCCGGATTTCCGCCGACGTGGGCAGATCCACTTCGGGTCGGGTCAGCGCACGGGGTTCCACATCGCGCGCGCCCCCGTGCGAGAGCGGCAGAGTGGTGGAAACGCTTGCGCCTGAAAGGATTCGGTCGGGAGCTGCGGCCGCCAACAGGCGGGCCGCGGCCGGGTCACGCGGGGGCACGACACCCAGGTCCAATGGGGGATTCGCAACTTGGGCCACCGCGGACTCGGGACCAGTCCAAGGTTCGGCCACGATCTGCGGTGTGGAAGCGACCTGGCGCCCTGACGCCTCGGCCTGGTCCGAAATACCGCACTGCACGGCCGGATCACGCGCCTGAATCAAAGGTTGGCCACCCACAGGCGCCAGCGGCGCAGGCCAAGATGGGCCATCCACCTCGTCCCGATCAAAGGCAACCGAACCCACCTGAGCGCGCAGCGGGTGGATCTCGATCGCCCCCTCATGCGCTGGCACGCCTTCGGGCTGCACCGGGCCGGTCATTGCCCCTGTGGGACCGCGCATGCCCGGCGGACTGGCCGAAGAATCGCCGTGCGCCAACTCTGTTGCAGCGGTTGGCGGTTCATCCCGCGTCGTCAGCGGCGCGGGGGCGGGCGCAGCATTCCCGTGGTCATCGGAAGCCGGCGCAATCGCCGAACGCAGGACTTGCGCGACATCGGATGACACAACCTTCTGGGAAGACACGTCCTTTTCAAGCGTATGGCCGGCCGGAGCATCAGGCTCTGCGCGGACGTCCTGTTCTTTCTCAGGCTCGGAAACCTGCACCACCGCAGAGGTCGTTTCACCTGTCTGGGGATCAGGCGGCGGCCCCGGCACAACCGAAGGATCAGGGGCCACAAACGGCATCCCGGGATCGACCTCTGTCGTCTCGGGCATAGCCGTTTCATCCGTCTCGGGAAGCAGAAGGCCCGTCGGTTCGGCCAGCATCGGCGCCAGTTCGGGCAAGAACCCGGGACCGCTCGACAGGGCTTGATCCCTTGCCAGACCCTCGACCGGGCGCACCGCCACCTCCACCGCGAGAATGACAGGGGGCACTGGCACAGCGGTCAACTCAGCCTCGAAGATCGGGCCGGACGGGGCGCCGCCCGCCGCCGGGGCCGCCGCCGGAACGACCGTATCCATAATCTGCAAGATGGGTGCAATCATCGCCGTTCCGACCTTCTGTCGCCTCATTCGCTTGTCGTCGGAACTGATTACGGAACATTTACCGATCTGCCGGAGGATGGCGAAAATGAGAACGAAAGGACCACGCATGATCTCGCCCCTCAGCCCCACGCCCTCGAACCCCGACATTCAGGCTCAGCTTAGACGCAAGGCCCAAGAGCTGGAGTCCGCTTTTCTCTCGCAGATGCTGGACCACGCAGGCCTTGATTCGGCCTCGGGCGGCTTCGGGGGCGGGATTGGCGAAGCGCAGTTCAGCTCTTTCCTGCGTGACGAACAGGCGACCGCGATGGTCCGCGCGGGCGGCATCGGCCTTGCCGAACAATTCTACCGCGCACTGGCGAAAGAGGCCGGCCAATGAAGCCCGACACCCGCGCCGCCCGGATCGAATCGCTGCTGGATGACACCCGCCGCGCCATCCTTGCCGGGGAACTGGCCGCGCTGCCTGCACTTGGCGCCGATCTAGCCGCCGCGATCGAGACGCTGCCCCCCACCGACGCCGCCAGCGCCCAAGCGATCCGCGCCAAGGCCGAGCGCAACCTTGCCTGCCTTGATGCTGCCTCGCATGGGGTGCGCGCGGCCCGCAGGCGTCTGGCCGAGATCCGGCAGGCGACCGCGGGCACGGTCGTTGTCTATGACGATCAGGGCCGGCGGTCCGAAACCCAACCCGAACGCCCGGCGCGGCATCGGCTGTGACCCGCAGACTTTGCCTCGAATTGCCCGGAAAGGAGGGGGCGGGCTGAGGAGCCCCTCAGGCTCAAAACCCGTTCCGGATCACAATCGGGACAGGCCCGTTGCGGCGAGGGGGATGGCAAACAGAGAGGCCTCCGGGCATCTGTCGTGGCGGGTTGCGCCGCGCAGCCAATCCTTCAGCCGAGCGACGATAATCTCGATGCGGTGACGCCGCTTGCAGCGGCGTCTGTCGTCTTTCACGCGGCTCGGGGCCGCCCCCCACCCGCTCATGCCGAAAGGCACGCCTCCAATCGTCGGAAACTTGCCTCGACGCCAGCCGGGGAATCCTCGGACAGGAAGGCATCAAGCGCCGGCCAGACCCGGATGGCCGTATCCACCTGCGGATCCGAACCTTTCACATAGAGACCGGCCTGAATCATCATCTCGGCACGATCCCAGGCGCCCAGCAGCCGCCGGGCTTCCGCGATCAGCGCATTTTCCCCTTCGCTCGCCGCTTCGGGCAAGCTGCGCGAGACCGAACGCAACAGGTCGATCGCCGGAAACCGTCCCCGCTCGGCAATCTTGCGATCCATGACGACATGACCATCGAGAACGCCACGCAAGATGTCGGCAACCGGCTCTTCCATGTCGGAACCCGCGACCAGAACCGTGAAAACCGCGGTGATGTCGCCCGCCCCATCAGGCCCAGGTCCGGCACGCTCGGCCAGTGACATGATCGTATGCGCCGTCGAGGGCGGGAAGCCGCGCATGCTGGCCTCTTCACCACCAGCCAGGGCGACCTCGCGGTGGGCCTCGGCAAAACGAGTGATCGAATCGGCCAGCAACAGCACATGAAGACCCTGATCGCGAAAATGCTCGGCAATGGCCATCGCTGACCAGGCGCATCTGCGGCGGATCAACGGCGACTGATCAGAGGTGGCCGTGACCACGACAGATCGCGCCATGCCCGCCGGACCAAGCACCTTTTCAGTGAAGTCGCGCAACTCTCGTCCACGTTCGCCAATCAGGCCAATGACCACGACATCCGCACTGACGCCGCGCGCGAACTTCGCCAGAAGCGAGGATTTCCCGACACCCGAGCCAGCGAAAAGACCGATTCTCTGCCCCTGAACCAGCGGCAACACCGTATCGAAGGCCGCCGTGCCCGTCGGCAGCCGCGGACCAAAACTTCTGCGCGAAGCGGCGGCCGGCGCAGGCGCCTTCAAGGGGCGCGGCGACGGCCCGCGAAACAGGGGCCGCCCGTCAAGCGGGCGCCCCAGCGGATCCACGATCCGCCCGATCCAGCTATCGTCCGGCGCGATTTCCGCGCGCCCGACCAGTTCGACCGGATCCCCGATCACAAGACCGTCCGGCGCCCCATCCGGCAGCACGGTCATCCCATCCTGCGCAAGGCGAAGAACCTCACCGCCGATCAGCCCGTCCTGCCCATGCACCACAACCCGGTCGCCCAGCGCGGCGTCGGACGCCAGCCCCGAAACCCGGATCGTGCCCCGCGCGATTTCAGACACGCGCCCGAACCGTCGGCTGATCGGCACCGAAGCGATCTCGGCCAGTAGCGCCTCAAATTTACCGGACATGGGAGTCTCCGTTTGTTCCCGCCTCACGCTTTTTAAAGGAATCACCCTTAAGCCTTGATGAAACCGATCGAGGGAGAAGCCCCGATGTTCGAGAAACTCGAAATCGTCAGACTGGCTCAGGCCATGGCGCGCCATGCCGGCGCCCGAACCGAAGTTATCGCGCAGAATGTCGCGAATGCCGACACACCGGGGTTCCGCGCCCGGGACCTGCCCGATTTTGCCGCCTATGCCGAAGGCAGCGGCTTGCGCACCACACGCGCCGGCCATCTGCGCGGGGCAGAGGCCGCGGCCGTTGATCCCGTCGTCACCGACGGGCGCGGATCGGTGGCGCCCAACGGCAACACCGTCTCGCTGGAAGACGAGATGGTAAAGGCAGTCTCGGCCCGGCAGCAGCACGACATGGCGCTGTCGATCTACCAAAACAGCTCGCGGATCATCCGGACGAGCCTGGGTCGGGGGGCCTGACGATGGGTGACCTGATCCAGTCCCTCGGGCTTTCCGCTTCCGGAATGCGGTCGCAGTCGATGCGGCTGCGCCATGTGTCCGAGAATATCGCGAACGCCGATACCCCCGGCTATCACCGCAAGACGGTCAGTTTTCAAGAGGATATGGCCAGCGGGCAGGTCACGACCGGCCCGGTCCGGCTGGACCGCAGCGACCTGGCCCGCATCTACGACCCCGGCCACCCGATGGCCGATGACAGTGGTCACTACGACGGCTCGAATGTCGATCTGGTGATCGAGATCGCTGACGCGCGCGAAGCGCAGCGCAGCTACGAGGCGAACCTCCGCATGTTCGATCAGGCGCGGCAAATGACGCAAAGCCTGTTCGATCTTCTGCGCCGTTGATGGAGTCCAGAATGGATATCAGAACTTCCCTTGCCGCCCAGACCTATGCAATGGCCCGCACGGCCGCGGCCGCCGAACCGCAGCCGGACGGTGCCGGCGCGGCCATGGGGCGTGCAGCCGCACGCTTCGTCGAAACGCTTGAGAAGGGCGAGGAAACGGCGCGGGACGCGATGACCGGCAAAGCCGATCCCCATGCGCTGGTCGAGGCGCTGGCCGCCTCGCAGACGGCGGTCGAAACCGCCGTCACCCTGCGCGACAAAGTGGTCGAAGCCTATCAGGAAATCCTGAGGATGCCGGTATGATGGGCGAGGCCGTGCTTTACGACGCTCTTCGTCAGGCGCTTTGGGTCGCCATGCTGATGTCGGCGCCGCTTCTTGGCGTGGCTCTGGTCGCCGGCGTCACCATCGGGCTTTTGCAGGCGCTGACCTCGGTTCAGGAAATGACGTTGACCTTCGTGCCGAAGGTGGGCGCGATGCTTGTCGTGTTCTGGGTCTCGATGAGCTTCATGACCTCGACACTTCTGGCCTTTTTCGCCGACCAGATCATCCCGATGATCGAGGGCAGCTAAGATGGACGCAGCCGGCTACACCACCCTGACCCGCCAATCCGGCCTGATGCGCGAAATGCAGAGCGTGGCGAACAACATCGCCAACCTCTCGACCACCGGCTTCCGGCGCGAGGGCATCGTCTTTGCCGAACATGTCCGCCGGCTGGATGGCGACCCCTCGCTGTCGATGGCCCATGCCAGCGCCCGCCAGATCGACCTGTCGCAAGGCGGCCTGAACCGCACCGGCGCCAGCTTCGACTTTGCGATCCAGGGCGAGGGCTTCTTTCTGATCGACACCGCAGACGGCCAGCAATTGACGCGCGCGGGCAGCTTCACGCCCTCGCCCGAGGGGGAACTGGTCGATGCCGACGGCAACCAGCTTCTCGATGAAGGCGCGGCGCCGATCTTCGTGCCGCCGGATGCCCGCAATGTGATGCTTGCCTCGGACGGCACCCTGTCGGCCGATGGCCAGCCGATCGGGCGCGTGGGGCTTTGGCAGCCGGTCAATCCGCTGGATCTGCGCCATCAGGGCGGCACACGTTTCGCCGCCGAAGGTGGGGTCGAACCGGCCGATGGCGCGACCCTGATCCAGGGTGCGCTGGAAGAGTCGAATGTCGAGCCGGTCTCCGAGATTGCCCGGATGATCGAGGTTCAGCGCGCCTACGAACTTGGGCAGACCTTCCTAGACCGCGAGGACGAGCGCATCCGCTCGACCGTCAGAACCCTCGGCCAGGAGTGAGACAATGAAGGCCCTTCAGATCGCAGCCTCGGGCATGAGCGCGCAGCAGACGCGCGTCGATGTCATTTCGCACAACCTCGCGAACATGTCGACGACGGGCTACAACGCTCGACGCGCGGATTTTGCCGATCTGCATTATCAACAGCTTGCCCGCCCCGGCACCGTCAGCGCCGAAGATGGGCGGATGCTTCCCACCGGCATCCAGCTTGGCTTGGGCGTGCGCCCCTCGTCGGTTTCGGTGGTGCTGTCACAAGGCGCGCTATCGCAGACGCGGGGGGATCTCGATGTCGCCATCGACGGGCGCGGCTATATCGAGGTAACCCTGCCCTCGGGTCAGGCCGCCTACACCCGTGACGGGGCGTTGAAGCGCACCGGCGATGGGCTGATCGTGACCTCGGACGGGCATGAGGTAGCGCCCGGCATCACCATCCCGGAAGATGCGGCCAGCATCTCGATCAATGGCGCGGGCGAGGTCTGGGCCTATTACAACGGTCAGGTGCAGCCCCAGCTTCTGGGTCAGTTCACGCTGTCCAGCTTCAGCAATGAAAAGGGGCTTGAGGCGATCGGCTCGAACCTGTTCACCGAGACCGCCGCCTCTGGCCCGCCGATCGCCGGCACCCCGGGCGAGGACGGCCTTGGCACCCTGCGGCAGGGCTATCTTGAGGAAAGCTCGGTCGATTCGGTGCAGGAGATCACCGAACTGATCAAGGCCCAGCGCGGCTACGAGTTGAACGCCAAGGTCATCACCGCGGCCGACCAGATGCTGGCCGCAACCGCGCAGGTGAAATGATGAGATCGGCGCTTGTGCTTTTCCTGCTGGCCACGCCCGCGATGGCCGAAACCGTGGTCGCCACACGCACGATCCGGCCGCTGACGGTTCTGGGGCCCCAGGACGTGACGCTGGTGGCCGACGACACGCCCGGCGCGCTGACCGACCCGGGCGATGCCATCGGCCGCGAGGCGCATGTGGCGCTTTATGTCGGGCGGCCGATCCGGCCGTCCGATATCGGGGCACCCGCCCTGATCGACCGCAACCAGATCGTCCCGCTTTCCTACATGGCGGGCGCCCTCGAAATCCGCGCCGAGGGCCGCGCCCTTGCACGCGGCGGTGCGGGCGAGGTGATCCGCGTGATGAACCTATCCTCGCGCACCACGGTGTTCGGCCGCATTGCCGAAGACGGCACCGTGCGCGTCGGCCCCGGATCCTGAAGGAAACCCGATGAAACGTCTTGTCCTGCTTCTGCTTGCCATTCCCGCCTGTGCCCGTCTTGAGGAAGTCGGGAAGGCGCCGTCCTTCACCCCGATCGAAGGCAGCTATCAGCATCACGCGATGTATTCGCTGCCGATCCCCCAGACGCTTCCGAACGGCGGGCCGACCAGCGACTCGTCGCTCTGGAACGGTGGCGGCGCTTCGCTTCTGGGCGACCGTCGCGCCAGCCAGCGCGGCGACATCCTGACCGTGGTGATCGAGATCGACGACCGGGCCGAAATCTCGAACAGTTCCGAACGCAGCCGCGAGGGGGGCGAAAATCTGGGGATTCCATCGCTGTTCGGCATTCCGCAGCGGCTTGACCGGCGGTTGCCTGACGGTGCCTCGATGGCGGATGCGGTCAAAAGCAAATCATCGTCAAGCTATGCCGGCGACGGGTCGGTGAAGCGCAAGGAAAAGCTGATGCTGCGCGTCGCCGCGACGGTGGTCGAGGAACTGCCCAACGGCGTGCTGCGGATCGAAGGCCAGCAGGAAGTGCGGGTCAACTTCGAACTGCGCGAACTGATCGTCACCGGCTACGTCCGTCCCGGCGACATCTCTCGCCAGAACGAGATCACCTATGACAAGATCGCAGGGGCACGCATCGCCTATGGCGGCCGCGGCCAGATCACCGACGTGCAGCAGCCGCGCTATGGCCAGCAGGTCGCTGACATCATCCTGCCGTTCTGACCGCAATGGCGCGCGTTCTCATTCCCCTGTTGCTGGCGCTGCTCGGCCTTGGTGCAGGCATTGGCGCCGGCTTTTTCCTGCGCCCCCCGGCCGAGGCCCCCGCGGCCGACAAGGCCGAACCCGCAGGTGACCACGACACGGCCCATCAAGCCAAGCCGCAGGCCGACCTGCATGAGCTTCCGCCCGAAGAGCGGCCGGAATATGCCAAGCTGAACAATCAGTTCATCGTGCCGATCGTGCAGGGCGGCCGCGTCGCGTCGATGGTGATTCTGTCGATCAGCCTTGAGGTTCCGCATGGCGGATCTGAAAGTGTCTATGCGGTCGAGCCCAAGTTGCGCGACGGCATGTTGCGGGTTCTTTTCGATCACGCGAATGCGGGGGGGTTCAGCGGCGCCTTCACGGACAACTCGAACATGGTGACTCTGCGCCGTGCGCTTTCCGAAGTCGCGCAGTCGGTTCTGGGGCCGCAGGTCACCGATGTCCTGATTGTCGACATCATGCGTCAGGACAGTTGAGCGGTCCCGCAACAGCACTCAACCGCCCAGATAGGCGCGCAGCGCAGCGGGCGGATCGGCGAAGAGATCCGCCGTGGGCCGAGGGGCGAGCGCCTCGCCATCAGCGACCAGCACGGTCCGCGCGGCAAAGGCCTTTGCATCCCCCGGATCGTGGGTAACCAGCAGGACCGTTGCCCGGCACTCGGTCGCAATCGATGCGACAAGCGCAAGCATCTCGGCCTTCAGCGCCGGGCCCAGCGCCGCGAACGGTTCGTCAAGCAGCAGGATCGGCCGCGCCTGCAACAGCACGCGCGCCAGTGCCGCCCTGCCCTGCTGCCCACCCGAAAGCCGGCCGGGCCGGGCCTCGGCCAGCCCCGCAAGCCCCACCCGGTCAAGGGCGGTCGCGATCTTCGCCTCGTCGTTGCGGGCCAGCCGAAGACGTGGCGACAGCCCAAGGCCAAGGTTCTGGCGCAGCGTCAGGTGCGGAAACAGGTTCTGATCCTGAAACAGGATGCTCATCGGCCGGCGCCCCGGACCCAGCGGGGCAAGATCCTCGCCACGCCACAGCACTCGGCCTTGCGTCGGGGCGATGAAGCCCGCCAGCGTCATCAGCAGCGTGGACTTGCCCCCGCCCGATGGCCCGATGACGGCGATACGCTCGCCCTCGTCGACCGTCCAGTCGGCGAACAGCTGAAAATCGTCCTGCCGGATCAGCAGCCGGTCAAGATGAAGCATGGCGGCCTCCGCGGTCGAACAGCCAGAACAGCGAAAAGCTGGCAAGCACCAGCACAAGTGCCGCGCCGGCGGCCTGCTCCATCCGGTAGGCGCCCATCAGACGCTGCACCAACAGCGGCAAAGTCGCCCCACCCTCGTCGGCAAACAGCGCGATCACGCCCAGATCCCCCATCGCCAGCGCCGCCGAGACCCCCAGAGAAAAGCCCAGCGGGCGGCGCAGACGGGGCAGGATCAGCCAGCGCAGACGGGCCAGGCCGCGCAGGTCCAGCGTCTCGGCCAGACGCCCGAAATCGGCCTGAAGCGCCCGGGCCTCGGGGGCAAGGATGCGATAGGCGAAGGGCAGCGACAGCGTGGCATTGACCAGCATCGTCACCGCCAGCGCCAGCCTTTCGGGGTTCACGAACGGATGCGCCACCAGAAACAGCCCCGTGCCCAGCACCAGCGACGACACCGCCAGCGGCAGCGTCGCCACCAGACCAAACCGCGGCGAGGCCAGCGCCAGCGTCATCGCCCCGCCGACCGACAGCACCGCCGAGGGCAGCGCCACCGCAAAAGAGCGGCCAAGCGCGGGCCAGACCTCGGCTGGAAGGTTGAAAAGCCCCGGAAGGCCGCGCGCCGCCACCATGCCAAGCGGCAGGATCAGGAACGCCGCCGCGGCCGCGATCGCCAGCCCGTCGGCCAGCCGCCGCCAGCCGCGCGGCGCAAGCGGCACCGGCGCCCGGTCAAGGCCGGCCCCGAAGCCCGACGGCAGCGCGAAGGCGCCCGCCGCCAGAACCGCCGCCGCGCACAGCCCCACCTGAACCGCCGCCAGCATCGCCGCGCGCCCAAGGTCGAACTGGAACCGCAACGCCTGATAGATCGCAAGTTCGACCGTTGTGGCGCGCGGGCCACCGCCAAGCGTCAGGGCCACGGCGAAACTGGACAGGCAGATCACGAAAACGACCGCCAGCGCGCCGGGCACCACCTCGCGCAGCATCGGCCGTTCCAGATGGCGCGCAACCTCGGACGGGCCAAAGCCAAGGGTTGCGGCAAGGCGGAACCGCTCGGCCGGGATGGCGAACCAGCCTTGCAGGATCAGCCGAACCGCCAGCGGCATGTTGAAGAACACATGCGCCAGCACCACCCCATGCAGCCCGTAGATCGGAACCGGCGGCAGGCCCAGCGCCTCGATCCCGCGATTGACAAGCCCCGCGCGGCCGAACACCGCCAAAAGGCCCAGCACCGCCACGATCACCGGCAACAGGAACGGCGCCCCCAGCAGCGCGATCAGCGCGCCCCGTCCGACAAAGCGCCGCCGCGCCAGCGCCCGCGCCACCGGAATCGCCAACGCGACCGAAACCCCGGCCGACAGCGCCGCCTGAAGCAGGGTGAAGCGCACCGCCGCCCAGTCAGCCGGGCCAAGGCCCGCCGCGCCGCCCGCCCGTGCCAACACCATGACCAGCGGCCCCAGTGTCAGCAGGCCAAGCGCCGCCGCGACCGTCAGCGCGAGAGCGCGGCCTGCCATTCGTCAATCGCCCCCTGCCGCAGGGATTCAGCCTGATCGGCGGGAAGCAAAAGCGAGGTTTCGGGCTGGATCAGCGTCTTGAAGCCTTCGGGCAGACCGGCCTGCGGCAGCTTTGCCGGATACATCCAGTTCGTGGTCGGGATGACCGCCTGCACCTCATCCCCAAGCAGGAAGGCAAGGAAGCGGTCGGCCAGATCCGGCTGATCGGAGGCGGCCAGTTTGCCCGCCACCTCGATCTGAAGATAGTGGCCCTCGGCGAAGGGGGCGGCGGCCTTGCCCGCGTCACCCTCGGCGATCAGGTGATAGGCCGGCGAGGTGGTATAGCTGAGCACCATGTCGGCCTCGCCTTCCAGAAACAGGCCATAGGCCTCGGACCAGCCGGGGGTCACGGTCACGATATTGTCGGCCAGGGCTTCCCAGATGGCGGGGGCGCGGTCGCCATGGGCAGCCTTGACCCACATCAGCAGACCCAGCCCCGGGGTCGAGGACCGCGGGTCCTGGATCACGATCTTCTTGTCGGAAGCCGCAAGACCCGCAAGGGATCCAGGCACTTCGGTCATGTCGGTGCGATGGACGAAGGCGAACCAGCCCCAGTCGAACGGCAGAAACAGCGGGTCGGACCATGCCACCGGCAAGTCCAGATCGGCCGTCACGCCATGCGGGGCAAAGAGACCCGTCGCGGCCGCCGCCGCGGTCAGGTTGGTATCAAGGCCCAGCACCACATCGGCATCAGACCGGGCGCCTTCCAGCTTCATCCGCGCCAGCAGCGCCGCGCCATCGCCCGCGCCGATCAGGCGCAGGTCGCAGCCGCAGACCGACTCGAACGCCTTTTCGACGGCAGGGCCGGGGCCCCATTCGGACGCAAAACTGTCATAGGTCAGCACGGTCAACACGGGGGGTTCCGCCGCCACGGCCGAGGCCGTCAGCATGAAACCCACAGCAAGCATCGGAACTTTCATCGCATCCTCTCTCTCACAACGGGCGGATCGGGGATGGGCGTTTTCGGCACCTTTCCTCCGCCGGTTCTAACCGGGTCAGGTTCAACGGGTTCGCGTCGCCGCGTCTCAGCCCTTTCGGGCACCCCGAGGTAGCGCCGAACATAGCGGCCCCGGGCGCCCGCGCAACAGAAAGCCGGCGGGGCGGGCGCAATTTCCGGTTCCCCGACGCGCGCTTCTGCCCTATGCCTCGGCCGATCGGGACAGCCCAGCACCGGACATCGCCATGAGCTTCAACACCTTCGGCCACATCTTCCGCGTCACCACCTGGGGCGAAAGCCACGGCCCCGCGTTGGGTGCCACGGTGGACGGCTGCCCGCCCGGCGTGACGATCGAGCCCGCGGCCATCCAGCACTGGCTGGACCGCCGCAAACCCGGGCAAAGCCGCTTCACCACCCAGCGGCAGGAACCCGACGCGGTGAAGATCCTGTCGGGGGTGTTCGATGGCGTCTCGACCGGGACGCCGATCCAGTTGATGATCGAAAACACCGACCAGCGGTCGAAGGACTACGGCGACATCGCGAAAAGCTTTCGCCCCGGTCATGCCGACATCACCTACCACTGGAAATACGGGCTGCGGGATTACCGCGGCGGCGGGCGGTCCTCGGCGCGGGAAACCGCGGCGCGGGTGGCGGCGGGCGGGGTCGCGCGGGCAGTGCTGGCGGATCTGGTGCCGGGGCTGCGGATCAGCGGCTATATGGTGCAGGTCGGCCCCCATGCCATCGACCGCGGCCGGTTCGATGACGCCGAGATCGAGCGCAACCCCTTCTGGTGTCCCGACCCGCAGGCGGCGGCGCTGTGGGCAGAATATCTGGACGGGCTGCGCAAGGCGCATGACTCGGTCGGTGCGATCGTCGAGGTTCGGGCCTCGGGCGTGCCGGCGGGGCTGGGGGCGCCGATCTATGGCAAGCTGGACAGCGATCTGGCGGCGGCAATGATGACAATCAACGCCGTGAAGGGTGTGGAAATCGGCGAGGGCATGGCCGCAGCCTGCCTGACCGGCAGCGAAAATGCGGACGAGATCCGCATGGACGAGAATGGACGCCCCGAGTTCCTGTCGAACCACGCGGGCGGGATTCTGGGCGGAATCTCGACCGGGCAGGATGTGGTGGTGCGGTTTGCGGTAAAGCCCACATCGTCGATCCTGACTCCGCGCCGCTCGATCACGACCGAAGGGCAAGAGGTCGAGGTCATCACCAAGGGCCGCCACGATCCTTGCGTCGGCATCCGCGCCGTGCCGGTGGGCGAGGCGATGATGGCCTGCGTGCTGCTGGATCACCTGCTTCTGGACCGCGGCCAGACCGGCGGTCAGCGCGGCCGGATCGGCTGATCAGCGCGCGGGCATCTTCGAGACCTGCACCGCAAGGATGCCCGCCGCGATCACCACCACGCCGACCAGATCCCAGATCCCCATCCGCTCGCCCAGCAGCGCCGCCGCCACCGCGACCCCGAAGAACGGGTTCAGGAAGTGGAACGCCGCAGCCCGGACCGCCCCGATCCGAGAGACCAGCAGGAACCAGATCCAGGTCGCGAGCAAGCCCGGCACCAGCGTGGTATAGGCAAAGGCAAGGATCAGGCTTGCGCTCCAGTCGATGGCGGCCGGGGTCTCGAAGGCCAGCGCAAGGGGCGCCAGCACCGCCGCCCCCACCAGCATCTGAAGCCCCACGATCATCAAAAGGTTGCCGCCCGCCGAGGCCACCCGCACCGTCAGCGTCGCCACCGCCAGCGCCACCACGCCAATGGCGCACAGCACAAAGCCCACCAGATCCTCGCCGCCCGACAGCCGCGTGCCCATGATCAGCGCAACCCCCGCCACGCCGGCAACAAGGCCCAGCGCAGTCAGCGGCCGCAGCCGTTCGTGAAAGATCAGCCAGCCCGCCAGCGCCACCAGAAGCGGCATGGTCGAGGCGACGATGGCGGCGAAACTGGCGCTGACCCAGCGCATGGCGATGAAATTCACGCCCAGATACAACGCGTTCTGGCAGATCCCGAAGATCACCACCCCGCGCCACTGCGCCCGCGTCAGCCGCGCGCTTTGCCCCAGCGCGGCGCCGATCGCCAGCGCCAGCAGGCCCGAGATCAGAAACCGCAGCGACAACGCCGAGACCGGCGGTGCGGCGGCCACGATGATGCGGGCCGAAGCGAAGGCCGAGGACCACATGAAGGCGAAGGCCAGCCCCATGGCGATGCTGCGCAGGTCCATCAGCCCTCTCCCCCCGGTAAAAAAGGGCCGCCCGTGGGCGGCCCTGCACGGCGCGGACGTGATCCGCAATCAGGCGTTGACGCTGTCCTTCAGCGCCTTGGCGATGGTGAATTTCACCTGCTTGTCGGCGGGCTTCGTCACCTGCTCGCCGGTGGCGGGGTTGCGGACCTGACGCTCGGGCCGTTCACGGCAGACCACCTTGCCAAGCCCCGGCAACGCGACCGCCCCGCCGGCCGCGACTTCGCGGGCCACGATGGCGGCGATGGCATCAAGCGCGGCGCCCGCGGTCTTCTTGTCGGCGCCCATCTCGTCGGCAAGCGTCGCCACGAGTTGCGTCTTGGTCATCGGTTTCGACATGAGAGTCTCCTGGTCTTGCCCCGCTGGACACGGGGTCTGTTCCTGCCTCTAGGGGCGAATTCAAGGGCTACACCTTGTTTTGCAGCATAAATCAAGCCCTTTCGCCGGTTTTGCCCGCGTCAACACGCCTAGAGGAAGGCGGTTTCCTCGAAGCTGCGCAGCTTGCGGCTGTGGATGCGCTCGATCGGAGTTTCTCGCAGCATTTCCATCGCACGGATGCCGATCCGAAGGTGGCGGGCAACCTGCGTGCGGTAGAAATCGCTGGCCATGCCGGGCAATTTCAACTCTCCATGCAAGGGCTTGTCCGACACGCAGAGCAGCGTGCCATAGGGCACCCGGAAGCGAAACCCGTTCGCGGCGATGGTCGCACTTTCCATGTCCAGCGCGATGGCGCGGCTTTGCGACAGGCGATGGACCGGGCCGGACTGGTCGCGCAGTTCCCAGTTGCGGTTGTCGATGGTGGCGACGGTGCCGGTCCGCATGATCCGCTTCAACTCGTAGCCTTCAAGTTGGGTGACCTCTTCCACCGCATCTTCCAGCGCGATCTGGATCTCGGCCAGCGCGGGGATCGGCACCCAGACCGGCAGATCGTCATCCAGAACATGATCCTCGCGCAGATAGGCATGGGCCAGCACGAAATCGCCCAGACTTTGCGACTGACGCAGACCGGCGCAATGGCCGACCATCAGCCACGCATGCGGGCGCAGCACCGCGATATGGTCGGTGGCGGTCTTGGCGTTCGACGGCCCGACGCCGATGTTCACCAGCGTGATGCCCTGCCCGTCGGGCCGTTTCAGGTGATAGGTCGGCATCTGCGGCAGCCGCGGCAGCGGCGCAAGCGGCGCGGCAGGGTCGGTGATTTCCTGATCGCCCGGCCCGACGAAGGCGGAATAGCCCTGCGCCGGATCGGCCAGTGCCGCGCGGGCGATGGCCTCGAACTCGTCAACATAGAACTGATAGTTGGTGAACAGGACGTGGTTCTGGAAATGCCGCGGGTCGGTCGCGGTATAATGCGTCAGTCGGGCCAGCGAATAATCCACGCGCTGCGCGGTGAAGGGCGCCAGCGGCGTGGTTCCGTCGGGATGGCGCAGGCGCGTGCCGTTCACGATATCGTCGTTGGTGGTGGACAGGTCCGGCACGTCGAACACGTCGCGCAGCGGGAATGTCAGCACCCCTTCCTGCGGAACCGAAACCTCGGGGTTGCCAGCCACCGCGAAATGCACCGGGATCGGCGTCTGCGACACCCCGATATCCACCGGCACGCCGTGGTTGCGGATCAGAAGGCCGATCTGCTGGATCAAATAGTTGCGGAACAGATCGGGCCTTGTCACCGTGGTCGAGTAGCTGCCCGGCTGCGAGACATGGCCGAATGACAGCCGGCTGTCGGCACGGGTAAAGCTGGTCGTGGTCAGCCGGATCTGCGGATAGCAGGCCCGAACCCGCCCGGTGGGCCGGCCCGTGGTTGCCGCGGCGCTGAAATGGCTGGCCAGAAAGCGCGTCGCACCGGCATAAAGCTCTTCCAGCCGGCGAACGGCGGCCTCGGGGTCGGTGAAACTTTCATGGTCGGGCAGGTCGGGGCAAAGGAACGGCGGGGCGGGGTCTGTCACGCGACGGTCTCTCTTTCGCTCTTTTGTCAGGATGTGCATGGGGCGCGCGGCGGATCAAGCCCTGCCCCTTGCGGCGGACCGAAAGGCTGCCGATACTTGCGCCATGAAAACGCTGCTTTCCCTTGGCCATGGCTATTGCGCCCGCGCGCTGGCGCGGCGACTGATCCCGCAGGGCTGGCGGGTGATCGGAACCACCCGCAGCCCCGACAAGGCCACAGAGTTGGCCGCCGAAGGGGTCGAACCGCTGATCTGGCCCGCCGATATCGGCCCGGCGCTGGCGCAGGCGACGCATGTGCTGGCCTCGGCCGCGCCGGGGCCGGGGGGCGATCCGTTCCTTGCCGTTCACACTTCGCGAATGGCAAAGGCCCGGCCGGAATGGGTGGGCTATCTGTCCACCACCGGGGTTTATGGCGACCATGGCGGCGGCTGGGTCGATGAGGACACGCCGCTGACCCCCTCGACCGAGCGCGGCCGCGCCCGTGTTGCCGCCGAAGCCGAATGGCAGGCGCTGGGTCTGCCGCTGCACATCTTCCGGCTGGCGGGGATCTACGGCCCCGGTCGCGGCCCGTTCGAAAAGGTGCGCGACGGCACCGCGCGGCGGATCGTCAAGCCGGGGCAGGTGTTCAGCCGCACCCATGTCGACGATATCGCGCAGGTGCTGGAAGCCTCGATGCGGCATCCCGATCCGGGTGCGATCTATAATGTCTGCGACGACGACCCTGCCCCGCCCGAGGATGTTCTGGGCTATGCCGCCGAACTTCTCGGCCTGCCGCCCCCGCCCGAAGTGCCCTATGACGCGGCGCAGATGACGCCGATGGCGCGCAGTTTCTATGCCGAGTCAAAGCGGGTGCGCAACGACCGCATCAAGGACCGCCTTGGCATAAGGCTGATCCATCCCGACTATCGCGCCGGATTGCGGGCGCTGCTGGCGGCCGAAGGCTGACGGGCCGGGGCAAGCCGCGCGTCCTGCGGCGGGATGCCGAAGGGTCGCGCCGGCAATCCTTGGTGGATCGGGCGATTCGGCCTATATTCGCCTTGTCTGAAAACTGAAGGAGGACAGACATGAGCCGTCACCTTGCAGACAAGCGCACCCCATCCGACGGCGGACGGGTGAAGAATTTCATGCGGTTGGCCCGCAATCCCCGCGAAATGTGGCACCGTGACGAGACGCCGCCCGCCACCAACCGCCGGCTGGTGGAATTCCTGCGGATCGCCCGCGGCCGTCAGGCATAGGCACAGGCCAGCGATCGGGGCGCGCCGCCGGCGCGCCCCTTGCCATGTCAGGCGCGGACCAGCTTTTCGTAATCGGTCGCGATTTCGCGGGTCAGGGCGCCCACTTCGAACGTGTAGTCACCGATCTGGCCCACCGGCGTCACCTCGGCCGCGGTGCCTGTCAGCCAGCACTGCTCAAACCCTTCCAGTTCGGCCGCCTCGATATAGCGTTCGTGGACGGTGATGCCCTTGTCACGCAGCATCCCGATCACGGTCTGGCGGGTGATCCCGTTCAGGATCGCATCCGGCAACGGGGTGTGAACCTCGCCGTTCTTCACGAAGAAGATGTTGGCGCCGGTCGCCTCGGCCACATAGCCGCGATAATCGAACATCATCGCATCCGAGCAGCCCTTGGCCTCGGCCGCGTGCTTGGACATGGTGCAGATCATGTAAAGCCCCGACGCCTTCGCCGCGCTGGGAATGGTCTCGGGCGAGGGCCGCTTCCACTTCGAGATGTCAAGTTTCGCGCCCTTGAACTTGGCGTCGCCGTAATAGTTGCCCCACGACCAGACCGCCACCGCCATGCGGATCGGGTTGCGCGACGAGGCCACGCCCATATCCTCGCCGGCGCCGCGCCATGCCAGCGCGCGGACATAGGCATCGGTCAGGCCGTTGGCCTCCAGTGTCGCGGTCTTCGCCGCCTCGATCTCTGCGACCGTGTAGGGTAGCGGCATGTCCAGCAGCTCGGCCGATTTCCGCAGACGCTCGGAATGTTCCACCGATTTGAAAATCTTGCCAGTGTAGCACCGCTCGCCCTCGAACACCGACGAGGCATAGTGCAGCGCATGGGTCAGGATATGCACCTTGGCATCCCGCCATTCGACCAGCTTGCCATCCATCCAGATCTTGCCGTCGCGGTCGTCGTATCCAGCCATTTTCACTCTCCTGCGCACCTGGCTTTGCGAAAATTGCGCAAGATAGGTCCGATACGGGCATAAAGTTGCGCAAATGACGGGCCGTCGGTAACAGTTGAGTCTTGGAAAGTCAACAAGGCTGACATAAAATCCACCGGGGAAAAGGAGACGGACATGGCCGAGGGGGGACCGGGACCGGGCGGCGGCGAGGCGCTGCTGTTCCTGACCGACGAACAGTTGCGCAAGGGGATCGAGGCGATGTTCTTCGCCTATCGCGGCTTTACCGCCGACCCCGACCGGATTCTGGAAGATCTGGATTACGGCCGCGCCCATCACCGCGCGGTGCATTTCATCCACCGCAGTCCGGGCACCACCGTGAACAACCTGCTGTCGATCCTGGGCGTGACCAAGCAAAGCCTGAACCGCGTGCTGCGCACCCTGATCGAGGACGGTCTGGTGGAAAGTCGCGTCGGCCGCGTGGACAAGCGCGAACGCCATCTTTACCTGACCCCGCGCGGGACCGAACTGGAACGGATGCTGTCGGATGCCCAGCGCGCCCGGATGCGCGCCGCCTATCGCGCGGCGGGGCCTGCGGCGGTGCAGGGCTTCCGGCAGGTGCTTGAGGCGATGATGGACCCCGAACTGCGCCGCCAGTATCAGACCCTGAAAGAGGGCGGCGCATGACCGAGCCTTTGGCCCATCTGCTGATCGTCGACGACGACGAACGCATCCGGGGGCTGTTGCAGAAGTTTCTGGTGCGCAACGGCTTTCTGGTGTCTTCGGCCCGTGATGCGGCACAGGCCCGCCGCCTGCTGGCGGGGCTGGAATTCGACCTGATCGTGCTGGATGTGATGATGCCGGGCGAAGACGGCATTTCGCTGACCCGCGCCCTGCGCGAGGATCTGGCGACGCCGATCCTGCTGCTGACCGCGCGGGCCGAAACCGCCCACCGCATCGAGGGGCTGGAAGCCGGCGCCGACGACTATCTTGCCAAGCCGTTCGAGCCGAAGGAACTTCTGCTGCGGATCAACGCGATCCTGCGCCGCGTGCCCTCGGCCCGGCCCGAACTGGGTCCAAAGGTGCTGCATCTGGGCGATGTGCGCTATGATCTGGAACGCGGCGAGTTGTGGCGCGGCACCGATCCGGTGCGCCTGACCGCGACCGAGGCCGCGCTGATGCGGATCTTCGCCGCCCAACCCGGCGAGGCGGTCAGCCGCGAAAAGCTGGTGGGCGATCTGGGCCGCGACGACAGCCAAAGTCAGGAACGCGCGGTGGATGTGCAGATCACCCGCCTGCGCCGCAAGATCGAGGTCGATCCGCGGCAGCCGCGCTATCTTCAGACGGTGCGCGGCTCGGGCTACATGCTGGCGCCGGACTGACGGGCCGCAGCCAAGGGAGGAACGGATGACAGTTGCCTGGTTCTCGCACCCCGCCTCTGACGGGCACATCACCCCCGACGGCCACCCCGAGCGCGTGGCGCGGATGCAGGCGGTGGCGCAGGCGCTGGCCCCGCTGCCGCTGATCCGGCACGAGGCGCCGCTGGCCGCCAAGGCCGACCTGCTGCGCTGTCACCCCCAACGCTATCTGGACCGGCTTCGGGCGGCCGAGCCCGCCGAAGGCATCGTGGGGCTTGATCCCGACACCTGGATGTCGCCTGGAACGCTTCAGGCCGCGATGCGCGCGGCGGGCGGCACCTGTGCCGCGGTCGATCTGGTGCTGTCGGGCGGCGCGAGGTCGGCCTTTGTCGGCTGCCGCCCGCCCGGCCACCACGCCGAGCGCGAAAAGCCGATGGGGTTCTGCCTGTTCGGCAGCGTGGCGATCGCGGCGAAACGGGCGCTGGATCACCACGGCCTGTCCCGCGTCGCGGTGGTGGATTTCGACGTGCATCACGGCAACGGCACGCAGGATCTGCTGTGGGACGAAAGCCGGGCGCTGTTCGTCTCAAGCCACCAGATGCCGCTTTATCCCGGCACCGGGGCGGCCGACGAACGGGGCGCCCATGGCCAGATCCTGAATGTCCCGCTGCACCCCGGATCGGATGGCGCCGCCATGCGCGCCGCCTATGAGGCGCAGGTGTTCCCCCGGATTGACGCTTTCGCGCCCGAACTGATCCTGATCTCGGCCGGGTTCGACGCCCATGCCGACGACCCCTTGGCCGGGTTGACCTGGCAGGCCGAGGATTTCGGCTGGCTGACGGGCCGGCTTTGCGATCTGGCTGCGGCGCATTGCGGCGGGCGGGTGGTCTCGACACTGGAAGGTGGATATGATCTGCCTGCCCTCGCCGCGAGTGTCGCGGCACATGTGGGCGTCCTTCAGGAGCGGAGCGCATGACGGAAAAGCCGGTGGCGGACATGACCTTCGAAGAGGCGATGGCGGCGCTGGAAGCCGTTGTCACCGCATTGGAAAAAGGCGACGTGCCGCTGGACGCATCCATTGCGCTTTACGAACGCGGCTCGGCGCTGAAGGCGCATTGCGCGCAGAAGCTGAAGGATGCCGAAGACAAGGTCGAAATGATCCGCGCCGCCGAAGGGCGCGCGACAGGAACGGTTCCGGCGGAGGGATTGTGAGCTTTTCCAATGCGTTGACAGAATCTGCCGCCCTTGTGCAGGCGCGGCTGGATGCGGCCCTTGCGGACCGCGGGGATCTGCCGGTGGTGCAGGCCATGCGCTATGCGGTGCAGGGCGGCAAGCGGCTGCGCGGCTTTCTGGTGCTGGAATCGGCCCGGCTGCACGGGATCGCGCCCGAAGGCGCCATCAGCGCCGCGGCGGCAATCGAGGCGCTTCACGCCTATTCCCTTGTCCATGACGACATGCCCTGCATGGATGACGACGACCTGCGCCGCGGCCTGCCCACGGTTCACCGCAAATGGGACGAATGCACCGCCGTTCTGGCCGGTGACGCGCTTCAGACGCTGGCGTTCGAGCTGGTGGCCGATCCGGCGCTTGGCTCGGCCGAGGTTCGGATCGAGCTGGTGGCAAGCCTTGCCAAAGCTTCGGGCGCCGAGGGGATGGTGCTGGGTCAGGCGCTGGACATCGCCGCCGAAACCGCGGCCGAACCGCTGACTCTGGATCAGATCACGCATCTTCAGGCGGGCAAGACCGGGGCGCTGATCCGCTGGTCTGCCGAAGCCGGCGCCATTCTGGGGCAGGCCGACCGCGCGCCGCTGCGCCGATACGCCACGGCGCTGGGGCTTGCGTTCCAGATCGCGGACGACATTCTCGATGTCGAGGGCGATGCGGAAAAGGCGGGCAAGCGGCTTCAGAAGGATGCCGAGGCCGGCAAGGCCACATTCGTCTCGCTTCTCGGGCTTGACGGCGCCAAGGCACGCGCCCGGGCCCTTGTCGACGAGGCCGAGGCCGCGCTTGCGCCCTACGGCACGGATGCAGGAACATTGATCGAGGCCGCACGCTTCGTCATCTCGCGTGAAAGCTGAAGGAAGACCATGACCGACAGACCCCGCACGCCGACGCTCGACCGGGTAACACTTCCGGTCGATCTCAAGGGCCTTACCGACCGGGAGTTGCACAACCTTGCCGACGAGTTGCGCGCCGAGACGGTCTCGGCCGTGTCGGTGACGGGCGGGCACCTTGGCGCCGGCCTTGGCGTGGTGGAACTGACGGTGGCGCTGCACGCGGTCTTTGACGCGCCGCGCGACAAGATCATCTGGGACGTGGGCCACCAGTGCTATCCGCACAAGATCCTGACCGGGCGGCGCGACCGCATCCGCACACTGCGGACGGGTGGCGGTCTGTCGGGCTTCACCAAACGGTCGGAAAGCCCCTATGACTGCTTCGGCGCGGGCCATTCGTCCACCTCGATCTCGGCGGCGGTGGGCTTTGCCGCAGCGCGCGAACTGGGCGGCGATCCGGGCGATGCCATCGCGATCATCGGCGACGGCTCGATGTCGGCCGGCATGGCGTTCGAGGCGCTGAACCACGGCGGCCACCTGAAAAAGCGCGTCATCGTCATCCTGAACGACAATGAAATGAGCATCGCGCCCCCCGTCGGCGCGCTGTCGTCGTATCTGTCGCGGCTTTACGCCGGCGCGCCGTTCCAGGATTTCAAGGCCGCCGCCAAGGGCGCGCTGGGTCTTTTGCCGGAACCCTTCCAGGAAGGCGCCCGCCGCGCGAAAGAGATGCTGAAAAGCGTCACCGTCGGCGGCACCCTGTTTGAAGAACTGGGCTTTTCCTATGTCGGCCCGATCGACGGCCACGATCTGGACCAGCTTTTGCCGGTGCTGCGCACGGTGAAACAGCGGGCAAGCGGCCCGGTGCTGATCCATGTCATCACCAAGAAGGGCAAAGGCTATGCCCCGGCCGAGGCCGCCCGCGACCGCGGCCATGCGACGAACAAGTTCGACGTGCTGACCGGCGCGCAGGTCAAGGCCGTGTCGAACGCGCCGTCCTACACCAAGGTCTTCGCGCAAAGCCTGATCAAGGAAGCCGAAACCGACGAACGCATCTGCGCCGTCACCGCGGCGATGCCGGACGGCACCGGGTTGAACCTTTTTGCCGAACGGTTCCCGAAGCGGTGCTTTGACGTGGGCATTGCCGAACAGCATGCCGTGACCTTCTCGGCCGGTCTGGCCGCCGGGGGGCTGCGGCCGTTCTGCGCGATCTATTCGACCTTCCTGCAACGCGGCTATGACCAGATCGTGCATGACGTGGCGATCCAGCGCCTGCCAGTGCGCTTTGCCATCGACCGCGCGGGTCTGGTGGGTGCCGATGGCGCGACGCACGCCGGCGCCTTCGACACCGCGTTCCTTGCCAACCTGCCCGGCATGGTGGTGATGGCCGCCGCGGACGAGGCCGAACTGTTCCACATGGTCGCCACCGCCGCCGCGCATGACGAAGGCCCGATCGCCTTCCGCTATCCCCGCGGTGACGGTATCGGGCTGGACATGCCCGCGCGCGGCGTGCCGCTGGAAATCGGCCGCGGCCGCATCATGCGCGAGGGCAGCCGCGTGGCGCTGCTGTCTTTCGGCACGCGGCTTCAGGAAGTGCAGCAGGCCGCCGAGGCGCTGGCCCAGCGCGGGATCTCGCCCACCGTGGCCGACGCGCGCTTTGCCAAGCCGCTTGACCGCGACCTGATCCTGCAACTGGCCGCCCATCACGAGGCGCTGATCACGATCGAAGAGGGCGCCATCGGCGGCTTCGGCAGCCATGTCGCCCAGCTTCTGGCCGAGGAAGGCGTGTTCGACCGCGGCATCCGTTACCGTTCGATGGTGCTGCCCGATATCTTCATCGACCAGAACAGCGCCGAGGCGATGTATGCCGTCGCCGGCCTGAACGCCGCCGACATCGAGCGCAAGGTTCTGGAAACGCTGGGTGTGGCCATGGTGACCAAGCGCGCCTGACCCCCTTTGCCCCTGCATCAAGGCCGGCCGATCCCCTCGGCCGGCCTTTTGCTTTGCACCCGCCTGTCGGACGGGATGGACCAGGCCCGCCGCAACTCCCGGCAAAATCATGGCAGAATGGTGTTTTTATCCATTCCGAGCAAGCCACTCTCGTAAGAGATCCGGTTACATTCCAAAGTTCTGCCACGGATTGGTCGGTTTTACCGCATAGCTCTGGCACGACTTAAGCATGATGGGGCGAGTCGATGGAACTGGCGCGAAAACTGGCAACCGCTGGCGTGACACTTGCCCTGGCGCTGGGTGCGGGGCGCTACATGGAGGGCTACGCCCAGCGCGCCGACGCCCCCGCGGAACGGCCCGAGCGGATCGAAGCCACCGCCGCGACGGCAATCGCTGCGCCCGCGCTGCGCATCCAGACGCCCCCGCTTGACCAGCCTACCCGCCTGACCCTGCCCGTCGAGGCGCCGGTTCCGGCACCGCTGAACGCACAAGCCGCCTGCACCGTAACCCTCGATCTTGCGACAGAGCCCGCGGCGGTGCTTGCCGTCAGCCTTCACGCCGCCTGCCACGCCGGCGAGCGGGTGGTCCTTCGCCACGCGGGCCTTGCCGTCACCGGGCGCGTGTCGGATTCCGGGCATCTTCTGGCCCATCTTCCGGCACTTGACGCGGGGGGTTCGGTGTCCGTCCGGTTCGGCGATGGCACCACGGTCGCGGCAGCCCGGCCGGTTCCCGAAATCGCAACCCTGCGGCGGTTTGGCGTGCAATGGATCGGCGAGGATGCCTTTCAGGTCCATGCCCTGTCGAACGGCGCCCGCCATGGCGACCCGGGGCATGTCTCGGCGGTCGATCCGCGGCGGACGGGCGATGCGGCGGGCTTTCTGTCGCTTCTGGGCGATGCCGGGGTGGCGCAGCCGATGCTGGCCGAGGTCTATACCTATCCTGCCGATGGTGCGCCGGTCGCGGTCCAACTGGAAGCCGCGGTGACGGATCGCACCTGCGGCCACGAATTGCTGGCCGAAACGCTGACAAGCGTCGGCGGCCGCCCGCATGTGGCGGAACTGACGCTTGCCATGCCGGGTTGCGACGCGGTGGGCGACTATATCGTGTTGAAGAATCTGCCACGCACGCTAACCATGGCGGCCTCAGGATAGGGGCGGCGGGAACGGCATGGGGTCGAATTGGTGGCGCGCGGCGGTTGTCGCCGCAGGTCTGTCTTTTGGCCCCGCAGCCGCGCAGGACATCACGCTGACCTCGCGCAGCGGGGCGATCACGCTGGATGGCACGCTGCTGGGCTTTGACGGCGAATTCTACCGGATCGCCACGAAATACGGCCCGATGACCGTCGATTCCGCAGGCGTCACCTGCCAGGGCCCCGCCTGCCCCGAACTGACCGCGCCGTTGGCCCAGATTCGCATCCTTGGCGCGACCGAGGCCGGCAACGATCTGCTGCCGCGCGTGCTGCACGCCTTCGCCAAGGTGCGCGGCTTTGCCGTGACCACCGAACCGCGCGAAAGCGGCTTCGCCGCCGAGGTGCGCGACGCCAAGGGCCGCCCGGTGGCCCACGTCAGCTTTACCCCGGCCACCCCGGCGACGGCGGCGGCGGCGCTGGCGGATGGTTCGGCGGAACTGGTCGTCTCGGCCCATGCCGATCCCGGCATGACGACGCGGCTGCTGGCACATGACGCGCTGGTGCCGATCGTCGCCCCCGACAACCCGCTGCCGCGCATCGCCACGCGCGATCTGGCCCGCGCGCTGTCGGGCGAGATTGCGAACTGGGCCGAACTGGGCGGGCCGGACATGCCGCTGGTGCTGCATGCGCTGGCGCGCGACATCAGCCTGCAAGCCGCGCTCGAGGCGCGTCTGGGCCGCCCGATCGCCGCGGCCGTCACCCATCCCGACCTTGCCAGCCTTGCCGCCGCAGTGGCGCGCGACCCCTATGCGCTGGCGATCACCGGCCAGACCGCCGGGGGCGCGGCGCGCATCCTGCCCCTGACCGACAGCTGCGGCTTTCCGCTGGCGCCCACCGCCTTTGCGGTCAAGGCCGAGGATTATCCGCTGGCGCTGCCGGTGTTTCTGGTCACGCCGCAGCGCCGGCTTCCACTGGTGGCGCGCGAGTTTCTGGAGTTTCTGCCCGCCGCCGCCGCGCAGCAGGCCGTTGCCTCCGCGGGGTTCGTCGACCGTTTGCCGGGGCGCGTGGCGCTGGCATCCGACGGCCAGCGCCTGATGAACGCCATCCGCGGCGCCGGCCCCGAGGTTCCGCTGGCCGAATTGCAGCGGCTGACCGCGGCGATGGCGGGCGCCGACCGGCTGTCGCTGACCTTCCGGTTTCAGGATGGCACCGACGAGCTGGAACCGCAAAGCCGCGACAATCTGATGGAGCTGGCCAAGCTGATCGAAATCGGCCGGTTCCGCGGCCAGCAACTGATGCTGGTAGGCTTTTCCGACGGGCGTGGACCGGCCAGTGAAAATCTGGCGCTGTCGCAAAGCCGCGCGGCGAAGGTGGCGGCCGCCTTGCGCGAAGCGGTGCCCGATCAACCGGCCCCGTTGATCGCGGGCTTTGGCGAGGCGCTGCCGCTCGCCTGCGACACCACCATGGCCGGACAGCGGATGAACCGCCGGGTCGAACTTTGGCTGCGCCCCGTCACAGATAGCCTTGCGCCCTGAAGCTGAGTTCGCGCCCCTTGCCGATCACCAGATGGTCGTGCAGCGTAATCCCAAGCGTCGCCGCCGCCTCTTGCACCAGTGCGGTCATGGTCATGTCGGCCTCGGACGGGGTGGGATCGCCCGAGGGGTGATTATGAACCAGAATCAACGCCGAAGCGTTCAACTCCAGCGCCCGTTTCACCACCTCTCGCGGGTAGACGGGAACATGATCCACGGTGCCGCGGGCCTGTTCCTCATCCGCAATCAGCACGTTCTTGCGGTCAAGGAACAGGATGCGGAACTGTTCCGTCTCTCGGTGCGCCATCGCGGTGTGGCAGTAATCCAGCAGCGCCGCCCAGGACGACAGCACCGGCTGGTGCATCACCCGCGCCCGCGCCATGCGCTGCGCCACCGCCTCAAGGATCTTCAGATCCTGCACCACCGCCTCGCCCACGCCCTCGACCTCGATCAGCCGGGCGGGCGCGGCCGTCACCACTCGGTTCAGGTCGCCGAAACGGTCGATCAGCCGGCGGGCCAGCGGTTTGACATCCTGCCGCGGGATGGTGCGGAACAGCAGCAGTTCCAACAGTTCGTAATCCGGCATGGCGGCCGCGCCGCCGTCGCTGAACCGGGTGCGCAGGCGTTTGCGATGGTCGGCGATATAGGACGGCAGACGGCCCGCCACCGGCACGGGCATGGCCTCATCCTCGTCGCCGGGGAAAAGCGGAAGCGCAGCTTCGTGAAAGGCATGAGTCGGGCACATCCCGCAAGACTGCCCGGCGCATGGTTGATGTCTGGTTAACAAAACGGCCGCACCAGAGGCGCGGCCGTAAACCGGGCCGGCACCATCCAGACGGCGCGGCCGGAAATCGCATGGAAACCAGGCGTCAGCCGGTCATGCCGTCCCAGAACCCCTTGACCTTCGAGAAGAAACTTTTGCCCTCGGGGTTGTTGTCCTCGGAGAGTTTCTCGAACTCGCGCAGAAGTTCCTTCTGGCGGGTGGTTAGGTTTACCGGGGTCTCGACCGCCAGTTCGATCAGCATGTCGCCAACACCGCCGCCCCGCAGCGCCGGCATCCCCTTGCTGCGCAGCCGCATCTGCTTGCCGGTCTGGCTGCCAGCCGGGATCTTCACCCGGCTTGACCCACCGTCGATGGTCGGCACTTCGACCTCGCCGCCCAGCGCCGCCGCGGTGATCGAGACAGGCACCCGGCAGAACAGATGCATCCCGTCGCGCTGGAAGATCGCGTGCTCGCGCACCTCGATGAAGATGTAAAGGTCGCCCGCCGGCCCACCGCGCATCCCGGCCTCGCCCTCGCCGGCAAGACGGATACGGGTGCCGGTTTCCACCCCCGCGGGAATGTTGACCGACAGCGAGCGTTCCTTTTCGACCCGGCCGGCGCCGTGGCAGGATTTGCACGGGTTCTTTACGATCTGGCCGGCGCCGTTGCAGGTCGGGCAAGTGCGCTCGACCGTGAAAAATCCTTGCTGCGCGCGGACCTTGCCCATGCCCGAACAGGTCGGGCAGGTCACGGGTTCCGCCCCGCCCTCGGCGCCGGTGCCCTTGCAGGCATCGCAGGCGATCGAGGCCGGCACGTTGATGGTTTTCTGGACCCCCTTGAAGGCTTCTTCCAGCGTCACCCGCAGGTTGTAGCGCAGGTCCGACCCACGCTGCGCCCGCGCGCGGCCACCGCCCCCGCGGCCCCCCATGAAATCGCCGAACAGGTCCTCGAACACGTCGGAAAAGGCCGAGGCGAAATCGGCCTGCTGGCCATAGCCATGCCGCGCGCCACCGCCGCCACCGCCCATGCCGCCTTCGAAGGCTGCGTGACCGTAACGGTCATAGGCCGCCTTCTTGTCGGCATCGCGCAGGACGTCATAGGCCTCGTTCACTTCCTTGAACTGGGCCTCGGCCTGAGGATTGTCCGCGTTCCGGTCGGGGTGCAGTTCCTTGGCCTTCGTGCGGTAAGCCTTTTTCAACTCGTCCGCCGAGGCGCCGCGGGACACGCCCAGAACCTCATAGTAATCGCGTTTTGCCATTGGCACATCCCCTTGGGCAACGTGAGTGGGGCGGCCCTTTCGAGACCGCCCCCACCCCGTTCCGCTGCGGCCTTACTTCCGCTTGTTTTCGCCGAGATCCTCGAAGTCGGCATCGACGATATCATCATCGACCGACCGCGGACCGTCCTCGTCCGGCGCGGCGCCGGCTTCGGACTGGCTGGCCTTGTAGATCGCCTCGCCCAGCCGCATCGCGGCTTCGGTCAGGTTCTGGATGCCGCCCTTGATCTTGCCGGCATCCTCGGACTTGAGGCTTTCTTCCAGCGCGCCCATCGCAAGCTCGATCGCCTCGACCGTCGAAGGATCGACCTTGTCGCCATGCTCTTCGATGGATTTTTTCGTCGAATGCAGCAGGCTTTCGGCCTGGTTCTTGGTTTCCACCAGCTCGCGGCGCTTCTTGTCGGCTTCGGCGTTGGCTTCGGCGTCCCTCACCATCTTTTCGATATCGTCGTCGGACAGACCGCCCGACGCCTGAATGGTGATGTTCTGCGACTTGCCGGTGCCCTTGTCCTTGGCGCTGACCGACACGATGCCGTTGGCGTCGATGTCGAACGTCACCTCGATCTGCGGCATGCCGCGCGGGGCCGGCGGGATGTCTTCAAGGTTGAACTGGCCGAGCATCTTGTTGTCGGCCGCCATTTCGCGCTCGCCCTGGAACACCCGGATCGTCACCGCGTTCTGGTTGTCTTCGGCGGTCGAGAACACCTGGCTTTTCTTGGTCGGGATCGTGGTGTTGCGGTCGATCAGCCGGGTGAACACGCCGCCCAGCGTCTCGATCCCCAGCGAAAGCGGGGTCACGTCCAGCAGAACCACGTCCTTCACGTCGCCTTGCAGAACGCCGGCCTGAATGGCGGCGCCCAGCGCCACGACCTCATCGGGGTTCACGCCCTTGTGGGGTTCCTTGCCGAAGAACTTGGTCACTTCCTCGACCACTTTCGGCATCCGGGTCATGCCGCCGACCAGAACCACCTCGTCGATGTCGGCCTTGGAGACACCGGCATCCTTCAGCGCGGCTTCGCAGGGTTTCATCGACTTCTTGATCAGGTCGCCGACCAGGCTTTCCAGCTTGGCGCGGGTCAGCTTCATCACCATGTGCAGCGGCTGGCCGGTGTTGCGGTCCATGCTGATGAAGGGCTGGTTGATTTCGGTCTGCTGGCTGGACGACAGTTCGATCTTGGCCTTTTCCGCCGCTTCCTTCAGCCGCTGAAGCGCCATCTTGTCGAGCGTCAGGTCGACGCCATGCTCTTTCTTGAACTCGTCGGCCAGGTAGTTGACGATCCGCATGTCGAAGTCTTCGCCGCCAAGGAACGTGTCCCCGTTGGTCGATTTCACCTCGAACAGGCCGTCGTCGATTTCCAGAATGGTGATGTCGAAGGTGCCGCCGCCAAGGTCATAGACCGCGATGGTGCGGGTTTCCTTCTTGTCCAGACCATAGGCCAGCGCGGCGGCGGTCGGCTCGTTGATGATGCGCAGCACTTCAAGGCCGGCAATCTTGCCGGCGTCCTTGGTGGCCTGACGCTGGGCGTCGTTGAAATACGCGGGCACGGTGATGACGGCCTGCGTGACCGTCTCGCCCAGATAGGCTTCGGCGGTTTCCTTCATCTTTTGCAGGATGAAGGCGGAAATCTGGCTGGGCGAGTATTTCTCGCCGCGGACCTCAACCCAGGCATCGCCGTTGCCGCCGTTCACGATCGAATAGGGGACAAGCTTCTTGTCCTTCTCGACCTCGGCATCGCCGACGCGGCGGCCGATCAGACGTTTGACAGCGAAAACGGTGTTCGACGGGTTGGTGACCGCCTGACGTTTGGCCGGCTGGCCCACGAGGCGTTCGTTGTCGGTGAAACCGACGATCGAGGGCGTCGTGCGCGCCCCTTCCGAGTTCTCGATCACGCGGGGCTGCGCGCCATCCATGATGGCAACGCACGAGTTCGTCGTCCCGAGGTCGATCCCGATGACTTTGGCCATGTATGCACCTCTCTTGCGGCGATGATGTGGGGGGCAGGCCCGACTTTCGGCGTCCGATCCCCGATCCCGATTTCAGGCCGTCCGGGGTGGCGCCCCTTCCGGCTACCGGGCGTATATAGGAGGGGGTTTTGGGGCCTGCAAGCGTCACGCAAGCGTGAAAATCGTGTCAAATTCGAAGCTGGGTCGCCGGGCGCCGAACCTAGCGCGAAAGGTCGTCCATGACCCGCACCAGTTCGGCGCTGATGCCCGGCTCGGACAGTGCATGACCCGACAGCGGAACCAGCCGCAATTCGGCCTTGTCCCAGCCGTCGGCCAGCCGCCAGGCCGAAACCGGCGGGCAGATCATGTCATAGCGACCCTGCACGATCACGGCCGGGATATGTTCGATCCGGTGGCGGTTCGACAGGATCCAGCCGTCGCTTTCCAGAAAACCGCCATGGCAGAAATAATGGTTTTCCAGCCGCGCGAAGGCCCGGGCATATTCCGACGGGCTTTCCCCCACCGGCCCGTCCTGTGTGACCGAGGCAAGCGCGTTTTCCCAGTTCGCCCAGGCACGGCCGAAGCGGCTTTCCTCCATCAGGTTGCCCGAGAACAGCCGCCGGTGATAGGCCGAGATCAGGTCGGCCCGTTCGACCTGCGGCACCGGGGCCACGAACTTCGCCCAGAGATCGGGAAAGAACGCCGCCGCGCCGCCGCCATAGAACCAGTCAAGTTCCGACTGCATCATCAGGAACACGCCGCGCAGCACCAGATGCGTCACGCGATCCGGGTGGCTGATGGCATAGATCAGCGCCAGCGTCGCCCCCCAGCTGCCGCCGAAACAGGCCCAGCGGTCGATGCCCAGCTTGTGCCGGATCGCCTCGATATCCGCCACCAGATGCCATGTCGTGTTCGCCTCGACCGAGGCATGGGGCCGCGACCGGCCGCAACCGCGCTGATCGAACAGCACCACACGATAGCGTTCGGGGTCGAAATAGCGCCGCATCGACGGGCTGCACCCGCCGCCCGGCCCGCCATGCAGCACCAGAACCGGCTGGCCGTCGGGGTTGCCGCATTGCTCGACATAGATGCGGTGGCCGTCGCCCATGTCGATCACCCGCTGATCGAACGGGTCGATCGACGGGTAAAGGTATTCGACTGCGCGCTTTTGGCCTGACCTTTGATCCATGACGTCCTATATAACCCCGCCAGCCCGATCCGCTACCAGGAATACCGCAAGGAGTTTGCCATGGAGACCACCACCACGATCGACCCGGCCGAAGTCGCCAAGTTCGAGGCCATGGCCGCGGAATGGTGGAACCCCCACGGCAAATTCAAGCCCCTGCACGAGATGAACCCCTGCCGGCTGGATTACATCACCCAGCAGATTGCGGCCGAGTTCGGTCGCGATCTGTCGCAGCCCCGGCCCTTCGCCGGCCTGCGGCTTCTGGATATCGGCTGCGGTGGGGGGTTGCTGTCGGAACCGATGGCGCGACTCGGGGCGGATGTGGTCGGCGCGGATGCAGCGCCCCGCAACATTCCGGTGGCACGGCTTCACGCCGAACAATCGGGCCTGACCATCGACTACCGCAACACCACCGCCGAGGCGCTGGCCGCCGCGGGCGAGCGGTTCGACGTGGTGCTGAACATGGAAGTGGTGGAACATGTGGCCGATCCGCTGGCCTATCTGACCGCCTGCCACGATCTGCTGAAGCCGGGCGGGCTGATGGTCTGCTCGACCCTGAACCGCAATCCGAAAAGCTTCGCCATGGCCATCGTCGGCGCCGAATGGATCATGCGCTGGCTGCCCAAGGGCACCCATGACTGGGCGAAGTTCATCACCCCGGAAGAACTTTACGACCTGATCCGCAAGGCCGGCCTTGATCCGGTGGACCGCAAGGGCATGGTGTTCAACCCGATCAGCTGGAGCTGGAGCCTGTCGGCCCGCGACCTGTCGGTGAACTACGTCACCGCCAGCCTGCGCCGCATCTGACCGCGTCCCTGCGTCACCCGGCCGGGGGACGCCGGGGCCTGCGGGCCTATTCGGCTTCGGACGAGCGCGCCCACAGGTTGATGTCTTCCTCGGCGGAAATCCGGTCGATCTCGGCCAGTTCCTCGGGGGTGAAGTCCAGGTTGCCAATGGCGCCGCAGCAATCCACCACCTGTTCCGGGCGCGAGGCGCCGATCAGGGCCGTGGTGATCGCGCCGTCGCGCAGCACCCAGGCGATCGCCATCTGCGCCAGCGTCTGTCCGCGCCGGGCCGCCAATGCGTCCAGCGCCCGAACCGATTGCAGCGCGCGGGGGGTGATCGTCGCCGGGTCAAGGCTTTTGCCCTGCGCGGCGCGGCTGCCTTCGGGCACACCGGCAAGATACTTTCGCGTCAGGATGCCCTGCGCCAGCGGCGTGAACGCGATCGAGCCGATGCCAAGCTGGGCCAGGGTCTCTTTCAGCCCGTCATGCTCGACCCAGCGGTTCAGGATGTTGTAGCTGGGCTGATGGATCAGGCAGGGCGTGCCCAGATCCTTCAGGATCGCCGCCGCCTCGCGCGTGCGGCGGGAATTATAGCTGGAGATCCCGACATAAAGCGCGCGGCCAGAACGCACGATCTGATCCAGTGCCTGCATGGTTTCTTCCAGCGGCGTTTCGGGATCGAAGCGGTGCGAATAGAAGATGTCGACGTAATCCAGCCCCATCCGCTTCAGCGACTGATCGCACGAGGCCAGCAGGTATTTGCGGCTGCCCCACTCGCCATAGGGCCCGGACCACATCGGATAGCCCGCCTTCGACGAAATGATCAGCTCATCCCGATAGCCCTTGAAATCGGTTCTCAGAATCTCGCCGAACGCTTGTTCGGCGCTGCCGGGTGGCGGGCCGTAGTTGTTCGCCAGATCGAAATGGGTGATGCCGTGGTCAAAGGCGGTGCGGCAGATCGCGCGCTTGGTGGCATGCGGCGTATCATGGCCGAAATTGTGCCAAAGCCCCAAAGAGATCGCCGGCAGTTGCAATCCCGACCGGCCGCAGCGGCGATAGATCATGCGCTGATAGCGGTCGGCGGCGGGGTGATAGGTCGTCATGGCATGGTCCCTCAAGACGGTCCGTGGCGGGGGTGCAGGGCGTCAGGCACCCGGGCCGGCAAGCGAGGCCCGGGAAAGGATGTGCGTCCGGGTGTTGGTCAGGCAAGACCCCGGATGGCGGATTGCGCGGCGCGATAGCGGGCGTGGGCCTCGTCGAAGGCGGCGGTCAGGGCGCGCTGCGGCGGGATGGTGCGGGCGACGGGGGGAAGCGTCGCAATCTCGGCCCCGGCCCCGGTGGCCGCCATCAGCGCCAGCCGCGCGGCCCCGAAGGCCCCGCCGAAATCGCCCGCGGCCGGCAGTTGCACCGGCAGATCAAGCGCCGTGGCAATCGCCTGAAGCCAATAGTCCGAGCGCGACCCGCCCCCCACCGCGATCAGGTTTTCCAGCCGCGTTCCCGTGGCGGCCAGTGCATCGCGGCAGTCACGGATCGCGAAGGTCACGCCTTCCAGCACCGCGCGGGTGCCCGCGGCGCGGTCGGTCGCATGCTCCAGCCCGGTAAAGGCACCCCGGATCGCGGCATCGTTCAGCGGCGTCCGCTCGCCGCCCAGACAGGGCAGGAACAGCGCCTTGCCCGGCGCCTGAAGCGCGCCCAGTTCCGCCGTCAGCGCCGAGGCCCCCTGCCCCACCAGCCGCGCATACCAGTTCAGCGCATCGGTCGCGGCCAGGATCACCCCCATCTGGTGCCACGCCCCCGGCAGCGCATGGCAGAAGGTATGCACCGCGGTTTCCGGCGCCGGCTGATAGCCGTCGTTCGCGGCAAACAGCACCCCCGAGGTGCCGAGGCTGACGAAAGCCTCGCCCGCGCGGACCACGCCCACACCCACGGCCGAGGCCGCATTGTCGCCGCCGCCGCCCGCGACCACCACCCCGCCGGGCAACCCCCAGCGCGCAGCCAGCGCCGGACGCAACTGCCCCGACACCGCCGACCCTTCGACCAGCCGCGGCATCTCGGACCGCGACAGCCCGGTGGCGACCAGCAGATCGTCCGACCAGTCGCGCGCCCCGGTATCCAGCCAGCTTGTTCCCGCGGCATCCGACATCTCGGCCACATGCTCGCCGGTCAGCCACAGGCGCAGGTAATCCTTGGGCAGCAGCACCTTGGCCACGCGGTCGCGCAGCGCGGGTTCGTGCCGTGCAACCCACACCAGCTTTGGCGCGGTAAAGCCCGGAAAGACGATATTGCCGGTGATGGCGCGAAAGCGCGGATCGGCGTCCAGCTCTGCCGCCTCAAGATGGCTGCGGGTGTCGTTCCACAGGATGCAGGGCCGCAGCACGTCGTCCGCGGCATCCAGCAGCGTCGCGCCATGCATCTGGCCCGAAAGGCCGATGCCGCGCACCTCGGCCAGACCCCGCGCGCCCAGTTGATCCATCACCGCCTCGGCGGCGGCGATCCAGTCGGCGGGCGATTGTTCCGACCAGCCCTCGTGCGGTCGGCTGACCGTCAACGGCGCCGTGGCCTCGGCCAGCACGCGCTGATCGTCATCGATCAACACACCCTTCAGGCCCGACGTCCCCAGATCGAGACCAATATACATTCCGTGTCCCCCCGCCCTTTTCCGTTCCCGGATAATCATCCCGAGAATCTCATCCCTGCTGACATCGCCTACCTGCTCGCATCCCACAAGCGCCCCGTGCGGCTTTGCCCCCATGGATGGCCAGACGATCACGGACAGACCGGCCCCCTGCCCGGCGCGACACCGCTCTGCCCGGCAGATCGCGGATTGCCGCATATCGTGCAACCTGCAATAGTTTCGGCAATCCGCACTCGTAAGGAGGATGCGTGTCAGGTCCAGCTTTCAGGTCGTTCGCGGCCCTTGTCGCCTTTGCACTTGCCACCACGGCGGCAACCCCGCATGCCAGCGCACTGGAACAGCTGGAGTTTCGCGTAACCGGCGGTAACGCCGAAGTCGAACAGACGATCCGCGGCGCCTCGGCGCTGATGGCGGCCCGGGCCGGCAAGGACGAACAGGCGCAGGATCTGTTCGGCGCCGCGCGGGCCGAATACGGCCGGCTTGTCATGGCGCTTTACGGTCTGGGCCACTATTCGCCGGTGGTGAACGTGCTGATCGACGGACGCGAGGCTGCCCTGATTGCACCACTGGATGCACCCGACACGATCCGCCGGATCGAGGTCCGGGTGCAGGTCGGCCCGCCCTTCCACTTCGGCCGGGCGCGGGTCGCGCCACTTGCCCCGGAAACCGACCTGCCCGAGGACTTTCGCCGCGGACAACTTGCCCAAAGCGGTCTGGTGCAGGATGCCGCCCGCGCCGCCGCCAAGGGCTGGCGCGCGGTGGGTCATGCCAAGGTGGATGTGGCCGAACAGGTTGTGACGGCCGATCACGCCCGCCGCATCCTTGACGCCGACATCCGCATGGGGCCGGGCCCGCGGTTGCGCTTTGGCGATCTGCGCATCAAGGGCGAGGACCGGATGAGCGCGCGGCGCATCCGCAAGATCGCGGGCCTGCCCACGGGCGAGGTCTTCGACCCCGACAGCCTTGATCGCAGCGCCGAGCGTCTGCGCCGCACCGGCATCTTCCGCTCGGTCTCGGTGACCGAGGACGGGGCGATCACGCCGCCCGACCTGCTGGGGATCACCGCCACCGTGGTCGAGGAACTGCCGCGCCGCTACAGTTTCGGGGCCGAAATCTCCAGCCTTGAAGGCGCCACGGTCAGCGGGCAGTGGATTCACCGCAACCTTCTGGGCGGCGGCGAGCGGCTGACCCTGGGCGGCCAGATCGCCAATATCGGCGCGGCCGACAGCGGCGTGGATTACCGGCTGGGCGTGACGCTGGACCGCCCGGCCACCATCGACGCCGACACCACCCTGTCCTTCGGGGCCCAGATCGAACGGCTGGACGAAGAGGATTATCTGGCCGACACCGCCTCGGTCACGGCCACGCTGTCGCGCTGGTTCACCCCGCATCTGACCGGCAGCCTTGGGCTGGGCTATGCATGGTCCGACGTCGAGGACGAAAATGGCGCCACGATCTACCGCTATGCCTCGATGCCGCTGTCGCTGGTCTGGAACACGCGCGACAACGATCTGAACGCGACCAGGGGCGCCTATCTTGCCGCGGGCGCCACGCCGTTCGTGGGGATGCAGGACACCGATTCGGGCGGGCAGGTGACGCTGGACGGGCGGGCCTTCCACACCATCGGCAGCGAGAAACATCCCGTGGTGCTGGCCGGCCGGGTGCAGGCGGGCGCGGTGCTGGGGGCGGATCTGCTGGCCACGCCGCGGGAATATCTGTTCTATTCCGGCGGGGGTGGCACGGTTCGCGGCCAGCCCTATCAGTCGCTGGGGGTGCGCCCCGACGATCTGAACCCCGATTACAAGATCGGCGGCACCCGTTTTGCCGCGCTGTCGGCCGAACTGCGCGGCACGATCACACGCCGGGTCGGTCTGGTGGCCTTTGTCGATGCCGGCTGGGTTTCGGCCGAGGGCGTGTCTTCGGCCGGCGACGACTGGCATGCCGGCGCCGGGCTGGGCCTGCGCTATGACACCGGCTTCGGGCCGATCCGGCTGGATGTGGCCAGTCCCGTCGGCGGCGACACCGGCGACGGGGTGCAGATTTATGTCGGGATCGGGCAGGCGTTCTGATGCGGATCATCCTTTTCCTGCTCTGGCTTTTTCTGCCCGTCGCGGCCTTCGCCCAGTCCGAGGCCGAGGACCGCGGCTTTCTTCAGGGCCTGCTTGAGGACACGCTGTCCTCGGCCGGGCGCGAGGTGCGGATCGAAGGCTTCGCGGGGGCCTTGTCGTCGCGCGCCACCATCGCGCGACTGACCATCGCGGATGACCGAGGGATCTGGCTGACCCTAAATCAGGTCGTGCTGGACTGGAGCCGCTCTGCCCTGCTGCGCGGGCAGTTGTCGGTGAGCGAACTGACCGCGGCCGAGATCGTGCTGGATCGTCTGCCGCAGGGCGAGACCCCGGCCGCGCCTTCGCCCGAAGCGGCCGAGTTTGCGTTGCCGGACCTGCCGGTCTCGGTCGAGATCGGCCGGGTGGCCGCGCCGCGGCTGGTTCTGGGTCAGGCGGTGATCGGAACCCCGGTCGTCGCCTCGGTTGAGGCGGCGGGCACATTGGCCGGCGGCAAGGGGCAGGCGCAGCTTCTGGCCACGCGCACCGATGACACGAAGGGCCGGATCACGCTGGCGGCAAGCTATTCGAACCAAAGCCGGATTCTGGCGCTTGATCTTGACCTGACCGAGGCACAGGGCGGCATCGTCACGCGCCTTCTGGATCTGCCGGGCACGCCGCCCCTTGATCTGACGGTCAAGGGCACCGGCCCCGTCACCGACTATGCCGCCGACATCCGGCTGGCCACCGACGGACAGGATCGGCTGGCCGGCCGCGTGACGGTGCAGGGCGATGGCGCCAGCGGACGGGACTTCACCGCCCGCGTCGGCGGCAATGTGATGCCGCTGTTCCTGCCGGCCTATGCCGATTTCTTCGGCCCGGATGTGCGGCTGGATGTGGCCGGCACCCGCGCGACCGATGGCCGGTTAAGTCTGAACCGGCTGCTGCTGACCACGCAGGCCCTGCGGCTGGACGGCAGCCTGACACTGGCCGCCGATGGCCTGCCGGAACGGATCGCGCTGCAAGGCACGCTGGCGGCCGCCGATGGCCAGCCGGTGCTGCTGCCGCTGTCGGGCCCGCCGACACGGGTCGGCCGCGCCGGGCTGACCATCCGCTATGATGCGACCACAGGTGACCGCTGGACCGCCAGCGCCGAGCTGTCAGACCTGAACCGGCCGGAATTTTCCGCAGCCCATCTGGTGCTTGACGGTGCCGGCCGCATCGCGCGCAATGCGGGAGCGGCGACGGTTGACGGCGCGCTAAGCTATGCCGCGCAGGGTCTGCGGCCCGCGGATGCCGCGCTGGCCGCGGCGCTTGGCCCCGAGATCGGCGGGCGGGCACGCTTTGTCTGGTCACAGGCAAGCGACGGGCTGACACTGCCCGAGGTGACACTGGACGGGCAGGACTATGGCCTGACCTCGGCGCTGTCGCTTTCGGGGCTGTCCAGCGGCTTTGCCGCCAGCGGCACCGGCGCGGTGCGGTTTCAGGATCTGTCGCGCTTTGCGGGCCTTGCCGGGCGACCGCTGCAAGGCCGCGGAAACGCGGAAATCGCAGGCTCGGTGGCGCTGCTGGGGGGGGCGTTCGACGCCACGGGAACGATCAACGGCACCGATCTCGCCATCGGGCAGGCCGAGGTGGACAACCTGCTGACCGGCGACTCGCGCGTGACGTTTTCGGTTCTGCGCGACACCGGGGGAACGCGGCTGCGCGATCTGACGGTGACGGCACGCCGGCTGAGCGCGACCGCCTCGGGGATGGTGGCGACCGCGGGCAGCGAGCTGACGGCGGATCTCGCATTCACCGACCTTTCCGATATGGGCCCGGGCTTTGGCGGCGCGCTGACGGCGCGGGCGACGCTGCTCGGCACCGCCGACAATGCGCGCGTGACCGCCGAGGCGGTCGGGCGCGGCCTGCGGGTCGGGCAGGCACAGGCCGACCGGCTGCTTGCCGGCGAGACGCGACTGACCGCGACGGTGCGCCTTGACCGCGGCCGGATCGGGATCGAAAGCGCCGTGCTGCGCAACCCGCAGCTGTCGCTGAACGCCCGCGGCACCGAGGGCGGCGCCGGGCGCGGCTTTGCCCTGGACGCGCGGCTGGGCAACCTTGCACTGGTGGCGCCCCAGTTCCCCGGCCCGCTGACCGTGACCGGCACCGCCTTGCCGGGGCCGGAAGGCTACCGGATCGACCTGCGCGCCCAGGGGCCGGGCGGGATCGATCTGCGCGCCAAGGGGGCCGCGGCGCCGAACTTTTCCAGCGTCAACATCGCCGCGACGGGCAGCGCGCAGGCGGCCCTTGCCGGGCCGTTCATCCAGCCGCGCACGATCTCGGGGCCGGTTCGGTTCGATCTGCGGCTGAACGGGCGGCCTTCGCTGGGGGCGCTGTCGGGGCGGGTGACGCTGGTGAACGGGCGGCTGGCCGATCCCGGCTTCGGGCTGGCGGTCGAGGCACTGGAAGGTGCCGGCACGCTGTCAGACGGACGGGTGCAGGTGGATGTGTCGGGCCGGCCCGCAAACGGCGGCCGCATCGCGGTGGCGGGGTCGGTCGGCCTTGCCCCGCCGCTTTCCGCCGATCTTGCCATCGACATCACCCGCGCCGTGCTGCGTGACCCCGAACTTTACCGCACCACCGCCGACGGGCGGGTGACGGTGACGGGGCCCTTGACCGGCGGCGCAAGGATCGCCGGCCGCATCGCACTGGACGAGACCGAGATCCGCATCCCCTCGACCGGCTTCGGCGGCGCCTCGGGGCTGGACGGTCTGCGCCATCTGAACGAACCTGCGCCCGTCCACACCACCCGCGCCCGGGCGCGGATGATCCCCGGCGAGGGCGGGGCCCGCAGCGGTGGCCCGCGGCGGCCCTTCCCGCTGGATCTGGTCATCAGCGCCCCCGACCGGATCTTCATCCGCGGCCGCGGCCTTGATGCCGAGTTGGGCGGCGAGCTGCGCCTTGCCGGCACCACGGCCAATGTCGTGCCCAGCGGCGCCTTCAACCTGATCCGGGGCCGGCTGGACATCCTTGGCAAGCGGCTGACCCTGAACGAGGCGCAACTGCAACTTGAAGGCGATTTCGTGCCGTATGTCCGCGTCCTCGCCTCGACCGAGAATGACGGGATCACCGCCTCGGTCCGGCTTCAGGGCCGCGCGAACGAGCCCGAAGTTTCCTTCACCTCGGTGCCGGATCTGCCGCAGGAAGAGGTGCTGTCACGGCTGCTGTTCGGGCGCGGCCTTGACACGATCAGCCCGCTTCAGGCGGCCCAGCTGGCCGGCGCGGTGGCGACGCTGGCCGGGCGCGGCGGCGAAGGCGTGATCGGCCGGCTGCGGCAGGGCTTCGGGCTGGACGATCTGGATGTGGCGACCGATGCCGAGGGCAGCGCATCGGTCCGGGCAGGGAAATATGTCTCGGACAATGTCTATACCCAGGTCGAGGTGGACCAGCAGGGCCAAAGCCGGATCAACCTGAATCTGGATGTGCGCCCCGGCGTCACGCTGCGCGGCAGTGCTGGCAGCAGCGGCAACACCAGCCTCGGGATCTTCATCGAACGCGATTACTGAGGCGCGGCCCGAACCGCATCGATGGCGGCCCCCAGAAGCACGGCAAAGGCACTGAGGTAAAGCCAGACCAGCAGCGCCACCACCGCCCCGATCGAGCCATAGACCTCGTTGTAGCTGCCGAAATTGGCCAGATAGATCACGAACGCCCGCGAGGCCGCCGCCCACAGCGCCACCGCCACCACAAGGCCCCATGACACGACGGGCCGCGGCACCCCCGCGGGCCGGTTCGGCCCCAGCCGATAGACCAGCGCCACGCCGAACACCACGACCAGAAGCCCGACCCCGGCATTCGCCAGTTCCAGCACCTGCTGGGTAAAGCCACCCAGCGGCAGGAAGGTCAGCACAAGCGGCGCCACCACCGACAAGAGCATCGCCGCCAGCGCCACCCCGACCAGCGTCAGGGTCAACACGATGGCGCGCACGATATGCCACGGCCCGGTCCGGTTCGGCAGCCGATGCGTCGCGTTCAGCCCGCGGATCAGCGCCGCCACCCCGGTGCGAAACGACCACAGCGCGACAAGTGTGGAAAAGACGCTGGCCCAGCCAAGGTGGCGGCTGTTCGCGGCCAGCAGCCAGTCGATCTGATCACGGATCAGCCCATAGGCCTGCGCCGGCAGATAATCCTGTGCCAGCTCGATCTGCTGCCGGATCACCCCCGGATCGGACGCCCAGCCCCAGATCGAGATGACGGAGGCCACCGCAGGAAAGATCGCAAGGAAGCCGTAAAAGGCGATACCGGCCGCGGCAAGGTTCAGATCGGCCGAATCGATCCGGTCGAACAGCCGGACAAGAAACCGCCAGCGCGCCCGCCAGATCCCGCGGGCGCCGGTCACGGCAGCGCCCCGGACGGCGTGCCCGTCATTCCTCTTCCTCGAAGCGGGTGCGCATCTCGCGCAGCACCGGCAGGACCGCACGGACCCGCTCGGCCCCGAGCGAGGCGACGACATCCGCAATCAGCGGCGCGATCGCCTCGACAGCGGCATCGCGCGCCTTGCGCCCCGAAGGGCTGATCGAAACGAACTTGCGCCGGGCGTCGTCCCAGTCGGGGCGGATATGGACATGGCCCGCCCATTCCAGCTTGGCCAGCGTGTTGGTCATCGCGCCGCGCGTGACATGGAAGGCGCGGGCCAACTGCGCCGGGGTGCGTTCCTCTGCGGCACGGGCAAGATGGTTCAGCACGCCGAAATGCGACAGCTCCATCCCCTTGGGAAGCACTTTCGACAGCCGGTTGCGGGCAAGCTGATCGGCCATGAACAGCTCTCCGAACAGGGCGACGGCCAGTTCCTCGGTCCGTTGCTCTGACATCAGGGGCCTTCAAAGCTGCGGTCATGGCCCAGCGACGGCACACGGTGCCGCGCCACCGCCACCTGCGCCAGATCCAGATCGACCAGCGTCACCCCCGGCGCGGTTCCGGCATCGGCCAGAACCTCGCCCCATGGCGCAATCGCAAGGCTGTGGCCATGGGTCCGCCGGCCGGGCCCATGCGCTTCGGGGTGAAAGCCGGTCTGCGCGGGGGCAAGGACGAAACAGCCCGTCTCGATCGCGCGGGCGCGCAGCAGGGTTTCCCAATGGGCGGCGCCGGTCACATGGTTGAAGGCGGCCGGAACCGTCAGGATCTGCGCCCCCGCCTGCGCAAGCCGGCGATAAAGATGCGGAAACCGCAGATCATAGCAGACCGTCATGCCGATCCGCGCGAAGGGTGTCGCGGCCAGAACGGCCCGCACGCCGGGACGATAGGCAGCGGATTCGCGATAGACCTCGGTTTCGGACACGTTCACGTCGAACATGTGGATCTTGTCATAGCGCGCGGCGATGGCGCCATCGGGTGCGATCAGGAAGCTGCGGTTGGCGAACCGGCCGTCCGCGTCATCGGTCAAAACCCCAAGCGAGCCGATCAGAAGCCAGATCCCGGCCTGTGCGGCCTCGGCCCGCAGGGCGGCAAGGGTCTGATCCTCATCCTCGGGGCGGAAGATCGCGCGCTGATGGGGCCGGCTGGACGACAGACAGCTTGTGCATTCCGGCGTCAGCACGAACCCCGCCCCCGCGGCGGCGGCGGCACGGATATGGGCCAGCGTCACCGGCAGGTTCGCCACCGGATCGTCGGTCACCGAAAGCTGCACAAGGGCCGCGCGCATCGCCCTAGTCTGCCAGCATCGGGTCAAGCTTTCCTGCCCCGTCCAGCGCATGAAGATCGTCGCAGCCGCCGACATGCCGGCCACCGATGAAGATCTGCGGCACTGTGCGGCGGCCCTGCGCACGCTGGGTCATCGCGGCCCGAACCGACGGGTCCAGACTGACATCGATTTCCTTGAACGGCACACCCTTGCGCGACAAAAGCGCCTTGGCCGCGTGACAGTAGCCGCAGGTCGGCGTGGTGTAGATCTCGACCGATTTCATCGCAGTCCCTTCCAGTCCGGGGTGACTATAGGGATTTAGACGTCCTTCGCAACGCGCGCCAGCACGGCCACGGAAACGCCGATGGCACCCGCCGTCAGGCAGGCCTCGGTTGCCGCGGCCAGCGTCGCACCCGAGGTCAGCACATCATCCACCAGCAGCACATGGCGCCCGCGCATCCGCTGCCCGCGCGACGGGTGCGGCAGGATCGCGCCGGTCATGTTGTCAAACCGGCCCTCGCGGCTGCGGCCGTCCTGCGTGTGGGTGTTGCGCGGGCGCACCAGCGCATCGGGGCAGTGATCGATCCCCGCCTGCCGCGCCAGTTCGCGCGCCAGAAGCGCCGACTGGTTGTAGCGCCGCGTCAGAAGCCGCAGCCAGTGCAGCGGAACCGGCACCGCCAGCGTGTCTGGCGTCAGGATCGGGTGCAGGGTCTTCAGCATCCAGCCCGCCGCCGGACGGGCCAGATCCAGCCGGTCGCCATGTTTCAGCGCCAGCACGATCTTGCGCCCGTTGTCCTTGTAAAGCATCGCCGCGCGGCCATGGTCCCACGGCCGCGTCAGCGTCAGGCAATCGTCGCAATGGATCGGGTGGCCCGGATCCTCGCCGGGCAGCGGCGTGCCGCACAGGTCGCAGACCAGCCCGGCGATAAACGGCGTGTCGCGCCAGCACGGTCCGCACAGCCCGAAATCCGATGTCACCAGTGTGTCGCACAACAGGCACTGCGGCGGATAAAGCAGGTGGAGCGCGGCTTGCAATCGCATCTGGACCCTCTTACCTGCGGGACCGGAGCCGCCATGACCCCCATCCTTACCGACCGCACCGCCCTGCTTCGTCACCGCGCCCGCGCCCTGCGCGCCCCGGCGCTGTTTCTGCACGAGGACGCCGCAGCCGAGGTCGATGAGAGACTGAACGAGGTTAACAGACGGTTTACATCGCCGGCCGTGGTGACGGGTTTTCCGCAGGTCTGGCAGGATCGCCTGCCCGGCGCGAAGATCGTGCCCGATGCCGACGAGCTGGCGCTTGATCCGGGGGCGCACGATCTTGTGATCCACGCGCTGGCGCTGCACTGGGCGAACGACCCGGTCGGCCAGCTTGTGCAATGCCGGCGGGCGCTGAAACCCGACGGGCTGTTCCTTGGCCTGATGTTCGGCGGCCGGACGCTGTGGGAACTGCGCGCCGCCCTGGCCGAGGCCGAATCCGCGATCACGGGCGGCCTGTCGCCCCGCGTGCTGCCGATGGCCGAAATCCGCGATCTGGGCGCGCTGCTCCAACGCGCGGGCCTTGCGCTGCCGGTGGCGGATGCGATCCCGCGCGAGGTGATCTATCGCGACCTGCCCCATCTGATGCACGACCTGCGCGCGATGGGCGAGGCGAACGCCCTGCACGACCGCCTGCGCCGCCCCACAAGCCGCGCGCTGTTTGCAAAAGCCGCAGCCCTTTATCCCCCACGGGCGGACGGGCGGATCGCCGCCACCTTCGAAATCATCTGCCTGACCGGCTGGGCGCCGCACGACAGCCAGCAGAAACCGCTGCGCCCCGGCTCGGCCGCACAAAGCCTTGCGGATGCCCTTGCTGCCGCAAGGACAGGGAACCTGCCAAAGCGGGATGGTTGACCCCCGGCCAGATGCCTATATGTGTCTGACGATTACAGGAACGGAAGCGGAATGACGGCCATGCTGCAAGCCACACCGGACGAGGCGAAAGCCCTGGAAGCCGAACAGCCGATCCATCCCGGCGAGGGGCGCCTTGCCCATGCCCCCGCAGACCACCCCGACCTTCCGCAACCCAAGATCGGCGTTCTGCTGGCCAATCTCGGCACGCCGGACAATTACGACTATTGGTCGATGCGGCGCTATTTGAACGAGTTCCTCTCGGACAAACGGGTGATCGATTATCCGGCATGGAAGTGGCAGCCGCTGCTTCAGATCCTGATCCTGTCCAAGCGGCCGTTCTCATCCGGAGAGAATTACAAGCTGATCTGGAATCACGACAAGGGCGAAAGCCCGCTGATGACGATCACCAAGGACCAGACCGCCCGCATCGCGGACCAGTTGGCGGCGCGTTATGGCAACCGGGTGATGGTCGATTTCTGCATGCGCTATGGCAACCCCTCGACCGAGGCGCGGGTGCGGCGGATGGTGGATGCCGGCTGCGAGAAGATCCTGTTCTTCCCGCTATACCCCCATTACGCGGGCGCCACCTCGGCCACGGCGAACGACCAGTTCTTCCGCGCGATGATGAAGGAAAAGCGCCAGCCCGCCGTCCGCACCGCGCCGGAATATTACGAACACCCGCTTTACATCGACGCGCTGGCGCAGTCGGTCGAGCAGGCCTACGCCGCGCTGGATCACAAGCCCGATGTGCTGGTGGCGTCCTATCACGGGATGCCGAAACGCTACCTGATGGCGGGCGACCCCTACCATTGCCAGTGTCAGAAAACCTCGCGGTTGCTGCGGGAACGGCTGGGCTGGGCGCCGGGCGCGATCGACACCACCTTCCAGTCGGTGTTCGGCCCCGAGGAATGGCTTCAGCCCTACACCGTCGAACATGTGGCCGAGCTGGCCCGCGCCGGCAAAAAGCGGATCGCGGTGATCGCGCCGGCGTTCTCGGCCGACTGCATCGAGACGCTGGAAGAAATCAACGGCGAGATCCGAGAGGCGTTCGAAGAAGCCGGTGGCGAGGAATTTACCTATATTCCCTGCCTGAACGACGCCGAGGCCCATATCCGTGCCCTTGTCGCGGTGATCGAGGACAACCTGGCCGGCTGGATCGAGCGCAAATAAAAAGGCGGCGGGAAGACCCGCCGCCCGAAGCACCCGAGGGTGCTGGATCTTAGTTCGCCGCAACAGCAGCAACAACCACGAGCAGCAGCAGCGGAACCAGGATGCCGCCCGACGAAGCGGTTTGGGCTTCAACGACGGCCGGTTCCATAACCGGCTCGGCGAGACCACCGGCAACGGCGGCCGAAGCAGCGAGCGTGAGGGCGGCGGCGAGCGCGAGTTTCTTCATTGTGACCTCCAATTTTGGCATCCGGACGGGAATCTGAGGCGGCCGGATGCCCCCAAGACTGTACCTCGTAAAGCTGTGTAAGCAGCTTCCAGATCGGAATGCAATCGGGGCCTAAAGGGTTCCGATATCCAGTTCAGCCTTTTGTCAAATCAGCAACACCTGTGTGCCGACCTTGGCCAAGGGAAACAGTTGCTGAATATGTTCGTTGTAAAGCCCGATACAACCGTTGGATGAGCGGCGCCCGATCTTGCGGGTGTCGTGGGTGCCGTGGATTCGGTAATAGGTCCAGGACAGATACAGCGCATGGGTGCCCAGCGGGTTGTCCGGGGCACCGCCCGCCACCACATCCGGCCATTCGGGATTGCGCTCCTTCATCGAGGGCGTCGGCCGCCACGGCGGCGCCACCACCTTCTGCACCACCTCGGTCCGGCCACGACGGGTCAGGTCGTCCGACAGCGGCACCGAGGTCGGGAACAGCAGATAGGTCTGACCATCCTCGGACCAGAAGTGCAGCGCCCGCGAGGTGAGGTCGACCAGCACCGCGCCGTTGCGCAAACTGGAGAAATAGGGTTGCCAATCAAGCATCCGGAAGCTTGAGATATTGTTGCGCACCGGGCTGTTGACCGGGGGCATCATCTCGGTCGTGCCCTCTTGTGCCCGTGCAAGTGACGGCATGGCCAAGGCGCCAAGGCCGGCTGCCGCACAGCCCAGCAGCGTCCGCCGGTCAAACCTGTTCGAGTGATCCGCACCCATCCGCTCGTCTCCTTGATCTTGGTCCGTCGATTTCGGACCCGAGCAATCTATATTCCCGGCGAGGTGGCGACAATTCACGGCCACGTCAACTGGCAACTGGCCATTCGGACAGGGTTTGAACAGTCTGCGGCCTTTCTGCTATGAGGGCGCGAAGAACCTATCGGGTGGATGGCACATGAAAACTCTCTCTGCGCTTGCGCTTTGCGGCGCCCTGGCCTTGTCGGCCTGCGCGACAACCTCGCCCATGGCGCTTGGACCCGATGGCAAGCCGCTGCCGCAAGTCTATCGGATCGCCGGACAGGAAAGCGACGTGACCTACCGGCTGCTTGATTCCGTCAACACGCTGCGGCAGGCGCGCGGCGCGGCGCCTTTGGCGCTGAACGCCGAACTGACGGCGGCCGCGGCCACCCATGCGCGCGACATGTCGGTGCAGAACCGACCCTGGCACTTCGGCTCGGACGGGTCGTCGCCGCTGGTTCGGGTGCAGCGTTCGGGCTATCGCGGCAAGCTGATGGGCGAACTGATCTCGGAGACCTACCAGACCGAGCTGGAAACGCTGGCCGCCTGGATGGAACAGAGCGACACCCGCAACATCGTTCTGGACCCCAAGACCACGGATCTGGGCTTTGGCTGGTATCAGGAACCGCAGGGCAAGATCTGGTGGACGATCGTTACCGGCTCGGCCATGGGGACAAGCCCGATCTCGATGGCGGGGCTGTAGCCCCGCCTGCGGACCATGGCGGGTCGCAGACCCGCCAGCGGTCTCAGGGCAGGATCAGGATCGGCGTGCCGACCTTGACCATCGCGTAGATCTCTTCGACTTCGGCATCCGAGACGGCGATGCAGCCGGCCGTCCAGTCGCGCACATTGGCGGGCACGCTCGCCCCGCCGGCGCCCCGGCCGTGGATGAAGATGTCGCCCCCCGGGGGCTTGCCAGCCAGAAAGGCCATCTGCTGATCCGACGGATTGGGGTAAGAAATGCCCAGCGACAGGTGATACTTGGAGTTCGGGTTCTGACGGTCGATGTAATAGATGCCTTCCGGCGTGCGCCCGTCGCCTTCGTGCCGCTTGTGGCCGACCGGCATCGGGCCCAGACCGATATCATACTGACGCAGCACCTTGCTGCCGTGCAGCAGATACATCTTGCGTTCGGCCTTGTGGACCTGAACGCTGGTGACATCCGGCCCGCTGTAGCGCCGGAATTTCGAGTCGTCCGCGCCACAGGCCGCAAGGCCCAGCACAAGCACGACAAGGGTGAGTCTCAGGAACTGCATCGTTTCACTGCCCGTTATGTTTTTCTTTTCGAGATACTGCCAAAGCCCCTTCGTGCCTAGCCCATCTTTTGCAAGGCCGGTTAACACAAAGCCAGGGCGTGCAGCGTCTTTCAGCCCGGCAGGCTGAGACGGGCAACAAGTTCCACATGCGCCGACCAGCGGAACTGGTCCACCACCTGAACCCAGTCCAGCCGGTAGCCGGCGCGCACAAGCGCCGCGGCATCGCGCGCGAAGGTCACCGGATTGCACGAGACAAAGGCCACCACCGGCACACGGGCGGCGGCCAGACGCGCGGTCTGCGCCTCGGCGCCGGCGCGGGGTGGGTCGATCACCACGGCATCGATATGGCGGAACTCGTCCGGTTCCAGCGGGCGGCGGAACAGATCGCGGGTCTCGGCCCGGACCCGCTTCAACCCCGGCGCCTGCCGCCAGCCGCGGTCCAGCGCGGCGACCATGGCGGAATCCCCTTCCACGGCAAGCACTTCGGCCCTTGCCGCCAAGGGCAGGGCAAAGGTGCCAACCCCGGCGAAAAGGTCGGCCACCATTCGCGCTTCGCCAATGGCATCGATGACAGCGGCCAGCAGGGCGGCCTCGCCCTCGGCGGTGGCCTGAAGAAAGGCACCCGGCGGCGGCACGACACGCGCCGGCCCCACCGCCTGCGCGGGTGGCACCCGCAGCGCCACCGTCTCGTCGCCCCATGTCAGCCGGGCCAGCCCGAAGCGTTCGGCCACCCCCGCCAGTGTGGCGCGAAGCCCCACATCCAGCGGCTTGCCACCCGCCACCACCACATCGGGTCCGCCCAGACTGCGCGTCACCGTCAACGTCAACTCGGCCGAGCGTGACCCACCCGCCACCACCAGCGCCTCAAGCGCCGGGAAGGCCGCCATCAGATCGGGATGCAGCAGCCGGCAGTTCGGCACCGCCACGACCACATCCGACTGCCGCGCATGAAAGCCCAAAAGCGCCCCGCCCTTGGTGCGCCGCCCCGACAGCACCGCGCGACGCCGCGACGCCGGCGGCGAGACCTGAATCGGCCGGAAATCAGCCTGAAGCCCCTGCCCGGCCAGCGCCGAACGGACGACCTCTTGCTTCCAGCCCGCCACGAACGGGTCAGAGGCATGTTGCAGCAGACAACCGCCGCAGCTTTTCGCGTGCGGACAGGGCGGGCGCACCCGGTCGGCCGAGGGCGTCAAAATCCTCGGCGCGGCCATCCGACCGGCCTCGACCTCGCCTTCCACCACCTCACCCGGCAGCGCGCCGGTCACGAAAACGCCCTGGGCCAGCGCGTCACCCAGATGGCCCAGCCTGTCGATGGTCAGGATCACTCGGCAGCCTCGTCGTCACATCCCATGAAGCCTCCGCTTTGCCGGTTCCAGTAGCGCGCGTAAAGCCCGTTCCGCGCCAGAAGCGCGTCATGGGTGCCTTCCTCGACCAGCCGGCCACGGTCCAGCACCACGATCCGGTCCATCGCCGCGATGGTGGACAGCCGGTGCGCGATGGCCAGCACCGTCTTGCCCTGCATCACCCGCGACAGGGCGTCCTGAATCGACGCCTCGACCTCGCTGTCCAGCGCCGAGGTCGCCTCGTCCAGCACAAGGATCGGCGCGTCTTTCAGGAAGGCGCGGGCCAGCGCGATCCGCTGACGCTGACCACCCGACAGCTTGACCCCCCGCTCGCCCAGATGGGCATCATAGCCGTGGCGGCCGTGGTGGTCGGCCATCTCGCGGATGAAGCCATCGGCCTCGGCGGCGCGGGCGGCGGCGATCATCTCGTCCTCGGACGCATCGGGGCGGCCATACATGATGTTGTCACGGGCCGAGCGGTTGAACATCGCGGTTTCCTGCGTGACCATGGCGATCTGGCGGCGCAGGCTTTCCTGCGTCACGTCGCGCAGATCCTGCCCGTCGATCAGCACGCGGCCGTCCTCGGGGTCGTAAAGGCGCAGAAGCAGGGAAACCAGCGTGGATTTCCCCGCCCCCGAAGCGCCGACGATGCCCAGCTTTTCCCCCGGCCGCACCGTCAGATCCAACCCGCTGATGCCACCGCGCTGCCGGCCATAGGCAAAGCTGACGCCCTCGAACCGGATCTCGCCCCGGACGCGGGTCAGATCCGCCGCGCCGGGGCGATCGGGCAGGGCATGGGGCACCGACAGGGTGCGCATCCCGTCCTCGACCTCGCCAACCGAAGTATAGATCGACATCAGCGTGAAGCTGACCCAGCCCGACATCTGCGCGATCCGCAACGAGATCGCCCCCGCCGCGGCAATCGCCCCCGCGCTGGCCTGCCCCTGCTGCCACAGGATCAGCGTGCCGCCGATCAGGATCACCGGCAGCACGCCCGAAATCGCCATCAGCGCGAACCGGAACGCGGTCGAGATCTGTCCGAACTCCAACGAGCGGTCGCGGAATTTCTCCATTGCGCGCAGGGCCACGCGATCTTCAAAGGCGGAATGGGCGAACAGCTTCACCGTCTTGATGTTGGTGATCGTATCCACCACCTGCCCCGACACCATCGCCCGGGCCGAGGCACGGGCGGCGGAATTTTCGCGCACCTTGGGCAGGAAATGGCGGATGAAGGCCAGATAGCCCACCAGCCACAGCCCCAGCCCCAGCGCCACCCGCCAGTCGATCGCCACCAGATACAGCGCCGAGGCCAGAACCGAGGCCAGCGCGAAAGCGATCGTATTGATCGATTCGGTGGCGACATCGGTGACGGCGCGGGCGGTCTGCATCTGCTTTTGCGCGATACGGCCGGCGAAATCGTTGTCGAAGAAGGTGACCGACTGGCCCATGGTCCAGCGGTGCAGCCGGCTTAGGACAAGCGGCAACACGTTCGGCCCGACAATGATCGAGTTCGCCGCCGACGAGGCGCCAAAGGCCAGCGGCCGCAGCAAGAGGTAGAACAGCAAAAACGCCGCCAGCAGCCCGACATGGGCCGAAAAGAAGCCGTCCGGGCCACTGGCCACCGCGGCATCGATCACCCAGCCCAGAATGGCGGCCGAGACGACTTCCGACATGCCGGCCAGCGCCGACAGCGCCGCGGCAAGCCACAGCATCGGCCATGCTCCGCGCAAACTCCAGCCGACGAATCCTGACAGCTTTTGCGGCGGCGGCCCGCCAGCGGGGCGGAAGGCGTCGATCAGGCGGCCAAGAGGCTTCAGGTTCATTGCGCGGTATCCTCTGTTCCGATGAAACCCCCGGATTGCCGCGCCCAAAACCGGGCGTAAAGCCCGTCCTGTGCCAGAAGCGCGGCATGGCTTCCGGTTTCGACAATCCGGCCTTCGTCCAGCACCACGATCCGGTCCATGGCGGCGATGGTGGACAGCCGGTGTGCGATGGCGATCACGGTCTTGCCTTCCATCACGCCGTAAAGCGTCTGCTGGATCGCGGCCTCGACCTCTGAATCCAGCGCCGAGGTCGCCTCGTCCAGGATCAGGATCGGCGCGTCCTTCAGGATCACGCGTGCAAGGCCGACCCTCTGGCGCTGGCCGCCCGACAGCTTGACCCCGCGTTCTCCGACATGGGCATCATAGCCGCGACGGCCCTCGGGGTCTTCCAGCGTCAGGATGAAGTCATGCGCTTCGGCGCGCTGCGCGGCCAGAACCATCTCGGCTTCCGATGCATCGGGGCGGCCGTAAAGGATGTTGTCGCGGACCGAGCGGTGCAGAAGGCTGGCATCCTGCTGCACCATGCCGATGGCGCGGCGCAGGCTGTCCTGCGTGACGTCGGTCACATCCTGTCCGTCGATCAGGATCCGGCCGCCCTCGGGGTCGTAGAACCGCAGCATCAGCTTGACCAGCGTGGATTTCCCCGCGCCCGAGCGTCCGACCACACCGACCTTTTCGCCCGGTTGGATCGTCAGGCTGATCCGGTCAAGCCCGCCCTGCCCCCGGCCGTAATGGTGCGACAGGTCGTGGATCTCGATCCGACCTTCGGTCAGGCGCAATGCGGGGGCGCCGGGCTTGTCCACCAGCGCGATGGGCTGGGCGATGGTCTCCATCCCCTCGGCCACCACACCCAGCGCCTGCACCAGCGAGCTTGTCGCCCACATGATCCAGTAGGTCATGTTGTTCAACCGCAGAACCAGCGCGGTCGAGGCGGCCACGATGCCCACGCTGGCCTGCCCCTGATACCACAGCAAGATCGCCCAGCCCGTGACCGAGGTTATCAGCGCCCCGTTCAGCAGCGTCAGCGCCACATCCATCCGGGTGATGATCCGCATTTCCTTCTGGAAGGTGGCGCGGGCATGTTCGATCGCCTCGCGGGCATAGGTCAGTTCGCGGTCGTGATGGGCGAACAGCTTGACGGAATGGATGTTGGTATAGGCATCCACCACCCGCCCCGTCACCGCCGACCGCGCATCCGACGAGGCTTTCGAGGCCGGCCCCGCACGCCGGATCGTCCAGCGCACCAGCAGCGCATAAAGAACGAACCACGCCAGCAAAGGCAGCGTCAGCCGCGGATCGGCATCGGCCAGAACGAAGACGGCGCCGATGACGGTGGTCAGCGCGAAGGCACCGGCGTCAAAGGTCTGAAACACCGCATCCCCCGCGGCGGGCGGGGTCTGCATGATGCGATTGGCGATGCGGCCGGCGAAATCGCCCTCGAACCAGCCGACGGGCTGGCGCAGCACATGGCTGTGCGCCCGCCAGCGGATCATGGTGCCGAAGTTCGGCAGGATGGTGTTGTGCAAAAGCGCGACATCCAGCCCCGCCACCAGCGGGCGGACCAGCAGGATCGCGGCGGCGACGGCAAGGATCTCGGTGCCATGGCTGGCCCAGACCGCCTGCGGCGTGCCTTCGGCCAGCAGGTCCACCAGCCGGCCGACATACCAGATCAGCATCACCTCGGCCGAGGCGTTCAGAACCGACATCACCCCCGTGACCGCGAACACCTTGCGGAACGGCCGGACATAGCCCTTCAGGAACGGCCAAAGCCGCCGCGGCGGCGTATCGGTCCGCTCCCACGGGGCATAAGGATCGACCAGAGTCTCGAAAAAGCGGAACATCGGCGGCCTCATCGGTGCCGCCAGACTATAGCCCGGTTTGCAGGGAAGGGAACGCGGGCCTCAGCCCAGCAGATCCTGCCGCGTCAGCGCAAAACCCGAGGCGATCCAGCGATCCTCAAGTTCCTTCAGCCGGGCGCCCAGCGCAGGGCCCTGCAACCCCGGCATCAGATCGGCGGCGCACAGCGGAAAGCGGGCAAGGGCGCCCCGGGCCAGATCCTCGGCCCATGTGGCGGGGGGCGGCATCTCTTGCAGGGCGGCGCGGGCAAGGACCACCGCCGCGCCCTCGGCCAGCCCCAGACGATAGCCCAGCTCGGCCGGGGTGCGGCTTTCTGCGATCTCGTCGCGCAGACGGGACAGGCTGCGCGCATCGGCGCGCGACAGGCGCAGACGCTCGGCCGGGTCTTCGCCGCCCAGACAGGCAAGGCGGGCCAGCCAGTCGGGCGCGCGGCCGGATTCCAGATGCACCAGAACCGGCAGCGCCCGCGGATCGGCGCCCGGCAGCACATGGGCCAGCACCCCCGCCTGCGCCATCGCCGCCACCGCAGGCGCGGGATCGGCGGCCGACAGCAACTTGCGCATCTCGGCGCCCACCCGTTCGCGCGACAACTGGCCAATGCCATCGGCCAGTTCGGCACAGGCGGCCAGCCCCTCGGCATCCAGCCCGTTGGCAGGATCGCCATGGATCGCGTGAAAGCGGAAAAAGCGCAGGATGCGCAGGTAATCCTCGCGGATGCGCTGGCCGGCTTCGCCCACGAACCGAACCCGGCGCGCGATCAGGTCGGGCAGGCCCCCCAGCGGGTCGATCACCTCGCCCGAGGCTTCGGCATAAAGCGCGTTCATGGTGAAATCGCGCCGCGCCGCATCCTCGGCCACATCGTCGGAAAAGGCAACGACCGCGTGCCGGCCGAAGGTTTCGACATCGCGGCGGAAGGTCGTGACCTCATGCGCAATGCCGCCGGCGATCACGGTGACCGTGCCATGATCGATCCCGGTCGGCACCACCTTCAGCCCGGCCGCGCGGCACAGCGCCGTCACCCGGTCGGGGCGGGCATCGGTGGACAGGTCGATGTCCGCGACCGGCACGCCCAGAAGCGCGTTGCGCACGCATCCACCGACGAACAGCGCCCGGTGGCCGCCACGGGCCAGCACGGCGCACAGCTCTTGCGTGGCCGCTGCCGCGATCCAGTCGCCCCGCACCTTCACGGCTGCACCCGTTCCGCAAGCGAGCGCAGGATGCGTGCCGTAGCCCCCCAGATGTAGTAGGGGCCATAGGGCACAACATAATATCTGCGCCACCCACCGCGCCACAGCCGCTGTTCCACCCGATAGCGCGACAGGTCCAGAACATGCGACAGCGGCACGGAAAAGGCCTCTTCGACCTCGGATTCCTGCCGCACCGGCATGAAATCGCCCCGCACCAGCGACAGGACCGGAACGATGGTATACCCCGTCACCGTCTCGTGCAGGGGCAGGCGGCCAAGCACCTCGACCTGCGCGGGCGGCAGGCCGATTTCCTCTTGCGCCTCGCGCAGGGCGGCATGGTCGGGGCTTTCGTCGGCAGGTTCGATCTTGCCGCCGGGAAAGGCGATCTGGCCGGGGTGATGCGCCAGATGCGACGCGCGCTTGGTCAGGATCAGCCGCGCGCCGCCTTCGCGCTGCCAGACCGGCACCAGAACCGCCGCGGCCCGCAGACGGCGGTCGGCGGGCAGCACCACTTCGGGGTTCAGATCGTGATCGGACGAGGCGGCGCCGCCGCCTTCCAGCGCGCGGCGCAACGCCTCGGGGATCATTCGGGTCGCGCCCCGGTGCCAAGGGTGGCAGGGTCGAATTCGTAATGCGCGCCGCAGAACTGGCAGTCGGCGGTCAGGATGCCCTCGTCGGTGGTCATCTCGGCGATCTCGTCGGGGGAATAGATCGACAGCGACTCGCGCACCCGATCGGCCGAGCAGGAACAGCCGAAGCGCAGCGGCTGGGCATCGAACACGCGCGGGAATTCCTCGTGGAACAGTCGCACCAGCAGGTCGGTCGGCTGCACCGACGGGCCGATCAGTTCCAGATCCTCGACCGTATCCAGCAGCAGGTTCACGCGGCGCCAGTTCTCGCCCTCGTCGCCGTCCAGGATGTCGTGGTTTTGCAGCAGCCCGCCCTCGCCCGAGCCACCGTCGCCCGCCACCCCCGGCGATGCCTTGGGCATGTGCTGGATCATCACGCCACCCCCGCGCCAGTGGGTTTCGCCCGCAGCGGTGGACTGGCCAAAGGACAGCGCGAACCGGGTCGGCAACTGTTCGGATTGCGCGAAATAGGTCTCGGCGCAGGCGGTGAGCGAGCCGCCGGCGATCGGCGTGATGCCCTGATACGGCACCATCCCCGGCCCCTGATCGATCAGGATGGCAAAATAGCCCGCGCCCAGCTGGCCAAAAGCCCCCACCGCGGGGTCAAGCTGATCGGCCGCGAAATTGGCATAGGCGCGGATGCGCGCGGGCTGGCCATCTTCGGACGGGCCGTAATAGTCGGTCGCGATCAGCTTGACCGCGCCATTGCCGCGGATCTGCAACGACAGCTTCCAGCGCAGCTTGATGGTCTGGCCGATCAGCGCGGTCAGCAGCGACGCCTCGGCCACCAGCGCCTCGATCTGCGGCGGGTAGTCATGCTTGGACAGCACCTCTTCAAGCACGCCATCCAGTCGCGCGACACGGCCGCGGATGTCCGAGCGGTCAAGCTGGAAAGGCAGGACAGTGTCGTCCCAGGCGATCTGTGAACCGATGGTCATGGGGTTTCCTTGAGGCACGCGCCTTGGCATACCGTGCCGACAGGGGCAGGGCAACCGCGGGACAGACAGCAGATGATCAGGCGATATGGTGAGGCCGTGCGGCCAGCGCAACACTACCGCCGCCGACCGGGGGTCTATGCGGTCCTGCTGCGGGGCGACGACATCCTGACCACGTTTCAGGACCATCCCCTGCCCGAGTTCCAGCTGCCCGGCGGCGGCATCGATCCGGGCGAGCATCCGGTGACAGCCCTGCACCGCGAGGTGCGCGAGGAAACCGGCTGGCGGATCGGCGGCCTGCAACGGTTCGGGGCCTTTCGCCGCTATACCTACATGCCGGAATACGACCTTTGGGCCGAAAAACTGTGCGCCATCTATGTTGCCCGCCCGACCCTGCGTCTTGGCCCGCCGACCGAACCGGGCCACCACGCCATCTGGCTGCCCACAGCCGAGGCACTGGACCGGCTGGGCAACGCGGGCGACCGGGCAATGCTGGCGCGGGTTCTGAGGGTCATGGCGCGTAATCGAACATGATACCCGAGACGTCGTCCCGGAAATCGGCGCCGTCCATCCGCTCGGCCAGGGTCCAGACCAGCGCCTCGAGCAAGGCTTCGCTTGGCAGGCAGGCATTGGCGCGAAGGATCTCGATCAGCCCGTCCTCGCCCAGTTCCTGACCCAGCAGGTCCGGACATTCCGTGACCCCGTCCGAGACCAGAAACAGCCGGTCGCCGGGGTTCAGCCGCGTCTCGATCCGGTCATGGACGGCCCCTTCCAGCAGGCCAATCGGCAGGCCGCCCTGCCCAAGGCTTTCGATCTGCCCATCGACGCGCAGCACAAGCGGATGGGGATGGCCGGCCTGAACCAGTTCGGCCCGGCCGGTGTCCAGATCGATCTCGGCATAGGCCATGGTGAAATACTGGTCCACCTGAAGGTCATCCAGCATCATCTCGTTGAACCGCTTGGCGATCATCTCGGGCGGCCAGGTCTGCCGACCCTTGCAGCGATAGCAGTTTCCGCCGGTCAGCGCGAAATTCTGATCGGGCGAGGCGCTGGACAAAAGCCCCGCCAGCCGTGCCGTCAGGATCGCCGAGGCGACTCCATGCCCCGACACATCCACGGAATACAGGCCCACCCGCCGGGTCGCCAGTTCAAAGCAGCCGACCAGATCGCCACCGACATGGCCCGACTGCCGCATCAGCAACGTCGCGGACGAGCGCCCGAAGGGCCGGCACCGTTCGCGGACCAGCGTCTGTTGAAGCTTGCGCGCCTCGATCAGGTCACCGTCGAGCGTGGCATAGACCTTGCGCAGTTCGTCCAGTGCATCTTCCAGCAGGTGATTCTGTTCGACCAGTTCGGTCTGCATCCCCAGAATCCGCTCGCCCGCGCGCAGGCGGGCGCGCAACTCGCCCGCGGCGACCGGCTTCACCAGATAGTCGTCGGCGCCGCAATCCAGCCCATCCACAACCTCGCCCGTGCCCGATCGCGAGGTAAGAAGGATGAAATAGCAATAGCCTTCGCGCGGAATGGCCCGGATCTGACGGCACAGATCCAGCCCCGACATTCCCGGCATCATCCAGTCGCTGAGAACGATATCAACCGGATCGGCGCGGCACAGATCCAGCGCCTCGGCCCCGGTTGCGGCCTCGGTCACCCGATAGCCCCAACGGCGCAGCGACAGCGCAAGCACCCGGCGCTGTGCCCGGCTGTCGTCAACGATCAGAACATGCCGCGAAACCGCCTTCGGTCGAAGGCGGGACGGGTCCGACGGCATGAACGATCTGGCGTGCAAGGCGTTCCTCTTGATGCATGGCTTCCCCGAGTTATGCCCCCACGATCTTAAGAGACCGTGAAACATAAAATGCCCCGTGTTGAGCCGAGGCCGCGTTACCGGCTGTTAAGACGGGGGCCGCACCCTGCGGTCATTGGTGTTCCGGTGGACAGTAAAGGTCGGCATGATCGATTGGGTAAGGGTCGCGGATCTGCGCGGCGAGGTCGGAAGCGATGGCTTTGAAGAAGTCGTCCTGCTGTTCATGGAAGAAACGGACGCGGCCGTCCGCAGCCTTTCCGCCGCCGCCACAAGCGGCGCGCTGGAAGAGACGCTTCATTTCCTGAAAGGTTCGGCGCTGAATCTGGGCTTTGTCACCGTCTCGCGGCTTTGCCAGGAAGGCGAGCGGCTGGCCGCCGACGGCCAGGGCGCGAACGTCGATCTGGACGCGCTGGCCGAAAGCTATTGGCGCGCGCGCGCCGATTTTCTGGCCGGGCTGGGCCGCCTGCCGCCGATCTAGATCAGGAACTCGGCCAGCGCATCGTCGCCGGTGATGTCGCGGTAATTCAGCCCCGCCTCTTCCATCACCCGCAACAGCCGGGGGAAGTTCTCGGCCCGTTTCGTCTCGATCCCGATCAGGACCGAACCGAAGTTGCGCGCCGATTTCTTCAGATACTCGAACCGGGAAATATCGTCATCCGGGCCAAGCATCATCAGGAACTCGCGCAGCGCACCGGGGCGTTGCGGCATCCGCAGGATGAAGTATTTCTTCAACCCGGAATAGCGTTGCGCGCGTTCCTTCACCTCTGGCAACCGCTCGAAATCGAAATTCCCGCCGGATGTCACGCAGACCACGGTGCGGCCGCGGATCTCGTCGGCAATCTCGGGCAGAACATCCACCGCCAGCGCGCCCGCGGGTTCCAGAACGATGCCTTCGACATTCAGCATCTCTAGCATGGTGATGCAGATCCGATCCTCGGGCGCCAGATGGACGCTGTCGGGACTGACCCAATCCAGCCGCTGGAACGGCAACTCGCCCAGTTTGGCAACCGCCGCTCCGTCCACGAAACTGTTGACCTTGGGCAACGCCACGGGGCGGTGAAACTCCAGCGCGGCCCGGAAACTGGCGCCGCCCGCAGGTTCCACGAACCGAAAGGCCGTGCCCGGCGCCTCGGATCGCAGAAAGCCGGTGACGCCCGCCGCCAGACCGCCGCCACCCACCGGCAGCACCACCAGATCGGGCCCGCGGCCAAGCTGGGCCAGGATCTCGACCCCCACGCTCGCCTGACCCTCGATCACATCGGAATCGTCGAAGGGGGCCAGAAAATGCGCCCCCTGTTCGGCACACCAAGCCTGCGCGGCAGCCAGTGTCTGGTCGAAATAGTCGCCGGTCAGCACGATCCTGACCGCGTCGCCGCCAAAGGTGCGGGTCTTGTCGATCTTCTGCTGCGGCGTCGTCACCGGCATGAAAATCGTGCCCTCCACCCCGAAATGCCGGCAGGCATAGGCCACCCCCTGCGCATGGTTCCCGGCCGACGCGCAGACAAAGGATCGCTGACCCGGGTTCGCGGCCCGCACCTTGCGCAGCGCGGTAAAGGCGCCGCGCAACTTGTAGCTGCGAACCGGCGTCAGATCCTCGCGCTTCAGCCAGATTTCGGCGCCATAGCGTGCCGAAAGGTGGTCGTTGCGCTGCAACGGCGTCTCGGGGAACAGATCGCGCAGGGCGCGGGTGGCGGCACGGGCGTTGTCGGCAAACTGGGTCATGGCGGCACCCTAGCCGGTTCCCGCGCCGGGCGCCACGGCCAGACGCACGGCGCGCCCCTTGTTTGGAACGCCAAACTTCACTAGACCGGCGTGCGAAGTTTTCCCCCGATGGAGCCCGCCATGTCCGCCCCGAAGAAAGTCGTCCTTGCCTATTCCGGCGGGCTCGACACCTCGATCATCCTGAAGTGGTTGCAGACCGAATATGGCTGCGAGGTCGTAACCTTCACCGCCGATCTCGGTCAGGGCGAAGAGCTTGAGCCCGCCCGCCAGAAAGCCGAGCTTCTGGGCATCAAGCCGGAAAATATTTTCATCGAGGATGTGCGCGAAGAATTCGTGCGCGATTTCGTCTTCCCGATGTTCCGGGCAAATGCTCTTTATGAGGGGCTTTACCTGCTCGGCACCTCGATCGCCCGCCCGCTGATCGCCAAGCGTCTGGTCGAGATCGCGGCCATGACCGGCGCCGATGCGGTGGCCCATGGCGCGACCGGCAAGGGCAACGATCAGGTGCGGTTCGAACTGACCGCCTATGCGCTGAACCCGGCCATCAAGGTGATCGCCCCGTGGCGGGAATGGGATCTGACGTCGCGCACCAAGCTGATCGAGTTCGCCGAACAGAACCAGATCCCGATCGCCAAGAACAAGCGCGGCGAGGCGCCGTTCTCGGTCGATGCCAACCTGCTTCACACCTCGTCCGAGGGCCGCGCGCTGGAGAACCCCGGCGATGAGGCGCCCGATTACGTCTACCAGCGCACCACCGACCCCGAGAAGGCGCCCGACACCCCCGAGATGGTGGAAATCACTTTCGAAAAGGGCGATGCGGTCGCGATCAACGGCGAGGCGATGTCGCCCGCGACGATCCTGACCCGCCTGAACGAACTGGGCGGCAAGCATGGCGTGGGCCGTCTGGATCTGGTGGAAAACCGTTTCGTCGGCATGAAATCGCGCGGGATCTATGAAACCCCCGGCGGCACGATCCTGCTGGAGGCCCACCGCGGAATCGAGCAGATCACGCTGGATTCGGGCGCCGGCCACCTGAAGGATTCGATCATGCCGCGCTATGCGGAACTGATCTACAACGGGTTCTGGTATTCGCCCGAACGCGAGATGCTTCAGGCGCTGATCGACAAATCGCAGGAGCATGTCTCGGGCACCGTCCGCGTCAAGCTTTACAAAGGCTTCGCCCGGACCGTGGCGCGCTGGTCGGAACATTCGCTCTATTCCGAAAAGCATGTGACCTTTGAAGACGACGCTGGCGCCTACGACCAGAAGGACGCTGCCGGCTTCATCCGGCTGAACGCTCTGCGGCTGAAACTGATCGCCACCCGGAACGCCCGCGTGAAGGGTTAAGGGCTTCGGGGCGCCCGGCCTTGCGGTCGGGCGCCCCGCTTCAGCCACGCAACCGACAGGCCGCCAAGCGGTCGTAATGCGGCAATGCCTGCGCGACCAGATCGGCATAGGCCGGCGGCAGGGCCGGCAGCGGGCCTTCGGGGTCTTCAAACCCGGTCGAGCGGTGAACCGCGCCATACCAATGCGGCGCCCACAGCCCATCGGCGGGATGACCGCCCGCCGGCCAGTGCAGCATGTTTTGGGTGAAAGGGATTTTCAACGCCGAACACAGCGCCGACAGCGCCGCCCCTGGGTTGGCGCGAATGTCCGCACTGTCGATCACCACAGGCGCATGGCCCAACCAGTCCGCAACCTGATCGAACAGCTCGGCCTGCTGGACAAAGCCGATGTCGGCCAGCGTTGGCCCCTCGCGCTTTTTCGCGTAGCTGGCGACGACGCGCGCGGGATGGCGGATCAGGAAAACATTTTCACATGCCCGCATGAAGCCCCGGTCAAAGCCCGGAATCATGTGCAGCGTCATGTGCTTCTGATAGAAAACCGGCTTGCCGCCCGGCGCCTCGGCTGCGCAGCGCGCGGCGACAATGGCCGGATCTGCCTCGTGGCCGGCCACGATCTCGTCGCGCATCGGATGGTTAAGGCCGGTGGCTTGCAAATAGGCGGCATAGAACGGCTCGTCCCACACCGCACAGTCGCCGCGGGCCGCGAACGCATACATCATCGCCGTGGACAGGTTCCGCGGCCCGGACCACATCGCGATCCTCATGCCGCCACCAGCGCCTTGTAAAGCGTGCGCAGATGCTCGGTCATCGGACCCATCTGGCCGGTTCCGATCACCCGCCCATCGACGATCCCCACCGGGGTCTGGGCGCCGAAAGTGCCGGTCAGAAAGGCCTCGTCGGCGGAATAGACATCGACGAGAGAAAAGTTTTTCTGAAACACGGGGATGCCATTCAACCGGCAGAGGTCGATCACCTTGCCCCGCGTGATCCCGTTCATGCAGTAGTCCCCGGTCGAGGTCCAGACCTCGCCTTTTCTCACAATGAAGAAGTTGCAGGCATTGGTCGTATTCACGAATCCATGCACATCCAGCATCAGCGCCTCGTCCGCGCCGGCCTTTTCGGCCGCGATACAGGCAAGGATGCAGTTCAGCTTGGAATGAGAGTTCAGCTTCGGGTCCTGACTCATCGGCAGGCCGCGGATATGGGGCACCGTCGCCAGCCGGATCGGCCGGGGCAGTTTCGGCCGTGAGTGTTCCATGATGATCGCGACCGTCGGCCCCTGCCGCGACAGCGACGGATGCTGGAACGGCCGGCTTTTCACCCCGCGCGTCACCATCAGCCGGGCATGGGCGTCGGTCTGCATCCCGTTCGCGGCCTGCGTGTCATGGATCGCCTGCGCCAGTTGCGCGCGATCCATCCCGATATCCAGATCGATCGCCTTTGCGGCTTCAAACAGCCGGTCAAGGTGTTCGTCCAGAAAGGCCCAGCGTCCGTTGTAAAGCCGGATGCCCTCCCACACGCCATCGCCCAGCATGAAACCGGAATCGTAAACCGAGACCAGCGCCTCGGCCCTGGGCAGGATCCGGCCGTTCAGCCAAAGGCGCAAATCCTCATTTCGGGTATCTTCTTCGGCCTGATGGGTAGTGACGTGATCGGTCATTTGGCGCTCCTTTGGCGCCACGCTAGACCGGGCGCCGGGTCGCGCCAAGGGGCGTCAGCGCGCCAGAAAGGCCGTAACCTCGGCCGCGGAGGGCATCGCCTGCGACGCGCCCGGCCGCGTCACCTGAAGCGCGGCGGCGGCGGCGGCACGGCGCATTGCCTGATGCCGCGGCAGTCCTGCGTCCAGCGCCGCCGCAAGGTTTCCCGTGAAACAATCGCCCGCCCCCACGGTATCGACCGCAGCGACGGCAAAGGCCGGCACATGCAGCGGGTCCGCGCCCGGGCGCAGCCAGTCTGCCCCCTGCGCGCCACGGGTCACGATCATCTCGACGCCGGGCAGCGCCCCCAGCGCCGTGCGAAGCGCCTCGGCCTCGACCTTGTTCAGCACCAACAGGCTGACATGGGGCAGAACCGCCTGCACCGCGGCCACATCGAAGGGCGCGGCGGAATAGATCACCCGCAGCCCGCGTGCGACGGCCAGCCGGGCTGCCTGAACCTGTGCCGAAGTCTCATTCTGAATCAACAAGGTATCGTCAGGGCCGGCCGTGGCCAGCGCCGCCGCCACCTGCCTGTCGGACAGCGAGCGGTTGGCGCCGGGAAAGATCACGATGACATTTTCGCCCGCCGGATCAACCGTGATGATCGCATGGCCGGTGGGCACAGCCACCTCGGCGATATGGGTCACATCGATACCATCGCCGGCCATCGCCTCGCGCGCCCACGCCGCTTCGGGGCCGACCGCACCGATATGGCAGACCCGCGCCCCGGCCCGGGCGGCGGCGACCGACTGGTTCGCCCCCTTGCCGCCCAGCCCGATCGCATAGCCCCCGGCCTCCAGCGTCTCGCCGGGTGCCGGCAGATGCGGCACCCGATAGACATGGTCGATGTTGATCGAGCCGAGGTTGAGAAGCATCACCCCACCTTGCAGGCGGCCATCACTGCCATGTTCAAGATATCATTTACCGTCGAGTTCACCGAACAGATCTGGATCGGCTTCGACACGCCGGTAAGGATCGGCCCGATCACCGTCGCACCCGCCATCTCTTGCATCAGTTTGATCGAGATCGAGGCCGAATGCCGCGCCGGAACCACAAGGATATTGGCCGGGCCCGTCAGACGGCAGAACGGATATTGCGCCATGGCCGCGGCATTCAGCGCCACATCCACAGTCATCTCGCCCTCATATTCGAAATCGACCTTCATGCCGTCCAGCACCTTGGAGGCAGCGCCCATCTTGGCTGCGCGCTCGGACACCGGATAGCCGAAGGTCGAGAACGACACGAACGCCACCCGCGGATCCAGCCCCAGATTTCGCGCCACCCGGGCGGATTTGATCGCGATATTGGCCAGATCCTCGGCTTCCGGCCATTCATGCACCAGCGTATCGGCGATCAGCACGATCCGCCCCTTGTGCAGAAGCGCCGTCACCCCCACCGCGCCATCGGATGCCTTGGCATCGAAGACGTGATTGATCAGTTGCATCACATAGGCCGATTTGCGCGTGGCGCCCGTCACCAGCCCGTCGCCATGCCCATGCGCCAGCATCAACGCCGAGAACACATGCCGATCCCGCGTCGCCAGCCGCTGAATATCATAGCTGTCAAAACCGCCGCGCTGAAGTCTCTCATAAAGGAAATGCTTGTAGGCATCCATGTGGCGAGAGTTGGCGGCATTCACCACCTCAAGCTCTCGCACCGCATCACCAAGACCGGCGGCTTCCAGCTTTTCACGCACGTCGGCTTCGCGGCCGACCACCAGCGCCTTGCCCATTCCGGCACGCTGATAGGCAACGGCGGCGCGCAACACGCGGGGGTCGTCGCCTTCGGCAAAGATCATCCGGGCCTGCGCCGCCTTCGCTCGGGCATGGATGCCCTGCAGGATCGAGGCGGTCGGGTCCATCCGGGATTTCAGCGCCAGTTCATAGCCCTGAAGGTCGATGATCGGCCGCCGCGCAACGCCGGTGTCCATCCCGGCCTTCGCCACCGCCGGCGGAATGGTATAGATCAGCCGCGGATCGAACGGCGTGGGAATGATGTAATCGCGCCCGAACGACAGCTTGCGGCCATAGGCCATCGCCACCTCGTCCGGCACATCCTCGCGCGCCAGCTTTGCCAGCGCCCGGGCGCAGGCGATCTTCATCTCGTCGTTGATCGCACGGGCATGGATGTCCAGCGCGCCGCGGAACAGATAGGGAAAGCCGAGAACGTTGTTCACCTGATTGGGATAGTCCGACCGGCCGGTGGCCACGATGGCATCGGCGCGCACGGCGTGGGCCTCTTCCGGCGTGATCTCGGGATCGGGGTTCGCCATGGCGAAGATGACCGGGTTTTCAGCCATGCTGGCAACCATCGCCTGCGTCACCGCCCCCTTGGCCGAGACGCCAAGGAACACGTCGGCGCCCACCATCGCCTCTTCCAGCGTGCGGCAATCTGTCCGCGCGGCATGGGCCGATTTCCACTGGTTCATGCCCTCGGTGCGACCCTGCCAGATCACGCCCTTGGTGTCGCACATGATGCAGTTGTCGTGCCGCGCGCCCATCGACTTCAGCAGTTCCAGACAGGCGATCCCCGCCGCGCCCGCGCCGTTCAGCACGATGCGGACATCCTCGATCTTCTTCCCCGAGATCTCCAGCGCGTTGATGAGGCCCGCCGCGCAGATCACCGCGGTGCCGTGCTGGTCATCATGGAACACCGGGATGTCCATGAGTTCCTTCAGCCGCTGCTCGATGATGAAGCATTCCGGCGCCTTGATATCTTCAAGGTTGATGCCGCCGAAGGTCGGCCCCATCAGCTTCACCGCCTGGATGATTTCATCCGGGTCTTCGGTGTCCAGCTCGATATCGATGGCGTTCACATCGGCGAAGCGTTTGAAAAGGACGGCTTTCCCTTCCATCACCGGCTTCGATGCCATGGCGCCGAGGTTGCCCATGCCAAGAATCGCGGTCCCGTTCGAGACCACGGCAACCATGTTGCCCTTCACGGTATAGTCATAGACCGTCTCGGGTGCGTCGGCGATCGCCTGAACCGGGACGGCCACCCCCGGCGAATAGGCAAGGCTCAGGTCACGCTGCGTCGCCATCGGCGTCGTGGCGGTGATCTCGTATTTGCCGGGTCGCGGTTCCAGATGGTAGAGAAGCGCCTCTTCGGGCGTGATCTTGGTCTTGGTCATGAGGGGGCCATCCTGTGCAAGCACGGCCCTTCTAGCGCCGCTGGCCCTTTGCCACAACGGCATAGGATTTGCGGCTTTTCCCCGCACACCCGCTTTTGTAGGGTCTGCCGACCTGAAGGGGGGCCGAAGTGAACGACGAAACCGTCACGCCGATGATGGCGCAATATCTGGACATCAAGGCGCAGCACCCCGATGCCATCCTGTTCTACCGGATGGGCGACTTTTACGAGATGTTCTTCCACGACGCGGCCCTTGCGGCCGAGGCGCTGGACATCGCCCTGACCAAGCGCGGCAAGCACAAGGGCGAGGATATCGCCATGTGCGGCGTGCCGGTCCATTCGGCCGAAGGCTACCTGCTGACGCTGATCCGCAAGGGCTTTCGCGTGGCCATCGCGGAACAGATGGAAGACCCGGCCGAGGCGAAGAAGCGCGGATCGAAATCGGTGGTGCGGCGCGAAGTGGTTCGACTGGTGACCCCCGGCACACTGACCGAAGACAGCCTGCTGGAGGCCCGCCGCCACAACTTTCTGGCCGCCTTCGCCGAGGTCCGCGACGAAGCGGCGCTGGCATGGGCCGACATCTCGACCGGCGAACTGCGCGTGACCCCCTGCCCGCTGCCGCGCCTGCTGCCGGAACTGGCCCGCCTTGCCCCGCGCGAACTGCTGCTGGCCGAAGGCCGCGAACCCGATGGCCTGCCCGAGATCGGCTGCGCGATAACATCCCTTGCCCGGTCCAGCTTCGACAGCACCTCAGCCGAAAAGCGGCTGTGCGCGCTGTTCGCGGTCGGCACGCTGGACAGTTTCGGCAGCTTCACCCGCGCCGAGATTGCCGCCATGGGCGCGCTGGTCGACTACCTTGACCTGACGCAGCGCGGAAAGCTGCCACTGCTGCGCCCGCCCCTGCGCGAAATCGCGGGCGGAACCGTGCAGATCGACGCCTCGACCCGGCGCAACCTTGAAATCACCGCGGCGCTTTCGGGCGGGCGCGAAGGATCGCTGCTGGCAGCGGTGGATCGCACGGTCACGGCGCCCGGGGCCCGGCTTCTGGAACGGCGCCTGTCCAGCCCTTCGCGCGATCTGCCCACGATCCACGCCCGCCTTGCGGCCCTGCGCTGGCTGACCGAGGAACCCCGCCTGCGCGAAGACCTGCGCGACAGCCTGCGCCGCGTCCCCGACATGGACCGCGCCCTGTCGCGCCTCGCACTGGACCGGGCAGGCCCGCGCGACCTGACCGCGATCCGCGCCGGGCTGACACAGGCCGAAACCGTCGCCGCCCGCCTGCCAGACACCGCCCCCCCGCTGCTGGCCAAAGCCGCCGCCAGCCTGCGCGGACATGAAGGGCTGATCGACCTTCTGGATCAGGCGCTGGTGGCCGAACCGCCGCTGCTGACCCGCGACGGCGGCTTCATCGCCCCCGGCTTCGATGCCGATCTGGATGAAACCCGCCGCCTGCGCGACGAAGGCCGCGGCGTCATCGCCTCGATGCAGGCCGGCTTCATCGACAGGACCGGCATCGCCAGCCTGAAGATCAAACACAACAACGTGCTGGGCTATTTCATCGAAACCACCCAGACCCACGCCGAAAAGATGCACGCCGACCCCGGCTTCATCCACCGCCAGAGCACTGCCGGGCAGGTCCGCTTCACCACCGTCGAACTCTCGGAACTGGAAACCCGGATCCTGAACGCCGGCAACCACGCACTGGAGCTGGAAAAGGCGCATTTCGCCACCCTGCGAACCACGATCCTCAACGCGGCCGGCGCCATCGGCACTGCCGCCCGGGCGCTGGCCGAAATCGACCTCGCCACCGCACTGGCCGACCTTGCAGCCACCGAAGACTGGTCCGAACCACAGGTCGACGACAGCCGCGCCTTCGCGATCGAGGCCGGCCGCCACCCTGTCGTCGAACGCGCCCTTCGCCGCAGCGGCACCCCCTTCGTCGCCAATGACTGCGCACTCTCGACCGCCGACACCCCGGCGATCTGGCTCATCACCGGGCCGAACATGGCCGGCAAATCCACTTTCCTGCGCCAGAACGCCCTGATCGCGCTCCTGGCCCAGGCTGGCAGCTTCGTCCCGGCCCGACACGCCCATATCGGCGTTGTCAGCCAGCTGTTCAGCCGGGTCGGCGCCGCCGACGACCTCGCCCGCGGCCGCTCGACCTTCATGGTGGAAATGGTGGAAACCGCGGCAATCCTGAATCAGGCCGACGACCGCGCACTGGTAATCCTGGACGAGATCGGCCGCGGCACGGCCACCTGGGACGGCCTCTCGATCGCCTGGGCCACACTCGAACACCTGCACGACCAGAACCGCTGCCGCGCCCTGTTTGCCACCCATTACCACGAACTCACCGCCCTCGCCGGCAAACTGCGCGGCGTCGAAAACGCCACCGTCAGCGTCAAGGAATGGGAAGGCGAGGTGATCTTCCTGCACGAGGTCCACAAGGGCGCCGCCGACCGCTCCTATGGCGTGCAGGTGGCCCGCCTCGCGGGCCTGCCCGCTTCGGTGATCGATCGCGCCAGAACCGTCCTCGATGCGCTCGAATCCGGCGAACGTGACAGCAATACCCGCCGCCAGACCCTGATCGACGACCTGCCGCTGTTCCGCGCCGCCCCGGCGCCCGCCACACCCAAACCGTCACCCGCCATCGAGCGGCTGAAACAGATCCACCCCGACGAGCTGACCCCGCTCGAAGCCCTCCGCCTGGTCTATGAGTTGAAAACCCTCGTCAACTGATCCGTTTCATTCTGGCCCAAATATCCCGGGGTCCGGGGCAGCGCCCCGGCCGCCGGAACCGGCAACGAACGGCCCCGGATCAGGCGCCGGTGTTGGACGACACACCCACCTGCGCCGGACGCAACAGCCGGTCGTGGATCATGAAGCCCTCGGTCATCACCTGAATGATATGGCCAGCCTTGGTGCCGGGAACCGGGGCCTCGAACATCGCCTGATGATGCTGCGGATCGAAGACATCGCCCACCTTGGGCGTGATCGGCTGCACGCCATGCTTCGTCATCACGTTGCGCAATTCGCGCAGCGTCAGCTCCACCCCCTCGATCAGGGCCGCGGCCACAGCGCCATGCTCGTCGCCAGCCGCATCCAGCGCACGGCTCAGGTTGTCATAGACCGGAAGCAGGTCGCGGGCGAGACGGGTGCCGCCATATTGCTCGGCCTCGCGCCGGTCACGTTCGGCACGCTTGCGGCTGTTTTCGGCATCGGCCAGCGCCCGCATGAACTTGTCGCGCAACTCGTCGCGCTCGGCGCGCAGCGCCTCCAGCTCGCCAAATCCGGGCGCCTGCGCCAACTCGGGTGCCTCTGCCATTTCGTCCCGGGGTGCCTGATCCTCGGCCATCTCGTCTTTCCTTGCGTTCGTCATATCCGTCATCCCTTGCCGCGGTCCGACACCAGCCGACCCACCAGCTGCGCCGTATAATCGACGATCGGCACGATGCGGCCGTAGTTCAGCCGCGTCGGTCCGATCACGCCAATGGCGCCGATGATCTTCCGATCCGTGTTCATATAGGGAGAGACCACCAGAGAGGAACCCGAAAGTGAGAAAAGCTTGTTTTCAGAACCGATGAAAATGCGCACACCTTCACCACCCTCGGCCAGTTCCAGAAACTCGGCGATGTCTCGCTTGCGTTCCAGATCGTCGAACAAGCTGCGGATGCGGTCGAAATCGGCGGCTTCGGTCGATCCGTCCAGCAGGTTGGCCCGTCCGCGCACGATCAGCCGTTCAGACTGCTCGCCGGGGTTTTCCCACAAGGCCAGCCCGCTTTGCACCAGTTCATGCGCCAGCGCGTCGATTTCCTGCCGCCGCCGGGAAATCTCGTCACCGACGCTGCGGCGCAGATCGGACAACGAGCGCCCCTCGACCAGCGCATTCAGGAAATTCGCAGCCTCTCGCATGGAAGACGCCGTCTGCCCCGGCGGCGGCCGGAACACCCGGTTCTCGACATGGCCATCGGCAAACACCAACACCACCAGCGCCCTGTCCGCCCCAAGGCTGACAAATTCGATATGCCGGATCGGCGCCTCGTGCTTGGGCGCAAGAACCAGACTTGCGCCATGGGTGATTGTCGACAGCGTCGCCCCCACCCGGTCCAGCAACGAGGTCACATCATCTTCGTTCCCGCCACCGCTGGAATCGATCCGAACCCGATCCTCGTCTGAAACGGTGCCCACCTCCAGCAGCCCGTCGACGAACATCCGCAGCCCCAACTGCGTGGGAATCCGCCCCGCCGAGACATGCGGGCTGTCCAGCAGGCCCAGATACTCCAGATCCTGCATGACGTTGCGGATGGTGGCGGCGCTGACCTTCTCGGACATCGCGCGGGTCAACGTGCGCGACCCCACCGGATCGCCCGATGCGAGATAGCCCTCGACCACCCGCCGGAACACCTCGCGCGAGCGGTCGCTCATCTCGGAAAGGATCTTGCGGCCTTCGTTCATTCCCTTGCCTTCCAAGCGACTGCCGACTTTAGCGACCGCCCCTGCCCGCCGTCAATCAGGGTTGCATCCGACACGTCCCGAGGCCTATCTGGCGGCAATCCAGAAATGAGGTTCCCCATGCGTCCTTCCGGCCGACTGCTCAACCAGATGAGGGCGGTTTCGATCGAGCCCAATGTGATGAAACACGCCGAAGGCTCGTGCCTGATCAAGATGGGCGAGACCCATGTCCTGTGCTCGGCCTCGATCGAGGACAAGCCGCCGCCGTTCCTGAAGAACACCGGCCTTGGCTGGGTGACGGCCGAATACGGCATGCTGCCGCGCGCCACCACCTCGCGCAACCGCCGCGAGGCAGCCGCCGGCAAGCAGACCGGCCGCACGCAGGAAATCCAGCGCCTGATCGGCCGCGCGCTGCGGGCGGGCATCGACCGCTCGGCGCTGGGGGAACGCCAGATCGTGATCGACTGCGACGTGATCCAGGCCGACGGCGGCACCCGCTGCGCCTCGATCACCGGGGGGTGGGTTGCACTGCGGCTGGCGGTGAACAAACTGCTGAAGGCCGGCCTTATCACATCGGACCCGATCGTGGACCATGTGGCGGCGGTGTCCTGCGGGATCTATGCCGGCCAGCCGGTGCTGGATCTGGACTATGCCGAGGATTCGACCGCCGGCACCGACGGCAACTTCATCCTGACCGGCCGGGGCCGGCTGATCGAGGTGCAGATGTCGGCCGAAGGCGCCACCTTCTCGCGCGAGGAAATGGGGCATCTGCTGGATCTGGCCGAGGCCGGGATTGCCGGTCTGGTGGAGGCACAGAAGGCGGCGCTGGCATGACGCGGAAATTCACGGGCGACCGGCTGCTGGTCGCCACCCACAACCGCGGCAAGCTGGAAGAAATCGCGCAGCTGTTCGAAGCCTTTGGCGTCGAGGTGATCTCGGCCGCGGATCTGAACCTGCCGGAACCCGAAGAAACCGAAACCACCTTTGTCGGCAATGCCCGGATCAAGGCCCATGCGGCGGCGAAAGCCGCCAACATGCCCGCACTGGCCGACGATTCCGGCATCACCATCGACGCGCTGGATGGGGCACCGGGCGTCTATACCGCCGACTGGGCGATGACCCCCACGGGCCGCGATTTCGTGAAGGCGATGACCGACACATGGGCAAAGCTGGAGGCGGTGAACGCCCCCTGCCCGCGCAAGGCGCAGTTCCGCTGCACGCTGGTCCTTGCCTGGCCGGACGGCCATGACGAGGTGTTCGAAGGCGTGATGCCGGGACAGGTGGTCTGGCCGATGCGGGGCGATCAGGGCCACGGCTATGACCCGATCTTCCAGCCCGACGGGTTCGACCAGACCTTCGGCGAAATGGACCGCTGGGAAAAGAACGAGATCAGCCACCGCGCCCGCGCCTTTCGCAACCTGATGCATGGCTGCTTCAAGTGAAAAGGATTTCCACCGGATCCCCGTTCGAGACCACGATGGGCTATTCCCGCGCGGTGGTGAAGGGCGGCTGGTGCTTTGTGTCGGGCGTGACGGGCTATGATTATGCCACGATGGCGATGCCCGAGGGCGTCGCCGATCAGGCCCGCACCGCCTTTGCCACCATCGCACGAGTGCTTGAGGAAGCCGGCTTCACCATGGCCGACATCGTGCGGGTGCAATATACGGTGACCGATGCCGGCCTTGTCGAGGCGCTGACGCCGGTTCTGGGAGACGTGCTGGGCGAGATCCGCCCGGCAGCGACCATGGTCATCGCAGGGCTGATCCGGCCCGAGATGCTGGTCGAGATCGAGGTGACAGCCTTCAAGGGGTAGCAATGGACGACTGGCGTAACGGCGGCTTCGGGCTTTACCTGCATTGGCCGTTCTGCCAGTCGAAATGCCCCTATTGCGATTTCAACTCGCATGTCGCTGCGACAATAGACCAGCATCGCTGGGGCCGCGCCTATTTGTCCGAAATCCACCGTATCGGGGCCGAAACGCCGGGCCGGGTGCTGAATTCGGTGTTTTTCGGCGGCGGAACGCCCTCGTTGATGCAACCCGATCTGGTCGCGGCGATCCTTGAGACGGTGCGCGCAACATGGCCGCTGGCCAATGATCTGGAAGTGACGCTGGAAGCCAACCCCGGCTCGGTCGAGGCCGGCCGGTTCCGCGGCTTTCGCGAGGCCGGCGTCAACCGCGTCTCGATGGGGATTCAGGCGCTGAACGATGCCGACCTGAAAAAGCTGGGCCGGCTGCATTCGGTGGCGGAAGCGCGGGCGGCCTTCGATGTGGCGCGCACGACCTTCGACCGGGTCAGCTTCGATCTGATCTACGCGCGACAGGACCAGTCTCTGGCCGACTGGCGGCAGGAACTGACCGAGGCGCTGACCATGGCCGCCGACCACCTGTCGATGTATCAACTGACCATCGAGGACGGCACCGCCTTTGGCGACCGCTTCAAGCGCGGGAAACTGCGGGGACTGCCGCCCGACGATCTTTCGGCCGATATGTATGTGCTGACACAGGACATTTGCGCCGCCGCAGGGCTGCCGGCCTATGAAGTGTCAAACCACGCACAACCGGGAAGCGAATCACGGCACAATCTGATCTATTGGCGTGCAGGAGATTATGCCGGTATCGGGCCGGGCGCACATGGGCGACTGACGCTGAACGGGGATCGCTGGGCAACCGAAGCGCCCAGGTCACCCGGTGAATGGCTGGCACAGGTGGAGCGTGACGGAAATGGCGAAGTGCCGCGCGCACGGCTGGACCGGCAAGAGCAAGGACTGGAATATCTGATGATGGCCCTGCGTCTGTCCGAAGGACTGGACCTGCCGCGCTATAGGGCAATTTCCGGCGCGGACCCTGACGAGCGAAAGCTTCGCGATCTGGTGGAAATTGGCATGATCGAAAGAGCCGGCAACCGGCTGCGCGCGACGACCGACGGGCGCATGGTGCTGAACTCGGTGATCGCGGACCTGGCAGGAGATTGAGAATGCACTGGCTTTGGGTGACCGGCGGCCTGACGGCGCTGGGGCTTGGCATGATCGGGATCTTTTTGCCGCTGGTGCCGACGGTTCCGTTCCTGATCTTGGCCGCGTTTTGCTTTGCACGCTCGTCCGAACGGTTGCATCGCTGGCTTTTGTCGCACCCGGTGATGGGGCCGCCGATTCAGGACTGGGAAAGGTCCGGCGCGATCTCTTTGCGGGGCAAGAAGCTTGCGACCCTGTCGATGGTCGCGGTGCTGGGCCTGTCGGTGGGGATGGAGTTGCGGCCGACAATCCTGGCGATTCAGGCGGCGGTGTTGACCGTCACCGGGATCTTCATATGGACCCGTCCCTCGGCATGACCGAAAGCGCGCGGCAGAGCAGATCGAGATCGTCGAGCGTGTTGTAGCGGATGATCAGACGCCCAGCCTCACCCCCCGGTTCGTGATCGATGGTGACCGCCATTTTCAGATTGGCGGACAGATCCCCTTCCAACGCGCGGGTGTCAGCATCCTTTTCCCGGTTCGCGCGGGGGCCACTGGCCTTTGTCCGCTCGGGCGTGCCCTTTGCCAGACGCTCGGTATCGCGGACGGACAGGTTGCGGGTGATGACCTGACGCGCCAGTTCGGACGCGTTCGGCGTTGTAATAAGGGCGCGGGCATGGCCCGCCGTCAGCTTGCCTTCACGCAGCCAGCCCTGGACATCTTCCGGAAGTTGCAACAATCTCAGAAGGTTAGCGATATGAGAGCGGCTTTTTGACAAGGCTTCGGCAAGCTTTTCCTGCGTATGGCCGAAGCGGTCCATCAACTGACGATAGCCCATCGCCTCTTCGATGGCATTAAGGTCGGCACGCTGGATGTTTTCGATGATCGCAACTTCGAGAACTTCGGTATCGTCGAAGTCCCGCACAATCACCGGCAGGTCATGGACCTGAGCAAGCTGCGACGCTCGCCAGCGGCGTTCTCCTGCGACGATCTCGAACCGATCCGAATTGGGAAGCGGCCGCACGATCAGCGGCTGAATGACACCCTTCTGGCGAATCGATGCGGCCAGATCCTCAAGCGCGTCAGGGCTGAAATCGCGGCGCGGCTGGTTCGGATTCGGGACGATCTTTTCGACCGGCACCAACAGTTCCGGCCGGCGGGCACTCGCCTGCCCCGACGGGTCCACCTCGACCTGGATATCGGCCATAAGCGCCGAAAGGCCGCGACCAAGCCCGCGACGTTCCATCTTCTTCTCCATCAAATAACGGCTTCCGGCAGAGTCCGAACGAATCCGTGCCGGCGTGCAATTTCCTGCGACAACGCGCGATACGCTTCGCTGCCCTTCGAGGCGGAATCATAGGCCAGAACCGGCATGGCATAAGACGGCGCCTCTGACACGCGGACGTTCCGCGGAATCATTGTCTGGAACACAAGTTCGCCAAGATTTTGCCGGGCATCGCCTTCGACAAGCTGGGACAGGTTGTTTCGCTTGTCATACATCGTAAGCAAGACGCCCTCGATCCGCAGGCTGGTGTTTGCCGTCGAACGCACCTCGCGGATGGTCAGCATCAATTGCGACAGCCCTTCCAGCGCAAAAAACTCGCTTTGAAGCGGGACCAACACCGAATCGCAGGCAATAAGAGCGTTCACCGTCAGCAGGCTGAGCGAAGGCGGGCAATCGATCAGAACGTAGTCGAAGCCGAAGGCATCCATTGCTGGCTGGCGCAAGGCCTCACGCAGAAGCTGGCTGCGCTTTTCGTTCACCGCCAGTTCGATATCCGCAGAGGCAAGATCGGCATTGGCAGGGCAGATGAAAAGCCGGTCGGTTTTTGTGGGCAGAATGACATCGGCAAGATCCGGCCGATCCAGGATCAGATCGTACGATGTCAACTTCCGACGACCCGCATCGATGCCGAGGCCGGTGGAAGCATTCCCCTGCGGATCGAGATCGACCACAAGAACCTGCGCGCCCAGTTCCGACAAGCCTGCCGCAAGGTTTATGGCTGTCGTGGTCTTGCCCACGCCCCCCTTCTGGTTGGCGATTGCCATGATACGCGGGGGTGGGCGAAGCATCGTGTCAGACATGAACCAGTGCTTTCAACTTCAAGATGACGGCTTCGGGATCGGTGACGCTTGCGAACGTCTCAAGATCCATCTTCCAGTTCCGTCGCGCTTCCGCAACCTCTTCTGCGTAAGAGCCGCCCTTCGGAAACAGGCAGATACCGCCGGCAGCAATATGGGGTGCCGCCAGAGCGCAAAGCTTATCCAACGGCGCAAGCGCCCGTGCGGTGATGACATCCGCGGCCTGGGGTGGCAGGTTTTCGATGCGTGCAGCCAGCACCTGCGCGTTCAGACCAAGCGAATGGCATGCCGTTCGCAAAAAGGCCGCCTTGCGCTGGTCCGATTCGACAAGAGTAAAGCGCGCCTCGGGTGCACGCTGGTGTGCGAGAATGGCTAAAACGACGCCGGGAAATCCGCTTCCACTGCCAAGATCAAGCCATCGCTTTGGATTGGCCTGCACGAGCGGATAAAGCTGCATCGAATCCCGGACATGGCGTTGCCAGATTTCGGGGATCGTGGATTTTGCGACAAGATTGATCGCCGGATTCCATTTCACCACCAGCGTCACAAAATCCTGGAGCCGCTTCACTGTTTCACGTGAAACATCCTCACCCTTCAGGGCATCGTCGACTACACTGTTCATCCCGCGACCCTGTCGCGCTGACTGCGGCGAATGCGCGCCAAAATCAGGGTAAGGGCTGATGGGGTCATGCCTTCAATCCGCGCAGCATGAGCAATCGTCTCGGGGCGACCACGCATAAGCTTGCCTTTCAGCTCGTTCGAGAGGCCGGAAATGGCACCGTAGTCGAAATCGGAGGGAATCTTGACCGCCTCGTCACGCCGGAGCGCCGCCGCCTCATGCGCCTGTCGATCGATGAACTGCGCGTAGAGGGCATCCTTGGCGAGCTGCTCACGCACATCCCCTGGCAGGTCGCTGTAACCATCAACAAGACGATCGGCCGCCTCGACGCCTTCCGGTCCGAACGCCATGAGCGCAAAGGCCGAACGCCGATTGCCGTCCTGGCTGATGCGAACCCCGGCAGCCTCGATCTGAGCGGGCGTCAGGCTTGCCGCTTCGAGCAGCGCCCTGCCCTCGGCCAACAGCGTAGCCTTGCGCAGGAATGCATCCTGTCGACGACGCCCGACGCACCCAAGGCCCAGCGCGATCGGCGTCAGTCGTTGATCTGCATTGTCTGCCCGCAATGACAGACGGAATTCGGCCCGTGACGTAAACATCCGATAGGGCTCTGTCACTCCGCGGGTGGTCAAATCGTCGATCATCACGCCGATATAGCTATCGGCACGACCGAACAGCACTGGCGCACGCCCCTGCACCGCAAGCGCAGCGTTCAGGCCCGCCACCAGACCCTGTGCGGCGGCCTCCTCGTAACCGGTCGTTCCATTGATCTGCCCCGCGAAATAGAGGCCATCAAGCGATTTCACTTCCAGCGTCGGGCGCAACTCGCGCGGGTCAAAGTAATCATATTCGATTGCATAGCCTGGTTGCAGGATCGTCACCCGCTCAAGACCGCGGATCGTCCGAACATAGGATTCCTGAACCTCTGCCGGAAGCGAGGTTGAAATCCCATTGGGATAAACCGTCGGATCATCCAGCCCCTCCGGTTCAAGGAAAACCTGATGTCCTGTCTTGTCCGCAAACCGGACAATCTTGTCCTCAATCGAAGGGCAATAACGCGGTCCCACGCCGTCAATATGCCCGCCATACATCGCCGACCGATGAAGGTTGCTGCGAACAATATCATGCGTCGCCGCATTGGTATATGTAATGCCGCACGCAATCTGCTGCGCTTGCGGGGCGTGGCTGAGGAATGAAAACAACACCGGGTCATCATCGCCCGGCTGCATTTCCAAGCCCGACCAGTCGATGCTGCGCCCATCCAACCGCGGCGGCGTTCCGGTTTTAAGACGACCTCGTGCCGGGACGAGATCTGCCAGAAGTGTCGCAAGGCGTTCCGAGGGCTGATCACCCATCCGCCCGCCAGGGCGGCGGCTGTCCCCAATATGGATGGTTCCGTTCAGAAATGTTCCCGCAGTAAGAATGACCGCGCCCGCGCCGATACCTGTTCCATCGGCGAGCAACACACCGGAAACTCGACCAAGGTGAAGGCGAAGCTCCACCACCTCACCCTCGATAATCGTCAAGCCGTTCTGCGCAGCCAACGCCGCTTGCATGCCAAGCCGATACAGCTTCCGATCAGCCTGGGCGCGCGGCCCCTGGACAGCGGGCCCCTTCTTCCGGTTCAAAAGCCGAAACTGAATCCCCGCCGCATCAGCAACGCGGCCCATCAGTCCGTCAAACGCGTCGATCTCGCGGACAAGATGCCCCTTGCCCAGCCCCCCGATTGCGGGGTTGCATGACATGACGCCGATACCATCCCGCTTCAGAGTCACCAGTGCCGTGCGCGCGCCCATCCGGGCTGCGGCCGCCGCAGCCTCACAACCGGCGTGCCCTCCCCCGACCACGACAACGTCAAAATGTTTCACGTGAAACACCCTTACTTCCCGATGCAGAAGCTGGCAAAAATCTCATCCAGCAGAGACTCGACGTCCACGCGACCGACAAGCGAGTCAAGCGCACGGATCGCCCGCCGCAGATCTTCCGCCGCCAACTCTATCCGTTGCGCGCCTCTCATTACCTCAGACCTGGCTGATTCCATAGCCCCAATCGCCCGCTCAATCGCCAGACGATGGCGCTCTCGGGTAAAACTTCCGGCCGTCAGGGTCCGGTCCTGCAATCGTCGAGTGATCAGGGACACGAGATCCGACACCCCCTGGCCCGTCAGCCCGGAAACACCAAGGTCCGTCGTGGCAACCAGATCGGCTTTGGCCCGAACGAAAATGTCACCGTCCCGCGCTGCGACTCCTGACACAGCCCCAGGTTCATCCAGAAGGAAGACGCGCAGATCCGCGCCATTCGCCCGGGCCACGGCTCGATCTATGCCCAACTGCTCGATCGGATCGGTGGTCTGTCGCAGCCCGGCGGTGTCAAGAAGCGTCACCGGCAAGCCTTCAAGATCCATCCGAACCTCGATGACATCCCGTGTCGTCCCGGCAATCTCGGATGTAATCGCGGCCTCTCGCCGTGCAAGAGCATTCAGCAGTGTGGACTTACCCGCATTCGGGGCGCCAACAATGGCCACCTCAAACCCGTCCCTGACCCGCTCTGCAACCCGAGATCCAGCCGCCTCTTGCCGCATATTCGCCAGCAGGCCATCGATAAGTGCCAGAACCTCGGGCGAGACATCCACCGGAACGTCCTCATCCGCGAAATCAATGGTTGCCTCGATCAGGGCCGCTGACCGGATCAGATCCCGCCGCCAGGCTTCCGCCCGTGCGCCGATCGCGCCTGACAGAACCCGAAGCGCCTGCCGACGTTGCGCCTCGGTTTCGGCATCGATCAGATCGGCAAGCCCCTCGACCTGTGCCAGATCAAGCCGCCCATTTTCCAGCGCGCGTCGGGTGAACTCACCCGGTTCGGCCGGGCGCAGGCCCGGTTGCTCTGACAGGGCGCGTAGCACAGCGGCTACGATCGCAGGACTACCATGCAAATGCAGTTCAGCGGATTCTTCACCGGTGAAGCTGGCGCCATGGGAAAACAGCAACACAACCGCTTCATCCAGAACCTCACCGTTCCAGTGAAGCCGCCGCAGCGCGGCGCGGCGCGGCGCAGGCAATGCGGCACTGAAGGCCGCCACCGCCTCATGGGCCCGCGAACCGGAAAGGCGCAAAACCGCCACCCCGGCCTTGCCGCGTGCGCTGGCCAAGGCGTAGATCGTCTCCATCTCGAAAACCCGTAACAGGTCAGGTGTTCATCGAATCGAAGAATTCGGCGTTGCTCTTGGTTTGCCGCAGCTTCGAAATCAGGAACTCGATGGCATCGGTGGTTCCCATCGGGTTCAGGATGCGGCGCAGCACATAGGTCTTTTGCAGGTCTGACTTGTCGACCAGAAGATCCTCTTTCCGGGTACCGGACTTCAGAATGTCCATCGCCGGGAACACGCGCTTGTCGGCCACCTTGCGGTCCAGCACGATTTCCGAGTTACCGGTACCCTTGAACTCTTCAAAGATCACTTCGTCCATCCGGCTGCCGGTATCGATCAGCGCGGTCGCGATGATCGTCAACGAGCCACCCTCTTCGATGTTCCGCGCTGCGCCAAAAAACCTTTTCGGGCGCTGCAAGGCATTCGCATCGACGCCGCCAGTCAGCACCTTGCCCGAAGACGGCACAACGGTGTTGAACGCTCGGCCCAGACGGGTGATCGAATCAAGCAAGATCACCACGTCCCGCTTGTGTTCGACCAGACGCTTAGCCTTTTCAATCACCATCTCGGCCACCGCGACATGCCGCGTCGCCGGCTCATCGAAGGTCGAGGACACGACCTCGCCCTTGACCGAGCGTTGCATGTCGGTGACCTCTTCCGGCCGCTCGTCGATCAGCAGCACGATCAGATAGCACTCGGGATGGTTGGTCGCGATGGAATGGGCGATGTTCTGCAACAGCACTGTCTTGCCGGTCCGCGGCGGCGCCACGATCAGGCCGCGCTGGCCCTTGCCGATTGGCGCGACCAGATCGATGATCCGCGCCGAGCGGTCCTTCATCGTCGGGTCGTCCACTTCCATCTTCAGCCGCTCGTCGGGGTAAAGCGGCGTCAGGTTGTCGAAATGCACCTTGTGGCGCGCCCGTTCGGGATCGTCGAAGTTGATCCGCGTGACGCGCGTCAGGCTGAAATACCGCTCGTTTTCACGCGGGGCGACGATCACGCCTTCGATCGTGTCGCCGGTGCGCAACGAAAACTGGCGCAGGATCTCGGGCGAGACATAGATGTCATCCGGGCCCGGCAGATAGTTCGCCTCGGGCGAGCGCAGAAAGCCAAAGCCGTCCTGCAAGACTTCCAGCACCCCGTCGCCGCCGATCTCATAGCCTTCCTCGGCATGCTCTTTCAGGATCGAGAACATCATCTCGCCCTTGCGCATCGACGGGGCGTTCTCGATCTCCCATTCCTCGGCCATCGCCAGCAGGTCGGCCGGTGTCTTGGCTTTCAGGTCGGCAAGATTGAGGCGTTCGGTCATGGCGATCTGCCGTTACTGAAGGGGCCACGGACTGCGGCCGCCAATGGGATGCACGGGAAATGCAATGGGCCGGACGGCCCTGCAAGGCCGCACATAGGCGCACCGGGCCTTCGAGTCAATCGTCTTAGAACTCCCAGAAGTTCCACTTGGCCACGGCTGAGAACACGATCACCAGCATCAGCAGGGTCGGAAGCTCGTTCATCATCCGGTAGGTCCGCCCCGGCCGGGTGTTGGTTCCGGCCGCGAATTCCTTGCGCCGGGCGGCCAGCCACATGTGGAAGGCCGTCATCGCCACCACCGATCCCGCCTTGGTCCAGGGCCACAGCATCGACCAGTCGACGATCCCCGGCGTGAACACCAGCGCCAGCCCGAAGATCCAGGTCGAGATCGCCGCCGGGTTCATGATCGCCCGCAGCAGCCGCCGTTCCATCGTCTGGAACAGCGCATCCGTGTCGGTTCCGGTCTTCACCACCTCGGCGTGATACACGAACAGCCGCGGCAGGTAGAACAGGCCCGCCATCCAGGCCAGGACCGAGATCACATGCAGCGATTTGGTCCACAAATAGTACTCGGCCAGAAAAGTGCCCATCGTCGTCTCCTGCGGGTGGCGTGCACATCCTCTTAAGAAAAGAAAAGAGAGAAAGGAATGATGCAGTAGGGCGCAGGGATAACTGGATTTCGGGATCTGCCCCATGGGTTCTCCACAGGCTGCGGTCTGGGGGCAAAAGTGTGAATCGATGTGGACGATTTTTCACAGTGGTCGATTTACGCTGCTTGAACAGATGGTTGCGGGCTTGGTGTCTTGTGGATGACGTGCTTCCCATCTGTCCACGCCCTTGGGGTAGAGGAAAAACCCACGGCCATCACAAGCGTTTGTGCACGAGTGGACAACTCTGGCGCTTTGCCTGATAACAGGGGGGCTTGACGGCGCTTCGGACTGAAACGGCCCTGTTTGTGCCGGATTCGCCGTCAGGAACAGAAGCAGATTATCCACAGCATCCTCCCCATGCGTCTGATCCTTGCCTCTGCCTCGGAAACGCGGCTTCAGCTTCTTCGGGCGGCGGGCCTTCAGGTCGAACCGATGCCTGCGCGCATCGACGAAGACGGCATCCGCGCCGCGTTGGAGGCCGAAGGCGCCCTTCCCCGCGACGTGGCCGGTACACTGGCCGAGATGAAGGCGCAGAAACTGGCCGAACGCCACCGCGAGGCGCTGGTGCTTGGCTGCGATCAGGTGTTGGCCTTCGGCCCCGAGGTCTGGGGCAAGGCGCCCGACCCGGCCGCGCTGCGCGCCCAGCTTTTGCGTCTGCGCGGCCAGACCCATCGGCTGATTTCGGCGCTTGTGCTGTATGAGGCGAACCGCCCGGTCTGGCGCCATGCCGACGAGGTTCGCCTGACCATGCGCGACTTTTCCGATGACTGGCTGGATGGTTATATCGACCGGAACTGGGACGCCGTTCGTCATTCCGTCGGCGGCTATCATCTGGAAGCCGAGGGTGTGCGGCTGTTCTCGGCGGTGCAGGGCGACTATTTCACCGTTCTTGGCCTGCCGCTTCTGCCGCTCTTGAATTATCTCGGACAAAGAGGCTTCATCCCGACATGACCGAACTTGCACGCATTCCGCTGGCGGGGGTGATCGGATCGCCCATCGCCCACAGCCGCTCGCCGGCGCTGCATGGCTATTGGCTGAAGCGGTATGGGCTGAAGGGGCACTATATCCCGATGGATGTGGCGCAGGCCGACCTGCGCGAGGCGCTGTCGATGCTGCCACGGCTGGGGTTCGTGGGGCTGAACGTCACGATCCCGCACAAGGAAACCATCCTTGGCCTTGCCGATATCGTGACCGATCGCGCCGCACTGATCGGGGCGGCCAATACGCTGATTTTCCGCAAGGATGGCAAGGTTCACGCCGACAATACCGATGGCGCGGGCTTCATCGCCAACCTGCGTCAGCAGGCGCCCGACTGGGTGCCGCAGGCCGGGCCTGCCGTGGTCTGGGGTGCGGGCGGTGCGGCGCGGGCGGTGGTGGCCGCGCTGATCGAAGTGGGCGTGCCTGAAATCCGGCTGGCCAACCGCAGCCGTGCCCGCGCCGATGCTTTGCGCGCCGATTTCGGGCCGAAGCTGGTGGTTTCAGACTGGGTTCAGGCCGGCAATATTCTGGAAGATGCGGCGACGGTGGTGAACACCACCTCGCTTGGCATGGTCGGCAAGGCTGAATTCCGGGTGCCGCTTGATGCGCTCAGCCCGAAGGCGGTGGTTTCGGATCTGGTCTATACGCCGCTACAGACCGGGCTTCTCGCCAGCGCCGAGGCGATCGGCTGCCGGGTGGTGGACGGGCTGGGGATGCTGCTGCATCAGGCGGCACCCGGGTTCGAACGCTGGTTCGGCATCCGACCCGAAATCGACGAGGCCACCCGCGCGGCGGTGCTGGCACAATGACGCCGTTCCGGCTGGGCCTGACAGGCTCGATCGGGATGGGCAAATCCACGACCGCCGCCTTCTTTGCCGAAGCCGGCGTTCCGGTCTGGGATGCCGATGCCGCGGTGCACCGGCTTTACGCCGCTGGGGGCGCGCTGGTGGGGCCGGTGGGTGCGCTTTGCCCGGCCGCCGTGGTCGCGGGCGCGGTGGATCGCGCGGCGTTGCGCGACTGGATCGGGGCCGATCCGACCGCCCTTTCCCGGCTGGAATCCATCGTGCATCCGGCGGTGGCGGCCGACCGCGCGGCTTTTGTCGCTGTGGCAGCCGCCGATATCGTCGTGCTGGACATTCCGCTGCTGTTTGAAACCGGCGCCGAGGCCGGAATGGATGCCACGCTGCTGGTGACGGCCCCGCCCGCCCTGCAACGTGCCCGCGTGCTGGCGCGCGGCACCATGACCGAGGCACAGTTCACCGCCATTCTTGCCCGGCAGATGCCCGACCACGAGAAACGCGCCCGCGCCACCCATATCATCGAGACGCTTGGCCATGACGCCGCCTGCGCCTCGGTTCACGCCCTTCTTGCCTATATCCGGACCCTGCCCCATGCGTGAAATCGTTCTGGACACCGAAACCACCGGATTCGAGCCGTCAGAAGGCCACCGCATCGTCGAAATCGGCGCGGTCGAGCTGATGAACCACATGCCGACCGGTCGCACCTATCACCAATATATCAACCCCGAACGCCCGATGCCGGTCGAGGCGTTCGAGGTTCATGGTCTTGGCGACGAGTTCCTGCGCGACAAGCCGGTGTTCCGCGCCATCGGGTCCGAGTTTCTGGCCTTCATCGGCGAGGCGCGGCTGGTGATCCACAACGCCGCCTTCGACATGAAATTCCTGAACTTCGAACTGAAGCGCGTGGGTCTGCCCGCCCTGCCCTTCGACCGGGCGCTGGATACGCTGGCGCTGGCGCGGCAAAGGTTTCCCGGCGCGCCGGCCTCGCTCGATGCGCTGTGCCGGCGGTTTGGCGTCGACAACTCGACGCGCGAAAAGCACGGGGCGCTGCTGGACAGCGAAATTCTGGCCGAAGTTTATCTAGAGCTTGTCGGCGGCCGGCAGCCGGATTTCGGGCTGGCCCGTCTCGACAGCAGCCGGTCCGGTGGCGAGGCGGGCGAATGGCGCCCACGCCCGCGTCCGACCCCGCTGCCGTCGCGGATCACCGAAGAAGAAGCCGCCGCCCATGCCGCCTTTGTGGCCAAGCTGGGCGACGGCGCGATCTGGCTGAAGCGCGGCTGATCAGTTCGCCAGCGGCTGGGCGGCCTTCTGTGCCTCGGCGCGGCGGGCCAGCTCCATCCGGTAAAGCGCAAGAAAATCAACCGTGTCGATGTTCAGCGGCGGGAAGCCACCGTCGCGCGTCACGTCCGAGATGATCCGGCGCACGAACGGGAACAGCAGGCGCGGACATTCGATCAGCAGGAACGGGTGAAGCTGCTCTTCCGGCACGTTCTCGATATGGAAGATCCCGCCGTAATCCAGTTCCAGCAGGAACAGCGTGTCGCCGTTCGTCTTGTTCTTCGACGTGACCTTGAACTTCGAGATCACCTCATACTGGTGTTCGGTCGTGCGCTTGCGCGCATCAAGGCTGACCTGCACCTGAATGTCGGGCTGAACATCGGCGGTTTGAAGCCCCTTTTGGGCCACCATGTTCTCGAACGACATGTCGCGCACATATTGCGCCAGCACCTGCATCCGGACCTGCGGCCCGGCTTCGGCAGGCGCTCCATTGGCTTCGGTCATCGTGTCACTCCCTGCATCACGGCCTTTGGCGCAGATGTATCAGGTCGGTCGGGGTGGCTCAATGCCGCGTCCAACCCGAATCCCCCGGCGGGCGCCCCAAATCCCCCGGCGGGCGCAACGAGTCGCGCGGACCGGGATCGATCTCGTAATACTCGGCGTCTATGGGCTGGTCGCGACGGACCGTGCTCGTCTGAAATCCCGTGGCATGAACCCGGACATTGCGCCCGATCCGACGGATCAGCGCATGGCGCAGCGGCGGGATCAGCAAAAGCGCGCCCACCGTATCGGTCAGAAAGCCGGGCAGGATCAGAAGGCCCGCGGCCAGCGATATCACCGCGCCATCCGCCAAAGGCTTCAGCGGATCGATCCGCTGCGGCATCCGCAATGCGGTCTGCATCTCGACCCCTTGCCGGCGCAACAGAAAGATGCCCAGTGCTGCGGTGCCAAGGATCACCAGCATGGTGGCAAGCAGACCGATTGCGCCGCCGATGGTGACAAACAGCGCGATTTCGATCAGCGGCAGGGCAAGGATTGCCGCGATTGGCCACATGGGCGTTCTCCTTCTTGCAGCGCGACTTGGGCGGCGCGAGGGTGGACTTTGGTCGGCCCCTTCCCTGCAAAGGGAACGCGCGCTTATCCTTAAACGCGAGATGCTGGAGCGCGTGGAACCCATGCATGGGTTCGTTACGATTCAGACAAGGCCTATCAACCACGGACACCACCGCCCGACCCGGATTTCGAAGTAGATGAGCACGGCCGGACACACTGTCAACGGCCCGACCCTTCACGCGCGCGTTTTGCCCCGCATTGGCCTTTGGCACCGGCAATCAGGTCGTGGCCGGACCGGGTTCGCAGGGGTTACCCCATCTGACCAACCTCGGGCCAGGTGAAGCGCCCCGCGTCCAGATGAAAAGCAGGGCGGGGCCGCCGCAAGGCCGGGCCTTTTCCGCAAGCGCAGAGGTCGTCGCGCGGGGTGTCACCCATCCGGCGCCCGTCATGCACCTTTACGCCAAAAGGCTTGGTCAGCGCGATGGCCTGCCGTTCTGGCGCTCCTGCCCCACGGGTGCTGCGGTTGCAGGCGCAGGCCCCCTGCCTGTTGTCATCGCCTGCGCCAGATCGTCGAAGCAGGCCGCATGGGGTACCGGCGAGGCGCTCGCGTTTCGGCCGGATCGTTCACGCCCTCAACCGGGCATCCTGAAGGGATTTTTAATCTTTTCCTGCCAGCGTCCGGTCCACGGTTGAAATGGAGTGCGGAATGTTCGGGATCGTCGGCATCGTCGTGATTTTCGTAATGGTGTTCGGCGGATACACATTGGCGGGCGGAAAACTCGGGATCATTATCAAGGCGTTGCCGTTTGAGATGATTATGATCGGTGGCGCTGCGACGGGCGCCTTTCTGCTTTCGAATGACCTTGCTTCAGTAAAGCAGACGCTGAAGGATATAAGCAAGGTGTTCAAGGGGCCGCGCTGGAAGCCGGCCGATTACCGCGACCTTCTATGCCTTCTTTTCGAGCTTGTCAGGATCGCGCGGGTGAACCCTGTAGGTCTTGAAGAACACATTGAAAACCCCGAAGAATCATCCGTCTTTTCGCGCTATCCCAGGATCCAGCACGATCATGAGGCCATTGATCTGATCTGCGATACGCTGCGGGCGGCTTCGATGAACTATGACGATCCGCACCAGGTCGAGGAGGTGCTCGACAAGCGGATGGAAAAGGCTCACCTGCATTCGATGCATTCCAGTCATGCGCTTCAGTCGATGGCTGACGCCTTGCCTGCGCTTGGGATCGTCGCAGCAGTTCTGGGTGTGATCAAGACGATGGGGTCGATCGATCAGCCCCCTGAAATTCTTGGAAAAATGATCGGCGGTGCTCTGGTCGGGACGTTTCTTGGGGTGTTCCTCGCCTATGGGATCGTGGGCCCGTTCTCGGCGCGCGTGAAGACCGTGGTCGAGGAAGACGGGCATTTCTACAATCTTATTCGCGAAGTTCTGGTCGCGAATCTGCACAACCATCCCGCAAACATGTGTATTGAGGTGGGCCGCCAGAATACGCCCCATCACGTCCGTCCAAGTTTTACCGACCTGGAAGAGGCTCTGCGTGCACTGAAGCAGGAGGCCGCATAAATGATACCGCGCGGCGCGTTTCTGGGGCTGGTCCCACTGCTGGCTGTGGTCGCGTCGCCGCTGATCGCTGCCAATGTAGCAATCAGAACAGGAGAGCACCCAGGTTTCACGCGGATTGTCGTTGATGACCCGAAAATTCAAGGCTGGCAGGTTGGACGGTCACCGGACGGTTATATTCTGCGATTGATGCCCGAAGGCTTCGGTTTCGATCTGGCGAACGCATTTCGATCCATTGGCCGCGATCGACTTGCCTCCATTCGGGTTGATGATGCAGGGCAATTGCATCTGGGATTGGCTTGCAACTGTCATGTGATGCCGCGCGAAATCAGACCAGGGGTCATTGTTATCGATATTCAGGACGGCTCGGCTCCTGTCGGGTCCATCTTTGAAAACAGTCTGCCCGCGGCGGGCGCGCCACCCATCGCCGGGCTTCGTCCACGTCCGAGGCCCGTGGCCGAATCGAAACCTTATGATTGGCGCGCTGTCGAGACGCCGACGAAGCAGCTTGAACCTGTAATTCAAGAGCCGGCACTCGAAGCCATGCGAATGTCGCTCATCGAGCAACTCAGCCGCGGCGCCGCGTCTGGTGCTGTCGATTTCGTCGCGCCGCCCACTGTTGACGAAAGCCCGACAGACGCACTTCCGCCCCAGATGCAGATACTGCCTACGCCGGGGTTCGATCCCGCCTCTGCAGATCGGCTGCCTGAAACACTGACGGCCGCGGGATCTGACTGCGTATCCGATGATCGGCTCGCCATTGCGACCTGGGGCAACGACCAGCCTGTCGCCCAACAGATGGCCGCTGCCCTTGCCGGCCTGAGTGGCGAATTCGACGAACCTCGCCCTGAGGATCTCGGCATCGCAATCCGGTTCTATCTTTATCTTGGGTTCGGTGCAGAGGCGCGCCAGTTGATGCATGCGTTTCAGGCCAGCGATCCCGACCGCGAGCTTTGGGACTCTCTGGCGCAAGTGCTTGATGGAAAAAGAAACCCAGAAGGTCCGCTCGCCGGGATGGCGGGATGTGACACCGCCGCTTCGCTCTGGTCGGTGCTCGCCCAGCCTCCGGTTTCGGGGCGCTCGTTGAACAGCCCCGCAGTTTTGCGCAGCTTCTCGGCGCTTCCGGTGCACCTGCGCCGCCACCTCGGCCCGCGTTTGGCCGAGGACTTTCTGACGTTTGGCGATGCTGCAAGCGCCCGATCCGTGCGCGATGCGATGATGCGGGCTCCCGGCGATGCGGGTGTGGCGGCACATCTTGCAGATGCCCGTCTCGATCTGGCTGAGGACGCCGGAACATCGCTTGAAGACCTCTCGAATATCAGTCGGCGAACGGGTCCGACTGGCGCCGAGGCGCTTGCTCTTCTCACTCTTGAGCGCATTGGCAGGGGTGAGGTGCCGCCAGGTGCGGATCTCACGACAATGGCGGCGTTGCTTGCGGAAAACCAGGGAACCGAGGTCGGCGCCCGCCTCGGGCATGCCTACCGGCTTGCACTTGCCGCTACCGGCGATTTCGAGACTGCCTTCAGGCGGTCGGATCTCGCGCCGACGATAGAGCCTGAAATCTGGAAAATACTTGCAGAGCGAGGCGCAGACAGCGCGATCCTCGCTCATGCCGTAATGGGCGCAGACAAGCCCCGGCCAGAGCTTCCAGACGCAACCCGACAGATGCTGGCCGAGCGCCTGCTCGCCTTGAGTCTTTCCGGGCCGGCAGACTTCTGGCTGCGGGATGGGCCGAAGCTTCCGGCCGAGGCGGCTCGTTTGGAGGTGCGTGTTCTGCCAACACAGGGCGCGGATGCTGTTGCGCCAGACATTCGATCGCCTGTTGTGCAGGAAGATCCGGCATCTCGTCCGTCGGCTAGTTCGTCGGGCGCGACGGAGGATGTGACGCAAACGCCAGAGACCGATCTTTTGACGGGGGCCGGGTCGTCGCCGCAGTCTAAAGGAGATGGGGATTCTGGCCCGCTCGCGCGGAGCCGCGCGCTCATTTCGGAAAGTTCAGCCGCACGCGCGCGGATCGAGGCGCTTCTGCGCAATCCGGATCGCTGAGTCGGTAACCGGATCGTAGGATTCGTCCGCGATGCTCGCCGGTAACCGGAACGAAGGGTGAAACCCTGATGAGGATTGCCGTCGTGAAACGATTGGCCATATTTGCCGGCCCGCTCGCGTTGGCGGTAACTATCAGTGCGCCCGCCGAGGCGAGTGCCCGTGATGCCGGGCTATGTGAGCAGGCGGCAGTCCGCGCCGCACGTCAAACCGGTGTCCCTCGTGACGTGCTGCTCGCGATCACGCTGACAGAGACGGGTCGTGCAACCGATGGCGGTCCCCTTCGGCCATGGCCTTGGGCCGTCAATGTCGCTGGGCAGGGCCACTGGTTCGCCAGTCGTGAAGAGGCCGTTGGCTTTGCCGAAGATCACATCCGCAATGGCTCAAGCAATTTCGACGTCGGCTGCTTCCAGCTAAATCATCGCTGGCATGGTGGCGCTTTCACCTCGCCCGACCAGATGTTCGATCCCGAAGCCAATGCGCTTTACGCGGCAAGCTACTTGAAAACCCTCAAGGACCGATCTGGCGACTGGGCCGAGGCCGCCGGCGCCTATCATTCCGCAACGCCTGCGCTGGCCGAGCGTTACAGAAGCAGGTTCGATCAACTTTATTCCCGACTGAGCGATGACGCCACGCCAGCCGATCAGTTTCTTGTCCGCACGAACCGTTATCCATTGTTGCAACTTGGTGACGCGGGATCGACCGGCTCCCTCGTGCCGCTCGCGGCCTCGGCGCGTCCTCTGTTTGGAAAGTGATCCAAGATGCCCTCGATTTCCGTGCAGAAACTGTTCCAACCTACGGTCCTGCTGGCCCTTGCCTTGATGGCGGTCATTATCATGATGATCCTGCCGGTGCCGGCCTGGATGCTCGACCTTGGGCTGGCCCTGTCGTTTTCGCTTGCCATCCTGATGTTCACGGTCACGCTTTTCATTGAGCGTCCGCTGGAGTTCTCGGCCTTTCCAACAATCCTGCTTGCATCGCTGATGCTGCGGCTGTCGCTGAACGTATCATCGACCAAACTCATCATCGGCAATGGTCATACCGGAACGGCCGCCGCGGGCCATGTGATCGAAGGGTTTGCCGCCTTCATCATGAATGGCAGTGTGATGATGGGTGTGGTCATCTTCTGTGTCCTGCTCATCGTGAACTTCATGGTCATCACGAAGGGCGCCGGGCGGATGGCAGAGGTTGGCGCGCGTTTTGCGCTGGATGGAATGCCCGGCAAACAGCTTGCCATCGACAGCGACATGTCTGCCGGCGCGATCGATCATGCCGAAGCCAAGCGCCGGCGCGAGGTCGAACTTGCCGAGACCAATTTCTTCGGCTCGCTGGATGGTGTTTCGAAGTTCGTGAAGGGCGATGCGGTGGCAGGCCTTCTTATCACGGCCCTCAATATCGTGGTCGGCTTGCTGGTCGGTGTGTTGATTCATGGCATGCCGCTTGGCCGTGCCTTTGAAACCTATGCGATTCTTACCATTGGCGACGGGCTCGTCAGCCAGATTCCGGCGGTCATCATCTCGATCGCGGCGGCGCTGCTTCTGGCGCGCGGGGGAACGACCGGCGCCGCCGACGTGCCCTTTTTCGAGCAACTCGGACGCTATCCGGGCGCTCTCGGCACGGTTGCAAGTCTGATGGCGGTCTTCGCGCTGGTTCCCGGACTTCCCTTCCTGCCGTTCATGGTTGCGGCCATTTCCCTCGCGGCGCTGGCCTATGCCGGCTGGAAACGGCAGGCCCGACCGGCCGCCGAACCGGCTGCCGAGCCCGAGCCCGCACCTCAGCGCCCCTTGGGGGATGTGCTTGATTTCGACGATATCCATATCGAATTCGCGCCAAATCTGGTCGGGATGGTGCTGGATCCCGCGACGGGGCTTGATGCGCGGATCACGAACATGCGTACCCACATTGCCAGTGCCTTCGGTCTGATCCTGCCCGAAATTCGCGTCACCGATGAGGCCATGCTGCCGCCCGGCACCTACCGCATTCGTCTTCAGGGGGTCGAGAGGGTGCGGGATCGGCTGGTGCCGGACCGCGTTCTTGTTCTTTTGGGCGATGGAGAGGCGCCCGCGGGCGTCGATGTGCGAGAGCCGGTCTATGGCGCCCCCGCGCGCTGGATTATGCCTTATCATCAAGAAGATGCGGCGCTTGCGGGGTTGACGGTGGTCACGCCGGCCGAGGTTCTGGCGACGCATCTGCTTGAGGTGATGAAGGGCAACCTCGCGCGGCTTCTCACCCTGAAGGGGCTGCGGCGGCTGCTGGACGAATTCGTGAATCTCTCGGATCGCGCAAGGGCCGAGGCGAACCGGCGGCTTCTGGATGAACTTGTTCCTGATCGCGTGCCGGTTGATCTGCTGCTGGCCGTGCTTCGGCTGTTGCTGGAAGAGCGGGTCTCGATCCGCAACCTGCCGCTAATTCTCGAGGCGATCTCGGAAGCGCGGTCGCTTGGCACGGCCGAGGCGATCTGTGAACATGTGCGCCAACGTCTTGGTTTCCAGATCGTTGCCGAACTGCGGCGCGACGACGGGACGATTCCTCTGATTCAGCTTGCGCCAGAGTGGGAAAAGGCGTTCGTCACCCATCAGATCGAAGGCGAGCGTGGTCTGCGCGACGTGGCGCTTCCACCCGAGGCGTTCAGCCGTCTCGCCAACGGTCTGGCCGACCGGATCGCCCGGGCGTCGGACAATGGCATTCAGCCAGCACTTGTTACCTCGACCCTTCGGCGGCGGTTTCTCAGGACGGTGGCTTCGGCGAAGGGGTTGATGGTGCCGGTGCTGTCCTATGACGAAATCGGCGCCGAAGCGCGCGCCTCGATGGTCGGCACGGTTCCGGCATGACGTTTCAGGAAAGCCTGACCGAGTTGGTTCTTCTTGCGCAAGAGGCGTTTCGTGCGGGTTTTATGGTCTTCCTTCGGATCGGCGCGGCCATGGCACTTCTGCCGGCCTTCGGCGAGATGGTCGTTCCGCAGCGTATCCGGCTTGTGCTGGCCCTTGCCTTCAGCGCCATCGTCTTTCCCGCAGTCCAGACGCGCATCCCCGATTTTGACGGCTCGCCCTACTTTCTGCTGACCGAGACTGCCGCGGGCCTGCTTCTCGGCATCGGGATGCGCCTTTTCGTTCTGGCGCTTCTGACTGCGGGAACGATTGCAGCACAGGCGATGTCGCTTTCGCAACCTTTTGGCGGCCCGTCGACCGAACCGCAGCCTGTGATCGGCAACCTCTTGGTCATGGCGGGGCTGGCGCTGGCGGTCGCGAACGGCTTGCATGTCAGGGCGGCCGAACTTTTCATCCTTTCCTATGACTTTCTGCCCGCGGGGCGTCTGCCGCTGGCTGCGGATGTCTCGGCCTGGGGGCTTGACCAGATCGCCCGCACATTCGCGCTGGCCTTCACCTTGTCGATGCCCTTCGTCGCGGCTTCCTTCATTTTCAACATCGCACTGGGCGTAATCAATCGGGCGATGCCGCAACTCATGGTCACCTTTGTCGGGGCGCCCGCACTCACTTTTGGTGGCCTTTTTCTTCTCTCGCTGGCAGCTCCGGCCGCGCTCGCGCTCTGGCTCGAGGCGTTGCATGGCTTTCTTGCCTCGCCTTTCGCGGCAAAGCCATGAGCGGGCCGGACGACGACCAGGAAAAACCGCATGAGGCATCCCAGAAGCGGCTCGATGATGCCCGCCGCAAAGGTGAGATCCCGCGCTCGCAGGATCTTGCGACGGCGGCTGGCTATGGCGGCCTTTTCGTCGTCATCCTCGGGCTTGGGGGCGTTATTCTTCGCACCTCAGGCGAGATCGGTATGGTCCTTCTTGGTCAGGCCGACCAGATTGCGCCGCAGCTGATGGCCGGGGCGAGGGCCCCGATGGGGGGGCTGATGGGGCAGATTGGTCTTTCGCTGGCGCCGCTGTTTCTTCTGCCGGCAGCAGCCGTTCTGGCCGTTCTTGCAGTCCAGCGTGCTCTTGTTTTTGCGCCCACCAAGCTTAATCCCAAACTCGATCGGATCTCGCCGCTCGCTGGTTTTCGCAATCGCTTCGGCCGCAATGGACTGTTCGAATTTGCCAAAAGTTTCCTGAAGCTTGTTGCGGTCAGCCTGCTTTTTGCGATCAGCATGATGCGCCACGGCCCGGAAGTGCTCGACATGCTGCATATGGAGCCAGCACTCGCCGCTGTCCTTATGTTCCGCATGATGATGGAGTTTCTTCTGCTTGTCGTCCTGTTCTCGGCGGCGGTCGGCGGCCTCGACTATCTCTGGCAGCGGGCCGAGCATCTGCGTCGCCACAGGATGTCGCGCCAGGAATTGGTCGACGAATCGAAGGATTCCGAGGGCGATCCCCATGTGAAGGCGCAAAGGCGCAGGCGGGCGATGGATGTGGCAACCAACCGGATGCTTCAGGATGTCGCGAAATCGGATGTCATCGTGGTGAACCCCACCCATTATGCGGTGGCATTGAAGTGGAAACGCGGCGACCGACGGGCCCCGGTTTGCGTGGCAAAAGGCGTCGATGAGATCGCCGCTCGCATCCGCGAACGTGCAATCGAGGCCGGCGTTCCGATCCATTGCGATCCGCCGACCGCCCGCGCCATCCATGCGACGGTCAAGATCGGGGACGAGATCCGACCCGAGCAATATCGGGCTGTGGCGGCGGCAATCCGGTTCTCGGAAGCGATGCGTCGGAAGGTGCGGGCGAAATGAACGGCAAATCATTAGAGAAAATGGAAAGTATCGCCAGTCTCATGCTTGACATGCGTCTTGCTGATCTGGAACGCGCCGCCCGTGCGCGACAGGAAAGCATCGACTTGCTGCGCGGACTCGAGGTTCCGGCGGCTGACGATATCGACCCGCTTCTCGCGGCACGGCTGTCTCTGCGCTATCAGATCTGGGCCGATGGTCGACGAGCCGAGATCAACCTCGCTCTTGCGCGGCAGACAGCTGACTGGACGATGAAGCGCGACACGGCCCAACAGGCCTTTGCGCGCTCCGAGGCTCTTCGGCTGTTAAAGCAGAAGCATGCATAGGGTGCCTGAATGCGCAATGCGCGGGTTCCAGGCCGTTCATTCCATGAGCGTTCCGCCACCCTCACGAACAAATTGCGTAAGCGGTGGCTCCAGGAGCATCTCGATCGTAAGCGCCGCGCCGATCCTCTCCTGTCCGTGATCTGCCGAACGTGCGAATGATCGGGTGTTTTTCACGGGAGTGGACGTCAAAATGGACGGCTATATGGACGTCTCGCCGGATGGCTTTGCGGGGCGGATCGAGGTGGTTGAGGGTCCGTCGGGTCGGCGGCGGTGGAGCGATGAGGAGAAGGCCCGGATCGCCTCCGAGAGGTATCGCCCCGGCGTTCATGTCGCCGATGTTGTGCGGCGTTACGGGGCGAAGCGGTGGCAGATCTGCGACTGGCGCCTGCGCCTGACCAAGGGGCTGCTGGCACTTGCTGCCGACGTGGGGCCGATTGTTTTCGAACAGAATGTGCTTTGGCGGACTTGGTCGTCCGGCCTGAACAACGGCGAAGTGGTTGATGCATCGATAGAAACTGGAGGTTTCTGTCGCCATGGCCTGCAGGATTTCATAGGATTTAGCCCAGAACCCTGCAATTTCGGCTCACCGCATGAAGCACCGCTCCCGTCCTCCCGAGCAGAACGATCTCTTCCGACCGCGCCTCGTCGACATGATCGACCTGCGCCACGAGCTGGTCGCGTTGGCGGCGCTGATCGACTGGGAGTTCTTCGAGCGCGAATGGGCCGGGTTCTTCCCGTCCACGACGGGTCGGCCGGCGACGTCGCCGCGGCTGGTGGCTTCTTTATCTGCAGCACGCGTTCCGGCTGTCAGACGAGGCTGTGGTCGCGCGCTGGGTCGAGAACCCGTACTTCCAGCACTTCACCGGCGAGACCTTCTTTCAACACCGCCCGCCGATTGACCCGACATCGCTGATCCGGTGGCGGAAGCGGATCGGGGAAGAGGGGGTCGAATGGCTGCTGACAAAGACCATCGAGGCCGGGCGGAAGTCGGGCACCGTTGATGATGCCAGCCTGGACGAGGTGGCGGTCGATACCACCGTCATGGAGAAGAACATTGCGCACCCAACGGACTCCCGGCTCTACGCGCGGGCGCGCGGCCAACTGGTGGATCTGGCCCGGGAAGCGGGCATCGATCTGCGCCAGACCTATGCGCGCCTTGCGCCACGGCTGGCGGCGCAGGTCGGCCGCTACGCGCACGCGAAGCAGTTCCGGCGCATGCGCAAGGCGTTGAGAACGCTGAAGGGCTACACCGGCCGCGTGATGCGGGACATCCGCCGGCAGATCGACGAGATCCCCGCAGGGCCGCTGCGCAAGCGGGTGCTGGACAAGCTCGTGCTGGTCTCGCGGCTGCTGCACCAGCGGCCGAAGGATCCCGGCAAGATCTATTCGCTCCATGAGCCCGAGGTCGACTGCATCTCAAAAGGGAAGGCCCGCGTCCGCTACGAGTTCGGCACCAAGGTCACCGTGGCCACCACGCTGACGGGTGGCTTCGTGGTCGGCATGCGCTCGCTGCAGGGGAACCCCTACGACGGCCACACCCTCGGCGAGGCGCTGGAGCAGGTCAGCATCCTCACCGGCCACCCGCCGAAGCGGGTTGTCGTCGATCGCGGCTACAAGGGCCATGGAGTTCAGCACACCCAAGTCCTGATCAGCGGCACCCGCCGCGGCCTGACCCCGGCGTTGGCGAGGGTGCTCCGACGGCGCAGCAGCATCGAGCCCGAGATCGGCCACATGAAGACCGACGGACGGCTGTCACGCTGCTTCCTGAAAGGCACCCTCGGCGACGCCCTCTTCGCCGTCCTCTGCGGCTGCGGCCACAACATCCGCAAGATCCTCGCCCATGTGAGGGCTCTTCTTGCCGCCGTCATCGCCCTCGTCCTGGCGATGATCCGGCAGGCAGGAGCGAACCGACAGATACCGTCATGCCGCGGCCTGATCGCGTTGTTCAGGCTGAACTTGGTAAAGAAATTGCTCAAGCAGACAGCAACGTCCTCGTCATTCGGTAGGGACGAGGGCGTTGCGGCCGGCGAGAAGCACACTTACGCTGTAGGCTGCTTCGGCAGACATGCCTGACATCACGGCCGCCGCTGCTTCGGGGCGCATGCGCCCCACGAAGCCCGCTGCGAACTCGGGCGCCATCGCTTCGAACAATGCGGCCGCCTCTTTCGGCTTCATCGTTTCGTAAACCGATGTGAGGCGTGCCAGATCGCCTTCGGCGGCGCCGTCAGCGCGTGCGAGGGTCTCTGACAGTTCGGCCTCTGCCTCTGCCAACTCGGTCAAACGTGACTCGATCGCCGTCTCGGCAAGGTCGAGTGCAGCGCGGCGTTCTTTCAGCGCATCTTCCTGCGCGCGGACCTCCGATTCGCGGTCGCGCAGCGCCTCGGCCAAGGCAAGTGGCGGCTCGGGGCAATTCAGAGGGGCGCCGTCCGTCGCCGCGTCGGGCGCACGGGCCATCGCCACACCCAAGCCAGAGCCAAGCCGCATTGCCCCCGACGAGGCGAGCAGCAGCGCAAGAACAATCAGGGCCCCGCGTCCCTTGGGCCGAAACCGACCGCTCATGCTTCAACCTCGGCGTCTTCGCGAAGGCTGCGCCGCCGGACGAAACGAAGCCGCCGGTCGGCCTCGGGTTCGAACTCGGCCCGCGCCTCTGCCGGTGTGTCCGGCAGGTCGTGCATCGAGGCGAGCAGAAGATCCAGCCGGGAGGCGACGGATTCGGCCCGTCCCGTCAGGGCTTCAAGCGAGCTTGCCGAAATCGTGGCCGCGGCCCGTGCCTTGTCAAGCGCGCGGGTCATGTCGTCGACCTGTGCCGACAGGACGGCAATCGCACCGCCCATTCCGCCTTCCAGCGTGGAAAACCGCCGCAGGCGCTGGGACAGAACATAGCAATAAAGCGCAGCCCCAAATGCACCGCCAGCCATCAGGATGTCCGCGATGAGTGTCATTCCGACCTCCTAGTTCAGCACGAATTCCGTCACCAGAAGGTCGCGCACGCGGCCCTCTCCGGTGACGATCTGGATACGGCGCAACATCTGCGCCCGAAGCTCGACCAAGGCGGCTGGATCTTCCAGCCGCGAGATTTCGACCGCTCGAAGATAGCCGTTCAGCACATCCAGGATGCGTGGCATCAGCAGCGCGACCTCGGACGTGTGGTTCGCACCCACCTCAAGTTGGGCGGCAAACCTCAGGTGCGACATCGACGCGCCCCGCCCCAGGCTGATGACGATCGGCTCCACCGGAACAAAGGCAAGATCAGGCAGCGGCGTCACCGCTGGCTCTGTGACCGTCTGATGGTCGGACGACCCGAGAATCAGCCCCGACCAGGTGGCCCAGAACCCCCCGCCGCCCAGCAAAAGCGCCAGCACGAGTCCAAGGATCAGCGGAAGCTTCGACCGCTTCCGTGGCGCTTCGGGTTGCTGTTCCGTGGCATCTGCCATGATCGTCTCCGTCCCTTCGATGTCCGTTCTATAAACCGGATCCTCCTAACCGATTGTTAAGCCACATCCGGCATTGCTGATGCGGCAAGGCAGAAGCCAGCCACTTTCGGAGACCGATGTGCAGAACCTGATTTCGATGTGGAGCGCGCTTGATGGCCGGAAACGCGCGGTGGTCGCAGGGGCGACACTGGCAATGTTTCTTGCCGTTTTCGGCCTTTCGCGGCTTGCCGGGCAACCCAGCATGGCGCTGCTTTACGCCGGCCTTGAAGGCCAGGCTGCCGGAGAGGTGATTGCCGCGCTTGATGCGCAGGGCGTCGCCTACGAGGTCAGGGGCGATTCGATCCATGTCGATGCAGGCCAGCGGGATCAGGTTCGCATGACGCTTGCGGCCGAGGGCCTGCCGGCCTCTGGCGCTGCGGGTTATGAACTGCTTGACGGTCTGTCGGGGTTCGGCACGACATCGCAGATGTTCGATGCGGCCTATATGCGGGCCAAGGAAGGCGAGCTGGCACGGACGATTCTCGCCACGCCGCAAGTGAAGGCCGCGCGTGTTCACATTGCCCGCGCCCCGGCGCAACCGTTCCGGCGGGACGAACGCGCCACTGCAAGCGTGACGGTGACAACGTCAGGCGGCACGTTGACGCCGGAACAGGCCAGTGCCTTCAAGCACCTGGTGGCCTCGGCCGTGACCGGCATGAAGCCCGAGGATGTCTCGGTGATCGATAGTGTGGGCGGGCTGATCCTCGCGGGCACTGATCGCGATGCGACAACCTTGGCTGGCGACACACGCGCCGCCGAGATGCGGCGCAATGTCGAGCGTCTGCTTGAAGCCCGCGTCGGACCCGGTCGGGCCGTCGTCGAGGTCAGCGTGGATGTCGAAACCGCCACCGAAACGATTGTGGAAAAGAATTTCGATCCTCAGGGCCGGGTGCAGATCTCGTCCGAGACCCAGGAGCGCACCAGTTCTTCGACGCAGGGTTCGCCGGATGTCACCGTGGCCTCGAACCTGCCCGAAGGGGATGCGAAGGGCGGCGATGGCGGAAAAAGCAACTCGAGCGAAACCCGCGAGACGGTAAACTTCGAGGTGTCCCAGACCCAGCGGGAACTGTTGCGCCAACCGGGCTCGGTTCGACGCATCACGGTGGCGGTGCTGGTGGATGGCCTGAAGACGACCGGCCCTGACGGCACAGTGTCCTGGCAGGCGCGCCCTGAAGAGGAGCTGGCCGTTCTGCGCGAACTGGTCGGTTCTGCGGTCGGGCTGGACGAGTCGCGGGGCGACCGGCTTACACTGCGGTCGCTGGCGTTCGAGGCGCCGCCGGACGCAGGAACGCTGGCCGAGGCGGGGCTGTTCTCTTCGCTGGGCACAGTCGATGCGATGACCTTGGTGCAGATGGCGGTGCTTGCCCTTGTGGCGCTGATCCTTGGGTTGTTCGTGGTCAGGCCGGTGCTGACCAATGCGCCGCCAAGCCTGCCTGGTCCAGCAACCCCGCTGGCACTGCCGGGGCTGGACGATACGGGGCTGGCGCTAACCGGCGAGATCGACGACGGCACCGACATGCCGAACTTCGCAATGATGACCTCCGATCCACTTGAACTGGAGGACGACCTTGATCCCGTGGCCCGCCTCCGCCGCCTGATCGAAGAACGCCAGGCCGAATCGGTCGAGATCCTGCGCGGCTGGATGGAACCGCAGAGGGAGGGCTCGTGATGGCGCTGCGTCTGGAAGTGTTCGAGACTGAAACCGAAGAACCTGGGGATGTCATCGTCACCGATGCCGCCACGCTCGAGGAAGGTCGACTTGCCTCTTACGAGGAAGGCTACCGTGCGGGATGGGAGGATGCGGCGACCGCTCAGGCGTCAGAGCAGGCACAGCTTCGCGCCGACCTTGCGCGGAACATGCAGGCGCTTGGCTTTTCCTATCACGAGGCGCGTGTGCATGTTTTGCGGACGGTCGAACCGCTGATCGCCGCGGTGGTGGGCCGCCTGCTGCCGGAAATGGCCCGCGAGTCGCTTGCGCCGATCGTGCTGGAAACGTTGATGCCGCTTGCCGAACAGATGGCTGATGCCCCTGTCACCCTGTTGGTCAACCCCGCGTCGCGCCCCGTCGTCGAGGCATTGCTGGAGCAGGCGACCGGCCTTCCCATCACATTGGTGGACGAGCCCACGCTTAGCGACGGCCAGGTGTCGCTTCGACTTGGCGCCGCGGAAACGCGGGTGGATCTGGATCACGCCGTGTCCGAGATTTCCTCGGTCGTCCGCCGTTTCTTCGACCTCACCGAACAGGAGATCCGTCATGGATGACTCGGAAACCAACCCTTTCAGCCAGGTGCCGATCGAGATCAGCATCTCAGTCGGACGAGCCAGGCCGCAGGTCCGGGAGCTGCTTCGCCTTCAGCGCGACGCGGTGTTGCCGCTTGATCGCAGAGTGGACGATCCGGTCGAGCTTTATGTGGGTGATCGGCTGATCGCGAGGGGTGAGCTGACCGAACTCGACGGGGAACAGGCCGGTCAGCTTGCGGTCCGCCTTACCGAAGTGGCCAATCTGAGGGGCGGACTCTGATGCGATTTCTCCTGCCCGCGTTCGTCTGGCTTGTGTCGGTACTGCCGGCGGCGGCGCAGGATTTTTCGCTTGCCCTGGGCGATGGTGGATCACTTTCGACCCGTAGCATTCAACTTATCGTTCTGATCACCCTGCTCAGCCTGGTTCCGGCGCTGGCTGTCATGGTGACCTGCTTCCCCTTCATTGTGACGGTCCTGTCAATCCTTCGCCAGGCGATCGGTTTGCCGCAGGCCCCGCCGAACATGCTGATCGTCAGTCTGGCGCTGTTCCTGACCTGGTATGTCATGGACCCCGTCTTCACCGAAGCCTGGGCCCGAGGCATAGGCCCGCTGACCCGGAACGAAGTCGACCTTCAGACCGCCTTCAGTGCGGGAATGGCGCCCTTCCGAACCTTCATGGCGGGTCGACTCGACGGCGATACCTTTGCCGCTTTGCAAGCCCTGCGGCCCGGCGAAAACTCTGCACCGCTCGATTCGCCGCTCTCGCTTCTGGTGCCGTCCTTCCTTTTGTCCGAGATCCAGCGTGCGTTCGAGATCGGCTTTCTGATCTACCTTCCGTTTCTTGTCATCGACCTTGTGGTCGCCGCCGTCCTGATGTCGATGGGGATGATGATGGTGCCACCGGCAGTCGTCTCCATGCCGTTCAAACTGGCATTCTTCGTGGTCGCTGATGGCTGGAGCCTGGTTTCCGGCGCGCTGGTCCGAAGTTATTTCTGAAGGCGGCGGCCCGAAGCCGGAATGGTTTCCGTCCAGTGACTTCCTGGAACCGCAGCACGCGAGGCGCCTGTTTCCGTCTCGGCAACCGGCGCCGACACCTTCGCCTCGATCGCCGCGACTATGAGTGCGTCCCCCCGCGCGAGGTCGTGGCGTCGCAACGTCATCGCCTTGGCGATGGTGTCAATCGGCTTACAAAACTGACCCCGGATCGGCGCCCAATTTTCACCCCCCGGCTCCGCGAGATCAGGGCCTGAGCCGACGGAACGGTCAGGTTGTGGAGGCGGCTCAGGCGGCTCTGTTGCACAAATCGGCTGAGGGCAAGAACTCCCCTTTCACCGGACAGACTTATCCCTTGGCCTCAGTGCTGGGTGTGCCGAGGTCGGTGAAGCGGTTGAGCACGGCGACACGGATC
>NZ_OAOQ01000001.1 GCF_900207575.1 Cereibacter ovatus
CCACGCCCCATTCCGTGACCGAGGCGGATTTGCCGCCAGACGACACGCCGAAAGGCTGGCCCGCGACGGGGCCTTTGAACTTGATCCGCATCACAGTGCCCCGCATTCGAAGGTGTCCAGCGATCCCAGCGGCAGGCCAGCCGCATCGCGGGCGTTGATGAACCCAACGCCCGCCTTTCCGGCGCCAGGGAAGGTGGTGTCCGTCGCCGTGGCGACGACGGTCGTTCCGATGAACATCCGCAGTGTCGATCCCTGGACCTCGCCCCGGATCACGCCGCCCAGCGGGATAGTGGCTGACGTGCCGTTCACAATGGTCGTCACCACGCCCCCGACGGATTTGATAATCCGGGTCGCGCCATTGGCCCGCCACCACATCCCCAGCCAGTTGTTGGCATCCTGCCAGCGCAAGAAGGCGTAGAAATAGCCGTTGACCGCGACGTTCAGCTTTTCCGGCACGGTCACCTGCACATACTGATCCGCCGGCAGATCGACGTTCGCCACGGCGGCATGACTGCCAGCCGCATCCGCCGCATTGGTTCTGACCGCCGCCCCGACGATTTCCGGCGACGACCCGATAAAAGCCGTCCAGTTCGGTGAGGCCGTCAACGGCTGATCCGCCCGGTTGAAATCATCCACGAACGGCAGGTCGGACGGAATGGCCGTGGCATTGCTGACGCTGGACGCCACCTTGGCCCCGCTCGTCGCGGTCTCGACCACCGTGATCGCGGCCCCCGCATCGGCGGGATCAACCACATAGACCAGCCCGGTCGCCCCGCTGATCGGCGCCGCGCCCCGCATCCACTGATAGGACAGCGCCGGCTCGGGGTCAGCTTCGGCATAGATCCACAGCCCGCCATCGGCCGTCAGGGTCTCGCCCACATCCGCCGATCCGGTCACCACCGGGGGGACCAGATTGACGGGGCCGGCGGTCAGATCCGCCCGCGACACCAGCGCAGGCCATGTCAGCCCGGCCGCGATGCGCCGGCTATACCACGGCTCGGCCGTGACCGTGATCGGCACGTCTTGATCGGAGGGGAGGGCCTGGGCGATGGTGATGGCGATGGTCGTGTCGGCGTCCTCGATCACATCCACGCCCACCTCGACGGTGGCGGACAGGTGGCGCGTGATCTCAGGCGATCCTGCGTCATCCGTGACGGTGACCGTCACCGCAAAGACCTGCGGCGCCGCCAGCGGCGTCGTGCCCGATATGACCAGCCCGCCAAGCGTGTAGACCGGCGTGACGGTCACGCTGCCGGCGCTGGACACATAGGCCCCCAGATCCACCGCGTCCTGCGCCAGCACCCCGTCCAGCGCGGCCGTGATGGACGGATCGCGCGTGGCGATGATCGTCTCGCTCGACACCTCGACCGCGACAGACGCCGACGCCGCATCCTCTCCGATGCGGTTGAACCCGGTGTAGGTGAGAGAGAAAACGCCGGCCTCAGCCGGCACGAAGGTGTAGGTGCCCGGCTCGGTCGGGATCGGCACCGCAACGCCGTCGAAACTCGCCTGTATCGACAATTCCGGCGTGGGTGTCCCGGCCCAGACATTGGCCGGGACGGTGATCGTGATCGTGTCGCCGGGGTGCGCGATGGGCGGTGCGACCGTGATCGGATTGGCCAGCGTCGGCGCGGCCACCGCCACCGACACATCAACCGTCGCATCGGCTGCGGAAAACGCCTCGAAGTCCCCGCTCTCGGTCAATTGCTCTACCGGGCGGAACGGCACGCCGCCGTCAAAGACATGCGCCTTCCCCGTCGCTTTATGAACGTAGACGACCTTCGGCATCAGGCATACTCCAGAACGGGGTTACCGGCCGCGCCGGTGTTGACGAACGGCGGCGGCGGCACCGGCATCGACAGCACGACGCCATCCTCGATCACCCAGGCGATCAGGGGCGGCGCCGCGGTGCGGGCCGCGGTGGCGAACACGCGCGTAGTGCCGACGCTGTCGGTCACCAGCACCACCACCTGCGCCACCTGCCCGGCGGCAACCGCCGTCGAGCCAGCCACCGGCACGCCGTCGAGCAGATAGGTCGGGGTGGCGGACACGATGACCCCGGCCGCGCTGGCAAAGACGCCGGCGGTGTAGGCGCTCTGGGTCGTGTCTCCCACGGCCAGCGGCCCGAGCGACGGCGCTACCAGCGCCGTGATGATGAGCGGCTTGGCCTTGCCGCCCCCGCGCGTGAGCGAAACCCCGAACCCCAGTTGCATCTCAGACCCAGCCCGTGATGTCGGTCGCGGTGGTGCCTGTCGCGAGGATGCGGCTGGCCTGCAGGGGGTAGGTTCCGGCCGGGAGCGTGCCGGTCACCTGCTCCTCGCCGCGCAGGTTGAGCCAGGCGATGACGCCCTCGCCGCCGATGGTCACGGCGCGGATCGCGCTGGCGAGGTCGGCGGTGTCGGAGGGCGTCACGGCGAGGGAGCCCACTGCGGGCGAGGTCAGGCCGGGCTGGTGGTGCTCGAAGGGCGTTTTCATGGGCGGAACCTCAGAACTCGTTGGCGCTTTGCGGGATGCCCTCCGGCGTCATGCGCGGGAGAGGCTTGTGGATGTGCGGGTAGGTCGTGGGCCACCGGGCCTTGTCGAGCAGCCGGCTCTTGTGGATGCGGACGATCGAGACGGAGTCGCCCTGATTGCCGCCGAGGACGTAGAAGCTGGCGACATCCTCCCCGACCGCGAATCCGACGTGGCCGCCCTTGTCGCGCGAGAAGACCAGCACGGCGCCATAGGTCGGGGCGACAGCCTTGCCGAACTGGAGCCAGTTGCGGGCCCAGAAGGGATTTTCGCCGAGGGCGCCCGGAAGCGGCTCGCCCGGCAGGCCGCGGGCGAAGGCAGATTCCACCGCTTCCCCGCACCAGGGCAGGTCCGAGGGGTCGCCGAGGAACTTGCCCGCCTTCAGCCACGCCGTGAGCCGCGCCTTGTCGCGGACCTCGTGAAGCCCGAAGACGCTGCGGATCTCGCGCATCCAAGGCAGGTCGCCGTCGTTTGCCGTGGCGCCCTTCGCGCCGCCTTTGGCATAGGCCGCCGCCGCGGCGCGGGTCTTCGGCCCGTCGAGGCCGTCGATCAGCCCGGGGCTATACCCCAGCGCCTGCAGGCCCATCTGGATCATCTTGACGGCTTCGCTCACGGTCTCAGCCCCCCATCCAGTGCGAGAGCGCGCCCCAGAGCACAAGCAGCGCCACGACGCAGACCCAGGTCCGCGCCTCCTCTTTCAGCGCGATCTGGATGGCATCGCGGCGCGGGTGCGTCTTACGGCCGGCCATCGCCTCCCCCGAACTTTGCGGCGCGGGCTTCCACCTGCGCGGCGACAATGCGCAGGACGCTCATTCCGAGCGTCCCGGTGACAAAGGCGGCCATGGCGATGTTGTTGGGCGTCTCCTCGAGACCCAGCGTCGAGAGGCCCAGCGGCCAGAGGTATCGGCCGACGAGGACGCCGACGATGACGGCCACGATCCCGTCGACGATCCGCCGCGGGTGGGAGACCAGCCAGCGGGTCAGCCCGCCGGCGCCGGAGGCGATGAGGATGCGGCCGGCATCGCCGGAGAAGTAGGCGACCATTGCCGCCCACCAGATAGCCAGAGACTGCCAGAGGCCGGTGGTTCCATCAGGCACGGCGGCACCCCCAGGGGCGGCGCGGTGGGCTGGGCGAATTGCTCGATGCCATGTGAGGCTCCTATCAGGGGCCTATGGCCCGATCAGAAGCCGCACATCCTATGCGGTGGATGAGGTGACCATACCAGATGTTGCTGGCGCGCGCCAGATGATGAAGGGCGCGGCCGGGGCCTCACTGGTAGAGGGTGGTGGCGCCGAACTTGGCGACGATCTCGCGCTCGATCTTGTCGTTCAGCCGGATGCCGCCGCCCTCCTTGATGTCGGATGTGGCCTTGATCCGCGCCCGGAGCGATCGGCGCACGGTCTCGCCCGTGATCGCGAACGAGGGATAGGCCCGGTTGAACTCCTGCACCTGCCGCATCACCTTCGGCGGCGGCGGCCGGCCCTCGCGCGCCGCCTTCGTGATCTCGTTCAGGATCTCGCTCCGATCATCCTCGATCCGCTTCTGCGCGTTCATGCGGCGGTTGTTGATCTCGTAGCGTTCGGCCACCTGCGCCGGGCTGAAGCCCATCGCCTGCGAGAAGGCCTGCACGGGAGAGACCGACTCCAGCACCGGATCGCCCTTCCGGGTGGTGACCCCCTCGGCCATGTAGCGATAGGCCTTCATCAAGTCCCGCACCGACTTCGGAACCGCCGTCTCGACGCCGCGGTAGAGGTTGCCGTCGGCCGCCAGCCCGATCCCGGTGAAGACGTTGGCGCCGATCGCGGGAACCGGGCCGATCAGCTGCTCCACCCAGTAGGCGTAGGCGTCCTTGCCTTCCATCTGCCGGTCGGGCGAGCGGAACCAAAGTTCCGCCATGCCGAGGCGGCTGGTCAGATCCAGCCCGGTCACCTGCCCCGGCACGCCCTTGATGAGCGCGCCGCCGATCTGCGGGCCGAAGATGGAGATGATACCCTCCTTCAGTTCCTCCTCGATCTCGTCGCCGCCGCCGGGCGCGAACATGCCGAGAAGCGCCACCGTCAGGGCATAGCCCCAGGTGCCGGTGATGCCGACATGGAACATCATCGACATGGTGATGCCGCCCAACTGGATGCGCGCCTCCCGCCGCTCCTCCGCGGTGCGCCCGTGCATCGCCTGGTGCGTGTCACGGAACAGCCGGTAGAGCATGTTGATCTGGAAGTTGCGGAAGGTCAGCGCCACCCGCAGCCAGTCCTGCTGCAGAAGGCGCGGGCGCGCATCGGCCTCGTAGTTGAAGTGGGTGTCCCACGTCACCCGGTCGGCCTTGTCGATCGCGGCGTCATGGGAGAGGCCTTCGGCCCGGCCCAGACGGTAGGCGGCGAGGAAGGTCATCGGACTGGAAAGCCCAATCGAGGAACTCGTTGAAGATTTCCGTGCCCTTGATCTGGCTTTCGGCCGTGGCCTCCTCATCGACGTGGGTTTTCCCCTCGGAATCCCTGTACGTCACCTTGAGCGGCGCGCTGTTCAGAAGGCGCTCGACAATCTCAGCCGGGCTCAATGCCCGGTCCGAGGTGGCCCATTGGGATGCCGGATTGCCGTCAGCCTGAACCCCGAACAAGTTGCTGACCGGCTGGAACACCACCGCAGAACGGCCGTAGCCAAGGTGCTTCAGGAAGTCGGCATAGACCTGCGGCGGGATCCACGTCGATCCGAGGTTCGGCGTGATGTCGCCCGCTTCCCAGCGCGGCGGCTGCACGGCATCGAGCGCCTTGATGTTGGCGTCCAGCCCGGCGGCGATGGCAGCGTTCAGCTTCCGGCGCACAAGGCCCGACAGATAGAGGTCTGCCGGTTCCCAGCGCCCGGTTTCCGGGTCGAAGAACGCCCGCGGGCTCTCACCCTCACTCAGCGCCTTCTCCGCGCCCGCCTGATCTGTCCCGAGCAGCTGGGCGACGCGCTCAAGGTCGATCTCACCGCGCTCAGACAGCGAGACGGCGACGGCTTCCGACGCATCCTTGGCCGCGGTGATCGGTGCCGGTGGCATGGTCACGCGGCGCGACATGATGGCCGCCTTCTGCGGCTTGCCCTCAACAATCTCCTCGGCCCCGAGCGCAAGCGCGCCGTCCGGCATCGTCAGCAGCATCCGGGCGGTGCTGGCCTTGGTGAGCGGGCCGTGCGCCTTCACAAAGGCGTCGTGGGCGGCGTTCAGCTTCTCCCGGTTCCTCGCGATTTGCTTCTCGGTGCCGTCCTGCACCTCCAGCACGAACTGGCGCTTCATCAGGTCGCGGATTGGCAGCGCATCCCGCAGCATGGCGATGCGGTTCTTCCCCCAGCGGCTCGCCACCGGAACATCGGCTTGGTCGATCGTGCGGATGATCTTCTGGTTGCGCGTGGAAAGGGTGCCATCAGCCTTGCGAACCTTTGCCGGCTTGCCCTTCTCGTCCAGCACATCCTCCTGGATCTGCCACTTCCCATCACCAGCATAGGTGTAATCCGGGCTGAACGGAGTGTCGGCGGTCAGCTCGATCTCGGTCAGGAGCGGACGGCCGTCGCCAGCGTCCATCTCGACCACGGCCTTCAGGGTGCCGCTCTCATCGACGCGCACGCCGCCCGGCTCGGCCCCGGCGACCGCAAGGCGCATCGCCTCGGCCATGCAGGAGAAGCCGGCAGAGGTGCGCTCGGCGACCGCATCGCGTGGGCTGCGCTCGCGGATTCCCGCGATGGCTTCTTTCAGCTTCGCCCCGAACTCCGCCGGATTCTCCATCGTCACGTTCAGGTCGGCGCGGCCGTTCATCGTGCCGCTCGCGTCGATCTCGCCGATAACCGCGCGCGGGTTTCCTCCGTCGTCCTTGCGCGGATGATCGGAGTCACCCAGAAATGCGCCTGGAAGATCGGGCACGCCATCCGCGAGATGATGGGTCAGGCCAACTCGCCCGCAACCCAGCTCGCCGGCATCGTGGAGGTCGATGAGACCTATGTCGGCGGGGCGCCCAAGTATCGCGCTGGCAAGAAGAACAAGCGCGGCAAGGGGACGAAGAAGCAGTGCGTCCTGGTCGCCGTGGAGCGTGCCGGAAAGGCACGCGCAGCGACGCTGCCCGGATTGAAGGGATCGGACATCAAGCCGCTGGTGGATGCCTGGATCGACCCGGAGACCACGCTAATGACCGACGGCAACAAGGCATACAACAAGATCGGCGCGTGCTTCCTCGACCACCTGTCCGTCAAGCACAGCGCCAGGAACTTCGCGGATCCCGTTTCAGGTGCTCACATCAACACGGCCGAGGCGTTTTCGGCCTATGTCGAGCGCGCCCGGGTGGGCGTCTATCATCGCCTCGTCGGTATTCACGTCCAGCGTTACCTCGATGAACTCGCGTGGCGCTGGAACCGTCGGCAAGCGGCAGAGAAGGTCCGGACGGATGCCAATGGAAAGGCCTCACGCCACTTGAAGTGGCACCCGATTCCCGTGGTTCAGCAAATGCGAGAGCTGTTCAGATCCGCGCCCGGAAAGGAGATGCGACGGTCGGCAAACTACTGAATCTGCTGGCCTAATGCGTGATTTGTTTGGGGGATAACGGCGAATGTTTTCAAAGTGAAATGGTGGGCGACCCTGGAATCGAACCAGGCACGAGTCGCCTCGGCGGAGTTACAGTCCGCTGCCGCACCTTGCAGCACGTCGCCCACTGGCGGCGTGATTATCCGAGGGGCACGGTAGGGTCAAGCCTCAATCGGCGCTTTTCTTTCGCCTTGCGCCGACCCGCCTTGCGGCGCATTCTACGGCCCGTTTTCAGGAGATCCCGATGCCGAAACCCGTCAAGCCCGCCTGGGTGATCGACAAGGAGCGCGCCCGCCGCGCCTCTGCGCAGGAAACCGTCTGGCTGTTCGGTATCCACGCTGTGCGCGACGCGCTGATGAACCCGGCCCGCGAAAAGCTTCGGTTGGTGCTGACCCGCAATGCCGCTGACCGTCTGGCCGAGGCCATCGCCGCCGGCGGGATCGAACCCGAGATCGTCGACCCGCGCAAGTTTTCTGCGCCGCTTGATGAAGGCTCGGTCCATCAGGGTGCGGCGCTTGAGGCGCGGCCGCTGGAATGGGGGCGGCTGGACGATCTTGCGGCTTCGGGGGCGGGGGCGCCGCTGGTGGTTCTGCTGGACCGGGTGACGGACCCGCACAATGTGGGCGCGGTGCTGCGCTCGGCCGAGGTGTTCGGGGCGCGGGCGGTGGTGGCGCCGCACCGGCACTCGGCGCCGGAAACCGGCGCGCTGGCCAAGACCGCCAGCGGCGCGCTGGAACGCCAGCCCTATCTGCGGGTTCAGAACCTGGCCGAGGCGATGGAATCGCTGAAGGCGATGGGATACGTCCTGCTGGGGCTGGATGGCGAGGCTGAAACGACGCTGGCCGAGGCGCTGGCCGATGTGGGCAGCCGCCCGTTGGGCCTTGTGCTGGGGGCCGAGGGGCCGGGTCTGCGCGACAAGACCCGCGAGACCTGCGATCGGCTGGTGCGCATTCCGGCCCTTGGGGGATTCGGCTCTTTGAACGTGTCGAATGCCGCGGCGGTCGCGCTGTATGCCGCCAGCGTCAGATAAATCTTCACGGATGCGCGAGCGGCACTTTTCTTCGCTGCTGTGGCCCCCATGTTACAGGAAGAACGGGGCCGGAACCCTCGTTCTTCCTTCACTGTCCCTCGTTCCGCACTTGCGCCCGGCCCCCAGGTCAGGGCGCATTTTTTTTCGGAGGCGGGCATGATCGAGCCGAGCGATGAAACCCTGTGCGCGATCCTGCGCGAAACCCGAACCATCGCGCTGGTGGGCTGGTCGCCCAATCCCGACCGGCCAAGCCATGAGGTCGCGGCCTTCCTGAAGGCCAAGGGGTATCGGGTGATCCCGGTCAATCCGGGGCAGGCGGGACAACAGGCGCTGGGCGAGACGATTGCCCCCGATCTGGCGGCGCTTGCGGGCGAAGGGGTGGACATGGTCGACATCTTCCGCCGCACCGACCATGTCCCGGCGGTGGTGCGCGAGGCGCTGGCGCATCTGCCGGCGCTGAAGACCATCTGGATGCAACTGGGCATCCGCCACGCAGGGGCCGCAGACGAAGCCGGAGCGCAAGGCGTCGCAGTGGTGCAGGACCGTTGCCCGGCGATCGAGATCCCGCGGCTTGGCCTTTAGCCGCGGCGGACGCCTTCGGCGCGATCCGCGATCGTTCCGGTTCAGCCGCGGGCGGCCTTTTCGGCGACGCCCGAGGTGCCCTCGCGCCGTTCGAGTTCGGCTTTGACATCGGCAAGGCTGATGTCGCGGGCGGCCAGCATCACCAGCAAATGGTAAAGCACGTCGGCAGCTTCCGCGGTCAGCCGGGCACGGTCGCCTTTGACCGCCTCGATGATCGCCTCGACGGCTTCTTCACCGAATTTCTCGGCGCATTTCTCGGGGCCCTTGGCCAAAAGCTTGGCGGTCCAGGAACTGTCGGGGTCGGCACCGCGGCGCGACTCGATGGTGGCGGCAAGGCGGTCAAGGACGCTCATGCCAGCCGCACCGGGATGCCGGCGGCAGCCATGTGGGCCTTGGCCTCGCCAATGGTGAATTCGCCGAAGTGGAAGATCGAGGCGGCAAGGACGGCGCTGGCGCCACCCAGGGTGACGCCTTCCACCAGATGATCGAGTGTGCCGACCCCGCCCGATGCGATCACCGGGATCGGCACGGCGTCGGAAATCGCCCGCGTCAGGGGCAGGTTGAAGCCCGCCCGCGTGCCGTCGCGGTCCATCGAGGTGAGCAGGATCTCGCCCGCGCCGCGGCCTGCCACCTCTCGGGCGAATTCCACGGCGTCGATGCCGGTGGCGCGGCGGCCGCCGTGGGTGAAGATCTCCCACCGGCCGGGGGCCACGGTCTTGGCGTCGATGGCCACGACGATGCACTGGCTGCCGAAGCGGTCGGCGGCCTCGGCCACCACGTCCGGGTTCGCGACGGCGGCCGAGTTGAAGCTGACCTTGTCGGCGCCGGCCAGCAGCAGGGCGCGCACGTCCTGATGGCTGCGCACGCCGCCGCCCACCGTCAGCGGCATGAAGCATTGTTCGGCCGTGCGGGTCACGAGGTCATACATCGTGCCACGGTTTTCGTGGGTGGCGTGGATGTCGAGGAAGCAGAGTTCATCGGCGCCGGCGGCGTCATAGGCGCGGGCGGCCTCGACCGGGTCGCCGGCGTCGCGCAGGTCGACGAAGTTCACGCCCTTGACCACGCGGCCGTCGGCCACGTCCAGGCAGGGGATGATGCGGGTCTTGAGCATGGCGGGTCTCCTGCGGATGTCCTAGCGCCTTGGGCCGGGCGGGGGAAGGGGGCTCTGCCCCCTCGCCGCGGGCGCGGCTCACCCCCGGGATATTTGGGCCAGAATGAAAGTCAGCCGCGCAGGGTTTCCAGGGCCCGGGCGAGGTCGATGGCGCCGTCGTAGAGTGCGCGGCCCGAGATGGCGCCGGCGATGGTGCCGATGTCACGCAGGGCGATCAGGTCGGCCATCGACGAGACGCCGCCCGAGGCGATCACCGGGATGGTGACGGCGCGGGCGAGGGCGTCGGTTGCCTCGATGTTGGGTCCGGCCATGGCGCCGTCGCGGTCGATGTCGGTGTAGATGATGGCGGCGACGCCGGCGTCTTCGAAGGATTTCGCAAGGTCGGTGGCCATGACGTCGGTTTCGGTGGCCCAGCCCTTGGTGGCGACGCGGCCCTTGCGGGCGTCGATGCCGACTGCGACGCGGCCGGGGAAGGTGCGGGCGGCGTCACGCACGAGGGTGGGATTTTCCACCGCGACGGTGCCGAGGATGACGCGGGCGAGGCCCTTTGTCAGCCACATTTCGATGGTGGCCATGTCGCGGATGCCGCCGCCGAGCTGGGCGGGGACGGTGAGGCGCGCAAGGATCGCCTCGACCGCGGCGCCGTTCACCGGGTGGCCGGCGAAGGCGCCGTTGAGGTCGACGAGGTGGACCCATTCGCAGCCCGCGGCTTCGAAGCGGGCGGCCTGGGCGGCGGGGTCATCGCCGAACACGGTTGCGGCCTCCATTTCGCCGCGCAGCAGGCGGACGCACTGGCCGTCCTTCAGGTCGATGGCGGGGTAGAGGATCATGGGTGCTCTCCGGGTTCGGTTCGCGTGGCTTCTGGCACGGGACGGGGCGGTTGCCAAGAACCCGCGCGGACCTGACGTCAGGCTTGCGTGCGGGGGGTGGGCGCTGCGATGATTTGTCTTGTCGTGGACGGGGGAGGGTTGGCGATGAAGGCTGTGCTTTTGGCGGTGGGGCTGGGGCTGGTGGCGGGGGCGGCGCTGGCCGATCCGGTGGTGGGGGTCTGGCAGACCGAGGTGGACGAGGGCGCCTATGCCCATGTCACCATGGCGCCGTGCGGGGCGAAGATCTGCGGCACGCTGACCCGGACGTTCAATGCCGACGGCGAATACAGATCGCCCAATCTGGGCAAGGCTCTGGTCTGGGACATGGTGCCTGGGGGCGATGGCAGCTATGGCGAGGGCAAGGTCTGGCAGCCGTCGAGCGGCAAGGTCTACCGCTCGAAGATGCAGTTGCAGGGAAGTCGGCTGAAGGTGTCCGGTTGTGTCGGGCCGTTCTGCCGCGGTCAGGTCTGGAGTCGGCTGCGCTGACGCGGCTGTTCTGCCGATCGGCGGGGCCTTGTCCTGAGGCGGGGGCTTGTGCGGCGGACGGGTGCTGCGCAGCCCGGCGGGGGGCAGGGCTGCGTCAGGGGGTCCAGCGCAGGAAGTTGGCGATCAGCCGCAGGCCGGTCTTCTGGCTTTTTTCCGGGTGGAACTGGGTGCCGACCATGGTTTCGCGCCCGACGATGGCGGTGATGGCCGCGCCGTAATCGACGTGGGCCAGCCGGTCGGCGTCGTGCTTGACCCGGAAATGATAGGAATGGACGAAATAGGCGTGATCGCCGGTCGCGATCCCTTCCAGAACCGGGTGGGGGTGGTCCACTGTCAGGTCGTTCCAGCCCATATGCGGCACTTTCAGGTGGCCTTCGGGTTCGATGCGGACCACCTCGCCCTCGATCCAGCCGAAGCCGGGGGTTTCCTGATATTCAAGGCCGCGGCTCGCCATCATCTGCATCCCGACGCAGATGCCAAGGAACGGGCGGGCCTTTGCCGTCACTGCTTCCTCGATCGCTTCCGACAGACCGCCGTAGCTGCCCAGTGCCCGGCGGCAGGCGGGAAAGGCGCCATCGCCCGGCAGCACGATGCGGTCGGCGCGGGCCACGTCTTCGGGTTTGCCCGAAACAAGGACGGTGCCGCCGCCCACTTCGGTCGCCATGCGCTGGAACGCCTTTTCCGCCGAATGCAGGTTGCCGCTGTCGTAATCGACCAGAACCGTCAGCATCACAGCATCCCCTTGGTGGACGGAATGGCATCCGCGCGGCGCGGGTCGGGTTCCACCGCTTCGCGCAGGGCCCGCGCCACAGCCTTGAAGGCGGCCTCGGCGATGTGGTGACTGTTCAGCCCGTGCAGCATGTCGATATGCAGCGTGATGCCGCCATGGGTGGACAGCGCCTGAAAGAATTCACGCACCAGTTCGGTGTCGAAGCTGCCGATCTTCTGGGTGGGAAAGGGCAGGTTGCAGATCAGCCACGGCCGGCCCGACAGGTCCAGCGCCGCGCGCACAAGGGTGTCGTCCATCGCCAGATGGAAACTGCCATAGCGGCGGATGCCGCGCTTGTCGCCAAGGGCCTGCGTCAGCGCCTGACCAAGGGCTATGCCGCAATCCTCGACCGTGTGGTGGTCGTCGATATGCAGATCCCCTTCGCACCGCAGGGTGATGTCGATCAGCGAATGGCGGGCCAACTGGTCCAGCATGTGGTCGAAGAAGCCCACGCCGGTCTTGACGTCATAGACCCCGGTGCCGTCGAGGTTCACGGCGACGCTGATCCGGGTTTCGGCGGTCTGGCGAGTGATCTCGGCCTTGCGCATGGGCGGCTCCTTTGCACTTGCCCGCCTTATAGGAAGTTGCGCCGGCGGTGGGAAGGCCATGGCTTCGGGCGGATTCCATTGATTCATGTCAAGGCGGCCGGGGCAGGGCGGGTGGAGCAATTCGGTCAGGCAGGACCACGCAAGGCTGGTCAGCTGTCCGGCAAAGCCGCACACTGCGCCGGAGAGGGGTGTTTGCGGACCTCTCTGCCCCCCGATTGTGCGATGGGAGAACGATCCATGAGCCATCAACCATCAGGCCCACGCTGCGCCGCACTGGTCGGCAGCTATACCTGCGGCAAGACGACCCTTCTTGAGGATCTTCTGTTTGCCGCAGGTGCCATCGACCGGCGCGGCGCCGTGAGGGACGGCAATACCGTGGGCGATGCCGCCCCCGAGGCGCGGGCGCGCCAGATGAGCACCGAACTGTCGGTGGCGAATTTCGACTATCTGGGCGAGAGCTGGTCGCTGATCGACTGCCCCGGCTCGGTCGAGCTGACCTATGACGCGCAATGCGCGATGATGGTGGCCGACATCGTGGTGGTCGTGGCCGAGCCGATGCCGGAACGCGCGGTGACGCTGTCGCCGATCCTGCGGTTTCTGGATGACCGCAACATCCCGCACCTGATCTATATCAACAAGATGGACCTGCCCGAGGCCACCGCCCGCGGCACCTTCGAGGCGTTGCAGGCGGTGTCGTCGCGGCCCTTGGTGCTGCGCGAGATCCCGATCCGCGACGGGGCGGGCAAGGTCACCGGCATGGTCGATCTGGTCAGCGAACGGGCGTGGCGCTGGAACCCGCACAAGCCGTCGGATCTGGTAGCGATGCCCGATGCGCTGAAGGACGAGGAAGGCGAGGCGCGGGCCGGGATGCTTGAGGCGCTGGCCGATTTCGACGACGGGTTGATGGCGGAACTGCTGGAAGATGTGGTGCCCTCGACCGACGAGATCTACGCCAGCCTGACGCGGGATCTGCAAAAGGATCTGATCGTGCCGGTGTTCTTCGGCTCGGCCGAGAACGAGAACGGCATCCGGCGGCTGCTGAAGGCGCTGCGCCACGATGCGCCGGGGGTCGAGGCGACGGCCGACCGGCTGGGGATCGCCCCCGAGGGCACGATGGCGCAGGTGTTCCGCACAGTCTATGTCGGGCAGTCGGGCAAGATGTCGCTGGTCCGGGTCTGGTCGGGCGAGCTGCGCGACGGGATGACGCTGGGGCAGGACCGGGTCGGGTCGGTCAATGCGCTGATGGGGCGCAAGACCACGCCGAAGGGGGTGGCGGTCGCGGGCGAGGTCGTCTCGCTTGGCCGGATGGCGGGGGCTGCGACGGGCGATCTGCTGACCGCGCAGGGCGTGGCTGAGGCCGACTGGCCTGCACCGCCCGACCCGCTTCATGCGCTGGCGATCCGGGCCGAGAAGCAGGCCGACGATGTGAAGCTGGCGGCGGCGCTGGCGCGGCTGGCAGAGGAAGATCCGTCGATCTCGTCGGCGCATCTGGCCGAGACCGGGGAACTGGTGTTGCGCGGGCAGGGCGAGATGCAGTTGCAGATCGCGCTGTCGCGGATGAAGAACGAATACGGGCTGGCCGTGGTGGCGACAAAGCCCGCGGTTCCCTATCGCGAGACGATCACCACGCCGGCCTCGATCCATGCGCGGCACAAGAAGCAGTCGGGCGGGCATGGCGAATTTGCCGATGTCCATCTGGAAATCCGGCCGCAGCCGCGCGGCGACGGTTTCGTCTTTGGCGACCGGATCACCGGCGGCGTGGTGCCGAAGAACTATATTCCCGCGGTCGAGAAGGGGGTGCAGTCCTATCTGGCGAAGGGGCCACTGGGCCATACCGTCGTCGATATCGCGGTGACGCTGACCGACGGCAGCTATCACACCGTCGACAGCTCCGACATGGCGTTCCAGAAGGCGGCGCAGAAGGCGATGTCCGAGGCGATGCCGGGCTGCGGCCCGGTGTTGCTGGAGCCGGTGCTGGCGGTGACGGTTTCGGTTCCGTCCGAGTTCACGCCGCGCGTGCAGCGTATCGTGACTGGGCGGCGTGGGCAGTTGCTGGGATTTGACGCCAAGGCCGGCTGGCCGGGCTGGGACGAGGTGCAGGCGCTGATCCCGCAGGGCGAGATGGACGGGCTGATCGTCGAGATCCGCTCGCAGAGCCTTGGGGTGGGAACCTATGCCTGCCGGTTCGACCATTTGCAGGAGTTGCATGGTCGCGAGGCCGAGCGCGTTCTGGCGGCGCAGGGCGGCTGAGGTCTGCCCTGTCCGGGGCCGGTGCCTGAGGCCGGCGTTGCGCGGGGGGCTTCACGCCCCCCGCACCCCCCGTGGGATATTTGGGCCAGAATGAAAGGGGGAGGGTAAGGCGATCGGCGCCTTGGCTTGGGGGTCAGCCCCTTGTTTCCTTGACCGATTCCATGGCGACGTGGGTCGAGGTCGAGGCGACATGGGGCAGGGTCGAGAGTTTTTCGCCCAGCGTGCGGCGATAGTCGTGGATGTCGGCGGTGCGCACTTTCAGCAGATAGTCGAACCGGCTGGCGATCATGTGGCATTCCTCGACTTCGGGGATGGCGCGGACGGCGCGGTTGAAGGCTTGCAGGGCGGCTTCGCGGGTGTCCGAGAGTTTCACCTCGACGAAGGCGACATGGGCGAGGCCCATGCGGATCGGATCGATCCGGGCGCCGTAACCGGTGATGACGCCTTGCGATTCGAGCCGTTTCATCCGCGCCTGTGTGGGCGATTTCGTCAGGCCGATGCGGCGGGCGAGTTCGGTGGCGCTGATCCGGCCGTCGGCGGCAAGGACGCGCAGGATCGCGTGGTCGAACCGGTCGAGGGGGGGATCTGTTTGCACTGTCAGATGCCTTGATTATGGCCGATTTGGCTGTCTTCTGGAGATAAACGGGACAAACGGCTGAGGGTTACCCTGTATCATAGGCCAAACAGGAGTTTGTCGTCCATGCTTGCCGCCCCTTGTCTTCCTGCGGATGAAACCGCGCTTGTCGTCCGTCTGATTGCCGAGGCCGCGCTTGATCCCGCGGCGCGTGCCCGGATCGTTGCCCGTGGTGCCGATCTGGTGCGGCGTATCCGGCAGACCACGAAGCCCGGGCTGATGGAGGGGTTTCTGGCCGAATATGGTCTGTCCACCGACGAGGGCATTGCGCTGATGTGTCTGGCCGAGGCGCTGTTGCGGGTGCCCGACGCCGAGACGATGGATGCGTTGATCGAGGACAAGATCGCGCCTTCGGACTGGAACCGGCATCTGGGGCGGTCGGCGTCCAGTCTGGTCAATGCCTCGACCTGGGCGTTGATGCTGACGGGCAAGGTTCTGGACGAGCGCGAGCCGGGGGTGGCGGGCCATCTGCGCGGTCTTGTGAAGCGTCTGGGCGAGCCGGTGATCCGTGCGGCCGTCGCCCGGGCGATGAAGGAGATGGGCCGCCAGTTCGTGCTGGGCGAGACGATCGAGGCCGCGATGGCCCGCGCGGCCGAGCTTGAGGCGCGCGGCTATACCTACAGCTATGACATGCTGGGCGAGGCGGCGCGGACCGAAGCCGATGCGCGGCGCTATCATCTGGCCTATTCGCGGGCGATCACCGCCATTGCCGGGGCGGCGCGGTCGCGTGATATCCGCGACAATCCGGGGATCTCGGTCAAGCTGTCGGCGCTGCATCCGCGCTATGAGGTGGCCAAGGATGCGCGGGTGATGGCCGAACTGGTGCCGCGGGTGAAGGCGTTGGCGGGGTTGGCGCGGGCGGCGGGGCTGGGTTTCAACATCGATGCCGAAGAGGCCGATCGGCTGGACCTGTCGCTTCGGGTGATCGAGGCCGCGCTGGAGGAGCCGTCTCTGGCGGGCTGGGACGGGTTCGGCGTGGTGGTGCAGGCTTATGGCCGCCGTGCGGGTTGGGTGCTTGACCGGCTTTACGCGCTGGCCACGCGGCTGGATCGGCGGATCATGGTCCGGTTGGTCAAGGGTGCCTATTGGGATGGCGAGGTGAAGCGCGCGCAGGTGTTGGGGCTGGCGGATTTCCCGGTCTTTACCCGCAAGCAGGCGACCGACGTCAGCTATGTCGCCAATGCGCGCAAGCTGTTCGGGATGACCGACCGGATCTATCCGCAGTTTGCCACCCACAATGCCCATACTGTCGCCGCGATCCTGGACATGGCCGGGGGCCGCCCGTTCGAGTTCCAGCGCCTGCATGGCATGGGCGAGCGGCTGCACGATCTGGTCAAGGCCGAGGAAACCACCCGCTGCCGGATCTATGCCCCCGTGGGGGCGCATCGCGATCTGCTGGCCTATCTGGTGCGTCGGCTGCTGGAAAACGGCGCGAATTCCAGTTTTGTCAATCAGATCGTCGATGAGGGTGTTCCGCCCGATGTGGTGGCCGCCTGCCCCCTGACCGCGATGGAGGCGGCGCCGGGCGCCAATCCCGCGCTGCGCACGGGGGCCGGGCTGTTCGACGGTCGGCAGAACGCGCGCGGCTTCGATCTGACCGACGCGGCCGATCTGGCGCGGATCGAGGCCGCGCGCGGGCCGCACCGCGGGGCGATTCTGGATGCGCGGCCGCTTTTGGCGGGCTCGCTTGCGGGGGGGCTGCGGGTGGGGGTGTGCAATCCCGCCGATGGCAGCCGGGTCGGCAATGTCGTGCCCGCCACCCCGCCCGATGTCGAAACCGCGCTGCATTACGCCCTGCCGTGGGAGGCCCTGCCCGAGGACCGCGCCGAGGTGTTGCGCCGGGCCGCTGACCTGTTCGAAGCCGATTTCGGCGCGATCTTCGCGCTTCTGGCGCGCGAGGCCGGCAAGACCCTGCCCGATGCGGTGGGCGAATTGCGCGAGGCGGTGGATTTTCTGCGCTATTACGCTGCCGAAGGCGAAGGGCTTCGGGCCGTGCCTCTGGGCACCGTGGTCTGCATCAGCCCGTGGAACTTTCCCCTTGCGATCTTTACCGGCCAGATCGCGGCGGCGCTGATGGCGGGCAATGCGGTGGTGGCCAAGCCCGCCGAACAGACGCCGCTGATCGCGGCCCATGCGGTCGATCTGCTGCATCGCGCGGGCGTGCCGATGACGGCGCTGCAACTGCTGCCGGGCGAGGGCGCGACGGTGGGCGCGGCGCTGACGCGCGATCCGCGGGTGGGGGGCGTGGCCTTTACCGGCTCGACCGAAACCGCACTGGCGATCCGGCGGGCGATGGCAGATCACCTTGATCCCGCGGCACCACTGATTGCCGAGACCGGCGGGCTGAACGCGATGATCGTCGATTCGACCGCGCTGCCGGAACAGGCGGTGCGCGACATTCTGGCCTCTGGCTTTCAGTCGGCAGGGCAACGCTGTTCGGCGCTGCGCTGCCTGTATCTGCAAGAGGATGTGGCCGAAACCGTGCTGGACATGCTGTTTGGCGCGATGGACGAACTGGCGCTGGGCGATCCGTGGGATCTGGCGACCGATGTGGGCCCGGTGATCGATGCCGAGGCGCAGGGCACGATCCGCGACTGGATCGCTGCGGCCCGCGCCAAGGGCCGGGTGCTGAAGGAACTGCCGGCGCCCGCGGGGGGCACCTTCGTCGGCCCCACCGTGATCCGCGTGGACGGTATCGCCGGGATGGGGCGAGAGATCTTCGGCCCGGTGCTGCATGTTGCAACCTTCCGCGCCGCCGAGCTTGACCGGGTGATCCATGAGATCGACGCCACCGGCTATGGGCTGACCTTCGGTCTGCACAGCCGCATCGACGACCGCGTGCAGCACATCGTCGAGCGGCTGCGCGTCGGCAACATCTATGTCAACCGCAACCAGATCGGTGCGGTGGTGGGCAGCCAGCCCTTTGGCGGCGAGGGCCTGTCGGGCACCGGGCCGAAGGCGGGCGGGCCGGCCTATCTGGCGCGGTTCTGCGCCCGGCCCGCGCCCCTGACCGAGGCGGATGGCGCCAGCACGTCCGAGGCGGCGGTTCAGGCCGCGCTGGATGCCGCCCCGGCCGGGATGCCTCTGGGGTCGCGCGACATGCCGGGGCCCACGGGCGAATCGAACCGGCTGTCGTCGTTCCGCCGGCCGCCGCTGCTGTGCCTTGGGCCGGGGGCCGGGGCTGCGGCGGTGCAGGCGCAAGCGGTGCGCGATCTGGGCGGGCTGGCGATCGAGGCGCCGGGCCTGCCGCCCGAGGCGCTGGGCCGGCTGCGCGGTTTTGCCGGCGCGCTGCTCTGGGCGCCGGCCGGGGTGGGGCGGCCCCATGCGCAGGCGCTGGCGGGGCGCGCAGGGCCGATCCTGCCGCTGATCGGCGGCCTGCCCGACGAAGCGCATGTCGCGGTCGAGCGGCATCTGTGCATCGACACCACCGCCTCGGGGGGCAATGCCGACCTGCTGGCGGCGGCTTCGGGCATCTGACGGGTTGACGCGGGCGGGGGGATCGGAAACGCTGCGACGATGTTCCCGATCCGCGACCACAACCCGTCCGGCCGGACGCCCTATGTGACCTGGGCGCTGATCGCGGCCAATGTCGGGATCTTCCTGCTGATGTGGTATGGCGCGCCCTCGCAACAGGTGCTGGAGCGGTCGTATTTCGACTGGGGGCTGGTGCCCGGCGAGGTCACGCAGGGCGATGGCCTGTCGGGGCTGGTCACCTCGATGTTCCTGCATGGCGGCTGGGCGCATCTGCTGGGCAACATGTTGTTTCTATACATCTTCGGCGACAATCTGGAAGATGTGATGGGCCATCTTGGCTTTGCCGCCTTCTACCTGCTGGCGGGGCTGGCGGCGGCCGGGGGGCAGGTGTTGGCCGATCCGGGGTCGTGGATTCCGATGGTGGGGGCGTCGGGTGCCATCGCCGGGGTGATGGGCGGCTATCTGCTGCTGTTTCCCCGCGCGAAGGTGGATGTGCTGATCATCTTCGTGGTCTTCTTCCGCATCCTGCCGGTGCCGGCCTTCATCATGCTGGGGCTGTGGTTCGGGCTGCAACTGCTGGGGGGATTTGCCGCGCCCTCGGATGTGGGGGGCGTGGCCTATTGGGCCCATGCCGGCGGGTTCCTGGCGGGGGTGGCGCTGACGCTGCCGGTCTGGCTGGTGCTTGGCGGGCCGGGCTTCTGGGGCCGGACGCAGGGCGCCCCACCCCACCCCGAGGCGACCCTGCCGCGGTCGGACGTGCCGTTGATCCGGCGGCGGCGCTAAGGCGCACCGGCAGCACGGCTACCCCCGTGCGAGTGTTCCGGCGGGCCGTGGAGGACGGATCGGCCCGCTGCGGCCACAGCCGGGCCACAGCGTCACGCCGGCGGCGATCACTCGGCGCGGATGATCTTGCGGAAGGGTTCGAACAGGTTCTGGTTGCCGCAGATCAGCGCGCCATCCAGCGGGTTCTGATCCTCGCGGATGCCGGAAATCAGCCCGCCGGCTTCGCGCACCAGCACGATGCCCGCGGCCACGTCCCAGGCGCTGATCCCGCGTTCCCAATAGCCGTCGTAGCGGCCGGCCGCGACATAGGCCAGATCCAGCGCGGCCGAACCCCAGCGCCGCACGCCCGCACAGGTGGGCATCAGCCGGGCCAGATCCTGAAGCGCGGCCGGCAGGGCCGGGCGGCCGCCGAACGGCACGCCGGTGGCAAAGATCGCCTCGATCATGTGGCGGCGACCCGAGACGCGCAGCCGGCTTTCGTTCATCCAGGCGCCGGCACCCTTTTCGGCCCAGAACATCTCGTCCTTGGCGGCGTCGAAGATCACGCCGGCGACGATCTCGCCCTTGTGTTCCAGCGCGATCGACACCGCCCAGTGCGGCAGGCCATGCAGGAAGTTCGTCGTGCCGTCCAGCGGATCGACGATCCAGCGCCGGGTGGGGTCCTGGCCTTCGGCTTCCCCGGTTTCCTCGCCGACCCAGCCATAGGTCGGGCGGGCGCCCATCAGTTCCTCGCGGATGATGCGCTCGGCCTCGCGGTCGGCCTTGGACACGAAGTCGCCCGGGCCTTTCGATGAGACCTGAAGGTTCTCGACCTCGCGGAAGTCCTTCACAAGCGAGCGGCCGGCCTTGCGGGCGGCCTTGATCATCAGGTTGAGGTTCGCGCTGCCTTGCATCCGTCCGGCTCCATCCGTTCAAGGGCGCTGCTATAAGGCGGGACGCGCGCGAAGGAAAGGGCGCTTGCGTCCCGCATCGGGTAGAACAGGGATCAGGTCAGCCGGTCCAGCAGCAAAAACAGCAGTGCAGCGATCACGGCAGTGGCGGGTACGGTGATGACCCAGGCCGCGCCGATGTTCAGGAAATGCGCGCGGCGGACCAGCTTGCGCCGGCCGCGTTCATCTTGCGGGACGGGTTTGCCCTTTTGCAGCCCCAGCGCGCGGGCACGCCGTTCGGCATACCATTCGCGGAAGAAGCCCACGCCGAACACGCCCCCCACTGCGATATGGGTTGACGACACCGGCAACCCCAGCGCCGAGGCCAAGATCACCGTGATCGCCGCAGACAGCGCCACGCAATAGGCGCGCATCGGATTCAGCTTGGTGATCTCGGTGCCGACCATGCGGATCAGTTTCGGCCCGAACAGCACCAGCCCGAACGAGATCCCCGCCGCGCCGATCGCCATGACCCAGAACGGAATCGTCACCTGCGAGGCGGTGTCGTGTTCCGACACCGTATGCACGATGGCCGCCAGCGGCCCCACGGCGTTGGCCACATCGTTGGCGCCATGCGCGAACGACAGCAGCGCCGCCGAGATCACCAGCGGCAGGCCGAACAGTTTCTTCAGCGATTTCTTGCGGTTCTCCATCCCTTCGGACTGGCGCCGCACATGCGGGCGGGTCAGCAGCGTCACCGCGACCCCCACCGCCAGCCCCAGCAGGATGGCGGTGCCCAGATCGATCGCCATCAGCTTTTTCAGGCCCTTCATCGCGATATAGGTCGTGAAGGTGCCGCACATGACCCCGATCAGCAGCGGCACCCAGAACCGGGCGGCGGCGATCTTGTCCTCGCGTTCGATCAGGCGGTTCTTGATGACGGCCAGAAACAGCGCGGCGAAAATGCCGCCCAGCACCGGCGAGATCACCCAGCTTGCCGCGATCTGGCCCATGGTGGGCCAGTTTACCGCACCGACGCCGGCCGCGACGATCCCAGCCCCCATGACGCCGCCGACGATGGAATGGGTGGTCGAGACCGGCGCCCCGCTGGCGGTGGCAAGGTTCAGCCAGACCGCGGCCGCCAAAAGCGCCGACATCATCACCCAGATGAACGTGTCCGGATCGGCCACGGTTTCGGGATGCACGATCCCGCCGGAAATAGTGCTGACCACCTCACCGCCCGCGATCAACGAGCCAGAGATCTCGAACACTGCGGCGATGGCCAGCGCGCCGCCCATGGTCAGCGCATTGGCGCGCACTGCGGGGCCCATGTTGTTGGCCACGTCATTGGCGCCGATGTTCAGCGCCATATAGGCGCCGATGGTGGCGGCCGCCACGATGATCAGCGTGCCGTTTGCCCCCCCGGCCAGAATCGAGGCCGCGACACCGCAGAACACGATGAAAACAAGCGCGATTCCGATCGCGACCAGCGGGCGGCCGACGAATTGCGTCGCCTGCTCCAACTGGCTGATCCGCCTGAGATCCTTGTCCAGTGTTTTCCATTGGTTGACCGGCTTTGCGGGCCGGTCGGCCCCCGCGAGGGGCGGGGTGGGAGGGTTCGTCATGCGTGACCTGTCATCTTTCTGTCGCGCGCGGGAGGTATCCTGAATGGCTGATTCCAGCAATCCGTTTACGACTCTCTCGGGCCTGTCCCCAGCCGGGGGGGCGGCCGTTCTGTCACGTCAGGCGCCCCCGCCGGGCGGTCCGGGCCGGTCATGCAGGCGTTCTGGCCGATGGGCACCACACGGGGCGATCGATGCCCGTCGCAGGTTCTGGCTGACGCGCCGTGCGGGGTCAGGCGCGTTGCAGTTTCACCGGCTCGCTTCGGCCCAGCCGCAGGAAATGCGCCATGAAGGGCTTGGTCGCATCCTCGGTGCGGGTGGCGGCGTAAAGCCGCTTGGTCACGGTCTGCGGCCCCAGCGGGCGGGTCACATAGTCGGAATGGCTGCGAATATCGCGCAAGACCCAGTCGGGCAGCACCGACACCCCCCGATTCGACGCCACCAGCATCAGGATCACCGCCGTCAGTTCCACCTGCCGGGTGCCGCGGGGTTCGACCTTGGCCGGGGTCAGCAGTTCGGTGAAGACATCCAGCCGGTCGCGCGACACCGGATAGGTGATCAGCATCTGGTCGCGGAAATCCTCGGCCGCGATGAAATCCTTTTGCGCCAACGGGTTCGCGGCGGCGGCGACAAAGGTCGGATGATAGTCGAACAGCGGGTTGAAGGTCATCCCCTCGACCGTCACCGGGTCCGAGGAAATCACAAGGTCCACCTCTTCGCGCATCAAGGCGGGCAGGGCCTCGAAGGCGAGGCCCGCGCGGATGTCCACGTCGATCTCGGGCCAGGCGTGGCGGAACAGTTCCAGCACCGGGAACAGCCATTCGAAACATGCATGGCATTCGATGGCGATATGCAGCCGCCCCGTCCGCCCCGAGCGCAGGGCGCGGAACTCGTCTTCCAGCGCGTCGATCTCGGGCAGGATGCGTTCGGCCAGCCGCAGCATCCGCACACCGGCAGCCGACAGCTTCAAGGGCTTGGACCGCCTGACGAAAAGTTCGATCCCGGCTTGATCTTCCAGCCCCTTGACCTGATGCGACAGCGCCGATTGCGTCATGTTCAGCATGTCGGCCGCCCGCGCCAGCCCCCCCGCCTGATGGATCGCGCGGATGGTGCGAAGGTGGCGAAGTTCGAGGTGCATGCTACGGTTCGCCTCATATTGATCTTGAGTATTATGAATTTGTCTCACATGGCCGAAGCTGCGACAAGGGTGGCAAGGAACAGGAGACTATCCATGGCCAGACCGCGTATCTCGTTCGAATTCTTCCCGCCCCAGACGCTGGAAGCGTCGTTCCGGCTGTGGGAGACGGCGCAGATGCTGGCGCCCCTGAAACCCGATTTCGTCTCGGTCACCTATGGCGCGGGCGGAACCACCCGCAAGCTGACCCATGATGCGGTGGCCACGATCCACACTCATTACAAGCTGAACGTGGCCGCGCATCTGACCTGCGTCGATGCCACGAAGGCCGAGACGCTGGAAATCGCCAATTCCTACGCCGAAGTCGGCGTGACCGAGATCGTGGCACTGCGGGGCGACGCGCCCAAGGGTGCCGAACGCTTCACCCCCCATCCCGAGGGCTTCGCCAGTTCCATCGAACTGGTCGAGGCACTGGCCGCCACCGGCAAGTTCAAGCTGCGCGTCGGCGCCTATCCTGAACCGCATCCCGACTCGGCCGATACGCTGGCCGATGTCCGCTGGTTGAAGCGCAAGATCGAGGCCGGCGCGACCTCGGCCATCACCCAGTTCTTCTTCGAGGCCGAAACCTTCCTGCGCTTCCGCGACCTGTGCGTGAAGGAAGGGATCACCGCGCCGATCATTCCCGGCATCCTGCCGATCGACAACTGGAACGGCGTGAAGAAGTTTGCCGCCCGCTGCGGATCGCAAGTGCCGGGCTGGCTGGACGAGGCTTTTGCCCATGCCAAACGTGACGACCGCGAAGAGCTGTTCTCGGTCGCGCTGTGCACCGAGCTTTGCGACAAGCTGCTGGGCGAAGGGGTCGAGGATCTGCATTTCTACACCCTGAACCGTCCGACGCTGACCCGCGAAGTCTGTCATGCGCTTGGCATCCTGCCGGATGTCGCGCTGCAAAACGTGGCCTGAGGCGGGGTTTGCCGCTGGAAACAAAAAGCCCGGGATGCGGATCGCATCCCGGGCTTTTCTGCATCCGGCGTCATGGCCCGGTCAGGACCGCGACAGCAGCACGCCCGGGCGCACCTGCGACAGCCCCTTGGTGATCAGCGCCGCGATGGCGGTTTTCAGCAGGTCGCCGGCCACGAAGGGGGTCAGCAGCATCGCGGTTTCGGGCAGGGTCTTGCCCAGCTTCAGCGCCATGCCGACAAGGCCGAAGCCGTAAAGCACCACGACGCCCCCCAGCACCGCGCCCACGAAGGCAGCCAGAACCACCGGCGCCGAGCGCCATTTCTCGACCACAAGTCCGGTGACGAAGGCCGCCACCGGGAAGCCCACGACAAAGCCCGCCGTGGGCCCCGCCAGCACGCCGATGCCGCCGCGGCCGCCCGACAACAGCGGCAGGCCCAGAAACACCAGCACCAGAAACAACAGCACCGCCAGCGCCCCCTTGCGCGCCCCCAGCACCGCCCCACACAGCATCACGCCCAGCGACTGCGCCGTGATCGGCACCCCCGACATCAGCGTGATCTGCGGCACAAGGCCCAGAACCGCGATCAGCGCCGCAAACAGCGCGATATAGGCCACGTTGCGTTCCATCCTGTTCCTTTCCCTGACTTCTGCCGCAGGCGCGCGGCGCCCCGGCCATCCGTTGTTCCCCGTCGGTCCGTCACAGGCCCCCGCGGGCGCGCAGCGCCTCGGCCACCTGTTCGGCATCGTCCAGCGCCCCCAGCGCCAGCGGCACCACCAGCCGCCAGTTCGGGCGGCGCGGACTTCGGGCGCGCCACGCCTCGGCCAGCCGCTCTGCCCGGGCGAGTAGCACCGGGGTAAAGCGGATGACAAGCGCGATGCTGACCGCCAGCACCCGCGGCGACAGGCCAAGGCGCGCAAAGGGCCGGGCCAGCCGTTCCAGAACCGCAATCATCGCATCCAGCCGGGTGGTCATGGTCACAAGGTTCGCCAGCGCCACCACCGCGACCAGTTTCAGCGCGATGACCGCGCCGCGGGCGATCTCGTCGGCCCAGCCGTGCCACAGCGCAAGGATCAGCAGGAACGGCCACAGCGGCCGCAGCATCCGCACCCCATGCCCGGCAAAGCGCCAGCCCTGCGCCAGATACAGCCCCGCCACCGCGGCCGTGACCCCAAGGGCCGGAGCCACCCCCGCAACCGGCGTGATCGCGACCGTCGCCAGCGCCAGCGCGGCCAGTTTCGCGCCCGCCGGCAAGCGGTGCAGCCGCGTCTCAACCGGGGATGTCAGCGTCAGCATCCAGCGCCCCCAACCGCTCCATCTCGGCCTGATAGGCGGCGGCGACCTCGGCCGCCGGCCCATCCGCGCGCAGGCGGCCCTCGTCCAGCCAGATCACCCGGTCATGGCCCGCCACGACACGCGGATCGTGGGTGATTGTCATCAGCCGCTGCGGCAGCCCGTCCAGCAACCGGGTCAGGCGGATCTGCATCGGCAGATCCAGCCCCGAAAAGGGCTCGTCCAGCAGGATCGTCCGCGGACGCATCGCCAGCACGGCCAGCAGGCAGACAAGCTGGCGCTGGCCCTGCGACAGGCTGGCCACCGGCGCGGGCGCCCAATGCGCGCGGCCATGTGCCGCCAGCACCGCCTGCGCGGCGGCGGCGGCAGCGGCGGCGCTATGGCCCTGCTGGCGCAGGCCGAAGGACAATTCCTCGATCACCGTGGGGAAGATGATCTGGTGATCAGGGTTCTGGAACAGGATGCCCAGCGCCCGCAGCATCCCGCGCCGGTCGGCGGCCGGGTCCATCCCCTCGACCGTGACCGTCCCGGCCGTGGGCGCGACAAGCCCCGCCATCAGCCGCAGAAGCGTGGTCTTGCCCGAACCGTTGCGGCCAAGGATGCCGATCCGACGCTCGGTCAGGGACAGGGTGATGTCTTGCAGGATCGGGCGCCCCTGCACGCCATAGGACGCGCGGTGAAGCGTGATTGCCCCTGTCGGCGGATCTGTCGTGCCATGGCCCATGTCGCGCATCATAATTCGGGCGGGCGCCCAAGGCCAGCCCGTCCTGCCGCGATCGCCGCCGTGGCCCGCCCGCGACACCGCCGATTCCCGCGGGTGCGATTCATTTCCCGTTAACCTTCTCGCGCCACGGTGCAGGTCTGTGCAGAATCGAGGCGGCAATGCGCGATCCCGACGACCAGACCTTCCCTGCGGTGGCCGTCCCCGAACGCGAGCGGCTGGATTGGCTTCGGCTGATCCGCTCGCGCCGGGTGGGGCCTGCGACCTTCCACCGGCTGATCGCCGAACATGGCAGCGCGGGCGCCGCGCTTGAGGCGCTGCCCGCCATCGCCGCCGCCGCCGGGGTCGAAGGCTATGAGGTCTGTCCGATGCCGGTCGTGCTGAAGGAGCTGTCGGCGGCGCGGATGGCGGGGGCGTGGATGCTGTGTTCGGCCGATCCCGCCTATCCGGCGGCGCTGCGCGAAATCCCGGATGCGCCGCCCGTCATTTGGGGGCAGGGCGACGTGGCGCTGCTTTCGCGGCCGATGGTCGCGCTGGTGGGCGCGCGCAACGCATCCAGCCTTGGGTTGCGCATGGCGCGCAAGCTGGCACAGGCTTTGGGCGAGGCGGGCTATGTCGTGGTTTCGGGCCTTGCCCGCGGCGTCGACACCGAGGCCCATTCCGCGGCGCTGGATCGTGGCACGGTTGCGGTGCAGGCCGGCGGCGTCGAAGTGATCTACCCGTCCGAGAATGCCACGCTGGCGGGGCAGATCGCGGCCGTGGGCTGCCGGATCTCGGAACAGCCGATGGGGCTGGTGCCGCAGGCGCGGCACTTTCCGATGCGCAACCGTCTGGTGTCGGGGCTGGCAAAGGCGGTGGTGGTGGTCGAGGCCGCGGCACGGTCGGGCAGCCTGATCACCGCAAAAGAGGCGTTGGATCAGGGCCGAGAGGTGCTGGCGGTGCCCGGTCACCCGTTCGATCCGCGCGCCGCGGGCTGCAACCAGTTGCTGCGCGACGGCGCAACGCTGGTCCGCCATGCCGCCGATGTGATCGAGGCGATCGGGACCGCGCGTCCCGAGCTTGCGCTGCCGCCGGCCGAGCCGCGCGCCGACCCGCCGCGCCGCCCGCTTTACGAAATCGCGGCGCTGCACGGCCTGATCCTTGACCGGCTGGGGCCGGTTCCGGTGACCGAGGATCAGCTGATCCGCGACCTGTCGCTGCCTGCGGGCCGGGTGGCGCAGGAACTGGTGACGCTGGAACTGGACGGTCGAATCCGGCGCGACGCGGGCGGAATGGTGTCGCGCAGCATCTGAGCCGTGCATTGACAACGGGGCGCGATCCCCCACATGGTGCCCCGCCAATCCGAAAGCGCAGGGCAGAAGAGGGTCCAATGCCTGTCGTCGTCGTCGAAAGCCCGGCCAAGGCCAAGACAATCAACAAATATCTGGGCTCGGATTACACCGTGCTGGCGTCTTATGGCCATGTCCGCGACCTGCCGGCCAAGGATGGCTCGGTCGATCCCGAGCATGACTTCCTGATGACATGGGAGGTCGCGCCCGAGTCGAAGAAACATGTCCGCGCGATTGCCGACGCGCTGAAGACCGATGACACGCTGATCCTTGCCACCGACCCTGATCGCGAGGGCGAGGCGATCTCGTGGCACCTGCAAGAGGCGCTGGCCTCGTCCTTGAAGAAGGGCAAGACCGTCCGCCGGGTGACCTTCAACGCGATCACCAAATCGGCGGTGACCGAGGCGATGAAGTCGCCCCGCGACGTCGATACCGCGCTGGTCGAGGCTTACCTTGCCCGCCGCGCGCTGGATTATCTGGTGGGCTTCACCCTTTCGCCGGTGCTGTGGCGCAAGCTGCCCGGCGCGAAATCGGCCGGCCGGGTGCAGTCCGTCTGCCTGCGCCTGATCGTCGAGCGCGAGATGGAGATTGAAGCCTTCCGCGCGCGCGAATTCTGGACCGTTGCGGCCGTTCTGGTCACCCCGCGCGGACAAGAGTTCGAGGCCCGCCTGACCGTTCTGGGCGGCAAGAAGCTGGACAAGTTCGACCTGCCCACCGCCGAGTCCGCGGAACTGGCGGTTCAGGCCGTGACCTCGCGGCCGCTGAAGGTGGCCTCGGTCGAGGCCAAGCCCGCCAGCCGCAACCCGTCGGCGCCCTTCATGACCTCGACCCTGCAGCAAGAGGCGTCGCGCAAGTTCGGCATGGGCGCGAAACAGTGCATGTCGGCGGCGCAGCGTCTGTATGAGGCCGGCCACATCACCTATATGCGGACCGACGGCATCGACATGGCGCCCGAGGCGGTGATGGCCGCCCGCGATGAGATCAAGCGCCGGTTCGGCGCGGCCTATGTTCCCGATTCTCCGCGTATGTACAAGAACAAGGCCAAGAATGCGCAGGAAGCGCATGAATGTATCCGGCCCACGGATATGTCGGCCGCGCCCGACAGTCTGCGCCTGACCGAGGCCGATCAGCGCAAGCTGTATGAACTGATCTGGAAGCGCACGCTCGCCAGCCAGATGGCGGCGGCGCGGCTGGAACGCACCACCGTCGATATCGCCAGCGCCGACGGGCAGGTGGGCCTGCGCGCGACGGGTCAGGTGGTGCTGTTCGACGGGTTCCTGAAGGTTTACGAGGAAGGCCGCGACGATCGCCCCGATGGCGAGGATGACGAAGGCCGCCTGCCGCAGATCATGCAGGGCGAGGCCGTGGAAAAGCGCGCCATCACCCCCGAGCAGCATTTCACCCAAGCCCCCCCGCGCTATACCGAGGCGACGCTGGTCAAGCGGATGGAAGAACTGGGTATCGGCCGGCCCTCGACCTATGCCAGCATCGTCTCGACGATTCAGGATCGCGAATATGTCCGCAAGGACAAGAACCGCCTGATCCCCGAGGACAAGGGCCGGCTGGTGACGGCCTTCCTTGCCAACTTCTTCCGCAAATATGTCGAATACGACTTCACCGCGGATCTGGAAGGCGAGCTTGACGACGTCTCGGCCGGTGAGCGCGACTATAAGGAAGTGCTGGCGCGGTTCTGGCGCGACTTTTCGGCCGCGGTGGCCGAAACCGCCGATCTGCGCATCGGCGAGGTGCTCGACAAGCTGGATGATTTCCTTGCGCCGCATCTGTATCCCGCGCGGCCGGACGGGTCCGATCCGCGGATCTGCCCGACCTGTGGCGCGGGGCGGCTGCATCTGAAAACCGCACGCGGTGGCGGGGCCTTCATCGGTTGCGGCAACTATCCCGACTGCCGCTATACGCGCCCGATCTCGGTTTCGGGCGACGAGGATGGCGCGATTTCGCCCGATGGCAAGCTGTTGGGGCAGGATGAGTCCGGGACGCCGATCTCGTTGCGGTCGGGGCGTTTCGGGCCTTATGTCCAGAAGGGCGAGGCCACGGCCGAACAGCCCAAACCGCCGCGGGCCAGCCTTCCCAAAGGCTGGGCGCCCGACAGCATTGATCTTGACCGCGCGCTGTTGCTGTTGAACCTGCCGCGGCTGGTGGGGCATCACCCCGACGACGGTGCCCCGATCGAGGCCGCGATCGGCCGCTATGGCCCGTATGTCAAGCACAACTCGACCTATGCCAACCTGCCCGACGCCGAGGAAGTGTTCACCATCGGCATGAACCGCGCGGTCGAGGTTCTGGCGCAGAAGGCGGCCGGTCGGCGCGGTGGCGCGGCGCCGGCCCAGCCGATCAAGGAGTTGGGCGAACACCCCGAGGGTGGGATTCTGGCTGTGATGCCAGGGCGTTACGGGCCGTATGTGAAGTGGGGCAAGGTCAACGCCACCCTGCCGAAAGACATCGAGCCCGAGGCGATCACGTTTGAGGAAGCCTTGGCGCTGGTGGCCGAGAAGGCCGCCAAGAGCCCGAAGAAGAAGGCGCCGGCGAAGAAGGCGGCCAAATCCGAGACCGGCGCCAAGGCCCCGGCGAAGAAGGCCGCGGCCAAGTCGGCCGAAGGGGATGCGCCGGCGAAGAAGCCTGTCGCCAAGAAGGCCGCGGCAAAGACCGGCGGCGCTTCGGTGGCAAAATCCAAAGCCGAGCCGGTGACGAAGGCCGGAAAGGCGAAAAAGGCGGCGCCCGACATCGACGCCGCCTGACGTTCAGACCTTGCCGCGCGGATCGATCAGGCGGCCCATCACCTCTTGGGGGCGGATGGTGCCGATCACCGCGCCGGCTTCGGTCACGGCCAGTTCGCCGGCGCCGTCGCGCAGCATCTCCATCACCATGCGCACGGTGGTGTCGGCTGCGACGCTGTGGGCGGCCGGCGAGGGGCCGGCCCGCATCACATCGCGCGCGGTCAGCACGCCCAGCGGATTCATGTGGGCGACGAAATCGGCCACATATTCCGACACCGGATTGGCGATGATCTCGCGGGCGGTGCCGCACTGGACGATGCGGCCGCCCTCCATCAGAGCGATGCGGTTGCCGATCTTGAACGCCTCGTCCAGATCGTGGCTGACGAAGATGATGGTGCGTTTCAGCTTGCGTTGCAGGTCCAGCAGTTCGTCCTGAAGCCGCGAACGGATCAACGGGTCAAGCGCCGAGAACGGCTCGTCCATCAGCAGGATCGGTGCCTGCGTGACAAAGGCGCGGGCAAGGCCCACACGCTGCTGCATGCCGCCCGACAACTCGCCCACCTTGCGGTCGGCCCAGTTGGTCAGGTTCACCAGTTCCAGTTGTTCATCCACCAGCGCGCGGCGGTCGAGCGCCGGCATCCCGGCCATTTCCAGCCCAAGGCCCACATTGTCGCGCACCGTCCGCCACGGCAGCAGGCCGAAAGCCTGAAACACCATGGCGATCCGCGACAGCCGCAGCCGCCGCAGGTCGGGCGGCGTCGCGCGGGTGACCGACACCATCCGGTCGCCGTCCGATACCCGGACCTCGCCGCGCACGACGGGGTTCAACCCGTTCACGCCGCGCAGAAGCGTGGACTTGCCAGAGCCGGAAAGGCCCATCAGCACCAGGATCTCGCCCTCGGCCACGGTCAGGTCGCAGTCATGCACGCCCAGAACCTGACCCGTGGCGGCCTGCACCTCGGCCCGGCTTTTGCCCTGATCCATCAGCGGCAGGGCGCGTTCGGGATTGTCCCCGAACACGATGGACACACGGTCGAATTCAACGGCGGTCATTTGCGCGTCACCCTCAGCATACGGTCCAGGATGATCGCCACGACGACGATGATGAAGCCCGATTCAAAGCCGAGCGAGGTGTTCACCGTGTTCAAAGCCCGCACCACCGGCACGCCCAGGCCGTTGGCGCCGACCAGCGCCGCGATCACCACCATCGACAGCGACAGCATGATGGTCTGGTTCAACCCGGTCATGATCTGGGGGAAGGCCCATGGCAGTTCGACCTTCCACAGCCGCTGCCGGGGCGTGGCGCCGAAGGCGGTTGCCGCCTCCATCAGGGCCATCGGTGTCGAGGCGATGCCCAGATGCGTCAGCCGGATCGGCGCGGGCAGCACGAAGATCACCGTGGCGATCAGGCCGGGCACCATGCCAAGGCCGAAGAACACGATGGCCGGGATCAGGTAGACGAAGGTCGGCAGCGTCTGCATCAGGTCCAGAAGCGGGCTGAGAGCGCGGTAAAGCCGGGGTCGGTGCGCCGCGGCGATGCCCAGCGGCACGCCGATCGCCATGCAGGTCACGCAGGCCAGCGCGATCAGCGTCAGGCTTTGCATCGTTTCGTCCCAATAGCCCTGATTCAGGATGAAGGCGAAACCCGCAACCACCAGCGCGGCCACCCGCCAGTTGCGTTGCAGATACCAGCCCAGTCCCGCCAGCACCGCGATCACCACCACCGGCGGCGTGACATCCAGCACCATCAGCATGGCGTCGATGACCGCCTGCATCATCCGGCTGATAAGATCGAAGAAGGGCCCGCCATGGGCGTTGAACCAGTCGAAGATCATTTTCGACCAGCGGCCGACGGGCAATTTGTGATCGGTCAGCCAATCAAGCATGCAGATCCCGGGATCATAAGAAGGTTTTGACCAGTCGCGCCAGCGGTGGCCGGACATCGGCGAAGGCGCGCCCCCCGCAGCGCATGGCCGCGGGGGGCGCAGGGCGCATTACAGCCCCAGCGTCTGTTTCACCGCCGCAAGCGCCTCGGCGCCGTCGCGGGTGGTGACGCCGGCCAGCCACGGATCGACCGTTTCGGGGTGGGCCTTCAGCCATTCCAGCACGGCCTCATCGGGGTCCATGCCGTCATCGAGGATCTTGCCCATGATCTCGTTTTCCATCGGCAGGGTGAAGGTCTGCTGCGACAAAAGCTTGGCCACGTTCGGGCATTCCTCTTTGAAGCCCTTGCGCGCCATGGTCTTGACCACGCCTTCCTCGCCAAAGAACGCCTCGCCGCCGGGCAGGTATTTCAACGCGAAGGTGGCGTTCATCGGGTGCGGCTCCCATCCCAGGAAGACCACGCCCTTTTCCTGCGGATAGAAGCGCGAGACCTGCGCCAGCATCCCCTGTTCCGAGCTTTGCACGATCTCGAAGCCTTCCAGCGGCTTGCCGGCCTCGGTCAGGCTGATGAGGTATTCGTTGCCCTCGTTGCCCGGTTCGATCCCGTAGATCTTGCCGCCCAGTTCATCCTTGAACTTGCCGATGTCAGCGTAGCTTTGCAGCCCCTTGTCGTAAAGATAGCTGGGCACGGCCAGCGTGTATTTCGTGCCTTCGAGGTTGGTGGTGATTTCCTCGATCGTGCCCTTTTCCAGATAGGGGCCGATGGCGCCCTGCTGCGCGGGCAGCCAGGTGCCCAGGAACACATCCACGTCGCCCTTGTCCATCGAGGCATAGGTGACCGGCACGCCGAGGATATCGACCTCGACTTCATAGCCCAGGGCTTCCAGCACCTGCCGGGTGGCCGAGGTGGTCACGGTGATGTCGGTCCAGCCGACATCAGAGAAGGTAACCGAGGTGCACTCGGCCAGGGCCGGCCCGGCGATGGCAAGTGTCGAGACCGCGGCAAGCAGGGCCTTGCGGATGGGCGTCATGGTGTCTCCCCGTTTTTTGTTGATTGACGAGTCAATAAACTTCACGATAGCTCGGCTTGGCAACCACAAAATCAGGTATCTTGCACATGCCGAAACTCGGTATGGAGCCTATTCGAAAGGCCGCACTTGTCCAAGCCACGATCACCGAGATCGGGCGAACGGGCAGCCTTGAAGTGACGGTCAGTCAGATCGCCAAGCGTGCGGGGATGTCCTCGGCGCTGGCGCACCATTACTTCGGCGGAAAAGAGGCGCTTTTTCTGGCGGCGATGCGTCATGTGCTGTCGCTTTATGGCGCCGAGGTGCGCGGCGCGCTGCTTTCGGCCGCGGGGCCACAGGCGCGGATAACCGCGATCCTGCGCGCCTCGTTCTCGCCCACCAACTTCCGGCGCGAGGTGGTGGGGGCCTGGCTCAACTTTTACGTTCTTGCCCAGACCGTCCCCGAGGCGAAACGGCTGCTGGCGATCTATCAGCGCCGGCTGCGGTCGAATCTGCTGCACGATCTGCGCCCGCTGTCGGGGGCGCGGGCGGGGGAACTGGCCGACGGGCTGGGGGCGCTGATCGACGGCCTTTACCTGCGCGAAGTGCTGAAGGACGGCCCGCCCGACGGCGAGGCCGCGGTGGCCTGCGCGCGTGCCTATCTTGATTCTCATCTGAAGGAACCGTCTCTGTGAAAGCCCAGCCCGCCGCCAGCCATTTCGTCGACGGTCGCCCGCTGGAGGATGCCGCTGGCGCGGCCATTCCGGTGATCTACCCTGCCACCGGCGCAGAGATCGCCCGGCTGCACGAGGCGACGCCCGCGGTAATCGAGGCGGCGCTGGCGTCCGCGGCGCGGGCACAGACGGCATGGGCCGCGCTGCGTCCGGTGGACCGCGCCCGCATCCTGCGCCGCGCCGCCGATCTGATCCGCGAGCGGAACGAGGATCTGAGCGTTCTGGAAACGCTGGATACCGGCAAGCCGTTGCAGGAAACGCTGGTGGCCGACTGGGCTTCGGGCGCCGATGCGCTGGAATGGTTCGCGGGTCTGGCGCCTTCGGTGGGCGGCGAGACGATCCCGCTGGGCGGCGATTTCGTCTATACGCTGCGCGAGCCCTTGGGTGTTTGTGTCGGCATCGGCGCCTGGAACTATCCCAGCCAGATCGCCTGCTGGAAGGCCGCGCCGGCGCTCGCCTTCGGCAATGCGATGATTTTCAAACCGTCCGAGGTGACACCGCTGGGCGCGTTGAAGCTGGCCGAGATTTTGATCGAGGCGGGGTTGCCGCCGGGTCTGTTCAACGTGGTGCAGGGCCGCGGCGCGGTGGGGGCGGCGCTGGTCAGCGATCCGCGGGTGGCGAAGGTGTCGCTGACAGGCTCGGTTCCCACCGGGCGCAAGGTCTATGCCATGGCGGCCGAGGGCATTCGCCATGTCACGATGGAACTGGGTGGCAAGTCGCCCTTGATCGTGTTTGACGATGCCGATCTGGATAGCGCCATCGGCGCGGCGATGCTGGGGAATTTCTATTCCGCGGGCCAGATCTGTTCCAATGGCACGCGGGTCTTCGTGCAGAAGGGCATCAAGGCGGCCTTCCTGTCGGGGCTGGCTGCGCGGGCCGACGCGATCCGCATGGGCGATCCGCTGGACCCGGACACGCAGATGGGGCCGCTGGTGTCGCAGGCGCAGCTGGAAAAGGTGCTGGCCCATATCGACCGCGCCCGGTCCGAGGGCGGCCGGCTGGTCTGCGGCGGCGAGGCCTCGGTCAGCCCCGGCTGCTATGTTCAGCCCACGGTCTTCGCCGATGTGACCGACAGCATGACCCTTGCGCGCGAGGAAGTCTTTGGCCCGGTGATGGCGGTTCTTGATTTCGACACCGAGGACGAGGTGATCGCCCGCGCCAATGCCACCCAGTTCGGCCTTGCGGCGGGGGTGTTCACCGCGGATCTGACCCGTGCGCATCGGGTCGTGGCGCGGCTTCAGGCCGGAACCTGCTGGATCAACGCCTATAACCTGACCCCGGTCGAGGCCCCCTTTGGCGGTGTGAAGCTGTCGGGCGTGGGGCGCGAGAACGGCCGCGCCGCCATTGAACATTATACGCAGGTGAAGTCGGTTTATGTGGGTATGGGCCCGGTTGATGCCCCCTACTGAGGACACGGAATGTTCGATTATGTAATCGTCGGCGCGGGCTCTGCCGGCTGCGCCATGGCCTACCGGCTGGGCGAGGCCGGGCGTTCGGTTCTGGTGGTGGAACATGGCGGCTCTGACGCCGGGCCGTTCATCCAGATGCCGGCGGCGCTGTCCTATCCGATGAACATGGGGCTTTACGACTGGGGTCTGAAGACCGAACCCGAACCGCATCTGGGCGGGCGGGTGCTGGCCACGCCGCGCGGCAAGGTGATCGGGGGGTCGTCCTCGATCAACGGCATGGTCTATGTCCGCGGTCATGCGCGCGATTTCGACCATTGGGCCGAACAGGGCGCGGCCGGCTGGGGCTTTGCCGATGTGCTGCCCTATTTCAAGCGGATGGAGAACTGGCACGTTCCGGGGGACGCGGACTGGCGCGGCCATGACGGGCCGCTGCATGTGACGCGCGGTCCGCGGTCCAACCCCTTGTTCAACGCCTTTATCAAGGCGGGCCAGCAGGCCGGCTATCCCGTGACCGACGACTATAATGGCGCGGCGCAGGAAGGCTTCGGCCCGATGGAGGCGACGATCTGGCAGGGCCGGCGCTGGTCGGCGGCCAATGCCTATCTGAAGCCCGCGATGAAACGGTTCGGGGTCAAGCTGACCCGGGCGCTGGCGCTGCGCGTGGTGATCGAAGGGGGCAGGGCGGTCGGCGTCGAAGTCCTGCGCCGCGGCAAGCGCGAGGTGATCCGCGCGGGGCGCGAGGTCATTCTGGCGGCCTCGTCGCTGAACACGCCGAAACTGCTGATGCTGTCGGGGATCGGGCCGGCACAGCATCTGGCGCAGCATGGGGTGGCGCTGGTCGCTGACCGCCCCGGCGTGGGCCAGAACCTTCAGGATCATCTGGAGGTCTACATGCAGTATTCCAGCCTTCAGCCGATCACCCTGTTCAAGCACTGGAACCTGCGCGGCAAGCTGTCGGTGGGGGCGCAGTGGCTGTTCACCGGCCGCGGCCTTGGCGCTTCGAATCAGTTCGAGGCCTGCGCCTTCATCCGGTCGCGCGCCGGGGTGGATTACCCCGACATCCAGTATCACTTCCTGCCCATCGCGGTGCGCTATGACGGGCAGGCGGCGGCGGGCGGGCACGGCTTTCAGGTTCATGTCGGGCCGATGCGGTCGCCCTCGCGCGGGGCGGTCACCTTGCGCTCGGCCGATCCCGAGGCGCCGCCGGTGATCCGCTTCAACTACATGTCCTGCCCCGAGGACTGGCAGGATTTCCGCCGCTGTGTCCGGCTGACGCGCGAGATCTTCGGGCAAGAGGCATTCCGCCCCTTCGTCAAGGCCGAGATCCAGCCCGGCCCCGACTGCCAGTCCGATGACGAGATCGACGCCTTCCTGCGCGAGCATGTCGAAAGCGCCTATCACCCCTGTGGCACCGCGCGGATGGGCCGGCGCGACGATCCGATGGCGGTCGTCGATCCCGAATGCCGGGTGATCGGCGTCGATGCGCTGCGGGTGGCCGACAGTTCGATCTTTCCGCGGGTGACGAACGGCAACCTGAATGCGCCTTCGATGATGGTGGGCGAGAAGGCGGCCGACCACATCCTTGACCGTGCGCCGCTGGCGCCCCTGAACCTGGAGCCGGTGGTGAATCCCGACTGGCGGGTGGCGCAGCGGTAGGGGGCGTTAACGCTTTCTTAACCTTCTGGCGGGTTCTGGCTTGATTTCGGCCCTTCGGGGCCGGACATCTGGGACATGTTAATCCTTCGTTGCCTTCTCGTTCTTATTTGTATCGCCACCCCGGCCGTTGCGGCCAGTGTCGAAGGCGCCGCCCGCGTCATCGACGGCGACACGCTTGATGTGGCGGGAACCCGCGTGCGCCTGTTCGGGATCGACGCGCCCGAGGCACGCCAGACCTGCCGCGAAGCCGGCACGGACTGGGCCTGCGGCACTTGGGCCAGCCGGATGCTGGCCGAGGCGGTCGAGGGGCGATCCGTCCGATGCGAAGGCGAGGGGCTGGACCGCTATGGTCGCCTGCTGGCCAGTTGCAGTGCGGGCGGGCAGGATCTGGGCCGCCGGATGGTCCAGACCGGCGCGGCACTGGCCTATCGCCGCTATTCCACGCGCTACGCCACGGATGAGGCCCGCGCCGCAGCCGCCGGCCGCGGCATCTGGTCGGGCGAAATGGCCCGCCCCGAGGATGTCCGCCACCCCGCGGGGTCAACCCCGCCCGGGGCCTGCGCGATCAAGGGCAATGTATCATCGCGGGGGCGGATCTATCACCTGCCGGGGCAGGACGCCTATGGCCGAACCGTCATCTCGGGGGCCGAGGAACGCTGGTTCTGTTCGCCCGCCGAAGCCGAGGCGCAAGGTTTCCGTCCGGCGCTTCGCTGACAGATTCCCGGCCTTCTGTATATGACGCGCATCAAGGCGCAAAACGATTCGCCCGCATAACCTGACTTTAACGAAACGAAGAAGGGAGCATCGCATGACGCATACGCCGCACGAGCTGGCGGAAGATTTTCCGGGCGATGCCGAGCAAATCCGCGATCTCAGGATTTCCGACCCGCATTTCGCGCGTCTTGTTGAGGAGTATCACGCGGTGAACCGTGCGGTTCACCGGGCCGAGACCCTGATAGAGCCGCTCGAGTCGCTTCAGGAACAAGACCTTCGCCGCAAGCGTGTGCAACTGAAAGATGAAATCGTCAGCCGCCTCAAGGTGGCATCCTAGTCGACTATTTCGTAGGGTAGCAACCCGCGCCTGTCGGGGTCCACTCGAAGGCGCCTTTCCAGCGGCGGCACAGACCGCTGGTGGCACTCCTGCCGGTCACAGATCCGGCAGGAGATGCCGATGGGCTCGAACCGGCCCTTCAGATCCATCCCATCCGCATAGACCAATGCATCCGCGTGCTGAACCTCGCAGCCCAGTGCGATGGCATAGCGCCGGACCGGCGCGGTGAACGATCCCCCCCGCTTGGAAACCTCGCGCGCCAGCAGAAGATAGCGCACACCATCGGGCGTCTGCGCCAGTTGGCGCAGGAACTGGCCCGGCGTCTCGAAAGCGCGGTGAACGTTCCACAGCGGGCAGGCGCCGCCGAAGCGTGCGAACTGGAACCGCGTGGCGGAATGGCGCTTGGTGATGGTGCCGGCCTGATCCACCCGCACGAAGAAGAACGGCACCCCCTTGGCGCCGGGCCGTTGCAGCGTCGACAGCCGGTGCGCCACCTGCTCGATCGAGGCGCCGAACAGGTCGGCCAGCCGTTCCAGATCGTGGCGCGTCTCGGCTGCGGCCTGAAGGAAGGGGCGATAGGGCAGAAGGGCCGCGCCGGCGAAATAGTTGGCCAGCCCGATCTTGGCGATGTCGCGCGCCTCGGGGGTCTGGAAGCGGGCCAGATCCAGTGTCGCTTCCAGCAGGTCGTTCTGGGTCAGCAGGGCCACCTGATGCAAAAGCTGGAACCGCTGCGTCGGCCCCGCCACGCGCGAGGAAATCTTCAGCGCGCCGCCATCAAAGCTGCGCACGGCCGGAATGTCCGAAATCTGCAAGTCGATCCCGGCCTTCGCCAGCGTCTCGGCCGCGGCGGAAATCACGTCGCGGCGGATACCTCCGGGCGCAGAGTAATGTTCGGCGGCCCGATCCACGGCATCCAGATAGTTGTCGCAATAGTGAAAGAAGTCGCGAACTTCCTCCCATGGTGAGGGGCGCAGGGCGGCGTCGTCGCGCCCCAGCGCCTCGTCCAGCGAGGCCAGCCGTTCATGGGTCTGGCGATAGGCGCGGTGCAGGTCCAGAAAGGCCCGCGCCAGCGCCGGCGCGTTCGATGCCACCAGCCGCAGATCCGCCAGCGGCGGGCTGTCGGAAAACACCGGATCGGCCAGCGCCTCGCGCATGTCGGTCACGATGCGCTCGGCTTCCGAGGTGGTCAGCTTGGTGACATCCACCCCGAATTCCTGCGCCAGCGCCAGCACAACCGTGGCCGAGACCGGACGGTGGTTGTTCTCCATCTGGTTCAGATAGGGCAGCGAGGCGCCCAGACGTTCGGCAAACACCTTCTGCGTCAGGCCGAGATGCATCCGCAACTCGCGCAGTTTCGCGCCGGCATAAAGTTTCTGGGCCAAGCCGCATCCCCCGCTTTGCAAAGACTGTATCGCCTTTGCAAAGGGTGGGCGTCAACCGGGCAGGCCAAGGGCGCGGCTGCGGCGGATCACCCACAGGATGGCCGCGACCGAGGCAAGGCTGGACGCGGCCATGATCACGATCAGCGGCATCTCTCCGCTGCCCGGGTGCAGCACCACGCCGGCCAGCGCCGCCAGTGCCGCGCCGCCGCCGATCATGATCGCCCCGCCCAGCCCTGATGCGGTGCCCGCCAGCGCCGGGTTGATCGACAGCATGCCGGCATTGGCATTGGGCAGCACCATGCCGTTGCCAAGCCCGATCAGGGTGGTCATGCCGAAGAAGACGGCGGGGTGATGCAGCCCCGCCGCCGTCACCGCCAGCAGGATGGCCATGCCCGTCGTGGTGACCAAAGCCCCCCACAGCACCATCCGGGTCATCCCCACCCGCACCGAATAGCGCCCCGACAGGAAGTTGCCGACCCCGTAGCCCACCGCGGGCGCGGCGAAATAGATGCCGACCTGCGCCGAGGTCAGGCCGAACACCTCGGTTCCGACAAAGGGCGCGCCGCCCAGATAGGCAAAGAAACAGCCCGAGGCGAAGGCCGCGCACAGCACATAGCCCCAGAACCGGCGCGAGGCCAGAAGCTGCGGATACTGCCGAAGTTGCGCGGCAAAGCTGGTGGGCCGGGTCTGCGAGGTCTCGCCCAGATCGGCCCATACCAGCGCGGTCACCACCAGACCCAAGCCCAGCAGCAGCGCGAAATTCGCGTGCCAGCCAAAGGCTTCGTCCAGAAAGCCGCCGATCACCGGGCCGATCATCGGCACCAGCGACATGCCCATGGTGACATAGCCGATCATCGAGGCCGCCTGTTCGTCCGGCACCATGTCGCGCACGACGGCCCGGCTGACCACGATCCCCGCCGCAATCACCGCCTGCGCCATGCGAAAGGCCAGAAACACCCCGGCGTTGGGTGCCAGCAGCGTGCCCACCGTCGCCAGCAGGAACAGTCCCAGTGACCACAGGATCACCGCGCGTCGCCCGAACCTGTCCGAAATCGGCCCGATCAGCAGTTGCAGCACTGCGCTCAGCCCCAGATACAGCGCCACCGACAGTTGCATCAGCTGATAGGGCGCATCGAACCACGCCGCCATTCCGGGCAGCGACGGCAGGAAGATGTTCATCGCCAGCGCCGCAAGCCCGGTCAGCAGGACAAGCGTCACGATATGGGGCGGCGACGTGCGGTTCAGGAAACGGACAGGGGGCATCGGTCACAGTTAGGGCGGGGCTTGCCCCAAGTCCATCACGACCAGCGGTGGAAGATGAAGAACGCCCCCGCCGCGATCAGCGCGAATCCCACAAGGTGATTCCAGTGCAGCGGCTCTTTCAGGTAAAGGACCGAGAAGGCGGCAAAGACGACAAGGGTGATGACCTCCTGGATCGTTTTCAGTTCGGCGGCGGAATAGTGGCCGTGGCCGAGCCGGTTCGCCGGCACCTGCAACAGGTATTCGAAGAAGGCGATCCCCCAGCTTGCCAGGATCACCACCATCAGCGGTGCGGTCTTGAACTTCAGATGCCCATACCACGCGAAAGTCATGAAGATGTTCGAGGCAAGAAGCAGGCCGATGGTGACGATCGGCACGGAAAGCTGCGGCATGAAGCACCAGAGTTAGCGGGATTTGCGATTTGCAGGCGATCTTTGCAAAGTAATTTGCAAATATCCCGAAATTTTCTTTCGTCCGGGACAGCGTGTGACTATGGTGCCCGCAAACTCGGGGGGCAAGACCATGAAGGATATTCTCCAGGAACTCGAAGACCGTCGCGCGATCGCCCGCGCCGGTGGCGGCCAGCGCCGCGTCGAGGCCCAGCACAAGCGCGGCAAGCTGACCGCGCGCGAACGGATCGACCTGCTTCTCGATGAAGGCTCGTTCGAAGAGTTCGACATGTTCGTGCGGCACCGCTGCACCGACTTCGGCATGGAAGACGACCGCCCGGCGGGCGACGGCGTGGTGACCGGCTGGGGCACGATCAACGGCCGCATGGTCTATGTCTTCAGCCAGGACTTCACCGTGTTCGGCGGATCGCTGTCGGAGACGCACGCGCAGAAGATCTGCAAGATCATGGATATGGCGATGCAGAACGGCGCGCCGGTGATCGGGTTGAACGATTCGGGCGGCGCGCGGATTCAGGAAGGCGTGGCCTCGCTGGCCGGCTATGCGGATGTGTTCCAGCGCAACATCATGGCGTCGGGCGTGATCCCGCAGATCTCGGTCATCATGGGCCCCTGCGCGGGCGGCGCGGTCTATTCGCCGGCCATGACCGACTTCATCTTCATGGTGCGCGACACGTCCTATATGTTCGTGACCGGCCCCGATGTGGTGAAAACGGTGACGAACGAGGTGGTGACGGCCGAGGAACTCGGTGGCGCCTCGACCCATACCAAGAAGTCGTCGGTTGCGGATGGCGCGTTTGAAAACGATGTCGAGGCGCTGGCCGAGATCCGCCGTCTGGTCGATTTCCTGCCGCTGTCGAACCGCACGCCCGCCCCGGTGCGCCCCTTCTTCGACGATGTGGCCCGGGTCGAGGACAGCCTTGATACGCTGATCCCCGACAACCCGAACCAGCCCTACGACATGAAGGAACTGATCCTGAAGATCGCCGACGAGGGCGACTTCTACGAGATCCAGAAGGACTACGCCGCCAACATCATCACCGGCTTCATCCGTCTGGAAGGTCAGTCGGTCGGCGTGGTGGCGAACCAGCCGATGGTTCTGGCGGGCTGCCTCGACATCGACAGCTCGCGCAAGGCGGCGCGGTTCGTGCGCTTCTGCGATGCCTTCAACATTCCGATCCTGACGCTGGTCGACGTGCCGGGCTTCCTGCCGGGGACGGGCCAGGAATATGGCGGCGTCATCAAGCATGGCGCGAAGCTGCTGTTCGCCTATGGCGAGGCGACGGTTCCGAAGGTCACCGTCATCACCCGCAAGGCCTATGGTGGTGCCTATGACGTAATGTCGTCCAAACATCTGCGCGGCGACTTCAACTATGCCTGGCCCACCGCCGAGATCGCGGTGATGGGGGCCAAGGGCGCGACCGAAATCCTTTACCGCGCCGAACTGGCCGACAAGGAGAAGATCGCCGCCCGCACCAAGGAATATGAAGACCGCTTTGCCAACCCCTTCGTGGCGGCCGAGCGTGGCTTCATCGACGAGGTGATCATGCCCCATTCGACCCGTCGCCGGGTGTCGCGCGCCTTCGCCAGCCTGCGCAACAAGAAGCTGAGCAATCCGTGGAAAAAGCACGATAACATCCCGCTCTAGGTCTTGTTGACGGGGAGGGGATCATGCGACCGGCCAAGCGGATCGGAGCGAGGACTGCCGCGGGCGCCATCGGTGCCCGCCCCTTCCAGCCATGGAGGGGGTGAATGACCACGCAGGAAGCCGCGCCCATCGCCGTGCCTTCGGGCCAGCCGGTGACCCTTCTTGAAACGATCTGGAACGAGCCCGGCCCCGCCGGGCTGACGTTCCGCTTCCGCTTTCTTGCGCCCGAGATCGGCTTTGGCGGCTCTGTCGACTATGACACCGCTTATGCCGACATCGTCGCGCTGTGCGAAAGCTATGTCCTGCCGCGGCTGAACGGCACCGAGCCGGCGCCTGCGCAGGTCATCGTCTCGCTTTCCGACCGCCCGTTGCCTTTCGGCGCGGCGGACCCGGAAGTCACTCAATTCTTCGAGGCCTTCAGCATCAGCGATGGCCACTGCATCTGGGAGGCTTTTTGATGACTACACCATCTATTGTGGTCAACCCCCGGATTTCGCGGGGGGGCGATGCAGAAGAGTCACAGGGTCGGGCTTTGCGCCGCGCGCTGTGTCATTCGCCTTTTGGATCAGATACGATGGCGGCTGACCGAACCCAAGCGGTCTATGCCTCGCAAGAAGTCCACGCAGGGGAACAGTTCCCGGCGTCGGCTAGCAAAAAATGGAGTAGAGGATGTCGAAGAGCACCGTCGTTTTCGCGCTGTGCCTGGTTGCCGTCGTGGCCGCCTGCGCTAAGAAAGAAGAAACCGTCTACGTCGACCAGCCGCCGGTCACGACCGAGCCGGTCTACACGGGCAAATACAAGTAATCTGCCCGGGCGGGTCGTCGAGTTTCTCCGGCCCGCCCTTGGCCTCGCCCTTCTGTTGAAGGGGGGCGTGGCGTCATGCTGAAGCACCGCGGCTTTCCCAGCCGGCTTCCCGGCACCGATCTGCAATACACCGTCCGCCGCGCCAACAAGGATGGTGCCACGCGCATCATCAAGCGCGAGCGGTATCGCGACCGCAAGGCGGTTGATCGCGCCGCCGATGCGGGCTTTCTTGCCGCCCTCTGGGCGCATTTCGGTGAAGACCCGTTCGAGCGCGGAAACCTTGATGCGGGGCGTCTGTCGTGGCTGTTCGGCCGCGAGGTCGTGCCCGCCGAAGATCCCTTCGATCCCGAATCCTACGAGGCCCTTCTGCGGATAGACCGCAAGAAGGCCGAAGCCGCCTTTCCCGAAATCTTCGCCCCAGATGCGCCGGTGCAGACCGGCGACTGGGACGATTGGGACGATGCAGAGGAAGACTAGCCGTGTGTCCGGGTGCCTCCTTGTCCCAGCGGCCTGATTTCGCGCTTCGCGAACTGACGGCAGGTTCTGCCGGACAGGCAGCGCCGGGCTGCGCTGTGGCGTGCCCGGCCCGCGGGGGGCGCAGCCTTTCCCATCGGTCCGCCGGCAGTGTCGGGCCGGTCCTTGGCGCGGGTAAGCACAAATCGGCCGAACCCGTCGGGGTGGTCATTTTCGCCTTTTCCGGCGCAACCGATGCGGTATTCCTTGCCCCAGACATAATCCGGAACGGAGGCAGAGCATGTCCAACATCACGAAATTCCTTGTTCTCGGCGCCATCGCCGCGACCCTTTCGGCCTGCGACACGCCCACGGGGCGTGCCGGCGGCGGTGCGCTTGTCGGCGCGGCGCTTGCCGATGCGACCGACCAGAACATGGTCGCCGGTGCCGCGCTTGGCGCGCTGGCTGGCGCTGCAAGCTGCGGCGTTCCGGGCATGCCGCCCTGCCGTTCGGGCGGCGGCTACTACTGAGTTCGTCGCCGCCTCGCGCGGCGTGCGTTTCACCGAAGGGACCGTCCGGGCCGTGCGCCCGGTCGGTCCTTTTCTATTTGCGCCCTCAACGGCGCTGCTGACAAAGGGACGATGATGTTCAAGAAGATCCTGATCGCGAACAGGGGCGAGATCGCCTGCCGCGTCATCAAGACCGCCCGCAAGATGGGCATCAAGACGGTGGCGGTCTATTCCGACGCCGACCGCAACGCTCTCCATGTCAGCATGGCGGACGAGGCGATCCACATCGGGCCGCCGCCCGCCAACCAGTCCTATATCGTGATCGACAAGATCATGGAGGCCATCAAGCAATCGGGCGCCGAAGCCGTGCACCCCGGCTATGGCTTCCTGTCGGAGCGGATGGATTTCGCCGCCGCGCTGGAAGCGGCCGGCGTCGTCTTCATCGGCCCGCCGTCGCCGGCGATCGAGGCGATGGGCGACAAGATCACCTCGAAGAAACTGGCGCAAGAGGCCGGGGTTTCAACCGTTCCGGGCTACATGGGCCTGATCGCCGACGCGGATGAGGCGGTGAAGATCTCGGATCAGATCGGCTATCCGGTGATGATCAAGGCCAGCGCCGGCGGCGGTGGCAAGGGGATGCGGATCGCCTGGAACGCCGAGGAAGCGCGCGAAGGTTTCCAGTCGTCGAAGAACGAGGCCGCCAACAGCTTCGGTGACGACCGGATCTTCATCGAGAAGTTCGTGACCCAGCCGCGCCATATCGAAATTCAGGTGCTGGCCGACAAGCACGGCAACTGCGTCTACCTGCACGAGCGCGAATGTTCGATCCAGCGCCGGAACCAGAAGGTCATCGAAGAGGCGCCCTCGCCGTTCCTGGATGAAGCGACCCGGAAGGCCATGGGCGAACAGGCCTGCGCGCTGGCGAAAGCCGTAGGCTATGCCAGCGCCGGCACGGTCGAATTCATCGTGGACGGGCAGAAGAACTTCTACTTCCTGGAAATGAACACCCGCCTTCAGGTGGAACACCCCGTGACCGAGCTGATCACCGGCATCGACCTGGTCGAGCAGATGATCCGCGTGGCCGCCGGCGAAAAGCTGCCCTTCCAGCAGTCCGACCTGAAGATCAACGGCTGGGCGATGGAAAGCCGGCTGTATGCCGAAGACCCCTATCGCAACTTCCTGCCCTCGATCGGGCGGCTGACCCGCTATCGCCCGCCGGTCGAAGCGGTCACGCCCACCTCGGTCGTGCGCAACGATACCGGCGTGTTCGAAGGCGGCGAGATCTCGATGTATTACGACCCGATGATCGCCAAACTTTGCACCTGGGCGCCGACCCGCGAAGCCGCGATCGAGGAAATGCGGATCGCGCTGGATACGTTCGAGGTCGAAGGCATCGGCCACAACCTGCCCTTCGTGGGCGCGGTGATGGATCATCCGCGCTTCGTCAGCGGCGACATCACCACCGCCTTCATCGCGGAAGAATATCCCGATGGCTTCCAGGGGGCGACGCTGGATGAACCCACGCTGCGCCGTGTGGCTGCCGCCGCCGCCGCGATGAACCGCGTGGCCGAAATCCGCCGCGCCCGCATTTCCGGCACGATGGACAACCACGAACGCAAGGTGGGCGACGACTGGGTGGTGTCCTTGCAGGGCGAGGATTTCCATGTGGGCATCGCCGCCGACCGCGAAGGCTCGACCGTGACGTTCTGTGACGGCTCGTCGCTGCGCTGCACCTCGGACTGGACGCCGGGCCAGCCGCTGGCCCGCGTGATGGTGGACGGCAAGCCGTTGGTGATGAAGGTCGGCAAGATCCCGATGGGCTTCCGTGTCCGCCTGCGCGGCGCGGATCTGAAGGTGCATGTCCGCACCCCGCGTCAGGCGGAACTGGCGGTGCTGATGCCTGAAAAGCTGCCGCCGGACACCTCGCGCTTCCTGCTGTGCCCGATGCCGGGTCTGGTGGTGAAGATCAACGTCGAGGAAGGCGACGAGGTGCAGGAAGGTCAGGCCCTCGCCACCGTCGAGGCCATGAAGATGGAAAACATCCTGCGCGCCGAGCGCAAGGGCGTAGTCAAGCGCATCGCCGCCGCGGCCGGCTCCAGCCTGCGCGTCGACGACATCATCATGGAGTTCGAATGAGCTATCGGCCGGCCGGGTTCCTGTCGAACATTTCCTCTCGTCTGAGGGGGAACTTGTCGATGGCCCGGCCGATCTCGCGCACGTCCCAGGGCAGGGGCTTGCGCAACTTCACCTGCCCGTCCTTGTCCAGGATCACGAGCGAGAAGCCGCGCGGATGCAACGCGCGGCGGATCTCGCTGGGGTTGGCGGGGTCGGTGTCGGTGATGACGATCACATCGCGTTCGTCCAACTGGTCGATGCGCGCTGCGATCATCTGCATCTGCCGTTCGAAATTCGGATCGGCGGGCGTGTCGGCAAAGACGACCAGCGGTCGCCTGGTCCAAAGAAACTCGGACAGCGACAGGTCGGCTGCGTCCACGGGCCCCGGCCCGTCAGGTTCGCCCGCACCCGCCGTCAGGGGCAGGAAAGCGGCAAGGACAAGAATTTGAAGGGGTTTCATGCGGCCTCCGTGGTTCCCGATATAGGGCAGGCGGCGCCGAAACCCAAGGATCGACGCGAAGGCCAGGGCGCCGCCGCGACAAGAAAGGGAAGACCCGATGACCGATAAGCTGGCCGCGTGGCAAAAGCTTGCCGAAAAAGAGCTGAAGGGCCGCAGCCCCGACAGCCTGACCTGGAACACGCTGGAAGGCATCCCGGTGAAGCCGCTTTACACGCGGGCCGACATCGAGGGGCTGGACCATCTCGATGGTGTGCCGGGCGTGGCGCCCTTCACCCGCGGCGTGCGCGCCACGATGTATGCCGGCCGGCCCTGGACGATCCGGCAATATGCCGGCTTCTCGACCGCCGAAGCCAGCAACGCCTTTTACCGCAAGGCGCTGGCGGCGGGGCAGCAGGGCGTGTCGGTGGCCTTCGACCTGGCCACCCACCGCGGCTATGACAGCGACCACCCCCGCGTGGTGGGCGACGTCGGCAAGGCCGGCGTGGCCATCGACAGCGTCGAGGACATGAAGATCCTGTTCGACGGCATCCCGCTGGAAAAGATTTCCGTCTCGATGACGATGAACGGTGCGGTGATCCCGATCCTTGCGAGCTTCATCGTGACAGGCGAGGAACAGGGCGTTCCGCGGGCCGAGCTTTCGGGCACGATCCAGAACGACATCCTGAAAGAGTTCATGGTCCGCAACACCTATATCTATCCGCCCGAGCCTTCGATGCGGATCATCGCGGACATCATCGAATACACCGCGAAAGAGATGCCGAAGTTCAACTCGATCTCGATTTCCGGCTATCACATGCAAGAGGCGGGCGCGAACCTCGTGCAGGAACTCGCCTATACGCTGGCCGACGGGCGCGAATACGTCCGCGCCGCCATCGCCCGCGGCATGAACGTGGATGAATTCGCCGGGCGCCTCAGCTTCTTCTTCGCCATCGGCATGAACTTCTTCATGGAGGCGGCGAAACTGCGCGCCGCGCGCATGCTCTGGCACCGGATCATGTCGGAATTCGAGCCGAAGAAACCCGGCAGCCTGATGCTGCGCACCCATTGCCAGACCTCGGGCGTCAGCCTGCAAGAGCAAGACCCCTACAACAACGTGATCCGCACCGCCTATGAGGCGCTGGCCGCGGCGCTGGGCGGCACGCAGTCGCTGCACACCAACGCGCTCGACGAAGCCATCGCCCTGCCCACCGAATTCAGCGCCCGGATCGCGCGCAACACCCAGCTCATCCTTCAGGAAGAAACCGGGGTGACGAAGGTCGTCGACCCGCTGGCCGGCAGCTATTACGTCGAAAGCCTGACCAACGAACTGGCCGAAAAGGCCTGGGCGCTGATCGAGGAAGTCGAGGCGATGGGCGGCATGACCAAGGCCGTGGCCTCGGGGATGCCCAAGCTGCGGATCGAGGAATCCGCCGCCCGCCGTCAGGCCGCCATCGACCGCGGCGAGGATGTGATCGTCGGCGTGAACAAGTATCGTCTCGCCAAGGAAGACCCGATCGAGATCCTCGACATCGACAACGTGGCAGTGCGCGACGCCCAGATCGCCCGGCTCGAAAAGATGCGCGCCACCCGCGACGAGGCCGCCTGCCAGAAGGCTCTGGACGAACTCACCCGCCGCGCGTCCGAAGGCGGCAACCTGCTCGAAGCCGCCGTGGACGCCTCGCGCGCCCGCGCCTCTGTCGGAGAGATCAGCATGGCCATGGAGAAAGTGTTCGGCCGCCACCGCGCCGAAGTGAAAACCCTCTCGGGCGTCTATGGCGCCGCCTATGAAGGCGACGACGGCTTCGCCGCGATCCAGAAGGACGTGGAGACCTTCGCCGAGGAAGAAGGCCGCCGGCCCCGGATGCTGGTGGTCAAGATGGGCCAGGACGGCCACGACCGCGGCGCCAAGGTGATCGCGACCGCCTTTGCCGACATCGGCTTCGACGTCGATGTGGGCACGCTGTTCCAGACCCCCGAGGAAGCGGCACAGGATGCCATCGACAACGACGTGCATGTGGTGGGCATCTCGTCGCTCGCTGCCGGCCACAAGACGCTGGCGCCGAAACTGATCGAGGCGCTGAAGGCCCAGGGCGCCGGCGACATCCTGGTGATCTGCGGCGGCGTGATCCCGCAGCAGGATTACGATTTCCTCTATAATTCCGGCGTCAAGGCCATCTTCGGCCCCGGCACCAACATCCCCTCGGCGGCCAAGCAGATCCTCGACCTGATCCGCCAGGCCCGCGCCTGACCCGTTCGGCGGCTCGCCCCCAGGGGCGGCCGTCCCCGCCAGAACCCGCGCCCGCCGCCCGATCCGGGCGGCGGGCAAGGCCATTCTGCCGATTTCGGCATCAAAGCTACACGGCGCGGGACAAGCCTTTGCCCATTCATTCTGGCCCAAATATCCCGGGGGCACGGGGGCAGCGCCCCCGCCCTTCAACCCGTGCTCCCATTGCCGGTTCCAGCCCGTCCCGTTCCGCCGCAATGTCGCCTTTGCGCCCCAAAACGTCGCCTTCGCTTTTCGCTGGACAGGGCCTTTCGCGCCGCGCTAGGTGAAGCAATCAGGATCGGGAGAATCCGGGGCACCCCCCGGTGCCGAAGGAGCAAACGCCCCAGGAAACTCTCAGGCGCAAGGACCGTCCTGACACGAAGACTCTGGAGAGTGGCCGGTCGGCCCGCCGAAGGGATAACGATCTCAGGCGCAAGGGACAGAGGGGGCACTGCGGGGCGGGAAACCGTCCGCGCGGTGCCGTGCATTCCGCCGGCATCGACAGTCAGGAGGGCGGCATGACCGAAGAATCCCCGAACCTGCGGCGGCTTCCGCTGCATGGCATTCACCTGCGCCTTGGTGCCCGCATGGTGCCCTTTGCCGGCTGGGAAATGCCGGTGCAGTATCCTGCCGGCGTGATGAAGGAACATCTGCACACCCGCGCCGCCGCGGGCCTGTTCGATGTCAGCCACATGGGCCAGCTTCTTCTGCGTCCCCGGTCCGACATGGCCGCGCTCGGCGCCGCGTTCGAACGGCTGATGCCGGTGGATGTGCTGGGTCTTGCCCCCGGCCGCCAGCGGTATGGGATGCTGACCACCGACACCGGCGGCATCCTTGACGACCTGATGTTCGCCAACCGCGGCGATCACCTGTTCGTCGTGGTCAACGCCGCCTGCGCATCGCAGGACACCGCCCATCTGCGCGCCCATCTGGCCGACGTGGCCGAGGTGGTCGCCGTGGAAGACCGCGGTCTTCTGGCCCTGCAAGGCCCCGCCGCCGAAGCCGCGCTGTCCCGCCTGATCCCGGCGGCCGCGGCCATGCGCTTCATGGATCTGATCTCGGCCGACTGGCGGGGCCATGACCTCTGGATCTCGCGGTCGGGCTATACCGGCGAGGATGGCTATGAAATCTCGGTCCCCGTGTTGGTGATCGAGGCGTTCACCGAAAGCCTGCTGGCGATGCCCGATGTGGCCCCCATCGGCCTTGGCGCCCGCGACAGCCTGCGTCTGGAAGCCGGCCTTTGCCTTTACGGCCACGACATCGACACCACCACCTCGCCCATCGAGGCCGGCCTTGGCTGGGCGATCCAGAAGGCCCGCCGCCCGGGCGGGGCGCGCGCAGGCGGCTTTGCCGGCGCCGAGCGTATCCTTGCGGAACTGGCCGATGGTCCCCGGCGCCTGCGCGTGGGCCTGCGCCCCGAGGGCCGCGCGCCCATGCGCGAGGGCACCGACCTGTTCACCCCCGACGGCACCCCGGTCGGCCGCGTCACCTCGGGCGGCTTTGGCCCCTCGGTCGAGGCGCCGGTGGCGATGGCCTATGTCGCCGCGGCCCATGCCGCCCCCGGCACCCAGCTTCTGGGCGAGGTCCGCGGCAAGCGTCTGCCCGTGACCGTCGTCCCGCTTCCTTTCCGACCCTCCACCTACAAACGCTGAGGCAAGACATGAAATACACCAAGGAACACGAATGGCTGCGCGTCGAGGGCGACCTTGTCGTGGTTGGCATCACCGAACACGCCGCCACGCAACTGGGCGATGTGGTGTTCATCGAACTGCCCGAGATCGAGACCATGGTCGCCGAGGGCGACGAGGTGGCGGTGATCGAAAGCGTCAAGGCGGCCTCGGATATCGCGGCGCCGATGGATGGCGAGATCGTGGCGGTGAACGACAAGCTGGTGGAAAAGCCCGGCCTTGTGAACGCCGACCCGATGACGGCGTGGTTCTTCAAGATGCGTGTCGATGATCTGTCGGTTCTCGACGATTTCATGGACGAAGACGAATACCAGGACATGATCGGCTGACGCGATGACCTTTACCCCCACCGACTACAACGCCTACGATTTCGCCAACCGCCGGCACATCGGCCCGTCGCCCTCGGAAATGGAAGAGATGCTGCGCGTGGTGGGGGTTTCCTCGCTCGATCAGCTGATCGACGAGACGGTGCCGGCCTCGATCCGGCAGGAAAGCCCGCTGGACTGGGCGCCCCTGGCCGAACATGAACTTCTGGCCCGGCTGCGAGAGGTCGCGGCGAAGAACCGGGTGATGGTCTCGTTGATCGGGCAGGGCTATTACGGCACCGTGACGCCCCCGGCGATTCAGCGCAACATTCTGGAAAACCCGGCCTGGTATACCGCCTATACCCCCTATCAGCCCGAAATCGCCCAAGGGCGGCTGGAAGCCCTGCTGAACTATCAGACCATGGTGGCCGACCTGACCGGCCTGCCGATCGCCAACGCTTCGCTTCTGGATGAGGCGACGGCCGCGGCCGAGGCGATGACCATGGCCCAGCGTGCCGCCAAGTCGAAGGCGCGGGCCTTCTTTGTCGATGCCGACTGCCATCCCCAGACTATCGCGGTGATCCGGACCCGGGCCGAGCCGCTGGGGATCACGGTGATCGTGGACCACCCCGACCGGCTTCAGCCGGCCGAGGTGTTCGGCGCGCTGTTCCAGTATCCCGGCACCTATGGCCTTGTGCGCGACTTCACGGCCGAGATCGCGGCCCTGCATGACGCCCGCGCGGTGGCCGTGGTCGCGACCGATCTTCTGGCGCTGTGTCTGCTGAAGGAGCCGGGCGCGATGGGGGCCGACATCGCCGTGGGCTCGGCGCAGCGGTTCGGGGTGCCGATGGGCTATGGCGGGCCGCATGCGGCCTTCATGTCCTGCCGGGACGAGTTGAAACGCGCGATGCCCGGCCGTCTGGTCGGCGTGTCGGTCGATGTGCGCGGCAACAAGGCCTATCGCCTTGCGCTGCAAACCCGCGAACAGCATATCCGGCGCGAAAAGGCGACGTCCAACGTCTGCACGGCGCAGGCGCTTCTGGCGGTGATGGCCAGCTTTTACGCGGTGTTCCACGGCCCCAAGGGGCTGCGCCATATCGCGGAACGGGTGCATCTGAACACCGTGCGTCTGGCGCAGGCGCTGAAGGATGCAGGCGCCCGCGTCAGCCCCGACGCCTTTTTCGACACGATCACCGTCGAGGTGGGGGTGGGGCAGGCGGGCATCCTTGCCGCCGCGCGTCACCGCGGCATCAACCTGCGCAAGGTGGGCCGCGACCGGGTGGGGATCTCGCTGGACGAGACCACGGATGCGGGCGTGATCGCCCGGGTTCTCGATGCCTTTGGCATCCCCGATGCCGCCCCGGCCCAGGTGGGCCTTGGCTTCCCCGAGCCGATGCTGCGCCAGACCGATTATCTGACCCATCCGGTCTTTCACATGAACCGGGCCGAATCCGAGATGATGCGCTATATGCGCCGTCTGTCGGACCGCGATCTGGCGCTGGATCGGGCGATGATCCCCCTGGGCTCTTGCACGATGAAGCTGAATGCCGCAGCCGAGATGATGCCGATCACATGGCCTGAATTTGCCACGCTGCATCCCTTTGCCCCGGTCGATCAGGCTGCCGGCTATCACGAGGCGATCCGCGATCTGGCGGCGCGGCTGTGCCGGATCACCGGCTATGACGCGATGTCGATGCAGCCGAACTCGGGCGCGCAGGGCGAATATGCCGGGCTGCTGACAATCCTTGCCTGGCATCGCGCCCGGGGCGAGGCGCAGCGCGACATCTGTCTGATCCCGGTTTCGGCGCATGGCACCAACCCGGCGTCGGCGCATATGGCGGGGATGAAGGTCGTGGTGGTGAAATCGGCGCCGAACGGCGACGTCGATCTGGATGACTTCCGCGACAAGGCGGCCGAGGCGGGCGACCGGCTGGCCGCCTGCATGATCACCTATCCCTCCACCCATGGCGTGTTCGAAGAGACCGTGCGCGAGGTCTGCCGGATCACCCACGACCACGGCGGTCAGGTCTATATCGACGGCGCCAACATGAACGCGATGGTGGGCCTTGTGCAGCCCGGCGCCATCGGCGGCGATGTCAGCCACCTGAACCTGCACAAGACCTTTGCCATCCCGCATGGCGGCGGCGGTCCCGGCATGGGGCCGATCGGGGTCAAGGCGCATCTGGCACCCTATCTGCCGGGACACCCCGAAGTCAGCGGCCCGCTGACCGGCGGCGACAGTGCCGCGGCGCATGAGGGGCCGGTGTCGGCGGCGCCCTATGGCTCGGCCTCGATCCTGCTGATTTCATGGGCCTATTGCCTGATGATGGGCGGCGAGGGGCTGACACAGGCCACGCGGGTGGCGATCCTGAACGCCAACTATATCGCGGCACGGCTGAAGGGCGCCTATGAGGTGCTGTTCATGGGCAACCGCGGCCGGGTGGCGCATGAATGCATCCTTGATACCCGCCCCTTCGCAGAGGTGGGCGTCACCGTCGATGACATCGCCAAGCGCCTGATCGACAACGGCTTTCACGCCCCCACCATGAGCTGGCCGGTGGCCGGCACGCTGATGGTGGAACCCACCGAATCCGAGACCAAGGCCGAGATCGACCGCTTCATCACCGCGCTTCTGGCCATCCGCGACGAGATCCGCGCGGTTGAAACCGGCGAGATTTCGGCGGCCGACAGCCCGCTGCGCCACGCGCCGCACACGGTCGAGGATCTGGTGGCCGGCTGGGATCGGAAATACCCGCGCGAACAGGGCTGCTTTCCGCCCGGCGCGTTCCGGGTGGACAAATACTGGCCGCCGGTGGGCCGGGCCGACAATGCCTGGGGCGACCGGAACCTTGTCTGCATCTGCCCGCCGGTGGAAAGCTACGCCGGCTAGTCCGCCGCGCCCCGCCAAAGCGCCCCGGCAATCTGCCGGGGCCCAGCCGTTCCGCGGTAGTTCGACTTGTCGGCATTTGCCGCAAGGTCGGCACCCTGTCGCGCCGGTTTCGCCGACCCTTGTCGTCAGACCGGCTTATCCGCCCTGTCAGAGGGCGGGCGCGAAACAGGCTGGGTCATGGTGCAAGAGGAGCAGGATACCCCCCAAGGGGCCGCGGTGCTGGTCGAAGGGATCTTCGCCGGCACCAGCGTTGCCACGCCCAAGGGCTGGCGCGCAGCCGAACTGATCCGTGAAGGCGATGCGGTCCTGACCATGGACGGACCGCCGCAGCCGGTGCGGATGGCGCGGCACAGCCGCATCCGGCCCGCGCAATGGCCACCGTCGTTGGCGCCGCTGCATGTGCCGCCGGGGGCGTTGGACAATCGCGCGGCGCTGCTGCTGCTATCGGGGCAACTGGTGCTTCTGGAAACCGAACGGGCCGAAACCCTGTGCGGAGAGCCCTTCGCACTGGTGCCCGCGGCGGCGCTGGACGGGTTCCGCGGCATCGCGCGGATGCCGCCACCGGACGAGACGCTGGCGGTCTCGCTTGGCTTTGCGCAGGAGCAGGTGATCTATGCTGCCGGCGCCACGTTGTTGCGCTGCGCCGGGCTTGAGGTGCCGGAAGATCCCGTTCAGGCGATGCTGACGCGGACGGCTGTGGCAAGGCCGCCCGCGCTGACCCTTGAACAGGGGCTGCATCTGATCGCCTGCCTTCTGGCCGAAGAGGCAGGCGCCGCCCTGCGGGGTCAGGCCGCGCGCGAACGGGGCGCGAACCGGCCGTAGAAGCTGTCGCCCGCGGCCGCCATGTCGCGCAGAAGCTGCGGCACTGCAAAGCGGGCGCCGTGGCGCGCGGCCAGTCCGTCGCAGATCTCGACCGCGCGGGGCGCCCCGATCATGTCCAGCCAGCTGAACGGCCCGCCTGACCATGGCGCAAAGCCCCAGCCAAGGATCGCGCCCACGTCGCCTTCGCGGATGTCGGTCAGAACGCCTTGTTCCAGCGCCCGCACCGCTTCCAGCACCTGCGCGAACAGCAGCCGGTGCTGCACCTCGGGCAGGGCGGGCTGGGGATCCAGGACCGGCCAGAACCCGTCAAGCCCCGGCCACAGGCCCAGCCTTTTTCCTGCCTCGTCATAGGCATAGAAGCCAGCGTTGGCCTTCTTGCCCAGCCGCCCCTGATCCGCCAGCCGGAAGATCACCGCATCCACCGCCGCGTCGGGATAGGCCTCGCCCATCGCGGCCTTTGTCGCCTTGGCGATCTTCACCCCAAGCTCGATCGAGGTTTCATCCACCAGTTGCAGCGGCCCCAGCGGCATCCCCACCAGCTTGGCGGCATTCTCGATCAGCGCGGGGGCCACGCCTTCGGCCACCATGCGGATGCCCTCGTTGATATAGGGGATGATGCAGCGGTTGGCGTAGAAGAAGCGCGCGTCATTCACCACGATAGGGGTCTTGCGGATCTGGCGCACGAAATCCAGCGCCTTGGCCACCGCGCGGTCGCCGGTCTGTTGGCCGCGGATGATCTCGACCAGCATCATCTTGTCGACCGGCGAGAAGAAATGGATGCCGATGAACTGTTCGGGGCGCTGGCTGGCCTTGGCCAGCCCCGAGATCGGCAGGGTCGAGGTGTTGGTGGCGAAGATGCAGTCGGCCGGGGTGGCGGCCTCTGCCCGGCGGGTGACATCGGCCTTCACCGCCGGATCTTCGAACACCGCTTCCACGATCAGATCGGCCCCGGCAAGGGCCGCATAATCGGTGGTGGGGGTGATGCGGGCCAGCACCTCGGCGCGGGTCTCGGCGGTGATCTTGCCGCGCTTCATCGCCTTGTCGAGCAGCGCCTCGGCATGGGCCTTGCCGCGGTCGGCGGCCTCCTGGCCCGCGTCGATCAGCACGACCTTGATGCCGGCGCTGGCCGCGACATGGGCGATGCCCGCCCCCATCATGCCTGCGCCCAGCACGCCCAGCGTTTTCACCGACTGATCGGGCAGGGCAGGGCGGACGGCGCCTTTTTCCAGCGCCTCCTTGTTGATGAACAGCGACCGGATCATCGCCGAGGACGACGGGTTCATCAGAACATGGGTGAACCAGCGCGCCTCGATCTTCAGTGCGGTGTCGAACGGCACCAGCGCGCCTTCATAAACCGCCGACAGCAGCGCCTTGGCCGCGGGATAGACCCCCATCGTCTTGCCCAGCACCATGGCCGAGGCGCCGACAAAGGTCATGAAGCCCGCAGGATGATAGGGCGCGCCGCCGGGCATCTTGTAACCCTTCTGATCCCACGGCTTCACCAGATCGGCGTCCTTGGCCGCAAGAACCCACGCTTTCGCGCGATCCAGCAGGTCTTCGGGGGGAACCACCTCATCGACCACGCCCATGGCCTTGGCCCCGCGCGGATCGTTCAGTTTGCCTTCCAGAAGCAGGGGCGCCGCCATCATCGCACCCAGCTTGCGGGCAAGGCGCGTGGTGCCACCGCCGCCGGGAAAGATGCCGACCAGGATCTCGGGCAGGCCGATCTTGGCCTTGGGATTGTCGGCGGCGATGATGCGGTGGCAGGCCAGTGGCAGTTCCAGCCCGATCCCCAGCGCCGTGCCCGGCAGCGCGGCGACGATTGGCTTGCCACCCTTCAGCGTCTTCGGGTCCATCCCGGCCCGTTCGATCTTGCGCAGGACGGCGTGCATCCCCATCACGCCGTCAAAGACCGCCTTCGCCGGATCGGCGCCGCCTTCTTCTTTCATGCGGGCGATCACGTTCAGATCCATCCCGCCTGCGAAATCCTTTTTCGCCGAAGTCAGGACAATCCCCTTGACCGCAGGATCGGCCAGTGCGGCATCGATCAGCGCGTCGAGATCGGCAAAGCCGGCCATCGACATGACGTTCATCGATTTGCCGGGCACGTCCCAGGTGATGGTGCAGACGCCAGAGGCGTCGGTCTGGCTGGTGAAATCGGTCATGGTGTCCTCCTTCAGACCCGCTCGATGATGGTGGCGGCACCCATGCCAGAGGCGACGCAAAGCGTTGCAAGGCCGATCGATTTGCCGGTGCGTTCCAACTCGTCCAGCAGGGTGCCGATGATGATCGCGCCGGTTGCTCCCAGCGGATGGCCCATGGCGATGGCGCCGCCGTTCACGTTCACCCGCGACGGATCGATCCCGAACGCCTGCTGGAAGCGCAGAACGACTGCGGCGAAGGCCTCGTTCACCTCGAACAGGTCGATGTCGGAAATCTGCATGCCGCTATCACGCAAAATCTTTTCAGTGACCGGAACCGGGCCGGTCAGCATGATCGTCGGATCTGTGCCCACCTTGGCGGTTGCGCGGATGCGGGCCCGCGGTTTCAGGCCATGCGCCTCGCCAAAGGCGCGGTTGCCGATCAGCACGGCGGCGGCCCCGTCCACGATGCCGGACGAGTTTCCGGCGTGGTGGATATGCTCGATCCGTTCCAGTTCGGGATATTTCATCTGCGCCAGCTTGTCGAAGCCGGGCATCTGCTCGCCCATCTCGCGGAAGGCGGGCTTCAGCGCGGCAAGCGTCTGCATGTCGGTGTCGGGGCGCAGGTAGTCGTCGCGGTCAAGGATGGTCAGGCCGTTGCGGTCCGTCACCGGCACCACCGAGCGGTCAAACCGTCCCTCGCGCCACGCGGTTGCGGCCCGTTTCTGGCTTTCCACCGCCAGCGCATCGGCCTCGTCGCGGGTGAACCCGTAGCGGGTGGCGATGATGTCGGCCGAGATCCCCTGCGGCACGAAATACGTTTTCATTGCAAGCGAGGGGTCCACCGCGATCGCCGCCCCGTCCGAGCCCATGGCGACACGGCTCATCATTTCAACACCGCCCGCGATATAGGCTGCGCCCGCACCGGCACGGATCTGGTTGGCGGCCAGATTGACCGCCTCCATCCCGCTGGCGCAGAAGCGGTTGATCGACAGGCCAGGGATGCGTTCGTCCAGATCCGACAGAAGAACGGCCGAGCGGGCAAGACAGCCGCCCTGTTCCCCGACCTGTGTGGCATTGCCCCAGATGACATCCTCGATCGGGGCGCCATCCAGATTGTTGCGTGCGTTCAATGCGTTCAGCACGCCCGCCGACAGCGCAACCGATGTGACCTCGTGCAGAGCGCCATCGGGGCGGCCGCGCCCGCGCGGGGTGCGCAGAGCGTCGTAGATATAGGCGTCGGTCATCTGTCCTCCTTCTGCCGTGCGGCCGTTTGGGGGCGTTCGGCATGGTCTGGGGTCTGGGATCGGCGCGGCCTTCGCGCGCCGGAAGGGTTCAGAACGCGTCGGCGGAAAGCGCCATCACCGGGCCGGCGCCGCTTTCGATGCGGGCCAGATGTAGGGCCGTGGCGGGCAGATGGCGCAGCATGTAGTAGCGCCCCGTCGCGATCTTGGTGCGCAATGCCTCGGCATCGCCGCGGCCGGCGTCCAGCGCATCGGCGGCGGCTCGGGCCATCCGCGCCCACATGTAGCCAAGGCACAGATGCCCCATCATGGTCATGAAATCGTAAGATCCCGCCAGCGCCTCGTCGGGGTTTTTCATGCCGCGCTCGGCAAAGAACATCGCAGCTTTCTGGCAGTCCTTCGACGCCTGTTTCAGCGGTTCGACAAAGCCTTCAAGGCGCGGATCGTTTTCGTTTTCCTTCAGGAAGCCGCGGATCAGGTGAAAGAACGCCATCGCGGGCTTGCCACCCTCGGCGGCCAGCTTTCGACCCACCAGATCCAGCGCCTGAATTCCGTTGGCGCCTTCGTAGATCATGGCGATGCGGGCATCGCGGGCGAACTGGCTCATGCCGTTGTCTTCGATATAGCCATGCCCGCCCCAGACCTGCTGCGCGGCCACCGCCGATTCAAACCCCTTGTCGGTCTGGAAACCCTTGATCACCGGCGTCAGAAGCGAGATCAGCCCTTCGGCCTCGGCATCGCCCAACCGGACCGAGCGGTCGATCAGATGCGCGCCCCAGAAGGTCAGTGCGCGGGCGCCTTCCAGAAAGCTTTTCTGATCCATCAGGTTACGGCGGATGTCTGGGTGAACGATCAGCGGATCGGCCGGCCCGTCCGTGCTGCCCTGACCGGAAACCGAACGACCCTGAAGCCGGTCACGGGCATAGGCCACCGCATTCTGATAGGCGGCCTCGGCCACGGCATAGCCTTGCAGACCCACGCCCAGACGCGCCTCGTTCATCATGGTGAACATGGCGCGCATGCCCTTGTGCAACTCTCCCAGCAGCCAGCCTTTGGCGCCGTCATAGTTCAGCACGCAGGTGGCATTGCCGTGGATGCCCATCTTGCGCTCGATCTTGCCGACCGAGACGGCGTTGCGTTCGCCCAGCGACCCATCCTCGTTCACAAGGAATTTCGGCACGATGAACAGCGAAATGCCCTTGGTGCCCTCGCCGCCGCCGGGGGCCTTGGCCAGCACCAGATGCACGATGTTCTCGGCCAGATCGTGATCGCCGGCCGAGATGAAAATCTTTTCCCCTGTGATCAGATAGCTGCCATCCGCCTGCGGCTCGGCGCGGGTGCGCATCATGCCAAGGTCGGTGCCGGCGTGCGGCTCGGTCAGGTTCATCGTGCCGGTCCAGTCGCAGGTGACCATCTTCGGCAGCCATGTGCGCTTCTGATCTTCGGTGCCATGGGCATGGATCGCCGAGACCGCGCCATGGGTCAGGCCCTGATACATGTTGAAGGCCATGTTGGCCGAAACGAAGATCTCGCCCACCGCGGTCTGCATCAGATAGGGCAGCCCCTGCCCGCCATAGGCCGGGTCGCAGTCAAGCGCGGTCCAGCCGCCGTCCTTCATCTGGCGGAAGGCTTCGGCATATCCGGTCGGGGTGCGGACCACGCCGTTTTCCAGCCGGCAGCCCTCGGTGTCGCCCACACGGTTCAGCGGCGCCAGCACGTCGCGGGCCAGCTTTCCCGCCTCGTCCAGCACGGCGACGGTGAAATCGGGGTCCAGTTCGTCATAGCCGGGGATGCCGGTTTCGGCAGGTTTCAGAACTTCATGCAGGATGAACTGCATGTCGGCCACGGGGGCGTTGTAGATGGGCATCGTCTTCCTCCCTACTCGGCCGCGCGGCGGAAGGCGGCCAGCGCCTCTTCGCCCCAGGCGAGTTGTTCTTTCAGGTCTGCGATCGCTTCGTCCAGTTCGGCGCGCTGGCGTTCCATCTGGTCCAGCCGTTCGCGTGCGACCTGATAGGTGCGCAGAAGCTGCACCTCTTGCGTGCCGTCGCGGTCGTAAAGGTCCAGAAGCTGGCGGATTTCTTCCAGGCTGAAGCCGAACCGCTTGCCGCGCAGGATCAGCTTCAGCCGCGCCCGGTCGCGGCGGGTGAACAGGCGCCTTGTGCCGTCCCGGATCGGGAACAGCAGTTCCTTCGATTCGTAAAAGCGCAGCGTGCGCGGCGTCACATCGAACGCTTCACACATCTCGCGGATGGTCATCACGTCGCTGGTCATCGGCTCTCTCGCAGGGCTCTGGATCGGGGTTGCCGTTCCAGATGGATCGCAGAGGCAGAGTTACCAGATGTGTTGACGTTGACGTAAACGTGACGTGACGTCAAAGCGTCGCGTGACGCTGTGTCAGCTTTCCGAGGCCGCCAGTTCCGCCGCTGTCGAGTCGCGCAGCGCCTGAAGATCGGCGATGGTCACATCCAGTTCGGCCCGCTGACGGGCCAGTTCGGCCAGTTGCCGGTCGGCCATCTCGATCCAGGCTTCCTGCTGCGGGCGGGTGCCTTTCTGGCGATAGATCAGCAGCCACTGGCGGATTTCCTCCAGACTGAATCCGAAGCGGCGTCCGCGCAGGATCAGCGTCATCCGTGCCACCTCGCGCGGGCCATAGAATCGGGCGCGGCCGTCCTTTTCGGGCTGAAGCAGCTCGATATATTCGTAATAGCGCAGGGTCCGGGGCGTGACCTCGAAACGGGCGCACATTTCCTTGAAGTTCAGACGCAATTCCGACATGGGCACCTCCGGTTCGGGCAGGGTAGATGCATCGCGCGGCTTTCGCAATCTGGGCTTGCGGGCGGCGGTCGATGGGCGATGATGCAAGACCACCACGGAGGTTGCCATGACCGACATCGCCCGCGCCCGACAGTTCATCGAGGCGATCCCCCATTCCCGCGCCCTCGCGATGGAGCTTGAGGACATCGGCCCCGGCCGGGCGGTGATCTCGATGGCGTGGGATGCGCGCTTTGTCGGTGATCCGGCCACCGGGGTGATCCATGGCGGCGCGGTTTCGGCGCTGATGGATACCGCCAGCGGCGCGGCCGTGATGTCCCACCCCGAGGCCGGCGCCACCACCGCGACGCTGGATCTGCGCATCGACTACATGCGCCCGGCCACGCCCGGCCAGCGCATCCGCGCGGTGGCCGAATGCTATCACGTCACCCGCACCGTGGCCTTCGTCCGCGCCACCGCGATGGACGAGGATGCCACCCGCCCGGTCGCCACCGCCGCCGGCGCCTTCACCGTCGAACGCAAGGGGACCGCCCAATGACCCGTCCGCAGCCTGAGCCCGTCCAGGTGGTCAAGCAACGGCGCGACGCGGCGCTGAAGGCGCTGGTGGGGGGCGTGCCCTACATCACCTGGCTTGGCATCCAGTTCGACCGCCGTGGGGATGAGTTGACCGCGATCCTGCCCTTCGATCAGCGGCTGATCGGCAACCCGATGCTTCCCGCGCTGCATGGCGGCGCGACGGCGGCCTTTCTCGAGGTGGCGGCGATCATCGAACTGTCTTGGTCGGTGCTGTGGCACGAGATGGAGCAGGGCCGCCTTGACCCGGCCGCGATCGAGGCCCGCCCGCCACGCCTGCCCAAGACCATCGATTTCACCGTGGATTACCTGCGCTCGGGCCTGCCGCGCGATGCCTATGCCCGGGCGCGGGTGAACCGTTCGGGCCGCCGCTATGCCAGCGTTCATGTCGAGGCATGGCAGGACAACCGCGCCCGGCCCATCGCGCAGGCCACCGGCCATTTCCTGATGCCGGATCGCGAGGGCTGACCGGCGCCCCTCGGACCGGCTGCGCCGGGGCGCGGCGCCTGCGGCCGCCCGCTGCGTTCAGCGCACGAAGCGGAACGCAGCCGAGGCGCTCCAGCCCGCCACCACGGCCAGAACCAGTGACAAAAGCCCGTAGATCAGCGGCTTTTCATGGGCAAGCGCATGGATGAACCGCTCGATCCCGGCTTTCTGCACGCCGATCCGGTCTTCGAACATGTCGACCACGCGGCCGTCGCGGGTCAGGAACACCCGCACGCGGTAATCGCCTTCGGTCAGGTTCACCGGAAGCTGGATGTCGGTGCGAAACAGCGTGCCCTTGGTCAGCCGGACCGCGCCTTCCTGCATCGCATAAAGCCCCTCGGCCCGGCGGATGCGTTCCAGCGCCTCGATGAAAGCGGGGGAGTTCTCGGCCTGTGCGCTGATGCCGATGGCGCGGATCGCCCGCGGGATCGAGATCTGGTGGCGCAGGTTGTCGGTTTCGGACAGCACACGCTCCAGCGGGCCGCTGGTGGCGACGGCGTAAAAGCTGGGGGCGCGGCCGATGCGGACCTTTTCGCGGTTGATCCAGATGCCGAAGCGGCGTTCCTTCTTGCGCACCATCACCTGCGTCGGCGGGCCCTGAACGGTGACGATCACCCCCAGCGCGCCGTCCGGCTGCGGGGTTTCGCGCTGCACCGCGCCATAGATCATGATCTCGGAGCCCTGAAAGTCCGCGGTGATCGACACCCGCGTTTCCGACAGGCCCAGCACGATCCGTTCCTCCTGCGCCAGCGCGGGCGCCGCGATCAGCATCGCCAGCAGCACAAGCGCGCGGATCACGGCAGCACCCCCGACAGGCTGTAGATCTCGGACGGGCGGAACAACAGGTCGGTGGCGATCTTGGCGCAGACCGCCAGCACCAGAAGCGCCAGCAGGATGCGCAACTGTTCGGCCCGCAGCCGGACCCCGATCCGCGCGCCGACCTGCGCGCCGATCACCCCGCCAAGGATCAGCAGCAGCGCCAGCGCCATGTCGACGGTCTGGCTGGTCACCGCATGCATCACGGTGGTGAAGGCGGTGACAAAGATGATCTGAAACAGCGAGGTGCCGATCACGATCTTGGTCGGCATCCCCAGCAGGTAGATCATCGCCGGCACCATGATGAAGCCTCCGCCCACCCCCATGATCGCGGCCAGAAATCCCACGAAGCCGCCCACCATCAGCGGCGGGATCACCGAGATATACAGCCCCGAGGCGCGGAACTTCATCTTGAACGGCATCTTGTGCGCCCAGCCATGCTGACGCGAGCGTTTCACCGGCGCGTGTTTCGACCGCCGCAGCGTGCGCACGCTTTCCTGAAACATCAGCGTGCCGACAAGGCCCAGAAACAGCACATAGGACAGTTGCACGAACAGATCGACCTGCCCCAGCGTGTTCAGCCGGGCAAAGACCGCAACCCCGAAGGCCGATCCGACCACCCCCCCCGCCAGCAGCACCGATCCCATGCGGAAATCGACCGCCTTGCGTTTCAGTTGTGCCAGCACCCCCGACACCGACGAGGCCACCACCTGATTGGCCCCCGTCGCCACCGCCACAGCAGGCGGGATGCCGATGAAGAACAAGAGCGGCGTGATCAGGAAACCGCCGCCCACACCGAACATGCCGGACATGAAGCCGACGATGCCGCCCAGCCCGAGCAGCAGGAAGATGTTTACGGAAACCTCGGCAATGGGCAGGTAAAGCTGCATCGGGGCCGGTCACTTTGGGAAAAGCTGGGGGGTGGAAGGCTTGGGGGGATAGGCTGTCCCCAAGACATGCGCGCGGCGCCCTGTCTTGTCAAACAGCGGGCGGGGCAGGGGCCCTCATCGCAGCCGGCGCAGGAATTCGCGCAACAGCCGTTCCAGTTTGGCTGCGCCAAGGGGGGCCATGGCCTTGGTGTGGTCGTGGCTGATCGCCTCGTCCGACAGGCCCGCGCCCATGTTGGTGATGGTCGAGATCGCGGCGACCTTCAGCCCAAGGAAACGGGCAAGGATCACCTCGGGCACGGTGGACATGCCGACGGCATCGGCGCCCAGACGCTGGGCCATGCGGATCTCGGCCGGGGTCTCGAACGAGGGGCCGGAAAACCACGCATAGACGCCTTGGCCAAGGCCCACCCCGGCCGCCTCGGCGGCCGCAAGCAGGCCCGCGCGCAGTCCGGGGTCATGCGCATCGGTCATCGGCACGAAACGGGCATCCGTCCGCTCCCCGATCAGCGGATTGGCCCCCGCAAGGTTGATATGATCCGACAGCAGCATCAGGCTGCCCGGCGGCAGATCCGCCCGCAGGCTGCCGGCGGCATTGGTGGCGATCAGCGCCTCGGCGCCAAGCTCCTTCAGCACCGCCAGCGGTACCCGCATCGCCGCCGCATCGCCGCTTTCGTAGTAATGCGCCCGCCCGCCCAGCACCGCGACCCGGACGCCTTCCAGATCGCCGATCACCAGTTGCGGATTGTGCCCCGAGACCGTCGCCTGCGGGAACCCCGGCAGATCCGCATAAGGCAGGGCCATGCCTTCTACCGCTTCGGCCAGATGGCCCAGCCCCGATCCAAGGATCAGCCCCAGCCGGACCGGCTGCGCCCCCGCCCGCGCCCGGATCAGATCGGCAAGCATCTCGGGCGGCATGTCAGCGTTCCTTTACATAGGGTTGGCCGCCCGCGCGCGGCGGGATCGCCTTGCCGACGAATCCGGCAAGGATGACCACGGTCAGAATGTAGGGCAATGCCTGCATGAACTGCACCGGAAGCGGCACTCCCCACAGGTCAAGCGACTGATAGCGGTTGGCGACCGCTTCCAGCAGGCCGAACAGCATCGTGGCCGCCAGCGCCTGCCACGGCCGCCATTTGGCAAAGATCAGCGCCGCCAGCGCGATGTAGCCACGCCCCGCCGTCATCTCTTTCACGAAACCCGCCGACAGGCCGCAGGCCAGATAGGCGCCGGCAAGCCCGGTCAGAAGCCCGCAGATCGCCACCGCCGCATAGCGTATCCCCACGACCGAGACGCCCGCGGTATCGACTGCGGCCGGGTTCTCGCCCACCGCCCGCAGCCGCAGGCCGAACCGGGTGCGATACAGCAGCCACCACGACAGGGGCACCAGCGCAAAGGCCAGATAGACCAGCGCCGTATGGCCCGAGATCAGCTCGGCATAGATCAGGCCCAGCACCGGCACCTCGCGCAGCTCCTGCGCGAAGGGCAGGGTGATCGGCTGAAACCGCGCCGCCCCTTCCAGCGAGGGCGTCCGCCCCCCCAGCGCGAACCAGTACTGCCCCAGCAGCACCGTCAGACCCGAGGCCAGAAAGTTGATCGCCACCCCCGAAATCAACTGGTTGCCCCGGAACGTGATCGAGGCCAGCCCATGGATCGCCGACATCATCAGCGCGGCCACCAGCCCCGCCAGCACCCCCAGCCAGACCGATCCGGTGACGAAGGCCACCGCCGCCGACAGAAAGGCCGCCGACAGCATCTTGCCCTCAAGCCCGATATCGAAGATGCCGGCGCGTTCCGAAAACAGCCCCGCAAGGCAGGCCAGCAGCAAGGGCGTGCCCAGCCGGATCATCGAATCAAGGATTTGCAGGGCGGTCGGCAGATCCATCACTTCGCCCCCTTGCGCAGACGCAGGAACAGCGCCTCGACCGGCTGGCGCACCATGTTGTCGAGCGCCCCGGTGAACAGGATCACCAGCGCCTGAATGACGGTGATCAACTCGCGCGGGATCGAGGTCCACAGCGCCAGTTCCGCCCCGCCCTGATACAGAAAGCCAAACAGCAGCGCCGCCAGCAGCACGCCGAACGGATGGCTGCGCCCCATCAGCGCCACCGCAATGCCGATGAAGCCCGCCCCCTCGACCGCGTTCAGCATCAGACGCTCGGCCTCGCCCATCACGTTGTTGATGGCCATCAGCCCGGCCAGCGCGCCGGACACCAGCATCGCCAGCATGGTGATGCGCACCGGCGAAATCCCGGCATAGACCGCGGCGCGATCGGACTTGCCGAAGGCGCGGATTTCATAGCCTGCGCGCGTTCGCCATATCAGCAGCCAGACCGCGACGCAGGCGGCCAGCGCCACGAACAGGCTGACATTGGCCGGAGTGCTGCGCGAAAACGGGATGCCGATGGCGCCAAGGATCTCGCCCAGCGTCGGCAGGTTGGTGGCACCGGGAAAGCGCGCGGTGGCGGGGTCCATGCTGCCGGTGGGGCGCAGCACGTTGACCAGAACGTAATTCAGCACCGCTGCGGCGATGAAGTTGAACATGATCGTGGTGATGACGACATGGCTGCCGCGCCGAGCCTGAAGCCAGCCCGGCAGCGCCGCCCACAGCGCGCCGAAGGCCGCGCCCGCCGCCATGGCCCCGATCAGCGCCAGCGACCAGTGCGGCCATGGCACGAACAGGCAGGCCAGCGCCACGCCAAGGCCCCCCAGCGTCGCCTGCCCCTCGCCGCCGATGTTGAACAGGCCGGCATGGAACGCCACCGCCACCGCCAGCCCGGTGAAGATGAAGTTGGTGGCATAATACAGCGTATAGCCCCACCCATAGCTGGAGCCGAGCGCCCCCGTCACCATCAGCGTCATCGCCTCGACCGGGCTTTCCCCGATGGCAAGGATCACCCCGGACGAAATCGCAAAGGCGATCAGAACCGAGATCAGCGGCACCACGATCGCATCGGCCCACCCCGGCATCGCGTTCATCAGGCGGCCCCCTTGTCGTCATCCACACCCGCCATCAGCAGACCCAACGCGCGCTCGGATGTGGTGGCGGGGTCGCGGACCCCCATGATCCGGCCATCGAACATCACCGCGATCCGGTCGGACAGGCCAAGGATCTCGTCCAGCTCCACACTGACCAGAAGCACCGCCTTGCCGGCATCGCGCAGCCGCACGATCTGCTGATGAATGAACTCGATCGCGCCGATATCCACCCCTCGCGTCGGCTGGCCGATCAGCAGCAGGTCGGGGTTGCGTTCGATCTCGCGCGCAAGGATCAGCTTCTGCTGGTTCCCGCCCGAAAAGCTTTTCGCCGGCAGGTCGCAGATCGGCGGCCGCACGTCAAAACGCGCCATCTTGCCCGCGCAATCCGCGCGCAGCGCGTCATTGTCCATCAACGGCCCGCGCCGATACCGCGGGTCGCCCTGATAGCCGAAGGCCACGTTTTCCCATGCGGTGAAATCCATGATCATGCCAAGGTTCTGACGATCCTCGGGGACATGGGCGATGCCGGCCTTGCGTCGGGCATGGCCGTTGCAGCCGCGCCCCGACAGGTCCAACGCCCGCCCGTTCAGCCGCACATGGCCGGTGCCGCGGGCAATGCCGCCCAGCACATCAAGCAGATCCGACTGACCGTTGCCCGCAACCCCCGCAATCCCGAGGATCTCGCCCGCGCGCACCGTCAGACTGACCCCTTTCAGCCGCTCGATGCCATGCGCATCGCAGACGCGCAGATCTTCGACCTCCAGCACCGTGCGGCCGGGGCGGGCAGGGCCCTTTTCGACCCGCGACAACACCTTGCGGCCCACCATCAACTCGGCCAGCGCCTCGGGGCTGGTGTCGGCGGTGCGCATCGTGGCCACCATCTCGCCGCGGCGCATGACGCTGACATGATCGGTGATGTCCATGATCTCGCGCAGCTTGTGGGTGATCAGGATGATGGTCTTGCCCCGCTCGCTCAGACCGCGCAGGATACGGAACAGATGGTTGGCCTCGGCCGGGGTCAAGACGCCGGTCGGCTCGTCCAGAATCAGGATCTCGGCCTGCCGATACAGCGCCTTCAGGATCTCGACCCGCTGCTGATGGCCGACCGAAAGATCCTCGACCAGCGCATCCGGGTCCACCTCCAGCTCATGTTCCCGTGCCAGCGCCTGAAGCGCCCGCCGCGCCTTGGCCAGCGAGGGCCCAAGCCGCGCGCCGTCCTCGGCGCCGAGGATCACGTTTTCCAGCACGGTGAAATTCGGCACCAGCTTGAAATGCTGGAACACCATGCCGATGCCGGCCCGGATCGCGGCCTGGCTGTCGGGGATCGGCGTGGGGCTGCCGCCGATCAGGATCTGCCCCGCATCGGCGCGATAAAAGCCATAGAGGATCGACATCAGCGTGGATTTGCCCGCGCCATTCTCGCCCACGATGCCGTGGATCGTGCCGCGGGCGACCTGTAGACAGATGTCACGATTGGCCTGCACCGGACCGAACGCCTTCGAGATGCCCCGAAGCTCGATGGCGAAAGGGGCGGCGCCCGGCCGCCCCGCTGCCACATCGGCCTCCATTCAGAACGACGCGGCGGGGCAGGTGTTGTCGGTCATGTAGTCGTGAACAGGCGTCTCGCCCGATTTGATCCGGGCGGCGGCCTCGTCCACGGCGGCCTTCATCTCGGCGGTCACCAGCGCGGCGTTGTGCTCGTCCAGCGCATAGCCCACGCCGTCGCCCTTCAGATCGGCCAAGACCGTCCCGGTTTCGATCGCGGCGCCTGCCGCAAAGGCATCATGCACCGCGATATCCACCCGCTTGATCATCGAGGTCAGCACCTTGCCCGGATGCAGGTGGTTCTGGTTGCTGTCGACCCCGATCGACAGGATGTTCTCGTCGGCCGCAGCCTGCAACACGCCAAGACCGGTCGAGCCCGCCGCGGCATAGATCACATCCGCCCCCTGCGAGATCTGCGAACGCGCCAGTTCCGCCCCCTTCACCGGATCGGCCCAGGCGGCGGGTGTGGTGCCGGTCATGTTGATGACCACCGTTGCATCCGGCTTCACCGCCTTCACACCCTGCGCATAGCCACAGGCGAACTTGCGGATCAGCGGAATGTCCATCCCGCCGACAAAGCCCACCGTTCCCGATTTCGACGCCATCGCCGCCATCATGCCGACAAGGTAAGAGCCCTGATGTTCCGAAAAGATCACCGAGCGGACATTCGGCTGTTCCACCACCGCATCAATGATGGCAAAGCGCGTGTCAGGATAGTCCGGCGCCACCTCGTTCAGCACGTCGCCAAAGGCAAAACCCGTCATCACGATCGGATTCGCGCCCGTCTCGGCCAGCCGCCTCAGCGCCTGTTCGCGCTGGGCCTCGGACTGCATCTCAAGTTCCTTGTAGCTGCCGCCGGTCTCCTGCACCCAGCGTTGCGCCCCGTTATAGGCCGCCTCGTTGAACGACTTGTCGAACTTGCCGCCCAGATCGAAGATCAACGCCGGATCGGCCAGCGCGCCCGCTGCGGAAAGCGCAAACGCGGCCGCACTGCCGGCAAGGGTTCTGATACGGATCATGAAGCTCTCCCGGTTGTGTCTGTGTCGCGCGGCCGGCCATTCGGCTGTCCGTTCGCGGCAGCTTCGGGTCCAATCTAGGGCCGAAGCCCCGGACTGGGTCAACAGGATTCTGCGAGGCAGGCCCAAGACTTCCCGCCCCGTGCCCACCGCGTCAGGACAGCGCCCGGACCATCACCAGCGCATCCCCCCGTGCCCCCTCCGGCGTTGCGAAATAGCCGCGCCGCCGACCGGCCGCGACAAAGCCCGCGCCGCAGTAAAGCGCGATGGCCGCGGCATTGTCCGCCGCAACCTCAAGAAAGGCGTGATCCGCCCCCCGCGCCGCCGCCTCTGCCAGAAACGCGCCGACCAGACGCCGTCCCAGCCCCCGCCGCCGCGCCTCGGGCGCCACGGCCAGCGTCAGAATCTCGGCCTCGCCCGCGACGGCCCGACCCAGCAGGAAACCGCCAGGTTCCGCCAGCAGGAACACCGTCGCATCCGCCAGCAGGGCCGCAAACTCGGCCGCGGACCAAGGCCGGGGCGTGACGAAAACACGCCCATGCACCGCGGCCAGCGCGGCAGGGGTCACAGGATCACCGGCGGCGGATCGGCCGCCGGCGCCGCATCCGCCCCGCGCAGATAGAACGGCGCCGGCCGCGGCTGCGCGGTGCCCAGCCGGCCAAGCGCCACCCGCCCGATCGCCTCGGCCAAAGGATAGGCGGGCGCCACCACATCGGCAAACGCCCCGCTTCCCACCTGCCGGGGCGAACACACCGAAAGCCCGTCGACCGAGGCGATCCGCGCGGCCAGCCTCCCGTCTTGCAGATAGACCTCGCCGCGCCGCGCCGCCTCGATCACCGCGACCGGCGCGGGAAGATCCAGTGCCAGCGCCTCGAACCGCGTGACGCCGATGGCCGGTATCCCCAGCGACAAGGACAGCCCCCGCGCCGCCGCCACGGCAATCCGAACCCCGGTGAAATTGCCCGGTCCGGTGCCCACCGCCAGCGCCCCAAGGGCCGCCCAGCCAATTCCCCCTTCGGCCAAGACCTCATCCAGCAAGGGGATCAACCGCTCGGCCTGCCCCTTCTCCATCGCCTCATGCCGCAGCACGACCAGACGCCCACCACAGAGCAAAGCGGCCGCGCAATGCGCGGCCGATGTGTCGAACGCCAGAACGAAATGCTCAGGCCGCAACCGGACGAACCTCCAACACTTCGGGAATGTAATGCCGCAGCAGGTTCTCGATCCCCATCTTCAGCGTCAGCGTCGAGGACGGACAGCCCGCACAGGCCCCCTGCATGTGCAGATAGACAATGCCGCGATCGAACCCGTGGAAGGTGATGTCGCCACCATCCTGCGCCACCGCGGGCCGAACCCGGGTGTCCAGCAACTCCTTGATCTGCCGCACGACATCCGCATCCGGTCCCTCATGCGCCGCATGACCCGAGGCCGCCTGCTCGCCCTCGATCACCGGCGCGCCGGACTGGTAATGCTCCATGATCGCACCAAGGATCGCCGGCTTGATATGATCCCAGTCGACCGTATCCGCCTTCGTCACGGTCACGAAATCGGTGCCGAAGAACACCGCCGCAACCCCGCCCGCCGCAAAGATGCGCCGCGCCAAGGGGGATCCCGCTGCCGCCTCGGCGCTGGCGAAATCGGCTGTCCCCGCCTCCAGCACCGTCTGACCGGGCAGGAATTTCAGGGTCGCCGGGTTCGGCGTGGATTCAGTCTGGATGAACATGGGGCAGCCTCCGCGATCAGCCCCCGATATGCGCCCGACCACCCCCGAAGTCAAGAAACCGGCCGGCGCCGCTTTCATTCTGGCCAAAATATCCCGGGGTCCGGGGCAGCGCCCCGGCGGCCGGCCATCCGTCCCGACGCTGGCGCCTCAGGTGATCGCCTCCAGCCGCTCCTTCGACATCTCGCCCGGCACGATGGTGATCGGAACCGGCAGATTGCCCGAGTTCCGGCTCAACTGCGTGACCAGCGGCCCCGGCCCCGATTTCTCGGCCGATGCGCCCAGAACCAGAACCCCGATTGCCGGATCTTCCCTGACCTGCGCCAGAATCTCCTGCGCCGGATCGCCTTCGCGGATCACCAACTCGGGATCGATCCCCTGCCGGTCGCGCATCCATTTGGCAAAAACCTCGAAATGGGCCTCGATCCGCTCGCGTGCCTCGGCCCGCATCAGATCCGACACGCCCATCCAGTGCTGATATTCCTCGGGCGGGATGATCGACAGGATCTGCACCCCGGCGCCGGTATGCGCCGCCCGCAGCGCGGCAAAGCGCATCGCGTTCAGACATTCGCGGCTGTCGTCCAGAACGACCAGAAACTTGCGCATGAGGGGCCCCTCCTGGCCCGGGATGATGGCGAAGCCCGCCCCGGCTGACAAGGGTCAGGCGACCGAATGCGCCCAGTCCCAATACAGGCTGCGGGCCAGTTTCGTCACCGGACCGACCGGATAGGCGGTGCCGTCGAACTCGACCACCGGCGTCACCTTGGCGAAGTTGCCCGACAGGAACACCTCGTCTGCCGCGTGGAAATCCTCGAATGTCAGCACCGCCTCGATCACATCGACGCCGTCGCCACGCAGGTTGGCAATATGGCGCGCACGGGTGATGCCCGACAGGAAGGTGCCATTGGCGATCGGGGTAAAGACCACGCCATCCTTCACCATGAAGACGTTGGCGGTCGCCGTCTCGGCCACATTGCCCATCGCATCGGCCACCAGCGCATTGCCATACCCCTTCGACTTCGCCTCGACCAGCATCCGGGCGTTGTTGGGATAAAGGCAGCCGGCCTTGGCGTTGCAGACGTTGTCTTCCAGCACCGGCCGGCGGAACCGGGTGCGGGTCAGCGTGGTCGTGGCTTCGGGTGCGGGCATCGCCACCTCTTCCAGACACAGTGCAAAACCCGTCGCCCCTGTCTTTGGCGCCACCCCCAGGTCCGACCCGTCCAGCGCCCAGTACATCGGCCGGATATAGACCGACTGGCCCGCGCCATAGGCGCGCAGCCCCTCGCGGGCGATGGCCACCATGTCCTCGGTTGTCACCGTCGGCGTGATCATCAGCGCCTCGGCCGAGCGGTTGACCCGGGCGCAATGCGCCTCGAGATCGGGGGCCACGCCCTCGAACCAGCGCGCCCCGTCAAACACGGACGAGCCCTGCCAGATCCCGTGATCGGCGGCCCGCATCACGGCGACGTCGCCCTCGTGCCAGCGGCCTTCGAAAAAGGTGCGGATGTTCTTGCCGAATGCCATGGTGCTCTCCTGCGCTTCGGGCGCCACTTAACCACCGGCCGCGGGCAGGGTCCAGAGAGCGGCCTTTCGCCTCTTCGCGCGATCTCGCCGCAGTCAGGGTGCCTCGGCCAGCAGCGCGGCCAGATCGAGGCGTTGCGTTCCCATTGCCAACGCGCCCGCCGCGTCGCGCGGCCAGTCGGCCGGCGCCCGGTCGCGGTAAAGCTCGACCCCGTTGCCGTCGGGATCGCGCAGATAGACCGCCTCGGACACGCCATGATCGGCGGCGCCTTCCAGCGACAGTCCGGCCCGGATCACCCGTTGGACCGCCGCCGCCAGCGAGGCGCGGTCGGGAAACAGGATCGCGGTATGGTAAAGTCCGGTGGTGCCCGGCGCGGGCGGCCTTCCGCCAAGGCTGTCCCATGTGTTCAGGCCGATGTGGTGGTGATAGCCGCCGGCCGACAGGAACGCAGCCTGGGTGCCGAACTTCTGTTGCACCTCGAACCCCAGAACGCCGGCATAGAAGGCGATCGCGCGGTCAAGGTCGGCCACCTTCAGGTGGACATGTCCGATTCGGGTTTCGGGGGGCAGCATGGTCATGGCGATCTCCTTCAGGGGTTCGGCAAAGCTAATCGGGTGCCCGCCCGCAGGGTAGGTCAGCGCGCGCACAGTGTCTGAGCGGCAGGGCGCGGTTTGCCTGCCGCCCGCCGCCGTGGCATCCATGGCGGAAAGTTGCGCCAAAGGGTGCGGGTTTCGGCGGAATTCCCCCGGTGCAATCATTCGTGAGTTGCCGCCAGCCGGTTGCGGCCGCACCTATGGCGTAGGTCCGGGCAGGAATGTCGGGCCTCAAGAAAAAATCGAACGAGCGGGTATATCTGGATGGAAAAGCTGAACCTCCGCAGGCGGGGCGTTCTTTCTGCTGCCGTGGCATCCCTGACCGGAATTGTGCTTGCGGGCGGCACCAGCACGGGCATGTCCGCGCCGGCCCGCGTGGTTGACTGGCGCGAACATTTCGACCGTCTGAACAACGGTGCGATCCTTGCGGACCTGCGCGAAAGGATGCTGCATTTCTGGCAGGCCGAGGGCGGGGCGCCGCGCAGCTACCGCATTTCCGTTCCGCAAGGGCGCGACGTTCTGCGCCCGGGTATGACGCGGGTGATCCGCAAGGTCGAAGGCCCGACATGGCGGCCGACACCCGCGATGCGCGAACGCAACCCGCGCCTGCCGTCAAGCCTGCCGCCGGGGCCGGGCAACCCTTTCGGCAGCCATGCGCTGTATCTGGATTGGGATCACGTCCGTATCCATGGCAGCGCCGATCCGGCCGAGATCGGCCGCGAGACAGCGCATGGCTGCATAGGGCTGGCCAATGCCGATATCGTCGAGCTTTTTGTCAGCGTGACGGTCGGAACGCCGGTGCGCCTGATCTGAGACCGCTCAGGCGCGCCAGCGGCGGTGGATCCAGAACCACTGGTCAAGATGCTGGCGCACCACCGCCTCAAGCGAGTCGTTCAGCGCCTGGGTCATTTCCTCGGGCGTTCCGCGCGGGATCGGGGCTTCGACGCGGATCTCGAAATCCAGGCCGTTCTCGGCGCGGATCGCATAGACCGGAACAAGGGCCGCGTCATAGCGCAGCGCCAGTTCCGCCGCCGAAAGTGCCGTGCGCGCGGGTTGGCCGAAAAACCGCAGCACAGCGCCGGCGTGCATATGCACATCGACCAGAAGCGCCAGCATCCCACCGCCGCGCAGATGGCGCAGCATCCCGGCCAGCCCCTCTTTTCCGCGGGGAAACAGCGGGGCGCCGATCGCGGTGATGGCACGGACGTAATGGTCGTTGAAATATCGGTTGTTCATCGGCCGGTAGAGTGCCCCCAGCCGGTAGCCGCGCGCCATCAGCGCCGCGCGGCTGGCATCGTAGTTGCCGAAATGGCCGGTCACAAGGATCACCGGCTTGCCCTGCGCATGGGCCATGTCCAACGCCGCAAGGCCCGGCCCGTGGATCGGCTGACGCGCCGCGCGCCGGGCGAACTCTGGCCCCGAATAGATCTCGATCACGGCGCGGCCGACATTGTCGGGCACCGCGCGCGCAAGTCGGGCAACCTCGGCGGCAGGCAATTCGGGCAGCACGCGCGCAAGGTTCCGGCGCACCCGCCGGTCCCAGCCGGCGAAGGGCGCGATCAGCCGCGACATGACCCATCCGCACAGCGGCACACGCCAGCGATAAGGCAGCAGCAGTAGCGCACCGATCAGCATGCGCAACAGCCGGTCCTGCGCCCAGGCCGAGGGTCCGGTTCTTTTCGAGGCCATTCCTTCTTGCGGCTGGCGCCGCCTCCGTTCTGCACGGCCAGACATAGTGAAGCCGATGCCCGATCACAAGCGAGCCCGCACCTCCGCGGCGGGTGTGGGGCAGGGGGACGCGAGGTGTCTGGCCGCCGCCGCACCTCCACGGCGGGTGTGGGGCAGGGGGACGCGATCTGTCCGGCCGCAGCCGCACCTCCATGGCGGGTGTGGGGCTGGGCGGAAGCGAGGTGTCGCCGGCCGCAACCGCCCGGCGAGGCTTTTGCTGGAGACTGGCCTTACGGATCCTCTTCCTCGGAGACCAGAACGATCTCGCCGGCGGTTTCAAGCTGGCGGATTGCGGCCACGACGGCGTTTGTCGCGTCCTCGGCCTCTTTGTCCTTGATGCGGCCGCGGCCGGCGCCCTCTTCTCGCAGCGCCTGCGCCATGCGCTGGGACATGTTCGCCAGCATGAATTCAACCCCTTCGACCAGTTCGGGGCGCGATTGCGCCGCGGCCACCACCGCGACAAGCCGGGGCTGATCCACCGCGCGCACGATTTTCGAAATGTCGCGGCCGGCAACCCGCATCGGCACATGCTGGAAGGTGAAGATCGCCTTGCGCACCTGTTCGGCAAAGGCGGCGTCGGTCTCGTCCAGCCCTTTCAGCACCTCGTCGCGCGTCATCGCGGCCGAGACGTTCAGGATCGCCCCCACCCGTTCCACCGGAGTGGCGCTAAAGGCGCGTGGCGGTTCAGCCTCCAACTGGGTGACAAGCGAGCGGCCGATGCGGCGCACGGTTTCCGGTTCGACATTGCCGGTCATCGACACGGCATAGGCCACCCGCCGGGCCTTTTCGCCCGGAAGCCGCCCCAGAAGGTCCGCGGCCTTCGGCACTGGCAGCTTTGACAGCATCACCGCCGCCACCTCGATGCTTTCTTCCTCCAGCACTCGCAGCAGGCTTTCGGGCGGCATCGTCACCAGCCGTTCCCAGGGATCGCCCTTGGAACTGGCGCCCGCCTGACGGCGCAGCCGGGTCGCGGCGTCGGGGCTGATATGGCCGTCCATCACCGCAATCGCGCCTTCCAGCCCGCCGGGGAATGACAGGCCCACCGCTTCCAGTTCGTTCACGAATTCCTCGACCACGGCGGTCATGGTTTCGCGGTCGACCATTCGCATCCGTGCCATCTGTTCCGTCAGGCCTTCCTGCATATCCTCTGGCAGAGAGGTCAGCGGAATCGGCGTTCCTTCGGCCAGCAGAAGCCGCACGATGATCGCCGCCTTTTCACGGCGCGAGAGGGGGCGCGGCCCCCCCTCGTCCCGGTCGATGGAAACGGCCCGTTGCACGGGCCGGATTCTAGCCAAAGCCTGTGACATGTTGCCCCGAATCGTGATGTCGTTCGCAGGCAGCATGGCGCACGGCAGGTTAATGCCGGCTTAGCTTGATGTGGTCACGCAGGCCCGAAGTGCCGGATCGTAGGTCTGGCCATCGGCGCAGATCAAGGCCGAGTGCTGTTTTCCGGCGGCGCATTCCGCGAATGCCAGCGAAGGCGCCGCCACAAGGGCCAGTGCAGCGAGGGTAAGCTTTGTCATTCAGTCCTCCTGTCAGGGGTGGGATGGCAAAGTTGGCCGTAATCGCACCGGGGGACTGTAGCATGATTCGCCCCGCAGCAAGAGGCCGCGGGGCAAAAGCCGTCGTGAAAGATCAGGCGCCGAACACGCGGGCGAAGATCGTGTCGACATGCTTCAGGTGATAGCCGAGGTCGAATTTTTCCTCGATCTCGGCGGGCGAGAGGGCGGCGGTCACCTCCGGATCGGCCAGCAGCTCCTCCTTGAAATCCTTGCCCTGTTCCCAGACCTTCATCGCGTTGCGCTGGACCAGCCGATAGCTGTCCTCGCGCGAGACGCCCGCTTGCGTCAGCGCCAGAAGCACGCGCTGGCTCATCACCAGACCGCGGAACTTGTTCATGTTCTTCAACATGTTCTCGGGGTAGACCACCAGCTTTTCCACCACGCCGGCCAGCCGGTGCAGCGCGAAATCCAGCGTGATCGTGGCATCGGGGCCGATCGCGCGTTCCACCGAGGAATGCGAGATGTCGCGTTCATGCCAAAGCGCCACATTCTCCATCGCCGGGATGACGGCCATCCGCACCAGCCGCGCAAGGCCGGTCAGGTTCTCGGTCAGCACCGGGTTGCGTTTGTGCGGCATCGCCGACGAGCCCTTCTGGCCGGGCGAGAAGAACTCTTCGGCTTCAAGAACTTCGGTGCGCTGCATGTGGCGGATCTCGATGGCCACGTTCTCGATCGACGAGGCGATGACGCCAAGCGTGGCGAAGAACATCGCGTGCCGGTCGCGCGGGATCACCTGGGTCGAGATCGGTTCCGGCACCAGCCCAAGCTTTGCGCAGACATGCTCTTCCACCGCCGGGTCGATGTTGGCGAAGGTGCCGACGGCGCCGGAAATGGCCCCCGTTGCCACTTCGGCGCGGGCATGGACCAGACGGGCGCGGTTGCGTGCCATCTCGGCGTAGAAGCGGGCGAAGGTCAGGCCCATGGTGGTGGGTTCGGCATGGATGCCGTGGCTGCGGCCGATCCGCACCGTATCCTTGTGTTCAAACGCGCGGGTTTTCAGTGCGGCCAGCACCCGGTCCATGCCCGCCAGCAGCAGGTCGGCCGCGCGGACAAGCTGGATGTTCAGCGTGGTGTCCAGCACATCCGACGAGGTCATGCCCTGATGCACGAAGCGCGCCTGATCGGCGCCGACGATTTCCGCCAGATGGGTCAGGAAGGCGATCACGTCATGTTTGGTCACCGCTTCGATTTCATCGATGCGAGCCACGTCAAAGGTGGCGTCGGCGGCTTTCCAGACCGCTTCGGCGTTTTCCTTCGGGATCACGCCAAGGGCGGCCTGCGCGTCGCAGGCATGGGCCTCGATCTCGAACCAGATGCGGAACTTGGTCTCGGGCGACCAGATGGCGACCATGTCGGGGCGGGAATAGCGCGGGATCATCGGGGCCTCTCCATTTCCTGCGGGCGCGGTCGCCTTAGCGCCCGGGGGGGCGGCTGGCAAGGCCGCGACGGATCAGAGCGGTTCGGCGTCGCGGTAAAGCTCCCATTCCTCGACGGTGTGGCCGCCGGGAAGGTGACAGTAGCCGGACTGGCCGGCGCCCTCGGTGCGGATTTCCAGCCGCCCGCCGCGCTGGGCGCAATAGACCGAGGCCGGATTGGCCATGCCGGGCCGGTGCAACTGGGAAGGGGTCTGCGATGACGAGCCGCCCCCGCAGGCGGGCAGGGCAAGGACAAGGATCAGCGGCAGGGGCAGGCGGATCATCGGGCGGATCATGGGATGGCCTTGAAAAGGGGCGGGCGGGCAGGATGCCGCGCCGGGGACGGGCGAAGGACGGCGCGGATCGTCGCAGGTTCGCGCCCCCTTGGCGAGAGGCCACGACCGTTGCGGCAGCGCAGAAAGTTGCGGGCGTGGCGGCAGTGCACGCCGGCTGCGGATGTGCGGCTTGTGGCGGCGCCCCCGGGGCGGGGGCGGTTCGTCACTTTGCCGGCTGATCGGGCCGGATTGCCATGTGCAGTTCGTGCAGCAGGCGGGTCTGTTCCTCGGCCTTGGGTTTCGACAGCCCCGCCAGCAGCAGATAGGCCACCGGGGTCAGGTAAAGCGTGGCGATGGTGGCCAGCCCAAGGCCGCCGACGATGATCCAGCCCAGAACCTCGCGCGCTTCGGCGCCAGCGCCGAAGGCCAGAACCAGCGGCAACCCGCCCAGAACGGTGGCGATCATCGTCATCATCACCGGGCGCAGCCGGATCGCGCAGGCATCCTCGATCGCGCGGCGCACGGGCAGGCCCTCATCGCGCAACTGGTTGGCAAATTCGACGATCAGGATGCCGTTCTTGGCCATGATCCCCACCAGAAGCACCAGCCCGATCTGGGAATAGACGTTCAGGCTGCCCCCGGTCGCGATCAGCGCGAAGATCGCGCAGGCAAGGCCAAGCGGAACCGTCGCCATCACGATCACCGCCGAAACGAAGCTTTCGAACTGCGCCGCCAGCACCAGAAGCACGATCAGCACCGCAAAACCGAAGGTCACCACCAGCCCGGACGAGGTTTCGCCCAGCGTGGCGGCCTCGGCCAGCGGCTCGATCCGGCTGTCGGCGGGCAGGATGTCGGCGGCCAGCCGCTCGACCTCGGCCAGCGCCTCGCCCAGCGCCATGTCGTCGCTCAGACTGGCGCTGACGGGAACGGATCGCATCTGCCCCTCGCGCGAGAGTTCGGGCGCGACCGCGCGTTCCTGAAGCCGGACAAAGGTCGAGATCGGAACCATCCGGCCGTCGCCCGCCTGCACGAAGATCCGTTCCAGATCGGCGGGATCGTCGACCGGATCGGCGGTGGACAGCATCTGGATGTCATAGCTGGCCTCGTCCAGAAACACGGTGCCGACGGTGCGCCCGTCCAGCACCGCTTGCAGCGCCTCGCCCAGCCCGGTGATCTCGATCCCCAGATCCGAGGCGCGGTCGCGGTCGACCTCGATGAACAGTTGCGGCTGGGTGGTCTCATAGCCAAGGCGCACCTGCCCGAAGGCGGGGTTTTCCTGCATCCGGTCCGCAAGCGCCTGCGCCGAATCGGCCAGCCTTGCATAGCTGTCGCCCACCACCGCGAAACTCAGCCCCTGACCGGCGCCGCGCACGCCCAGCGAATTGGGCTGGATCGCGAAGGCGCGGATGCCGATGATGCGGCCCAGCCCCGCGGTGATCTCGGCCGCGATTTCCTGCTGGCTGCGGGCACGTTCGTCCCATGGCGCCAGCGAAACCACCATGAAGCCGCGGTTGTCGCGCCCGCCCTGTCCGACGATGGCGAAGACGTTGACCACCTCGCCGCGGTCGCGCAGGGGCGTCAGAAGATCCTCGATCTCGCGCATCTTGCCGTCGGTATAGTCCAGCGCCACCCCCTGCGGCGCCTGCACCGACAGCAGGATCACCGAGCGGTCTTCGGGCGGGGTCAGTTCCTGCCGGATGGTGCCGAACAGCAGCACCGCCGTGACCGCAAAGGCCGCCGACAACGCCACCACCACCATGGGCGCCCCCAGCGCCCAGTGCAGCGTGCGGCGGTAAAAGCCCGCAAGCCCCGCACCCAGACGCGCAACCGGACCGGGGTGGGCGGGTTCGCCGCCCGCCTGCAACAGGCGGCTGGCCAGCACCGGACACAGACTGAGCGCGGTGACCGACGACAGCAGGACCGAGATCGCCAGCGTGAAACCGAATTCGCGAAACAGCCCGCCGGTCTGGCCGGGCAGGAACGACAGCGGCACGAAAACGGCGGCCAGCGTCGTGGTGGTGGCGATCACCGCAAAGAACACCTGCTGCGTGCCCAGCACCGCGGCCGCCCGCGGCCCCATGCCCTGCGCGCGGCGGCGCACGATGTTTTCCAGCACCACGATGGCATCGTCGACCACCATGCCGGTGGCCAGCACCAGCGCCAGCAGCGTCAGGATGTTGATGGAAAATCCCGCCAGCCAGATCGCCGCCAGCGTGCCCACCAGCGCCACGGGAATCGCCAGCGTCGGGATCAGTGTGGCGCGCAGGTCGCGCAGGAACAGGTAGATGATCGCCACCACGATCAGCACCGACAGGCCCAGTGCGATCTGAACCTCGTGGATGGCGCCGTTGATGAAGGTGGCATCGTCCGAGGTGACAAAGATCCGCACATCTTCGGGCAGATCGCCTTGCAGATCCGCGACGATGGCGCGGATCGCGGCCGAGATTTCCAGCGTGTTGCTTTGTGCCTGCCGGATCACCCCCATGCCGATGCCGTTCTGCCCGTTGGCGCGCAGGAACGAACTTCCCGGCTCCGGCCCCAGCGACACCAGCGCCACATCGCCCAGCCGGACATCGGGCGCCACTTTCAGCGCCTCGAACTGGGCGGGCGTCCTGATCGCGGCGGTGGTGCGCACCACAAGGCTTTGCCGGTCCGAACTCAGCGACCCCGAGGGCGCGTCATAGGCCACATTGGCCAGCGCCGTGCGCAGGCTGGCCAGCGTCAACCCGCGCGAGGCCAGTTGCATCTGGTCGATATCCACCCGGAAGATCGGGGACCGGTCGCCGTAAAGCTGAAGGTCCGCCACCCCCGGCGCGGCCAGCAACCGGCTTTCCACCTGATCCTCGACCAGTTGGGTCAGTTCCTGCGGCGAGCGGCGGGCTGAGGTCACCGCCACGCGCATCACCGGCTCTGCGTTCGCGTCGGCCTTCACGATCCGCGGCTCGTCGGCTTCATCCGGCAGGCTGTTGCGGATGCGCGCGATGGCGTCGCGCATGTCGCTGGCCGCCACGTCCAGATCGACATCGTCGGCAAATTCCACCGTCACCCGACTTGTTCCGAACCGCGAGGTCGATGACATGGTCTTCACCCCCGCCACCCGGCTGGCGGCGCCTTCGATCTCGTCGGTGATCTCCTGATCGATGGTTTCGGGCGAGGCGCCGTCGAAATCGGTGGTGACGGTGATCACCGGCCGGTCCACATCGGGCAGTTCGCGGATGTCGGCGCCGTAAAGGGCGGCCAGCCCCGCCAGCAGGATCAGCGCATTCAGCACAAAGGCCAGAATCGGGCGGCGGATGAACAGGGCGGTGGCGGAATGGGCCAGTTCGCGCTCGTCGGGGTCGGGAAGGCTCATGGTGTCAGCTCCGCGAGGGGGCGAGGGTGGCGCCAAGGCTGCCGCTGGGCTCGACCACCTCGACCGAGGCGTTGGGGCGCAGCGCCTGAACGCCCTCGATCACCACCAGATCGTCGGGGCGCAGCGCGGCCTGTATCAGCACGGAATCGGCGTTGCGTTGCAAAATCTGCACCTTGACGCGCTGGGCGCGGCCTTCGCGCACCACCCAGACAAAGGCGCCATCCGATCCCCACTGGATCGCCAGCGGATCGACCGCGGGGCGCGGCTCGCCGGGCAGCGAAATGCGGATGGTGAAGGCCATGCCCGGACGCAGGCGGTCCTCGGGGTTGGGAATGGTGGCGCGGATTCGCAGCGTCCGGCTGGCCTCGTCCACGCGGTTGTCCAGCGCGCTGACCGTGCCTTCAAGGGCCGCGGCCCCGGCCGACAGCGGCGCGGCCTGAACCCGGTCGCCCAGTGCGATCCGCCCCACCAGCCGTTCCGGCACCCGGAAATCGACCTCGATGCTGGATCGGTCGTCCAGCCGGGTGATGACGGCGCCGCGGCTGACCTGATCGCCGACCTCGACTTCAAGGATGCCGACCCAGCCCTGCACCGGCGCCAGAACGCGGTGCTGCGACAACTCGAACCGGGCCTGTTCCAGTTCCAGTTCCGCCGTGCGCCGCGCCAGTTCGGCTTCGCGCCGTTGCAGGTCGGTGACCGCGCCCGACGTGCTGAGACGGCTGAGACGTTCCAGATCCTCGCGCGCGTCGGCCAGCACCAGTTCCGCCCGTGCAACCGCGATGCGCGCGGCCTGACTGTCCAGTTCCACCAGCACCGTGCCTTCGGCCACCCGGTCGCCCGAGGCCGCCCCCAGTGCCACCACCCGGCCCTCGATCTCGGGGGCGACGGTCACGCTGCGCCGTGCGATGCCGGTGCCGATGGCGGTCACGATATCGTCGATGCGGCGCTGTTCGGGCGGGCGGGCGATGACGCGGGCCGGGCCGCCCATGCCTGCGCTGCGCGGGTTGGGTGACGCCGTTGCGCCCGTGTCGCTGGTCACGATGCCGATCCGTTCCATCGGCCCCAGAAGGCCCACCCGGTCCAGCAGCGGTCGTGCGGCGGGCACATAAAGCACCCAGATCACCAGAACGGCCGCAGCGATCGCCAGCACCCAAAGGCCCTGTTTTGCCAGTGACATCGCCCCTCCATGTTGTGGCCCATTCCGCCTGACACGTTCGCCGGCGGGGTTTCCGTCGCGCCAGTTGTAGCCCGGAGCCGCGCCCCGGCGCGACCGAAAAGCCCCATCACCGCGACAGTCCGCCCACAATCGCGTGAGCCGCCGCCCCTTCGCGCCTCCATCCGATCACGGGCGGGAACTTGAAAGGCGGCGTTCCATCCTATTCTTCTGCAAACCCGCAATGAGGTTTTTCCATGTTTGTCGTCAGCCCCGCCACCGTCTGGAATCCCGGTGCACTTGACATGCAGCAGGTGCCGCGGCGGATCTTTGGCCGCGTCCTGCTGATCCCGCGCCGCGGCCTGCCGTTCGGGCTGATCTGGCGCATGGTGTTCGAGACGCAGATGCTGCGGTTCATGGCGGTGCTGGCGCCGTTCGTGGTCGCGATGCTGATCTGGCGCGACAGTGCGCTGTCGATCGCGCAGGCGCCGCTTGTGATGATCGCGCTGATCATGTTCTTCGAAACCCGGGTGCTGCGCATCCCCAAGGAGCGCCGGGCAAATATCATCGACCCGGCCGAGGCCGAGCGCGGTCTGGATCTGCTTCAGGTCCGGGGCAGGGCGATCCTGACCCGGATCGCTGCGGGCCGAAAACTGACGGAAGGCACACTGCATCTTGTGGTGGAACAGTCAGACATGGCCTATATCACGCCGCTGACTTTCGTCTCGGTGCAGTCCGAGGTCGGCCCCGAACTGCTGCGCCTGACGCGCGAGGAAGAGACACTGATCCGCCGCAAGCTGTTCGGCGTGCCGTTGACCGAGCGCAGGCTGCTGAAGATCAATCTTTCCCGGAATGAATTTCTGCGTGATGTCGCGCTGGATGTGCGCAGCATCTCGGCCCATGCCCGGCTGGCGGCGCTGGCGGGCTAAGGGCCGCGCGGCGGTCATTCGGCGGCTTGCAGAACCGGAACGCTTTGCCCGCCGACGGGACGTGCGCCCGCGGCCGTCCCGTCGGCAGGCCACCGGGTCGTGTGCGGTGTCGATCCAAAGCTGCCCGTCGCCATCCGGCAGGGCAAATCCGGCCTCGTCGCCCGCGTTCAGGATCATCACCGGATCGCGCCCGCCGGCAGATCCAGCCACAGCCCGAACAGGCGCAGGTCCGCATCCTGCCAGTCGGCTTCCTCCATTTTGCGGCCTGTGGAATGCAGCCATGTCGCCACTGGCGTGTCGTGCTGCACCGGCGAGCCCAGCAGCCGTAGCGACAGATCCGGCACCTGCCCCGGATCGCGGCGCCAGAATGCGCGCAGGTCGTTGCGCGCCGCATCCGCGCCCCGCCAGATGTCAGGCTGCCGCCGGTTGCAGTCCGGGGCCGGGTCCGGGCGGAAGGCGGGGCGGGGTCCGCTCTGAAAAGGGCCGGTTCCCAACCACCCCACCCGGCGCCGGTTCCGCATGGCGGCGCCCCTTCGGCTGGTTTGCGAAACCGATGGGCGGCGCGGGTCGTTGCCTGCCGTCCCTGCCGCACATGGGCATGATCGCGGACATGAAACCTGCCTTGCCGCTTCCGGCCGCTGGTCGGGCCTGCCCTTGCCACCGTCAGGGCAGGGCGGCCCGCATGCCTGCCCAAGCTGGGTCACGCCCTCGCCTGCGGGCCGTCAAGGATCGCACACCCTGACGTCCGCTTTCCCCGGCTGTCGCGAAAAAGCCTTCAGCGCCGGCTCTCCCATGCGCGCACCAGCGCCGCTGCCATCTCGGCCAACTGGCGCCGGCTGCCCATTTCCATGTGTTCGCTTACCGCGCCGATGCGCGACAACTCTCGCGAAAGCTGGTCGGTATGGCCGATGACGGCGCCGACCCCGGCCTTGCAGTGCCCCAGTTCGAACTGCGAGCCAAGAAAGTATTCCGGCGCGCCGGGGCGGCCGCCCACCGGATGCAGGAACAGAAGGTTGTCGAACGGGCTGCCGTCCGCGCGATGATTGCGCAGTATCACCTGCGCCTCGCGTCCGGCGGCCAGTGCGGCGCGGATCTCGGCCCGCGTGGCGGTGTTGTCGTCGTCGCACTGAAGAAAGCGGCAGTTCAGACCCAGAACCTGCCCCTCGGTATAACCTGTCAGTCCGAGAAATGCCGGATTGGCCAGAACCAGCGGCTGTTCGGGCAGCGACATGTCCACAAGGGTCAGCGCCACGCCAGAGCGTTCAAAGACGGCGCGGATCTTGTCGAACTGCTTCTGATCCATCATGCGGCGCCCCCCGGGAAGGCAAAGCCTATGTCCGCCCCGAAGCCAGTTCCAGACGAAAGTTTCAGGGCATGACGGAAAACCCTTCCACGCCGCTTGCAGAGGGCGGCGCCTCGGCGGTCGGACCCGAGGCGTTTCAAAGCCTGCCGGGCGCGCTACGCCCGTCGGATCGTTTTGCGCTGATCCTTGTCCAGCATCTTGATCGCGAACACGAAAGCCTGCTGCCCGAAGATGGCCGAATTTCGGGGCATGGCGGGCAACGCGATCATCGGCCGCTCGATGTCCGAGGTGCATCCCGATCTGGCGGGGCGGATGGTTGGCGCGATCCGGCGGGTGTTCGCCAGCGGGGCGCCGGTCCTGCGTCAGATGCTGCGCGGCCGCACGCCTTTGGCCCCCCTCCGAGTCTGCGAGTTCGACAGGTATCGCGTGCATCGTGCCGTGGGCCTGAACGTGGCCGAGATGACCCGCCTGCCGCAGCTTCAGGCCGATCTGCGCCGCATCATGCGAGAGTTGCAGCACCGGGGGAAGAACATGCCGTCCCATGTCATCGCGCTGATGAACCGGGCCCGGCGCGAACAGGGCAACCCGCAGGACATCCTTGATACGCTGGCGCAGCGCATCCGGGCGCTGGTCCACATCCACAATCGGGAACTCGGCCCCAACCTCGCTGCGCGACATTCCGGGGGTGGAATCGACCGGGGTTTACGGCGACGCGCCGGTGACGCTGCGCGGCCCCGACATGCGGCTGAATGCGGGGGCGACGCTCGGTCTTGGGATGGGTATTCACGAACTGGCGACCAACGCCGCCAAATACGGCGCCGTCTCGCGGTCCGAGGGGCATGTTGCGGTGCGCTGGTCGCGGGGGCAGCGAGGGATTCCGCCTGACATGGGAAGAACGCGGCGGCGCGCTGGTCTTGGCGCCCTTGCCCCAAGGGTTCGGCGGGCAACGGATGTGCTCGATGGTCGAGGGATCGTTCGATGGCCCCATCGAAGGCCATTGGGAACCCGTTGGATTGCGCCTCGTTGTCGCCTCGCCCTGGAATGCAGCAACTGAAGTGGATTGTGACAGTGACCTGGACCCCCTCCGACATGCGGATCCTTTACCTTGAGGACGAAGCGATCATCGCGATGGAGACGGTCGAGACCCTGCGCGAGATGGGGTTTCAGCAGATCGACATGGCCTACTCGCTGCCCGCGGCCGAGCGGCTCGTGGCCGATGCACGGCCCGACATCGCGCTTCTTGACGTGAACCTCAGCCATGGGCGCACCTCGATCGATCTGGGTCAGCGCCTGCTGGGCGAGGGGGTGCCGGTGGTGTTCGCCACCGGCTACGCCAGCGGCAGCCTGCCCGCCGACCCCCGCGCCACGGTGATCGAAAAGCCTGTGACGCCGGGCGCGCTGGAACGCGCCCTGACCGAGGCCGCCGCCCACCCCGAAAGCTGACGCCCCCGGGGGCCAAGCGGGTTCAGCGCGGGGCCATTTCGCTGGCTGCCCTGCGGTCCGGCCACGACCCGGTTCAACGGGAAAGCGTTGATGAATCGTCTGAGCATTCTTCTCATCGGGATGACTTGCGCTGTCATCGCCGGCGGCATCGTGATCCTTGCATTCACCTTCGGCTGGCATGGCTGGGCGCCGATCATGCGGGGCGTGGCGCCGGGGCTGTTCTGGCCCGCGGGCTGGATGATTTCTCGCCGGATCACGCGCACCGATCCGCAATGGGATGAACCCCGCGCCGAAATCGCTTCCCAAGCCCGACGCGCCCCAAGTCTGATGTGACGGGGCACGACCCTCGCCCGTCGCGTGCAGTCCGGCGGATCAAGACCCCGCCCCGTCGGCCGGGCGCGGCGGTTGCCACGGATGGTGAAAAATCCCATATCAAGAAAACATTTCGCACATGGCGCGATTCGCATTACGCTGGATAAGTCATGAGTTGTTAGTGACCTGCTCCATTCAGAGTAGAACCCGAAAGATCATCCATGACGGACGTGAAGGGTTCATCTGGCCAGAATTGGGCCGATTTAGATACATATGCCGGCTTTTCGGCGCTGACAGCCGAGAAGCCCAGCGATCTGGGTGCGATCGAGATCCCGGACCTGAAGCTGCCCGCGGGCGGCGGCGCGATCCGTGGTATTGACGAGAAATTCTCGGTCAATGCCGCTAACGGCACCGCATCGATCACCATTGCGCTGCCGCTGACGCCCGGGCGCGACGGGTTCGGGCCAAAGCTGGCGCTGGGCTATTCCTCGGGGGCGGGGGATGGGCCGTTCGGGCTGGGCTGGTCGCTGTCCCTGCCGGCGATCCAGCGCAAGACCGACAAGGGGCTGCCGCGCTATCTCGATCCGCCGGACGAGGATGTGTTCACCATCGCCGGGTCCGAAGATCTGGTGCCCGAACTGGTCGAAGCGGCGCCGGGCGACTGGCAGCGGGCCGAAGCGGTGGTGGGGGCGCTTCGGGTCTGGCGCTACCGCCCGCGGGTGGCTGGCGATTTTTCGCGAATCGAGAATATCGACGATCCCGCCCGCGGTGTGTGGTGGAAAGTGACCGATCGCGCCGACACGGTCACGATCTTCGGCCGCGACCCGGCGGCGCGGCTGGCCGATCCCGCCGATCCCCGCCGTATCTTTCGCTGGCTGCCCGAGTTCAGCCATGACAACCGCGGCAACTGGATCGCCTACGGCTACCGGGCCGAGGATGGCGCGGGGATGCCCGACACCTCGGCCGAGGCGAACCGCCGTTCGGGCCGGGCACGGTTCACCGACACGCATCTGAAGCGCGTCCGCTATGGCAACCATGTGCCGTGGTTCCCCGATCCGGCCGCGCCCTATGATCCCGCCGCGCCGGCCGATCCCGCCTGCCATTACGAACTGGTGTTCGACTATGGCGAACATGACGCCGCCGCGCCCACGCCCCTTGCCACCCCGGGTCAGGACTGGCTGTGGCGCCCGGATGCGTTTTCCAGCTACCGCGCCGGGTTTGAGGTTCGCACCGCGCGGTTGTGCCGGCGTATCCTGATGTTCCATCACTTTCCCGGCGAGGCGCTGGGGGCCGATGCCCTGGTGCGATCGCTTGACCTTCACTATGCGCCGGTCTCGGTCAATGGTGTGGGGCAGGCGGCGGCAAGCCTTCTGGTCGCGGCCGAACAGGCGGGCCATGTGCGCCGCGCCGACGGCAGCTATTCCCGCAAGACGATCCCGCCGCTGGGGTTTCACTATCAGCCGATCGGCTGGGACATGCACCCGCGCGAGATCGCGCCCGAGGATCTGGTCGATGCGCCGTCGGGGCTGACTGCGCCCTATCGTCTGGTCGACCTGTATGGCGAGGGCATCGCAGGCATCCTGTGCGAGGCCGGAAATTCGTGGATCTACAAGCACAACCGCGGCCCCGATCCGCTGACGGGCGCGCCACGGTTCGAACGCGGCCAGACTTTGGGGGCGCGGCCCAACGTGGCGGGCCTTGCGCAGGCGGCGGTGACGCTGGAAGACCTCGACGCCAGCGGACAAAAGCAGATCGTGGTGAACGCGCCGCAACGGGGTGGTTATTTCCAGCTTGACGCCGTGCAGCAGTGGCAGCCGTTCCGCGCCTTTCCGATGGCGCCGAACCTGGATTTCCGCGACCCCTTGCTGCGGCGGATCGATCTGACGGGCGACGGTCGGCTGTCGATCCTGCTGGCCGAGGACGAGGCGCTGGTCTGGCATGTTTCGCGCGGCAAGGACGGTTTTGGCCCGGCCGAGCGTGTGCTGCGCGCCTTCGATGAGGAAAACGGCCCCGCGGTGATCTTTGCCGAGGCGGAGCAGTCGGTGTTTCTGGCCGACATGAGCGGCGACGGACTTAGCGACATCGTCCGCATCCGCAATGGCGATGTCAGCTACTGGCCGAACCTTGGTCATGGCCGCTTCGGTGCCCGCGTCGCGATGTCGGCACCACCTTTGTTCGATCTGCCTGACAGGTTCGATCCTGCCCGTCTGCGGCTGGCGGACCTGACCGGCACCGGGCCGGCCGACCTGATCTATCTGGGGGTCGAGGGCTCGCGGGTCTGGTTGAATCAGGCCGGAAACGGTTGGGGCGATCCGGTGGCCATCCCTGGCCTGCCGCCGATCGACAGCGTTCACTCGATTGACATCGCAGACATTCTTGGACGGGGCACGCCCTGTTTCGTCTGGTCGTGCGCGATGCCGGATGCTGCGCTGCGCTTCATCGATCCGATGGGCGGGGCCAAGCCGCATCTGCTGACGCGCTACACCAACAACATGGGCAAAGAGACGCGGATCGACTATCGCTCGTCAAGCGTGGACTATCTGCGCGACCGCGCCGCGGGTCAGGACTGGGCCACCCGCCTGCCGTTCCCGGTGCAGGTCGTGGCCCGGCATCAGATCAGTGAGGCGATCTCGGGCGCCCGCGTCACCAGCCTTTTCAGCTATCATCACGGCTATTGGGATGCCGAAGAACGCGAATTCCGCGGCTTTGGTCGGGTTGACCGCACCGATACCGAAGATTTCACCCGCTGGGCCGAAGGCCAGCCGGGCGGCCCGCTGACGGTGGGGCAGGATCAGTTTCAGGCGCCGGTGCTGACCCGGACATGGTATCATGTCGGGGCTTGGGACGATGCGGGTCGGCTGGTGTCGCGCTTTGCCGCTGAATTCTGGCCCGCCGCGCATGACCGTGCCTTCCCCGCCGAGGCGCTGGGCCAGATCGAGCCTGCACTGCCCGAGGGGCGCCTTGTGGCCTCGACCCGCATTGCCGATCCCGCCGCCCTCGCGCGGCTGTCGCCCGCCGAACGCCGCGAGGCGGCGCGGGCCTGCAAAAGCCTTGTGCTGCGTCAGGAAATCTTTGCCCTCGATGCGCCGGCGGTGGGGGGCTCGGCTGAGGATCTGCGCCGGCAGATGCTTCCGTTCAGCGTCGATACCCACAGTTGCCACGTTCAGCTTTTGCAGCCGCGCGGGCCGAACCGCCATGCGGTGTTCGTCGTGGTCGAGGATGAAGCGATCAGCCTGCATTACGAACGCAACCCCGTTGATCCGCGCATCGACCATGCGATCAATCTGGAAATCGACGATCTGGGCAATGTGCTGGAAGCGGCGCAGATCAGCTATGGTCGCGACCCGGTGGCCGCGGCGGTGGCTGCGGATGCGATCTCTGCCAGCGTCAGCGATTTTTCCGGCTTTGACGATCCGGCCGCGCTGGATCTTGCCTTTTCGGGTGCCATCGACCGCGCCGAGGCAAGCCAGACCCGCACATGGATCACCGTGGCCCGCACGCGGTTTTCCAACGACATCGACACCCCCGCGCATTGGCGCACCCGGCTGCCGGTCGAGGTCGAACGCTTTGAGATCACCGGCCTGTTTCCCGCCGCCCACCTGTTCACGCAAGACGAGTTGCGCGGCGTTCTTGGCGATGCGCGCTCGGCCCTGATCGCCTATGACGCAGCACCCGCCGGCGGGGTCGAACGGCGCCGGATCGAACATTCGGTCAGCCTTTATTATGACGCGGGGTTGCAGGCGGCCCTGCCGTGGGGGCAGATCGCGGCGCATGGGCTGGTCTGTCAGTCGCTGACCAAGGCGCTGACGCCTGCGCTTTTGACGGCGCTGTTTGGCCCGCGCCTGCCCGCAGGCCCCGCGACCGAGGCGCGGATGCAGGCGGCGGGCTACCTTCACCACGACGGCGACGCCGACTGGTGGGTTCCCTCGGGCCATCTGCGCTATCTTGATCCCGGCGAGGGGCTTGCCGAGGCCCGCGCCCGGTTCCTGCGGCCACGCGGCCATGTCGATCCGTTCGGTGCCGAAACGCGGGTCGCCTATCACAAGGATTATTTCCTGCTGCTCGGATCGGTCACCGATGCTGCCGGCAACCGGGTTCTGGCCGAGGCGTTCGATTTCCGCGCCATGGCGCCGACCCGGCTGCGCGATCCGAACGACAACATATCCGGGATCGTGTTTGACGAACTGGCGCTGGTGACGGCGCAGGCGTTTCTTGGCAAGGATCTGGACGGCGACGGGCTGGCGGAACTGGAGCCGGCCGACGATCTGGCCGGGCACGGCGCCGACAGCGGCGCCGATGCCGCCCTTGTGGCGGACTTTCTGGCCGCGACGGATTCGCAGGTGATGGAACCCATCGCCCGTCAGCTTCTGCGTCAGGCGACGATGCGCTTTGTCTATGACCTGCACGCCTTCCGGCTGAACGGGCGCCCGGCGGTGGCGGCAAAGATCGTGCGCACCCGCCATCATGCCGACGATCCCGCCGCGCCCTTGCATCTCAGTTTCGACTATACCGACGGCTCGGGCGCATTGGCGATGACCAAGACCCAGGCCGAGCCGGGCCCGGCGCAGACTGCCGCTCTGAACCCCGATGGCAGCGTCACGGTTCTGGCCATCGACACCGCCGCGCAGGTGCCCCCCCGGCTGCGCTGGGTGGGCACGGGCCGGACGGTGTTGAACAACAAGGCAAAGCCGATCCGCGAATATCAGCCCTATTTCGCCGTCTCGCCTGCGTACGAATCCCTGCCCGAACTGGTGGCCACCGGGGTCAGCGCCACTCTGACCTATGATCCGCTGGGCCGGCTTTTGCGCACCGACCTGCCCGATGGCACCCATCTGGCCACCCGTTTCGATCCCTGGTCGGTCACGCGGTTCGATCCCGGCGACAGGGTGGCGGCATCGCGCTGGCATGACGACCGCATCGCTCGTCGCATCGATGCGCAGTTGCTGGCTCAGGGCCGCGACCCCCTGCGCGAAGCCGAGGCCGCCGCCGCCGCGCTGAGCTATGCCGACACGCCGGCGACGGTCCTGCTGGATTCGCTCGCGCGGCCGGTTCTGGCGCTGGATCACGCCGGGTTCGACGCAGGAGGGGGCGCGGTTCTGTTCGCCACCACGATCCTGCGCGATGTCGAAGGCAACGTGCATGAGGTTCTGGACGCCCGCGGCAACCGCCCCGTCGCCTGGGGTCACGACATGATCGGGCGCCGACTGGTGCAGCAGAACATGGATTCGGGCCGGCGCTGGGTGCTTCAGACCGTCACCGGCAACCCGCTGGTGAAATGGGATGAACGCGGGCACGAACTGCGGTTCGGCTATGACGCGATGCAGCGCCCGGTCAGCCAGCATGTGCTCGGCGGCGACGGGCCGGTGCCGCTTGATCATGTGGTGATGCGCGCCGACTATGGCGAAGGCTTGCCCGATGACCGCCGCCACGGGCTGCGCGGCCGGATGGCGCGGCGCTGGGATACCGGCGGGCTCGAGGAATGGCGCCGCTTCGACGGCAAGGGCAACCTGATCGAAAGCACGCGCCGCTTTGCCCGCGACTATCGCGCCACGGTCAACTGGTCCGGCGATCTGTTCGCCCCGCTGGAGGCCGAAACCCATGTGACGCGGCACGACCATGACGCGCTGGGCCGGCTGGTGCGCATCACCGCCGCCGACGGCAGCGTGACCGAACGCTTCTATTCCGAGGCCAACCTTCTGACCCGGGTGGTGGTGACCCCGGCAGGCGGAGTGCCTGAAACCGTGGTGCGCGCGACCCGCCACGATGCCCGTGGTCAGCGGCTGGCGATCGAGCTGGGCAACGGCACCCGCACGGATTATCGCTACGATCCTCTGACCTTCCGGCTGATCGGGATCACAAGCACCACCTCGGCCGGGGTGCGGGTGCAGGATCTGGCCTATACCCATGACTGCGTGGGCAATCTGACCCATCAGGAAGATCGTGCCCAGCCGGTGGTCTATTTCGACAATGCCCGCGTGGTGGCCCTGTCGCGCTACGGCTATGATGCGCTTTACCGGCTGATCCGGGCCGAGGGGCGCGAACATGCCGGCCAGACCGCCAACGGGTTCGGCGCGCTCGACAACTGGGACGATGGCGCGCAGACGCTTTTGCATGCGCCGGGCGATGCGATGGCGTGGCGGGGCTATGTGCAACGCTATCGCCACGATCCGGTGGGCAACCTGCTCAGCCTGGCCCATACTGCCACCGGGGGCAGCTACACCCGCAACCATGTCTACGAGGCCGCGACCAACCGCCTGATCCGGACCGAGATCGGCGCCGATGTCTATCCTTGCGATCATCACCCGGCGCATGGGTTCATCCGGGCGATGCCGCATCTGCCGCTGATGGTCTACAGCCACCGCGACGAGTTGCGCGCCAGTGCAAGGCAGGTGGTGGCCGCAGGCACGCCCGAGACGACATGGTATGTCCATGACCACGACGGCCACCGCATCCGCAAGGTGACCGACAATGCCGCGGCCGGCGCCGCCGTTCCCACCCGCAAGGCCGAGCGGCTGTATCTGGGCGGGATCGAGATCTTTCGCAGCCATTCGGGTGCCACCGCGGGACTTGAGCGCCGCAGCCTGATGGTGATGGACGATCTTGCGCGGGTGGCGATGATCGATCTGCGCAACGGGGTGGATGACGGCACGCCCGCGCGTGTCACGCGGTTTCAGATCGCCTCGCATCTGGGTTCGGTCGGGCTGGAACTGGACAGCGCCGAGCGGCTTCTGGGCTATGAGGAATTCCACCCCTTCGGCACCACCGCCTATCGGGCCACCGGAACCACGCTGCCGGTGGCCGAGCGGCGTCACCGCTACAGCGGGATGGAGCGTGACGAGGAAAGCGGCCTGTCCTGTCATGCCGCACGCTATTACGCGCCATGGCTTGGGCGGTTCCTGAAGCCTGACCCGGCGGGGCTGGCCGATGGGGTCAACGATTACCAATATGCCTCGGGCAATCCGGTCAGGATCAGCGATCCAGCCGGTCTTGGCGGCTGGGACCGCTTCTGGGGCGGGGTCAAGATGGTGGGCGGTGCGCTGGAAACCGTGGCGGGGGGCGCGCTGGTTGCGGCGGGGGTTGCCTCGTCCGAGATCGGCGTCGGCATCCCGCTGGCGGCGGCTGGCGTGTTCGTCACTGCGCATGGCGCCGATGTGACGGTGTCGGGCGCCCGCACGATGTGGAACGGCGCGCCGGTGGATACGCTGACGTCGCAAGGGCTTCAGGAAGTCGGGATGAGCCGGACCGCCGCGAACCTGACCGATGCGGGGATCAGCGTCGTGGGCTCGCTGGGGTCAAGTGCGATTGTGCAGTCGGGGCGGGTGTTGACGGTGGCCGAAGGTGCGGCCGTCGCCGGTGACGATGCCGTTCAGGTGATCCGCGGATCGGAACAGGCCGCGGCCGCGGTTGCGACGCGGACGGGCAACAATCTGGTGCATCTGTCGACCGCCGAGAACACCGCCGCGATGGTCAGCACCCAGACGCTGGGGCGGGGCGGCACCATCTATGCCGGCCCGTCGGGGCTGGCCACGGCCTCGGACGCGCAGGTGCTGTTGCGCACCGGCCTGACCGGCAGCCAGACGCCCAACGTCCTTCTGATCCCCGAACGGGCGGCGGGCGCGTTCCAGACCCCCACGGTCATCGGGCCGATGACCGCATGGCAGCGCATGTCCGGCACCGTTCATTCGGTCGGCGCAGGTGAGATCAATCTGGCGACCGGGCTTTTCACCCGCACGGGTGCTGCCACGAACCAGATTGTCATTCAGGGCATTGACGTGACGATGGTGGCGGGGGTGCGCGCGACGCCCGAACTGATGCTGTCGGTCGGTCGACCCGCAGCCGGCAGCCCCGAGGCGCTGTCGTCAGGCCCGTCGATGGAACCCCCGATCCTGATTGTCCCCTTCCCGTGGGAGCCGACCGCCCCGACAGGCCCGACCGTGGACGAGCCCCTTGAAATGCCGGACGAGACGCCGATGGCCAGCTATTCCGAAGACCCCGCCGCGCAGGTCTGCACTGCCGACGGCTATTACGACACCATCGAAGAGGTTTGTTACGCCTATTGACCCGCCCGGCGCCGGGCGGCCGAGCGTTTGGAAAAGGATCAGGGATCATGTCTTTCCTGCTGTCGGGCTTTCTGGTGACCGTATCGACTGTCAGAGGTTTCTCGGGCGCCATCGTCGAGGCCTGGGATGCCTCGGGCGAGATCGCCCGGCCCCTGGCCTCGGGGCCGGTGGACCGCGGCGGCAGCTTCACCCTTGTCTTTTCCGCGGCTGCGGCCGAGCTGGTCCGAAAGCAGCGCAAGGTGCTGGATCTGCGTGTCACCCGTCAGGGCATGGCGCTGCGTCTTGATCCGCCCTTCCTGTGGAAGCCGGGCGACCCGGCCGAGGGGCTGCGCCTGCTGCCCCTTCTGGCCGCGGATGGCCGCGACCCTGCGGGCGGTCGCAGCGTGCATGGCCGGATCACCGGGCCGGACAGGCGCGCGGCCAGCGGCGTCGTGGTGCGCGCCCATGACCGCGACCTGCGCGCCGAACGGCTTCTGGGCGAGACGGTGGCGGGCCGGGACGGCCACTATGCCATCGGCTATTCCGCCGCCGGTCCCGGGCGTGGGGGCAAGGCCGCGGCGGATCTGGTGGTGCGGGTGTTCGATGCCACCGGCAAACGTCTGCTGCACGACCCCGCCCCCGAGTTGATCCTGTTCGCCGCCGGCCCCGAGACCCGCCACGACATCCGGCTGACCGAAGCCCCGAAGCCCGCCCTGACCGAGTTCGAGGCGCTGGCCCGCGATCTGGCACCGCATCTTGGCAGCCTCGGCCCCGCCGATCTGGCCGAAAACCGCACCCATCGCGACGTGACCTTTCTTGCCAACGGCTCGGGTCCGCGCGCCGACCGGATCGAGGTTTTCGCCGTGGCGCACCGGCTGGGCGCCATGCTGGGCACCGATCCCGCGCTGGTCTATGGCCTGCTGCGGACGAATGCGCTGGTTCATTCCACACCTGCGCCGCTGCGGCCGGTGCGCTTCAGGATCGGCATCAACGACGACACGCGCAGCCTGATGCTTGAAGCGGCATTGCTGCCGGCCGACCGGATCAAGGCCGCGATCCACAGCGCCACCGACGAAGCGATCATTCCCGCCGCCGCGACGCGCAAGCTGCCCGAGATGCTGGCCCGGCTTGAGGCGCTGGCCCCCGGCGCGGCCAGGGAACTTGACGAGATCCGCCGCAGGGCCTGTGCCGAACTGGCGGAAAAACTGCTGACCCCGCAGAATGCGGCCCGTATCGAGGCGCTGCTGAACACGCCGCAGCGCGATCTGCCGGGGGTGTTGCAACGGTTCCTGTCGGGCGAATTGCTTGACCTTGACGCGCTGACACGCGCCCCCGGTCCGGTGCCCGGCAGGGGTGGGGCAGGGGCGGGGCGGCTTCGCGGCTCTTTGCTGGCCAGCGGGATCGCTCGCGCCGGTCTTGCCGAAGCGGCGGGCCTGCGCGGCGCCCCCCCCGAGGCGGCCCTTGCCGGACTGACCGAACCGGCGCTGCGCGAGGCGGTGAAGAAGGCCGCCCCCGATCTTGGCGCCCGCGCGCTGGATCGGCACAGCCGGCGGGTCATGCGCTCGGTGCGTGCCCGCCACCCGACCGCGGCCTTCCGTGCCCGGCTGGACGAGGCGCAGCCCCCCGTGCGCGATGCCGCCCGCGCCCGGCATGTGCTGAATACGGTTCGGGATTTCGACCTTCGGCGCAGCAATCTGGACCGGGTGTTCGCGGACGCCCGGCTTGACTCGCCCGCCGACCGACAGCTTCTGGCCGAAATGAAGTCGCTGCAACGGGTGCTGCGCCTTGCCCCCGACCTTGACCGGGCCGAGGCGCTGGTTGCGGCGCGGCTGCGCAGCGCGGCCGACATCCTGCGCATCGGCCGGGGCCGGTTTCTGACCGAACTGGCCCCCAAGGCCGGGCTGACCGAAGCCGAGGCGCGGGCCACCTATGCCCGCGCCGAGGCCAGCCATACCGCGGCGCTGATGATCGCCGGCGAGGCGCGCGATCTGGTGGCGGCGGGGCCGGCGGCGGCGCCCTCGACGTCGGTCGATGCGCTGACGGCTGCGACTGCGCCCGGCTTTCCCAATGTGGCCTCGCTGTTTCTGGCCACCGACGGCTGCCAGTGCGGGCACTGCCGCTCGGTCTGGTCGCCGGCGGCCTATCTGGTTGAACTGCTGGAGTTTCTGGGCCGTCGCGGCATGGTGGACCTGACGCAGGTTCCGCCCGCCCCGGTCAATCTTGCGCGCGAAAACCTGTTCGCCCGCCGCCCCGAGATTGCCGATCTCGATCTTGACTGCGCCAATGCCGAAACACCGCTGCCCTATATCGATCTGGTCTGCGAGATCCTTGAAGCCGAGATCGCCCCCGATCCGGGGGTCGTCCACAATGGCGCGGTGGCGGCCCCCGCGCCGGCGCCGGCGGCGCTGCTGGCCACGTTGCGCGCGGCCGGATGGCGGATCTCGGATGCGGCCATCGTGCAGCCGGCCGATGCCAGCGGGGCGCTGATCCTGCGCGACCCGGCGCTGACGGCGCGGCTTGTCAGCACCGGCGCCAATGCGTGGCGGGTGTTCCGCACCCGGCAGACCCGCGCAAGCGCCGCGGAACTGGCCGCGGCGCCTGAACATGTCAACACAGCCGCCTATGCCGCGCTGAAAGCCGCGCAGTATGCCTTTGCCCTGCCGTTCGATCTGGATCACGTCGAGGCCAGCGCCTATTTCGACCGGTTCGGTATCGACCGGGCCGATCTGATGGCGCATTTCTCATCCGCGGCCGGCCCCTCGGCGCTGGCCATCGCGGCGCAGCGGCTGGGCCTGATCGAGTCGCTGCGGGCACTGATCGACACGCCGGCAGCGACGGCGGCGGGGCAGTCCGCGATCTGGGCCATCCCGGCGGCTCAGGTGGTGGCGCACATGACCGTGGTCGCGACCTTCCTTGAAAAGACGGGCCTTGATTATGCGGCTCTTGACCGACTGCTGCAACTGGGCTTCATCGACCCGGACAACCGCCATTTCATCCGCCATCTCGATCTGGGCTGCGATCTGGCCCAGAAAGAGGTGGCGGGGCTTGATCTGCCGCTGCTGGACCGGGTGCACCGCTTCCTGCGCCTGCAACGCGCGACCGGCTGGGGCGATGTCCCCCTTGACGCGGCGCTGAGCGATCCCGCAATCGGCGGCGTGGCGCTGGATGGCGCGAAACTTGTGGCGCTGGCGCAGCTTGCAACCCTTGCGCAGCGGATCGGGCTGACGGTGGACGAGCTTGTCGCCTGTTTCGGCCGCATCCCGCATCAGCAGATGACCGGCCCGGCGCCGCTGTCGTTCCATCACCGCACCTTTCTTGACAAGTCGCTTTTGGGAACCGTGACCGAGGGCCTGCGCCCCGAGACGGTGGCCGCCGGGGCAGGCACGCTGTCGGCACTGGCCGAGCCGCTGACCGCGATCCTGAAGCTGACGGCCGACGGCTTCGAACGCCTGCGCGCGGGCCTGACCGACGATGGGCTGAACTTTGCCAATCTCAGCCGGCTGTATGGCGCCTCGCGGCTGCTGGCGCGGTTGAAGCTGTCGCCGGCTGATCTGCTGACCATGATCGACCGGACAGGCGTCGATCCGTTCACCGGGCCGGCCGCTATGCTTGATTTCATCGACCGGGTGCAGATTGCCCGCAACGGCGTGGTGAAGATCGCCGACATCGGCTGGATGCTGGACCATTCCGGCGCCGATCTGGCGGTAAAGGCCATTGCCGACGACCGGATCGCCCAGATCCTGACTGATCTTCAGGCCGCAAGCCAGACCGCCTTTGCCGCCACCCGATCGGCCTTTGATGCCGGGATGACGGCGGACGAACTGCGCGCCCCGATCCGCGAGGCGCTGCTTCGGCTGCCCGATCTGGGCGAGGCGGGTGCAGCCACGGTGCTGCGGATGTATGACGCGGGATGGATCTCGCCGCCCGACCCGGATGCTGCGGCGACGCTGGCGGCACTGCTGGGCGGGGCCTTCGACACCACGGCGCTGGCCGCGACGCAGGCGGCGGTGGCCGCCGCGGCCCCGGCTGCGCTGGAAGCTGCGCGGCAGGCCATGGCCGAGCGGCTGCTGTCGGACATCGCCGCCCATCTGCACGCCCGCGCCAAGGCCGAAACCCTGACCGAGGTGCTCTCGGCCGCATTCCGGCAAGAGCCCGATCTGGTTGCCATCGTGCTGGCCCATGCCCGGCTGATCCAGCCCGGCCCGCAGACGCCGCTGCTGGCGCAGGTTCTGACCGACAACGCCTTGATCGACACCGCGGGCGATCCGGCGGTGCCGCCCGCGGTCAGTGCCGCTGCCTTCCCCGATCAGGCCGGCGCGTTGCGGCTGTTGCACAAGCTTTTGCCCTTGGCGGCGGCGCTGCCGTTGTTGCCGGCGGATCTTGACTGGATGCTGGCCCATGGCGCCGATCTTGGCTGGCCGCGGCTTGATGCGCTGCCCCATGACGCGGGCCATGCCGCGATCACGCAAACGGATTGGGAAGGTCTGATCCGTGCGGTGGCGCTGTTCGCGGTCTGGCCGCCGACCGCCGACCCGGCCGACAGCACCGCCGATATCACGCTGCGCGATACGCTGGCGCTGCTGCTGCCGGGGGCCGTGCCGACGCGGGCCGATTGGCTGGACAGGCTGGCGCTGCTGACCGGGCGCGACCGCGCCGAACTGGATGCGCTGGATGCCCATTTCGGCTTTTCGGTGCCCGACCTGACCGCCTGGCGCGCCCCCGCGACATGGGAAAGGTTCGCCGCCGCACTGGCCGATCTGCGCAAGCTGACGCTGCCCCCGGCTGATGCGGTGGCGCTGTGCCAGCCCGGCGTCGGCCCGGCCGAGACCGCACGCCTGCGCATCGCGCTGAAGGCGCGGCATGACGATGCGATCTGGCTGACCACACTGGCCGAGATCACCAACGCGATCCGTGGCCGCAAGCGCGATGCGCTGGTGGCCTTCCTGCTGGCCGAGCGTGCGGAATTTGCTACGCCCACAGACCTTTACGACCATTTCCTGATTGATGTGGAGATGGAGGCGAAGATGCCGTCCTCGCGCATCGTGCAGGCGCATGGCACGATCCAGACCTTTGTCGAGCGCAGCCGGATGAGGTTTGAACCCCGGGCCGCCGCCGACAGCGCCGATCCCGGTTGGCAGCAATGGGTCTGGATGCGCAACTATCGGGTGTGGGAGGCCAACCGCAAGGTCTGGGTCTATCCGGAAAGCTGGATCGAGCCGGAACTTCTGGACGACAAGTCCGAACTGTTCGTCGCGCTGGAACAGGAACTGCTTCAGAACGAGGTGACCGAAATCACCACCGAAGATGCGTTCATCCGCTATATGGAGCGTCTGGACGACATCGGTTTTCTTGAGGTGGTGGCGGTCTTCTATCAGACCGACATCCTGGTGATGCATGTCTTTGCCCGCACCAAGGGCGGCGATCCGGCGCAATATTATCACCGCACCTTCGAGAAGGAACGCTACTGGACGCCCTGGCGGCTGGTGGAGCTTGATATCTCCTCGGACAATCTGCTGGCCTTTGTGCGCAATGGCCGGCTGACCCTCGCTTGGCCGGTGATCGCCGAGGAAACCGACCCCGACGCCGAGGTGACGACGCCTGCGGTCTCTGGCTCGCCCAGCAGCGGCCCGATGCAGCATCCGGCGTCTCGGTTGCGCATCCAGATGGCGCTTAGCGAATGTGCGGGCGGGCTGTGGAAGCCCAAGAAGATCTCGCAGGATGCGGTGGTCTCGCCTGCGGCCTACACCACCGACCGCGCCGAACTGGACGCGTCCCGGCTGAACCTGATCTACAGCGAACTGTCCGACCAGATCTTCGTGTTCGTCACCACCGAGGATGGCGACGAACCGGCCCACCAGACCCGGGGCATCTTCAACGTCGCCGGCTGCAAGGGCTATCCCGAGGTCGCCTCGAATGTCAGCTTCTGGATGCCTGACTTCTATCCCGACTACAAGGATACCTGCCTGCGCAAGCAACGCTATCTGGAAGCGGGCTGGGACAAGGACGACACGCTGGCAATCCGCAACGTGCTGACGCCTTGGAGCTTTGTTCCCCGGCTGACCAGAACGCCGGGAACCTTCCGCGTCACGCATCCGCACCAGTTCACTGGGCTGGATCTGGTTTACACCCTTCTGCAACTGTGGTGGCTGCAATCGCAGGGTGTCACTTCAGTGGCCTACAGCCGGCATGTGAAGCTGCCTCTTGGCACCTGGCTGCCGTATTTCCTTGAAAACAGCACCTCGGCCTATGTCGTTGTGCCCGGGCTTTATTCGGCCGATCCGGTGGATGCGACCCGGCGCACCGCGTCGGATTTCCTTCAGTTCCTGCGCGACCTGCTGGCCTTGGTGCGGAAATACCTTGCGATCCTGACCGTGACACCTGCGCCCGATCCGGCCGATGTCTGGGAGGATTTTCTGGCCGATCCCGATTTCATCCATCTGATGGATGAACTGACCGTCTATCAATCGCTGGACTATGGCGAAAAGTTCGCCAACCTTTACCACCCGCTGATCTGTCCGTTGCGCAAGACGCTGAATACGTCGGGCGTGGGGGCGATGATGAAACGGGGCCAGCAGTTGCAGGTCACATCCTTTGACTTCGCGACCGAGTTCGCCCCGACCGGGCTGGTTGCCCGGCCCTATCCGGTCGAAGATGTCGATTTCAGCGCGGACGGCGCCTACAGCCCCTACAACTGGGAGCTGTTCTTCCATGCGCCGTTGATGATCGCGCGCAGGCTGGCCTCGGAGCAGCGGTTCGAAGAGGCGATGACGTGGTATCACCGCATCTTCGATCCGACCGGCACGCTGCCGGGCGACGCGCCACAGAAATACTGGGTGACCAAGCCGTTCTTCCAGACCGCGGATGCCGATTACCTTGCGCAACGGATCGACACGATCCTGACCAATCTTGCCGACCCGAATTCGGCCGAGCGGCATGACCTTGAATTTGCGGTCAGCCAGTGGCGCGAAAAGCCGTTCCGGCCGCATGTTGTGGCACGCTTTCGCACCGTGGCCTACCAGCGCACGGTGGTGATGAATTACATCGGCACGCTGATCGACTGGGGGGACCACCTGTTCCGTCAGGACACGATGGAAACGATCACTCAGGCGATCCAGCTTTATCAACTGGCCGACAAGCTGCTTGGCCCCAAACCCGCCACCGTGCCGCCCCCGGTCGAGGTCACGCCGATGACCTACAGCCAGTTGTCGGCGGATCTGGACGCTTTCGGCAATGCGCTGGTCGATCTGGAAAACGTGCTGCCGGATCTGTCCGCGCTGCCCGAAGGCGGGGACGAACTGCCGCCGCCGCCGGTCACGCTGACCAGCCTGTATTTCTGCATCCCGCCGAACGACAAGGCGCTGGCCTATTGGGACACGGTGGCCGACCGGCTGTTCAAGATCCGCAACAGCCAGAACATCGACGGGGTCGAACGTGTGCTGGCGCTGTTCGCACCGCCGATCGATCCGGGAATGCTGGTGCGCGCGGCGGCGGCGGGGATCGATCTCGGCTCGGTTCTGGGGGGGCTGGCGGCGCCGCTGCCACCCTATCGGTTCCGCGTGATGGCGGCACGCGCCGCCGAACTGGCGCAAGAGGTGCGGGCGCTGGGTCAGGCGCTGCTGTCGGCGCTGGAAAACAAGGATGCCGAGGCGCTGGCCCTGCTGCGCAACGATCTTGAGGTGAAGCTGCTGAAAGCGCAACGCGACCTGAAGGTGATGGAGATCGACGCCGCCGACGAACAGATCGCGGTTCTGGAACGCACGCGCGAGGTGACGGCGGAACGGCAGGCGTTCTATGCCGCCTTCGAGATGATCAACGCCAACGAGGCGCTCAGTCTGGACAAGCTGCGCGAGGCGCAGGACTATCAGACCGCGGCGCAGATCGTGCGGGCGACGGGCGCTGTGCTGGGCATCATCCCCGATTTCTCGATTGGCGGGCATGGGGCGGGCGGTTCGCCTGCGGTTCATGCCACCTTTGGCGGCAGCACGCTGGCGCAGGTCGCAGATGCCGCGGCCACGGTTCTGGCGATGGTCAGCGGCCTGTCCAGCTATCAGGCCACCCGCGCCACCACGCTGGCGGGTTTCGACCGGCGCTGGGATGATGCGCAGTTGCAACGGCGGCTGAGCGGTCGCGATCTGGCGCAGATCGATCAGCAGATCGTTGCGGCCGGTCTGCGCCGCGAGATCGTGGCCCGCGATCTGGATGTGCATGACATCCAGACCGGCAATGCCGAGGCGCTGTCGAAAACCATGTCCGAGCAATACACCAACGGCCAGCTTTACCAGTGGATGGCGAACGAGATCACGCAGGTCTATTACCGCGCCTACAAACTGGCCTTCGACACCGCCCGCAAGGCCGAACAGTGCTATCGCCACGAACTTGGCTCTGGCGAAAGTTTCCTGTCCTTCGGCTATTGGGACAGCCGCAGAAAGGGTCTGCAATCGACCAACAAGCTGCTCCACGACATCAAGCGGATGGAAGCGCGCTATCTTGAACAGAACCGGCGCGAATATGAACTGACCAAGCATGTCTCGTTGCGCAGGCTTGATCCGCTTGCGCTGGCACGGTTGACCACCACCGGATCTTGCCTGTTCGATCTGCCCGAGGCGCTGTTCGACCTTGACCATCCGGGGCAGTATTTCCGCCGCATCCGCGCGGTCTCGGTGTCGATCCCCTGCGTGGCGGGGCCCTATGCCTCGGTCAGCGCGCGGCTGACGCAGGTTTCGAACCGCTACCGCGCCAGCACCGCCAAAGCCGCAGGTGCCGCCACGCCGAAAGAGGAATACGAGGAAGCCCCCGGCAACGATCCGCGCTTTGTCTATAACGTGGGGGCGGCGCAATCGGTGGCGACCTCGTCGGGGCAGAACGATGCGGGCCTGTTCGACCTTGACTTCCGCGATGACCGCTATCTGCCGTTCGAGGGCACCGGCGCGGTGGGAAGCTGGCGGCTGGATCTGCCCGATGTGATCCGGCAGTTCGATTATTCCACCATCTCGGATGTGATCCTGCATGTCCGCTATACCGCGCGCGAGGGCGGCAGCAGCCTGCGGGGGCTGGCGCAGACCTCGCTGGCCGAGAAGCTGCAAGAGATCGCACAGGGCCTGTCCCGGTCCGGGCTGCATCTGGTCATGGACATCCGCCGCGACGCATTCGACGCCTGGCACCAGTTGAAAGCCACCGGCAGCGCGAATGTCACGATCCCGTCCGGGCGGCTGCCCTATTTCGCGCAAGGGCTGAACCCGGCGCTGGGCGCGGTGACGGTTCTGGCCCGTGTCGCCGGCGATCCGGCGGCCTATACGGTGACGGTGAACGGCACCGATCTGGCGCTGGGCTTCAGCGACACGATGGGGTTGAACCTGAACGATGCCGCGGGGCTTGCGCTGGATGTGCCGTTCCCGCTGGCCATCGCGGCGGGCGATCTGGCGGCGCTGTCGGATCTGAGCCTTGTGGCCAAGGTGGATTTCACCTGACCGGGCGGCGCGGGTGGGGCCGTCCCGCGCGCGCCCCGCCCGCGCGCGGCCCTGTCAGGCGTTGGTGCGCCGCCCGCCCAGATGCAGCACAAGCGCGCCCACCATCAGCGCCGAGGCCAGAAGGAACGGCGCACCGGGGAACTGGACCGCGGCGCCCTCATGGGTGAACAGCCGGAAGGTTGCCGTCATCATCAGCGGCGAGACGATCATCGCGATCGCGTTCAATGACGCCAGCAGGCCCTGAAGCTCTCCTTGCGCATCCGGCGTGGTGCCGCGCGACAGGATGGATTGAAGCGCCGGCGTGACCACGCCCCCCAATGCGGTGACCGGGATCAACAGCAGCGCCCCCAGTCCCGAGGTCAGGAAGGCAAATCCCGCCAGCGTGGTGATATCGACCCAGATCCCCCAGAAGGCGGTGCGATGTTCGCCAAAGCGCCGGATCGCCGGGCCGACCAGGGCCACCTGACCCACCGCAAAGCTGATGCCGTAAAGCGCAAGCGAGGCGCCGATCATCGTGGCGCTCCAGTCGAAGCGGGCATGGCCATACCAGGCCCAGACCGCCGGATAGACGTTCATCGCAATGCCAAGGATCAGGAACACCAGCAGCGACCGGCGCAGCCCCGGCAGATGTGCCACCGCCCGGAACGCGCCAAGGGGATTGGCGCGACGCAGCGAAAAGGTGCGGCGCGTGGCATCCGTCACCGTCTCGGGCAGGATGAACCAGCCCAGCGTCAGGTTCAACACCGCCATCAGCGCCGCGGCATGGAACGGCGCGCGGATGTCCAGACCCGCCAGCAGCCCCCCCATCGCCGGCCCCAGCACGAAGCCGATGCCAAAGCCCGCCCCGATCAGCGCGAACCGTTTGGCGCGGTCCTCGGGCGGGGTCACGTCGGCGATGAAGGCTGATGCCGTGGCATAAGTGGCCGAGACGATGCCTGCCACGATCCGCGCCGCCAGCAGCATCCAGATTGTCGGCGCCAGCGCCATGGCAAGGTAAGTGCCCGACATGATGACCAGCGAGCCCAGCAGGATCGGCCGGCGCCCGAAGCGGTCGGACAGGCTTCCGATGGTGGGCCCGAACAGGAACTGCATGACCGCGAACGAGGCCGACAGCAGCCCGCCCCAGATCGCCGCCTCGGACAGGGGGCGGCCCGTCACCTCAAGGATCAGCTCGGGCAGGACGGGAAAGATCAGCCCGATGCCGATGGCGTCCAGCGTGACGGTGATCAGGATGAAGGCAAGGGCAAGCCGTGGGTTCGTCATATGGGGTCCGCGTCAAGAGACGCGCGGACCCTAGCCGCGCGCCGGGGCGCAGGAAAGCGGATTTGCCGCCACCGCGATGAGACGTTTTGCCAAGGTCTCGGGGCAGGCGAAGAATGGCGAATGCGAGGCGTCAAGGGTGCTGACGGTGCCCTCAGACCAGCCTTCGGTCATGGTCTGCTGATAGTCGGGCGGGATCGCGCGATCTTGCAGGCAGCGGATGTAGTGCCGCGGGACCGATCGATAGCGGTCGGTCAGGGTGATGGGCTGTTCCTGCGGCAGGATCGGCTGTGGCCCCAGCCGGGTGGCGGCGAAGGCGCGGGCCTCGGGGGGGCAGTCGTGATACAGCCGGTCGTCGGTCAGGGCCGGATCGAAGGTAAAGCTTTGCCGGTCGGGCGCCACACGGATCGCATCGCGCAGCGGCTGGCCGGGGCCGGCGCGGCGCATCTCGGCCAGCGACAGCCCGTCTTTCGGCGCATAGGCGCAAAGATAGACCAGCCGGGCGATCCTGTCCGGCGCCGTCTCGGCCGCGGCCGAGATCGGATAGCCCGCCATCGAATGGCCTACCAGCGTCACCGGCGTCTCGATCGCGGCAAGGATCGCGCGGGCATAAAGGTCCAGCGTCACGTCTGAAATCGGTGTCGGGTCCGCGCCATGCGAGGGCAGGTCGATCGCGCGGGCGCGGTGCCCGGCGGCCTGAAGATGGGGGATCACGTCGCGCCAGCACCATGCGCCGTGGCACGATCCATGGATCAGCAGAAAGTCAGACATGGCCGATCTGTTCCAGAAAGGCGGTTATCGCGGCCGCGGTCTCGGCCGGTTTGTCGATGGCGGTCACATGGCCCGCGCCCCGGATCATCTGGAACCGGCTGCCCTTGATCAGGGCCGCGGTCTCGCGCACCAGATCGGGGGGCGTGGTGCCGTCCTCGGTTCCGGCAATGGCCAGCGTGGGCAGCGTCAGACCCGATGTGGGGGTGTAGAAATCGGTGCCCGCAAGCGCCGCCGCGCAGCCGGCATAGCCCTCGGGATCGCCCGCGACAAAGCGTTCGCGCCAAAGCTGGCCCTTGGGGGCGGCACGGACCGCGGGCGGAAACCAGCGTTGCATCGTGGCATCGGCCAGCGATTCAAGGCCATAGCTGCGCACCTGATCGATGCGGTCCTGCCAGATCTCGGCGGTGGCGATCTTGGCCGCGGTGCCACACAGCACCAGCCCGCGGATCAGATCCAGCCGCTTGACCGCCAGCCCCTGCGCGATCATCCCCCCCAGCGAGCAGCCGACAAACACCGCCTCGTGCAGGGCCAGCGCATCCATCAGCCGTTCCGCATCGCGGATCAGCGCCCCCATCGCATAGGGCGGCTCTGGCACAGTGGATTGCCCGTGACCGCGCAGGTCGTAGCGCACAAGGCGCAAGCCCTGCGGCAGAAGCGGGATCACCGCATCCCAGATCCGCAGATCCGATCCCAGCGCATGGGCAAAGACCACCGGCGCCCCGGCCGGATCGCCTTCGTCGAGGTAGTGGATGCGCAGATCGCCGAAATCCTTGTCTGGCATGTCATGGCCTTCCGTTCGCGAAGCGTGAATGGCAGGGGGTGCGGGTGGTCATGGGGCAAGCCGGGCCAGCGCCTGTGCGAACAGCTGTGGATCGACATTCCCGCCCGAGGCGACGCAGATCACCGCCTCGTCCTGAAACGCATCGGGGCGGAACAGCGCCGCCGCCAGCGCCACCGCGCCGCCCGGTTCCAGCACGATCTTCAGCCGCAGGAAGGCCAGCGCCATCGCCGCCATCGCCTCGTCGTCGCTGACGGCAAGGCCCGGGCCGCACAGCCGCGACAGGATCGGGAAGGTCAGGCGTCCCGGCTCTGGCGTCACGATGGCATCGCAGATCGACCCCGACAGCGCCGGGTTTCGCAGGATCTGCCCGGCGGCAAGGCTCTGGGCGGTGTCGTCGAACCCGTCGGGTTCCGCGGTGCGCACGCGCAGGCCGGGGGCTGTCGCCTCAAGTGCCAGCGCCACGCCTGCACTCAGCCCGCCGCCGCCGCAACAGACCAGCACATCCGCGCGGGTCACGCCCTGCTCTGCGGCCTGTTCGGCGATCTCCAGCCCCACGGTGCCCTGACCGGCGATCACCAGCGGATCGTCGAACGGCCGGATCAGCGTCAGGCCGCGTTCGGCGGCAAGCGCCGCGCCGATCGCGTCGCGGTCCTCGGTCATGCGGTCATAAAGCACCACGCTTGCCCCCAGTGCGCGGGTATTGTCGATCTTCAGCCTTGGCGCGTCGGCGGGCATCACGATCACCGCGGGCACGCCATGCAGACCGGCGGCATGGGCCACCCCTTGCGCATGATTGCCCGAGGAATAGGCGATCACCCCCCGCGCCCGTGTCGCGGGGTCCAGCGCCGACAGGGCCGACCACGCGCCGCGCGCCTTGAACGAGCCGGTGTGCTGAAGGCACTCGGCCTTGACCAGCACCCGACGTCCGGCGATCCGGTCCAGAAACACCGAGGACAGCAGCGGTGTCCGCCGCACATGGCCCTGAAGCCGCGCCGCCGCGGCCCGGATCATCGCGATATCGGTCATGCCAGCCGCCCCAGCCAGTCGCGGATCGCGACAAGGCTTTCGGGTTCGTCCAGAAACGGGATATGGGCGCGGCCCGGCACGTCGGCAAAGACCATGTCGGGGCGGCGGCGGCGCATCTCGGCGGCGGTTTCCTCTGACAACAGGTCCGAACTGGCCCCCCGGATCAAGGCCAGCGGCAGGTCCGCGCAGGCATCGAACAGCGGCCAGAGGTCCACAGGTTTGCCCTGAAACGCGGCAAGGAAGGCCCCGCGCAGGGCGGGATCATAGGTGATGCGCAGGCCCTCGGGCGTCTCGTGGTAATGCAGCCGCGCCTCGGCCAGCCAGCGGTCGGTCGGCACATCGGCAAAGCCGGTCATCAGCCGGGGCAGGGCGGTGGCCAGTTCCCGATGCGTGCGCGCGGTGGGATTGCGGCCGACATAGTCAAAGATTCGCTCAAGCCCCGGGCGGTGGATTTCGGGGCCGACATCGTTCAGACACAGCCCCGCCACCCGGTCATGGGCCACCGCGGCCAGCATCATCCCGATCAGCCCCCCGCGCGAGGTGCCAAGGATCGCGGCCCTGCCCACCCCCAGATGGTCCAGAAGGTCCAGCGCATCGCGCGCCTCTTGCGGGACGGTGTAGCTGGCCGCCCCCGTCCAGTCCGAGGCGCCACGGCCGCGATAATCGGGCCGGATCAGCCGCACGCCGGCCAGATGCGGCGCAACATAATCGAAATCGCCGCCGGTGCGGGTCAGCCCCGGCAGGCAAAGCAGCGGCAGGCCCGCGCCTTCGTCGGTGAAGGCAAGGCGGGCGCCGTCGCTGGCGGTGAAGAACTGTGGCATGGGGCCTCGTATCGGGCTGTGCGCGGCGCGAGCGTTGCACAGCTTTGCGAAACGTTAAAGCCCGCGCTTGCCGGGCGGGCAGTCACGCCCTAAACCTCGCCCGACCAACAGGAGGACGGGACGCATGGCACGAAAACCCACGACCCAGCTGGAGGATCGTCCCAAATCGAGACAGATGGGCGCGCTGCGGGGCCTTGTGCCGTTTCTGAAGCCCTATCGGTTGATGACGCTGGGTGCGCTGGGGGCGCTGGTGCTGACGGCGGTCATCAGTCTGATCCTGCCGGTGACGGTCCGCCGGGTGGTCGACGGCTTCATGGAGAACAACGCGGCCCTTCTGGACGAATATTTCGCCGCCGCGCTGATCATCGCCGCGGCGTTGGCGCTGGGAACCGGGCTTCGCTACTACCTTGTGACCCGTCTGGGCGAAAGGGTGGTGGCCGACATCCGCCGCGCGCTGTTCGACCGGATGATGGGGATGAGCCCCGCCTTCTTCGAACGCGTCATGACCGGCGAGGTGCTGTCGCGGCTGACCACGGACACCACGCTGATCCTGTCGGTGATCGGCTCGTCGATCTCGGTGGCGTTGCGAAATCTTCTCATCCTGATTGGCGGCTTGGTGCTGTTGCTGGTCACCTCGACCAAGCTGACGGGGCTTGTGCTTTTGATCGTGCCGATGGTGGTGGTGCCGATCGTGATCCTTGGGCGCAAGCTGCGCCGGCTGTCGCGCGAGAATCAGGACTGGATCGCGCAAAGTTCGGGCGACGCCTCCGAGGCGCTGCTGTCGGTGCAGACGGTGCAGGCCTTCACCCACGAAAGCCAGTCGCGGGCGCGCTTTGGCGATGTCACCGAACGGTCGTTCCTGTCGGCCAAGGAACGGATCGGGACGCGGGCGATCATGACGGTGATCGTGATCTTTCTGGTGTTCACCGGCATCGTGGGCGTGCTGTGGGTGGGCGCGCGCGACGTGCGCGCCGGCGACATGACGCCGGGCGAGATGGTGCAGTTCCTGATCTATGCCGTGATGGTCGCGGGATCGGTCGGCGCCCTGTCGGAAATCTGGAGCGAGCTTCAACGTGCCGCCGGTGCGACCGAACGGCTGAACGAATTGCTGACGGCTGACGATCCGGTGCGCGACCCGGCCCGCCCCGTGGCGCTGCCGCGGCCCGTCAAGGGCGAGATCGCGTTTCAGGACGTGCGCTTCCGCTATCCCGCCCGCCCCGAGGTTTCGGCGCTGGACGGGGTGGATCTGGTGGTGCGGCCCGGCGAGACGGTGGCGCTGGTCGGGCCTTCGGGCGCGGGCAAGACCACGATCCTTCAGCTGCTGCTGCGGTTCTACGATCCGCAGCATGGCGCGGTGAAGATCGATGGCATTGACCTGCGCGACATGACGCGCGACGACTTTCGCCATGCCATCGCACTGGTGCCGCAAGACCCGGTGATCTTCGCGACCTCGGCGCGGGAAAACATCCGCTTCGGCCGGCCTGATGCAACCGATGCCGAGGTGGAACAGGCCGCCCGTGCCGCCGCCGCGCATGATTTCCTGAGCGTGCTGCCGCAGGGCTATGACACCTATGTGGGCGAACGCGGCGTGATGCTGTCGGGCGGGCAGAAGCAGCGCGTGGCACTGGCCCGTGCGATCCTGCGCGATGCCAAGATCCTGCTGCTGGACGAGGCGACCTCGGCGCTGGATGCGGAAAGCGAACGTGCGGTGCAGACCGCGGTCGAGGCGATGGCGCATCACCGCACCACGCTGGTGGTGGCGCACCGGCTGGCCACGGTAAAGCGCGCCGACCGGATCGTGGTGTTCGATCAGGGGCGGATCGTCGCCACCGGCACCCATGAGGCGCTGGTGGCCGAGGGTGGGCTTTATGCGCGGCTTGCGCGGCTTCAGTTCACCGACGGGCAGATCTGATCGGATCGGTCCTGACGTTGCGTTTGTTGCGGCGGGCCGGCTTGCTGTCCGCGACAAAAGCGACCATCGTTTTCCCAAATAAGGGGCCCCCGGCAAACGTGGGCCGGGAGGAGGAAAGATGGGTAGCTTTGCCAACGCCGCCGATCTGCGCGCGATCGAGGCCGAAGGCGCATGGGCGGAACTTGACGTTGCGCGCACCATGCACCGTTTTCTGGACCGCGCCGCCGCAGCCCATGGCGATCGGCCCGCGGTCACGTTCCAGTTGCTGTCGGCGCCGAAAAGCCGGGCCGAGACGCTGACATGGGGCGATCTGCACCGCAAGGTGACACAGGCCGCGAATCTGTTTCGCAGCCTTGGCGTCGGGCCGCGGGATGTGGTGGCCTTTGTGCTGCCGAATACGACCGAGACGGTGGTGACGCTTCTGGGCGGTGCGGTGGCGGGGATCGTGAATCCGATCAACCCCTTGCTGGAGGCTGACCAGATCGCCGCCATCCTGCGCGAGACGCGGGCGAAGGTGGTGGTGACGCTGCGCGCCTTCCCCAAGACCGATGTGGCGCAGAAGGTGTCCTTGGCGCTGTGCAATGCGCCTTCGGTGAAAACCGTGCTCGAGGTGGATCTGCTGCGCTATCTCGGGCCGCCGAAAAGCCTGATCGTGCCGCTGATCCGGCCGAAGAACCCGGTGCGCCACAGCGCCCGTGTGCTGTCCTTTGCTGCCGAGATCGCGAAACAGCCCGAACGGCTGGGCTTTCCTGACCCCGAGGAGGATCGCGTGGCGGCGTTCTTCCATACCGGGGGCACCACGGGGATGCCGAAGGTCGCCCAGCACAAGGTGTCGGGGATGGTCTACAACGGCTGGTGCGGCAAGCGGCTGCTGTTCCAGCCCACCGATACGGTGATGTGTCCGTTGCCGCTGTTCCATGTCTTTGCGGCCTATCCGATCCTGATGTCGATGATCGCATCGGGCTCGCATGTGGTGTTTCCGACGCCTGCGGGTTACCGCGGCGAGGGGGTGTTCGACAATCTGTGGAAGCTGATCGAACGCTGGCGTTGCACCTATCTGGTGACGGTGCCGACGGCGCTGGCGGCACTGATGCAGCGGCCGCTGGATGCCGATGTCAGTTCGCTGCGCGGGGCGTTTTCGGGCTCGGCCCCGCTGCCGGTAGAGTTGTTCAACCGCTTCGAGAAAGCGACAGGGGTGCAGATCGTCGAGGGCTATGGGCTGACGGAATGCACCTGTCTTGTGTCGGTCAATCCGCCCGACGGCGCGAAAAAGATCGGATCGGTCGGGCTGCCGTTTCCCCATACCCATGTCCGCATCCTGCATTCCAACGGCGCGGGGCAGGTGACGCGGGAATGTGGCGTGGATGAGGTGGGCGAGATCTGCGTGGCCAATCCGGGGGTGTTCGAGGGCTCGACCTATACCGAAGAGGACAAGAACCATGGCCTGTTCGCCGAGGATCGCTATCTGCGAACGGGCGATCTGGGGCGGATCGATGCCGAGGGCTACCTGTTCATCACCGGGCGGGCCAAGGATCTGATCATCCGGGGCGGCCATAACATCGATCCCGCCGAGATCGAGGATGCGCTGATGAGCCATCCGGCGGTCAGCTTCGTTGGCGCCATCGGCCAGCCCGACGCTTTCGCTGGCGAACTGCCCTGCGCCTATGTGGAACTGGTGCAGGGGGCTGAGGTCACGCCGGCCGAATTGCTGGACCATGCCCGCGCCCGTATCCACGAACGCGCGGCGGTGCCCAAGCATGTCGAGATCCTGCCGGAACTGCCCAAGACCGCGGTGGGCAAGGTGTTCAAGCCCGACCTGCGCCGCCGCGCCATTGCGCGGGTCTATGACCGCGCGCTGGAGGAGGCCGGGATCGAGGCGCGGGTGGTCGATGTGGTCGAGGACCGCACGCGTGGCCTTGTGGCGCGGCTGGAGCGGGTGGGGCAGGTCGACGAGGAGAAGCTGGCCCATGTGCTGGGGGAATATACCCGGCCGTGGGACTGGGTGTGAGCGTTGCAGCGGGGGCTGTCTGCCCCCGCACCCCCGAGGATATTTCAGCCAGAATGAAGGGGGCATTGAGATGACGGGTCATGTCACGGCCGGCGCGCCCCCGGGGAGACTTGAGCCAGAATGAGGGGGTGCGGCCGCGTGGTCTGGTGGGTCAGCTTTCGAGCCAGATCGTCACCGGGCCGTCGTTCACGAGGCTGACCTGCATGTCGGCGCCGAAGCGGCCGTTGGCGGTGGGGATGCCGTGGCTCTGCATTCGGGTGGTGAAGTGGTGGTAGAGCCGTTCGCCTTCGTCTGGCGGGGCGGCGGTCGAGAAGCCGGGGCGGTTGCCGCGGCTGGTGTCGGCGGCCAGTGTGAACTGGCTGACGATGAGGGCGGTGCCGCCGATGTCGGTCAGCGAGCGGTTCATCTTGCCGTTCTCGTCCTTGAAGATGCGCAGTTTTGCGATCTTTGTGGCCAGCGTGTCGGCATGTGGTTCGCTGTCGCCCTGCATGGCGCAGACGAGGATCACGAGGCCGGGGCCGATTTGGCCCAGGGTTTCGCCGTCGACGCTGACCGAAGCCTGGCTGACGCGCTGGACAAGGGCGCGCATCAGAGTTCGTCCGCCCAGGGCGGGTTGGCGCCGGGGCGCGAGACGGTGATCGCGGCGGCGCGGGTGCCGAGCGAGAGGGCGGTGTCGAGGGTTTCGGGCGGCAGGGTGGCGACGGCGGCTTTGGACAGGGCGCCGGTTTCGTGCAGGGCGGCGAGGACGCCGGCGTTGAAGGTGTCGCCTGCGCCCACGGTATCGGCCACCTCGACCGGGGTGGTGGCGCAGAAGCGGTCATGCGTGGCGGTGATCGCGCGGGCGCCTTTCGCGCCTTCGGTGATGAACACGAGTTTTGGCCCGCGGGCGAGGATCGTGCGGGCGAGGGCTGTCGCCTCGCCCTTGCCTTCCAGCCAGTGCAGGTCTTCGTCTGACAGTTTCACGATATCGGCCAGCGCGATCATCCGGCCGATCCGGGCACGGTAGGTGGCTTCGTCGCGGATGAAGCCGGGGCGGATGTTGGGGTCGATCATCATGACGCGGCGCGGAGCCTCGCGTGTCATCAGGGCTTCATAGCTGGCGGCTGCCGGTTCGTTCACCAGCGAGATGCCGCCGAAGAACAGGGTCGTGATCTGATCGGGCAGCGCGGGCAGGTCGGCCGTCGACAGCAGGCGGCCGGCGGTGTTCTCGTCATAGAAGGCATAGGTGGCCTGACCGTTCACCAGCCGGACGAAGGCCAGTGTGGTGGGGCGGTCCGAGCGGGCGCAGAGCGTGGTATCGACCTGGCTTGCGGTCAGCGTATCGGCCAGTTGCGTGCCGAACAGGTCGGTCGAGATGCCCGAGAAGAAGCCCGCCGGCGCCCCTATCCGCCCCAGCGCGATGGCGGTGTTGAACACCGCGCCGCCCGCATAGGGCGCGAAGGCATGTTCGCCCGCCGTGCTTTCGCGGGGCAGCATGTCGATCAGGGCTTCGCCGCAGCAGAGGATCATCGCGGTCTCCGGGTCAGCGGGTGAAATAGGGGGCGAGGTTGGCACGCACCCGCGCCAGCGGCGTTTCGCCCGACAGGTCGGGTTCGAAGCGGCGGCCGGTGATGGTTTCGTAGGCTTCGATATAGACGGCCGAGGTTTGGGCGATCATCTCGGGCGGGATCTCGGGGATGTCGTCGTGGTAGGGGTCGCAGCGCGACGCGACCCAGGCGCGGATCACGTCCTTATCGAAGGATGGCGGGCGTGTGCCATCGCGGAACGCCTGGTCATACCCCGAGGCGATCCAGTAGCGGCTGGAATCGGGGGTGTGGATTTCATCCGCGATCAGGATGTTTCCGGCCTCGTCAGTGCCGAATTCGTATTTGGTGTCGACAAGGATCAGGCCGCGTTCGGCCGCCATCTGCTGGCCGCGGGCAAAAAGCGCCAGCGCCTTGGCGGACACCTCGTCCCATTGCGCCTGTGTCAGCAGGCCCTGTGTCACGATCTCCTGTGCGGTCAGCGGCTCGTCATGGCCGCCGTCGAAGGCTTTCGAGGTGGGGGTGATGATCGGCTGCGGCAGGGCTTCGTTGTCGCGCAGCCCGTCGGGCAGGCGGTGGCCATACATCTCGCGCTGGCCCTGCTTGTAAAGCGTCAGGACCGAGGTGCCGGTGGTGCCGGCCAGATAGCCGCGCACCACGACCTCGACCGGCAGGATCGTCAGCCGCTTGCCGATCACCACATTCGGGTCGGGATAGGCCAGCACATGGTTCGGGCAGATGTCGGCCGTCGCGTCGAACCAGAAGCGGGCGGTCTGGGTCAGCACCTGTCCCTTCCATGGGATTGCGGCCAGGATACGGTCAAAGGCCGAGATCCGGTCGGACGAGATCAGGATACGCCGCCCGTCGGGCAGGTCATAGCAATCGCGGACCTTGCCGTAATAGGGGTTCGGAAGTTCGGGGATATGCGCATCGGGAAGAATGCGGGAAAGGTCGGGCATCGGGGGCTCCGCTGACAGGTGCGGGTTCTATCGGGCCGGGGGGCGGGTCTGTCAACCGGCGAGCGTGTGGAACCCCGCCGCAAGTGCGGCGTAGCGCCCGGCCTTGCCGATGCCCACAAGGATCAGGAACGGCCAGAACCCCACCCGCAGCGCGCCTGCCGCCACTGTCAGCGGATCGCCCACCACCGGCACCCATGCCAGCAGCAGTGACCACAGGCCATGGCGGCGATACCAGCGTTCCGCCCTTTCCAGCGCCCCGGCCGAGACCGGAAACCAGCGCCGATCGCGCCAGCGCATCAGGAACCGCCCCAGCGCCCAGTTCACCAAAGAGCCGGCAAGGTTCGCCGCCGCCGCCACCGCCACCAGTGGCGCCGCGGCATGGCCCGTGGTCAGTTGCGCCAAGAGCAGCGCCTCGGACGAGCCCGGCAGCAGCGTGGCCGAGGTGAAGGCACTGGCGGCCAAAAGCGCAAGCGTGGCGGGATCGGCCACTCAGCGGCCCTGCGCGACATAGGCCGCGGCGGCCGCCAGCAGCAGCGCCAGAACCACGGCAAAGGCGATCTTCCAGACCGACCACGGCCGTTCGCCCTGCACGCGGCCGGTCTGGCCGTTCACCACAAAGCGGTAGCTTTTGCCGTTGTAGCGGTAGGCGGCAGTCCAGACCGGCAAGAGGATGTGTTTGAACGTCTCATCCGACCAGTCGGTGTCGATCGCCGTGATGCGCTGTTCATCGCCGCCGATGTCGCGGGCCACGTCGCCCCGGATCGTCTGCGCCATGACCTCTTTTGCGCGTCCCCAGCCTTCGGCAAGGCCGACGGTGTAGCCTTCGGCCGCGAATCCGGCAAGGAAATCGGCGCGATAGGGGGCCAGTGCTGACAGATCCCACGGCGCCAGCGCCTCGGTATAGCTGCGCGGCAGACTGGCCGAGGCCATCACCAGCACGTCATTGAACGCCCGTGCGACGCGGCCCGAAACCGAAGTCCAGCGGATGTGGCGGACCTGTTCGGTGCGCTGGTGTGGCTTGCCGTCAACCATCACCGTCACGGTGCGGCTGGTGTAATAGGCATCGCCCCGCTGGCCGGAATAGCGGCTGCGGGTGGCGGTGTCGAACGTCCAGTAGGGGACATAGATCCCGGTCAGCGCGCGGCCCTTGCGGGCATAGGCGCGCAGTCCGTTCGGCGCGAACCACAGCCGGCCCAGCCAGCCCACCATTGCCGCGCGGGCCTCGCGTTCGGTCAGGCGGAACGGGATCACCGCCTGCGGCTTGATCAGCCGGCTTTCCCCGGTGCCGGCCACCACGGGCGTGTCGCAGAACGGGCAGCGCGTGGCATGGGTGGCGTCGCGGAACTCGACCAGTGCGCCGCAGGACGGGCAGGGCGTGGTGCGGATCTGTTCGGCCGCGGCGGCCGGCAGGGCGCCTGTCAGCGCCGGGCGCAACGGCAATTCGCCCAAGGCCTGCGGGTGGCCGGGGCTGGCGTCGGGGATCGCCTGCTCATGGCCGCAATGATCGCAGGCCAGATGGCTCTGGCCGGGGGCGAAGCGAAGGTCGGCGCCGCAGGCGTCGCAGGGCCAGTGCCGGATCTCGGACAAGGTCAGGCCCCCGGCGGCAGCGGTGGCGGCAGGGGGGCAAACAGCGCGGCCAGTGCCGGAACCTCGGATGCGGGGGTCCAGCCCGCCATGCCGGCCGACCACACCAGCGTGTCGCGCCGAAGCTGCCCGGCGGCGACGCGGCGGGCCAGATCGGCCTCTGTCAGTGGCCCTTCCGGGGCACCGTTCGCGGCCACATGCCATGCAACCCCGGCCGGGGGCAGCGGTGGTGGCGGTGGCGGTGCGGCCGCCGGGGCCGCCCCCCACGGCCCCTGCATCCGTTGCGCCATGCCCAGCCCCATCGCCGCCCCCATTCCGGCCGCAAGGCCCGAACCCGCGGCCCCTTCTGGCGCGGCCAGCGCCTCGGCGGCGCTGAACTGGGTATAGCGGTGCAGATCGCCCACGATTCCCATCGATGTCCGTTTGTCCAGCGCCTTCTCGACCTCTTCGGGAAGCGAGATGTTTTCGATGTAAAGTTCAGGGATCGCAAGGCCATAGGCCGCCACCGTGGGCGCGATCGCCTCGGCCACCATCCGGCCCAGATCGGCGGTGTTGGCGGCCATGTCCAGCACCGGGATGCCGGACCCCGCCAACACGCGGGTCATTTCCTGCACGATCACGTTGCGGATCTGGAAGCTGATCTCGTCCGAGGTGAATTCGCCATCGGTGCCGACGATCTCGGTCATGAAGCGGCCGGGATCGGTCACGCGCATCGAATAGGTGCCGAAGGCGCGCAGGCGCACCGGGCCAAATTCGGCATCGCGGCAGATGATCGGGTTCTTCGTCCCCCATTTCAGATCGTTGAAGCGGGTGGTGGCGACGAAATAGACCTCGGACTTGAAGGGCGAGCGGAAGCCGTGGTCCCAGTGTTGCAGTGTGGTCAGCACGGGAAGGTTGTTGGTTTCCAGCATGTAAAGGCCGGGGCCGAACACATCGGCCAGCTGGCCTTCGTGGATGAAGACCGCGGACTGCCCTTCGCGCACGGTCAGCTTGGCGCCGTATTTGATCGCATGGCCGTGCCGCTCAAAGCGCCAGACCATCGTGTCGCGGGTGTCATCGACCCAATGGATGACGTCGATGAACTCGCCGCCGAGGAAATCGAAGATCGGCATCGGGGGTCTCCCTCTGGTTCAGCTTTCGCCGCCGACAAGTTCGTAGGCGATGGTCTGCACGATCGGGCGCGCTTCCTCGACGGTCATGCCGGGACGAAGGCGGGGATCATACAGCATTTTCAGCATCAATTCGTCCTGCCGGGTCAGCAGCGCGAATTCCTCGTCGTCGTTGAAGATCGAGGGCCGCGCCGAGGGGCTGTCATTGGCCAGCCCCAGCCCCTGCGCCAGTTCCTCGTGCAGGCAGGACAGGCGCAGAAGGTCGGGATGTTCGGCCCGGATCACCGCGAAGGCGCGGGTGTAGATGCTGGTGGCATCGTCGGACAGCGCATAGACAAGGCAATAGGTCGACCGAGGCATGTCGGTGATGCCGGCGATCTCGGCCGGCGACAGGCCCGGAAGCGCCGCGCCGATGGCGGGGGCCAGCGTGCGACGTTCGTCCTCGGCGACGATATGCAGGAAGAAGTTGGGCGAGGTATCCGACAGCGCGACCGGATGGCCGGTGATCGCAGCCAGCCGCCCGAGATACGAGGCCACGCGCGCCCGGTCGGTTTCGCGCCGTTCCAGAGGGACCGAGGGGCCAAAGCTCAGCCCCACCCGCACCGGCCCCGCCCAGCGACGCAGCCGGCTTTCGGTCTCGCGTTGGGAAAAGCCGCCGTTGCCGCGGGCATATTCGTCGTAAAGCGCGATGCGGATGAAGTTTTCGGTCAGCATCCGGTCGTTGAACGGTGTGTCGCGGCCGCCGCCGTCGGTGCGCAACAGGCCCTGCGCCAGAAGGTCGGCCTGAATCCGGGCGTAATAGGCCCGCATCGCCTGCGCCTCGGGGCTTTCGGCCACGGGCCCTTGCAGGTCGTCGGGACGCGGCCGCGGGGCAAGCCCCGCTCGCGTGTCGGGCGCGGGCGGGGGGGTGCAGGCGGTCAGCGCCGCACAGGCGGCCAGTGCAAGGCCGCGCTTCAGACGATCAGTGAGGCGCGGACCCCGGTGCATGATGGCCTTTCCTCAGGGTCGGACGGCGGTGCCGGTGGTGTCGCCCGTGCCGGTGCGCCGGGCGCGGGCCGCGGCAAGCGTTTCGCGCAGTTCGGCCTCCATCCGTTTCAGTTCGACTTCGGCGGCGGCACGACGGGCGCGGCCTTCGTCAGCGATGGCAAGGCTTTCGTTGATCGTGGCGATCAGCGTGGCATTGGCCTGTTTCACCGCCTCGATGTCGAAGACGCCGCGTTCCATTTCCTGCCGGACGATCCTGTTGGCCTGCTGAAGGTTCTCGGCATTGGCAGTGAGCAGATCGTTGGTCAGGTCGGTCGCGCCGCGCACCGCCTCGGCCGCCTCGCGCGAGCGTTGGATGGTGACGGCCTGCGCCAGCTGCGTTTCCCACAGCGGCACGGTGTTCACCATCGTCGAGTTGATCCGTGTGACCAGCGCCTTGTCGTTTTCCTGCACCAGCCGGATCGAGGGCAGCGACTGCATCGTGACCTGCCGTGTCAGTTTCAGGTCATGCACCCGGCGTTCCAGATCGTCGCGCGCGGCCCGCAGGTCGCGCAGTTCCTGCGCTTTCAGCATCCGGTCGGCTTCGGGGGTGGCGGCGACCTCGGCTTCCTTGGCCGGGATCACCCGGCTGTCCAGATCGGCCAGCATCGCGTCGCCCGCCGCGATGTAAAGCGCCAGTTCGTCATAGAAATCCAGCGTGCGGGCATAAAGCAGGTCAAGCGCCTTGATGTCTTTCAGCAGCTTGTGTTCGTGGCTGAGAAGATCGGCGGTGATGCGGTCGATCTGCGACTGGATCTCTTCGAACCGGGCGACGAACCGGGCAAAGGGCGCGGCGCGGCCCATCAGGCGTTCCCACCAGCTTGCCTTGCGCCGCACGTCAAGCTCCGAGACCGAGAAGCCGCGGATGGTCGAGACGACCTCGCGCAGCGAATCGCCGGCGGGTCCGACATCCTTGTTCTTCACATCGGCCAGCATCTGCTGGCTGATGGTCTGAAGTTCCGCCTGCGCGGACGAGCCGAAGGCGATGATCGACTGGGTGTCGGCCAGATCAAGTTGCGCCATGCGGCGGCGGATTTCCTCGGCCTTGGCGGGCGGGGCCGAGGCCAGCGGCGTGATTTCGGGCATGGGGGCGGGCAGGGTGGTGCCGGTGACTTCCTGGACTTCGGGCAGGGTCTGGGCGGCTTCGCGACGGATGCTGTCGGTCATGGCAAAATCCCTTTGGGCTGAATGGAGGTCATCCGGCCACGCCGCGTCCGGCGTCTGCCTTTGGTATAGAAGCGCCCGGGGCGCTTCTCAATCATGCGCCGCAGGGCGGGACGTCCAAGGCGCGCATGGGTTGCAGTCCTGCCGCAGTCGGCGGCGGGATCGGTCAGGTTTCGCGCGCCAGACGGTCGCGCAGAACCTCGATCTCGATATCCAGTGCGGTGCGGTCGTTGGTCAGCAGCTTGCGGGTGCGGTCGGCAAAGCGGGTGCCCAGATCGTCAAGCAGGGCCTCGTAATCGGCGCGCACCTGCGGGTCGCGGCCGCGGTCGTAGATGTCGGTGAACTTCGCCGTCGCGTCACGGGCGCCCATCAGATAGACCGACAGATAGCGTCGCGCGGCCGTCAGGTCGCCCGGATCGGCCTCGACGCTGCGGAACAGGTCGCGTGCGGTGGCCGAGAAGGCGTCCACCCGCCGCGACAGTGCCGGGTCGCGCAGCCGCGCCACCGTCTCGCGCATTGCGGTCAGGTGGGTCTCGGCCTCGGCCACGGCGCGGGCGACGCGGTCGCTTTGGAAGCCGTCGACGCCGTCGGGCAGCTTGTCCTTCAGCGGATCGGGGCCGAAGGCCAGCAGGTGCAGACCCGCGCCCAGTGCCCCCCAGCCGGCGGCAAGGATCGGCCCGGCATCGCCCATCAGCCCGCCGGCAAACAGCCCTGCGCCGGTCAGGACAGAGGCCAGGATCTTGCGCGGGATCGCCGGGCGGCGGGCGATCGGGCGGGCGTCAAAGGCTTCTTCGGCGCGGATGCCTTCGCGCGTCAACCAGGCCGACAGAAGCAGCGCGCCGAAGGCCACAAAGCCGGGGATCACGCCCGAGGGCGGACCAAGCAAAGCGTTGGCGACAAACAGGAAGGGCAGGAAGAACAGGATATTCGACCGCCCGCCGGCACGGCTGCGGCGCTTGCGGTCCCACGGGTGGATGCTGCCGCGCTGGGTGGCCGGCCCACCCGAGGGCGCCGGATCGGTCGGGCGCGCGTTGGCCGGGCTGAAGCGCCCGCCGAACCGTTCGGCCATCAGGCGCCCCCCCCCCCTTGTGCGGCGACATAGAAGGTCAGGCCCAGAAGCAGCAGAAAGGCGAGTGTCCGCAGGCTTTTCACGCTCATGGGTGGTGCCCCTTCCGGTTGTCGTGCCCGGTCAATATAGGCGCGTGATGCGCCTGTTGCCAGTGAAACGGCCGAGATCCGGGTGGTTTCAGCGCCCACGCGGCCCGCCTTTCGGCTGTCGCGCGGGGCCTTGTCCGTCATTTTGCCCCGGAGGCTTCAGCGCCCGTGCAGCCTGCCTTCCGGCTGTCGTGCGGGGCCTTGGCCGTCATTGCCCCGGCGGGTTTCAGCGCCCGCGCGGCCCGCCTTTGGGGGGCGTCTTGCGCGGGCCCGGTGCCGTCCCCGCGCCCCGGCCCGAGGGTGCCCGCGCGCCCGGTGCCGTCTTTCCGGCGCCGCCGCCCCCCTGTGGGCGTGGCGGACGTGCGCCGGGTGCCGCGCCGGCTTTGCCGGCCGTCGGGCCCGCCGTCTTGCTGGCGCCGCCGCCCCCCTGCGGGCGTGGCGGACGCGCACCGGGTGTCGCGCCGGCTTTGCCGCCTGTTGGGGTTGCCGCCTTGACGGGGCGGCCCTTGTCGCGGGCGCGTGGGGCGGCGTCGATGGCCGTTTCTGGCAGTGCGGCACGCGGGGGCCTTGCGCCTTTGGGCGCGGCGGTGGGGCGGCGGCCGGTCTTTGCCGCGGTGCCGGTCTTGCCTGCGTCACCTTTCCGGGTGTCGGGGCGCGGCTCGGGGGTGGTCGCCTCGCCCAACTGGTCGCGCAGGACGCGGGGGCGGATTTCCTCGACCTCGCCGGGCTGAAGCTCGTTCAGGCGGAACGGGCCATAGCTGATGCGGATCAGCCGGTTCACCGTCAGGCCGATGGCCGACATCGCGCGGCGGATCTCGCGGTTGCGGCCCTCGCGCAGGCCGACGGTCAGCCAGGCATTGGCGCCCTGAACGCGGTCGAGGGTCACCGTCATCGGCTGGAAATTCTCGCCGTCCAAGGTGATGCCCTTGCGCAGCGGCTCGAGGTCGGGGTCGGTGGGGTTGCCCTTCACCCGGACGCGATACTTGCGCAGCCAGCCGGTCGAGGGCAGTTCCAGCCGCCGCTTCAGCTCGCCATCGTTGGTCAAGAGCAAGAGCCCTTCGGAGTTGAGGTCGAGCCGGCCCACCGGCATGACGCGGGGCAGCCCTTCGGGCAGGTGGTCGAACACGGTATCGCGGCCCTTTTCGTCCGAGGCCGAGGTCACCAGCCCCTCGGGCTTGTAGTAGAGCCAGAGCCGGGCCGGTTCGGGCGGGGCGAGCGGTTGGCCGTCGACGGTGATGCGGTCGGCGGGGGTCACGTTCAGCGCCGGACTGTCGATGGTGCGCCCGTTGACCGCGATGCGGCCGAGTTCGATCATCCGTTCGGCATCCCGGCGCGAGGCGATGCCCGCGCGGGAGAGAACCTTGGCGATGCGCTCGCCGTCTTTGGTATCGGTCATGGAGGGGTCCCGGATTGAGGGCGTTCCGAAAGGCGGAACCCCCGGGGGCCTTCCGCCCCCGGACCCCCTGAGGATATTTGTGCCAGAATGAAAGGGCAAGGCGCGGCGCTTGCGAAGGGATGTGTGGGTTGTCCGCCCGGACGCGGCGCTTGCGCGGGGGGACGTGCCGGGGCAGGAGGGGGGATGGGGTTGTTTCGCAATCATATGGCGGAGGCGCTGGCCGAGGCGCGGGCGGCCGGAGCGCGCGGTGAGGTTCCGGTAGGGGCTGTTGTCGTGGATGCGGGGGGGCGCGTGCTGGCGCGGGCGGGGAACCGTTGTCGAGAGTGGCGCGATCCGACGGCCCATGCCGAGATGCTGGCGATCCGTGCGGCCTGCGCGGTTCTGGGCGAGCGGCTGGTGGGGTGCGATCTTTATGTGACGCTGGAGCCCTGTCCGATGTGTGCGGCCGCGATTGCGGCGGCGCGGGTGGCGCGGCTTTATTATGGCGCCTCGGATCCGAAGTCGGGGGGGGTGGAGCGGGGGGCGCGGGTCTTTTCGCACCCCCAGTGTCATCATGTGCCCGAGGTTTATGACGGGATCGGCGAGGCCGAGGCTGCGGCGCTGTTGCGCGGGTTTTTTGCCGCCCGGCGTTAGCGGGGGGCGATCTCGATCGGGGTCAGGACTTCGGGTTCGATGATCTCGGTTCCGGGAAGGCCGTCGCGGAGGGGCTGGGCATCCTGTTCGAGCAGCGGGAAGGTGCGGTAGTGGCAGGGGATCACGGTTCGGAAGTTGAAGTACTTTCGGGCCGCGAAGGCTGCGCGCCGCATGTCCATGGTGAAATGGCCTCCCGCGGCAAGGATGCCGATATCGGGGCGGTGGTATTCGCCCATCCAGCCCATGTCGGCCATGATGTCAGTATCGCCCGACAGATAGATCGTGTGGCCCTCGCCCGCGATCATGTAGCCTGATTCGGTTCCGGTGTAGATCGGGCCGGCCTTGTCCGCGATCGAGGAGGAGTGGCTGGCGTTCACCATCGTGATTTTCGCCCCGCCGAGGGTGACGGTGCCGCCCTTGTTGAAGCCCAGGCCGTCGATGCCGTGGGCCTGTTGCCACCAGGTCACCAGATCGTAGATGCCGACGACCGGGATCGCGAGATCGCGCGCGATGGCGAGTGTGTCGCCGGAATGGTCGCCGTGGCCGTGGGTGAGAAGGATGTGGGTGGCGCCGGAGATCGCCTCGGGGCGGCGATCGGCGGGGAACATCGGGTTGCCTGTCAGCCAGGGGTCGACGAGCAGCACCGCCTGTTCGATCTGGATGCGGAAGCCGGAATGGCCAAGCCAGGTGATCTTCATGGAAGCTCCGGGTGACGGTTTCGGGTGTGGTGCAGTTTATGGCACTTCGGCCGCAAGGAAATGGGTGTTGGCGCCGCCGGGGCGCTGGCGGCTTGCAGCGGCAGGGCGGCCTCGTTAAACGGGGCGAAACGGCAAGCGGAGAAGACCATGTCGATCGACATCGAGACCGCGCGGCGGGTGGCGCATCTCGCGCGGATCCGCGTGGATGAGGCGGACCTGCCGGCGCTGGCGGGCGAACTTTCGGGCATCCTGTCCTTCATGGAGCAGTTGAACGAAGTGGATGTGACGGGCATCGAGCCGATGACCAGCGTCACGCCGATGCGGCTGAAGCGCCGCGAGGACGTGGTGACGGATGGCAACATGCAACAGCAGGTGCTGTCCAACGCGCCCGACGCGCGCGAGGGCTTTTTCGCCGTGCCGAAGGTGGTGGAATGAACGCGAACGAACTGACGATTGCCGGGGCGCGCGACGCGCTGGCGAAGGGTGAGCTGTCGGCGGTCGATCTGACCATGGCCTGTCTGGCCGCGATGGATGCCGGCACGCCGCTGAATGCCTTTGTGCATCTGACGCCGGATATCGCGTTGGAGCAGGCGCGGGCGGCCGATGGCCGGCGGGGCGCCGATGCGCCGGCGCTGAACGGCATCCCGCTGGGGATCAAGGATCTGTTCTGCACCAAGGGTGTGCCGTCGCAGGCGGCCTCGAACATCCTGAAAGGGTTCCGGCCCGAGTATGAATCGACCGTGACCGCAAAGCTGTTCGGGGCGGGTGCGGTGATGCTTGGCAAGCTGAACATGGACGAATTCGCCATGGGTTCGTCGAACGAGACCTCGTGCTATGGCGATGCGGTGAACCCTTGGAAGGTTGATGACCGCAAGCTGACGCCGGGGGGCTCGTCGGGCGGTTCCGCCGCGGCGGTGGCGGCGGATCTGTGTCTGGGCGCGACGGGGACGGATACCGGCGGCTCGATCCGGCAGCCTGCGGCTTTCACCGGCATCGTGGGGATCAAGCCGACCTATGGCCGGGTGTCGCGCTGGGGCGTGGTGGCCTTTGCCTCGTCGCTGGATCAGGCCGGACCGATGACCAAGACGGTGCGCGATGCCGCGATCATGCTGGGGGCGATGTCGGGGCATGACCCGAAGGATTCGACCAGCGCCGACCTTGCAGTGCCGGATTTCGAAGCCGCGCTGACCGGCGACATCCGGGGCCGGAAGATCGGTATTCCGCGCGAATACCGCATGGACGGCATGCCGGCCGAGATCGAGGCGCTGTGGACCCGTGGCGCCGAGATGCTGAAGGATGCCGGCGCCGAGATCGTCGACATCAGCCTGCCGCATACGAAATACGCGCTGCCGGCCTATTATGTCATTGCGCCGGCGGAAGCGTCGTCGAACCTCGCGCGGTATGATGGTGTGCGCTATGGCCACCGGGCCAAGCTGGGGCAGGGCGATGGCATCGTCGACATGTATGAAAAGACCCGCGCCGAAGGCTTTGGCAAGGAAGTCCAGCGCCGGGTGATGATCGGCACCTATGTGCTGTCGGCGGGGTTCTATGACGCCTATTACAACCGTGCGCGCCGCGTGCGGGCGCTGATCAAGCGCGACTTCGATCTTGTGTTTGCGGACGGGATCGACGCGATCCTGACACCTGCCACGCCGTCCTCGGCCTTTGGGCTGGGCGAGATGGCCAGTGCCGACCCGGTCGAGATGTATCTGAACGACGTCTTTACCGTGACGGTGAACCTGGCCGGTCTGCCGGGGGTGTCGGTTCCGGTGGCGCTGGATGCCAAGGGGCTGCCGATGGGGCTGCAACTGATCGGGCGGCCCTGGGACGAGGCGGGTCTGCTGAATCACGCCCATGTGCTTGAACGGGCGGCGGGCTTTGTGGCCAAGCCGCAGAAATGGTGGTAAGGGCGCCCTGTCCATGCCTTTCGGGATTGAAGTGATGCGCGTTCCTGCCGGTCTGCTGCTTGTTCTTGCCACTGCCGCCTGCCAGCCGGCGGTGCCCGATCAGGGCGTGGGATTCGAGAGCTATTCCAGCTACATGAACCGTCGCGAGGCCGAACTTGCGGGCGCCGGGGGTGCCCTGCCGCCGGCCCCGCCGATGGCGCAGGCCGCGGTGGCGCCGCAGTTCTCGACCGAGATCATCGGCTCGGCCATCGATGCGGCCGAGGCAGGGCCCTCGGCGCCGGTCGTTGCCGGGCCGTCGCTTTATGCCGCGACCGATCCGAACCTGCCGGCAACGCGCCCGCGCGGCAACGAGCCTGCCGGGATTCAGGCACAGTCCGGGGAAGTGGCGGTGATCGTCGGCGGCCATGCCAGCATCTCGGATGAGAACGATTTCAATGCCGTCTCGGCCCGGCGCACCCGCGAAAGCGATGCCGAACTGATCGCGCAGAACCGCGCCAATTACACCGTGATCCCGCCGCAGCCGCTGCCGCAGCGTCACGGCGACGAGGGGCCGAACATCGTGCAATTCGCGCTGTCCACCAGCCATATGCCGGGGACGCAGATGTTCAAACGCTCGTCCCTGCGGCTGAAGGATCCGGCGTCGGTCTGTGCGCAATATGGCTCTCCCGATCTGGCGCAACAGGCGTTTCTGGCCGCCGGCGGCCCGGATCGCGACCGCAAGGGGCTGGACCCGGATGGCGACGGCTTTGCCTGCGGCTGGGATCCGCGGCCGTTCCGCGCCGTCCGCTGACGGGTGAGCCTGTCACCGAATTGCGGGCCGCGGCGCGATGGGGCGCGGCCCGATCTGGTGGTGATTCATTACACCGGGATGAGCAGCCATCACGCCGCGCTTGAGCGGTTGTGCGATCCAGCGGCCGAAGTCTCGGCGCATTGGCTGATTTCCGAGACCGGCGACACGCTGGCGCTGGTGCCCGAGGATCTGCGCGCCTGGCATGCCGGGGCCGGGGCCTGGGGCGCGGTCCGCGACGTGAACTCGCGCTCGATCGGGATCGAACTGGCCAATCCGGGCGACCGGCCCTTCCCCGAGCCGCAGATCGCCGCGCTGGAGCGGCTGCTGGCAGACATCCTTGCGCGCTGGGCGATCCCGCCCGAGCGGGTGATCGCCCATTCCGACATGGCGCCCGGGCGCAAGATCGATCCGGGGCCGCGGTTTGACTGGCGACGGCTGGCGTTGGGGGGGCTGTCGGTCTGGCCCGAGGTGAGCGAGGGCGCTGAGAGGGGAAATCGCGGCAACGCTGAGGATCGGGAGGCGGGGGCCGCGTTCCATGCAGCGGTGCGGGATTTCGGCTATCCCGATCTGGCGCCCGATCTGGTGCTGACGGCGTTCCGGCTGCGGTTCCGCCCCTGGGCGCGCGGGCCGGTTCAGGCGGCCGATGCGGCGCTGGCGGCCGATCTGGCGCGGCGCTTCCCGGTTGACGGGGCGGGGACGGCGGCGTAATCCACCCCTTGTGCGGGTGGCCGGATGACCGCGTGCCTTCGGGCGCGAGGAAAGTCCGGACTCCATGAGACAAGGGTGCCGGGTAACGCCCGGCCGGGGCAACCCGAGGGAAAGCGCCACAGAGAAGAGACCGCCCCACCGGCCGCAAGGCCCGGGGCAAGGGTGAAACGGTGGGGTAAAAGCCCACCGCGGGACTGGCAACAGAACCGGCACGGCAAGCCCCACCCGGAGCAATGCCGAATAGGGGTTCCGCGCGGGGCTGATCCTTTCGGGGATATCGACGCAGGGAAGTCTCAGCCCGAGGAACCCGGGTTGGCAGCTTGATCCCGTCGGCAACGGCGGGACCAGAGGAATGGTCATCGAAGGGGGCGACCCCGGAACAAAATCCGGCTTACAGGCTGCCCGCACGCTGTCTGACATCGGGAGAGTCCCTGCGCGGCCGACGAGGCGCGGGGAGAGCGCGCCGGGGGCTTTGCGCCCCCGGACCCCCGCAGGATATTCCTGCCAGAATGAAAGAACGGGTGGGGAGGCGTGTGTTCCGGCTTGCCTCTGGCCCGGCGATTTCTGCCCGAGTGAAAGACTGTGCAGGGGGCCTGATTTGGGGCTAGCCGTAGGTGCGGCGGTCTTCGATCACCTTGCCGTCGTTGGGAAGGGTGCCGGGGGTGACGATCTCGATCCGGCCGCGCAGTTTCAGGGCTTCGAGGACGGAGGCTTCGTAGACCGCCGGGTTGGTGGCACGGCTTTCGATCTGGACCGTCATTGCGTCCATCTCGCCTTCGCGGGTGGCGATGACGCGGGCGCGGCTGACCTCGGAATGGCGGGCGACGAGGTCGGCCACCTGTTCGGGGCGCACGAACATCCCCTTGATCTTGGTGGTCTGGTCGGCGCGGCCCATCCAGCCGCGGATGCGGCGGTTGGTGCGGCCGCATGGACTTTCGCCCGGCAGCAGGGCCGAAAGATCGCCGGTGGCGAAGCGCACCAGCGGGTAGTCGCGGTTGAAGGTGGTGACCACGACTTCGCCCACCTCGCCTTCCGGCACCGGGTCGCCGGTGCCGGGGCGGACGATTTCGACGATCACGCCTTCGTCGAGGATCATGCCGTCCTGGGCCGGGCTTTCATAGGCGATGTTGCCGAGGTCCGCGGTGGCGTAGCATTGCAGGCAGAGGATGCCGCGGTCGGCGTATTCCTTGCGCAGCGAGGGGAAAAGGGCGCCGCCGCCCACCGCCGCGCGGGTGATGTGCAGTCTTTCGCCCAGTTCATCGGCGCGATCGAGGATGATCTTGAGGTAATCGGGGGTGCCGGCATAGGCGGTGGAGCCGATGTCGACCGCGGCGCGGACCTGAAGATCGGTCTGGCCGGTTCCGGCGGGCAGGACGCGGGCGCCGACGGCGCGGGCGCCGGATTCGAAGATCATGCCGGCGGGGGTCAGGTGATAGCCGAAGCAGTTCTGCACGATATCGGCAGGGCCGATGCCGCAGGCGTGCAGGAAGCGGCCCATGCGCCACCAGTCGGGTGTTGTCCGGCCGATTTCGTAGATCGGGCCGGGCGACTGGAAGATGTGTTCGAAGGCGCCGCCCTCCGGGGTGAAGCCGCCGAGGGGGGGATGGGCCTTCTGCGCGGCCGACAGGTCGGCCTTGCGGATCACCGGCAGGCGCGCCAGCGCGTCGAGTGTGGTGATCGCGGCCGGATCGAAACCGGCCAGCGTTTCGCGCAGTGCCGGTGTGGTGCGGGCGTGGGCGATCAGCCGGGGCAGATTGCGTGCCAGTGAGGCGGCGCGTTCATCGGCCGAGCGGGTTTCGAGATCGTCGAAATGGGTCATCGGCGCATCCCCCCTAGGCAAGCCACCGTTTCCGGCGGCGGTAAGAGCGCACGTCACGGAACGACTTCCGGCCTTTGTCGGACATGCCAAGGTAGAACTCTTTGACGTCGGGGTTCTCGCGCAGTTCCTGGGCGGTGCCTTCCATCACCACGCGGCCGCTTTCAAGAATATAGCCCGTGTGGGCATAGCGCAGCGCCACGTTGGTGTTCTGTTCGGCCAGCAGGAAGGTCACGCCTTCGGCTTCGTTCACCGCCTTCACGATCTGGAAGATCTGTTCCACCAGTTGCGGCGCAAGGCCCATCGAGGGTTCGTCCAGCAGGATCATCTCGGGGCGGCTCATCAGGGCGCGGCCCATGGCGACCATCTGCTGTTCGCCCCCCGAGGTGTAACCGGCCTGGCTTTTGCGCCGTTCGCGCAGGCGCGGGAAATAGGTGTAGACCATTTCAAGGTCGTCCATGATCGCCGCCCGGCCATCGCTGCGGGTATAGGCGCCGGTCAGCAGGTTCTCCTCGACCGTCAGATGTTCGAAACAGTGGCGGCCCTCCATCACCTGGATCACGCCGCGTTTCACCAGCGCCGCGGGGTCCAGATCCTGAATCCGTTCGCCGCGGTAGAGGATCGAGCCTTTCGTCACCTCGCCGCGTTCCGAATGCAACAGGTTCGAGACCGCCTTCAGCGTCGTGGTCTTGCCCGCGCCGTTGCCGCCCAGAAGGGCCGTGATCCCGCCCTTGGGCACCGAGAGGCTGACCCCCTTCAGGACGAGGATGACGTGGTTGTAGATGACCTCGATGTTGTTGACCTCGAGAAGGGTCTCGGTCGCGGCTTGGGCGGGTTCGTCGAACATGGGCGTTGCCTCGGCGGGGAAGGGGAGGCCCCGCAGAGCCCCCCGTGTGACGTGGATGGCGAAGCCCCGAAGGGCTTCGCGGTCGTCGTCAGTTGCAGCGTTGGGTCAGGCCGGCTTCGGCGGCATAGGCGGCGGAATCCTCGGCCACCAGCGGGGCCAGAACCTCGTCATCCGGCGAGATCCAGTCCGAGATCAGCGTCCATTTCTGCGCGGTCGCATCCCATTGCTGAAGCCGCGCCATGCCCGGGCCGCCGTGATCCTCGCACGAGGCGGCGAAGGGCTGGCCGAAGTCGGGCAGGCCCAGTTCGGCCATGCGGGCTTCGGTGATTTCCAGCGCCTCGAAGCCGTCGCGCACCTGTGCCGCGTTCACCGCCGACGTGCCGGCCAGTTCCTGCGCCTTGCGGATCGCCTCGGCGATGACCATCGCGGCATACATCCCGCGCGAATAAAGCACGGTTCCCGCGTTCGATCCGTCGCCTGCCGCCTTGCCCGCGTCATGGACATATTGCTTCAGGTCGGCATAGACCGGGTAATCGGCGCCCACGCCGTGCATGGTCAGCGATTTGTAGCCATGCGCGCCCGCGCCTGCGGCTTGCACGTCATTTTCGGACCCCGACCACCAGATGCCGATGAAATTCTCCATCGGGAAGCGGATGTTGGCGGCTTCCTGGATCGCGACCGAGTTCATCACGCCCCAGCCGTAGAAAATGACGAAATCGGGCTTTTCGCGGCGCACTTGCAGCCACTGGCTTTTCTGTTCCTGGCCGGGGCTGTCGATCGGCAGCGTGGACAGCGTGAAGCCATGCTTCTTCGACAGTTCTTCCAGCGTGCGGATCGGTTCCTTGCCATAGGCCGAGTTGTGGTAAAGCAGCGCGATCTTCTTGCCGTCAAGGCTGCCGCCGTTCTGGTCCAGCAGGTATTTCACCGCGACCGAGGCGCCGTCCCAGTAGTTCGCGGGATAGTTGAACACCCATTCGAACACCTTGCCATTGGCGGCCGAGGTGCGGCCGTAGCCGGGGGTGTAAAGCGTGATGCCGTCGGCCTGCATCTTGGGGATCAGCTGATAGGTGATGCCGGTGGACAGCGGGTTGTAGACCAGCGCACCCATGCCCTTGGTGGCCTCGTAGCATTCCACGCCTTTTTCGGTGTTATAGGCGGTTTCACATTCCGGGGTCTGGACCTTCTCGCCGCCGATGCCGCCATCGCGTTCGTTCAGCAGGGTGAAATAGTCCTGAAAGCCGTCGGCATAGGGGATGCCACCGGCCGCGAACGGACCCGTGCGGTAGCTGAGGTTCGGCACGACCAGATCGGCCTGCGCGGCGCCCGCGGTGCCGGCCGCGATGGCGGCGGCGGCGAGCAGGGTGAAACTTTTTCTCATGGTGTCTCTCCTCCCGTTGGTGTCTTGCCGGTTCTGCCCGGCGTCTTTCCGGTCCGCCCCGCCTCAGTGCGGGAAGGGCCACAGTCGCAGTTTCTCTTTCAGCACGCGCCACAGCTGTGCCAGCCCGTGCGGCTCGACGATGAGGAAGGCGATGATAAGGCCGCCCACGATCATCAACTCGATGTGCGCCGCGAGGTCCGAGGGCCAGCCGAGCGCCCCCACCAGCACGTTCTTCAGGAACACCGGCAGCAGGACGAGGAAGGCCGCGCCGGCAAAGCTGCCGAAGATGCTGCCAAGGCCGCCGATGATGATCATGAACAGGATCAGGAAGGACTTCTGGATGCCGAACGCCTCGCCCACCTCGGCCGCGCCAAGGTAGACCGCGAAGAACAGCGCCCCGGCGATGCCGATGAAGAAGGACGAGACGGCAAAGGCCGACAGTTTCGTGGTCAGCGGGTTCACCCCGATGATCTCGGCCGCGATGTCCATATCGCGGATCGCCATCCACTTGCGCCCGATGGTGCCGCGGGTCAGGTTCCGCGCGATCCAGGCCAGCACGAACAGGAACACCGCACAGATCAGATACTTGGCCCATGCGGGGGTGTTGGCGCCGGTGACGGCGATGCCCAGCACCGTGCGTTCGGGCGCCGTGATCTGCCCCGAGGCCGAGTAGTTGTAAAACCACGGCACCTTGTTGAACAGCCACACAAGGAAGAACTGCGCCGCCAGCGTGGCCACGGCCAGATAGAAGCCCTTGATCCGCAAGCTGGGCAGGCCGAACAGCACCCCCACCGCCGCGGTGATCCCGCCGGCCAGGATCACATGGATCACGACCGAGACTTCGGGAAAGGCGGTCATCAGCTTGTAGACCGCATAGGCGCCCACCGCCATGAAGCCGCCGGTGCCAAGGCTGACCTGCCCGCAAAAGCCGGTCAGGATGTTCAGCCCGATGGCGGCGATGGCATAGATCAGGAACGGCACCACCACCGCATTGGCCCAGTAGTCGTTGATGACGAAGGGCAGGATGGCAAAGCCCACCACCAGCGCGACCTGATACCACAGCCGGTCCCACCAGATCGGAAAGGTCTGGCTGTCCTGTGCGTAGCTTGTCTTGAATTCGCCCGCTTCACGGTAAAGCATGGATCAGACCCTCTCGATGATGCGTTCGCCGAACAGGCCCTGCGGCCGGAAGACAAGGAACAAAAGCGCCAGCACATAGGCGAACCAGTTCTCGGTCGCGCCGCCGATCAGGGGGCCGGCAAAGAATTCGAACAGTTTCTCGCCCATGCCGATGATCAGCCCGCCGACGATGGCGCCCGGGATCGAGGTGAAGCCGCCCAGCATCAAGACCGGCAGCGCCTTCAGCGCGATCAGGCTGAGCGAGAACTGCACCCCCGATTTCGCGCCCCACATGATGCCGGCGATCAGGGCGACAAAGCCTGCGATCGACCAGACCAGCACCCAGACGAACCGCAGCGAGATGCCGACCGACAGCGCCGCCTGATGGTCGTCGGCGACGGCGCGCAGCGCACGGCCGTATTTGGTGTATTGCGAGAACAGCGTCAGCGCCGCGACCAGCGCCGCCGCGACCAGCGCCGCCACGATGTCAAGCTTGTCGATGAAGAAGCCGTAGCCCAGCCAGTTGGCGGTCACGGTTTCGACGGTTTCGGAAATGCCCTGCGGCAGGCCCACATCCAGCGTCTTGATGTCGGCACCCCACATCACGTCGCCCAGACCTTCCAGGAAATAGGCCAGGCCGATGGTGGCCATGAACAGGATGATCGGCTCCTGGTTGATCAGGTGCTTCAGCACCAGCCGTTCGATCAGCCAGGCAACGCCCACCATCACCAGCGCGGTCAGCGCGATCGCCACAACCGCAGGCAGCGTCCAGCCGAAGTGGTGCAGGTTGGTGCCGAAGGCCGCATTGATGACGTGGGCGAACGGGATCTGGCCGTTCTGCAACCCCACCAGCGTCAGCGCGGCAAACAGCGCCAGCACCCCCTGCGCATAGTTGAAGATGCCGGATGCCTTGAAGATCAGCACGAAACCCAGCGCCACAAGCGCATACATCACCCCGGCCATCAGGCCGTTCAGCGTGACCTCCATGGCAAAGACAAGCTGGTCAGGCAGCATCGGACGCCTCCTCGGGACGGGTGGTGCGACCGTCGCGGGGACGGCCTGGAAACTCTGCGAAACAGCCGGCGCCGGCGGGTCCGCCCAAGTGATCGGGCAACAGGCAGGGTCGCGGCATGGCGATCAGGTCGCCGGGGCGCGGGGGGGTGTCAGTCATGCTGCACCCCCAGATAGGCATCGATCACGGCCTGATTGCTGCGCACCTCGTCGGGGGTGCCGTCACCGATCTTCTTGCCGTAGTCCATCACCACAACGCGGTCGGACAGGTCCATCACCACGCCCATGTCATGTTCGATCAGACAGATGGTGGTGCCAAATTCGTCATTGGTATCAAGGATGAAGCGGCTCATGTCCTCTTTCTCCTCGACGTTCATGCCGGCCATCGGCTCGTCCAGCAGCAGCAGTTTGGGCTCGGTCGCCAAGGCGCGGGCCAGTTCCACCCGCTTCTTCAGGCCATAGGGCAGGCGGCCCACCGGCGTCTTGCGGATGTGCTGGATTTCCAGAAAGTCGATGATCTTTTCGACCTTGGCGCGGTGTTCCACTTCCTCGGCCTGCGCGCGGCCCCACCACAGCGCCTGTTGCCACAGCCCGGTCTTCATCAGCGTCAGCCGCCCGGTCATGATGTTGTCCAGAACGCTCATGCCTTCGAACAGGGCGATGTTCTGGAAGGTGCGGGCGATGCCCTGCTGGGCCACCTCATAGGGCTTCATCTGGGGCCGGCGGCGCCCCCTGAACCAGACCTCGCCTTCCTGCGGGACGTAAAAGCCGGAAATCACGTTCAGCATCGAGGATTTGCCGGCACCGTTCGGGCCGATGATCGCGCGGATCTCGCCCTCGCGGATATCGAAGCTGATGTCGGTGATCGCTTTCACGCCGCCAAAGCGCAGGGTGATGTTCTTCATCTCCATCAGCACGCCGCCGATACGGGGGGCGTCGGCTTCGGGGCCGTCCATTCGTGCAACATCCATCGCGTTCATTCCGCTGCCATCCTTTGCGCCGGGCCGGTGGTCGCGGCGTCCTCGATCCGCAACGTGGCGCGGATCGCGCCCTTGCGGCCGTCTTCGTAGGTGACTTCCGTCTCGGTGTAGATGCTGGTCCGCCCGTCATAGAGAGCGGCGATAAGGTCTTGATATTTATCCTCGATCACCTTGCGGCGGACCTTGCGGGTGCGGGTCATCTCGCCGTCGTCGGCATCCAGTTCCTTGTGCAGGATCAGGAAGCGGTGGATCTGGCAGCCCGACAGCATCGGGTCGGCGGCGACGGACGCGTTCACCTCTTCGACATGGCCGCGGATCATCGCGTAGACAGCCGGATTGGCCGCCAGTTCCTGATAGGACGAATAGGCGATGTTGTTGCGTTCGGCCCAGTTGCCGACCGCGTTCAGGTCGATGTTGACAAAGGCGGTGCAGCGGTCGCGGCCATTGCCGAACACCACCGCTTCCAGGATCGAGGGGTAGAACTTCAGCTTGTTTTCGACATATTTCGGCGCGAACAGCCGGCCGTCGGCCATCTTGCCCACGTCCTTTGCCCGGTCGATGATGCGCAGATGGCCGGTGGCTTCCTCGAAAAAGCCCGCGTCGCCGGTGGCGACCCAGCCTTCGGCATCCTTGGTCGAGGCGGTGCTTTCGGGGTTCTTGTAATATTCCACGAAGGTGCCGGGGCCGCGGTAGAACACCTCGCCATTGTCGGCGATCTTCAGTTCGACCCCCGGCGAGGGCACGCCCACCGTGTCAGACCGCACCTGCCCGTCGGGCTGCTGGGTGATGAACACGCTGGCCTCGGTCTGGCCGTAAAGCTGTTTCAGGTTGATCCCCAACGAGCGGTAGAAATCGAAGATCTCGGGTCCGATCGCCTCGCCCGCGGTATAGCCCACACGCACACGGCTGAAGCCAAGGGTGTTCTTCAACGGGCCGTAGATGATCTTGTCGCCGATGAAATAGGCCAGCCGGTCGCCCACACTGACAGGCTTGCCGTCAAGGATCGCGGGGCCGACCTTGCGCGCCACCTTCATGTAATGGCGAAACAGCGCCTTCTTGATCCGGCCGGCATCCTCCATCCGGATCATCACATTGGTCAGTTGCCCTTCGAACACGCGCGGCGGCGCGAAGAAATAGGTCGGCCCGATCTCGCGCAGGTCGTTCATCATCGTGGTCGGGCTTTCGGGGCAGTTCACGCAGAAGCCCGTCCACATCGCCTGCCCGACCGAGAAGATGAAGTCACCCACCCAAGCCATTGGCAGATAAGCCAGAATCTCGTCTGAGGGTCGCAGCTTGTCGAACTCGGCCGAGTTTTTCGAGGTCTCGATGATGTTGCGGTTCGACAGCACCACCCCCTTGGGCTTGCCGGTGGTGCCCGAGGTGTAAAGCATGACGCAGGTTGACTCGTAGTCCAGTTCCGCGATGCGTTCGTCCAGTTCGGCGTCAAAGCGCCAGTGGGCGGCGCGGCCCTCGGCCACCACGTCATCCAGCCAGTTCATGCGCGAGTGGTCGTATTTCCGCATCCCGCGCTTGTCGACATAGACCACCTGCTCGATATGGTGGATGCGGTCCTGAACCTCGATGATCTTGTCGACCTGTTCCTGATCGCCGCAGATCACGAAGGTCGCGCCGCAGTGGTCAAGGACATAGGCCATCTCGTCGGCCACCGCGTCCTGATAGAGCGGCACGGGGATCGCGCCGCACATCTGCGCGGCCACCATCGACCAGTAAAGCGCGGGCCGGTTGCGGCCCACCACGGCGACGTAATCGCCCCGTTTCAGCCCCAGCGCCATGAAGCCAAGGGCGATGGCGCGGATTTCCTCGGCGGCTTCTGCCCATGTCCAGACCTGCCAGATGCCGAACTCTTTTTCGCGATAGGCCGGCGCCTTCGCAAACTGCACGGCGTTGCGCCGAAGCAGCGCCGGAATCGAGACCAGCTCTTGCGGTCCTGCCATTCGTTCCTCCCTGAAGCCGTGCGGCTTTCCCTTCGCGGCGCCGGTGGCGCCCATGCGGCGACGATTCTGCGATCCTCTTCCGCTGCGACACTCACGCTCGTCCGCAATGGTTGCGCGACTTTTTCCCAAACCTTGCGAATTGTAACAGGCGCCGTGCCCCCTTCCGCCCGGGGCGCCGGCGGTGCTAGCCAAGGCGCAGGGAGGGCCATGACATGCCGGAAAAAGACGAGGCGCGGGCGGCGTTGACGCGTGCCGGGCTGAACCTGATCCAGCAGGGCCTGTCGATCTATGACAGCGACCTGAAGCTGGCGGTCTGGAACCCGCGGTTTCGGGCGATGTTCGATCTGCCGGAACGGCTGGCCAGCGAAGGCGCCGATTTTGCCGAGACGATCCGCTGTCTGGTGGAACGCGGCGAATACGGCCCGGTCGAGGATGTCGAGGCGGCGGTGAAAAGCCGTGTGGCCGCGGCGCAGACCTTCCAGCCGCATTACATGGAACGCGAACGCCCCTCGGGGCGCTGGATCTCGGTCGAGGGGGCGCCGCTGCCGCAGGGCGGCTGGGTTACCGTCTATACCGACATCACCGAGATCAAGTTGCAGGAAAGTCTGCTGCGGGCGCGGTCGGAAGTGCTGTCGGGCGAGGTTCTGGCCAATGCCGAGCGGCTGGCGCAGGCCAACCGGGCGCTGGCCGCCACCAATGCCGCACTGGCCGAGGCTCAGCGCGAACTGACCGAGATGGAGGCCCGCACCCGGCTGACCACCGAGATGATGCCGGCCCATATCGCCCATGTCGGCCGCGACCTGCGCTATACCTATTCCAACCGGCGCCTGTCGCAGGTGATCCCCGGGCGGCCCACCGACATCCTTGGCCTGACGGGGCGCGAGGCGCTGGGGGACGAGGTGTTCGACAAGATCCGCCCCTGCCTGATGCGCGCGCTTGAAGGCGAGGCATCGGTGCTGGAATTCACCGCCGAGGACAGCGGCACCCGCATCCGGTCGGCCTTCACGCCGGACCGGATCGGGGCAGGGCCGATCAATGGCGTCTATATCCTGTCGATGGATGTCACCGCCGAGACGCAGGCCCGCGAGGCGTTGATCCAGACCCGCAAGCGCGAGTTGACGGCGCAGCTGACCAGCGGCCTTGCGCATGATTTCGCCAATCTGCTGACCGTGATCCTTGGGCTTCAGGGCCGGCTGGAACGGCTGGGCCTGCCGGACGAGGGGCGGCAGCTGGTTTCGGCCACGGTGGCGGCCGCGCGGCGCGGGGGGGGGCTGCTGGATCAGATCGCCTCGATCTCGGGGCGGCGGCAGTTGCAGCCCCGGCCCACCGATCTGGCGCAGGTGCTGTCGGATCTGCGGCTGATCGCGACGCCGACCCTGCCCGAGAATGTGGGGCTTGAAATCGTGATGCCCGCGCCGATCCCGCCGGTGATGCTGGATGCGGGTGCCTTGCAGGATGCGGGGCTGAACCTGATCCTGAACGCGCGCGATGCGATCGGGGCGTGTGGCGGGCAGATCCGGCTGACCGCGCGGGCGGTGCGCGCGACATGGATCGAAATTCTGGTCGAGGATGACGGGCCGGGATTTTCGGAAGCCGCGCTGGAACATGCGCTGGACCCGTTCTTTACCACCAAGGCGGGGATGGGGTCGGGGCTGGGTCTGTCGATGGTCTATGACCAGATCAAGCTGGCCGGTGGCACGGTGCGGCTGGGCAACCGCCCCGGTGGCGGTGCGGCGGTGCAGTTGCGCCTGCCGCTGAAACCGGCGGATGTGCCCAGCCAGCCCCTGCTGGTTCTGCTGGTCGAGGACGATCCCGACATCCGCGAAACCGTGCGCGAGATGCTGCGGGCCGAGGGCCATGCCGTGATCGAGGCCGCCAGCGCCGACGAGGCGTTAAGCCTGATCGACATTCCGGGCGTGGGTCTGGTGCTGTCGGATGTGAACCTGCCGGGGCGGCTGTCGGGGCTGGATCTGGCCGAGCGGCTGGCCGCGCGTGGCCATCCGGCGCGACTTCGGCTGATGACCTCGTTGCCGGTGGGCGATCCGCGCCGCCAGCGTGCGGCCGAGCTTGCCCCCGTCCTGCCCAAGCCTTTCGATGCGGCCACCCTTGCCGCCTGTCTCGGAGCCCTCGCATGAGCCGTGCCCCCATCGCCCAGTCCCCGCTGGTCGCCATTCTGGACGACGAGCCGGAAATCCGCCGGATGCTGGCCCTTGCGCTTGAGGAGGCGGGCTTTCAGACCACCGCCTATGGCCGCGCGACCGAGTTCGAGGCCGCGTTGAAGCGGCGGGCGCCTGATGTCTGTCTGGTGGATCTGGGCCTGCCCGACCGCGACGGGCTGGCGGTGGTGCATCGGCTGGCGTTGGAATCGGGGGCGGCGATCATCATCGTCTCGGGGCGGGCGCAGGTGCAGGACCGGGTGACGGGGCTGGAGTTGGGCGCCGACGACTACATCATCAAGCCCTTCGATCCGGCCGAGGTGGTGGCCCGCGTCCGCGCCCGGCTGCGCAAGGGGCGGGCCGAGGTCGCACCCACCGCGCAGACCGCGCGCTTTTCGGGCTGGACCGCGCAGTTCGACCGCTATCTTCTGGTATCGGATGACGGGACCGAGGTGCCCTTCAGCCATGCCGAGGGCGAGGTTCTGCGCCTGTTTCTGGAAGCGCCGCGGCGGCTGATCTCACGTGCGCAGATGCAGGAAAGCCTTGGGGGGGCTGCGGGCGAAAGTTTCGACCGGGCGATGGATGTGCGGATTTCGCGGCTGCGCACCAAGCTGGGGGAAGATCCGCGCAATCCCACGCTGATCAAGACCATCTATGGTGCGGGCTATATCTTTCTGGGCGAGGTCGAGTGGCGCTAAAGCGCAAGCGCCCCCACCGCTGCCGCCCCCAGCACCACCCATAGCGGCGCCACCCGCCACTGGGTCAGCAGCACGAACCCCGCCAGCGCCAGCGCGAAGGGCAGCGGCCCGGTGATGCCGGCGGTAAAGACCGGATCGTACAGCGCCGCGCCAAGGATGCCCACCACAGCCGCATTGGCGCCCTGCATCGCCGATTGCGCCGCGGGAAACCGGCGCAGCCGATCCCAGAACGGCAGCAGTCCGCACAGAAGCAGCATCCCCGGCGCAAAGATCGCAACCAGTGCGACGGCGGCCCCGACCGGCCCCTGCACCACCGCGCCCAGATGGGCGGCAAAGGCAAACAGCGGCCCCGGCAGCGCCTGCGCCGCGCCATATCCGGCAAGAAAGGTGTCATGGCTGACCCAGCCCGGCTGCACCACCGCGGTTTCCAGAAGCGGCAGCACGACATGGCCGCCGCCGAAGACCAGCGCACCCGCGCGCGCAAAGGCATCAGCCAGCGCCAGCAGCGGCGACAGACCTGCCAGCAGCGGCAGCGCCAGCAGCAGCGCCGCGACTGCGGCCAGACAGGCCCCCCCCGCACGCCGCGACAGGGGAACCGGCAGATGCCCGCCCATGGCCGGGGCGCCGCGCGCCAGCGCCAGCGCCAGCCCCGCCAGCGCGCCCAGCCCGATCGCCCCGATCTGGCCCAAGGCCCCCGGCGACAGCACGGCCAGCACCGCCGCGGCGGCGGCAAGGCTGGCCCGCGCGCGGTCGGGGCACAGGCTTTTCGCCATGCCCCAGACCGCCTGCGCCACGATCGCCACTGCCACCACCTTCAGCCCCGCCAGCGCCCCGGCCGCCGCCGGATGCGACAGCCGCGCCGCCAGCAGCGCAAACGCCAGCATCAGTGCGGCCGAGGGCAGGGTGAACCCCACCCATGCCACCAGCGCGCCCCACGGCCCCGCCCGCGTCAGCCCGATGGCAAATCCCATCTGACTCGAGGCCGGCCCCGGCAGGAACTGACACAGCGCCATCAGATCGGCATAGGCTTGGTCGCCCATCCAGCCGTGCCGCACCACCAGTTCGTTGCGGAAATAGCCCAGATGTGCCACCGGCCCGCCGAACGAGGTCAGCCCCAGCTTCAGGAAGGCCAGGAACACTTCGGACACCCGACCCAGCCCGTTCTGCGGCATCGTGCGTCGATCCGCCGCCATGGGGCTTGGGTCACCCGCGGCGCCACCTTCCTCTGGCACGACATGCCGTTCGTTCCGCTGCATCTGATCTGACGGGCTCCGGTTGCTGCGGGGCGAAGAATGGCGCATCGGGCGGGTGGCGCAAGCCCCTGGTTGCCCGGTTTGCGGCCTGTTGACACTGCGGTCCGGCCTTGTATAAGCGCGCATCCCCGGGTGTCGCCTGGGGCTTTTCATTGGTGTTGGTGGCCCCCGCAAGGGGATGACCTGTCGCCCGGCAACGGGAAAGGACAACGCCCTTCACAGACCGAAGGAGATCAGCGGTGACCAAACGCACCTCTGCCAAGTACAAGATCGACCGCCGTATGGGCGAAAACATCTGGGGCCGTCCGAAGTCCCCGGTGAACAAGCGCGAATACGGCCCCGGCCAGCACGGCCAGCGCCGCAAGAACAAGCTGTCGGATTTCGGCACCCAGCTGCGCGCCAAGCAGAAGCTGAAAGGCTACTACGGCGACCTGACCGAAAAGCAGTTCCGCAAGATCTTTGCCGAAGCCGAGCGCGTCAAGGGCGACACCGGCGAGATGCTGGTCGGCCTGCTCGAGCGTCGTCTTGATGCGATCGTCTACCGCGCCAAGTTCGTGCCGACCGTCTTTGCCGCCCGCCAGTTCGTGAACCACGGCCATGTGACCGTGAACGGCCAGCGCGTGAACATTGCTTCCTACCGCTGCAAGGAAGGCGATGTGATCCAGGTCCGCGAAAAGTCGCGCCAGCTTGCCGTCGTTCTCGAAGCCACCCAGCTGACCGAACGTGACGTGCCGGACTACATCGAAGTCGACTATTCGAAGATGACGGCCACCTTCGTCCGCACCCCGGGTCTGGGCGATGTGCCCTATCCGGTGCAGATGGAGCCGAACCTCATCGTCGAATTCTACGCCAAGAACTGATCGGCCGGGGGGCTTGGCCCCCCCGCCTTTCTGTTACGGAACGGCCGCCCGCAGTCGCGTGGCGGCTGTTTTCGTCCTCAACATACGGTGTCGCGCGCCAGAATTTGTGGCCGATGCGCCGCATCGACATAGGTCGTGCCCGGCGCCGGGACTTCGCGCTGGCCTCGCCGCCGCTGCGGCGATAGAACCCGGCTGGCAGAGGAAGGTGACCCATGAGCGACGCCATACGCCCCCAGCCCGGAATTCTCGACATTGCCCTTTACGAAGGCGGCAAAAGCCATGTGGCGGGGATTCACAACGCGCTGAAACTTTCGTCGAATGAAAATCCCTTTGGCCCCTCGCCAAAGGCGAAAGAGGCGTTCCTGCGTTCGGCCCATACGCTGCATCGCTATCCTTCCACCGATCACGCCGGCTTGCGCCATGCGATTGCCGAGGTGCACGGGCTGGATGCGGCCCGGGTGATCTGCGGCTGCGGCTCGGACGAGATCATCACCTTCCTGTGTCAGGCCTATGCCGGGCCGCATACCGATGTGGTGTTCACCGAACACGGCTTTCTGATGTATCGCATCTCGGCGCTGGCCGTGGGGGCGACCCCGGTCGAGGTGCCCGAGCGTGAACGCACCACCGATGTGGACGCGATCCTGGCCGCCTGCACGCCGCGGACCCGGCTGGTGTTTCTGGCCAATCCGAACAACCCCACCGGCACGATGATCGGGCAGGCGGATCTGGCGCGGCTGGCCGCCGGGTTGCCGCAGCAGGCGATCCTTGTGCTGGATGGCGCCTATGCCGAATATGTGCCGGGCTATGACGCTGGTCTTCAGTTGGTCGAAGAGCGGACGAATGTCGTGATGACGCGGACGTTCTCCAAGATTTACGGGCTGGGCGGCCTTCGGATCGGCTGGGGCTATGGCCCGAAGGCGATCATTGATGTGCTGAACCGCATCCGGGGTCCGTTCAACCTGTCGACCACGCAGCTGGAAACCGCCGAGGCCGCGGTGCGTGATCAGGATCACGTTGCCCGCTGCCGTGCCGATAACGCCCGCTGGCGGGTCTGGCTGGCCGAGGCTTTGGCGGAAATCGGCGTTCCGTCAGACACTTCCATGGCGAACTTCATCCTCGCCCGATTTGCCGATACCCAAGAGGCCGAAGCCTGCGACCTGTTCCTGCAAAGTCAGGGCCTGATCGTGCGCCGCGTCGTGGGCTACAAGCTGCCGCATTGCCTGCGCATCACCATCGGTGACGAGGCGTCCTGCCGCCGGGTGGCCCATGCGATTGCCCAGTTCAAGGGTCTGCGCTGATGGCGCTTTATGACCGGGTGGCGCTGATCGGGCTGGGGCTGATCGCCTCGTCCATGGCCCATGCCATGCGGCAGGGCGGGCTGTGCCGGGAAATCACCGGCCATGCCCGCAGCGCCGAAACCCGCGCCACCGCGCTGGAAATCGGCCTGTGCGACCGGGTGTTCGAGACGGCGGCCGAAGCGGTGAAGGGCGCCGATCTGGTCGTGCTGGCGGTGCCGGTGGGCGCCATGGGCGCGGTCGCGGCCGAGATCGCGCCGCATCTTGAGCGGGGCGCCACGGTGACGGATGTGGGGTCCGTCAAACAGGCGGTGATCGATGCGGTGCAGCCGCATATCCCCGCGGGCGTGCATTTCATCCCCGGCCACCCGCTTGCAGGAACCGAGCATTCGGGGCCGAGGTCGGGTTTTGCCACGCTGTTCAAGAACCGCTGGTGGCTGCTGACGCCGACCGATACCACTGATCCCGCGGCGCTGGCGCGGCTGCGCGGCCTGTGCGAGGCGATGGGGGCGAATGTCGATACGATGGACGCGCCGCATCACGATCTGGTGCTGGCCGTCACGAGTCACACCCCCCACCTTATCGCCTACACGATGGTCGGGGTAGCCGATCATTTGCGTCGTGTGACCCAATCGGAGGTTATCCGCTACTCGGCCGCCGGCTTCCGCGACTTTACGCGCATCGCGGCTTCTGATCCGACGATGTGGCGCGATGTGTTCTTGACCAACAAAGAGGCGACGCTGGATATTCTCGGACGCTTCACCGAGGAACTTTTCGCGTTGCAGCGTGCCATCCGTCTGGGCGATGGCGATCACCTTCACGAATACTTTACCAGAACCCGCGCAATACGGCGTGGAATCATCGAGGCCGGTCAGGATACCTCGGCACCGGACTTTGGCCGTGTGGCCGAGGGGGCAACGACAACAGGGAAGGTTCGGGAACGATGAAGGCATGGGGTGCGACGGTTCTGCTGACAGGACTACTGGCCGGAACCGCTTTCGCAGATGCCCCCGCCGTCTCGGTCCGGCCGCTGGCCAATCCCGCGGTGCTGCGCATGGCGGCGGAAGCCGCGCCCGCGACGCAGGACGCGCTGCGCCCCCGCCCGCGCCCCGAGGTTCACGTTGCCGCCGCGGTCCCCATGCCGGGTGATGCCCCCTCGATGAGCTTTCTGGCCAGACCCGAACCCGGCCGCGCCCGTGCCGGCCTGCTGGGGGCGCTGTTCCGCCCCAAGGCCCGCCCGCAGGAACAGCTGGTCGCCGCCGCCGCGGTTCGCACCCGTCCGGGTGCAGCCCTGGTGCAGCCGCGGCGCGGCTCGGTCTGTGGCGACCCCGCGATCCGTGGCGAGACCGTGGCCCCCATCGTCAGCCGCACCCGTGGCTGCGGTGTCGAGGCGCCGGTGACGGTGACCGCGATCGATGGGGTGAAGCTGTCGATGGCCGCGACCATGGATTGCACCACCGCCAAGGCGCTGAAAACGTGGATCAATCGTGGCCTGCGCCCGTCGGCCGGCGATGTCGTCCGGCTTGAGATCGCGGGCGCCTATGTCTGCCGCGGCCGCAATAACCAGAAGGGCGCCCCGGTCAGCGAGCATGGCCGCGGCAAGGCGGTCGATATTTCGGGCTTTACGCTGGCCAATGGCAAGCGCGTCACCATCGCGCGCGATTACCGGCGTGAGAAGATGATTCAGGCGGCGCATCGCGCGGCTTGCGGGATCTTCGGCACCACCCTCGGGCCGGGCTCGGACGGCTATCACGAGGATCACCTGCATTTCGACACCGCCGCCCGCCGCAGCGCCTATTGCCGCTGAGCGATTCGCGGCACCGGGCCGAGGGGCAGGGGGCCAAGGCTCATCCGTCCCCCGGCCATGACCAGCGGCAGGTCCAGCCGCTCGCCGCCTGACGATGCGGCGAACATGGCCAGCATCCGTTCCCATGTCGGTGCGGCTTCCGGGGTGACCAGACCCAGCGCCACCGCCGCTTGCAGCGCCTCGCGCCAGTTGGTCAGGCCAAGGTCGATCCGGCCTTCGGGCCGCCCGGTGGCGTCCACCGCGATCTCGCCCGCTGCGGCAAGGGTCATCGTGCCCCAGCGGATGCGGCTGTCTTGCACCACAAGACTGCGCAGCGCGGGCCGGCTGTTGCCGGCATGACGGTCGAGCGGGGCCGAGAACCCGGCCACCGCCCGCAGCGCGATCTCGGCCACGTCTGGCGGCAGCGTGGCTTTGGTGGCGGCGCGGGCCAGCCAGCCGCCAGTGGCAAGCCCGGCCAGATCCAGCGTGATCGCGTGCCGCGTGGCATCGCCCTCGACCTGACGGGTCGTCAGCCGGGCGGTGTTGATCCCCAGATCCCAGCCCAGGGTCGAGCGCAGGTCCAGCGCCTCGGCCGACGCCGCGACCCTGTTCAGCGCCAGCGCCGGCCCCGGCTTCAACACAAGGCTGCCGCCCAGTGCCTGCGCGGCGATGCTGACGGTCTGGCCGGGCAGGTCCATCTCTTGCCGGGCGGGCAAGGTTGCGCTTAGGTGCCACGGCTGCCAGCTGGGCGCGGAAAGCTGCACCACCGGCGTCCGCCAGCCGGTGCCGCGGCGCGGGTCGCTGAATGCCACCTCTTTGACAGTCAGATCAAACCGGGCCGGAAACCCCGCGACATCAACGCTTTGCGGCGCATGCAGCCGGGCGTCGCTGGCAAAGAGTGCGCGGGTGCCCTGCGTGACCGCCTGCGCGCCCAAGGCCCACCATCCCGCCCAAAGCAGGACAAGCCCCAGCCCCAGCCCCAGAAGTCTTCGCATCGCGCCGCCTCTTTTCTTCCGCGTCCCGCTGATGTTTACAGAAGCCAGACAGGAGAACCAGCATGGACCGGCCCTTGTGGGTCTTTGGCTATGGATCGTTGATCTGGGATCCGGGATTTCCAGTGGCCCGGACCCTGACGGCGCGGCTGTCGGGCTGGCACCGCAGCTTCTGCATGACGTCGATCCACTACCGCGGCACGCCCGATCTTCCGGGGCTGGTGCTGGCGCTGGATGCGGCCCCCGATGCGCATTGCGACGGGGTGGCGTTCGAGGTCGCCCCCGGCTCCGAGGCCGAAACGCTGGCCGAGCTTCGGGAGCGCGAGCTGATCTCGCGCGCCTATCTGGAACGCTGGCTTCCGGTGCGGCTTGTCTCGGGCGAGGTGGTGACGGCGCTGGCCTATGTGATCGACCCGGATCATGCGCAATATTGCGGTGGGCTGGATCTTGAGGCACAGGCGCGGATCATTGCGCAGGCGGTGGGCGGGCGCGGGCCGAACCGTGATTACCTGCTGAACACGGCCGACCATCTGGCCGCCCTTGGCATCGATGATGCCGATCTGGGCTGGCTGGCGCAGCGGGTGCGCGAATTGGGCAACGGTCTGCCGGGCTGAGACCGGACCCCGTTGGCACTGGCGCCGCCTGCGCCTATTCTGACGGCCGCAGACCAGAAGGGGCCGCCACCCGCGATGATACGAACCGCTGTCGAGGCCGAGCCGCGTTTCACCCAGCCCATCCGCCAGATTGCCATGATGCTGATCGTCACGGCGCTGGTGATTGCGGGCGCATGGGTCATCTTTGCCATGGTCGAGCGGGTGTTCTTTTCGAACCCATGGCTGAACGGGCTGATCGTCTTCGTCTTTCTGCTGGGGGTGGCCTCGTGCATCTTCCAGATGGTCCAGCTTGTGCAATCGGTTGGCTGGATCGAGAATTTCGTGAAGGATCGTCCGGGGTTCGAGTTCGTCCGCGCGCCGCGGCTGCTTGCCCCACTGGCCTCGCTGCTGCGGTCGCGCGGCAAGCGGATGCAGATTTCCTCGACCAGTGCGCGGTCGATCCTCGATTCCGTCGGCACGCGGCTGGATGAGGCCCGCGATGTCACCCATTATATCGCCAACCTTCTGATATTCCTTGGCCTTCTTGGCACGTTCTATGGGTTGGCGATCACGGTGCCGGCGCTGGTCCAGACCATCCGCGCGCTCTCGCCAGAGCCGGGACAAAGCGGGATCGACCTGTTCGGGGAACTGATGGCGGGGTTCGAGGTCCATCTGGGCGGCATGGGCACGGCGTTTTCGTCGTCTCTGCTGGGGCTTGCCGGGTCGCTGGTGGTGGGGTTGCTGGAATTGTTCGCCAGCCACGGCCAGAACCGGTTCTATGGCCAGCTTGAGGAGTGGTTGTCGTCCTTTACCCGGCTGTCGATGGCGGGCGCCGAAGGCGAAGGCGCCGAGCCGTCGATGGTTTCGGCGGTGGCCGAGCAGATGATGCAGCAGATGGACCGGCTGCAAGAGCTTCAGGCGCAGGCCGATGCCAGCCGCAGCCTTGTCGATCTGCGCATGGCGGAACTGGCGGCGGCGGTGGCGCGACTGGCCGACCGGGTCGAGGCGCAGTCTGTCGGCCAGACCGATGTGCAGGGCCGGATCGCGGTGGGGCTGGAACGGCTGGTGATGGCGCTGGGGGATGCTGAATCCTCGGCGCTGTCCGATGCCGAGGCACGGATGCGGTTGCGCTCGATCGATGGTCAGTTGCTGCGGATTCTGGAAGAGATCGCCGCCGGCCGGCAAGAGGCGGTGTCGGACCTGCGCAGCGATCTGGCGGCACTGACGGCTGCCGTGCGGCAGTTGTCGCGCAGTCCCTCCGTGCGAGGCTAGGCCATGGCGCTTTCCCGGCGCAACGGTCGGCGCGAGATCAACATCTGGCCCGGTTTCGTCGATGCGATGACGGCACTGCTGCTGGTGCTGATGTTTGTCCTGACCATCTTCATGGTGATCCAATCGGTCCTGCGCGAGACGATCACCACGCAGGACAGCCAGTTGGACAGCCTGACCGGGCAGTTGGCCGATCTGGCCGATGCGCTGGGGCTGGAACGGCAGAAAAGTGCCGAGTTGACCGCCGCCGTCGATGCCGCACGGGTTGAACGCGAACGGCAGGTCGCCACCATCGCCACCCTGACCGCCACGCTTTCGACGCGCGAGGGCGAGTTGGCCGCCGCCGCGGGCCGGATCGCCTCGTTCGAGGAACAGGTGGCGGGGTTGCTTGCCGAAAAGGGCCGGATCGAGACCGAACTGGCCGGCGCACGCACCGATCTTGATCGGCAGGCCGAAGAGGCCCGCCTTGCCGCCGCCCGCCGCGCCGCGCTTGAGGCGCTGGTGGCCGAACTTCAGGGCAAGGCGGCCGAGTCTGCTCAACGCCTGTCGGAAGCCGATGCCGCGCGTCTGGCCGATGCCGCGGCGGCCGATGCCCTGCGCAAGCGGCTGGAGACCAGCCAGACCGAACTGACCGCGATGACCCTTGCGCTGGAAGAACAGCGCAAACGCGCCGAGGACACGCTGACCCTGCTGGCCGCGGCCCGCACCGAGGCGGCAAAGGCCGTCAGTGCCGCTGAACGCCGTGAGGCCGCCCTTGCCGCCGCGCGCGAGGCGCTGTCACGCCAAGAGGCCGAAGGTCTTGAGGCCGCCCGCCGCGTGGCGTTGCTGAATGAACAGGTGGCGGCGTTGCGGACGCAACTGGGGGCCTTGCAGGGCTTGCTGGATGCGGCGGAGGCCAAGGATGCCGAAGCGCAGGTGCAGTTGCAAAGCCTTGGAACGCAATTGAATTCCGCGCTGGCGCAGGTGGCGGCCGAACAGCGCCGCCGCGCCGATCTGGAAGCGGCCGAGCGGCGCCGGCTTGAGGCGGAAAAGCTGGATCTGGAAAAGTTCCGGTCGGAATTCTTTGGCCAGCTTCGGCAGGTTCTGGCCGGGCGCGAGGGGGTTCGGGTGGTGGGCGACCGTTTCGTGTTCTCGTCCGAAGTGCTGTTCGAGGCAGGCTCGGCCCAGCTTGCGCCCGAGGGGCAGGCGCAGATCGCGGGCGTTGTCAGCACCTTGCGCGATGTGCAGGGCCAGATCCCCGAAGGGATTGACTGGATCATCCGCGTCGATGGCCATACCGACGACGTGCCGCTGTCGGGTCTTGGGGCCTTCCGCGACAACTGGGAACTCAGCTCTGCGCGGGCGCTGTCGGTGGTGCGGTTCATGCAGGACGGGCTTGGCTTCCCGCCGTCGCGGCTTGCAGCCACGGGATTTGGCGAGTTCCGTCCGGTGGTTGCAGGCGACACCCCCGAGGCACGGGCGCAGAACCGCCGGATCGAGTTGAAGCTGACCGAACGCTGAGCGGATCGGGCCGCCGCTCACTCCGCGCGGTTCGATCGCGCCAGCAGCGCCACCGCGGCCAGCCCCACCAGCATCACCAGAAGCGCCGCGGGCGCGGCGTCGCCCAGCCGTTCAAGGCTGGCCTGTTCATGGGCGCGGGTGGCCAGCGTGTCATAGTTGAACGGTCGCAGCAGCAGCGTCGCGGGCAATTCCTTGACGCAATCGACAAACACCACCAGCAGCGCCGTCGCGACAGAGCCGCGCATCAGCGGCAGATAGACCGCGCGCAGCGTGCCGCCGGCTCCCCGGCCCAGTGACCGCGCCGCCATTGGCAGGCTGGGCGAGATCCGCCCGAAGGCCGAATCCACCGCGCCCTGCGCCACCCCGAAGAACCGCACCATATAGGCCAGCACCAAGGCCGCCGCCGTCCCGGTCAGCAACAGCCCCGGATCGGTTCCGCTCAGCGCCAGCACCGCATCCGCGACCCGGTGATCCAGCGCCGCCAGCGGCACCAGAAACCCCAGCGCCAGCACCGCCCCCGGCGCGGCATAGCCCAGCAACGTCAGCGGCAGCACCAGCCGCGGCAAACCCCGCCGGGACAGTCGCACGCCATAGACCAGAAACACCGCCGCAGCCACCGTCAGCACTGCCGCTGTTCCGCCCACCGTCAGCGTGTTGCCCAAGGCGCGCAACAGGCCGGGCGAGGTCCATGCCTCGGGCTTTTTCAGCGCGTGGGACAGCATGACGCCCACCGGCAGCAGAAATCCCATGGTGAAGGGCAGCAGGCAGGCCACCGTCGCCAGCCAGCCGCGCAGCCCCCGCAGTTGTGACCGCACGATCGGCCGGCCGCCCCGCGACATCCGGTGATAGCGGGCATTGCGCCGGCCCGCACGTTCCAGCGCCAGCAGAAGCAGGATCAGCCCCAGCACCACGCTGGCGATCTGCGCCGCCCCGCCGGCATTGCCCCCGGTCAGCCAGACCGAGAAGATCCCGGTTGTCAGCGTCTGCACGCCGAAATGCTCGACGGTGCCGAAATCGGCCACCGTCTCCATCATTGCCAGTGCCACGCCCGCGGCGATGGCGGGGCGGGCCAGCGGCAGCCCCACGCGGCGAAACAGACCGAAGGGGCCGGTGCCAAGGGCGCGGGCCACCTCATACGAGGCGCCGGATTGTTCGCGGAACGCCGCGCGGGCCAGCAGGTAGACGTAAGGGTAAAGCGCCGCCGACAACACCAGAACCGCCGCCCAGCGGGATCGGACCTCGGGGAACCAGTAGTCGCGGGCGGATTGCCAGCCCATCAGATCGCGCAGGCCGGTCTGGACCGCGCCAGAGTAGTCAAAGAAATCCGCCAGCGCATAGGCGCCCACATAGGCCGGGATCGCCAGCGGAAACAGCAGCGCATGATCCAGCAGCCGCACCCCCGGAAAGCGGTGCATCGCCACCAGCCACGCCGCCCCCGTGCCCACGGCACCCGTCAGCACCGCCACCCCCGCCATCAGAACCAGCGTATTGCCAAGATAGCGCGGCAGGACGGTCGCGCTGAGATGTGGCCAGATGTTTTCGACCGGGTGGAAAGCGATCCAGATCACCGACAGGATCGGCGCCAGCACAAGGGCCGCGATCGCCAGCGCCCCCACCGACCAGCCATCCGGCAAAAGGCCCAGCACGAAGGCTGCACGGCGGGCGGGCGGGGTGGTCCCTGTCGGATCAAGCATGGCCGGCGATTATCCGAAAGCGGTTTCACTGTCCAGAAAAGCAAGTATAGTCCGTCACATCCTTGTCCAGCCGGTTTCTGCCCCGATGCGCATCGTCTACCATCTTGGCCTGCATTGCACGGATGAGGAGCGCCTGCTGCGCTGCTTGCAGCAGAATGTCGACATGCTGGCCGATGCCGGGATCGCGGTGCCGGCACCGGCGCTGTATCGGACGCTTCTGCGCGACACGGCGGTGACGCTGAAAGGGGCCAAGACCTCGCCCGAGGCACAGTCGATGGTGATCGCCCAGATCCTTGAAGGCGAACCGGCCGAAAGGGTGATCCTGTCGTGGGACAATTTTCTGGCCTATCCGCAATGGGTGTTGCGCGGCGCACTGTATCCTGCCGCGGGCGAGCGGTTGCGCGCGCTGGCCGACATCTTTCCCGACCATACCGCCGAGGCGCATCTGGCGATCCGCAATCCCGTGACCTACCTTCCGGCGCTGCTGCAAAAGCAGCGTGGCCGCAGCTCTGCCGAGTTCATGGAAGGCAGCGATCCTGCGGCGCTGCGCTGGTCCGACACGATCCGCGCCATGCGCGAGGCCGCGCCCGATGTGGCGCTGACGGTCTGGTGCGACGAGGATACGCCGCTGATCTGGCCCGAGGTGCTGGCCGCGGTCTCGGGCCATCCGCAGGCCGACGAGTTCGAGGGCGCCGACGAGCTTCTGGCCCAGATCATGTCGCCCACCGGGACCAAGCGGATGCAGGCGTTTCTTGCCGAACATCCCGCCGACGGGCCGGCGCGGCGCCGGCGGGTGGTCTCGGCTTTCCTTGAAAAGTTCGGCCTGCCCGAGCGTCTGGAGTTCGAGTTCGAGATGCCGGGCTGGACCCCGGATCTGATCGACGCCATGACACGGGCCTATGACGAGGATGTGGCCCGCATCCGTGCCATGCCGGGCGTAACGTTTCTTGCATCCTGAGGGTCTGCCTGTCCCTTCACCACGGCGCCATAGTCCCCCGGCCTGTGCCAAGTGACGTAGCGTCCCGTGCGCTTTACAGCCGCGCAGCCGCTGACATACCCTCGCCCTCCGGGAGAGCCGGGCCAAGGTGGGAGGATATATGGATTTCGCGCTGAGCGAGGAGCAGCAGGCCATTTTCGACATGGCGCACGCGTTCGGGCAGGCCGAGATCGCGCCCCATGCCCGGGCGTGGGAAGATGCGGGAACGATCCCTCCCGCGCTTTGGCCGAAGGTGGCCGAACTGGGACTGGGCGGGGTCTATGTCTCGGAACAGTATGGCGGATCTGGCCTTGGCCGGCTGGATGCCACACTGGTGTTCGAGGCGCTGGCGATGGCCTGCCCGTCGGTCGCGGCCTTCCTGTCGATCCATAACATGTGCGCGGGCATGATCGACCGCTTCGGCTCGGATCAGGTGAAGGCGCGCTGGCTGCCGGGGATCTGCGCGCTGACAACGGTGGTCTCTTACTGCCTGACCGAACCGGGCGCGGGGTCGGATGCGGCCGCGTTGCGCACACGGGCGGCAAAGGGGCCGGACGGCTGGCGGCTGACGGGCACCAAGGCCTTCATTTCGGGCGGCGGCTATTCGGACGCCTATCTGGTGATGTGCCGCACGGGGGGCGAGGGGCCGAAGGGGATCTCGACGCTGATCGTGCCCTCGGATGCGCCGGGCCTGAGCTTTGGCGGGCTTGAGGACAAGATGGGCTGGCGGGCGCAGGAAACCCGGCAGGTCCAGTTCGACGACTGCCTTGTGCCGGATGCCAATCTGGTGGGCGATGAGGGGCGCGGGTTTGCCTATGCCATGGCGGGGCTGGATGGCGGGCGGCTGAACATCGCCGCCACCGCGCTGGGCGGCGCGCAGGCGGCCTTTGACGCAACGCTGGCCTATATGGCCGAGCGCCGCGCCTTCGGACGCCGGCTGGATGAGTTTCAGGCGCTTCAGTTCCGGCTGGCCGAGATCGAGGTTCGGCTTCAGGCCGCGCGAATCTTCCTGCGGCAGGCGGCATGGAAGCTGGATCGGCATGACCCCGACGCCACCAAGTTCTGCGCCATGGCAAAGATGCATGTGACTGACGCGGCCTTCGATGCGGCCAACCAGTGCCTGCAACTGCATGGCGGCTATGGCTATCTGGCCGATTACGGGATCGAGAAGATCGTGCGCGACCTTCGGGTGCATCAGATCCTTGAAGGCACGAACGAGATCATGCGCGTGATCGTTGCCCGCTCGCTGGGGGCGGGCGCATGAGCGATGTCCTGATCCGCAAGGTGGGCCGGGCCGGGCGCATCACGCTGAACCGGCCCGAGGCGCTGAATGCGCTGACCTATGCCATGTGCCTGAAGATCGACGCGGCGCTGAAGGCATGGGCGGGCGATCCCGCGGTGGATCTGGTGGTGATGGATGCGACCGGACCGCGCGCCTTCTGTGCCGGTGGCGACATCGCCGAGCTTTACGCCCGCGGCACGGCCGGCGATGTGGCCTTTGGTCAGCGGTTCTGGCGCGACGAATACCGGATGAACGCGCGGATTGCGGACTATCCCAAGCCGGTGGTCAGCCTGATGCAGGGTTTCACCATGGGCGGCGGCGTCGGGCTGGGCTGCCATGCGCGCCACCGGATCGTGGGCGAAAGCAGCAGGATCGCCATGCCGGAATGCGCCATCGGGCTTGTGCCGGATGTGGGGGGCACGCATCTTCTGGCGCGGGCGCCCGGACGGGTCGGGGTCTGGCTGGGCCTGACCGGCAGCCGGATGGGGCCGGGCGACGCGATCTTCGCAGGCTTTGCCGACCATTTCGTGCCCGAGGCCGACTGGCCTGCACTGATCGCCAATCTGGAGGGCGGTCGGCTGGCGATCACCGACCATGCGGCGCCAGTCTCGGCGCTGCCCGCGCAGCAGGCTGTGATCGACCGGCTGTTCGCGCCCGGCACGCTGGCCGAGGTCGTGGCGCGGCTTGTGGCGGACGGGTCCGATGTCGCGGCCGCGGCGTTGAAGGCCATGCGTGCGGGCTCGCCGCTGGCGATGGCTGCAACGCTTGAGATCCTGCGCCGGCTGGGGCCCGCCCCCTCGATTCGGCAGGCACTGGAGACGGAATATCTTTTCACCTTCCGCGCGCAGGACCGGGCCGATTTTCTGGAAGGCATCCGTGCGGCGATCATCGACAAGGATCGCACCCCGCATTGGCGGCACGCCGATATCGGCGCCGTCACCCCGGCCGAGGTGGCGGCGCTTCTTGCGCCGCTGGAAGCGGACGCCCTGACATTCGAGGAGGAGAAAGTATGAAAATCGGTTTCATCGGTCTGGGCAACATGGGTGGGCCGATGGCGGCCAATCTGGCCAAGGCAGGCCATGCGGTCACGGGGTTCGATCTGACAGCGCCCATGCCCGAGGGCGTGACACCGGCCACCTCGGCCGCCGAGGCGGCCCGCGGGGGAGATGTCGTCATCACCATGCTGCCGAACGGCCAGATCCTGCGTGCGGTTGCGGCCGAGGTGATCCCGGCGATGACGCCGGATGCGGTGCTGTGCGACTGCTCGACCGTGGATGTCGAAAGCGCGCGGGCGGTGGCGGCCCTTGCTGCGCAGGCCGGGCTTGGGGCGCTGGATGCGCCGGTCTCGGGTGGGGTGGGGGGCGCGGCCGCGGGCACGCTGACCTTCATGGCCGGCGGCAGCGACGAGGCTTTCGCCAAGGTGCAGCCGCTGTTCGCGGTGATGGGCCAGAAGGCCGTGCATTGCGGCACGGCCGGTGCCGGGCAGGCGGCCAAGATCTGCAACAACATGATCCTTGGCGTCACCATGGTCGCCACCTGCGAGGCCTTTGCGCTGGCCGACAAGCTGGGGCTGGACCGGCAGAAGATGTTCGACGTGGTCTCGACCTCGTCGGGGTATAGCTGGACGATGAACGCCTATTGCCCGGCGCCGGGCGTGGGGCCGAAAAGCCCCGCCGACAACGACTATCGTCCGGGCTTTGCCGCGGAGCTGATGCTGAAGGATCTGCGCCTGTCGCAGCAGGCCGCCGAAGCCGCCGATGCCGATACGCCGATGGGGCGGCTTGCGGCCGAACTGTATGAAACCTTCGTCGAGGATGAGGACGGCCGCGGCCGCGACTTTTCGGCCATGCTGCCGCGGTTTGAAAAACGCAACCGGGCTTAGGGGTGACCTGCCGGGCCGGTGCCTGTCACCGGCCCCCACCAGCCTGTTCTGGCCCGGCCGGGCTGGTGTCTGCCAGCGGCCAGCTCGTGTTCCGGCAACGTCGGGCGGTCGCTGCAATCCGTCTCCCGCCGATGGCAAAAATATGTAATCCTGACGGGGCGCCATGCGGGGAACCTTGGCGCCGCCGTCGCATTGACAGGTGACAGAGGCAGGGTATGACATGATCTTCGTACTGGCTCCTTCCACCATCCTGAACCGCTGGACGCTCAAGGCGCCGCGACTTCCGAAACTGATGCTGGCCGAGGCCGGGCGGCCTTGGCCCCGGCGGCTTGTGCTGTCCAGCGCCTTCTGGCGGATGACGGCCGAGTCGCCCATTCTGCGCAACGCGGCCGTGGTGGCGCCGATCCCGGTCGCGATCATGGGGGCGCCCGATCTGGTGACCGCATCGCTGGCGCTGTCACCGATCCTGTTGTTTCTGATGCTTTTTGCCGAAGGCAACGTGGTTCCTGTCCGGGCCCGCGCCGGAGAGGCGGACAATGCCGACCGCGTGTTGGATCTGCTGCGGCTGCGCGGGCGTCTGGCCTTGACCCGGATCGCGGCGGGGCGGGGGATCCTTCAGGGGCGGCTGACACTGGTGGTCGAACAGTCGACGCTTGCCCGGCTGCCGCCGATCACGCTGGTTTCGGTGAAAAGTGCCGCCGACAACAACGTGATTGACCTGACCCGCGACGAACAGAAGGTGCTGCGCGACGGCCTGTTCGGCGAAGGGCTGGATGAGGGCGCGTTGAAGCGGGTGAACCTGCTTCAGAAAACCCCGGTGCGCGAAATCACGTTGGATGTGGCCAGTATCTCGGCCCATGCGCGTCTGGCCGGAATGGCGCGCGGAACGGCCAATTAAGGCGCATCCCCTGCCATGAAAAAACCGCCCGGAGATTGGTCCGGGCGGTTTTTTCATGCCGTTCAGTGGGCAAGGCTGATGACCCTGCCAAACGGCGGCGCCGAGGCGCTGTCTTGCGGGATCGCCCAGATCACCGGCACCTTCGGCGCCGGGCCGCAGGGGCCGTCAAGGTCGGTCAGCATCACGATCACCGAAGGGTCAAGCTCCATCGCTTGGGCGATCACCGGGCCGAAGTCGGTGCCACCGCCACGGGCAAAGCCGATCCGCTGGATTTCGGATTCCCAGGCCATGCCCTGCATTTTCGTGTGGCCGGTCACCACGGTGTCAAAGGCCAGCACATGCACCTCGGCGCCGGTGCGGCGGCCGATGCCTGCGACCTGTGCCGCAAACAGCGCCAGCCGCGCATCGTCGATCGAGGTCGAGGTATCTACGGCAATCGCCACCCGGGCGCGGCTGCGGTCGGGGCGGCGGGCGGGTTGAAACGCCGGCTGATAGCGCCGCTCGTGTCTGGCCGCACTGTCGGCGGCCAGCCAGCGTTTGGCCGGGATGCCCCAGTCGGGCCGCGGCACCTGCGCCACCGCCTTCGAGATCATCCGGCGCAGCATGTGTTCCCAGCGTGGCAGCCCGACCTGCGGCAGATCCAGCAGCTTGTGCGACAGCGTGCCGATCCCGCGCCCGGCCGAGCGTCCAGCCTCCATCGCGCGGGTGATGCGTTCCTGCCAGTCGGCGTCAGGCGTTTCGGCCTCGTCGCCATCGACGGGGCCGGGGGCGGGTTCCAGATCGGCGCCGAAGCCCTTCTGCCGGGCAAAGTCGCGCGCCGCGGTGGCGGGATCGGGGCGGGCGTTGCGGTTGTCGCCCTTGCCATGGCCTTTGCCATGCGATTCGCCGGTGCCCTTGCCGGACCGGGCCGCATCGGTCATCAGACGGATATAGAGACCCTCGGCGTCCCAATGGCTTGTCCGGGTTTCTTCGGGCAGCGCCGCCTTCAGCAGTTCGGGCAGCAGGACGGCAGGCCGCGGGATGCAGTGGTCCGCCTCGACCAGCGTCTGGTTCAGGATCGCATCGCAGGCGATGTTGAACAGTTCGTCGTCATAGCGGTCGCCAAAGCGGCCATGCATCGCCTGTGCCCGCGCGGCATGGCGCAGCGCCAGATGCAGCACCTGATGCGCGGCAAGGCCGGCCTGTTCATGCGGGGCCAGCGATTCGAAGCGGGGGCCGTAGAAGATCGACCGGCCGTCGGTCCAAGCGGTGGCATCCTTGTCGTCGCTGTCGCGATGCGCGCACCACAGCGCCAGCGCCCCCAGCGCCGGATCGTCTTCGGACAGGCGGCGCAGCGCGGCGCCGGCCCGGCGCGAGTGCCGGCTTTTCATTCCAGCCCCATCGCCTTGCGTTCCCTGGCATAGGCGGCATAGGCGGGATGGCTGATGAAGTCCTGTGCAAGGCCCTGTTCCAGCCCGCGCCGGATCGCCATTTCAAACCCATGGGTGCAAAGCTCGGCCAGCGGCATCTTTTCATAGGCGCAGTCGGTGCGGTGACGATCAAGCGTGCGGATACCTGCCATCACATCGATCACCGGCACTGCCGTCTGCGGCCCCAGCGCACCCACCAGCCCATAGATCAGCGCATGAAGCCCATGCATCGAATCGGGATACAGGTTGATCCGTTCATGCGGGGCGGCGGTCAGCAGGCGCTCGACCGAGACCGAGGTCTCGATATCGTCGGCCACCAGCATGAACTCGGCCGAGATCGCCTCGCCCACGGTGCCCGCGACCATCACCCGTCGCAAGGCGCGGTCGGGGACGGCCCGCATGATCCGGCTGACCCGTTCCCAGCTTCGCGGTGTGGTCGCGATCATCAGGCCGCGGTCCAGTGCCTCGGATGTGGTTTCCAGCAGGTCGGGGCGCATCCGGATGAAGGCCAGAACCGCCGGATGAATCCCGGCCGGAATCGCATAGTTTTCCAGCCAGTCCGATGCGGTCGCGCGGACGTGCAGGTGGATCAGGCGGTCGGACAGCGCGCTGCCCATCTCATAGGCCACGGCGCCGTCCTCGATCATGTTGCCGGCGGCGACAAGGAACACGGTGTCGGGCAGATGGTGGGGGCCGACGCGGCGTTCCAGCAGCAGGCCATAGACGGCCGGGTGCAGATGCGGCGGGGCGGCGGTCAGCTCGTCCAGAAACAGCAGCGAGGGGTGCGCGGGATCGTCGGGCAGATCCTCGGGGCGATACCACAGCGTCTTCTTCGTCTCGTGGTCGTAATAGGGCAGGCCACGCAGATCCTGACTTTCGATGGTGGTCAGCCGCAGATCGTAAAGCCGGGCATCCTGTTCGGCGGCAAGCTGGCGGACGATTTCGGTCTTGCCGACGCCGGGCCGGCCATGCAGCATCCACGATGCCGTCAGTGCGCCTGCGCGCTGCGCCGCCCATCCCGCGCGCAGAACCCGCATCGCATGCCCGGCAGAAACGTCCATGGTATTGACGGTCATTCCTGTTCCTTTCACCTAGACACACCAGACCCGCATCGGACCGTTCGATCCGGCCTGTGGGGGGCTTTGGCCGGGGAGGCGAACGGGCCCCCAGTCATGCAGATCGTCAAGATCATGATAGGGTCCGAAGTTTCCAAGTCATGCGCGCTTTTGCCGCATTGACAAGTAAATTGTTTGAGGATGGCCGGTTGTGCGAAATTTGGCGGGATCAAAGGCCCTTCCGCGCGCCCAGATGCTGGCGCAGCATCCCCTTGGCAGGGCGCGGTGTCGCGCTGACCTGAAGATCAGCTAGGCCGATCAGGGGGTATTTCAATTGGTTCAGGTGCCGGCGTGCAGCGGCGTTCCCCTTTGGCGGTTCCTGTCGGGCGCGGCCTTCATTGCGCGTCTTGCGGTCTCGGTGACCTGGCTGGGCGGGCAGCCCGAGGTGGCGGCCGGCGCGACCGTTGTGATCCGCTTTCCGCCGGTGGATCCGGTCTGACGCCGCCGCGATCCCGGCCTTTGTGCGGGCCTTGCCTCGACCCTTCCATGATCGCCCGACGGGCGCTGCGCAATCCGGTCCAGTCGACGAAAGCCTGTCTGAACCGTGGCAGGATCGGTGCCGCGCTGACGTCGCGTGATCCCGTCATCCATGCGAAAGGGCGCCCGAAGGCGCCCTTTCCTGTCCCTCACCGCCTTGATCAGCAGCTGTAGTACATCTGGTATTCGACCGGGTGGGGCGTGTGCTCGTAGGCGTAGACCTCTTCCCACTTCAGCGCGATGTAGCCATCAAGCTGGTCGCGGGTGAACACGTCGCCCGCCAGCAGGAAGTCGTGATCCTTTTCAAGCTCTTCCAGCGCCTCGCGCAGCGAGCCACAGACGGTCGGGATCGCGGCCAGTTCTTCCGGCGGCAGGTCGTAAAGATCCTTGTCCGAAGCCGGGCCCGGGTCGATCTTGTTCTTGATGCCGTCAAGGCCGGCCATCAGCAGCGCCGCGAAAGCGAGATAGGGGTTCGCCGAGGGATCGGGGAAACGGGCTTCGACGCGCTTGGCTTTCGGCGATTCGGTCCACGGAATACGGACGCAGCCACTGCGGTTGCGGGCCGAATAGGCGCGCAGAACCGGAGCCTCGAAGCCCGGGATCAGGCGCTTGTAGCTGTTGGTCGCCGGGTTCGTCAGCGCGTTCAGCGCCTTGGCGTGCTTCAGGATGCCGCCGATGAACCACAGGGCTTCCTGCGACAGGTCGGCATATTTGTCGCCGGCAAAGAGCGGCTTGCCGTCTTTCCAGATCGACATGTTGACGTGCATGCCGCTGCCGTTGTCGCCCTTCATGGGCTTCGGCATGAAGGTCACGGTCTTGCCATAGGCGGCCGCGACGTTGTGGATGACATACTTGTATTTCAGGATGTTGTCGGCCTGCTCGGTCAGGCCGCCGAAGATCAGGCCCAGTTCGTGCTGGCAGGTCGCCACTTCGTGGTGGTGCTTGTCGACCTTCATGCCCATGCGCTTCATGGTCGAGAGCATCTCGCCGCGCAGATCCTGGGCTTCGTCGATCGGGTTCACCGGGAAGTAGCCGCCCTTGTGGCCGGCGCGGTGGGCAAGGTTGCCCATCTCGTATTCCGAGTCGGTGTTCCAGGCCGCCGCATCGGCGTCGATCTGGTAGGCCACCTTCGCCGGCGTCACCGAATAGCGCACGTCGTCGAAGATGAAGAATTCGGCTTCCGGCCCGAAATAGGCGGTGTCACCGATGCCCGATGCCTTCAGATAGGCTTCGGCCTTCAGCGCGGTGCCGCGCGGGTCGCGCGAGTAGGGCTCGCCCGTGTCGGGTTCGACGACGTTGCAATGCACGCACATCGTCTTTTCGGCATAGAACGGGTCGATATAGACCGAGCCTGCGTCCGGGATCAGCTTCATGTCCGACTGGTCGATCGACTTCCAGCCCGCGATGGACGAGCCGTCGAACATGAAGCCTTCCTCGAAGAAGTCCTCGTCGACGAGATCGGCCACCAGCGTCACATGCTGAAGTTTGCCGCGCGGGTCGGTAAAGCGGATGTCGACATATTCGACCTCCTCGTCTTTCATCAGTTTGAGAGCATCAGCTACTTTGCTCATAGTTTTCCCTTTGCTGAAGGATCGCTGTCGGATGGGGTCGGTTCTGCCCGTCCGGCCCCGGTCTTGATTTCGGGGGTCAGATCGCGTCTTCGCCGGTTTCGCCGGTGCGGATGCGGATGGCCTGCTCGACGGGGCTGACGAAGATCTTGCCGTCGCCGATCTTGTCGGTGCGCGCGGCGGCGATGATCGCCTCGACCGCGGTTTCGACCATGTCATCGGGAAGGACGACCTCGATCTTCACCTTCGGCAGAAAATCCACCACATATTCAGCACCACGATACAGTTCTGTATGGCCCTTCTGGCGGCCGAAGCCCTTGACTTCCGTCACCGAAAGCCCCTGCACGCCCGCGGCCTGAAGCGCCTCTTTCACTTCGTCGAGCTTGAACGGCTTGATGATCGCTTCGACCTTTTTCATGGCCCGACTCCCCCTCTTGCCCTTGTCCGAGAGCCACTGACCACTTCTCGCAGGCGGGGACAATTGCGTAGGATCGGTGGACAGGCAGGCGCTGCGGGATTCTGGCGGGGCCGATGAAAGTTGCATCAAGACGCCCAAGGAATAAGCGCAAAATGAACGCAAACGACGGTGAACCGGTGCGGAGTGTCACATCTGCCCAAATGCGCGCCACCGCGGCGCGGGCGATGGCCGAAGGACGGGCGGCGGCACCTTGCCCCCCATGGAATGCCATCAAAGCGTCGGATGGACCCGCCGGGTCGGCGGTTGGCGTCCGCGTCGGTCCTGCGCCGTGACCCTGCATCAGATCGGTCCGCCCGACCCCGCCCGCCTGTCCAAGCACGAGGGGCAGCACAAATACGATCACGGCCATGCGCTGATCCTGTGCGGCCCGCCGGGCCATGGCGGTGCGGCGCGGCTGGCTGCGCGGGCCGCGCTGCGGGTGGGGGCGGGGTTGGTGACGCTGGCCTGCCCGGCGGCCGCCATCCCCGAGAATGCCGCCCGGCTGGATGCCGTGATGCTGCGCGCGGTCGATGGTGGCGCGGATCTGGCGCAAATGCTGACCGACAGGCGCCTGAACGCGCTGTGCCTTGGGCCGGGGCTGGGACTGGGGCCGGTGCAGGCCCATCTTGTGGCGGTGGCATTGGCCGCGGGGCGGGCGGTGGTGGTGGATGCCGACGCGCTGACGCTGATTGCGCGCAGCCCGGATCTGGCTGCGGGGCTGCATCCCGGCTGCATCCTGACCCCGCACACGGCCGAGTTCGCGCGGCTGTTCCCCGATCTGGCCGGCGCGGTGGGGCTTGCCGCCCGCGCCGATGCCTGCCGGATTGCAGCCGGACGTGCCCGCGCGACCGTGCTGTTGAAAGGGGCGGAAACGATCGTGGCGGGGCCGGACGGATCGGTGGCCGTTCATCGCGCAACCGGGGCGCGGGCGGCGCCGTGGCTGGCCACCGCGGGGGCAGGGGATGTGCTGGCCGGGCTGATCGCGGGGCTGTTGGCGCGCGGGTTCGCGCCCGCCGAGGCAGCCGGCACCGCCGTCTGGCTGCATGTCGAGGCCGCGCGCGTCACAGGCCCCGGCCTGATCGCGGAAGACCTTTCCGAAGCCTTGCCGGCGGTCTTGCGTGCGCTGTTGCGTCAGGCCGAGACGGACAGCGGTTCGGGCGTGGTGACCGGCTGAAGATCGCCGGCGTAAATCGTGGCGGGTTCGTCGAAGGCCAGCACCACCAGACGCGCCTCGGCCCGCAGCACGATGCGGTTCAGTCGCCCGTCCGCGATCCGGCCCGCCGCAACCACCCCCAATGCTGCGCCATGCAGCAGATCGGCGCGCGCACCCTGCACCAGAACCGGCTGATCGGCCGGCATCAGCATCGGATCAAGGGGGCGGCCATGGCCAAGGGTGCCGGGGGCCACGCGCAGCATCGCGGCGTGACGATGAATCTCTGGCCGGCACGCCACCAGCCGCAGCGCGCCCTGCCGGGCGATCAGCCGGTCTCCCGGGCAAAGGTGTTCAACCGGCAGGACGCCGTCCAGCGTCATCACCGGCGTTCCCACGGCCAGCCGCACAAGGTGCAGCGTCGGCCGGGCGGCATCCGTGGCGACGGTCATGCGTCGGTCCCCTCTGCGGCTGCGGTGTCCGGCGACGGATCGCATCCGGGTGCAGCATTTCCATGGCAAAGGCGCGGAAGTTCGTGGCGAAGGCAAGGCAGCGGCGCCACGCTTTTCCTCTCGCATCGCGGGCGGCGCTTTGCTAGAACGGCGCGGATTTTCGGGTCGGCCCACGGGTGCGGCGCGAAGGCGGGTGTGGCGAAACTGGTAGACGCAGCAGGTTTAGGTCCTGCCGCCGAAAGGCGTGGGGGTTCGAGTCCCTTCACCCGCACCAGAGGAACAAGAAGGACGTAAGAAGATGCAGGTCACCGAGACCCTGAACGAAGGTCTGAAACGCGCGTACACCATCACGGTGACCGCTGCCGAACTGGAAGCGAAAGTCCAGGAGAAGCTGGTCGAGGCGCAGCCCGACATCGAGATGAAGGGCTTCCGCAAGGGCAAGGTGCCGATGGCCATGCTGAAAAAGCAGTTCGGCACCCGGCTTCTGGGCGATGCGATGCAGGATGCCATCGATGGCGCGATGCGCGAGCATCTGGAAACCTCGGGTGACCGTCCGGCGATGCAGCCGGAAGTGCGCATGGTCGATGGCGAGACCTGGAAGGAAGGGTCTGATGTCGTTGTCGAGATGAGCTATGAAGCCCTGCCCGAGATTCCGGAAATCGACTCTTCGGTGATTTCTCTGGAACGTCTGGTGGTGAAGGCCGACGAAGCCGCGGTGGAAGAAGCCCTGAAGAACCTTGCGGAATCGGCGCAGAATTTCGAAGACCGCCGCAAGGGCTCGAAGGCGAAGGACGGCGATCAGGTCGTGATCGACTTCAAGGGTTCGGTCGATGGCGAACTGTTCGAAGGCGGCTCGGCCGAGGATTATCCGCTGGTTCTGGGCTCTGGCTCGTTCATTCCGGGGTTCGAGGAACAGCTGGTCGGCGCCAAGGTCGATGAGGAAGTGACCGTGAAGGTCAGCTTCCCGGCCGAATACGGCGCCAAGCATCTGGCCGGCAAGGATGCCGAATTCGCCTGCACCGTGAAGGCGGTCAAGGCGCCGAAGCCCGCCGAGGTCGACGACGAGCTGGCGAAGAAATACGGTGCCGAGGATCTGGCCGCGCTGAAGGCGCAGATCGCCGAGCGTCTTGAGGCTGAATACAAGGGCGCTTCGCGCGCGATCCTGAAGCGCGCGCTGCTGGACCGGCTGGATGAGATGGTCAGCTTCGACCTGCCGTCGAAACTGGTCGAGGCCGAAGCGCATCAGATCGCCCACCAGCTTTGGCACGATGAGCACCCGGAAGAGCATGGCCACAACCATGGCCATATCGAAGCCACCGACGAGCATAACACGCTGGCCGAGCGCCGCGTGCGTCTGGGCCTTCTGCTGGCCGAGATTGGCCGCAAGGCCGAAGTGGCGGTGACCGACGCCGAGATGACCCAGGCGGTTCTGGCGCAGGCCCGGCAGTATCCGGGGCAAGAGCGCGCCTATTTCGAGTTCGTTCAGAAGAACCCGCAAGTGCAGCAGCAGCTGCGCGCCCCGATCTTTGAAGAAAAGGTTGTGGATCTGATCCTGGCCGGCGCCACCGTGACCGAGAAAGAGATCAGCAAGGACGATCTTCAGAAGGCGATCGAGGCCCTCGACGAGATGTGAGCCGTGTCGGTCGCACCTCGATTGGTGTGACCGCACCGCGTCTTGACCTTTCGATCCTTCCCCCTGTGGCTCATTCCGGGTTTTGGGGCACAACTGCCGCAGCTGCCGAGAGATATCTCGGCAGCCGTTTGATTTTATGGGCCTATTCATCGGCGCATCGCATGCGGATGGCGGGAGTTTTGTCCCGCCGCAACACTGACCAGAATAACCGCCGCGGGATCTCTGCGCCGTCCCAGACGGCCGATATTCCGTCCGCTGTCCGGGGCCTTCCTGAACGCAGATCACGATCGAAGGTCGCAGGGTCAAGACGCCCCAGCAACCAAGCCGTGCCGAAGTCTACCCCGCGGCGTCCGCCGATTTCACCCTGAATACCTGTCACGGCCGCTTTGGGGGCTGCGGATTTCACGATCCCAGGGTTCAAGGGAAAAACGCCGCGAGCGTTGCGGTGCTGACAACCGGGCTGGCCGCCGACACCCTGTCAAGCGACGATAGATCCCCCGCGGACGCTTTCGACCACGAAGATGATCGCCTTGGCCGGGATGACGGCCGCACAATGGAATGCGGCCATCAGCTTGACCATCCTGTCGAACGAGCCCGTCCGGAAAGAATATGACCGCCTGCGCTTCGCCGGTGGCGCCCTCGAAGGCCCGGTGTGCAGGGCATGTGGCGCGCGATATCCCGAGCGACCCGACGGGGTCATCTTCAACCGCACACATGAAAAACCGGAGGCGGGCGGCAACCGTCGCAAGGCGAAGCCGTCGGGTTTTCGGATCATCCATCGGCCCCGCAACGGCAAGGCCGGCGCCGGCGTCTCGGTCTTTCTGGATCGCCCGGCGCAGAAGCAGGCAACGCGACAATGGCCGCATCGTCAACGGCGACGCCATCACCACGCTGCGCCGCATCCTGGCCGACCCGGACATCGGGAAGCGGATCGGCGTCAGTCATCTCTACAGCCGGATCTTCTGGCCGAAAAAGACCCTGCCGGCCTTCGCGCGCGCGAAACTGAAGAGGGCGGACGCCTCCGGCCGCTACAGCCACATGCGGATCGCCCAGAATGGCGTGACGATTTCGGTCAACCGGGAAAGCCGCCTCGACTGACCTGCCACGGGATTTTTTCTCCATCTGCGATTAGAGTCTGGCCCATGGAGAGGACGGACGATGAAGAAGGCACGACTGACGGAAGAGCAGATTATCGGCATCCTGCAGGAGCATGAGGCAGGCGCGAAGTGTGCTGACCTCTGCCGCAAGCACGGGATGTCGGAAGGCACGTTCTATGCTTGGAAGGCGAAGTATTCCGGGATGACGGTGTCCGAGGCCAAGCGGCTGAAGGCACTGGAGGACGAGAACGCCAAGCTGAAGAAGCTCTTGGCCGAGCAGATGCTCGACATGGCAGCGATGAAGGAACTGCTGTCAAAAAATGGTAACGCCCGCCGTGAAGCGCGAGGCTGTCGCACATCTGAAGGCCCATCTCGGGCTGTCGGAACGGCGGGCGTGTCAGATTGCGGGCGCAGATCGCAAGATGGTCCGCTATCAGTCGCAGCGTGCGCCGGACACGGGGCGCTGCGCGGGCGGTTGCGTGATCTGGCCAACGAGAGGCGCAGGTTCGGCTACCGACGGCTGTTCGTCCTGCTCAGGCGAGAGGGCGAGGTGTCGGGGATCAACCGCATCTACCGGCTTTCCCGCGAAGAAGGGTTAACGGTGCGTAAACGCAAAGCGCGCCGCAAGGCCATCGGCACAAGGGCCCCGATCCTGATCCAGGCGCGGGCCAATGCGCGCAGGGCGCTGGATTTCGTCCATGACCCGTTCGCTTGCGGGCGGTGCTTCCGGGTGCGGCACGTGGTCGATGACGTCACGCGCGAATGCATCGCCGCCATCACGGACACGTCGATCTCTGGCCGCCGCGTGGCGCGGAAGCTGACCGCGCTGATCGAACGCCGCGGCAAGCCGGGGATGATCGTCAGCGACAACGGGACGGAACTGACCTCGAACGCGATCCTGAAGTGGTGCGCCGAGCACAAGGTCGAATGGCACTACATCGCCCCCGGAAAGCCGATGCGAGACACGGCTTTGTCGAAAGCTTCAACGGCAGGATGCGGGACGAGTTCTTGAACGAGACGCTGTTCCGCAACCTCGCCCATGCCCGCGATCTGATCGCGGCCTGGGTCACCGACTACAACACCGAACGGCCCCACTGGGCCCTCGGCGACCAGACGCCTGCAGGCTTCGCCCTGCACCTGACCACCACAATCGCCCGTCCCGCTGCACGCGACGAGGGTTCCGCGCGCCGGGCGATTGCTCAATCCGCGCCAAAGGGCGTAAATCAGCTACCGGCTCCGGTCGCGATTGGATGAAAGACCGGTGGCAGGTCACGCCATCCGCTTGACGCAGCACGCCCATGATCTGGGCTTCGGTGAAACGGCTCTTCTTCATCGGAATCTCCTCGTCCATCCTGCCGAGAAAATTCTACGTCCGCATCCCTCTAACCTCGGGGAGGATGACCCCTGTATTTGGCGAACGAGGGCGGCAGAAATGACAAGACCTGCCGGATCTGAACCGGCAGGTCTTGCAGTCTGTCACTCGGGTCGCAGGTTCAGTGGCCCGAGGCCGCCTTCAGCGCCAGCATGTCAGAGACCATCTTCTCTGCCATGTCCTTGTCTTCCGGCAGGGCCACAGCGGCAAGCTCTCGCGCTTCGGCGATCAGCTCGTCCACCACGGTTCCGGTCAGTTCCTCGATCGGGACCGCCTTCTCGGCCAGAACCGACACCGACGCGCCGTTGATCTCGGCGAAGCCGCCGGTCACGGCAAAGGCTTGCATGCCATTGGCGGCATGCGCCCGCAGGATGCCGGGGCGAAGCGTGGTGATGGTGGGGGCATGCCCCTCCATCGCCGTCAGATCGCCCTCGGTCCCCGGGATCTGCACCTCTGTCGCGGGGAAGGAGGCAAGCCTCCGCTCCGGCGCGACGAGGTCGAATTGCAGCGTTCCCGCCATGTTACCCCCTTAAGCCGCTTGCGCCGCGAGACGCTGCGCCTTGGCGATCACTTCCTCGATGTCGCCGACCATGTAGAAGGCGGCTTCCGGCAGGTGGTCGTATTCACCCGCGACCACGGCCTTGAACGAGGCAATGGTCTTTTCAAGCGGAACCTGCACACCGTCCGAGCCGGTGAACACCTTCGCCACGTCGAAGGGCTGCGACAGGAAACGCTGGATCTTCCGCGCGCGGGCCACCGTCAGCTTGTCCTCTTCCGACAGTTCGTCCATCCCGAGGATGGCGATGATGTCCTGAAGCGACTTGTAACGCTGAAGAATGCCCTGAACCGCGCGGGCGGTCTCGTAGTGTTCCTGCCCCACCACCTGCGGGTCAAGGATCCGCGAGGTCGAGTCGAGCGGGTCGACCGCCGGATAGATGCCGAGTTCCGAGATCGCACGCGACAACACGGTGGTGGCGTCGAGGTGGGCGAACGAGGTGGCCGGCGCCGGGTCGGTCAGGTCGTCGGCCGGAACGTAGATCGCCTGCACCGAAGTGATCGAGCCGGCCTTGGTCGAGGTGATGCGTTCCTGCAGCGCGCCCATGTCGGTCGCCAGCGTCGGCTGGTAGCCCACGGCCGAAGGAATACGGCCGAGAAGCGCCGACACTTCCGAACCCGCCTGAGTGAAGCGGAAGATGTTGTCGACGAAGAACAGCACGTCGGTGCCGGACTGGTCGCGGAACTGCTCGGCCAGCGTCAGGCCGGTCAGCGCCACGCGGGCACGCGCCCCCGGAGGCTCGTTCATCTGGCCATAGACAAGGGCCACTTTCGAGTCCTGAAGGTTATCGATCTTGATAACGCCGGATTCGATCATCTCGTGGTAAAGGTCGTTGCCTTCACGGGTCCGTTCACCCACGCCGGCGAACACCGAATAGCCCGAGTGCACCTTGGCGATGTTGTTGATCAGTTCCATGATCAGAACGGTCTTGCCCACGCCGGCGCCGCCGAACAGGCCGATCTTGCCGCCCTTCGAATAGGGGGCCAGAAGGTCGATGACCTTGATGCCGGTCACGAGGATTTCGGACGAGGTGGATTGTTCGGCGAAGGTGGGCGCCGGCTGGTGGATGGCGCGGGTCGAGGTCGCCGCGACCGGGCCCTTTTCGTCCACCGGCTCGCCGATGACGTTCAGAATGCGGCCGAGGGTGGCGTCACCCACCGGCACCGAGATCGGCGCGCCAAGGTCTTTCACCGGGGCGCCGCGAACGAGGCCCTCGGTCGCGTCCATGGCGATGGTCCGCACGGTGTTCTCGCCAAGGTGCTGGGCCACTTCCAGCACCAGACGCTTGCCGTTGTTCTCGGTTTCAAGCGCGTTCAGAATGGCCGGCAGGCCGGCGTCGAACTGCACGTCCACGACGGCGCCGATGACCTGCGTCACCTTGCCTTGGGATGCTGTTGCCATGTCGTTTCTCCGTCGGATCAGAGCGCCTCGGCGCCCGAGATGATTTCAATGAGCTCTTTGGTGATGGCGGCCTGACGCGACCGGTTATACTGAATCGTCAACCGGTTGATCATGTCGCCCGCGTTGCGCGTGGCGTTGTCCATCGCCGACATCCGGGCACCTTGCTCGGACGCACCATTTTCCAGCAGCGCCGTGAAGACCTGCGTGGCCACCCCGCGCGGCAGAAGGTCGGCAAGGATGCCTTCCTCGGACGGCTCGTATTCGTAGAAGGACGAGGCCGGCGCCTCGGCCTTTTCGAACACGGCAGGGATCACCTGCTGGGCGGTCGGCACCTGCGCGATGACCGACTGGAAGCGGGCGAAGAAGATCGTCGCCACATCGAACTCGGCCTTCTCGAAACGGTCGAGAATGTCGCGCGCGATGCCCTGCGCCACCGGATAGCCCATGCGCTTGACCTCGGAGAGGTCGACATGGCCGATGAAGTGCTGGCCGAGGTCGCGGCGAAGCTGCTCGCGGCCCTTCTTGCCGACGGTGAGGATCTTCACCGTCTTGCCTTCCGACAGCAGCTTCAGCGCATGTGCCCGGGCCAGCCGGACGATCGACGAGTTGAAGCCGCCGCACAGGCCGCGTTCGGCGGTCATCACCACCAGAAGCTGCACCTTGTCGCTGCCGGTCCCCGACAGGAGACGCGGCGCGCTGTCAGACGAGCCGACGGAGCCCGCGAGCGCCGTCATGACGGCGGTCATCCGCTCGGCATAGGGACGGGCGGCCTCGGCAGCCTCCTGGGCGCGGCGGAGCTTGGCCGCCGCGACCATCTGCATGGCCTTGGTGATCTTCCGCGTGTTCTTGACGCTTCCGATCCTGTTCTTCAGGTCCTTGAGGCTGGGCATCCGTTATCTCCCTGCCGCGCCCTCAGGCGAAGTCTTTGGCGTAGGCGTTCAGTGCGGCGCGGATCTTGTCTTCCAGCTCACCCTTGACCTTGCGGTCGTTGTTGGTGATGTCGGCCAGAAGATCCTTGGCGTTGGTGCGCAGGTGCTTCAGCAGCCCTTGCTCCCACCGGCCCACGTCCTTCACCGGAACCTTGTCCAGATAGCCCTTGGTGCCGGCGAAGATCACGCAGACGATCTCGGCGTTGGTCAGGGGCGCGTATTGCGGCTGCTTCATCAGTTCCGTCAGACGGGCGCCGCGGTTCAGAAGCTGCTGGGTCGAGGCGTCGAGGTCCGAGCCAAACTGCGCGAAGGCCGCCATTTCGCGATACTGCGCCAGTTCCAGTTTCACCGGGCCGGCCACCGACTTCATGGCGTCGGTTTGCGCCGACGAACCCACGCGCGACACCGACAGACCGGTGTTCACGGCCGGGCGGATGCCCTGATAGAACAGTTCGGTTTCCAGGAAGATCTGGCCGTCGGTGATCGAGATCACGTTGGTCGGGATGAAGGCCGACACGTCGCCGCCCTGGGTTTCGATGATCGGCAGCGCGGTCAGCGAGCCCGAGCCGTGTTCCTTGTTCAGCTTGGCCGAACGTTCCAGAAGGCGCGAGTGCAGGTAGAACACGTCGCCCGGATAGGCTTCACGCCCCGGCGGACGGCGCAGCAGCAGCGACATCTGACGATAGGCCACGGCCTGTTTCGACAGGTCATCATAGATGATCAGCGCATGGCGGCCGTTGTCGCGGAAATATTCCGCCATGGCGGTCGCCGAATAGGGGGCAAGGAACTGCATCGGCGCAGGGTCCGATGCGGTGGCGGCCACGACGATCGTGTAGTCGATGGCGCCGGTTTCTTCCAGTTTCTTCACCAGCTGCGCTACGGTCGAACGCTTTTGCCCGATGGCGACATAGATGCAGTAAAGCTTCTTCGACTCGTCCGAACCGGCGGCTTCGTTATAGCTTTTCTGGTTCAGGATCGCGTCGAGCGCGATGGCGGTCTTGCCGGTCTGACGGTCACCGATGATCAGTTCGCGCTGGCCGCGGCCGATCGGGATCATGGCGTCGACCGACTTGAGGCCGGTGGCCATCGGTTCGTGAACCGACTGGCGCGGGATGATGCCGGGGGCCTTCACGTCGGCCACACGACGCTCGGTCGCGGCGATCGGGCCCTTGCCGTCGATCGGGTTGCCAAGGCCGTCGACCACGCGGCCGAGCAGCGCATTACCCGCCGGCACGTCCACGATGGACTTGGTGCGCTTGACGGTATCGCCTTCCTTGATCGAGCGGTCGTCGCCGAAGATCACGACGCCGACGTTGTCGACTTCAAGGTTCAGCGCCATGCCGCGGATGCCGCCGGGGAATTCCACCATCTCGCCGGCCTGAACGTTGTCAAGGCCGTGAACGCGGGCAATCCCGTCGCCCACCGAGAGAACGCGCCCCACTTCGGCGACTTCGGCAGCGGCGCCGAAGTTCTTGATCTGCTCCTTGAGGATCGCAGAGATCTCAGCAGCTTGGATACCCATTTATCCGACCTCTTTCATTGCATTCTGGAGTGCTGCGAGCCGTGCCTTGACCGACGTGTCGATCATGGAGGAGCCCAGCTTGACGACAAGACCACCGATGAGGCTTTCATCGACGGTGGTTTTCAGTTTCACGTCCTTGCCCGCGCGGGCCTTCAGCGTGGCGGCCAGACGGGCCGTCTGCTCGGCCGACAGCGGCGCGGCGGCGGTGACTTCGGCCGTGATCTCGCCCTTTTCGGCGGCGATGCGGGCGCGGATGTCGGCGACCAGTTGCGGCAGCGTGAACAGGCGGCGGTTCGCCGCCATCAGCGCCAGCAGGTTCACCGTCAGCGGCGAAAGACCCATCTTCGGGCCAAGCGACAGAATGGCCTTTTGCTGATCGTCGCGGCTGTAGACCGGCGAGGTCGCAAGCTCGCGCAGGTCGGCGCTGTCGGCATAGGCGGCGGCCAGCGCCTCAACGTCGTTTTCCAGCGCGGGAAGGGCACCTTCGTCCTTCGCCAGTTCGAAGATGGCGGCGGCGTAGCGCGCGGCAATGCCAGAGGAAATCGAAGCCGGTTCGGACACGTCAACCCTTTCGATATCATGGCCTCCGACACTGGCACGGGATTTGCAGGCCAGAGGCATTTCGTGGCGCACGGTGGTTCCGGGCGTCTTGACTTTCGGGGGCGGTGTAGCAGAGGAACGCCAGCCCCGCAACCACGAAGGTCTGCGTTTGCCAAAGCGGCGAAGCCTTTGTTTCTTTGATGATCCGGCGTGATCTGCCGCGTATCTGGGCAGTGATGAAACGGCCCGGCAAGAGCCTTTGGCGTCCTGCGGCGACATGACCGGGGATGCGGGCGGGGGGTGGCGGAATCGTGTTGCCGCTAACAGTGCGGGCAGGCGCCCGCCGGGTCAGTCGCAGGTGCGGTTGCTGGGCGCGGGCAGCGGCTGGGGCAGGCCCTCAAGTGCCCGCAGCGGGTTCGTCACCGCCGCCTTCAACCCCGAGCGTGTCGGCGCATAGACCTGTTTCGACGCCTCGACGATCAGCACGCCGCCGACCAGCCAGGGTGCAAAACGCCGACCGCCGGTTTCCCAGAACTCGGCGGTCTTCAGCCAGAACCGCTGGTGCAGCGGGGGCGCGAACAGCGCGGCCAGCGTCCGTTCGGGCGTGAAGTTGTGCCGTTTCAACTGGCTCTCAAGCTGGTTCAGCGAATAGGGCCGGCCAAAGCCGAACGGCGTCGCATCGCGCCGTGCCCACAGCCCCGACCGCGAGGGCACGACGAACACCGCCCGGCCGCCCGGGCCAAGCACGCGCCAGGCCTCGGCCAGCACTTCTGACGGATGCTCGGACGTCTCAAGTCCGTGCATCATCACCAGCTTGTCCACCATCCCGGTCGAAAGCGGCCAGGCGCCCTCGTCGCACAGAACCGAGACATTCTCCATTCCCGCAGGCCAGGGCATCACCCCCTGCGGTCCCGGCATCAGCGCGATCACCCGGCGCGCCTGATCCAGATAGGGCCGCAGCAACGGCACCGAAAAGCCAAAGCCCGCCACCGTCTGGCCCTTGGCATCGGGCCACAGCTTCTGCATCTGGTCGCGCACCGCGCGCTGCGCCACCCGGCCCAGTTGGGTCCGGTAATAGAAGTTCCGCAGGTCGAGCACGTCGAGATGCATTGCAGTCAGGCCTTGTCCGGGCAGTATTGCGCCCCACACTACAAAGGAAAGCCAGGAGAGACCATGCCGCTCGAACTGATAACCATCCCCTGTCTGAGCGACAATTATGCCTTCCTTGTGCATGATCGCGAAAGCGGCGCGACGGCGGCGGTGGATGTGCCTGAGGCCGGGCCGATCATGGCAGAGCTGTCACAGCGGGGCTGGCGGCTTTCCGACATCATCCTTACCCACCACCATTCCGACCATGTCGCCGGGGTCGAGGCGTTGCGCGACCAGACCGGCGCGCGGGTGCTGGGGGCTGCGGCCGACGCGCATCGTCTGCCCCGTCTGGACCTTGCCTTGTCCGAAGGCGCCAGCGTCCCCCTTGGCCCCGAGACCGCCCGCGTGATCGAGGTTCCGGGCCATACCATCGGCCATATCGCGATTCACTTTCCCGAAAGCGGCTATGTCTTTACCGGCGACAGCCTGATGGCGATGGGCTGCGGGCGGCTTTTCGAGGGCACGCCCGCGATGATGTGGGCCAGCCTGCGCAAACTTGCAGCGATGCCGCCCGCGACGCTGGTCTGTTCGGGCCATGAATATACCGCCGCGAACATGCGCTTCGCACAGGCCCTTGAACCGGAAAATCCTGCACTTATGTTGCGCGCCGATGCCATCCTTGCGGCCCGCTCGGCGGGCCTTCCCACCGTTCCTTCCCGACTTTCGGACGAAATCGCCACCAATCCGTTCCTTCGGGCCTCTGATCCGGTGCTGAAGGCGGTGGTTGGCATGGCGGATGCAGGCGATGCCGAGGTTTTCGCCGCAATCCGCGCCCGAAAGGACAAATTCTGACGTCTCGACGAACGGACGATCACTTTTTGCAAACGGGCTGCCGGAAAGCGAAGGAAACGGGAAATAACACTTGAAGGCCGGCAAAGAAAACCGAACTTTAATCCTTATGAGGCCATGGTTGGAGGAGCCATCCGCCCCTCCGGCCCGCAGGACAGGAGCACCAGATCGTGCCATCTTTTTCGACCACCCTCGAGCAAGCCATCCATGGCGCTCTGGCGCTTGCGAACGCCCGCCGTCATGAACTCGCCACGCTGGAACATCTGCTTCTTGCGCTGATCGACGAGCCCGACGCCTCGCGCGTGATGAAGGCCTGTTCGGTCGATCTGGACGAGTTGCGCAAGACGCTCGTCGATTTCATCGACGACGACCTGTCGACCCTTGTCACCACCGTCGAAGGGTCCGAAGCGGTGCCTACGGCCGCGTTCCAGCGCGTGATCCAGCGCGCGGCGATCCATGTCCAGTCCTCGGGCCGGACCGAGGTCACCGGCGCCAATGTGTTGGTGGCGATCTTTGCCGAACGCGAATCCAACGCGGCCTATTTCCTTCAGGAACAGGACATGACCCGCTATGATGCGGTCAATTTCATCGCGCATGGCGTGGCGAAAGACCCCTCCTATGGCGAGCCGCGTTCTGTCAGCGGTGCGGAAGAACATCACGAGACCCCGAAAGCCGAAGCCGGTGAAGCGAAGGAGTCCGCGTTGTCCAAGTATTGCGTCGATCTGAACGTGAAAGCCCGCAAGGGCGACGTGGACCCGCTGATCGGCCGCGAACAGGAAGTCGAACGCTGCATTCAGGTGCTGTGCCGTCGCCGCAAGAACAACCCGCTTCTGGTGGGCGATCCCGGCGTGGGCAAGACCGCCATCGCCGAAGGGCTGGCGCGCAAGATCGTGAACGGTGAGACGCCCGAGATTCTGGCCCACGCCACGATCTTCTCGCTCGACATGGGGGCGCTTCTGGCCGGCACGCGCTACCGCGGCGATTTCGAGGAACGCCTGAAGGCCGTGGTGAAAGAGATGGAGGATCATCCCGACGCGATCCTGTTCATCGACGAGATCCATACCGTGATCGGCGCTGGTGCCACCTCGGGCGGGGCGATGGATGCCTCGAACCTGCTGAAGCCTGCTTTGCAGGGTGGCAAGCTGCGCTGCATGGGCAGCACGACCTACAAGGAATACCGCCAGCACTTCGAGAAGGACCGCGCGCTGTCGCGCCGGTTCCAGAAGATCGATGTGAACGAGCCTTCGGTCGAAGACAGCGTGAAGATCCTGATGGGCCTGAAACCCTATTTCGAGGAACATCACGACCTGCGCTACACCCACGATGCAATCCGCTCGGCGGTGGAACTGTCGGCGCGCTACATCCATGACCGCAAGCTGCCCGACAAGGCGATCGACGTGATCGACGAGGCCGGGGCCGCCCAGCATCTGCTGGCCGACAGCAAGCGCCGCAAGACCATCGGCCCGAAAGAGATCGAGGCCGTGGTGGCCAAGATCGCCCGCATCCCCCCGAAAAGCGTCTCGAAAGACGATGCCGAGGTGTTGCGCGATCTGGAAAAGACGCTCAAGCGGGTGGTGTTCGGTCAGGACAAGGCGATCGAGGCGCTGTCCTCGGCGATCAAGCTGGCACGGGCGGGTCTGCGCGAGCCCGAAAAGCCGATCGGCAACTATCTCTTTGCCGGCCCCACCGGTGTCGGCAAGACCGAGGTGGCCAAGCAGCTGGCGTCCATCCTTGGCGTGGAACTGCTGCGTTTCGACATGTCGGAATACATGGAGAAACATGCCGTTTCGCGTCTGATCGGGGCGCCTCCGGGCTATGTCGGTTTCGATCAGGGCGGGATGCTGACCGATGGCGTCGACCAGCATCCGCATTGCGTGCTGCTGCTGGACGAAATGGAAAAGGCCCATCCGGATGTCTACAACATCCTGCTTCAAGTGATGGACCACGGCAAGCTGACCGATCACAACGGCCGAACGGTCGATTTCCGCAACGTGATCCTGATCATGACCTCGAACGCGGGGGCTGCGGAACTGGCTAAGTCGGCGATTGGCTTCGGCCGCGACCGCCGCACGGGTGAGGATACGGCTGCGATCGAGCGGACCTTCACCCCCGAATTCCGCAACCGTCTGGACGCAGTGATTTCCTTCGCGCCGCTGGGCAAAGAGATCATCCTTCAGGTGGTCGAAAAGTTCGTGCTGCAACTCGAAGCGCAGTTGATGGACCGCGGCGTGCATATCGAACTCTCGCCGGAAGCGGCGGCCTGGCTGGGCGACAAGGGCTATGACGACAAGATGGGTGCGCGTCCGCTGGGCCGCGTGATCCAGGAACACATCAAGAAGCCGCTGGCCGAGGAACTTCTGTTCGGCCGTCTGGTGAAGGGTGGGTTGGTGCAGGTCGGAGTGAAAGACGATGCGATCGATCTGCGCATCGAAGAGCCGAAGCCGAGACTGACCGGATCGAAGCCTCCGCTTCTGACAGCGGAATGACCTCCGCGCGGGGAACCCCTCCGGGCGTGCGCCGGAAACCCGCTTCTGAAGTCGTAAGGCATGTCGAGTGACAGGCTACGAACCAAACAAATCTGCCGGCCTTCGCGCCGGCAGATTTTTGATTCTGCACCGTGTCGCCGACGGAAGCTTCCGGCCCAAGGACAGCCACCGTGGTTCCGACTGAATTTTCCGGCTCATGCACAGGATCGGCGGGAAGGTCCGCTCTCGGGCGAAGGGTTCGTGTTTCTTATGAATGTTCCATTTGACCCAAGCATCCAGTGTCGGTAGCGGGTTCTGCTTTTGACCCAGCGAACGAAGGCGCAGAGCGCGTCGGCGCGCCTCTCCATCATGTGGCTTGCGACTGCGTATCCCGACTCGACCGCAAAAACCGAGATGAACGGCTGCGGCGACCGGGATGGTGGCAACGATGGTGTCGCTCTCAATGGTGCCCGGCACAAAGCGCAGGTCGCAAAGCCCCCCCGCGACGACTGGCAACTGCGGGCAGCCCCCCGCAAGTTTTGGCCGGGAGGGCGCTACAGGATGCTGCCGTTCAACCGTAAGGAACTGCATCCAAAACAGTATTCGCCGTCTCCGCCGCATTGAATTGAAGCGTTTCTGATGGGCGCGGTGCCTGCGACAAGGTTTGCAGCATCGGATCATCTGTCCACTCAACCTTTTTGTCTGACGAATGACATGACGGTTTCGACGGGTCGGCGCCCCATGTTGCGGTAGCCGAGATGCGGCCGTTCCCGAAAGCCTGCCGCGCGTCGAGCGCGTGCTTACGCCCGACAGCATCGCCTGCCCCTGCGGTTGTGGAGACATGATGCGGACCGGCGAAAACCGCACTGAACGGCTGGACTACATCCCGGCATCCCGGCGCGTTATCCGGTCATTGTCACGATACGCCTGAAATACGCCTTGCCCAAGGGGCGCGCTGATGGTGCAGGCCAAGGCACCCGCACGTCTGCTGGAAGGCAGTTGGCCGACCGCGGCGCTGCGGGTGCGGATCGCCGTCTCCGAGCATTCCGCGCACATGCCGCTGAACCGGCAGGCCGTTGCGATGGCGCGGCATGGGGGGCGATCAATGGGTCCGGCCTCTGGATGGTGCGCACCGGCGCGCTGATCGCCCCGGTGGTCGAGCACATGGCAATGCGGCTGATGGCGGACAGCTCTCGCCTTTCTGTGGATGAGACCACCGCCCCGCTGCCGGCCCCGGGGAAGATCAAGTCCAAGACCGGCTATCTCTGGGCCGTCTTGCGGGATGATCGGGCAGGGGCGGCGGCGCCCCGCCGGGCGTGGTGTTCCATTACCGGCCCGGGTGCAAAGGCGAATTTGCCGCTGAAATCCTCGACGGCGTTAATGGCACGATCCAGGTTGATGCCACTGGTGTCTATTCCCATCTGGCCACCCCCGAGCGGGTCGGAGGTGATCCGCTACAGTGCGCCTTCTGCTGGGCGGACCGCGCAAACTGATCACGGCCAAGCCCCAGAAGGGATGGCCCATCGTGAACGAGGCCCTTTTGCACATCGCGCCCGGCCCCCCTGTCAGGGAAGTTGTCGCCCGCTCTGATACCGAAAGTGTCTTGGTGAGGCGGGCGGGACAGGACAACGAGTTGGCGTATTCACCGGAACGAAAGGCGGCGGTTCTCGCAAAGATGCTGCCGCCGCACAGCATGCCCTTGGGCCAGTTGGCCAAGGAGGAAGGGATCAGTGTCGCGACGCTCGCCAAGTGGCGGGGGAGGCGCGAGCAAAGGGCCGGCTCCTTCCCGATGCGAATACCGGGCTCGAGGGCTGGACCTCCGAGGACAAGCTGGCGGCGGTGATCGGAGAGCCATGGTGCCGCCATTGATGGAGTGGATGGCTCCCGCTCCCGGCATCGCAATGTGCCAAATTGGGTGCTGTCAACCGAACCCATGAAGGGAGCCATCCATGCAGGAGATTACCACGGTCGGGCTCGATCTGGCCAAGAACGTGTTCCAGGTTCACGCCATTGATGCGGAGGGCGCGGTTGTGATCCGGCGCCAGATCCGACGGGCGCAACTGCTGCTGTTCTTCTCGCGCCTGGCCCCGTGTCTGATCGGCATCGAGGCCTGCGCCGGGGCGCATTATTGGGCGCGAGAGCTGACGAAGCTCGGCCATGAGGTGCGGCTGATCCCGCCCTCTTACGTCAAGCCCTTCGTCAAGCGGGGCAAGACCGACGCTGCCGACGCCGAGGCGATCTGCACGGTCGTGACCCAACCCACGATGAGGTTCGTGCCGATGAAAAGCGAGCTGCAGCAGGCGGTTTTGATGAGCCATCGAGCACGCGATTTCCTCGTCCGCCAGCTGACTCAGCTTGCCAACGCGATCCGCGCTCATCTGGGGGAATTCGGTTTGGTCGTGCCGAAAGGCGTCCACAACATGGGCCGTCTCCTTGCCGAGGCGGAGGCGGCGGATCTGCCGCCAGAGGCCCGAATGCCGCTTGATCTGCTGGTCGGGCCATTCAGCGACACGAAGACACGTATCGACGCGATCACCTCGACGCGATCACCGCCGATCTGCGCCGAGCCGCGGAGGAGGACGAGACGGCACGGCGGCTGCAAACGATGCCGGGCATTGGCCCGATCACCGCCAGCATTTTGGCCGCCACGCTGCCAGACGTGTCGGCTTTCCGCTCGGCCCGCGATCTGTCGGCTTGGCTGGGCCTGACGCCCAAACCACATTCGAGCGGAGGAAAAGAGCGGCTGGGGGCAATCTCCAAAATGGGCAACCGCTATATCCGGCGGTTGCTCTACCTTGGCGCCATGGGGTGATTGCCACCCGCAAACGCGCAGACCCAGGCGAGGACTGGCTGGGACGCATGCTGGGGAAGAAGCCGCTGAAGCTTGTGGCCATCGCGCTGGCCAACCGCATGGCGCGACAGATCTGGGCAATGCTGCGAACGGGCGAGTCTTGGCGAGCGGTGTAAGGACACAAATTCCGGGCTGCGCGCGGTCTGATCGAAATGGCGAGGGCAAAGTGAGATGATGGCAAACTGACGGACAAGAGACAGGGACACCCCGTTCGGACCAGAGCGCAATCAAGCGCGTGCCATTGATAGGGACCCGAGCCTCATGCGGACGGTCATCAGGGCGCGCGGGCACACCGCAGACGAGACGCCGAATACATGACCGCACCCGACCAGTTGCCGAAAATCACAGCCCCCCTTGTCACGCGGGAGCCATCCATACATGGGCCGAGGACAATGGCGAGCGGCGCGCTCAACGAGGCCGAACTGGGTGAATACTGCCGGCGCCGCGGCATCTACCGCGAGCAACTCGTCGTGTGGCGCGAGGTCTGCGCGCGGGCCAACGACTGGGAACGGGCGGCCAGCACCCGGATCGCACGCGAGACGCGCGACGACAAGAAGCCCATCCAGCAATGAGGCGGATCAGGCGGCCTTCCAGTGGAAGGACGCCCTGCCGAATGAGTGCGAACTGGCACGCAAGGAGTAGGCGCTTGCCGAAGCGGCCGCGCTGATGATCCTGCGAAAAAAGGCCGAAGCGATCCTGGGATGACGCGCGGTCCGGCACAGCCGGATCGGGCCGTCCGGTGGGCGGACCGAAGCACGTCATGCCCCGAGCCCCTGCGAGGGGCGGGGAGAGGGAGGCGTGCAGGAATGACGCCCGCCTCGGATCGCCGGCACATCGCCGCCCTCAAGCGTGCGGTCTGGTCCGAGAGGTGCCTGACCAGCCCGCTCGTGCTCCATGCGGACAACGGCAGCCCGATGAAGGGCGCCACCATGAAAGTGACGATGGAGCGGCTGGGCGTGATTGCCTCCTTCAGCCGACCGCGGGTGTCGAACGACAATCCGTTCTCCGAGGCGCTGTTCCGGACCTGCAAGTACACGCCGAATGGCCTTGTCACGGCTTCGCGATGATCGACGGGGCGCGGGCCTGGGTCCAGAGCTTCGTGCGCTGGTACAACACCGAGCATCGTCACAGCGCGATCCGCTTCGTGACGCCCGATCAGCGCCACCGCGGCGAGGACAAGGCGCTGCTCGCCGAGCGCGACCGTGTCTACCAGCAGGCCCGCGCCGCGCATCCGGAACGGTGGTCAGGAAAAACCCGCAACTGGCAACCCATCGGCGCGGTCTGGCTGAACCCCGAGCGGCCCGATGTCGGGCGCGGAGGCCATGGGTCCGCCGCCGCCAGCTTCATGGGGGAGCGCGTCGGCGGACCCATGGCCGGGTCGGCTGAACGAGCGGCATGAAAATAAGAGCAGGCGACAACTCCTTTGACAAACACCGCAGGCTACAAGGTCGCGCCTGCCATCAAAGGGGCCGACCCGGTATCACCACGAAAATCCTCGGGCTGATTGCAGCCCTTCCGCAACGCGTCCAGCAGTTCGTTGGAAATCGTCATCGTTCTGGCTCCTCTCTGGAAGCATGGATCAGATCACCGAGACACAGAAGGTCGGACGCGCGCGTGGCCACTTGCAGATCTGTCAGCACGTTCCGGGCCATGCCGACGGCTGGATCTGCTTCACCTCGCTGTCAAATAGCCCTCAATGGGTGAACGCGCGCGCCTGATGGCGATGGACGAAGTTCCGGAGGCGCCCGTAGTGCGGGGGCTGTGGAATGCGCCAACCGGCCCGCCCACGACGACGTCAGTGCCAGAGTCCCCTGCGAACCCCTTGGCGATCATCGCATCACGCAGCTCAATGGCCCGGTCAGCCCCCTTGCCAGCGGGTTCCGCGCAAAGCTTCATCCACTTTAGGAGCGAGTGCGAACTCACCCCGGGGGATGGCGCTATTGCAGGTAGGGCATCGGGTCGACGCTTTCGAACCCCTTGCGAACCTCGAAATGCACGAAGGCGGGGCTGGCTGCCCGCACCACCGCAATCTGCTGGCCGCGCTTGACCGAGGCGCCCTTGGCCACCTTGATGCCGTCGATATTGGCATAGACCGTCAACAGGTTGTCGGGGTGACGGATCACCAGAATCGGCACCTGATCGGTGTCCTGCGTGATCGCCGCCACCGTCCCGTCTGCCGCCGCACTGACCGGCGCACCCGCCGAGGCGGCGATGTCGATGCCGTCGTTCTTCTTCTTCACATAACCGCGGATGATCGAGCCCTGCACCGGGAACCCCAGCCGCGAGGCCGAGGCCGCCGTTCGCTGTGCGCCCAGATCGGGCGAAGCCGGTTGGCCCGCCGCGGGCGCCGAGGCGCGGGCGGTCTGTTCGGCGGGAAGCGGCTTGGCGGCCGAAGGCGGCGTGGGGGTGGGCGAGCCGGCCCCCGGCACCGTCACTGCCGTCCGGGTCTGGGGCGGCGCTTCGGCCGCGGTCGGGATGATCAGATACTGCCCCTCGCGCACCGCAAGATCGGTGCCCAGCCCGTTCCAGTCCGCCAGCGCCTTGGGCGAGACATTGTAGCTGCGCGCAATGGAATAGGCGGTCTCTCCGCGCACGACGCGGTGGCGCACAGGCTCGTCCGCGGTCCGGGCGGCTGCGGGCGCGGGCGCCGCGGGAACCGGCGCCGCGGCCGGTTCGGCGCGGTCCAGCGCCGTCGTTGCGATGGCCGTCACATCCAGCCCGCGCGCAGGCGCGGCCACCGTCGCGGCTGCCAGTGCCGGTTCGGCCGTCACCCGTTGCGGCAGCGCCACGATCTCGCCCTGACGCAGCGGTGCCTGTGGATTCAAGGCGTTATAACGCGCGACCGCCACCGGATCGAGTCCCACCCGCGACGACAGCGAGGCCACCGTGTCGCCCCGCTGGGCCACGGCCACCTGATAGTTGGGATAGGAAATGACGCCGCGCGCATCGGGGCGCGGGCGCGGTGCGGTCGCCCTTTGCGCAGCCGCCGCGGTGTTCAGCGCCCCGGGCCGGGTCCGAAGATCCCAATCCATCGACTGCATGCCGGTGCAAGAGGCCAGAACGGTCAGTGATGCCGTCAGGCACAACGCTCGTGCGAGCGGGGGACGATGGAACATGCTCTGCCTCTCGTCTTGCGCCCGGGTTGGTCCCGGGGCTGGTTCAGTCGGCGCCGATCCCCTCGACCAGCGGCACGAAGCGCACGGGGCGAAGTTCCTCGTAGTCGTAACCCTGTTCCAGCCGGGTGACCTTGATCAGGTTCTGCACCGCATCGGTCTGGCCGACAGGAACCACCATGATACCGCCGATCTTCAGTTGCGCCAATAGGGGGCCGGGGGGGTCTTCGGCCGCAGCCGTCACAAGGATGCGGTCGAAGGGCGCCTGTTCCGGCAGGCCGAAACTGCCGTCGGCGGCGAGTGCGGTGATGTTGGTCAGACCCAGCGCGCGGAACAGTTCGGTTGCCTCGCGCACCAGCCGGCGGTGGCGGTCCACGGTATAGACGCGGCGCGCAAGCTGGCTGAGGATCGCCGCCTGATAGCCAGAGCCTGTCCCCACCTCCAGCACCTTGTCGCGCGGGCTGATGTTCAGCGCCTGCGTCATCAGCCCCACGACCGAAGGCTGGCTGATGGTCTGGCCACAGGCGATGGGCAGCGGCATGTCCTCATAGGCGCGTTCGGCAAACAGGCCCTTGACGAAGGCGCCTCGGTCGATCCGTTCCATCGCGTTCAGCACGCGCGCATCCGTCACCCCGCGCGAACGCACCGCGAAAAGGAACCGCATCTTGCGTTCGGCGGGGTCCTTTTCGTCGGGCGTCTCGGTCATGCGATCGCCGCTTCCAGATCGGCCAGCCGGTCATGGGCGGTCAGGTCGGCGCGCATCGGCGTGACCGAGATGTAGCCGTCAAGGTTCACCGCAGCGTCGGTTCCCGGCAGGGTAGGGCTTTGCTGTGCGCCGCCGCGGATCCACAGGAACCGCCGCCCCGAGGGCGAGATATGCGGCTCGACCCCGAACGAGGTGTCGCGCCGGAAGCCCTGCGCCGCCACCTTGTGGCCCTTCACCGAAGCGGCCGGAACGGGGGGGAAGTTGATGTTGTAAAACAGCCGGTAATCCTCGCCGTCCCAAAGCCCGCGTTCCAGCAGGCGGCGGACCACGGCCGCGCCATGGGTGCGGGCGGCCTCGAACGGATCGGCCAGCCCGTCGGTTTCGGGGCCAAGGAACTGCGACAGCGCAATGGCCGGCAGGCCCTGAAGTGCGGCCTCCATCGCGCCGCCCAAGGTGCCGGAATACAGCGCATTTTCGGCCGAGTTGTTGCCCCGGTTCACCCCCGATAGCACCAGATCGGGCTTGGCGCCCTGCAACACGTCGTAAAGGGCTGCCAGCACGCAGTCGGCCGGGCTGCCTTCCGCGGCAAAGCGGCGGGGGCCCAGTTTGGCGATCATCATCGGGTGGGTATAGCTGATCGCATGGGCGACGCCCGACTGCTCGAACGCGGGCGCCACGGTCCAGACCTCGCCTTCGGGGCCGGCGAGTTCGGCTGCGATTTCAGCCACTACCTCAAGCCCAGGGGCGTTGATGCCGTCGTCGTTCGTGATCAGGATGCGCATGGGGCTCTCTCGGTTTCGCTTGCCTGCTTAGACGAGGGCGCCTGCCGGGTAAAGCGGCCGGGCCGGATCTGCGGCCGGTTGCGGGAGACCTGTGGCATCGCCGCCGCCGATCCGCTGTGGTAAAAAGGTGGCGCAGCCTCAACCAAGGCAGCGCCCGACCAGATGAAGGTTCGGCCAAGGCCGCGCGGCGGTCGGGATGTCACTGGCACGCCTGTCAGCTGTCGGTGGCGCCAGCGGGGGTGTCGCCCTGCGGCTTGCCTTCGTCTTCGCGCCCCGAGGCCATGTCGACCTTGTTCAGCACCACACCCAGCGTCTTTTCGATCAGTGTCGGATCGTCTGCCAGCACCTCGCGCAGAAGCGCCTTGGGTGTCTTGCCCCATTCGGCCACCAGAACCGTCTGATCCGCCATCCGCACCATCACCCGCGCATCCACCACCGGCCCCAGTGGCGCCAGATCCAGCACCACATGGCTGTAGCGCGCCCGGGCCGAGGCCAGAAGCTGACGCATCCCCTTGGATGCAAGCAGTTCGGCGGAATGGCTGGTCAGTCCCGGCGTCACGCAGGGCAGCAGATGCACGCCGCTGTCGCCAAGGACACGCAGGGTCTTTGTCCAGTCGGCACGGCCAAGGGCGGCCTCGATCAGCCCGTCGCCTGCGGTGATGCCCAACCGCCGGCTGAGGCCGGGGTTGCGCGGGTCGCAATCGATCAGCAGCACCGAATGGCCCGCGGCCGCCAGCACCCCGGCAAGGTTCAGCGCCACCGTCGACTTGCCCTCGCCCGGCAGGACCGAGGTGACGCCGATCACGATCTGCGACTTGCCGGCAAGGCTGAGTTCGGATGCAAAGCGGATGGCGCGCAGCGTCTCGGCATAGGCCGAGGCCGGATGGCGCAGTGCATGGATCGGTGTCGCCACCACCGGCATTCCCGTCCCCGGTGCGACCGTGGCGGCCGGCGGGATGTCGGGCTCGGTCCCCGTGCGGGGCAGAAAGCCAAGGAACGGCAGACCCATATCGGCCTGAACATCCTGCGCGGTGCGCAGGAAACGGTGGCGCCATTCGCGCAGCACGCCCAGTGCTGCGCCCGCCAGCCCCCCCAGCGCCAGCATGGCCAAAAGCCCCGCCAGCGCGCCGGGCGGGGCCGATGTTTGTGAAACCTCGGCGGTGGACAGGATGCGGACATTCGCGACCGGCAGCGCCCCCTGCCGGTCAACCTCCTGCAACCGGGCCAGCACGGTCTGATACTGCGCCTGAAGCGAGGCGGCCCGCTGTTCCAGCGCCATCAGGTCCGTCTGCTGGCGACCGGCCGAAGGTGTCGTGTCGACCGCAAGGCCCGGACGGTCGCGCAGCGCCTGCACCTCGGCGGTGGCGGCAGACAGGGCGTCGCGCGCATCGTGATGCAGGCGGCGGATCTCGGCGAACAGCCGGTCCGCCTGGGCCGTGACCTGTTCGGACATGCGCAGCGCCTGCGGGTGGGTCTTGCCGAAGTCGCGCTCGATCCGGGCAAGGCGCGCCGTCAGCACCGCCAGTTCACCCTGCATCGCGGCCAGACGCGGGTCGTCCAAGCCAGTTCCAGGGTCGGACCGCAGCGCCGCGGGGCCGCGCGCAAGGATGCTGTCCAGCGTCGTTGTCAGCGCCTCGGCCCGCGCGGCTTTGGCCGCGGCCAGCGCAAGATCGACGGTCAGCCTGGCGTCGCGGGGCGGCAGGGCGCCATGTTCGGCCCGGACCATCCCCGCCGCGATCGCGGTCTCGTCGGCCGCGGTTTGCAGTGCCGCAAGCCGGTCCTGAAGCCAGCGCCTTGTGCGTTCGGTCGTGTCGACATGCGCGTTCAGGATGTCGGCGGCGCTGGCCTCGGCATAGGCATTGGCGACCGCGGCGGACAGGGCGCGATCATGCGAGGCATAGGCAATCGACAGCACACTTGACTGGCCCAGACGCGAAACGCGGATGTCGCGGGCAAGGCTTCGGGCTGCGGCCAGACGCAGGCCATGGCTGTCGGGCGTGGCGGCATCGTCGGCCGGCGCGGGCGTCATCAGCCGCAGCGGCGCGCCGAGGATCTGTTTCGCGCCCTCGATCACGGGGGCCAGCGGTGCCACCGGCCGGTTCAGGAACGCCGCGGTGGTGGTCGGATCCAGCCTGTCCACCACCGCCAGCGCCACCGTCTGCGATCGGATCACCTCGGCGGCGGTCTCAAGTGCGGCTTCGGTCGCGGTGCTGTCCATGGCGGGGACATCCCGGGGCTGGGATGCCAGCAGAATGGTGGCGCTGCCCACGAAGGTTCCGGGTGTGGTGGCCAGATGGACCAGCCCAAGGCCAAGCCCGGCCGCGGCCGACAGCATCATCACCTGCCGTTGCCGCCGTGCGGCGGCCATCAGGCGCGACAGATCCACCCTTGCAGCGGGCGGTGTGGAGGGCGCGTCAACGCGGGGATCGTTTTCGACAATGCGGAAACCCAACTGCTTCAAGGGCTGCTCCTTGGAACGGATGAACCATAGGTCTTGATGTCAAAGGTATCGATGGCGGACGGGGTGGGCCCTGATCGGGTTTGGTCCGGCGCCTGAAGAACATGGCGCAAGTGTGCCCAGATGCAGCGCCCCGCGCAACTGTGCGCGGCAGGGTTGGCGGCGAAGCGCCCGGCAGGCCGCCGTTTCAGGTTTGGCCGAGCATCGCGGGCAGGTCGGCGCACAGCCGATCCCAGCCGCCGGGGCGCCAGCCCAGATCGCGCAGTCGGCGACAGTCAAGCAGGCTGACCGGCGCCGTGGCGCGGGCAGGCAGCGGATGGCGACAGCCGGTCAGGCGGGCCACCTGGGCCAGAAGGTCGTGCCGGTCAAGCAGCAGGTCCGAGACATGGAACACCCCCGCGCCCCCATTCAGAAGCAGCATCGCCGCCGCGGCCAGATCGGCCCCATGCACCTCGGATGCGGCGTGGGGCGCAACCGTGCGGCCCGCGCAAAAATCCGCAAACAGAGAAAGCCATTTGTGATCCGGCCCGGGGCCGTAGACGCCGGTGGCGCGCAGGCTGGCGCCGCCATGGTCGGCAACGGCTGCCTCGGCCAACAGCTTTGCTTCGGCGTAAAGGCTGGTGGGGCGGGGGGGCAGATCCTCGGCCAGTTGCGTGCCGGGGGGATAGCCGTCAAACACCGCACGCGAGGAGAGAAACAGGATGCGCCGACCGGCCGCGGCCTCGAACAGGCGCAGCGTGCCGTCACGGTTGGCGCGCAGAAAATCCGCGGGGTCAGCGCCCTCGCCGCCGCGATAACGGCCCGGAACATGCTGGAACGCCGCGTGAATCACCGCGTCCACATCCCCCAGCGGCGGCGGGTCCGCCAGCAGGTCAAAGCGGCGATGCTCGCCCGGCAGGGGCAGCGGACGGCGCGACAACAGCACCAGATCATGCCCCGCCGCCAGCGCCGCCTGCGCGATGAAGCGGCCGACAAGGCCGCTCGCCCCGGTCAGCGCGATCCGCATGGCGGGGGCAGCGAGGCAAGGTCGGGCACGGGGCCGCCCTCGGCATGGGCGTGCCACAGGTCGATGAGCGGGCGCAGCCGGTCGGCCTTGTCGTGGGTCTGCCAGGGTTTCTCATACTGGAAATGCAGGACGCGGATCTGATCCCAGTTCCACAATTCGGGCAGGGCGAACCAGACATATTGCAGCATGTTGAAGACCACCGGCAGCCCGTGCCAGTCGGGGAAGAACGCCTGAAGGAAACTTTGATCGGTGCGGCGCCAGAACGCGCCCGGTTGGTCCAGCCGCGCCAGCATCGCCTGAAACGTCGCCTGCGACGGCCGCGCGGTGAACACACCCGAGTTCATCCGGTGAAAGTCGGTCAGGCTTTCATAGACATTGGGCGCGGCGCAGAATTCCGGATAATCGAACAATCGATCGATATTGCGCAGCACCAGCGTATCGGCATCCAGAAACACCACCGCGCGATAGTCGACCAACTGCCACAGCCGCAGCTTGGCGAAATTATCAAGCGGAGTATGAAAGGGCGGCTTGCCCCCCTTGGTGAAGGCCGCCCGCGCGTGGATCGCGTCGCGCGCATGGGCAGCGTTGAACGCGTCCGAGGTCGGCAGCAGCCCCACCGCCACCAGCCGCGCCCCCAGTGCCCGAAGCGGCGCAAGCGCGGCCTCGGGCACATCGGTATGCAGAACCACCAGATCGGCCTTGGTGCCCGACAGGACCAAAGATCGCAGCAACGCCTTGGCCCCCAACGCATAATCGGCGTTGGTGACAAGGGTCACATAGGCGCGGTCGGCCCGCGCCGGGCCTTCGGGCCGCAGATCCACCTAAGAGACCGAGCGCAGGCGCCGGCCTTCGGGGTCGTGCTCGACCCGCTGGGCGATGTCCTTTGTCCAGGCCGAGACGCAGGGCACCCGGCTGCGGTCGATCCGGTGGGCGAATTTCTTTGCGACATCCACCACCTCGGCCAGCAACCCCTCGGCCAGCGTGATCGGCTTCAACCCCAGCGACAGGAACTGGTCGTTCCGCACCATCAGTTCGTTTTCATCGGCCTCTTTGCGCGGGTTGGGCAGATAGGCCACGCGCGCGCCCGTCATCTTCGCCACCATCTCGGCCAGATCGCGGACCCTGTGGGTTTCGGTCATCTGGTTGAAGATCTTGACCCTTTCACCGGCCCTCGGCGCATCCGACAGCGCCAGTTCCACACAGCGCACCGAATCCTGCAAATGGATGAAGGCGCGGGTCTGCCCGCCGGTGCCATGCACCGTCAGCGGATAGCCGATGGCGGCCTGCACCAGAAAGCGGTTCAGCACCGTGCCATAATCGCCGTCATAATCGAAGCGGTTCACAAGCTGCGGGTGGCGGCGGGTCTGGTCGGTGTGGGTGCCCCAGACGATGCCCTGATGCAGGTCGGTGATCCGCAGCCCGTCGTTCTGGGCATAGAACTGGAACAGGATCTGATCGAGACTTTTCGTCATGTGATAGATCGATCCCGGCCGCGTCGGATACAGGATCTGCAAGTCGCGCGGGCCGGTGGGGGTGTCGACCGTGACATCCAGATAGCCCTCGGGGATCGGCGCGCCGACGGTGGAATAGCCATAGACCCCCATCGTGCCCAGATGAACCAGATGCGCATCCACCCCGGTTTCCACCATGGCCGCCAGCAGGTTGTGCGTGGCGTTGACGTTGTTCGAAACGGTATAGACCTTGTGGCGGTCCGATTTCATCGAATAGGGCGCGGCGCGCTGTTCAGCGAAATGGATGATCGCTTCGGGGCGATGCTCGGCCAGCCAGACGCGCAGCCGGTCATATTCGCGCAGGTCGAGGAAATGAAACTGAAGCCGGTGGCCGGTTTCCAGATGCCAGATCCGGCAGCGTTCCTGAATCGAATCCATCGGCGTCAGCGACTGGACGCCCAGTTCGGTGTCGATCCATCGGCGCGACAGGTTGTCGACGATGTGGATCTCGTGCCCGAGTGCGGAGAGATGCAGGGCGGTGGGCCATCCGACGAAGCCGTCTCCACCCAGAACTGCGATGCGCATGGCGCCTCCTTGGCTTTTGCAAGACGCGCGCCGTGGCACACGTCTGCGTGATAGTGTGTGGTCTGTGCGGCAGTTCGCCAACGGTGGAATGAAGGTTTCACGACGCTCGGCGCGCGGTTGCCGATGGCGGCGGCCATGGGGCGGAACGCGGCGCACCGGGGGACGTTCCGTTCGCGCCTCTGTGCGCCGGGGCAGGGGCGCTGTGCCCCAGCGGCGGGGGACGCCGTGGGTGGCTGTGGTAAAAGGCCGAACGCTTCGACAGGAGGATGCGATGACGCTGGATTTCGGCCTTGATACCTTTGGCGATGTGACATGGGGGGCCACGGGCCGCCTGCTGTCGCAGCCCGAGGTTCTGCGCAATGTCATCGACGAGGCGGTGCTGGCCGATGCGGTGGGCGTCGATGTCATCGGTCTGGGCGAACATCACCGCGACGATTTCGCGATTTCCTCGCCCGAGGTGATGCTGGCCGTGATCGGGGCGCGGACCACGCGGATCCGGCTGGGCACGGCGGTCACGGTGCTGGGCTCGGACGATCCGGTGCGGCTGTTCCAGCGGTTCTCGACGCTGGATGCGATCTCGGGCGGGCGGGCCGAGGTGACGCTGGGGCGCGGGTCGTTCACCGAATCCTTTCCGCTGTTCGGTCACGACCTGTCGGATTACGCGACGCTGTTTCAGGAAAAGCTGGACCTGTTCGCCCGCCTTGTCCGTGACCCCGAAGTGACATGGAGCGGCACGACCCGCGCGCCGCTGGTCCGTCAACGGGTCTGGCCGCCGCTGGGCCCCGAAGGTCTGCGGGTGTGGATCGGTGTGGGCGGCAGCCCCGAGTCGGTGGTGCGCGCCGTGCGCTTCCGGATGCCGATGATCCTGGCCATCATCGGCGGCCCGGCCCGGCGTTTTCTGCCCTTCGTTGAGCTTTACCGCCGCGCCTCGGAACAGGCGGGGCTGGGGGCGATGCCTTTGGGCGTCCATTCGCCGGGCCATATCGCCGAGACCGACGAACAGGCGCAGGCCGAAGCCTTTCCCGCCTACAAGGCGCTGCACGACCGGCTGGGCGCCGAGCGCGGCTGGCCCAGCCTGTCGCGCGAGGACTTCCTGCGCGAGATCACTCATGGCTCGATGTATGTCGGCTCGCCTTCGACGGTGGCGCGCAAGATCGCCGATACCGCGGGCGCGCTTGGCCTTGCGCGGTTTCAGTTGAAATATTCGATGGGGCCCTTGTCGCACGAGGCGCTGATGCGTTCGGTCGAGCTTTATGGAACGCGGGTGATCCCGATGGTGCGCGACCTTCTGGGATGAGGCGCAGCACCCGTGGGTTGTGGTCGATTTTTTGCCTTAGCCGCTTCTGATTGATGCAGGTCAAGGGCATCCGGCGTCCGCTTCTGCATCCATCTGTTATCGTTGGGGTTGGATCTGCGCCTTGTCAGGGCGGGGATGTGGCATTTCAGGATCGGGGCAGATGGGATGGAGCGGTCTTTGGCGCGCAATGAGGTGACACGGATCGGTCTGGATGCCAAGTTCAACCATGCCGGTCTGCGTCAGGGGCTGACACCTGCCACGCTGCGCAAGCTGGATGCGATTTCCCGGCTGCGGGTGTTTCCGCGCGATGCGGTGGTGGTGCCGCAGGGGGCGGCGCTGGAATATGTCGGAAACGTGGTGCGCGGCGTCTTGCGGATGGACCGCCTGCTGTCGGACGGGCGGTCGCAGATCGTGGGCCTTCTGGTGCCGTCGGACATGTTCGGCCGGGTGTTTTCCGAACGGTCGGACTATTCGATCGAGGCCGCGACCGAGGTCACCTTGTGCTGTTTCGAACGCCACGCCTTCGAAACGCTTGTTCGCACCTGTCCGGATCTGGAACATGCGGTGCTGCTGGCGGTGCTGGATGAACTGGACGCGGCGCGCGAATGGATCACGCTGCGCGCAGGGGCCACGGTGGCGGCGCGGCTGGCCACGTATCTGCTGATGCTGTGCCGGCGCTGGCCGCACCAGACCAGCGAACTGACCCATGATGCGCAGCGAATCATCGTCAATGTGCCGATCGCGCGCAACGATCTTGCCCATTATCTGGGCACGACGGTCGAATCGATCTCGCGCACGGTTCAGGCTTTTTCCCGTGACGGGATGATCTCGATTCTGACCCCTCTGCGCTTTGAAATTCTGGATCTTCCCGGCCTTATCGTGATGTCGGACAACGACGAATTCGATGCCGCCTCGCTTCTGGCGGGGCTGCGCGGCTGATGGGGTGAGGCGATCTAACTCGGCAGTCCAATTGACGCAGGTCAAAGCCGGCGTGCTTTCCTTCGCATAGGCAGACCGAACGCCCCGATCCGGCGGCGGTGGACGTTCATCAGTATTTCGGTTGTCGACATGAAACGCGTGCCTCAATGGCGAGGCTTCGGGAGGACTGAAGACATGGCCTGCGGATCGACCCCTTGCTGCAACGACTGCACCCTTCGCAGGGGGACATTGTGTTCCGCGATCCGGGCGCGCGATGCCTCGGTCTGGCCGCTGATCCCGGAATCCGAGGGGCTTCAGCCGGGCGCGGCGCCGACCGATGTCAGCCTGAAGGGCGGGCGCTTCGGTATCCTTCATTCCGGGCTGCTGCTGCGCTGCGGTGCGGAAACCGGCATGGATCTTGTGTCCACCGGCGAGCCTTTGGGCGAAGCCTTCCGTGGCAACCGCGAGATGCGGGTGTCGGCGGTGGTGCCGTCTGTGGTCTGCTGGTTCGACGTCCACGAGGTCGAGGCCGCGGCCCTGCGCGATGCCGGTCTTTATGCGGCACTGTCCGCGGCGACGGCGCAGACCGCAGATCTGCGGCGGATCTTTACCCGGATGCGCTCGGTTCTGCCGCCGGTCGAGCGTCTGGCCGGTCTGCTTGCAATCTGTGTCCATCGTCTGGCCGAGCGTGACAGCATGGGCGTGTTCCGGCTGTCGCTTCAATGCCGGCATGACGATCTGGCGACGCTGCTTGCGCTGTCGGGGATGCAACTGGACGAGGCGCGCAACGAACTGATGCGGCGGGGCCTTGTGATCCTGCATACCGATGGCACGGTTGAAATTCCGCGTCTGACGGCGCTTGAGGATCTGGCCGGGCTGGACCTGTCGCCCGCGCATCGCAACCCGATGGTGGGCATTCTGTCCGCTCTGGCCGCGCGTCAGCGCGCCTGACCCGCTCCTCCGGCCGGGCGCGCGCCTTGGCCGGCCCGCAGCACCCCTTGTCATTCGCGCTTCGTGAATGACAGCCTACCTGAACAGGTTCCGTTCAAGGATGTAACGCATCCCGCGCTGCCAGCTTTCATCCGTGTTTCCGCGGATATCCACCGCTAGGCCGCGCAGCTGCGCCCCGGTGGTGGCATCCCTGACGTAAAGGTTCATCGACAGGATCAGGTTCGAAACCTTCTGCACCTCGGCCACCACGGCGTAATCGGCCCCCAGCCGGCGTGCCATCCGCAATTCGCATCCATTGCAGGCGGCGGGGTTCCGTGTCCGGGCCAGTTCCCCGGTCACCGGCGCCAGATCCACCAGCCGCAGCCCATGCGCCCGCAGGGCGCGGGCGGCCTGCGCCTCGACCATCTCGATCCGGGCGGTCTCATCCAGACGGGGGCCGTTCATTTCGCCCTCGGCCGAGGTGTCGATCAGCGTGACGCCGAAGAAGGCGGCGCTGCGGCCCTGCCACAGGTCATCGGCAATGGCGGGCGAGGCGAGCAGGGCAAGAAGGCTGGCGGTGCGTATCATGGCCCCAGCCTGTCGCGCCCTATGCCGCGCGGCAACCCGGTCTTAGGTCGGGGTCTCCCCCCAATGGCTGACTCGCGGGACTCGGGCGGTCTTGCGACACTCGGGGCGCATTTCAGGGAGGATGCAATGACCGACATGACAGAGGGAAGTGACGTGAAGATCCACCCGTCGGTTGATGAGGGGGTCAAGCCGGGCCGCGAGGATTTTCAGGGCGGGACGCTGCGCTGCAAATGCACCGACCGCCCGGTCGAGGTCCGCATCACCGCGCAGGCGGCACATAACCACGTCTGTGGCTGCACCAAATGCTGGAAACCTGATGGTGCGATCTTCAGCATGGTGGCGGTGGTGCCGCGGGGCGCGGTCGAGGTGGTGGCCAACGGCGACAAGCTGAAGGTCGTGGATCCGAACACGGCGATCCAACGCTATGCCTGCACCGGCTGCGGCACCCACATGTATGGCCGGATCGAGGACAAGAACCATCCGTTCTACGGGCTGGATTTCATCCATACCGAGCTGTCCACCGATGAGGGCTGGGCCGCGCCCGGCTTTGCCGCCTTCGTGTCGTCGGTGATCGAAAGCGGGGTGTCGCCGGACCGGATGGATGGCATCCGGGCGCGGCTGCGCGACCTGGGGCTGGAACCTTACGATGCGCTGTCGCCGCCCTTGATGGATGCAATCGCCACCCATCTGGCGAAACGCTCGGGCAAGCTGGTCGCATAGGCCGCGCCTGCTTTGGCCGGGGGCGCTTCGGCTGCCCCCGGCCGGTCCGGGGGGTGCCTTTTTTGGCGCAACCTTTGGTCACTCATCCTTTTTTCCGATCTGGCTCTGGCCGGATTTCCTCGTAAGCTGGATCAATGACAGGCCCGCGGCGGTGCCACGGGTTCAAGAGAAGGAGAGTATCATGCGCACCCGTGCCGCCGTTGCGGTCGAAGCCGGCAAACCGCTGGAGATCATGGAGGTCAACCTTGAAGGCCCGAAGGCCGGCGAGGTGATGGTCGAGATCAAGGCCACCGGCATCTGCCACACCGACGAATTCACCCTGTCGGGTGCCGACCCCGAGGGGATGTTCCCGGCGATCCTTGGCCATGAAGGCGCGGGCGTGGTGGTCGAGGTCGGCCCCGGCGTCACCAGCGTGAAGCCCGGCGATCATGTCATCCCGCTTTACACGCCCGAATGCCGGCAGTGCCCAAGCTGCCTTAGCCAGAAGACCAATCTTTGCACCTCGATCCGTTCGACGCAGGGGCAGGGGCTGATGCCGGACGGCACCAGCCGCTTTTCCATGCTCGATGGCACGCCGATCCTGCATTACATGGGCTGTTCCACCTTCTCGAATTACACCGTCCTGCCCGAGATCGCGGTGGCCAAGGTGCGCGAGGATGCACCCTTCGACAAGATCTGCTACATCGGCTGCGGCGTGACCACCGGCATCGGGGCCGTGGTCAACACCGCCAAGGTCGAAATCGGCGCCAAGGCCATCGTCTTCGGTCTGGGCGGCATCGGGCTGAACGTGATTCAGGGCCTGCGGCTGGCGGGCGCCGACATGATCATCGGCGTCGATCTGAACAACGCCAAGAAGGAATGGGGCGAGCGGTTCGGGATGACGCATTTCGTCAACCCCGCCGAGATCGACGGCGACATCGTGGCCCATCTTGTCAATATGACCAAGACGCCCTTCGATCAGATCGGCGGCGCCGACTACACCTTCGATTGCACCGGCAACGTCAAGGTGATGCGGCAGGCGCTTGAGGCCTGCCATCGCGGCTGGGGCCAGTCGATCGTGATCGGCGTGGCGCCTGCCGGGGCCGAGATCCAGACCCGGCCGTTCCAGCTGGTGACGGGACGGGTGTGGAAGGGCTCGGCCTTTGGCGGTGCGCGGGGGCGGACGGATGTGCCGAAGATCGTCGACTGGTACATGGACGGCAAGATCCAGATCGACCCGATGATTACCCACCTTTTGACGCTGGACGAGATCAACAAGGGGTTCGATCTGATGAAGGCGGGCGAAAGCATCCGCTCGGTCGTGGTGTATTAAGCGGGCCGGTCTGCCCGTCCCGGCCCGGTCGCTGTGACCGGGCCGGTTGAAAAGTGCCCCTTTTTCCCAAGTGCCGGTACGAGTGTGCCCCGGGTCGTGTGGGGCAGGGCGGCTGTCGCAAGACGGAACGCCCGCTGCGATCCGCCAAGGGAGAAGACCATGAGACTGACAGACATCCGTGCCGCGACAGTGCGTGTCGCGGCAGCCGGGAATGACTTGGCGCCGGCCCCCGCCTTTGCAAGCGAAGGCGATCCGCAGACAGGCGAGAATGTCTTTCGCAAATGTTCGGTCTGCCATCAGATCGGCGAGGGGGCCGCCCACAAGACCGGGCCGATCCTGACCGGCATCGTCGGCCGGCCCGCGGCCAGTCTGGAGGGGGGCGACTATTCCCCCGGCCCGACCGGCGCGGCCGAAACGGGTCTGGTCCGGGATCATGTGACGCTGGCCGATTTCCTGGCCAATCCGCGCAAGGCCATGCCCGGCATCCGCACCCCTGACGAGCTGGCCGACCTGATCGCCTGTCTTGGCAGCGTATCTGCCAGCCCCGTGCAGGAAGCCGGCGATCCCGCCATGAGCGCCGAGGTGGAAGGGGTGAAAACCATGGCGCGGAATGGCGTTTTCCACCTCGATCGCGTCCTGAGGGGGCGGTCATACTTTGGGCTTACAGCGCCAAGGGCCTCGTTGACGCGTCGTTTCGCCGCCCCTTAGCATCATCGCAGGACTGGAGGACGCCAAGGGGGAAGGCGGCCGGGCCTGCGATTTGAAGATCAAGTGATCGCCAAAAGAATTCAACATCGGGAGGAGCCAGATGAGAATGCTGAAGACGGGTCTTTGTGCGACCCTCATGCTTTCGGCCGCACCAGTCCTTGCCAACGACTCGGTGATCCAGGCCACCGGCGACGCCAAGCAATGGGCCATCCAGACCGGGGATTATGCCAACACCCGTTACTCGGAACTGAGCCAGATCACGCGCGAGAATGTGGGCAACCTTCAGGTTGCCTGGACCTTCTCGACCGGGGTGCTGCGCGGGCACGAAGGCTCGCCGCTGGTGATCGACGGGATCATGTATGTCCATACCCCGTTCCCGAACAACGTCTATGCTCTGGACCTGAATCAGGACGGCAAGATCATCTGGCGGTATGAACCGAAGCAGAACCCGGACGTGATCGGCGTCATGTGCTGCGACACCGTCAACCGCGGCGTGGCCTATGCCGACGGCATGATCTTCCTGCATCAGGCCGATACCACGGTGGTGGCGCTGGATGCCAAGACCGGCGAAGTGAAATGGAGCGTTCAGAACGGCGATCCGGCGGCAGGCCAGACCAACACCGCGACCGTGCTGCCGGTGAAGGACAAGGTGCTTGTCGGCATCTCGGGCGGCGAATTCGGCGTGCGGGGCCATGTGACCGCCTATGACATGAAGACGGGCGCGCAGGTCTGGCGGGCTTTCTCGACCGGGCCGGATGCCGAGATGCTGGTCGACCCGGAAAAGACCATGGTGCTGGGCAAGCCGGTGGGCAAGGATTCCTCGCTGCAAAGCTGGGAGGGCGATCAGTGGCAGATCGGTGGTGGCACCACCTGGGGCTGGTATTCCTATGACCCGGAACTGGATCTGGTCTATTACGGCACCGGCAACCCTTCGACCTGGAACCCGTCGCAGCGCCCGGGGGACAACAAGTGGTCGATGACCATCATGGCCCGCGATCCCGATACCGGCATGGCCAAGTGGATGTATCAGAAAACCCCGCATGACGAGTGGGACTATGACGGGGTGAACGAGAACATCCTTGTCGATCAGGAGATCGACGGCCAGATGCGCAAGCTTCTGGTGAACTTCGACCGCAACGGCTTTGCCTACACCATGGACCGCGAGTCCGGTGAACTTCTCGTGGCGAAAAAGTATGATCCGGCGGTGAACTGGGCCTCCGAGGTCAACATGGACAAGGATTCGGACCAGTATGGCCGTCCGCAGGTGGTGGCGCAGTATTCCACCGCCCAGAACGGCGAGGACACCAACACCACCGGCGTCTGCCCGGCGGCGCTGGGGTCCAAGGACCAGCAGCCGGGCTCTTTCTCGCCCCGGACCGGGCTGTTCTATGTGCCGACGAACCACGTCTGCATGGATTACGAACCCTATCGCGTCAGCTATTCCGCCGGTCAGCCCTATGTCGGCGCTACGCTGTCGATGTATCCCGCGCCGAACAGCCATGGCGGCATGGGCAACTTCATCGCCTGGGACGCGACCAAGGGCGAGATCAAATGGTCGCTGCCCGAGCAGTTCTCGGTCTGGTCGGGGGCCTTGGCCACGGCGGGCGATGTGGTGTTCTACGGCACGCTGGAAGGCTATCTGAAGGCGGTGGATGCCGAAAGCGGCAAGGAGCTGTTCCGCTTCAAGACGCCCTCGGGCGTGATCGGCAACGTGATGACCTACGAGCATAACGGCAAGCAATATGTCGGCGTGCTGTCGGGGGTCGGCGGTTGGGCGGGGATCGGCCTTGCCGCGGGTCTGACCAACCCGAACGAGGGTCTGGGCGCGGTGGGCGGCTATGCCGCGCTTAGCGACTACACCCGTCTGGGCGGTCAGTTGACCGTGTTCGCTCTGCCGAACTGACGGCCGGACCATCCGGGGGCCGGGGTCGCAAGGCCCCGGCCTGCCGCAGCCGCAGCCGCCCCGCGCGGGTGGCATTCCACCGCAAGGAGAAGAACCGAAATGAAGACCACTGTGTCCCTGGGGGCGGTGGCGGCCCTTGTCCTGATGGCCGGCGTCTCGCCTCTGGCCTCGGCCGAGGCGGCGGCGCAAGGCGTGGATGTCGCGGTCGCATCGACGGACGGCATCCGGTCCTACAACGCCGACGAGGTGCCGACCTTCAACATCGCCGAGGATGGCACGGTGGACTGGCCCACCTTCTCGGGATACCGCCGCTATCAGTCGGAATGTCACGTCTGCCACGGGCCGGACGGCATGGGCTCGACCTATGCGCCGCCGTTGAAGGACAGCGTGATGCGGCTGGATTATTATGATTTTCTGGCGACGATCGCCAACGGCAAGCAAGAGGTCGGCGCCGCCATGAACCTTGTGATGCCGGCCTTCGGTACCAATCCGAACGTGATGTGCTATGTCGACGACATCTGGACCTATCTGCGCGCCCGCGGATCGGGGGCGCTGGATCGCGGCCGGCCGGCCAAGCGCGCCGACAAGACCCCGGAATATGCCGAGGTGGAAAAGACGTGCATGGAATGACCCGGTTTGCGCTGCTGGCCGCGGGCCTTCTGGCCGCGGCACCGGCGGCGGCGCAGGTGGCCGATCTGGTCTCGGATCAGGCGTTCCGTGTCTGTGCCGACCCTGCCAACGCCCCGATGTCCAGCCAGGACGGAACGGGATTCGAGAACCGCATCGCCGAGCATCTGGCGAAGGTTCTGGGCAAGCCGCTGGATTATACCTGGTTCCCGATGGTGACGGGCTTTGCGCGCAACACGCTGTTTGCCGGCAAGTGTGACGTGGTGATCGGCTATGCGCAGGGCGACGAACTGGTTCTGAACACCAACCATTATTACACCTCAACCCATGTTCTGGTGGTTCGGGCCGACGGGCCGCTGGCGGGGGTGACCTCGCTGGCCGATCCCGCCTTGCAGGGGCGGCGGGTCGGCGTGGTGGCGGGCTCGCCGCCCGCGTCGCATCTGGTGCGCCACGGGCTGATGGCCAAGGCCCGTCCCTACAATCTGATGGTGGATCGCCGGGTCGAGAATCCGGCGGGCGACATGCTGGACGATCTGGAAACGGGCGCCACCGATGCGGCGGTGCTGTGGGGGCCGGTGGGCGGTCCGCTGGCCAAGGGGCGCCCGGCACTGAAGGTGGTGCCGCTGCTGGCCGAAGAAGGTGCGCCGCGGCTTTACTATCGCATCACCATGGGCGTGCGGCAGGGCGAGGATGTCTGGAAGCGCGCGTTGAACTCGGTTCTGCGGCGTGAACAGGCGGCGCTGGATGCGATCCTGCGCGATGCGGGCGTGCCGCTGCTGGACGATTACGGCCGCGGGCTGAAGGCTGCGGAATGAGGGCGCTGGCGGCCTTGTTCCTTGCCGCGGCACTGCCGGCGGCGGCCGAGGTTCCCGAACCGTCGGGCTTTCGCGCCGAGCCCTATCGCGCGCCGGTTCCCGCCACGGTCGAGGGTCGGCCCGGCCTGACCGCGGCCGAGGCCGCGCGTCTTCATGCGCAGGGTGTGCCCTTTGTCGATGTGCTGCCGCGCCAGAAGCGGCCAGAAGGTCTGCCACAGGGCACGATCTGGCATGTGCCCGCGCATCGCACCATTCCCGGCGCGGTCTGGCTGCCCGATACCGGCTATGATCGCCTTGCCCCGGACGAGGAACGCTATCTGCGCGACGGGCTGGCGCGCGTGACCGGCGGCCAGCCCGCCGCCCCGCTGGTGATCTTTTGCAAGCGCGACTGCTGGATGTCGTGGAACGCGGCCAAGCGGGCGCTGGGCTGGGGGTTTGCCGGGGTGCAATGGTTCCCCGGCGGGGTCGAGGATTGGCAGGCCGAAGGCGGCACATTGCAGGAGGCAGTTCCCGCGCCGGGGCCATGATCGGCCCATGCTTTTGCCCATGGCTTTGGAATGTGTCAGGAGGTTTGCGTCATGCGACATCTGAAGGCCGCGGTTCTGGCGGCGCTTGTGTGGCCCGCGACCGTCGCGGCCCAGACCGAGATCCGCGCTGCGGTGCTGCGGGTGGATGTGCAGGGCCGGCCCCCGGTCTCGCGGCTGGATCTGCCACCCGACGATCTGGGTCTGGCCGGCGCGCGGCTGGGGACGGCCGACAATGCCACCACCGGCCGTTTCATGGGCCAGACCTTCATCACCGAGGAAGTGACCGCCACCCCCGAGACCGCGGTTCAGGCGATCGAGGCGCTGGTCGCCCGCGGCACGCGGATGGTGGTGACGCTGGCGGATGAGGCGACGACGCTGGCGCTGGCCGATGCGGCGGGCGAGGGGGTGTTGCTGTTCAACGCCCGCGCCCGTGGCGACGAATTGCGCAACGATCAGTGCCGGGCGAACCTGCTGCATGTGGCGCCCTCGCGTGCGATGGTGGCCGATGGGCTGGCGCAGTTCCTGATGTGGAAACGCTGGGACGAGTGGTTCCTGATTTCGGGCAGCCACCCTGCTGACCGCGCGCTGGCCGATGCGCTGCGCCGCGCCGCGACCAAGTTTGGCGCCCGCATCGTCGAGGAACGCACCTTCGAAGATACCGGCGGCGCCCGGGCGACCGACAGCGGCCTTGTGCAGATACAGGCGCAGATCCCTGCTTTCACCCAGCGCGCGGCCGACCATGACGTGGTGGTGGCCGCCGATGAGACCGGCCTTTTTGCAGCCTATCTGCCCTTTCACACATGGGAGCCGCGCCCGGTGGCGGGGTCGGCCGGCCTGCGTCCCGTCACATGGCATCCCGCGATGGAGATGTGGGGCGGCACCCAGTTTCAGACCCGGTTCGAAAAGCAGTCCGCCCGGCCCGCGCGCGAAGAGGATTATCAGGTCTGGCTGGCGCTGCGCGCCATCGGAGAGGCGGCGACCCGCACCGGATCGGGCGACATGGCGGTGCTGCGCGACTACATGCTGGGCGATCAGTTCCAACTTGGGGCCTTCAAGGGGCAGGCGCTGACCTTCCGCGACTGGGATGGCCAGCTTCGCCAGCCGATCCTGCTGGGGTCGGGGCCGATCGTGGCTTCGGTCTCGCCGCAGTCGGAATATCTGCATCAGGTCTCGCAGCTTGACACGCTGGGGACCGACCGGCCCGAATCCGGTTGCCGGATCGACAGAAAGGAATGAACGCGATGCTGACACGATCCACCGCGCTTGCCGCCTGCCTGCTTGCGGCCAGTCCCGCCTTCGCGGGCAAGATCTTCGTCTCGAACGAAAAGGGCAACGACATCACCGTTCTGGATGGCACCAGCTTCGAGGTCATCGCCACTTTCCCGGGCGGTCAGCGCCCGCGCGGCATCACCGCCTCGCCCGATGGCAAGCGACTTTATGTCTGCGCATCGGACGACAATCTGGTGCGGGTGTTCGATACCGACAGCTATCAGGAACTGCCCAGCCTGCCTTCCGGACCCGACCCTGAACTGTTCGTGCTGCATCCGTCAGGCAACCCGCTCTACATCGCGAACGAGGACGACAACATCGTGACCGTGGTCGATGTGGAAACCCGCACCGTGCTGGCCGAAGTGCCGGTGGGGGTCGAACCAGAGGGGATGGGTGTTTCGCCAGATGGCGGCATTGTCGTCAACACATCCGAAACGACGAACATGGCCCATTTCATCGACACCACCAGTTTCGAGATCGTGCAGAACGTGCTGGTCGATCAGCGCCCGCGCTTTGCCCAGTTCACCGCCGACGGCAAGTCGCTGCTGGTCTCGTCCGAGATCGGCGGCACGGTGTCGGTGATCGATCCGGCAACCGGCGAGATCCGCACCAAGATCAGCTTTGCGGTGCCGGGCGTCCTGCCCGAGGCGCTTCAGCCGGTGGGCGTGCGGGTGACGCGGGACGGATCGAAAGCCTATGTCGCGCTGGGGCCGGCCAACCGCGTGGCCGTGATCGATGGCACGACATGGGAGGTGACGGATTACCTGCTGGTTGGCCAGCGGGTCTGGCAGCTCGCCTTTTCGCCGGATGAGAAATATCTTTTCACGACCAACGGCAACTCGAATGACATCTCGATCATCGACGTCGCCTCGGATGAGGTGATCCGCTCGGTTCAGGTGGGCGAACAGCCGTGGGGCGTGGTGGCGGTGCAATGACAGGGAGGATGCAGGGATGATCACGCGGGCATTGGCCTTCGCACTGGGAATGGCGCTGGCGGCGCCGGTCATGGCGCATGACTTCGGCTTTGCCGGACTCATGTCGGCGTCGAACCGGCAGGATCTGGCGGATCTGACGCTGGCTTCGGGCAAACCCGTGGCCGCGGCACCCTATGAGCTGAAGTCGGGCACCTATTACCGGATGAAGATCGTGGCCGACGGATCGGCCGAACTTGCGCTGTCGGGGGGCGATTTCTTCCGCGCGATCTGGATCAACGAGATCGTCATCAACGGCATCGAGATCCGCCCGATGGGGGTTCATTCGCTGGAATTCGACGAGGCGGGCGAGGCGCGGATCAGCTTTGTGGCGGTCGTGCCGGGGACGTTCACGCTGTCGATCCCCGGCTCGTCCGGCGAAAGCCAGCGCGCCACCTTCACCATCCGCTGACACGAGGGGACATGATGAAAAGAATTTTCGCAATTGGCGCCGTGTTGGCAGCGACCCCCGTCATTGCACAGGAAACCGATCAGGCGACACTCGACCGGATCAATGCGCTTCTTGCCGGGATGCAGTGCGAGGTCGATCCCGCGAACATCGAACCCGAAGATGCCGGCTGGGAACTGGATGACGTTTTCTGCGCCGACGGGCAGTATGACATCAAGCTTGATGCCGATCTGAACGTGACGGAGCGCCGCAAGGAATGATCCACGAAGGTCCGCCCGCGCTGGATATCGCAGACCTCAGCCATGCCTTCGGGCCGGTTCAGGCGCTGCGCGATGTCAGTTTCACCGTCCCGCGCGGCGCGTTCGTGGCGCTTCTGGGGGTGAATGGCGCGGGCAAGACCACGCTGGTTTCGCTGATCACCCGGCTTTACGACAGCACCAGCGGCACGATCCGGGTGGCGGGCTTTGACGCCCGCCGCCAGCCCGGCGAGGCGCTGGCGCGGCTGGGTGTGGTGTTTCAAAGCCGCGCGCTGGATGCCGATCTGACGCTGCGGCAGAACCTGCGCTATCACGCGGCGCTGCACGGCATCGGCCGACGAGAGGCGGCGGCGCGGATCGACGAGGTTCTGGCCCTTGTCCGGCTTGGCGACAAGGCCGGCGCCCGGGTGTCCACGCTATCGGGCGGTCAGCAGCGCCGGGCCGAGATCGCCCGCGCGCTGCTGCACCGGCCTGAACTTCTGCTGCTGGACGAGGCGACGGCCGGGCTTGACCTGCGCTCGCGCGCCGAGGTGGGGGCGGTGGTGCGCGACCTGATCGCGACGCAGGGTGTTTCCGCGCTGTGGGCCACGCATATGATGGAAGAGGTCGCCCCCGAGGATCGGGTGGTGGTGCTGCACCGGGGCGAGGTGCGGCTTTCGGGGCGCGCCTCTGATCTGGGGGGCAGCCTGTCGCAAGGCTTCCTTGCGCTGACGGGGGAACAGGCATGACCGCACCACAGCGCCCGCCCTTGCGACCGGCATCGCGCCCCGGCCATGGGCTGGGTCTGGCCGGCTATCTGACCGCCTTTGCCGGCATTACCGCGCGGGAAGTCCTGCGTTTTGCCCACCAGCGCGAGCGGTTCCTTGCCGCCCTTGTTCGCCCGCTGGTCTGGCTGTTCATCTTTGCTGCGGGCTTTCGCGCCGTTCTTGGCCTGTCGATCACTGAACCCTATCAGACCTATGTGCTCTACGAGGTCTACGTCACCCCCGGCCTGTGCGCGATGATCCAGCTTTTCAACGGGATGCAGTCATCGCTGTCGATGGTCTACGACCGTGAGACGGGGGCGATGCGCACGCTTCTGGTCAGCCCGTTTCCGCGCTGGTTCCTGTTGGGATCGAAACTGGTGGCGGGGGTGCTGGTCTCGATCCTTCAGGTTTATGCCTTTTTGCTGATCGCGTGGTTCTGGGGCATCCGGCCGCCGCCTCTGGGCTATCTGGCGGTGCTGCCGGCGCTGTTTCTGTCGGGGATCATGCTGGGGGCGCTGGGGCTGTTCATTTCCTCGGCCATCCGTCAGCTTGAGAATTTCGCCGGGGTGATGAATTTCGTGATCTTCCCGATGTTCTTCGCCTCGACCGCGCTTTACCCGTTGTGGCGGCTGCGCGATTCCAGCCCGCTTCTGGCCGACATCGCCTTCGCCAATCCGTTCACCCATTCGGTCGAACTGATCCGGTTCGCGCTTTATCTGCGGTTCGATCCGGTGGCCTTCGCCGTGGTGTCGGGGGCCGCGATCCTGTTCTTTGGCGCGGCGGTCTTCATGTATGATCCGTCCAAGGGGCTGTGGGCCAGCCGCAAGCGATAGGGGGTCTTTCAGATGTTGCCACGGAGTCTTGCCGCCCTGTTTGTTGCCCTGATCGCCCCGATGGCGGGCGCGGCCGATTTCTCGGACCCAGACTGGCCCTGTATCCAGCGCAAGCAGCCGCATCTGTCGCTGGCGCAGGTCTGGTCGGGTCCGGTGCCGGATGCGGCGGCCGAGGATCTGGCGCGCTCGGCCGCGATTCAGGCCCTGGCCGAGGTTCTGGAACAGCGCCGTCTGCCCATCGAGGACGCCGAAGCCCGGATCGCGGCCTTTGCCGAAGGTCGCAGCCCGGCCGAGATGACCGCACTGTTTCTGGCAACCTTTCAACGGATCGAGGCGGTGCGCACCCGCGTCATCGCTGGCATTGCGCGTTACGCCCACAAACAGGCCGCGCTGGACGATCAGATCGACGCCCGCCGTGCCGAACTGGCGGTGCTGATGGCGGCCGAGGTCAAGGACTTTGACCGGATCGACGCGGTCGAGGCCCAGCTTGACTGGGACACCCGGATCTTTCGCGACCGGCAGCAGTCGCTGACCCATGTCTGCGAGACGCCGGTGATCCTGGAACGCCGCGCCTTTGCGCTGGGCCGTGCGGTGATGACGCATATGCCGAAATAGCCTGTGCATGGGGCCGAGAGATGGCCGGTGGCCCTGCGCCACCGGCCGCCGGCCGCCGGGCCGGACTCCGGGGATCTGGCGGCTGATGAAACAGCTTCGACCCGGTGGCCCCGCCTGCGGGTCAGCGGTGGCCGGTCATGCATCGGCGGTTCAGGCCACCGTCCGGCTGCGGCCTATTCCCACTCCAGTTCGGCATAGGCGGCCGAGGCATTGCGCGGGTGGCTGATGGCATAGCCCTGCCAGCGGGCGGCGTCCTCGGGGTGGGTGTGCCGGATCGCCTCGCTCATGGGTCGGCCTGCGGCGATGGCTGTGCGGATGTCGTCGGCCAGTCGTGTCAGATAGGTCCGTGTCGGCTTGGCCCCCTCGGGCCATGGCAGCGGCGCCGGGCCATGGCCGGGCACGATCTGGCGCAGCTCGGGCCGGGGGTGGTCCAGCCAGTCCAGCCAGCCCGTCACCGATCCGTCCAGCGTCGGCAGCAGATCGTTGAACACCAGATCGCCGGTGAACAGCGTGCCGGATGCGGCATGAAACACCGTCAGGTCGTTGTCGGTATGGGCGGTTGGCTCGGCTGTCAGGTCCAGCACCAGCCCGCCCAGATCCAGCGTTCCGATCGCCACGCCGCGGTCGGGCAGGGCGATCCTTGTGCCGATCAGCGCGCCATGACCGACCTGCGCGGGATAGCTGTCCATCCAGGCTTCGGCCCGCGCCTCGATTCCCGCCGCCAGTTTCGGCGCGCCAAGGATCTCGGCCCCCGCCTCGCGGAACAGATCGGCGCCGAAGCTGTGGTCGGGGTGCATGTGGGTCAGGATCAGCGCCCGGATCGGCAGGTCGCTTCGGGCGCGGATCGCGGCATAGAGCGCCTCGGCCTCGGCCCGGCTGGCGCCGGCGTCGATCACCGCGATGGCGTCCTGTCCGATGGCCACACCCAGATTGGCGATGCGGCCAAGGTTCTTCTGATCGGGCAGGGCGGCGATGCCGTGATGGACGAACAGGCCCGGCGCGACCCTTGTCAGCGTCAGCGCGGGCAGATCGGCCAGCGGCGCGCAGCGGTGGCCGTGCAGGGTCAGCCCCGGATGATCGGCCAGCCATGCCGCGGCCCGCGCCCCGGCCTCGGCCGTGCAGGCAGCCGGTGTCAGCGGCGTGGGCAGCAGCCGGTCGGCACAGGTGCCGGGTTCGGCCGCAAGGCACAGGGTCAGCACAAGATGCAGCATGGCCCTGATTAGCGCCTTTCCGCCGGTTCGCGCACTCCACCGAAAGTCTGATAGGCGGCGCGGTCCGCGCATGGTTTCATGCAGGCCATTCCGCACAGGAGATCGCCATGCAGATCGTCCGGCCATTTGTCATTTGTGCAACCCTTGCCGCAGGTCCGCTTTGGGCCGATGAGAAGCCCTCGCCGATGGAACCCGGCGAGGCGTGGCAAAGTCTGCGTCTGGATGTGTTCGGCACCGATGCGATTGCCGAGACCCCCGGCGCGCTGATGCTGGATGCGCCGTTCCGGGCCCATGATCCGGCACTGGTGCCGGTCCGGCTGACGCAACCCGCCGATGGTGCCCCCCTGTCCGAGATCACGCTGATGATCGACGAAAACCCGGCGCCGGTTGCTGCCACCTTCACGCTGGGGCCGGCGATGCATCCGCTGGATCTTGAGGTTCGGGTGCGGGTGAACGCCTATTCCAACGTCCGCGCGGTGGCGAAGGCGGCCAATGGCGGCGACTGGCTGATGGCGGGCCGCTTCGTCCGCGCCACCGGCGGTTGCGCCGCCCCCGCCGGCAAGGATGCCGAAGCGGCGCTGGCCCATCTGGGCGAGATGCGCGTTCAGCCCCTTGCCGCGGAACAGACCCCCGATGGTCTGCGCCGCACGGCCAAGCTGATGATCCGTCATCCGAACTATTCCGGGCTTCAGCGCGATCAGGTCACGCTGATGACCATCCCCGCGCGGTTCATTCATCTGCTCGAGGTCCGGCAGGGGGACGAGCTTTTGTTCACCATGTCCGGCGGCATTTCGATTTCAGAAGATCCGGTGTTCACTTTCCGCTATCGTGACAGCGGCGCGGGGGAAATCCGTGTCCGGGCCGTGGATACCGAAGGCGTCGAGTTTGGCGGATCCTTCGCGATATCCGCAGGTTGAAAAAAGTCACTTTCAGCGGGAACCCGCGGCAGGCACTGCGCGTTGATCGGCTCGGGCCGGGATTTGTGCCGCGGATGTGCGAATAAAAGGGGCGGCGCACAGGATCGCCCCGACAGAACAGCAGCCGCGCCGGGAGGAGGAAGCCCGCGCGGAAACGGGAGGAAGACCATGGGACATGTTCCAAGCTGGAGCCTTGGCTGCGCCGGCGCCCAGCGTGTGGCGGGCCGTCGCGTCAGCGATGTGCTGATCGTCGACGATCATCCGCTGATGTGTGATGCGCTGGCGATGACGCTGACCCACGCCTTCGGGCTGAAACGGGTGCGCAGCGCCGCAAGTCTTGCCGCCGCCGAGAAATCCCTGCGCGAGGGGCCTTTGCCGGATGCGATCGTGCTGGATCTGAACCTGCCCGACGTGTGCGGCATCGAAGGCGTGATGGCGTTGCGAAAACTTGCGCGCAACGTGCCGCTGACGGTGATCTCGGCCGAGGTGGATTCGGATATGGTGACGGCGGTGATGGCCGCCGGTGCGCTGGGGTATGTCTCGAAAAGTCTGCCGCGGCCGCAGATGGTCGATGCGTTCGAACGGATGTGGGCAGGCGAGCAGGTGACGCCGCGCGAATACGATGCCGATGGCGCGGCCGAGGATGGCGCCGATGTCCGCGATCTGGCGCGCAGTTTCGCCACGCTGACGCCGCAGCAGATGAACATTTTGCGGCTGATCTGTCAGGGCCGGCCCAACAAGCTGATTTCCTATGAACTTTCCATCGCCGAGGCGACGGTCAAGACCCATATCGCCGCCATCATGTCGAAGATCAACGTCAGGAATCGCACGCAGGCCGCACTGTTGGCCAGCAAGGCCCGGATCTTCGCGCGCTAGGGGGAACGGGTGGCGGAAGGGCTGTTGGCCGACTGCGCCGTGCCGGACCTTGGGTCCGGTCTGCCGGTTGTGCTGTCCGAACCGGGCGATGCGCCCGATCTTGTGGCGCGGCTGCTGGCGGGGCTTGGCCCCGCGGCGCCGGCGGCGGTGTTGCTGTTTGCCTCGCCCGCGACGGATCTGCCGGGCCTTGCGGCCGGTTTGCACGCGGGGCTGGGCGGTGCCACCGTTATCGGCTGTTCCTCGGCCGGCGAGTTCGCCTGCGATGGCTATGGCACCGGCCGGGTGGTTGCGGTGGGCCTGCCCGCATCGCATTTCCGCACCGAAGCGATCTGGCTGAAACCGCTTTCCGGCCTTGCGGTATCGGACTGGATGGCCGATCTGCGCGCCCTTCTGACGCGGTTCGAAGGCCAGCCGCACCGCCACCGATTTGGCCTGCTGCTGATCGACGGGCTGAGCCGGCAAGAGGAACTGGTCGCGGCCACCGTGGATGCGGTGGCGCATCGTCTGCCCGTCCTTGGCGGCTCGGCTGGCGACGGGCTGCGCTTTGCCGAAACCTGTCTTGTGCTGGACCGTGACAGCCATCCCGACAGCGCGATCTTCGCCGTGGTCGAGACGGATTTTGCGCTGGAACAGGTGGTGTTCGACCATTTTTCGCCCTCGGGCGAGCGGATGGTGGTGACCGCGGCGGTGCCCGAGGAACGGCTGATCCTTGAGATCAACGCCGAACCCGCGGCCGAGGAATATGCCCGCCTGATCGGCCTGCCGGTGCAGGCGCTGAACCCGCGCAGCTTTGCCGAAAACCCGCTGCTGGTGCGGATGGGCGGCCAGTATCACGTCCGCGCCATCCGCGAGGTGACCCCCGAGGGCGGGTTGACGCTGATGTCCTCGATCGAGACCGGCGTTTTGCTGGCACTGGGTCGCGCCGACGATCTGACCCACGGGTTCGAGGCCCGGCTTCAGGCGCTGGGCCGCCGCCCGGTGCTGATCCTTGCCTTCGATTGCATCCTGCGCCGTCTGGCGCTGGAACAGGCGGGGTTGGAGCCGGCGGTGGCCCGCATCTTTGCAGATTGGCGCATCGCGGGCTTCAACACCTATGGCGAGCAGCATGGCGGGGTGCATGTGAACCAGACCTTCGTGGGCCTTGCCCTGATGAGGCCCGACCATGCTGCGTGACGAAGACAGCCCCGAGCGTCAGATCGAAAAGCTGAAGCGGATCAATGCCGCGCTGATCGACCGGCTGGACCGTGCCGATGCCTCGCGCGGGTCGCACTGGATGCTGTTCCAGACCGCCGCGGTGCTGGAACAGGAACTGCTGGCGCGCAATCGCGATCTGGAACAGGCGCTGGCGCATCTTGGGGCGGTAAACCGCGAACTGGCCGAGGCGCGCGAAACCGCCGACGAGGCCAACCGCTCCAAGTCGCGCTTTCTGCGTGCGGCCAGCCATGACCTCTTGCAGCCGTTAAGCGCGGCCAAGCTGTTCCTGTCGCATCTGGCCGAAATCGCCACCGATCCGCTTCAGGCCGATCTGGTGGGCCGGATCGGTCATGCCTTCGATTCGACCGAGGAACTGATCCGGGCGCTTCTGGAAATCTCGCGCCTTGATTCCGTTCGGCTGGACGTCAGCTGCGAGCGCGTCTCGCTTGGTCGGTTGTTCCGGCGGTTGTCGGTGGATTTTCAGGGCGCGGCCGAGGCGAAGGGGCTGGATCTGCGCTTTGTGATCTCGTCGGCCACGGTGATGTCGAACCCGGTGTTCCTGCGCCGGATCGCGCAGAATCTGGTCTCGAATGCGATCAAATATACCCGTGCGGGGCGGGTGGTGGTGGGCGCGCGACGCGAAGGCGCGGATGTCTGGCTCGAGGTGCATGACACCGGCCCCGGCATCCCCCCCGAGGACCGCGAGCGGATCTTCAACGAATTTGAACGCCTTGCGCCCGATGGCGACGAGGCCGGCACCGGGCTTGGCCTGTCGATCGTGCGCCGGGCCTGCCTGCGGCTGGGCCACGAGGTCGACCTGCGCGGTGCGCCCGGCCGCGGCTCGGTGTTCCGGGTCCGTCTGCCGCGGGCGCTTGATGCGCCGGGGGCGCTTCAGCCTGCGCCGGCCACGGCGGCCACCACCGGCGCGGTGCAGCGCATCGCCGGCAGCCCACCCGCGCCCGCGCCGCTGGCCGAGGTTGCAGCCGTTCCCGCACCCGCGCCCTTGCGGGGCCGCCGCGCGCTGGTGGTCGAGAACGATGCCGCGATGCGCGATGCCTATGCGCTGCTGCTGCGCCGATGGGAGATGGAGGTGGCAACCGCCGATGGCACCGCGACGGCGCTGGCGGCACTGGCGGGCCTGTCGCCCGAGGTGATCGTGTCCGACTATCGGCTTGATGGCGGCGAGACCGGGATTCAGGCGGTGGCGGCGCTTCGGCGCCGGTTGGGACGGCGGGTGCCGGCGTTGCTGGTCACGGCCGAAACCGATGCGGGGCTTGGCGCGCAGGCTGCCCGTCTGGGCGCCGCGCTGCTGCAAAAGCCCGTGACCGAGGCCGACCTGCGCGAGACGGTCTCGGCTTTGTTGGAGGGGCGGCGGCGCGGGGCGGCCGCCGCGGAATAGGGGGAACGGGAATGGGATTTGTCAGGGGATGGCTGGTGGCGGTGGCGGTTGTCGTCGGGGCGGGGCCGGTGGCGGCGGGCCAGTTGGCGGATGTGATCTTTCGCCCCGGCGCCTTCGCGGAAACCACGGATCAGACACGTTACAGCCATGCGCGCAGCGGCCCCGAAATTGCGGGTCTGCGCCTGGTTACCGGCGGCGAACTGGTGGTCAGCCCGCATGACGCCCCGGCGGGAACCCAGCTTGGTCTGACGCATCGGGTGGATGGCAAGGATCTGCCGGTGGCCGATTTTCCGGCCACGGGGGGCGATCCGGTGCTGCTGTGGTTTCTGGAAAACACCGTTCGCAGCATGGCGCTGATCACGCAGGGCAGCCCGTTCTACATCCGCAACCGCCTGCGCGAGGCGCTGGGCGCCGCGGGGCTGGAGCGCGCCGAAGGTCCGGTGACGGCCGAACTGCGCCCCTTCGCCGCCGATCCCCGGCGCGAACAGATGGGCGCTTTTGCCGATATGGTGCTGCGGATCACCGTCGATCCGGGTCAGCCGGTGCCGCTGCGTGCGCTGTCGGCCGATACCACCGCGGCGGGCGGCAGCTACCGCGAAACCCTGACGCTGGAGTCGCGGTGATGGCGGCGGCAGGCATGTCAAGCGCGCGGGCGTCAGTCCGGCGCAGGGGGCGCCGGGGGGCGGCTGCACTTGTCTCCGGCCTGCTGGCGCTGGCGCCGGCCGTGCTGATGGCAGAGGTCGCGCCCGGCGCCGCGTCGGTCACAGCGGCGGGGCCGGATGCGGGCGCGGTTGCGGCCGCACCCGCTGTCGGGTCGGGGCAACAGTGGAACGACTATCCGACGCTGGCGCGGGCCGACTACATCTTCGGCTGCCTGGCCGCCAACGGCCAGGACCGCGAGACGATGCGGCGCTGCGCCTGTTCCATCGATGTGATCGCCTCGATCCTGCCCTATGAGGCCTATGTCAGCGCCGAAACCGTGCTGTCGATGCGGCTGGCGGTGGGCGAACGCGCGGCGCTGTTCCGCGTGCCCGCGACCGATGCGCAGGTGGCAGAGCTGCGCCGCGCGCAGGCCGAGGCCGAGATGGTCTGTTTCTGATCCTTCGCGCGCCCTGTGCAGGACGCGCAAGACGCCGGCAGCCCATTGCCTGCGTCCCACGTCTCGAACCTGACCGTATCGCCTGGGTCCGGCCACCCTCCGGGTGCCCGTTGGCTGCCCGCTGCCCTGCGTCAGCCCCGGCCGTGAAAGTCGGATGCCGGGTCGTTCAGCACCATGTCGCGCAGTCTTTCCCACAGGTGCCGGCGTAGCAGGGCGTAATCGGGCAGGGCGCGGGTGTCGTGATTCCAGCGCGGGCGGGGGAAGGGCACAGCGATTTCCTCTGCAATCCGCCCCGGCCGGGGCGACATCAGCACGATCCTGTCGGCCAGGATCAGCGCCTCATCCACCGAATGGGTGACGAACAGCACCGTTGCCGGGCGGGCCGCCATCAGGCGCATCAACTCGATCTGCATCAGTTCGCGCGACTGGGCGTCAAGGCTGGCGAAGGGTTCGTCCATCAGCAGAAGGGTGGGCTCTGCCGCCAGCGCGCGGGCCAGGGCAAGCCGTTGGCGCATCCCGCCCGAAAGCTGCGCCGGCCAGCTTTTCGCGAAGCGTGAAAGACCGACCAGCGACAGGTAGTGCTCGGCCCGTTCCCGCGCTTCGGCCCGGCCCAGTCGGGGCAGCGCGAAGGCCACATTGTCGCGCGCGGTTTTCCACGGGATCAGCCGGAACGACTGGAACACCATCGCCGTGCCATCGCCGGGCTGCGGCGGCTGGCCGTCCACCGTGACGCCGCCGGCATCGGGCCGGATCAGCCCGGCCACCAGCCGCAAAAGCGTGGTCTTGCCGCAGCCCGATGGCCCCAGAAGCACAACGACCTCGCCCCGTGCGACCGCAAGCGAGACCTGCGACAGCGCAAGTGTCGGCGCTTTCGCGGTGCCGAACCCGCGCGAGACGCCACTGAGAAGGACATGGGCCGGGATCACCCCTCGGCCGGGCCGATCTTGTTCAGAACGGCCTCCAACGGGCCGAAATCGGTCCATTCCGTCAGGCTGACCGGGCGAAGGCCCTGAAAATCCTCGGTGCCATACATCCATTCGACCGTCCCTTCCAGTTCCGCGCGGTCGAGCCCGCCGTTCACACTCCAGCTTTGACGATAGGCTTCGGCCAGGGTTTCCAGATCGGCGCGGGCGACATCGGGGCGGGCGAGGGCCATCCGCTCGACCCAGGTCGCGGGGGTCTGGAAGTCGCGGGCGGCCAGAACCAGCGCCTCGATCACCGCCTCGACCTCGGGCCGGCGGGTTTCCAGCACCTTGGTGGTGACGATATTGACCTTGGTGGTGACGGGGGCGGCGGCAAAGTAATCGTCCATGCCGATCAGGATGTTGACGCTGTCGCGGTCAGGCATCGCGGTCCAGACGCCCACCGACATGGTGGTGGCATCGATCTGCCCGGCCAGCAGCGCCTGCGCCCGCACCGCGGGCTGGCCCAGTGGCACAAGCGACAGCTTTTCGGTGTCGACACCCTTGGTTGTCAACACCTTGGTGCTGAGCGAATGGTCAAGGCTGCCCAGCCGACCGATGCCGAAACTGCGCCCTTCAAGCTGGGCGGGTTCGGTGATGTCGGGCCGGCTGGCGATCAGATAGGGCAGGGCCTTGTTGGGCGACATGACCGCGCGCAGATCGTCCGTGCCCCGCGCCACCATCTGCAACAGCGCATCGGTCGAGACATTGGCCATCTCGCCCTCGCCGGCCTGAAGTGCGGCCATCGCCATCGGCGTCTGCTGAACGCGCACCAGTTCGACCTCGACCCCGGCGCGGTCGAAATAGCCGTTGGCCAGCGCCAGATCCATCACCGAATTCGGCACCAACGGGGTTTCGAGATCGCTGACGATCAGGCGGAACGGCTCGGCCGTGGCGGGCAGTGCCAGGCCAAGTGACAGGGCAAGGGCGAGAAGTCTGGTCATGGAGCCTCCGGTTACGGGTTACGGACAGGAACGGGTCAAGGTCTTTCGGCGGTCTGCCAGCGCGACAGCCGGGCCTCGATCAGGCGAAGGCCCTCGGTCACGATCACGCCGATCATGGCCAGCGCCAGAACGATGACGAAATATTCCGCCATGCGGAAGGTGTTGCCATAAAGCGCCAGAAGTCCGCCGAGGCCGGTGACGGCGGTATAAAGTTCGGCCACCACCGTGTTGATCAGCCCGATGGTGGCGCCCAGCCGCAGCCCCACCACAAGGAAGGGCAGAGCGCCCGGCAGGACGATGTGAATCGCTATCCGCACGGGCGAGGCGCCGGTGGAGCGTGCCATCTCGATCAGGTCGGCGTCGCGGGCAAGAACGCCGGCATAGGTGTTGAGGATGATGGGCATCACCGCGCCAAGAAACACGATCACCGCCTTCGCCTCGATCCCCAGACCGAGCAGAAGGATGATCAGCGGAATGAAGGCCACCCGCGGCGTGGCGGCGAGGGCAAAGACGAAAAGATCGACAGTGCGCCCGAAGATGCGGACTGCCCCCATCAGCGCGCCCAGCGGGATGCCCACGGCGATCGCGGCCAGAAGCCCGGTGCCATAGACCGCGAGGCTTTGGCCGAGTGCGGTTTGCAGGCGGCCCTCGGACCAGAGCTGGGCCGCTGCCATGGTGGTTGCCGCGGGCGAGGGGATGATCCCCCGCGGCACATTGGCCGAGGCGAGCCACCAGAGCAGGATCAGAAGCGCAAGGAACCCCAGACGCAGGACGGTCAGGGTAGCGGCACCCCCTGGCGGGCGCCGGCCGCGGCCGGGCGCTGTGTCGGATCTGGCCAAGTTGTCCCCTTCGCTGGGTGGTGTCTGCCGAAGGTTGCAGCATCGCGGCCGGGCGGCAATCCAACTTTAGGGGGAGGTTTGGGTGTTGGCGCCGGGGGCGCTGCCCCCGGACCCCCGGGATATTTGGGCCAGAATGAAGGGGACGGGGGGCTTTGGGGTGGGGGGTTGCGTTGGGGGGGCGGCACCGCGGGACGGCCCACGACGGGTGGGAAGGAGGGGGGCGGCTGGGGGCGGCGACGAGGTGGGGGCGGGGATGAGGTGGTGGCAGGGGTCAGCCGAGCGCGTAGCCTGCGCCGCGCACGGTGCGGACCGGGTCTTCGCCGCCGTGGGCGCAGAGCGCCTTGCGCAGGCGGCCGACATGGACGTCGACGGTGCGGCTGTCGACATAGATGTCGCGGCCCCAGACGCGGTCGAGGAGTTGTTCGCGACTCCAGACCCGGCCGGGTTTGTCCATGAAGGTGGACAGCAGGCGGAATTCGGTCGGGCCGAGTTTCAGCAGGTGTGGGCCGCGGTGGACCTTGTGGGTTTCGGGGTCGAGGCGGATATCCTCGAATTCGAGCGCCACGCCGACGCTGGAGGGGCGGGCGCGGCGCAGCTGGCTGCGCACGCGCGCCATCAGTTCGATGACGGAATAGGGTTTGACCACATAATCGTCGGCGCCGGTTTCGAGGCCGCGGACGCGGTCGACTTCCTCGGATCGGGCCGAGAGCATGATGATCGGCACCTTGCGGGTGGCCGGGCGGGTCTTGAGCTGGCGGCAGACCTCGATGCCCGAGACCGAGGGCAGCATCCAGTCCAGAACGATCACGTCGGGGCCGGTCTCGTCGACCAGCATCAGCGCCTCTTCGCCATTGCCGGCCTGCACGACGCGGAAGCCTTCGGCCTCGAGATTGTAGGACAGCACCTCGCGTTGGGCGGGTTCATCCTCGACCAGCAGCACGACCGGCTGATCCGCGGGCGACATCAGCGGCCCCCCTTGGCCGATAGCGGGCCGGTCGCCAGATCCTCTTTCGGGCGCGGATCGCCCGGCAGGGCGCCGGTCACCAGATAGATCACCTGTTCGGCGATGGCGGTGGAATGGTCGCCCATGCGTTCGATGTTCTTGGCGATGAAATGCAGATGCATGCAGGCGGTGATGTTGCGCGGATCTTCCATCATATGGGTCAGGAACTCGCGGAAGAGGGCGTTATACATCTGGTCCACTTCGCGGTCGCGCTGGCGGACTTCGGCGGCAAGGTGGGCATCGCGCTGGATGTAACTGTCGAGCGCGTCTTTCAGCAGCAGTTCCACCGTCTTGGCCATCCGCCGGATCGATCCGGCCGAGTCGCCCACGGTCGGCATCTGTCCCAGCGCCAGCGAGCGTTTGGCGAGGTTCTTGGCATAATCGCCGCAGCGTTCCAGCGCGGCGGCGATCTTCATCACCGTCAGCACCGTGCGCAGGTCTGTCGCCGTGGGCGAGCGCAGCGCGATCAGGCGGGCGGCCTCGGCATGGATGCGCTCTTCCAGCGCGTCGATGGCGGCATCGCCGCGGCGGACCTGTTCGGCCAGTTCCTCGTCGCGGGTTTCCAATGCCTGGGCCGCATCGAGGATGGCGGCCTCGACCATGCCGCCCATCTTCATGATAAGCGCCTGCACCGCTTCGAGGTCGCGGTCGAAGGCGCTGGAGATGTGGGGGTCGGTGATCATGCGGTCCTCCTCAGCCGATCCGGCCGGAAATGTAGCTTTCGGTGCGCGGGTCGTGCGGGTTGGTGAAGATCTGGCCGGTCTCGCCGTATTCCACAAGGCGGCCGAGGTGGAAGAAGGCGGTGCGCTGGCTGACGCGGGCGGCCTGCTGCATCGAATGGGTCACGATCACCACCGAGAACTGGGCCCGCAATTCGTCGATCAGTTCCTCGATCTGGGCCGTTGCGATCGGGTCAAGCGCCGAGCAGGGTTCGTCCATCAGCAACACCTCGGGTGAGGTGGCGATGGCGCGGGCGATGCACAGCCGTTGCTGCTGGCCGCCCGAAAGGCCGGTGCCCGGCGAGGCGAGGCGGTCTTTCGCCTCTTCCCAAAGGGCCGCGCGGCGCAGCGACTTTTCCACGATCTCGTCCAGTTCGGCCTTGTTGCGGGTCAGGCCATGGATGCGGGGCCCATAGGCCACGTTGTCATAGATCGATTTCGGAAACGGGTTCGGCTTCTGGAACACCATGCCGACCTTGGCGCGCAATTGCACCGGATCGACGCGCGGATCGTAGATGTCCTGTCCGTCGAGTGTCAGCCGCCCCTCGATCCGGCAGCCGGGGATAGTGTCGTTCATCCGGTTCAGGCAGCGCAGGAAGGTGGATTTCCCGCAGCCCGAGGGGCCGATGAAGGCGGTGACGGTCTGTTCCAGAATGTCAACGTTCACGTCCTTCAGGGCGTGGTTGGTGCCGTAATGCACCTGAACATCGCGGGCGGCGATCTTGGCTTCGGTCACGCACAGGTCGCGTTCGGCAAATCGGATATCGTCCATGTCAACGGTTCCCTTACCAGCGCCGTTCAAAGCGGCGGCGGAGGATGATGGCGGCTGCGTTCATGCAGATCAGGAACACAAGCAGCACGATGATCGCACCCGAGGCGCGTTCCACGAAGGCGGGGTCGGCGCGCTGGGTGAAGTTGTAGACCTGCACTGGCAGCGCCGAGGCGGGACTGAAGAAGCCTTCCGGCGGTGCGGCCGGAAACTCTCGCACAAAGGCCACCATGCCGATCAGGAGCAGGGGCGCCGTCTCGCCCAATGCGCGGGCCATGCCGATGATGGTGCCGGTCAGGATGCCGGGCAGGGCCAGCGGCAGGACATGGTGGAACACCGCCTGCATCCGCGAAGCCCCCACCCCCAGCGCCGCATCGCGTATCGAGGGCGGAACGGCGGCAAGGCTGACCCGCGTCGCAATGATGATGGTGGGCAGCGTCATCAGCGTCAGGATCAGGCCGCCGACGATGGGTGCCGATTGCGGCAACCCAAGCGTGTTGATGAAGATCGCAAGGCCGAGGATGCCGTAGACGATCGAGGGCACGGCGGCGAGGTTGGCGATGTTCACCTCGATCAGGTCGGTCCAGCGGTTCTTTGGTGCGAATTCCTCCAGATAGATCGACGCGGCAACGCCCAAGGGCAGCGCCAGAACCAGCACGATGATCATCATATAGGCCGAGCCGAGGATCGCCACGCCAAGGCCCGCGGCCTCGGGGCGGACTTCGGACGCGTCTGCCCCCAGCAGGAACTGCGGGTTGAAGGCCACGGTCACAAGGCCCGCGTCGCGCAGCCGTTCGGCCAGCACCAGTTGCGCGGGCGAGATGTTGCTGTCCAGCTTGGCGCTGTCCATCGAGACGCGGCCCTTGAAATAGCCGTCGATGCGACCGTTGGCCAGCGCGCGGAAGGTGATGGTGCGGCCGATCAGGTCAGGATTTTCCAGCACCATGCCGCGCAGGCCGGCGGCGGCCTCTTTCGACAGCAGGCCCGCGATGTCCTTGCGCGACAGGCCGTCGGTGGCGACGCCCGCTGCGGCGACGGCGGCCAGCATCGACGCCTCAAGCTGCTTGCCGTAGCCGATGGTGGTGACCTTTTTCATCTCGTCGAGGGCGCGGTTGCCCTTCGGGTCGACGATCTTTGCATCGATCGTCACCGGGATCTGGATGAAGGTCTGCCGGAACGCGCCGGCGCCGTTGCCCAGCACCGAAACCAGCAGCACGATCAGCGCAAGGATCGACAGTGCGACAGCGGTTATGCCATAGGCGCGGAACCGGCGCTCGGCTGCGTTGCGGCGGCGGGTGTGGGCGTCGGGCGCAAACAGCGAGCCGTCGCGGATCGCCGGAGAAGCGGGGGCGGCGGCGTCGGTCATTCGTATTGTTCCCGGTATTTGCGCACGATGTACAGCGCGAGGACGTTCAGCACGAGGGTCATCACGAAAAGCGTCAGGCCAAGGGCAAAGGCCACCAGCGTCTCGGGCGAGGCGAATTCGGTGTCGCCGGTCAACTGGCTGACGATCTTGACCGTCACCGTTGTCATCGCCTCGAACGGGTTCAGCGACAGCTTTGCCGCGGCGCCCGCGCCAAGAACCACGATCATCGTCTCGCCAATGGCGCGACTGGCGGCCAGCAGCACCGCGCCCACGATGCCGGGCAGGGCGGCAGGCAGGATCACCAGCTTCACCGTTTCGGATTGCGTGGCGCCCAGCCCGTAAGATCCGTCGCGCAGCGATTGCGGCACTGCGTTGATGATGTCGTCAGACAGCGACGAGACGAACGGGATCAGCATGATCCCCATCACAAGACCTGCGGTCATCACCGACGAGGAACTGGCCCCCAGACCCAGCGGCTGGGCAAACCAGTCACGCAGCGCCGGACCCACGGTAATCAGCGCGAACAGGCCGTAGACGATGGTCGGGATACCGGCAAGGATCTCGATGGCGGGCTTGGCCCAGCCGCGGGTGCGCCGTGACGCGTATTCCGACAGATAGACCGCGGTCAGAAGCCCGATCGGCACCGCCACGATCAGCGCGATGATCGAGATGTAGACCGTCCCCCACAGCAGCGGCCAGATGCCCAGATCCGAGCCGCCACGGAACTGCGGGTTCCACGTCAGGCTAAGAAAGAACTCGCGCGCGGGGTAGATGCGGAAGAAATGCAGCGTCTCGGACACCAGCGACAGCACGATGCCCGCCGTTGTCGCCACCGCGACCAGCGAGGCCGCGATCAGCAGCCACATCACGAACCGCTCGGACACGTTGCGGGCGCGGAAATCGGGCCGGATGCGCAGCAGCGCGAACACAAAGCATGTCGCCGCGGTCAGGCCGACCGCCGCCGTCATCCAGATCTGAAGCGTGTGGCGCATCGTCCGGTGGGCCTTGGCCGCGGAAAGCGCCTCGGGGGTGACCTGGGTCACGGCGGTGCCCACCTGCCGCAACCGTGGCGCCAGCGTCTCGGATGACAGCGACGCCACCGCATCTTCGGACAGCCGGTCCGACACGGCCAGCAGGTCAAGCCCGATCGAGATGCGCCGAACATCGGCCATCGCCAGCGAGCGGTCTGCCGGGCTGTCGGCCGTCAGCATCGGCGCGATTCGGCTTTCGATCGCCAGCGGCTGCGCCAGCAGCCAGATGGCCAGCAGCACAAGCGCCGGCACCGCCGCAAGGATTGCGGTGAACTGGCCGTAATGGCCGGGAAGCGAATGAAGCCGCCGCGGGTCGCCGCCCGCCGTGGCAAGCGCACGCTGCCGCCCAAGCACGAAGCCCGCGGCGGCAAGGATCAGGACGGCGAGGACGAGGATGCCGATGCTCATGAAAGGTCCGGTTGGGATGGGGGCGGCGCGAAGGGGTCCGCGCCGCCCGAAGGGGTCAGTTGCTCAGCGGGCCCATGGCCACGCGGTTCGCCACCATGGCTTGCGTCTTGGCCAGTTCCGGGTCGGACACAAGGCCATAGGACGCCAGCGGGCCATCGGGGCCGGCCATCTCGTCCGAGACGAAGAACTCGACATAGTCCTGAAGGCCCGGGATCACGTCGAGATGCGCCATCTTGACGTAGAAATACAGCGGCCGCGACACCGGATAGTCGCCCGAGGCGATGGTTTCGACCGAAGGCACCACGCCCGACATGGTGGCGACCTTCAGCTTGTCGGTGTTGTTCTGGTAGAACGACAGGCCGAACACGCCGATGGCATCGCCGTTGGCCGCGATGCGCGACAGCGTTTCGGTGTAGTCGCCGTCGATGTCGACCGACAGGCCGTCGGTGCGCAGCGCCATGCACATCTCTTCGGCCTTGTCCTCATCGCCGCCATTGGCCGCGGCAAAGGCCGCCATGGCGCCGGTTTCCTCGCAGCCGGCAAGGATCACCTTTTCGTCGAACACTTCACGGGTGCCGTGCTTGGTGCCGGGGATGAAGGCCAGGATCGGCTTGTCTTTCAGGGCCGGGTTCACCTGCGCCCACGACTTGTTCGGGTTGGCCACGATCTGGCCATCCACCACCACCTGCGCGGCCAGCGCCTTGAACCAGTCGGCCGGGGTGAAGGCATAGTCGGGGCCGGCGATGTCCGAGGCGAACACGATCCCGTCATAGCCGATGCGGACTTCCAGGATGTCGGTCACGCCATTGGCGGCGCACAGGTCGATATCCGACTGCTTGATCCGCGAGGACGAGTTGGCGATGTCGATGGTGTTTTCGCCCACGCCTTCGCACAGCTTCTTGCGCCCGGCCCCCGAGCCACCCGATTCGACCACCGGGGTCGGGAAGTCGAAGTTCTCGCCGAAGGCTTCGGCCACGATGGTGGCATAGGGCAGCACGGTCGACGAGCCGGCCGTCTGGATGTTGTCGCGCGCGGCGGCGATGCCGGCCGACGTGGCGACGATGGCCAGCGACGAGACCGAAAGCTTCAGAAGGGACATGGGATACTCCTTGTCGATTGGCGGCCGCAGCGGGCGACCTCGGTGCCGTCACTAGACCCGTTGCGAGACGGGTTTATTGCAGTTGAGTGACGGTTTTGTAACAAGGCGCCCGTCCGTGCAGAATTCACTGGCCGGAAAGGGGGGCAAGGTGCAGGGCCGGTTCTGCCCCGCGGAAGGCTGCCCGCGTGCCGCAAAGACGCGCCCGTTGGGCGGGGCCAGCGCGCCGGCGTGCAAGGGGAATTTGCGCGACATCGCCCGCGCATGGGGCAGGGGGCCGCGTGTCACGGGGGCTTATGCGCAGTATTGCCACCGCATGGCAGGGCGGCGTCCCGGCCCGGCAACGAGGCTGCGGAAACCTCGGTCAGCCGCGGCAGAACATGTCGTAAAGCATCGCCACCGCGCGCCCCACCTTGGGATCGGCGATTGAATACCAGATCATCTTGCCGTCGCGGCGGGCGGTCACCAGCCCCTCTTGCCGCAGCCGGGCAAGCTGTTGGCTGACGGCGGCCTGCCGGCTGTCCAGCAGCGTCTCAAGTTCGGTGACCGAGCGTTCGCCGTTGGACAGATGGCACAGGATCATCAGCCGCCCTTCGTGCGACAGCGCCTTCAGGAACCCGGCCGCAGCGCGGGCCTGTGTGAGCATGCGCTCAGGCGGGACGGCAGCCGTCGGCGGCGCCGGTTTGTCGGTGTCGGGCAGATCGAGAGACATTCTTCGGGCGGCTCCTCTATCCGCGCAGATCTAGCATGCCGGCCGGTCCGTGGCGAGATGTCGCATGCGGCCTGCTCAGGGCGCTGGCTGGAACCGTCCGAAGCGGCCCTGCGCGAACAGCAGCGGATCGCCCTGCCGCATCGTGGCGCGCAGCACACGGCCCACCACGATGGCATGGTCGCCGCCGTCATGGATCGCATGGCGGCTACAGTCGAACCGGGCAAGCGGCGTGGGCAGAAGCGGCACCCCTTCGGGGTTTGCTCGGTAGGCCAGCCCGTCGAACCCCGCCCCGCCACGGGTGAAGCGGGCCGCCAGATCCTGCTGATCGGCATCCAGCACATGGATGGTGAAATGGGCTGCCCCCGCGAACCAGTCGAACCGGCTGGACGATCGCGCCGGCGACCACAGCACCAGCGGCGGGTCAAGCGAGACCGAGGCGAAACTGTTGGCCGTCATCCCGGCCGGGCCATCGTCGGTCAGCACCGTGACCACGGTGACGCCGGTGGCAAAGCGGCCCAGCGCCTCGCGGAAGGCGCGGGAATCGGCATCGGGGGCGAAGGCGGCCTCATCGGGCATGTCGGTCTCCTTTTCGCAGGTCGCAGCGGCGCGTCCGCACCTGTCACGATCCCGGCGCCGGGGCAATGCGGCCCAAGGCGCGCAGGCCCCCGTCAGCCATTCATCCGGAAATGTTTGGCCAGTTTCAGCCCCTGCCCCTGATAGTTCGAGGCGATCCCCGCGCCGTAAAGCCGGTCGGGACGTTCGTCCATCCGCTCGTAGACCAGCCGGCCGACGATCTGGCCATGTTCCAGCACAAAGGGCGCCTCGTGGCAGCGCACCTCAAGCACCCCGCGCGAGCCCGCGCCACCGGCCGTGGAATGGCCGAAGCCCGGATCGAAGAAGCCCGCGTAATGCACGCGGAACTCACCCACCATCGCCAGATAGGGCGCCATCTCGGCGGCATGGTCGGGCGGGATCGTCACCGCTTCGCGGCTGACAAGGATATAGAAAGCGCCGGGGTCAAGGATGATGCGGCCGTCGCTGGCGCGGATCTCCTCCCAATAGTCGGCGGCGGGATAGTGGCCGATCCGGTCAAGGTCGATCAGTCCGGTATGAGGCTTCGCACGATAGCCCACCAGATCGCCCGATGCAGGCCGCAGATCGACCGAAAATCCCAGCCCCCCCGAGATCACCGGATCGCCATCCACCAGCGGTTCGCGCGCGTGAAGGGCGGCCAGATCGGCATCCGACAGCGTGGCCTGACCGGAGCGGAAACGGATCTGGTTCAGCCGCATCCCCGGACGCACCAGAACCGAGAAACTGCGCGGGCAGACCTCTGCATAAAGCGGGCCGTCATAGCCGTCGCGGATGCGGTCGAACTCGGTCCCGCCGTCGGCAATGGTGCGCGTCAGCAGATCCAGCCGCCCGGTCGAGCTTTTGGCATTGGCCACCGCCGAAACGCCTGCGGGCAGCGAAACCCGCTCCATCAGCGGGATGACATAGACGCAGCCCTTTTCCAGCACCGCGCCCGCGGTCAGGTCCATGCGGTGCATCTCGAATTCGGCCAGCCGTTCGGCCACGCTGCGGCCGGCGCCGGCAAGGAACGAGGCGCGGACACGATAGGCAACGGTGCCCAGACGCAGATCCAGACTGGCGGGCTGAACCTGTTCGGGCAGCACGGCCGGCGTTGCCGCGATTTCGCCGGCGGCGATCATCGACCGTATCCGCTGTGCGGCCAGAACGCCTGTCATCCTGCCGGTCCCCCGTCGCCTGTTGCGATCCTGAAAACGGAACCGCCCGCCTCTGACAGAGGCGGGCGGTTTCGGTTGGTCGGGCCGGCGAGATTCGAACTCGCGACCTTCCGCCCCCCAGACGGACGCGCTAACCAGGCTGCGCCACGGCCCGACAGGCGGGATACATAACGAGATTCGCCGCAGGAGCAAGCGGGAAAGCGCACGAAAATCGCCTATCCGCGAAGCTCGGTGCCGGCGGCGGACAGCCGGTCACGCAGATCGCGCAGCAACTCGCGCAGCGCGACAAGGTCTTCCTGCCGGTGGGCCAGCGAACGGTGCGGCAGCGCCCGCAGCAGGGCCGGGGTCCAGATCACGGGATCAAGATCGAACGATTCGGGCACCGAAGGCGACTCGAGCCCGGCGGGCCGGGTCTCGTGATCGTCGGTTGTTTGCATATCCGCGGGCGGAAGATCGCCCGACGATTCGGCCGTGGGGTCACGCGCCGCCATCCGCGCCTGTGCGGCAGCCGGCATCGGGGCCGCCCCCTGTGTCGCAGGCCCGCTTACCTGTGTCGTGGGATCGCTGGCAGCCAATGCCGCGGGCAGATCCGTCGGGGGGGGTGTTGCCCCGTCTGCCGGTTCGGTGGCTGCCGGTTCGGTGGCTACGGGTGCGCTGGCCGAGGCGTGCGTCGGCCGCAGGGCTGCGGGCGGATCGAACATCACGGGGGCGGGCGGGCGCGGGGCCTCGCGGGTGAAGGGCACCACTTCGCCGCGCGGCGGTTCGGGCACCTCTTCATAGGTGAACCCGGCCTGAAAATCCCCTTCGCCCGGATTGGCGCCCGGATCAGGAAACGAGTCGGGGTCCGGCCCGGGGTCGGTGCCGGACAGGGATGCCACATGCCGCACGCCTTGTTCGCGCAGGATCTTCTGCACGCCGCGGATGGTCATGCCTTCGTCATGCAGAAGCCGGCGGATGCCCGCCAAAAGCGCCACATCGGCCGGGCGGTAATAGCGCCGCCCGCCGGCCCGTTTCACCGGGCGGATCTGCGGGAACCGGCTTTCCCAGAAGCGCAGGACATGCGCGGGCGTGTCCAGAATCTCGGCAACTTCGCTGATGGTGCGGAAGGCCTCAGCCGATTTTTCCATCCGCATATCCCGATCAGCCCTTGCCGCCGGCGGCGACACGCTCCTTCATCAGATGCGAGGGGCGGAAGGTCAGCACGCGACGCGGCGAAATCGGAACTTCGTCCCCGGTCTTGGGATTGCGCCCGATCCGGGCCGATTTGTCGCGCACGGTAAAGGTGCCGAAGGACGAGATCTTCACCGTCTCGCCCGAGGCAAGCGCATCCGAGACGTGCTGAAGCACTGACTCGACCAGTTGCGCGGATTCATTGCGCGACAGACCCACCTCGCGGAACACCGCTTCGCTCAAGTCCATGCGCGTCAAGGTCTTGTCGCCCATCCCGTCCCCCATCATGCTTCGGCCACAGGATGGGGTAACAAGGATTCCGAGTCAATATCAACGGCTTGCGGCAGCCCTTTGATACGCGACTACCAGCGCAGCACCACCGAGCCCCAGGCAAGCCCGCCGCCGATCGCTTCGGTCACCACAAGATCGCCCGGTTTGATCTGTCCGCGCGCCTTTCCGACCGACAAAGCCAGCGGAATCGAGGCCGCCGAGGTGTTGCCGTGATCCTGAACCGTCAGCACGACGCGATCCATCGGCACCTGCATCCGCTGCGCCGTGGCCGTGATGATGCGCAGATTGGCCTGATGCGGCACGATCCAGTCAACATCGGCAGAGGTCAGCCCAGCCTTGTCCAACGCGGCATGGGCGGTCTGGGCCAGCTTTTCCACGGCATGGCGGAACACTTCCTTGCCCTGCATCCGCAGGTGGCCGGTGGTTCCGGTCGAGGCCCCGCCATCGACATACAGCAGGTCGCGGTAGCGCCCGTCCGAGTTCAGATCGGTCGCAAGGATGCCGCGGTCGGCACTGGTGCCCGCGCCTTCGGCGGCCTCCAGCACCACGGCGCCGGCGCCGTCGCCAAACAGCACGCAGGTCGTCCGGTCGGACCAGTCCATCAGGCGGCTGAAGGTCTCGGCGCCGATCACCAGCACCCGACGCGCCTGACCCGAGCGGATCAGCGCATCCGCATTGGCCAGCGCGAAGACGAAGCCGGCGCAGACCGCCTGCACGTCGAAGGCAAAGCCCCGCGTCATGCCCAGCGCGGCCTGCACCATGGTGGCTGCGGAAGGAAAGGTCAGATCGGCGGTCGAGGTCGCCAGAATGATCGCGTCGATGTCGTCGGGTGCCAGCCCCGCATCCGCCAGCGCCGCCCGCGCCGCGCGGGTTGCCAGATCCGAAGTGGTCTGACCTTCGGCCGCGAAATGCCGCCGTTCGATCCCGGAACGGGTGCGGATCCACTCGTCTGTGGTCTCGACCGTCGCCTCAAGTTCCGAGTTCGGCACCACACGGTCAGGCAGATAGTGCCCGACGCCCCTAACCACGGCGCGTATTGTCATTCAGGTCTACCGTTTCTCAGCTGCGCCGGGCGTGGCGTCCTCGTCCTGCGGGGCATCCTGCCCCGCCCGTCCGGCGGATGCAAGCCGCGCGGCCAGACGCTCGTGGAAGCCCGACTGGGCAAGGCGCGCCGCCAGCCCGATCGCCGCGGCGACCCCGGTTGCGTCGGCCGAGCCGTGCGATTTCACCACCGTGCCGTTCAGCCCGAGGAAGACCCCGCCATTCACCCGCCGCGGATCGATACGCTTCTGCAACCGCTTCAGCGACCCCAGCGCCAGCACGGCGGCCATCTTGGACAGCAGGTTGGCCCCGAACGCTTCCTTCAGGAAATCCGCGATCAGCTTGGCGGTTCCCTCGCCGGTTTTCAGCGCGATATTGCCGGTGAAGCCATCGGTCACGATCACGTCGCACCGCCGGCCGGGAATGTCGCTGCCTTCGATGAAGCCGACATATTCGTAGCCGCCGGCTTCGGCACGGGCTGCGATCAGATCCTGCGCGGCCTTCAGTTCGGCCCGGCCCTTGTGTTCTTCGGTGCCGACATTGAGCAGGCCGACCCGCGGCCGTTCAAGGCTCAGGCCATTGCGGGCGTAGGATGCCCCCATCATCGCATATTGCAGCAGATCCTCGGCGTCGGCCTTCACATCGGCGCCCACGTCAAGCATGACGCTGAATCCACCGGAATTGCGCGACGGCCACAGGCAGGCGATCGCCGGGCGGTTCACCCCCGGCAGCTTGCGCAGGCGGATCATCGACACCGCCATCAGCGCGCCGGTATTGCCGCAGGACACCGCGACCGTCGCCTCGCCGGCGCGGACGCTTTCGATGCAGGACCACATCGACGTGCCTTCGCCATGGCGCATCACCTGGCTGGGCTTGTCGTTCATGGTCACCACGCGCGGCGCGTGGCGGATCTGGCAGCGGCCAGCGAGTGCTTTCTTGCGGGCGATCATCGGCCCGATCTGCGATTCATCGCCGTGGACGATGAACGACGCGTCGGGATTCGCGGTGGCGGACTCGGCGATACCGGCCACGACGGCGGCCGGACCTCGGTCACCGCCCATCGCATCGACAGATATGACGATTCGCCCTGCGCCCGATATCCGGGCTGGGGTTGGCCTTGCCATCAGGGTCGGTGCGATGGCCGCGGCTTACGCCGCGTCCTCGTCCAGATCGGTTTCCGCCGTCGTCGCGACGACTTCGCGCGAGTCGTAGTGACCGCAGGCGCCGCAGACGTGGTGCGGGCGCTTCAGCTCGCCGCAGTTCGGGCATTCGGCCGGGTTACCGGCGACAAGGGCGTCATGCGAACGGCGCATGTTGCGGCGCGAACGGGTGACTCGGTTCTGAGGGACAGCCATGTCTCAACCTCGTGTTACGGAGGGGCCAGGCCCCTGTTTTTCCTTCGGGATCCGGCCTTTGCCCGAAGGGGCGGGAGCGTGCGATCCACATCTTGAACGAGGCGCGGAACATAGTGGGATTCCGGCCCGGCGCAAGCCCCATTTTTCGGGCCGGGCGGGGCGCCGCCTCAGTCCCTGTCGTCGGGGTCGGTGCCGCCCGTCATCTTCCGCTGAAGGGCGGCCAATGTGGCGAAGGGGCGGGCGGCCTCGTCGGTCAGGGGCGCACTTCCGGGCGGGCCAAAGGTCGCCCCGGACAGTTCGGCACCTTCGGCGCGGGGATAAAGCGGCAGTGCCAGCGCCAGCGCCTCGACCGCGACGGCGCCGGCGTCGATCACCTCGGGCAGCGGTTCACTGTCATCCTCGGGCACCTCGATCTCTTCGGCGTCGGGCATGGCGTAGTCGGCAAGGTAGCGCCGGGTCACCTTTTCGTCGATGCGGGTGGTGACAGGGGCCAGCGTGATCGCGCAGGGCTGCACCACGGTGGCGGACAGCGCGCCTTCCAGTTCGAAGTCGCGCTTGCCGGTGGGGCGGATCTCGCCCTTGAAGCGCAGACCCTTGACTGTGGTGATGCCCAGCAGCGCCGCCACCAGCGCCTGTGTCGCGGCGTCGGGCGCCACGTCGAAGCGGGTGGGGCGGCGTGCGGCAAGGGTCGCCACGCGGAAGGGGCAGCTGACCGGCAGGTCGGCGTTCGAGACGTGCACGGGATCGGGCATGACGCGGTTTCTTTCCGGATTCGGGCGGTTGCGGCCAGCGCGGGCCGGGGCGCAGCCGCCGGTTGGGTCGCTCGGCCGTCGCGCCACTGCGGCGGATCCCGGCCCCTCGTTCCTTCCTTGAACAGAGGCCGGACCTTCTGTAAGCCCTAGGCGAGCCGCGGACGGTCCATCGTCGGGTTTCGGGATACGGGGCTTCGTCCCCCAAGGCAAGGGGTTGTCATGGTGCGGGAAGGCGGGATGGGAGCGGCGGACCGGGGGCGGTGGCTGCGCAGGGCGGCGCTGGTTGTCGCGCTGTCCGCAGGCGTTGCCGCCTGTCAGCCGATTTACCGCAACCACGGCTATGTGCCGACCGATCAGGATCTGGCGCAGGTGCAGGTGGGCCGCGACACGCGCGAAACCGTGGCCACGGCGGTGGGTCGTCCCACGGCGGCCGGGCTTCTGAACGACGAGGGCTGGTATTACGTTCAGAGTCGCGTCCGCCACTATGGCGCCAAGGAGCCGCAAGAGGTCGAGCGTCAGGTGGTGGCGATCAGCTTTGACCAGAACGGTGTGGTGCGCAATGTCGAGCGGTTCGGTCTGGAACAGGGCCGCATCGTGCCGCTGTCGCGCCGCGTGACCGAATCGAACATCCGCGGCACCAGTTTCCTGCGGCAACTGTTCGGCAATATCGGCTTGTTCCGCGCCGAGGATGTGATCGAATAGCACGCTTGCGCCCCGCAAGGGGGCGGTGACGCGGGCTTGGTCGTTTGCGCGGCGCTTGGGGCGGATCGGGCGGGACGGGCAGGGCGCTTTGCCCGCCGGCGCGATGGCCCGACGAGATCAGCCCTTTGGCGTGAAGGTCATCGCCACACCGTTCATGCAGTAGCGCAGGCCGGTCGGCCGGGGGCCATCGGGAAAGACATGGCCCAGATGCGCCTCGCAGCGGGCGCAATGCACCTCGGTCCGGCGGGTAAAGAAGCTGCGGTCTTCCGAGGTTTCGACCGCTTCGGGGGCGATCGGGGCCCAGAAGCTGGGCCAGCCGGTGCCGCTTTCGTATTTCTGCGCCTGATCGAACAGCGGCGCGCCGCAGCAGATGCAATGGAAGGTGCCCGGCACCGCCGGAAAATGGTCATGGGTGCCGGCCCGTTCCGTCCCGTGCCTGCGGGTGACCTTGTAGGCCAGGTCGGACAGCTCTGTCCGCCATTCCGCATCCGTTTTCATCACCTTCTCGCGGCTTTCCGTCATCGTCTTCTCCCTCTCTCCGCGGCTGCTTGACCGCTTGCGCCGCGTTGCGGCGCGACCCATATCTAGTCCGCCTTTCCGCTTCGCCAAGACACACAAGGAGGTGTCCATGCTCGGGCTTACCAGGGGCCGCTATGCCGCCCGCATAGGCGCCGGAGCCGAGGATGTGCTGCGGGCACAGCGGCTGCGCGGGCTGGCCTTCCGCGCCGGGCAGGGCGACGGCGAGGGGCTGGACGCCGATGACTTCGATGCGATCTGCACCCATGTTCTGGTCGAGGAGGTGGCGACCGGCGATCTGGTCTGCTGTTTCCGCTTCCTTCCGCTGAATGGCGGCGGCGAGATCGGCCGCAGCTATTCGGCGCAGTTCTATGAACTGTCTGCACTGGAAAGCTTCGAAGGCCGCATGGTCGAGATGGGGCGATTCTGCATCCATCCCGACCGCCGCGATCCCGACATCCTGCGCGTGGCCTGGGGGGCGATGACGCGCTATGTCGATGACGAGGGGGTGGAACTCTTGTTCGGCTGTTCCTCGTTTCACGGCACCGAGGCCGAGACCTATGCCGATGCCTTCGCCATGCTGAAAGACCGCCATCTTGCGCCCTCGCGGTGGTTGCCGCGGGTGAAGGCGCCGACCGTGTTCCGCTTTGCTCAGGCGCTGGCGCGGTTCAAGCCGGATGCGAAACGGGCGCAGAGCCTGATGCCGCCGCTGTTGCGGACCTATTTGCTGATGGGGGGCTGGGTGTCGGATCATGCGGTGGTCGACCGCGATCTGAACACGCTTCACGTCTTTACCGGGCTGGAAATCCGCGCGATCCCGCCCGGCCGCGCCCGCGCGTTGCGCGCGGTGGCCGGCTGACAGGTGTCGCACCGGATGCGGTCCGTCTGGCGGTGGCTGGGCCGCGGCCGGTCTGATGCGGGATGGCGGTCGCGCCCATCCCGCGCGCCGGCCGGGTCTCAGCGCCCGCGCCAGATCCAGCCGCCGCCAAGGATGCGGCTGCCTTCGGGGGCGTGGAACACGCAGGCCTGCCCCGGCGAGACACCATCTTCGGGCGCGATCAGTTCCACCTCGGCTTCGGTGTCCGAGATCGGCCGGATCACCGCCTCGCGCGGGGCGCGGGTGGATCGCACCTTGGCCAGCACCTGCCATTCCGCACGGCTGGTCAGCGGCTGATCCCCCAGCCAGTTGATTTCCCGCACCGGGACGATCCGGGTCGAAAGCGCCTCTTTCGGCCCCACCACCACCTGCCGCGCGTCAGGGTCAAGCCGCACGACATAGAGCGGATCGCCCAGACCGCCGATCCCCAGCCCGCGGCGCTGACCGATGGTGTAGTGGATCACGCCGCGATGCCGGCCCAGAACCCGTCCCGTCAGGTCCACGATCTCGCCCGGGTCGGCGGCGCCGGGGCGCAGCTTCTCGATCACGGCGGCATAGTTGCCGTCGGGGACAAAGCAGATGTCCTGACTGTCGGGCTTGTCGGCCACCGGCAGCCCATGCTTGACCGCCAACGCCCGCGTCTCGGCCTTGGATGCCAGATGGCCCAGCGGAAAGCGCAGATAGTCAAGCTGCTCACGCGTGGTCGAGAACAGGAAATAGCTCTGGTCGCGGGCCGGATCGGCGGCCGAGTGCAGTTCCGGCCCGGCCGCGCCCATCTTGCGCTGGATGTAGTGGCCGGTCGCCATGCAGTCGGCATCCAGATCCTTCGCGGTCTGAAGCAGATCCTTGAACTTCACCCGTTCGTTGCAGCGGATGCAGGGCACCGGCGTCGCGCCCGCCAGATAGGCGTCGGCGAATTCCTCGATCACCGCCTCGCGGAAGGTGTTCTCATAGTCCAGAACGTAGTGGGGAAAGCCCATCGCCTCGGCCACGCGGCGCGCGTCGTGGATGTCGCGGCCCGCACAGCAGGCGCCCTTTTTCGCCAGCGCCGCGCCATGGTCGTAAAGCTGAAGCGTGACGCCGACCACGTCATAGCCCTCGGCTGCCAGTTCCGCGGCGACCACCGAACTGTCGACGCCCCCCGACATCGCCACCACGACCCGCGTGGCCGACGGCGGCTTGGCAAAACCGAGCGAGTTGAGCGGATGGTCAAGCATGGCGGCGCCTTTCGGGGTGAAGCGCGCAATATAGGAAAATGCTCTGCACTCTCAACCCCGCGTTTCACCGATGCTTAAGCGTGCTGGGGCAGCCTGTCGCCGTTGGAGAGGGAAGAGTGATGTATCTCAAGCGAGTCGATGGTCCGCGTCAGGTGATGCTGCCTGATGGCACGGTTCTTAGCCGTGCTGATCTGCCCCCGCCCGATACGCGGCGCTGGGTGGCCAGCCGCAAGGCGGCCGTGGTCAAGGCCGTGCTGCACGGCCTGATGTCCGAGCGCGAGGCGCTGGAACGGTACGCGCTGTCGGAAGAAGAGTTCGCCCTATGGCGCGCTGCTGTGGCCCAGCATGGCGAGAAGGCCCTGAAGGTCACGATGATTCAGAAATATCGACAACTTTAGATTGTTTTCCGTTCCGCTTATGCGAGAGTAACCCCTGATTAACCATTGGGCTGCATTGTAGTTAATACCCATGGTGGCGATGCGGAGCGTTGACGATGAGAATACTGCTGGTTGAGGATGATCCGACCACATCCCGTAGCATCGAGTTGATGCTGACCCACGCAAACCTGAACGTCTATTGCACCGATCTGGGCGAAGACGGGATCGATCTGGCGAAACTTTATGATTATGATCTTATCCTGCTGGATCTGAATCTTCCCGATATGAGCGGGCATGAAGTTTTGCGCCAGCTTCGGCTGGCCAGGATCGAGACACCGATCCTGATTCTCTCGGGGGCCGACGATACCGAAAGCAAGATCAAGGGCTTCGGCTTCGGCGCTGATGATTACCTGACCAAACCCTTCCACCGTGAAGAACTGGTCGCGCGTATCCATGCGATCATCCGCCGCTCGAAGGGTCATGCGCAATCGGTGATCCGGACCGGAAAGATCGTGGTCAATCTGGATGCAAAGACGGTCGAGGTGGATAGCAAGCCCGTGCATCTGACCGGCAAGGAATACCAGATGCTTGAACTTCTCTCGCTGAGAAAGGGCACAACCCTTACCAAAGAGATGTTCCTGAATCATCTCTACGGCGGCATGGATGAGCCAGAGCTGAAGATCATCGACGTTTTCATCTGCAAGTTGCGCAAGAAACTGGCAGAGGCGACGGGTGGGGAAAGCTATATCGAAACCGTCTGGGGCCGCGGCTATGTCCTTCGCGATCCCGTCCCGACCGAGTCGGACCGCCGCTTCGCCATCGGGGCCTAGGGCGTTCCTGCTCGCTCTGGACTGGGTCTCTCCCGTTCCCTAAATCGACAGTATGGGGAACGGGGAAGGCTTATGCAGGACGCGCAGCGGGTAGAAGAACTGACCGAGGCCGAGGCCGCAGCCGAACTTGCCCGGTTGGCGCAGGCCATCGCTGCCGCCGACAGCGCCTATCACACCCATGACGCGCCGCAGATCAGCGATGCCGACTACGACGCGCTGAAGCGGCGCAACTGCGAGATCGAGGCGCGATTCCCTGCGCTGCGCCGCGCTGACAGCCCAAGCGACCGGGTCGGCGGGGCATTGGCCGAGGGATTCGCCAAGGTCCGCCATGATGTGCGGATGCTCAGCCTTGAAAACGCATTCGAGCAGTCCGAGGTCGACGACTGGGTGGAACGAATCCGCCGCTATCTCGGCCATGTCGGCGACATCGCCTTCACCGCCGAGCCGAAGATCGACGGGTTGTCGCTGTCGATTCGCTACGAACAGGGGCGGCTTGTGCAGGCCGCGACCCGAGGCGATGGGGAAACCGGCGAAAACGTGACCGACAATGCCCGGACCATCGCAGATCTGCCCCAGCACATCGATGGTGCACCCGACGTGCTGGAAGTCCGTGGCGAGGTCTACATGACCCACGCCGATTTTGCCGCGCTGAACCACCGGCAGGCGGCCGAGGGCGGGCGACTGTTTGCCAATCCGCGCAACGCGGCCGCGGGGTCTTTGCGCCAGCTTGACCCGACGATCACCGCGCGGCGGCCGCTGCACTTCTTTGCCTATGGCTGGGGCGCGCTGTCAGATCCGCTGTCGGACAGCCAGAAGGGCGCCCTTGCGCGCCTTGCCGCCATGGGCTTTCGCACCAACCCGCTGACCCGACTTTGCACCGGCCCCGGCGAACTGGTCGCCCACCATGCCGAGATCGAGCGTCAGCGCGCCACTCTGGGCTATGACATCGATGGCGTGGTCTACAAGGTTGACGATCTAGCGTTGCAGCGCCGTCTGGGGTTTCGCGCCGCGACCCCGCGCTGGGCCATCGCGCATAAATTCGCTGCCGAACTGGCTTGGACGGTTCTGGAAGGGATCGACATTCAGGTTGGCCGCACCGGCGCGCTTTCGCCAGTGGCCCGGCTGCGGCCGGTCACGGTGGGCGGTGTCGTCGTCTCGAACGCAACGCTTCATAATGAGGATTATATCGCCGGGCGCGACTCGAAAGGGCAAGAGATCCGCGGCGGCAAGGATATCCGCGTGGGCGACTGGGTGCAGGTCTATCGCGCGGGCGATGTGATCCCCAAGGTGGCCGATGTCGATCTGTCGCGCCGCCCGGCCGAGGCACGGCCCTATGACTTTCCCGAAACCTGTCCCGATTGCGGATCCGAGGCGATCCGAGAGCCGGGCGATTCGGTCCGTCGTTGCACCGGCGGCCTGATCTGCCCCGCCCAGCAGGTCGAGCGGCTGAAGCATTTCGTTTCACGCGCGGCCTTCGACATCGAGGGGCTGGGCGCCAAGCAGGTCGAGGCGCTGTATCGCGACGGCTGGATCCGCCAGCCCGCCGACATTTTCGACCTGCGCACCCGCTACGGCGCCGGTCTGCAACGGCTGGAGAACCGCGAGGGGTGGGGGGCGAAATCGGCGGAAAATCTTTTCGTAGCTATCGAAGCCCGCCGCCGTATCCCGCTGCATCGGCTGATCTTCGCGCTTGGCATCCGCCATGTCGGCGAGACGACGGCCAGCCTTCTGGCCACGCATTACACCTCGTGGATGGCATTCGAACAGGCGATGACGGCGGCCAAGGTCGGTAATGGCACGGAATGGCAGGATCTTCTGGCGATCGACGGGGTGGGGGCGGTTCTGGCGACCTCGCTGGTGACGGCGTTCCACCAGGATGCCGAACGTGCGGCGATGGATGCGCTGGTCCGCCACCTGACGGTGGAGGACGCGGCCCCCCGCATGCCTGTCGAAAGCCCCGTCGCCGGCAAGATCGTGGTTTTCACCGGAACTCTTGAAAAAATGTCCCGCTCCGAGGCGAAGGCCCGGGCCGAGGCGCTGGGGGCGAAGGTTGCGGGTTCGGTTTCGGCCAGGACCGATCTGGTGGTGGCCGGGCCCGGGGCCGGGTCAAAGGCGAAACAGGCCGAGGCGCTTGGCGTCGAGATGATCGACGAGGATGCCTGGCTGCGGCTGATCGGCGACGCATGAGCCGACCTGAAATCCTTTTTCCCCTGTTCGCCGGGCTGGAAACCCTGGACGGGGTTGGTCCCAAGACCGCCAAGGCTTTTGCCGGCCTGGGCGTGACGCGCCCCAGGGATCTGCTGTTTCTGCTGCCCCATTCGGTGGTGGACCGGACCCGGCGCGACTCCATCCACCATGTGGTGCCGCCGGCGACGGTCACGGTCGAGGTGACGGTCGGCGCGCATTATCCGCCCCGTCGCAAGGGCGGCCCCTATCGGATCGCGGTCCGCGATGCTGAAACCGATTTTCAGTTGGTGTTCTTCCACGCCCGCGGCGACTGGCTGACAAAACAGTTGCCCGAGGGCGAGCGGCGTCTGATCTCGGGCCGGATCGAGGCCTTTGATGGCATGGCGCAGATGGTTCATCCCGACCACATCCTGCCCCCCGATGAGACCGCAGACCTGCCCCTGCACGAGCCGGTCTATCCGCTGACCGCGGGCGTCACCCAGAAACTGGTGGCCAAGGCCGTGGTTGCGGCGCTGGCCCGGGCGCCCGATCTGCCGGAATGGATCGACCCTGCACTGTGCCGCCGCGAGGGCTGGCCCGACTGGCATCAGGCGGTGGTGCAGGTCCATGCCCCTGATGGGCTGGCCAGTATCGCGCCAACCGCGCCTGCGCGCCAACGCCTTGCCTATGATGAACTTTTTGCCCACCAGGTCACACTTTCGCTGGCCCGCGCCTCGCGTCGCAGGGGGAAGGGGGTGGCCTCGGTCGGCACGGGCCTGATGCAGCGGCGGGCGCTGGACAGTCTGCCTTATGCGCCCACCGCCGCGCAGACCCGGGCTGCCGCCGAGATCGCCGCCGACATGGCCAGCCCGCAACGGATGAACCGGCTGCTTCAGGGCGATGTGGGCGCGGGCAAGACGCTGGTGGCCTTTCTGGCGCTGTGCGTCGCGGTCGAGGCGGGCGGGCAGGGCGTGATGATGGCGCCCACCGAAATCCTTGCGCGCCAGCATCTTGCCAGTCTTGCGCCGCTGGCCTGCGTCGCCGGCATCCGGCTGGAGATCCTGACCGGCCGCGACAAGGGCGCCGAGCGGGCGGCAAAGCTTGCCGCGCTTGCCGCGGGCGAGATCGGCATCCTTGTTGGCACCCATGCGGTGTTTCAGAAAGACGTGGCCTTTTGCGACCTCCGCCTTGCAGTGATCGACGAACAGCACCGATTCGGCGTGGCGCAGCGGATGGAACTGGGCGCCAAGGGGCAGGCGGCCGATGTGCTGGTGATGACCGCAACGCCGATTCCGCGCAGCCTTGCGTTGGCCAGCTATGGCGACATGGATGTGTCGGTTCTGGACGAAAAGCCGCCGGGCCGGACGCCGGTCCGCACCGCGCTGGTGTCCTCGGATCGCTTGGACGAGGTGGTGGATCACCTGCGCACCGCGGTGGCCGAGGGCCGGCAGGCCTATTGGGTCTGTCCGCTGGTCGAGGACAGCGAGCTTGTCGATTACGCCTCGGCCGAGGCGCGGTTCCTGCATCTGCGCGCGGCCTTGGGCGAGGGGGTGGTGGGCCTTGTCCATGGCCAGATGCCGCCCGCCGAAAAGGATGCCGCCATGGCGCGGTTCACCGCGGGCGAAACGCGGGTGTTGGTGGCGACCACCGTGATCGAGGTGGGGGTGAACGTGCCCAACGCTTCGATCATGGTGATCGAGCGCGCCGATATCTTCGGTCTGGCCCAGCTTCACCAGCTGCGCGGGCGCGTGGGACGGGGGGCGGCGCAATCGACCTGTCTTCTGATGTATCAGCCGCCGCTGGCCGAAAGCGGGCAGCGCCGTCTGACCATCCTGCGCGAGACCGAGGATGGCTTTCGCATCGCCGAAGAGGATCTGTCGATCCGCGGCGCGGGCGATCTGATCGGCACCGCGCAATCGGGTCTGCCGAAGTTCCGCGTTGCCGATCTGGAACGGCAGTCGGCGCTGATGGCGGTGGCGCAATCCGACGCGCGCAAACTGCTGACCGACGATCCGGGCCTTGTCTCGGCGCGCGGGAAGGCGGTTCGGCTGCTGCTGTGGCTGTTGGATCAGGACCGGGCGATCCGCTTGATCTCGGTCGGGTAGGGGGTGACGGTTTCTGTCGCCTGCGCGGCGCATGTTCTTAAAAAGTTCTTGCCAGACTCTCGGGTCCGTGAGAACAATTAAAGAACATTAACCGCGGAGGCCGCCATGCTGACCGAGTTGAAGGACATTCTGATCCGTTGTTCCGACACCCTGATCGAGGATGCGTTGGGGGTGACGGCACTGTTTTTGTTATTGGGCGCAGCACTTTATCTGCCGCATCTTGTCTGATCCTGCCTGCGGCCCCTTGGGCGGTTCTCTGCCCCGCCGACCCGGGGACGCACCTGCCGCCGCCTGCATGGGCGGCGGCCTTTTAATCAGCGGCTTCGGCGGCGGCGATCGCCTCGGCCGCGGCTTCCAGCGCCAGCAGTATCGAGGCATGGCGGTTGCGATAGTCGCGCGCCGGAACCAGCACCTGATAGCCGTCGAAGGGTGCGGCCGGAACCGCGCCGCCTTCCGACAGCATCGCGCGCAGCGCGTCGCGTGCGGTTTCGACCTCGGCACGGGTTCGCCCCGCCAGCGCCCGCCCCATGATCGAGGCCGAGGCCTGCCCCAGTGCGCAGGCCTTCACATCCTGCGCGAACGCGGCCACCTTCCCGTCTTTCAGCGTCACATCCACCGTCACCGTCGATCCGCAAACCGGCGAGCGGCGCCGCGCGCTGCCCTGCGGTGCGTCCAGCCGCCCGATATGCGGAATGTCCGCCGCCAGTTCGAGGATGCGCCCGGAATAAAGGCTGAGAAGGTCGCTGTCGCTCATGGGTTTCCTCTGGCTGATCGACGTTCTAGATAGGCCCCCGCGCGCCTGTTGGAAAGGAATCCCGATGGCCTTCGATCCCGCCACGCTGAAGTTCGACATGAACGGCCTGATTCCCGCCATCGCGCAGGACGCCGCCAGTGGCGAGGTCTTGATGATGGCCTGGATGAACGCCGAGGCCGTGGCGCGCACGCTGGCCACGGGGCGCGTCACCTACTGGTCACGCTCGCGTCAGGCGTTCTGGGTGAAGGGCGAAAGCTCGGGTCATGTCCAGCGGCTGGTCGAGATGCGGGTGGATTGCGACCGCGATTGCCTTCTGCTGTTGATCGAACAACAGGGGCCCGCCTGCCACACCAACCGCCGGTCCTGTTTCTACACCGCGGTCCGCGACGGGGCCGAGGTCGAGATCATGGCGCCGATGGTGTAAAGCCGACCATCGCCCGGATATCGGCGGGCGACAGCCCCTCGGCCCGGTAGTTCGCCAGCGCGCGGGCATCGTCGCGCTTGGCCAGCCGCTTGCCGGCCGGGTCGCGGATCAGCCGGTGGTGGTGATAGGCCGGCTGCGGCAGGTCAAGCAGCGATTGCAGCAGAACATGGATGGCCGTCGCCTGAAACAGATCGGCGCCGCGCACGACCTCGGTCACGCCCTGCGCGGCATCGTCGACCACGACGGCCAGATGATAGGAGGTGCCAAAGCCTCGCCGCGCCAGCACCACATCGCCGGCGCTCCGGTCAAGCGGGCCAAGCTCGTGCCAGCCCTCATGCTCTCCGGTTTCGAAGAAGCGGCGGGCGCCGGCGCGGGTCAGCGCCCGTTTCATGTCCAGCCGGATGGCGTCGCCCGGTCCGGCCTCGGACATGCTGCGGCCGCGGCAGGTGCCGGGATAGATCAGGCCATCGGGGCCGGTGGCGGCGCCCTCTTGCGGAGCCGACATCGCGGCACGGATGTCGGCGCGGGTGCAGCGGCAGGGATAGGTCAGCCCCATCGCGGCCAGCCGGTCCAGCGCGCCGCGATAGGCATTGGCGCGGGTCGACTGGCGCATCACGGGTTCGGGCCAGTTCAGCCCCAGCCAATGCAGGTCGTCGAAGATCTGCGCCTCCCATTCGGGGCGGCAACGGCTTTGGTCGATATCCTCGATCCGCAGCAGGGCGGCGCCGCCGCGGGCGCGGTCCCAGACCGTCAGCGCCGAAAAGGCGTGCCCCAGATGCAGCGGCCCCGTTGGCGAGGGGGCAAAGCGGGTTACGCGCCCAGCCATTCCGCAAAGGCCGCCTTGGCCCGGTCGGTATAGGCCTTGTAGCGGTCCTTGCGGCCCCGCCGTCCGCCCTTGGCATCGATGGGCGGGAACAGGCCGAAGTTCACATTCATCGGCTGGAAGGTCTTCGCCTCGGCGCCGCCGGTGATGTGGGTGACCAGCGCGCCCATGGCGGTCTCGGGCGGCGGAGGCGGCAGTTCGCGGCCAAGGATCTCGGCCGCGGCCATCCGGCCCGCCAGAAGCCCCATGGCCGCGCTTTCGACATATCCTTCAACGCCAGTGACTTGGCCGGCAAAGCGGATGTTCGGTCGCAGCTTCAGCCGCATCTGCGCATCCAGCAGCGTGGGCGAGTTCAGGAAGGTGTTGCGATGGATGCCGCCCAGCCGGGCAAAGCTGGCATTCTGTAAGCCCGGAATCGTCCGGAAAACAGCGGTTTGCGCGCCATACTTCATCTTGGTCTGAAAGCCCACGATGTTGTAAAGCGTCCCCAGCTTGTTGTCGCGGCGCAGTTGCACGACCGCGTAGGCCTTTTCCTGCGGATCATGCGCATTGGTCAGGCCCACGGGCTTCATCGGGCCGTGGCGCAGGGTTTCGCGGCCGCGTTCGGCCATGACTTCGATCGGCAGGCAGCCGTCGAAGTAACCGGCGGTTTCCCCTTCATGGAACACGGTTTTTTCCGCGGCCAGCAGGGCGTCGATGAAGGCTTCATACTGCGCGCGATTCATCGGGCAGTTGATATAGGCGGTGCGTTCGTCCTCGGTCTCGCCCTTGTCATAGCGTGACTGCCGCCATGCCACCGACATGTCGATGCTGTCGGCATGGACGATGGGGGCAATGGCGTCGAAAAAGGCCAGCGATGCGGCCCCCGTCACGGCGCGGATGCTTTCAGCCAAGGCCGATGAGGTCAGCGGGCCGGTCGCCACGATCCAGTCGCCGTCCGAAGGAAGCGTGGTAACTTCTTCTTCCGAAACGGAAACCAGCGGATGTTCCCGCAGCCGGGCCGTCACGCTTTCGGCAAAGGCGTCGCGGTCCACCGCCAGCGCGCCCCCGGCTGGCAGCCGATGGGCAGCGGCCATCTCCATCAGCAGGCCGCCCGCGGCGCGCATTTCCCAATGCAGCAGCCCCACGGCGTTGCGTTCATCGTCGTCGGACCGGAACGAGTTCGAACAGACCATTTCGGCAAACAGGCCGGTGCGGTGGGCGAAGGTTTCCACCCGCGGCCGCATTTCGTGCAGCACCACCGGCACGCCCATTTCGGCCGCCTGCCAAGCCGCTTCCGATCCGGCCATGCCGGCGCCGACGATATGCAGAACCCGGGCCATGAGGCTTATGCCTCCTCCTCGTCGCCCTGTTCGGCGATGCGCGCGACCGAGACGACCTCTTCCGTGCCGCCAGTGTCGAACACCCGCACCCCGCCCGCCGAGCGCGAGCGGAAGCTGATCTGTTCCACCGGCACCCGGATCGACTGCCCGCCCGAGGTGGCGAGCATCACCTGGTCGCTGGTCTCGACGGGGAAGCAGGATACAAGCGGACTCGTCGGCTGTCTGGTCTTCTTGTCCATCACGAAGGCGTTCACGCCCTGGCCACCGCGGCCGCGAACCGGATAGTCGTGGCTCGACGAGATCTTGCCTTGTCCGGCGGCCGTGATGGTCAGGATCAGATCCTCCGCAGCCGACATTTCGGCGTAACGGGCGGGCGAAAGCTGCCCCGCGTCGACGCTTTCCTCGTCCTCGTCCGCCTCGGCTTCCTCGGTGACACCGGCCATCAGCCGGCGCTGCTTCAGATAGGCCACCCGTTCGGCCGGTTCGGCCTCGAAGTGGCGGATCACCGACATCGACACCACGCGATCGCCCTCGGCCAGCCGCACTCCGCGCACGCCGGTCGAATCGCGGCCCGAGAACACCCGGACGTCGGTGGTCGGGAAGCGGATCGCGCGCCCCATCGCCGTCACCAGCATCACGTCATCCTGCTCGTCGCAGATCGAGACATTCACCAGACTGACGCCTTCGGGCAGTTTCATCGCGATCTTGCCGTTGCGCTTCACATTGGTGAAATCCGACAGCCGGTTGCGGCGAACATCGCCGTCCGAGGTGGCAAAGACCACTTGCAGCCGGTCCCATTCGGTTTCGGGCTCGTCGATCTTCATCAGCGCGGCGATGGTGATGCCCGGCGCAATGGGCAGGATGTTGACGATCGCCTTGCCCTTCGCGGTGCGTCCGCCCAAGGGCAGGCGCCAGCATTTCAGATCATAGACCATGCCATCGGTGGTGAAGAACAGGATCTGGGTGTGGGTGTTGGCGACGAACAGCGTCGTCACCACATCGTCTTCCTTGGTCGCCATCGACGACAGGCCCTTGCCGCCGCGGCGCTGGCTGCGGAATTCCGCCAAGGGCGTGCGCTTGATGTAGCCGGCCGAGGTGATGGTCACCACCATGTCCTCGCGCTCGATCAGGTCTTCGTCTTCCAGATCGCCGGCCCATTCGGCGATCGCGGTCCGGCGCGGGATCGCAAACAGGGCGCGCACCTCGCGCAATTCGTCCGAGATGATCGCCATGATCCGGTCGCGGCTGCCAAGAATGTCAAGGTAATCGCGGATCTTCGCGGCAAGGTCGGCCAGTTCGTCGGTGACTTCCTTCACCCCCATCGCGGTCAGGCGCTGAAGCCGCAGATCAAGGATCGCGCGGGCCTGAATTTCCGACAGGTTGTAGGTGCCGTCTTCGTTGATCTTGTGGCCGGGGTCGTCGATCAGCCGGATATAGTCGGCGATGTCGGCAGCGGGCCAGCGGCGCGTCATCAGCCGTTCGCGCGCCTCGGCCGGGTCGGCGGAACTGCGGATGGTGGCCACCACCTCGTCCACGTTCGACACGGCAACGGCAAGGCCGCACAGCACATGGCTGCGCTCGCGCGCCTTTCGCAGTTCAAAGGCGGTGCGGCGGGCGACCACTTCCTCGCGGAAGGTCAGGAAATGCACAAGGAAATCGCGCAGCGTCAGTTGCTCGGGGCGGCCGCCGTTCAGCGCCAGCATGTTGCAGCCGAAGGTGGTCTGCATCGGCGTGAAACGCCAAAGCTGGTTCAGCACCACTTCGGGCGTGGCATCGCGTTTCAACTCGATCACCACGCGGACGCCGACGCGGTCGGATTCGTCCTGCACATGGGCGATGCCTTCGATCTTCTTTTCGCGCACCATGTCGGCGATCTTCTCGATCATGGTGGCCTTGTTGACTTGATAGGGGATCTCGTCCAGCACGATGGCGAAGCGGCCCGCGCGGATTTCCTCGACCCGGGTCTTGGCACGCATGATGACCGAGCCGCGCCCCTCCAGATAGGCCTTGCGGGCGCCGGATCGGCCAAGGATCACGCCGCCGGTCGGGAAGTCGGGGCCGGGGATGATCTCCATCAGGCGTTCGGTCGAGATGTCGGGCGATTCGATCATTGCCAGCGTGGCGTCGATCACCTCGCCCAGGTTGTGCGGCGGGATGTTCGTGGCCATGCCGACCGCGATGCCGCCCGCGCCATTGACCAGCATGTTCGGGAAGCGCGCCGGCAGAACCGTGGGTTCGCGGTCCTTGCCGTCGTAGTTGTCCTGAAAATCGACGGTGTCCTTGTCGATATCGGCCAGCAGGAAGGCCGCGGGCTTGTCCATCCGCACTTCGGTGTAGCGCATGGCCGCCGCGCCGTCGCCATCCATCGAGCCGAAGTTGCCCTGACCGTCGAGCAGTTTCAGCCCCATCGAGAACGGCTGCGCCATCCTGACCAGCGCGTCATAGATCGCGGCATCGCCGTGGGGGTGATATTTCCCCATCGTGTCGCCGACGGGGCGGGCCGACTTGCGGTAGGGCTTGTCGTGGGTGTTGCCGGTTTCGTGCATCGCAAACAGGATGCGCCGATGCACCGGCTTCAGCCCGTCGCGCAGATCGGGGATCGCGCGCGAGACGATGACGCTCATGGCGTAGTCGAGATAGGCGGTCTTCATTTCCTCGGCGATGGAGACCTGCGGCAGACCGGGATGCGGCCTGCCCATTTCTTCATCATCGCCGGGCTGTTCGGGACGGTCGGTCACGGGGAGGCTCTCTCTCGCGGGGGGACTATATCTCGTTGGCCGGGACTATAGACCATCGCGGATATGGGGTGCAATGCCGCGGGGATGCCTGCGGACCGAAGGAAGACAGCAGCCACCCGAGCAGAGTGCCAACATGCTGATTCTGTTGAAAATCCGCGACGATGCATCATCATTTTCCCTGTTGGACAACACGGAGGGCGTCGATGCGCGAGACGGAACTGATGCTGAATGGCTATGGGCTGACCACCGCCGAGATCTTCTATCGCATGCCGGATCATCGCAATGTTCTGAACACGTTCGTCTGGCAGGATTATGACCTGGCCCCGGACTATCCGGCGCTGTTCCGCTTCATCGAGTTCTGGCAGCAGAAAATCGAGGGGCCGCTGCATTCCATCCGCTTCACCCATCGCAAGCTGATCGGGCCGGGCGACTGGAGGCATGTGGTCGGCGAGTTCCGGCTGAACTAGGGGTTGCGCTTTGGTCTGCCCCGGATGCGGGGCGCCGGGCGGCCGGCGTCGATGGATATTTGGGCCAGAATGAAAGCCCCCGCGGCGCGGGTCCGTCAGCCGGTGCGGGTCCGTCAGCCGAAGCCTCGGGTCGGGCGGTCGAAGACCTTGCGCCCCATCAGCGAGGCGGCAAGGTCCACCATCAGCCGCGTGGTGCGGCCGCGCTCATCCAGGAAGGGGTTCAGTTCGACCAGATCCAGTGAGGTGACAAGGCCGCTGTCGTGCAAAAGCTCCATGACGAGGTGGGCCTCGCGGATGGTGGTGCCGCCGGGCACCGTGGTGCCGACCGCGGGCGCGTGAGCGGGGTCGATGAAATCGACATCCAGCGAGACATGCAGCATCCCGTCCGCCGCGCGCACCTTGTCAAGAAAGCCGCGCAACGGGGCGCAGATGCCGAATTCGTCGATCACCCGCATGTCGATGATCGAGATGTCGTAGCGCAGCAGGGCCTCGTGTTCCTCGGGGTCGACCGAGCGGATGCCGAAGAGGCAGATCCGTTCGGGTGGCAGGTGGGCGGGGAAGGGTGGAAAGCCGTCGAAGCCCGTGCGCCCCGCGGCATAGGCCACGGGGATGCCATGGAGGTTGCCCGATGTGGTGGTGTCCAGCGTGTGGAAATCGGAATGGGCATCGAGCCACAGCAGGAACAGCGGCCGGCCTGCGGCCGCGGCATGCGCGGCGGCCCCGGCCACGCTGCCCATGGCGAGCGAGTGATCGCCCCCCAGCACGATCGGAAATCCGTCGTCCAGGGCGCGGTCCACGGCCTCGGTCAGGGCCAGGGTCCAGCCGATGGTTTCGGACAGGCCATGGATCGCGGGATTGGAGCAGGGCACCGGCGGCACCGGGCAGGGGATGAGGTCGCCGCGGTCGATGACGGTGAACCCAAGGTCGCAGAGGCTGCGCGCAAGGCCTGCCACGCGGTAGGCCGCGGGCCCCATCAGGCAGCCGGCGCGGCGTTGGCCGCTGTCGATGGGCGCGCCGATCAGGATGCAGGTCTTGGCCATGGGATCTCCGGTGTCGGGCTGGGTCGGGGTATCATGGCGGGTGGCACGCGCGCTGGCCAGTGCGGTGTGTTCTTCATCAAAATCCCGGGAGGCGGCGGTCGGGCATGGAACCTGTCTGCCGATCCCGGTAGAGTCGCCCCCGATTGCGGGAGGAAGCGTGCATGATCGTCGAACTCGGCCATTTCGCACTGGTGCTGGCGCTGGCGGTGGCGCTGGTCCAGTCGGTGGCGCCTCTGGTGGGGGCGCAGAAGCGTTGGGCGGGCTGGATGGCGGTGGCCGAGCCGGCCGCGATGGCACAGCTGCTGCTGGTGGGGTTTGCGTTCGCCGCGCTGACCTGGGCCTTCGTGACCTCGGATTTCTCGGTGCGGCTGGTGGTGCTGAACTCGCACACGCTGAAGCCGATGATCTACAAGATCAGCGGGGTCTGGGGCAATCATGAGGGCTCGCTGCTGTTGTGGGTGCTGATCCTGGCGCTGTTTGGTGCCTGTGCTGCGGCCTTCGGGCAGAACCTGCCGCCGACCTTGAAGGCGCGGGTGCTGGCGGTGCAGGGGATGATCGGCGCGGCTTTCCTGGCTTTCCTGCTTTACACCTCGAACCCGTTCCTGCGGGTGGGCGAGCCGCCCTTTGACGGGCAGGATCTGAATCCGCTGTTGCAGGATCCCGGCCTCGCCTTCCATCCGCCCTTCCTGTATCTGGGCTATGTCGGGCTATCGATGGCGTTTTCCTTTGCGGTTGCGGCGCTGATCGAGGGGCGGGTCGATGCGGCCTGGGGCCGCTGGGTGCGGCCCTGGACCTTGGCCGCCTGGGTGTTTCTGACCATCGGCATCGCTTTGGGATCGTGGTGGGCCTATTACGAACTGGGCTGGGGCGGGTTCTGGTTCTGGGATCCGGTCGAGAACGCCTCGTTCATGCCCTGGCTGATCGCCGCGGCGCTGTTGCATTCCGCGATCGTGGTGGAAAAGCGCGAGGCGCTGAAAAGCTGGACGATCCTGCTGGCCATTCTCGCCTTCGGCTTTTCGCTGATCGGGACGTTCATCGTGCGTTCGGGCGTCATCACCAGCGTTCACGCCTTCGCCAACGACCCCGAGCGGGGGGTGTTCATCCTGCTGATCCTGGCGGTCTTCATGGGCGGCGCACTGACCCTGTTCGCCGCCCGCGCCAGCGCGATGGAGGCAAAGGGCGTCTTCTCGACCGTCAGCCGCGAGTCGGGGCTGGTGCTGAACAACGTGCTGCTGACGGTGGCCTGTTTCGTGGTGTTCATCGGCACGATCTGGCCTCTGGTGGCGGAACTGCTGTGGGGGCGCAAACTCTCGGTCGGTGCGCCGTTCTTCAATGCGGCCTTCACCCCGTTCGTGGTGGCGATTGCGGCGGTTCTGCCGCTGGGGGCGCTGTTGCCGTGGAAACGGGCGCAGGCCGGGCGCGCGATGCGGCCATTGTGGGGGGCGCTGGCGCTGTCGGTGGCGCTGGGGGCACTGGCCTTTGCGATGCAGACCGGACGTTCGGCGCTTGGGCCGGTCGGGCTGGCGCTGGGGGCGTGGCTGGTCTTCGGCGCATTGATCGACCTGTGGGGGCGCACCGGACGCGGCACGGCGCTTGGCCGGTTGGCGCGCATTGGCCGGCTGCCGCGGGCCGACTGGGGTCGCGGCACGGCCCATGCGGGGCTGGGCGTGACGATCTTCGCCATCGCCGGCATCACCGCCTGGCAGCAGGAAGACATCCGCGTGATGCGCGAGGGCGAAAGCTTCATGCTGGGGCGCTATCAGATCACGCTTAAGGGCGTGCGCGAGGTCGAGGGCCCGAACTTCCGCGCGACCACCGCCGATTTCCGCGTGACCCGCGGCGGGCAACAGGTGGCGATGCTGCATCCCGAAAAGCGGGTCTACCCGGTTGCGGCCATGCCCACGACCGAGGCCGCGATCGATTACGGGCTGACGCGGGATCTTTATCTGGTGATCGGCGACCCGCAGGACGGCGGCGGCTATGCCGTGCGCAGTTACATCAAGCCCTTCGCGAACTGGATCTGGGGCGGCACGCTGCTGATGGCACTGGGCGGCACGCTCAGCCTGACCGATCGCCGCTACCGCATCGCCGCCGGCGCCCGCCGAGCCCCTGCCGCGGCGGTGCCTGCCGAATGAACCGCTTGGCCCTTCTGATCCTTGCCCTGACGCTTGCTGCGCCCGCCTTTGCCGTCCAGCCTGACGAGATCCTGCCCGATCCGGCGCTGGAAACCCGTGCGCGAGAGATTTCGAAGGATCTTCGCTGTCTGGTCTGCCGCAACGAAAGCATCGACGATTCGAACGCCCAGCTTGCCCGCGACCTGCGGCTTCTGGTGCGCGAGCGGCTGGTTGAAGGCGACAGCGATGCCGAGGTGATGGCCTTCGTGGTGGACCGATACGGCGAATATGTGCTGCTGAACCCGACGACGGGCGGTGCGAACCTGATCCTGTGGATCGCGGGGCCGGCCATGCTGGCGGCGGGCCTTGGGACTGCCGCGCTCTACCTCCGCCGCAGGCGTTCCGCGCCCGAGCCGCAGCCCGCCCTGTCAGAATCCGAGCGCGCCCGCCTGACCGAAATCCTCAAGGACTGACGCGCCGTCGCGCTTTCGCAGCCCTGCCAGACGGCTATTCTGTCCCAAACAGGGGGGGGCAGATGGGCTATCGCACGATCAGGATCGAAGAACAGGATGGCGTGGCGCTTGTGACGCTCTGCCGTCCCGAGGTGATGAATGCGCTGTCCAGCCTGATGCGGGCCGAACTGCTTCAGGCGGTGACCCAGGCCGCGCAAGCCGCACGCGTGATCGTGCTGACCGGCGAGGGGCGCGGCTTCTGTTCAGGCCAGGATCTGGGCGATGCGCAGGGGCTGGAAACACCGGACTTCGGCCGAATCCTGCGCGAGGAATACGAACCCCTGCTGCGCGCCATCGCCACCTGCCCGATCCCGACGCTTGCCGCGGTGAACGGACCCGCCGCCGGCGCCGGTGCCAATCTGGCCCTCGCCTGCGATGTGGTGATCGCGGCCCAAAGCGCCAGCTTCATCCAGGCCTTCACCCGGATCGGGCTGATCCCCGACGCCGGTGGTACCTGGACGCTGCCGCGCCAGATCGGGCTTGCCCGCGCCATGGGGGCGACACTGTTCGCCGACAGGATCGGCGCGCAACATGCCGCCGACTGGGGCATGATCTATGAGGCGGTGCCCGACGAGGCGTTTCCTGCCCGCTGGCGCGACCGCGCAGCCCAGCTCGCCACCGGCCCCACCACCGCCTACCGGGCCTTGAAACAGGCACTCCGCGCCAGCTCTGGCAATGACTTCAACCAGCAACTGGCACTCGAGGCCGACCTGCAAGCCTCCTGCGGCACCAGCGCGGATTTTCGCGAAGGGGTGGCCGCCTTCCTTGAAAAGCGGCCCCCCCGATTCACCGGACGCTGATCACACCCCCCGCGACAGCGCCGCCACCCCGGTCCGGGCCATCTCGCTCAACCCCAGCGGACGCATCAACTCGGCCAGCGCGTCGATCTTCTCCGGCGTGCCGGTGATTTCGAACACGAAACTCTCCAGCGTCGAATCGACCACCTTGGCGCGGAAGATCTCGGCCAGTCGCAACGCCTCGATCCGCGACTCGCCCTTGCCGGAAACCTTGAACAGCGCCAGTTCGCGCTGCACCGAGGGGCCTTCCACCGTCAGATCATGCACCTCATGCACCGGCACCAGCCGCGCCAGCTGCGCCTTGATCTGGTCGATCACCTGCGGCGTGCCGCGGGTCACGATGGTGATCCGGCTGCGGTGCCCGGTGTGATCCACCTCGGCCACCGTCAGACTGTCGATGTTGTATCCGCGCCCGGAAAACAGCCCGATGACCCGGGCCAGAACCCCGCTTTCGTTATCCACGACCAGCGCAAGCGTATGCTGCTCGATGATTTCGACATTCGGATCGCGAAGATCATAGGCCGAAAACCGCGTCGATCCCTGCTTGATGTTGAGCGGCGCCATGCGTCCCCTCCCGTTTTTCAGTTTCATTCTGGCACAAATATCCTCGGGGGGTGCGGGGGGCAGACAGCCCCCCGCTTCCGCCGTCAGACCAGCACCGCGCCCCGCGCCCCGATCGCGCCCTCGGTTTCCGCATCGCCCAGAAGCATCTCGTTATGCGGCCGCCCCGAGGGGATCATCGGGAAGCAGTTCTCGTGCTTCTCGACCAGACAATCGAACACCACCGGCCCGTCGTAGCGGATCATCTCCATGATCGCGTCATCCAGATCCGCCGGGTCCGAACACTGGATGCCCTTGGCACCAAAGGCTTCCGCCAGTTTCACGAAATCGGGCAGGCTTTCCGACCAGCTTTGCGAATAGCGTTCGCCATGCAGCAGCTGCTGCCACTGGCGCACCATGCCCAGCCGTTCGTTGTTCAGGATGAACTGCTTGACCGGCGCGCGGAACTGCATCGCGGTCCCCAGTTCCTGCATGTTCATCAGGAAGGACGCATCTCCCGCGATGTTGATGACCAGCGCCTCGGGATGCGCCACCTGCACCCCGATCGAGGCCGGCAGCCCATAGCCCATCGTGCCAAGGCCCCCGCTCGTCATCCAGCGGTTCGGCGCCTCGAAGCCCAGGAACTGCGCCGCCCACATCTGATGCTGGCCCACTTCGGTCGTCACATAGCGGTCCATGCCGCGGGTCAGCGCCTCAAGCCGTTGCAGCGCGTGCTGCGGCTTGATCAGCTTGTCCGAGTTCTGGAAGTCGAGGCAGTTCACCGCCTTCCATTCCGCAATCTGTGCCCACCAGGCGGCCAGCGCCTCCTTGTTGACCTTGCGACCGCGCGACTTCCACAGCCGCAGCGCATCTTCCAGCACATGGCCCACGTCGCCGACGATCGGCACATCCACCCGGATCACCTTGTTGATCGACGAGGGGTCGATGTCGATATGGACCTTCTTCGATCCGGGGCTGAAGTCCTTGACGCGGCCGGTGATCCGGTCGTCGAACCGCGCGCCCACGTTGATCATCAGGTCGCAGCCGTGCATGGCCAGGTTGGCCTCATACAGGCCGTGCATCCCCAGCATCCCCAGCCAGCCCTTGCCCGAAGCGGGGTAGGCGCCAAGGCCCATCAGCGTCGAGGTGATCGGGAACCCGGTCGCATCCACGAACTCGCGCAGCAGCTGGCTGGCCGCGGTGCCAGAGTTGATGACCCCGCCGCCGGTATAGAAGATCGGCCGTTCCGCGGTCTCGATCATCTCGACCATGCGGGTGATCGCCTCGATGTCGCCCTTCACCTTCGGCTGATAGTGGCTGATGCGCGCCTTCTGCGGCGGCGAGTATTCGGCGGTGGCGAACTGGACATCCTTCGGAATGTCGATCAGCACCGGGCCGGGGCGGCCGTGGGTGGCGACATGGAAGGCCTGATGCAGCGTTTCGGCCAGTTTCGCCGTGTCCTTCACCAGCCAGTTGTGCTTGGTGCAGGGGCGGGTGATGCCGACGGTGTCGGCCTCCTGGAAGCCATCGGTGCCGATCATGAAGGTCGGCACCTGACCCGAGATCACCACCAGCGGGATCGAATCCATCAGCGCATCGACCAGACCCGTCACCGCATTGGTGGCGCCGGGGCCTGAGGTCACGAGCACCACCCCCGGCTTGCCGGTCGAGCGGGCATAGCCTTCGGCCATATGGACTGCGCCCTGTTCGTGCCGCACGAGGATGTGGCGGATGTCGTTCTGCTGGAAGATCTCGTCATAGATCGGCAGCACCGCGCCGCCCGGATAGCCGAACACGGTATCCACACCCTGATCCTTCAGGGCTTGCACGACCATCCGCGCGCCGCTCATCACCTCGGTCATCTCTCTCTCCATCCTTCGGCGGCCCAGGGCCGCGCCGCGCGCAACAAAAAGCCCCCGAAGGTCACTCGGGGGCGCATGGGAACCTGAATGGCTAACCGTTACCGGCCCATGCGCACCTTTCCACCAAGAAGTACGACGCCAGACATCCCGGGCCCCCTGCTGCGGTCGGCCCGGACACTAGGCGGTGGCGCGGGGGGCGTCAATGGCAAATCCGCGAAGAAAGTGTCGCAGCAGGGCGCCTTGCCGCACATTTGTTTCACGACCGCGGCCGGGTGGGCAACAACCGCAAAAACCGGGCCTGGCTAAAGCATCAGCGCGACATAGCCGCCATAGGCAGCCAGCAAAAGCCCGCCCGCCCAGCGCGGCACGCCCGCCAGCAGTGCCGCCAGCGCCACCGTCGTCAGCGCCACGCCCAGGACCATCGGCATGTCCACCAACAGAAACCGCGGGTCCAGCCCGTTGATCGGCAAGACCAGCGCCGTCACCCCCGGGATGCCCAGCGCGTTGAAGATGTTCGATCCGATGACATTGCCGATGGCGATTTCGGAATGTTTGCGCCATGCCGCGATCAGCGAGGTCGCCAGTTCCGGCAGCGAGGTGCCGACCGCCACCACCGTCAGCCCGATCACCGCTTCGGAGATGCCGAAGGCGCGCGCGATCTCGGTGGCGCTGTCAACCAGAAGCCGCGCGCCCACCATCAGCACGACAAGCCCCGCCAGCGTCAGCAGCACCGATTTCCAGACCGGCGGGATTGCGGGGCCCTCACTCTCCTCGGCCTCGACCCGTGCGGTCAGGAACGACATCGCCAGAAAACCTGCCAGCCCCGCCAGCAGCAGCGCGCCCTCGGCCCGGTCCAGCCTGCCATCCAGCAGCATCAGCCACAGCAGCGCCGCCGCCCCGACCATCACCGCCAGATCGCGCCAGCTTTGCCGAATATCCATCACGATGGGCGAAATCAGCGCGGCCAGCCCGACGATCAGCAGCACATTGGCGATATTTGATCCAAGGACATTGCCGATCGCGAGCGCCGATGAGCCATTAAGCGCCGCATTGATCGACACCAGCAGTTCGGGCGTCGAGGTGCCGAAGCCGACGATGGTCAGCCCGATCACCATCGGGCTGATGCGCCAGGCGCGGGCCACGTTGCTTGCCCCCCTGACCAGAAACTCGCCACCGAAAAACAGGCCCAGAAGGCCAATCGTGAAAAGAAGATAGACCAAGGACATCTCCGTTCAGGGTCGGGGAAGGGCAGGGATCGCTTGTTCCCAGATGTCGCTTTTCGGTGCCATGACAAGATGCTGCCGCGCGAAAGCCGCCGCTGACGTGGCGGCGCCGTCACATCGGCACAAGAAAGCCGAGGTGGGCAAAGTGGGGGTGCCGCCGACAGGGGCGGCGCAACACCGGCCAGCGGGCAGGGGGGTAACACAAGGGACGCGAGGACAGGGGGCAAGGCAAAGGACAGGGGGGGCAAGGCAACCGCGGACCCGCGGACAGGGCCGGTGGTTGCTTTGCCCCGTGTCGGCGGGTCTGCGGTTGCTTTGCCGGGTGCCGGGTGCGACAGGCGTCAGTCGCGGATGTTGGGCCGCGCTTCGGGCAGGCTGATCCGCGCCACCTGTTCGGCAATCGGATCGACGCTCAGGGGGTGCAGTTCCGCCCGGTGATCCGAGGGCAGGCCGATATCCTGCCACCGCCCGCCCTTGTAGATTTCCAGCGACGAGAAATTGGCCTTGTAGCCCATCTTGCGGCTGCCGGGCACCCAGTATCCCAGATAGACGTAAGGCAGTCCGGCCTCGCGCGCGATCTCGATATGGTCAAGGATCACATGCGTCCCCAGCGAGCGCGCCGCAAGGTCGGGGTCATAGAACGAATAGACCATGCTCAGCCCGTCATCGAAGATGTCGGTCAGGCAGACGGCGGCCAGCGGGCGGGGGCCGCCATTCTCGGCCGAGAGGGAATATTCGATCACCCGCGACCGGATCGGGGTTTCCTCGATCATGGCGGCGAATTCGAAGATGTCCATGTCGGCCATGCCACCATCGGCGTGGCGGTCATCAAGATAGCGGCGGAACAGCGTATACTGATCCTCGGTCGCCCATGGGCTGGTGGCGTTGCGGCGCAGGTCGGCATTGCGGCGCTGGATGCGGCGCTGGGTGCGGGTGGGCTGGAAATCGGCCACGCGGATGCGCGCCGAAAGACAGGCCGAACATTCCGCACAAGAGGGGCGGTAAAGCACGTTCTGCGACCGCCGGAAGCCCTGCTTCGACAGCGTGTCATTCAGCTTCTGGGCGTGTTCGCCTTGCAGCGCAGTGAACAGCTTACGCTCCAGCCGCCCGTCCAGATAGGGGCAGGACTGCGGGGCCGTCACATAGAACTGCGGGGCGATGGGAAGCGTGTGACGCATCAGGGGCTCGTCGGTGAACTGCCGGTTACGTTAGCAAGGCCGGGCACCCACGCCAAGCGCCCTGTTGTGGTGGCAGGGCGGCAAAATCGCACGATTTCACGATCATTCCCCGGCCGCGCGGTTCAGTGCGACAGTGCCCAGAACATGGTCGGTCAAACCCTGTGCCCGCGCCGAGGTCAGCATCAGCACCACCGAAACCACCTGCGGCAGCACCATCCCGATCGAGACCGTATAGCCCAGCGTATGCAGGAATGCCTCGGGCAGGGTAAACCTTTCGCCGCGGGCGTTGCGCATCCCGATCGCCATCAGCCGCATCCCCGGCGTGGCCGACTGGCGCGCAAGACTGACGGTGCGATAGGCAACACCCACGCAGAGGTAAAGAAACGGCAGGAAAAACAGCGCGGTAAAGGCGGTGAACGGCACGATCAGCGCCGTCAGAAGCGCAATCAGGATCGTGTCCACGATCCAGGCCAGCCCGCGCTTCGTCGGCACGTCGGCATAAAATTCGGCGTGCCGCACGGGATCAGGCAGCGGATCGGTCCAGGCGTCGGTCATCGGGCAGGGCTCCTTGGGCCGTGGGTGCGCGGCCCTTGCGGGCCGCGCCGGTCGTGTCAGGTTTCGGCCGGTTCGCGCGGGGTGGCGGCGGTGCGGGCGCGCTCGTCCATGAAGGCATCGAACTCTTGCTTGTCCTTGGCTTCGCGCAGGCGCTGAAGGAAGGATTCGAACGCGGTCTGTTCTTCTTCAAGACGACGAAGGGTCTCGGCCTTGTAGGCGTCGAACGCGGTATTGCCGGACGAGTTCCAGGCAAAGGGCGCGGCACGGCGGGCGGTGCGGCAGGAACGGCTGAACATGCGCTTGCTCCAGATCATATAGCCAAGAAGGGCGAGGCCGGCGGGCCAGAAGACGATGAACCCGGCAACGGTCGCGGCAATCCACGCGGGGCGCCCGCGCTCGTCAAGCCAGGCTTCGGCGCGGGCGGGCCACGAGGCGGCACCGGCGCGGGCAGTGGCAGATATCATGGGCTTGCTCCGTCAGTTGATGTGAATGGTTTTCACATGCATCCAGATGGGGGCTGCGACCCAGCCCGCAAGGGGCAATGTTAAGGAAATTTACATCCCGGGGCAAAAGACCATCCTGTTGGCCCGGCAGGTGCCGGACCGACACCACCTGTCACAGTGGCGCAGGCAACCATTTCCCCACCCGCGCGCAAAGCGAGGGATGAGGAATGACCACCCGCCGCGTTGTCCATTCCCCCGCGCGCGCAAAGCTGTGCCATAGGCTGCCAGCCCTGCGGTCCTTCACCTACCATCGCCCTGCGCATGCAAGAGCTGCGGCGACGGGTGGCCTATTATCCGTTTGACCTGCGCCATCGCCCTGCGCGCGCAAGAGCTGCCGTTGACCGCCCCGCGGCGCGCGGCCATTGTGGCGCCATGACAGATTTCGCCTCGCGTATCACCCGCCAGCCGCTGCCCTACGATCCGGCCCCCGCCGCCGAGATCGCCGCCGCCTTCCGTGACCTTCCCCCCGAGGTGTCCGGCCTTCTGGCCGCCACCGCCGGATGCAGCCCGTTCCTGCGTGGCCTGATGCTGCGCGAACCCGATTGGCTGCGGGCAGCCCTGTCGGTCGCCCCCGAGGCGGCGGTTGCTGCGGTGCTGGACCCGCTGGACCAGGTGCCGCTGGCCGATCTGGGCGCGGGGCTGCGCATCGCCAAGCGGCGCGTGGCGCTGTTCACCGCGCTGGCCGATCTGGGCGGGGTCTGGCCGCTGGAGATGGTGACCGGCGCGCTGACGCGGCTGGCCGACCGGGCGGTGGATCTGTCGATGAAGCGCCTTGTCGCGGATGAGATCCGCCGCGGCAAGCTGCCCGGCGCCCGCGCCGAGGATGCCGAGACCGCGGGCGGCATGGTGGCGTTGGCCATGGGCAAGATGGGCGCGGGCGAGTTGAACTATTCGTCCGACATCGATCTGGTCTGCCTGTTCGACGAAACCCGCTACCCCGGCGAGGAACACGAGGCCCGCGCCGCCTTCATCCGCGTCACGCGCCGGATGACTGCGATGCTGTCGGACCTGACGGCCGAAGGCTATGTCTTTCGCACCGACCTGCGGCTGCGCCCCGACGCGGCGGTGACGCCGGTCTGCCTGTCGATGGCCGCCGCCGAAAGCTATTACGAAAGCGTAGGCCGGACATGGGAACGCGCGGCCTATATCAAGGCCCGCCCCTGCGGTGGCGATCTTGCCGCGGGCGCGCGGTTCCTTCAGACGCTGACCCCCTTTGTCTGGCGCAAGCATCTGGATTTCGTGGCCATTCAGGACGCCCATGACATGCGGCTGCGCATCCGCGATCACCGCGGCCTGCATGGCCCGGTGGTGATCGAGGGCCACGACATGAAGCTGGGGGTCGGGGGGATCCGCGAGATCGAGTTCTTCACCCAGACCCGGCAACTGATCGCCGGTGGCCGCGACCCCAGCCTTCGCGATCGCACGACCGTGGGCGGGCTGCGCGCTCTGGCGGCCTCGGGCTGGGTGCCGCCCGAGGTCAGCGATGAACTGATCGACCATTACCGCGCCCACCGCGAGGTCGAACACCGGCTTCAGATGGTGCAGGATGCGCAAACCCACGAGATGCCGGCCTCGGCCGCGGCGGTGGACCGGATCGCCAGCTTCTGCGGCCTGACCCCCGAGGCGTTCCGCGCCACGCTGCACGACCGGCTGGCGCGGGTGGACCGGCTGACCGAAGGCTTCTTTGCCCCCGGCGCGGCCGAAACCGGGCCGGACTTGTCCGACCACGCGCGCGCCATCGTCGATGGCTGGGCCAGCTATCCCGCGCTGCGCTCGCAGCGCGCGGTGACGATCTTCAACCGGCTGCGGCCGCAGATCCTGAAAAGCCTGGCGCGTGCCGGCAATGCCGACGAGGCGCTGGCCGCGTTCGACGGCTTTCTGGCCGGGCTGCCCTCCGGCGTGCAGATCTTTGCGCTGTTCGATGCGAACCCGCCGCTGGTGGACCTGATCGCCGACATCTGCGCCACCTCGCCCAAGCTGGCGCTGTATCTGTCGCGCAATTCGGGGGTGCTGGATGCGGTGATCGGCGGCTTTTTCTTCGCACCCTGGCCGGGGGTGGGCGCACTTTCGGCGGAACTTGCCGCGCGGCTGACCGAGATCGGCGATTATGAACGCAGGCTGGATGGCGCGCGGCGCTGGATGAAGGAATGGCATTTCCGCATCGGTGTCCACCATCTGCGCGGCCTGATCGACGCGTTCGAGGCGTCGAAACAATACGCCGATCTGGCCGAGGCGGTGGTGGTGGCGCTGTGGCCTGTGGTGTCCGAGGAATTTGCCCGCAAGCACGGCCCCGCGCCGGGTCGCGGCGCGGTGGTGCTGGGGATGGGCAGCCTTGGCGCGGGGCGGCTGAACGCGGGCTCCGACCTTGATCTGATCGTGATCCACGACGCGCAGGGACAAGAGGCCAGCGACGGTCCCCGCCCGCTGGCCGCGCGGCCCTATTTCGCCCGTGTGACACAGGCGCTGGTCACGGCGCTGACCGCACCGATGGCCGAGGGCCGCCTTTATGAGGTCGACATGCGCCTTCGCCCCTCGGGGCGGCAGGGGCCGGTGGCCACGGCACTGGAATCCTTCGAAAGCTATCAGCGCGACGAGGCCTGGACATGGGAGCATCTGGCCCTGACCCGGGCGCGGCCGCTGGTGGGCGACCCCTCGCTGGCAGCCGAGATCGAGACGCTGCGCCGGCTGATCCTGACCGACAAGGCCGTGCCCGCGCGGGTGCTGCCCGATGTGGCCGACATGCGCCGAAGGCTGGCCGAAGCCAAGCCCGCCACCGGCGAATGGGAGGCCAAGAATGGCCCCGGCCGGCTGATGGATATCGAACTTCTGGCCCAGACCGCAGCACTTCTGGCCGGAGATCCGGCCCGGCGGGTGGAACAGCAATTGCGCGCGGGGGTGAAAAGCGGCTTCCTGTCGGCCGCCGACGAAACCGCGCTGCTGGCGGCCTATCGGCTGTGCTGGCGCCTTCAGGCAGGCTCGCGCCTGTTGTCCGAAGGCCAGGTCGATCCATCCCGACTGGGCGAGGGCGGCTGCGCCTTCCTTCTGCGCGAAGTCGAGGCACCCTCGCCCGAGGCGCTCTCGACCCGGCTTGCGGCAGTGGTGGCCGAGGCCGAAACAAGGATCTCCGCGCGACTTGGCGCGGCAAGCGACACAGTGACAAAGGAGAGCGGCCGTGCGGCTGAATGAGGCGGACCCGAAAGGGCTTGTGCGCGAAAGCTATGCGATTGAGGGCATCAGCATCTATGAATGCCGCTCGATCTTCGTCGATTGGGCGTTAAGCATTCCAACGACAGATGCGGCCGAGGCACTGCGCGTGCTGATCGCCGCCTATGCGGCCGAGCGGCCCGACCACCCGATGAGCACGGTGCTGAACGACGGCCTTGCCGCGCCCTCTGCCCCGCGCCGCCGCGGCGGCCGGGCGGCACGCGTGGGCGAGAACTGACCCTCACCCCCTGACGGCGAGGCCCCGAAACGGGCGTGACACCGAATGAATGCCCGAGGGCGCCATCGCCGCCAGCCTGCCCCGATCCCGTCCAAACAACATCCCGAACAGCGGCAGAGGCACGCCAACGGCAAACTCCGCGGGGCCATGCGCGACAAAACTGCCTTAGCGCAGGGCCGCAGCCTCGCGGGCCAGCCGGGTGATGCCTGCCCAGTCCCCCGCCTGCATCATCGCCTTCGGCGCGACCCAGCTTCCCCCGACACAGACGACATTTCCCAGCGAGAGATAGTCGCGCGCATTGCCAAGCCCGATCCCGCCGGTGGGGCAGAACTGAACCTGCGGCAACGGCCCCGACAACGCCTTCACCGCCGGCGCCCCTCCCGCACTTTCTGCCGGAAAGAACTTCTGCATGCTGTAGCCACGCTCAAGCAGCGCCATGACCTCGGTTGCTGTCGCAGCCCCTGGCAGAAACGCCAACCCCTCATTCTCGCAGGCATCCAGCAAGCGATCCGTCGCGCCGGGCGATACCCCGAAGCGCGCCCCGGCCTGCTTTGCGGCCACCACATCCGCAGGCGTCAGCAGGGTTCCGGCCCCGACGATCCCGCCCTCGACCTCGGCCATCACGCGGATCGCATCCAGTGCCACGGGGGTGCGCAGCGTCACCTCAAGCGCCGGAAGACCGCCCGCCACCAGCGCCTCGGCCAACGGGCGGGCATGGGCGAGGTCGTCGATCACCAGAACCGGCACAACGGCTGCTCTGCGGCATATTTCGAGAGCGATGCGGCTTTGTTCGGTGGCAAGCATGGAAAGTCCTTCTGGCCGAGGCTCGGCTGGCTGATGGCGGAGCCTCCGGCGGGGATATTTGAGCCAGAATGAAAGGGCAAGGCAGAGCCGGGAGAGGGCGGCGCGGCGCCGCGTGGGGCGCCCCGTCTCGGGCCGCCGTGGCGGGGGAGACAGGGCGCTTTCACTCTGGGCGGTCATCGGCGTCCCCGCCTGTACCGCTTGTGCATCTTGCCGGACTTCCCTTTCATTCTGGTTAAAATATCCCCGCCGGAGGCACTGACGGTGGATCCGGGAATTTGCGATGTCAGATCACGACTGCGGCGCCCTCGGTTGCCGGGCCGACTGCGCTGCGGAAGGGTTCGAACAGTTCGCGGCCCAGCCCGTGCATGTTTCCGGACAGGTCGGCCGTGATCGCTTCCCGGGTTTCGAAGCCGCTTGTCAGTACATCGAGCCGGCCGGCCGTTGCGTCCACCCGGATCAGGTCGCCGTCGCGCAATCGTGCGAGCGGGCCGCCCATTGCCGCTTCGGGTGTGACATGGATTGCCGACGGCACCTTGCCCGAGGCGCCCGACATCCGTCCGTCGGTCACCAGTGCCACGCGCAGGCCGCGATCCTGAAGAACCGAAAGGACCGGGGTCAGCGAATGCAGTTCCGGCATTCCGTTCGCGCGCGGACCCTGAAAACGCACCACAACCACCGTGTCCGTGGTGAACTCGTCAGCCTTGAACGCACGCTTGACCGAGTCCTGATCGTGGAAAATCCGTGCGGGGGCCTCGATCACATGACGGTCGGGTGTCACGGCCGAGACCTTCATCACCCCGCGCCCCAGCGTTCCGGCAAGTTGGCGCAGGCCGCCTGTGGGTTGGAACGGGTCTGACGCCGGGCGCAGGATCCGGTCGTTGAGAGAGGTGCCAGCGCCGGGGCGCCATGTCGGGCGACCGTCGGCAGCGAGTGTCGGTTCTTGTCGGTAGTGGGCAAGGCCATCACCGGCAACGGTTTTGACGTCGCCATGCAGCAGCCCCGCGTCGAGCAACTGGCCGATCATGAAGCCGAGGCCGCCGGCCGCGTGGAAATGGTTCACGTCTGCCATGCCGTTGGGATAGACCTTGGCCATCAGCGGCACCGCTTCGGAAATATCCGCGAAATCCTGAAGGTCCAGGATCACTCCGGCGGCCCGTGCCATGGCCGGCAGATGCAGCACAAGGTTGGTCGAGCCGCCTGTTGCCATCAGCCCCACAAGGCCGTTCACGAAGGCGCGTTCGTCGAGGATCTGCGCAATCGGACAAAAATCGTTGCCCAGTGCGGTGATTGCGGCCGCGCGTTCCACCGCGGCGACTGTCAGCGCCTTGCGCAGCGGCGTTTCCGGGTTCACGAAGCTTGCGCCCGGCAGATGCAGGCCCATGAACTCCATCAGCATCTGGTTGGTGTTCGCCGTGCCGTAGAAGGTGCAGGTGCCGGGTCCGTGATAGGAGGCCATCTCGGCCGCCATCAGCGCCTCTCGGCCCACTTCTCCGGTGGCGAACTGGGTCCGCACGCGGGCCTTTTCGTCATTGGGCAGACCCGAGGTCATCGGCCCGCCCGGAACAAAGATTGCCGGGATATGGCCGAAGGTCGCCGCCGCGATCACAAGGCCCGGCACGATCTTGTCGCAGATCCCCAGAAAAAGCGCGGCATCATAGCAATTGTGCGACAGCGACACCCCCGCCGCCAGCGCGATCACATCGCGCGAGAACAGCGACAGCTCCATCCCTGGTTGGCCCTGGGTGACGCCATCGCACATCGCCGGCACGCCGCCTGCCACCTGTGCCGTGGCGCCGACCCGGCGGGCGGCGGCGCGGATCAGGCGGGGATAATCCTCGTAGGGCTGGTGTGCCGACAGCATGTCGTTGTAAGCCGTCACGATCCCCAGGTTCGGGGCCCGGCCCTCGGCCAGTGCGGCCTTGTCCTCGGTCATCGCGGCATAGGCATGGGCCTGGTTTCCGCAGCTCAGATGCGCGCGCACGGGCCCGGCTGCGGCTGCCTGCGCCATCCGGTCCAGGTAGCTGCGGCGTGTGGGTTCGGACCGGGCACGGATCCGGTCGGTCACGCGGGCGATGGTGTCGTTCAGGGTCATGCGGGCCTCGACTGCTTGCGCGGGATGCCCGCGCCGGACGGCATCGGTCTTTGTTAGCGCTAACTAGCGCAAAGGGGCCGCAAGGGCAAGCAAGCTGCCGTGCCCATTCGCGCGCCAAGCCGTGCAATCATGGGTCAATAAAGCTGCCCTACCTTGAATGGAGTGCAGCGCGGGATTGTCTCAAGTCAAGGATGTGGCGGCGGCGGGGGGGGCATAAATGGCATCGCAGGGAAGAACATCGGTCAAGAGACGGATCATCACCCTTGCCTGTCTTGGCCAGAACGGCCGCATCGAAATGAACCACGACGATATCAAGTGTGTGGCCCGCCGGTTGCGGGCGGAAGCCATCCGCGACACCTTTGGCGATCTGCGCGATGGTCTGCGGCGTCGGCTGGCCCGGGCTTGCCGGCAGGTCCATCAGACGGCAGGCCCATCAGACAGCATCGCGCCCTGCGCGACCGACCCCCGGGCTGCAATCGGGGGGTTTCCTGCCCGGCGTCACAGGCTTTCCGTCCGGTTCCGAACAGGATAAGGGGAAATGACACCCTTTCCGGAAGATCCCGCGATGACTTACCCCACCGTCCGCCTGCGCCCCAAGGCCGAGGCCCGCGCCATCCGGCATGGCTTTCCCTGGGTCTATGCCGACGAGCTTGTGACCGACCGGCGCACGCAGGCGCTGGCGCCCGGCGCGCTGGCCGTTCTTGAGGATGCCGAGCGGCGGTCCCTGGGCCTTGTCACTGTCAACACCGGATCGAAGATCATCGCGCGGATGCTGGATCGCGATCCGGACGCCGTGATCGACGAGACATGGTTCGCTGTCCGCCTGACCCGGGCGCTGGCCCTGCGCGAGCGGCTGTTCGACCGGCCGTTCTACCGCCTTGTCCATGCCGAAGCCGATGGTCTGCCCGGCATCGTCATCGACCGTTTCGGCGCGGCGGCGGTGATCCAGCCCAACGCCGCCTGGGCCGAACAGCATCTGCCGGCGCTGGCCGCTGCACTGGCCGAGGTCACGGGCGTCTCTGTCATCGTCAAGAACGGCACCGGCCGCTCGCGCGGGCTTGAGGGGCTGGCCGAAGAAACGCTGGTGCTGCGGGGCGCGCTGGACGGCCCGGTGACGGTCGAGATGAACGGCGCCTGCTATATGGCCGACCTGACGGGCGGGCAGAAGACGGGGCTGTTCTATGACCAGCGGCCGAACCATGCCTTTGCCGCCCGGCTGGCACGGGGGGCGCGGGTTCTGGATGTGTTCAGCCATGTCGGCGGCTTTGCGCTGGCGGCGCTGGCGGGGGGGGCGGCTTCGGCGCTGGCGGTCGATGCCTCGGCCCCGGCGCTGGCTTTGGCCGAACGCGGGGCCGAAGCGGGCGGCATGGCCGACCGTTTCCAGACCCGGCAGGGCGACGCTTTCGCCACGCTGGAAGCCCTTGGGGCCGAAGGCGCGCAGTTCGATCTGGTGATCTGCGACCCTCCGGCCTTTGCGCCCAGCAAACCCGCGCTTGAGGCCGGCCTGCGTGCCTATGAACGCATTGCCCGGCTGGCGGCGCCGCTGGTCTCGCCGGGGGGCTTTCTGGGGCTGTGTTCCTGTTCCCATGCCGCCGATCTGGCGGCGTTCCGCAACGCTTCGGCCCGCGGGATCGGCCGGGGCGGGCGGCGCGGGCAACTGATCCACACCGGCTTTGCCGGGCCGGACCATCCGATCCTGCCGCAACTGGCGGAATCGGGTTACCTCAAGGCGCTGTTCTTCCGGCTGGATGGCTGATGAAGGTCGTCCTCGACGCCTGCGTGTTGTTCCCGACCGTCCTGCGCGAAATCCTGCTGGGGGTGGCCGCGCGCGGGCTTTATACGCCGCTCTGGTCGGACCGCATCCTTGAGGAATGGGCGCGCGCGACACGCCGGCTGGGTCCGCTGGCCGAAGCGCAGGCCCGGGCCGAGGGCGCGGCCGCGCGCGATGCCTTTCCGCAGGCGATGGTGCCGCCGCAGCCCGGCCTGCAATCGCGGCTGCATCTGCCGGACGAGGATGACATCCATGTGCTGGCCACCGCCATCGCCGGCCATGCCGATGCCATCGTGACCTTCAACGCCGCCGATTTCCCGCGTGGCGTGCTGGCGGCCGAGGGCGTAGCGCGGCGCGATCCCGACGGCTTCCTGTGGGAGGTGTGGTCGTTCCATCCCGACACGGTCGAGGCCGCCGTGGCCGAGGTTCACGCCCGGGCCGAGTCGATCGCAGGCCAGCCATTGGTGCGACGCGCGCTGTTGAAGCGGGCCGGGCTGCCGCGGCTGGCCAAGGCGCTTCAGGGCTGAACCCAGCGCGCCTCGCGCGCTTCGATCAGGCGGATGCGCTCTTCGATCTTCGGGTGGCTCATCAGCCAGGCCGGCATTTCAGCACCCCGGGCCGCGGCCCAGACGCCCAGCTTGCGGAACATCGACTTCTGCGGTTCGGTGCCGATCCCGGCCTTGACCAGCAGCGCCGAGGCATAGGCATCGGCCTCGTGTTCGTCGCGCCGCGACAGCCGCGCGGCCAGCGCCGAGGTCAGCAGGTTCGCCAGCCAGATCCCGAAAAACGGGATGAAACGGTTCAGCACCGCGCCCAGCACCATGAACACCGCATTCTGCCCGGTGAAATCGATCATCCGCCGCCGCGAATGGCCAAGGGCGACATGGCCCAGCTCATGCGCGATGACCGAGGCGAGTTCCTCGGCCGTCACCTCGCCCGCCTTGAACTTGCGCAGGAATCCCCGGGTGATGAAGATCCGCCCGTCCGGCGCGGCAAGGCCGTTGATCGGGTCGATCTCGAACACCTGCACCCGGATTTCGGGCAGATCCAGCGCCGCGGCCATCCGGCGGGCCAGCGCCACCACCTGCGGCTCGTCCAGCGGGCGCGACCGCGCATCCAGCATCCGCTTCGTCCGCCAGGCGGAGAACTGGTACATCAGGAAGCCGTAGGCGATGGCGAGCAGGATCGGTGTGAGTTTCAGCATGATCCCTATATGGCGCGGCCGGGCCACCACAGGAAGGGCAGGGCCGCCCTTTCGCTGCGGTGGCGCGGCCTTCCGGGATCGGCCGGGCGGGCGGCTATTCCTGGATCGATTCGAGATAAAGCACGAGCGACAGGATGCGGCCCCGGACGATCAGCTCGCTGCCATAGGGGCCGGTGATCGGCTCGGCGGTGGCCTTGTAGCGTTCGCCCCAGATCGGCATCGGCCCGCCGTGGCCGCGCACTCCGGTGCGGCCGTCCACGATCATGAAGACTTCCTGGAACGGGAACTTGCCGTCATGGGCCTTGGAGAGGCCGGTCAGGCTTGGGGTTTCGATGCTCAGCACCTCGGCCATCGGGCCCTGGCCCTTGCCGGATTCGCCGTGGCACGAGGCGCAGGCCACCATGTATTCGGTCTTGCCGGCATCCATCGTCTGGGCCGTGGCCCAAGGCGCGGCGAACAGGGCCAGCGCCAGACCGCCGAGGATCGTGCGTATCATCTCGTCTCCCTCCCGCGGCCTGTTGCCCGAGGCGGGGGCATCGGGCCGCTGGCGGCTGCCCCCGCGGGACGCGATGCCGCAAAAATGCTCTGTCCTTTCCAGGATACGGCAACGGCAGCACGCGGGCCAAGCCTCGCATCGGCCGATTCCGCTGTCATTGATGGCGGTCAGCCGATTCTCAGCGTGAGAGATGTCGCACGCCGGCGGCGATGCCTTCCAGCGTCATTGGCGCCATCCGGCCGTCAAAGATCTCGCGGATCATCCGGATCGACTGGGTATAGCCCCACAGCCGTTCGGGGACCGGGTTGATCCACAGGTTCGCCGGCCATTGTGCGCGGGCGCGGCGCAGCCAGACCTCGCCGGCTTCGGCATTCCAGTGTTCGTTCGCGCCGCCGGGATGCAGGATCTCGTAGGGGCTCATCGAGGCATCGCCCACGAAGATGCATTTGTAATCCGGCCCATAGGTGCGCAGCACCTGATCGGTGGGCGTCTGGTCGTCCCAGCGGCGGCGGTTGTCGCGCCAGACGCCTTCGTAAAGGCAGTTGTGGAAATAGAAATGTTCGAAATGCTTGAACTCGGCGCGGGCGGCCGAGAACAGTTCCTCGACGACGCGAACGTGATCGTCCATCGATCCGCCGATATCCAGAAACAGCAGCACCTTCACCGCGTTGTGGCGTTCGGGCCGGGTCTTTACGTCCAGCCAGCCATGTTCGGCGGTGGCGCGGATCGTGCCGTCAAGATCGAACTCTTGCGCGGCCCCCTCGCGCGCCCATTTCCGCAGGCGCCGCAGCGCCACCTTGATGTTGCGCGTGCCCAGTTCCACGCTGTCGTCCAGATTGCGGAACTCGCGCCGGTCCCAGACCTTGACCGCGCGGCGGTGGCGGCTTTCGTCCTGCCCGATGCGCACGCCTTCGGGGTTGTAGCCATAGGCGCCGAAGGGCGAGGTGCCGGCCGTGCCGATCCACTTGTTGCCGCCCTGATGCCTGCCCTGCTGGTCGCGCAGACGTTGCTTCAATGTCTCCATCAGCTTGTCGAACCCGCCGAGGGCCTCGATCTCGGCGCGTTCCGCCGGGGTCAGGTGCTTTTCGGCCAGCTTTTCCAGCCAGTCGCGGGGCAGGTCGACCGCTTCCAGAACCTGTTCGGCGGTGATCGCCTCGAGCCCCTTGAAGCTTTCCGCGAAGGCCCGGTCAAAGCGATCCAGATGCCGTTCGTCCTTGACCATCGCAGTCCGGGCAAGGTGATAGAAGCCTTCCAGATCAAAGCTGACCAGCCCCGCCGACATGCCTTCCAGAAAGGCCAGATATTCGCGCAGCGACACCGGAACCCCGGTCCGGCGCAGGGTCTGGAAGAAGGGCAGGAACATGTCAGGCCAACCGCTCGATCAGGATGGTCAGGAACAGGCCCGCGATGGCGCAGGCGATGGCGAAACCCGCCGCGTATTGCGCCATGTCCAGCCGGTTGCCGCGACGACGGCGCGCCGTCAGCGCCCCCAGCGCCGCACCGATCAGCATTCCAGCCAGAACGATCATCCGTTGTCTCCGATCCCGTTCCGGGGCGCCTCGGCCAGCCGGCCCGGCGTCAGTGCGGCGATCTCGGACATCCGCGCACGCACCTCGGCTTCGGTGCCGAAACCGTAGCGCGCCCAGCCAAGACTGTCGAGCCGCGCCGCCCGCGCCTCGGCCGCGTGCCCCAGAAGGCGCAGCGATTCCGACCGGATCATCAGCAGCGTCGCCAGCAGGGCTGCATTTTCGGCCCGCTGCACCACCGGCACCGCCCGTTCGGTCAGCGCGATGGCGGCCCGCGGTTGGCCTGCCGACAATGCGAAGGCCGCCATCTGCATGTCAATATGGGCGGCGTGGATCTCGCCGCCGGGCAGGCTGCGGTAGATCCGTGCCGCCTCGATGAAGGCATCCACCGACTGGGCGATCTCGTCCGCCAGCCCCATGCGGGCGGCTGCAAACAGGCTGAAGCCCATGCGCGCGTCGCGCCAGCCCATCGCCTCGGCGATGGCCAGGGCGCGGGTCGCCGCCTCGCGCCGTTTGTGGATCGAGCCGTCGGCGCCAAGTGCGCGTTCGATCGCCGCGATCCAGTCCCGTGGCGTCGGATCGGGCAGGGCGGGCGCATCGCGGCGCCCCGCGGGATTGATCCGCGCCAGCAGCCCGGGCAGCACCGCCGCAACCTCGGCCCGGGTCATCCCCGAATGCAGGTCCGGCGCATAGGTCGTGCGCAGGATCAGCATGTCGAAGCCGGTCAGGATGGTGTGGAAATTATCGTCGTTGAACACCGAATCCGACAGCCGATACAGGTCGTTCAGCGGCCCGATCGCCTGCGCCAGTTCCTCGTGCAGGCAGTCGCGCACCTCCTGCGGGCTGGTGTCCGAGGGGATGAAGATCGCCACCCTCTCACGGGTTTCAAGCGTCGCCCAATCCACCACCGCACGGCGCCGCACGCCGCGATATTCCGCGAACGAGGACACCCGCGGCACCACGAAGCAGGCCGCCGTCGGCACCAGCGACTGCATCCGCCGACGCTCGACAAATTCGATGGTGACCGAGGCCGGGGCCGGGGCGGCGATCGTGCGGATGTCGATGCCGGCTTCGCGGCGCATCCGGCCCAGCAGCCGCGCCAGATCGTGGGGTGCGGTGGCCGGAACCACGCCGGTCATGGCCACGGTGATCGGCCCCTCGAACCGGGTCAGCCGGTCCAGCGCGCGGCCGCTTTCCATCCCGAAACTGAGGTCCAGAAAGTCCCGCGCGATTTCCGGGTTCGGGCGCCGGGTGCCGGCAGGATCTGATTCGGAAAACATTTTCATCATCGGTAGCGGGTCGATGACCCGGACGCCCGGGCTGTTCATCGAGACCTCTGACCCGGGCCCGGAACCGCAGGCGGCCAGCAGCAGGGCAAGGCCGGCAAGGGCCGTTCGCATCACAGCACCCGGTTGTAGCGGATGAAGGGCGACTTGCGCCCGATCCGGTCATAAAGCGCACGGGCACGGGCGTTGTTTTCCGCCGTCAGCCAGTAGACCGCCGGCGCGCCCGCGGCATCGGCGGCGTCATAGACCGCCGCGATCAGCGCGCGGCCGGCGCCATGGCCACGGGCCTCGGGCGCGGTGAACAGATCCTGAAGATAGCAGACATCCTCGACCCGCCAGCAGTGGCGGTGAAACAGGTAATGCACCAGCCCCACAGCCTTTTCGCCGCGAAAGGCCAGAAAGCCGCGCGGCTCGGCCGCAGCACCCGAGATCAGCCGCGCGAAGGTGTTGGCGATCACGGATTCCGGCAGGTCGGTGTCGTAAAAGCGCAGATACGCCAGCCACAGCGCGCGCCATGCGGCTTCGTCCGGGGCGGTGATCGGGCGGATGGAAAGGCTGTCGGTCATCGGACCCTCGGACATGGGGCGGGGGCGCCCGTCGGCGCCCGGAAAAAGGTTTCAGAGCGGATGCGGCCTTAGCCCGGTCGTCGCGCCATGAAGGCCAGACGCTCGAACAGATGCACGTCCTGTTCGTTCTTCAACAGCGCGCCATGCAACCGCGGCAACAGGTGGCGGCCGTCGCGTTTCAGATCCTCGGGCGACAGATCCTCGGCCAGAAGCAGCTTCAGCCAGTCCAGAACCTCGGAGGTCGAGGGCTTTTTCTTCAGCCCCGGAACCTCGCGCAATTCGTAGAACTGCGACAGCGCGGCGGTCAGCAGCGCAGGCTTCAGCCCGGGGAAATGCACCTCGACGATGGCGCGCATCGTGTCGATGTCGGGAAACCGGATGTAATGAAAGAAGCAGCGCCGCAGGAAGGCGTCGGGCAGATCCTTTTCATTGTTCGAGGTGATGATGACCACCGGGCGATGCTGCGCCCGCACGGTTTCCGCCGTCTCGTAGACGTGGAACTCCATCCGGTCGAGTTCCTGAAGCAGGTCGTTCGGAAACTCGATATCGGCCTTGTCGATCTCGTCGATCAGCAGCACGACCCGGCCCGGCGCCTCGAACGCCTGCCACAGCTTTCCCTTTCGGATATAGTTTTTCACGTCATGCACGCGCGCATCGCCCAGCTGGCTGTCGCGCAGGCGGCTGACGGCATCGTATTCGTAAAGCCCCTGCTGCGCCTTGGTCGTGCTTTTCACATGCCATTCGATCAGCGGCATCCCCAGCGACTGCGCCACCTGACGGGCAAGCTCGGTCTTGCCGGTGCCGGGTTCGCCCTTGACCAGCAGCGGGCGCTGCAACGTGACCGCGGCATTGACGGCAACCGCCAGATCCTCTGTCGTGACATAGGACGAGGTTGAGGAAAATTTCATTTACGATGCGTAACCTTGGGGGAAGATGCTGAGGCAGGATAGCACAGGCTGAATCTGCCGCAAGCGCGGCGACGCCGCTAGTGACAATCAGCCAGCCATGCGCTAGATGAGCCGCATTGAAGGGAGCGCCGGATGACCGTGAACCACATTTCGGAGCCTGCCGGCCTGCAAGAGAGAGCAGACGCCATGAAAGCAGAGATCTTTCTGCCTGACGATTATCGCCCCGCTGAAAACGAACCTTTCATGAACGAGCGGCAACTGGAATATTTCCGCCGCAAGCTGATCAACTGGAAGCAGGAACTTCTCGACCAGAGCGCCGAGACGATTGAGGGCCTTCAGGAATCCGGCCGCAACGTCCCCGACATTGCGGACCGCGCCAGCGAGGAAACCGACCGCGCGCTGGAACTGCGCACCCGCGACCGCCAGCGCAAGCTGGTGGCCAAGATCGACGCCGCGCTGCGGCGCATCGAGAATGGCGAATACGGCTATTGCGAGGTCTCGGGCGAGCCGATCTCTCTCCGGCGGCTGGATGCCCGGCCGATCGCGACCATGACGCTGGAAGCGCAGGAACGCCACGAACGTCGCGAACGGGTGCATCGCGACGAATGATCCCCGCGCGGCGGCATCTTTTGCCGCCGCCATCGGCTGAAACAGGTGCTGTCGGGGCGGTGTTTGCGCCCGGCCGTGCCGAACCCGAACCGGCTGCTGCCGCGACGAGGTAGCGCAGCCTGTCCCTCGTGGCTTGCCCTCCGGCCGCGCGGGCGCAAAAACTGACGCCGGGCCGTGTGCTGGTCCGGCGTTCGCATGTGGAGGAACCCGATGAGCCTGAAGGATGCCGAGGTCACCGTGCTGGGGGCCGGCGTGGCCGGGCTTGCGGTGGCCAGGGCGCTCGCGCTCCGCGGGGCGCAGGTGACGGTGCTGGAACAGGCCGAGGCGATCCGCGAGGTTGGCGCCGGCTTGCAGATTTCCCCCAACGGCGCCGCGGTGCTGCGGGCGCTGGGGCTGGGCGAGGAACTGGAAGCCTCGTCGATGCGGGCGCAGGCAGTGGAATTGCGCAATGGCGTTGGCGGCGATCTGGTGTTGAAGCTGGATCTGGCGCGGCTGCGTCCGGGGCAGGGGTATCACCTGTTTCACCGCGCCGATCTGATCGATCTGCTGGCCCATGGCGCACGGGATGCGGGCGTGCAGATTCGCCTGCTTCAGAAGATCGAGCATGTCGATCTGACCGGCCCGCGGCCGCGGCTGGTGACGGCGCAGGGCGCGGAATACATGCCGAATCTTCTGGTCGGCGCCGATGGGCTTCATTCGCTGGTGCGGGCCGAGTTGAATGGCCCGGCGCAGCCGTTCTTCACCAATCAGGTGGCATGGCGCGCGGTGATCCCCGCCACCCCCGGAGAGCCCGTCGTGGCCGAGGTCCATATGGGCGAGGGCCGCCATCTGGTCAGCTATCCGCTGCGTGGCGGCACGCAGCGCAACATCGTCGCGGTCGAGGAACGCAAACGCTGGGTGCAGGAAGGCTGGAACCTGCGCGACGATCCGGTGGATCTGCAGCTGGCCTTTGCGAATTTCAACGGCCGGGTGCGGCACTGGCTGGAACAGGTGCCCGATGTCTGGCTGTGGGGGCTGTTCCGCCATCCGGTCGCGCGCACCTGGTTCCGGGGCCATGCGGCGATTCTGGGCGATGCCGCCCATCCGACGCTGCCGTTTCTGGCGCAGGGCGCCAACATGGCGCTGGAAGACGCCTGGGTGCTGGCCGAATGTCTGGCGCGCCATTCCAACCTGAAGGGGGGCCTTGCCGAATATCAGGCCCGCCGGGTGCCGCGTTGCTGCCGGGTGGTGCAGGCGGCCAACAACAACGCCTGGGCCTATCACCTGCGCAGCCCGCTGCGCGAGGTGGCGCATCTGGGGCTGAAACTCGGATCGCGGCTTTTGCCGGGCCCGACGCTGCGCCGGTTCGACTGGCTTTACGGCTACGATGTGACCAAGAGCTGACGGTCATCAGGTTCCTGTGCCCGCCTGCCCGTGCCGCCTGCCCGTGCCGCTGGCGGCGGGCAGGGCCGGTGGCGCCGTCAGCCCGGCGCGGGGGGGATCATTTTTCGGCGCGGCCCGGCATGACCATGATGGTCTGCTGCATCAGCGCGCAGGACACCTCGCGCCCGTCCTTGATCGCCACCACCTCGGCGCGGGTCACGATCAGGGTCCGGCCGGGGCGGACCACCTCGCCACGGGCGATCAGCGCGGTGCCATCGGCGGGCGCCATCAGGTTCAGCTTGTATTCCACCGTCAGAACCGAGGCGCCTTCGGGTACAAGGGTCATGGCGGCATAGCCCGCGGCCGAATCCGCAATCATCCCCACCACGCCGCCATGGATGAAGCCGTGCTGCTGCTCGATCCCGTCCCAGTGCGGCAGATGGATCTCGGCCCGGCCCCGTTCGACCGCGGACAGGCTGGCGCGGATGAGCACCATGGCGTTCTGGCGGGCGAAACTGGCGCGGATGCGCGCGAAAGGATCTGGTTCGAGGCTCATGCACAAAGGCTAGGCGGTGCGGGCAACGCCCGTCAACGCACAGCCAGCCCGACGTTGCGTCAAGCGCCGCGGCGCTGGCCCTTAGCGGTAAGGTGCCGCGTATCAAGGCCCATCCCGGGCCGCGCTGGCCGCAGGCCCTTCATTCCGGGGGCAGGCTCAGGCCGCAAGCTCGATCCAGACCGGCACATGGTCCGAGGGCTTGTCGCCGGCCCGCACCTCGCGGTCGATGCCGGCATCGGTCATCAGGTCGGCCGCCTGCGGCGACAGCAGCAGATGGTCGATGCGGATGCCGTTGTTCTTTTCCCAGGCGCCGGCCTGATAATCCCAGAACGAATACAGCCCCGGCACGGGGGTCCGGGCGCGGATCGCCTCGGTATAGCCAAGGTTCAGGATGCGCCGGAACGCGGCCCGGCTTTCGGGCAGGAACAGCGCATCCGTCACCCAGGCTTCGGGGCGGGCCGCATCCTCGGGCTGGGGGATCACGTTGTAATCGCCGGCAAGAACCACCGCTTCTTCGGTGGTCAGCAGATCCGCGGCCCGGGCACGCATCCGCGCCATCCACGCCAGCTTGTAGTCGTATTTCGGCCCCGGCGCCGGGTTGCCGTTCGGCAGATACAGCCCGCACAGCCGCACCGCGCGGCTTCCCACCACCGTCGCCTCGATCCAGCGCGCCTGGGCATCCTCGGGGTCGCCCGGCAGGCCGCGGGTCACATCCTCCAGCGGCAGGCGCGACAGGATGCCCACGCCGTTGAAGCCCTTCTGGCCATGGGTTTCGACCTGCCAGCCCAGATCCTCGAAATGGCTGCGGGGAAAGCCTTCGTCGACCGACTTGATCTCTTGCAACAGCACGACGTCGGGCCGGGCGGCCTCAAGCCAGGCTGTCAGCGCCTCGATCCGGGCTTTGATGCCGTTGATGTTGAAGGTTGCGATTTTCATGGGCGCGCTCTCCTTGTCGCGTCGAAGGGGGATGCGCGCCCCGGTCTCAGATCGAAAACGACGTGCCGCAGCCGCAGGAACTGCTGGCGTTGGGATTGTTGATGACAAAGCGCGAGCCGATCAGTTCTTCGGCATAGTCGATTTCCGCGTTTTGCAGGAACGGAAGCGAGACCTGATCGACCAGAACCTTCTGGCCGTCCTTCTCGATCACCAGATCGTCGGCGGCCGGATCGTCCAGCTTGATGTCATACTGAAACCCGGAACAGCCGCCGCCTTCGACCGCGATCCGCAGGGCGCGCGTTTCGCCTGCGGCTTCGGCGATCTCGGCAAGGCGGGCGAAGGCCCGGTCGGTCACGCGCGGCGGAAGGATCATGCGAATACCCCGTGTCAAATCGCTGTGGTGTTCATATAGAATGGGACAAAACAGGTCACAAGAACAGGCAGATTCATGCTCGCGCCCTATGCCTGCCAGCCCGGTGAAAGCCGCGGACGGCTTAATCCCGAGCGGATGTCCACCTTTCGCTCGCCGTTTCAGCGCGATCGGGACCGGATCATCCATTCCTCGGCCTTCCGGCGGCTGAAGCACAAGACACAGGTCTTCGTGGAACATGAAGGCGATTACTACCGCACTCGCCTGACCCATTCGATCGAGGTGGCGCAGGTGGCGCGCACGATTTCCGGCGTGTTGGGGCTGAACACCGATCTGGCCGAATGTATCGCGCTGGCGCATGATCTGGGCCACACCCCCTTCGGCCACACCGGCGAGGACGCGCTGGCGAAACTGATGGAGCCTTTTGGCGGCTTCGATCACAACGCGCAGGCCATTCGCATCGTCACCCGGCTGGAACGGCATTACGCCGAATTCGACGGGCTGAACCTGACATGGGAATCGCTGGAAGGCATTGCCAAGCACAATGGCCCGGTCGAGGGGCCGCTGCCCTATGCGCTGGCCGAGGCCAATGCCCAGTGGGATCTGGAACTGCACACCTATGCCTCGGCCGAGGCGCAGGTGGCGGCGATTGCCGATGACGTGGCCTATTCGCACCACGACCTGCATGACGGTCTGCGCTCGGGCCTGTTCACCGAGGCCGACCTGATGGAATTGCCCGTCACCGCGCCGGCCTTTGACGAGGTGGACACGCTTTATCCGGGGCTGGAGCCGATGCGGCGCCGGCACGAGGCGCTGCGCCGGGTCTTCGGTCGCATGGTCGAGGATGTGATCGCGGTGGCGCAGGGCCGGCTGGATGCCGCACAGCCGAAATCGGTGGACGAGATCCGCAACATGGGTGCGACCGTGATCCGGTTTTCCAAGCCACTCTATCAGGAATTGAAGGCGATCCGCGGCTTCCTGTTTCACCGCATGTATCGCGCGCCGCCGGTGATGAAGGAACGCGCCAAGGTGACGGCGGTGGTGAACGACCTGTTCCCGCTGTTCATGGCCGATCCGGGCCTGCTGCCCCCGGAATGGCGCCTTGATGTCGAGGCCGCGCGCGATGAAACCACGCTGGCCCGCATTGTCGCCGATTACGTCGCCGGCATGACCGACCGCTTCGCCTTGCAGGAACACGCCCGCCTGTGCGGCTGAACGGCGGCCGGCCGGGTCGATTGTGTCGGCCCGGCTGGCAGGTGTCTGGCGGTGCCGAAAGATTGGCTCGGCTGGCAGTCGTCTGGCGGTGCCGAAAGATCGGCCCGGCCCGGCAGGTGTCGGGCGGGGCGCTGGCAGGCGGGGCAGTCCGGTCAGGCCAGCCGCATCGCCTGCACCAGCGCCGCAGGCGCCAGCCCGACCGGATTGCCCTTCATCGAGGATGAGGCCAGCGCCGCCTCGGCCACGGCGGCATGGTCGGCAGGGTCAAGGCCCATCGCTTCCAGCCCGGGCAGGCCCGCCTGCCTTGCCCAGTCGGCCAGCGCCTCGGGGGCGTCCGCGGCGGGGGCGCCCAGCACGGTGCCAAGGATCTGGCAGACCTCGGCCAGACGGGCGCGGGCGGTGCTGCCGGGGGCGGCCGCCTGAAGGTTCGCGCGCAGGATCGGCGCCAGCAACGTGCCGCAGATTGCCCCGTGGGCGGCGGCGGTCATGCCGCCGATCACCCCCGCCAGCCCATGCACCGCGCCCAGCCCGCCATTGGCCAGCGCCAGACCGCCCGACAGGCTGACCCATGCAAGGGCATCGCGGGCGGGGGCGTCCTCGGCGCGCATCAGTTGCACCAGTGCCGCCATGCCCTCGCTGATCGCCGGCCGCGAGATCGCATCGGTGAAAGGCGTGGCGCGGGCCGAGACAAAGGGCTCGATCACCTGCGTCACCGCATCCAGCCCCGAGGCGAGCGTCACCCCCCGCGGGCAATGATCGGTCAGCGCCGGATCGACCAGCGCCACCCGCGCCAGCATCCGGTCATCGCGCAGGCTGACCTTGCGGCGATGGTCCGGCACACCGATCACCGCGTTCTTGGTGGCTTCGGCGCCGGTGCCGGCGGTGGTGGGCAGCGCCACGAAGGGCAGGGGCGGTGCCACCAGAGGCCGGCCCCGGCCCACCACTTCCAGATGTTCCATCGGCCCGTCGGGCGCAGGCCCCAGCGCGGCCAGGGCCTTGGCCAGATCCAGCGCCGCGCCGCCACCCAGCCCCGCCACCACCTGCGGCTGAAAGGGCCGGGCGGTGGCCAGCGCCTCGTCCAGCGTCGGCAGATCGGGCTCGCCCGCGCAGCCCAGCGAAAGCACCTCGACGCCCGCATCTGTCAGCGCCGTGATCAGCCAGCCGGCCCGCGCGGGGCTTGCGCCATGCACCAGCAGCACACGCGCGCCAAAGCCCGCGATCAGCCCGGCCGCGCGGGCGGCCTCGCCCCGGCCGAAAAGGATGCGGCCCGGGGCCGCGATGCCAAAAGGGGTCATACCGCCATCACCGCCTGCACCGCACGCCCCCAGCGGGCGTATTTCGTTGACCGTGTCGCTTCATCCATCCGCGGCTCGAACCGGCGATCCAGCGCCCAGTTGGCGGCGAATTCGTCCGGGCCGGGGTAAAGCCCGGCCTGCATCCCCGCCAGCCACGCCGCCCCCAGTGCTGTCGTCTCGCGCATCACGGGCCGGTCGACCGGGGCGCCGATGATGTCGGCCAGAAACTGCATCGTCCAGTCAGAGGCACTCATTCCGCCATCGACCCGCAGCACGCCTTCGGCCCCCGCGCCCCAGTCCGCGCGCATCGCTTCCAGCAGGTCGCGGGTCTGATAGCCCACGCTTTCCAGCGCGGCGCGGGCGAAATCCGCGGGCCCCGAATTGCGCGTCAGACCAAAGACCGCCCCGCGCGCCTCTGGCTTCCACCAGGGCGCCCCAAGGCCGGTGAAGGCCGGCACGATCATCAGATCCTGCCCCGGATCGGTCGACAGCGCCAGCGCGTGTGTCTCGCCCGCCTCGCGGATCAGTTTCAGCCCGTCGCGCAGCCATTGCACCACCGCCCCCGCAATGAAGATCGAGCCTTCCAGCGCATAGGTCCGCTGGCCCCCCAGCTGATAGGCGATGGTGGTCAGCAGGCGGTTGCGGCTGGTCACCTGTTCGGCCCCGGTGTTCAGCAGCGCAAAGCAGCCGGTGCCATAGGTCGATTTCATCATGCCGGGGCGGAAACAGGCCTGCCCGCAGGTGGCGGCCTGCTGATCGCCCGCGACGCCCAGAATGGGGATCTCATGGCCGAACAGGTCGGCGCGGGTCATGCCGAAGGGGGCGGCGCAATCCTTCACCTCTGGCAGCATTGCCATCGGCACGCCCAGAAGGCCGCAGATCTCGGCGTCCCAGACCCCGCGGCCGATGTCGAACAGCATCGTCCGCGCGGCATTGGTGGCATCGGTCACATGCGCCCGACCGCCGGTCAGCTTCCAGATCAGGAAGGTGTCGACGGTGCCGAACAGCAATTCGCCGGCTTCGGCCTTCGCCCGCGCGCCTTCGACATGGTCCAGCAGCCACTTGACCTTGGTGGCCGAGAAATAGGGGTCCAGCAGCAACCCCGTCCGCGCGGTGATCGTGGTCTCGTGTCCCGCAGTCACCAGATCGCGGCACAGATCTGCCGTCCGCCGATCCTGCCATACGATGGCGTTGTGGATCGGCTGGCCGGTGGCGCGATCCCAGATCAGCGCGGTTTCGCGCTGGTTGGTGATGCCGATGGCCGCGATCTCTCGGGCGTCGATGCCGGCGCGGTCCACCGCCGCCCGCGCCACCGTCGCAACCGAGGACCACAGATCCCGGGGATCATGTTCGACCCAGCCCGGCGCGGGATAGATCTGGGGAAATTCTTCCTGTGCCTGCGCCACCAGTCGCAGCGCGCCGTCGAACAGGATGGCGCGCGACGAGGTGGTGCCCTGGTCGATGGCAAGGATGTAGCTCATGGATCACCGTCCGCAGCTTCTTCTTGGCGAAGCGTCCCGCAAGGGCGGCTTCGCGAAAAGGAAGCAGGGGGCGGGCCGCGTGCCCGCCCCCTTCCGGGTCACTTCTGCCAGGACTTGATCAGCTCGTCATAGTTGATGGTTTCCGGCGTGGGATCTTCGTTGTCCAGCTTGGCCACCGGCGAGCCGGGCTGATCCAGCCAGTATTGCGCGTCCTGAACCTCGTTCATCTTCGGGCCAAGGTCGCCCTGGACGCCGGCGCGTTCCAGCCGTTCCAGCACCCGTTCCTGCTGTTCGCACAGCGCATCCATCGCCTCTTGCGGCGACTTGGCCCCCGAGGACGCATCGCCGATATTCTGCCACCAAAGCTGTGCCAGCTTCGGATAATCGGGGATGTTGGTGCCGGTGGGCGACCATTGCACCCGGGCGGGCGAGCGATAGAACTCGACCAGACCGCCCAGCTTCGGCGCGCGTTCGGTGAAGCTGTCGTGCTGCACGGTGGATTCGCGGATGAAGGTCAGGCCGGTGTGCGATTTCTTCACATCGACCGTCTTCGAGGTCACGAACTGCGCGTAAAGCCAGGCGGCCTTGGCGCGGTCCACCGGGGTGGATTCCATCAGCGTCCAGGAACCGGCATCCTGATAGCCCACCTTCATCCCGTCTTCCCAATAGGCGCCGTGGGGGCTGGGGGCCATGCGCCATTTGGGGGTGCCGTCCTCGTTCAGCACGGCCTTGGCATTGTCGCCCACCATGTCGGCGGTAAAGGCGGTATACCAGAACATCTGCTGCGCGATGTCGCCCTGTGCGGGCACCGGACCCGCCTCCGAGAAGGTCATGCCGGCAGCCGCGGGGGGCGTATATTTCTGCAACCACTCGATATATTTGGTGATCGCATAGACCGCCGCCGCGTCATTGGTGGCGCCGCCGCGCGTCACGCAAGAGCCCACCGGCTGCGAGTTCTCGTTGACGCGGATGCCCCATTCATCGACCGGCAGGCCGTTCGGTTCGCCCTTGTCGCCCATGCCCGCCATCGACAACCAGGCATCGGTGAAGCGCCAGCCAAGGCTGGGGTCTTTCTTGCCGTAATCCATGTTGCCATAGGCGCTTTTCGGCCCGCCCAGATAAGACATGTCGCGGCCGGTGAAGAACTCGGCGATATCCTCGTATGCCGACCAGTTCAGCGGAACGCCAAGGTCATAGCCGTATTTCGCCTTGAAATCGGCCTTGGTCTTTTCGTCGTTGAACCAGTCGTAGCGGAACCAGTAAAGGTTGGCGAATTGCTGGTCGGGAAGCTGGTAAAGCTCGCCATCCGGGCCGGTGGTGAATTTCAGCCCGATGAAATCGTTCAGGTCAAGGTTGGGGTTGGTGACGTCCTTGCCCTCGCCGGCCATCCATTCGGTCAGGCTGCGCGCCTGTTTATAGCGCCAGTGGGTGCCGATCAGGTCGCTGTCATTGATATAGGCGTCATAGATGTTTTCGCCCGATTGCATCTGCGTTTGCAGCTTTTCCACCACATCGCCTTCACCGATCAGGTCATGGGTGACCTTGATCCCGGTGATGGCGGTGAAAGCCGGGGCAAGCACCTTGGATTCGTATTCGTGGGTGGTGATGGTTTCCGACACCACCTTGATTTCCATTCCGGCCATCGGCGCCGCGGCATCGATGAACCATTGCATTTCGGCTTCCTGTTCCGCGCGCGAAAGTGCGGACATGTCCCCGATTTCGGCGTCAAGGAAGGCTTTCGCCGCATCCATGTCGGCCCATGCCGGGGCGCCAAGCGCCATCAGCGCCAACGCCATGGCGGTGGATGTGTGTTGAAGTCTCATTGTCGTCTCCTCCCAAAGACTGTCGGACCAGTTAGGTGATTTCCCGGCCTAGACCCAGCGGAACACCGCCGCGGCATAGATCAGGCAGCAGATCAGTGCCCCCCAAAGAGGGGCGCCGAAGAAAAAGAGCCAGCCAAGGCAGATGAAGGCAGACCCCAGAAGCGTGATGAACAGCCGGTCGCCACGCGTCGTCTCGATCGTCAGTATCCCGCGCCGGGGCACCTCTGGCCGGAAGATCGCAAGCAGCGTCATCACCAGCAAAAGCGCGGCGATTGTGCCGAAAAAGGCCGCCGTGGGCATGGTCCAGGCCATCCATTCCATGTCTCATACCCTCCCCAGGGCAAAGCCCTTGGCGATGTAATTGCGCACGAACCAGATCACCAGCCCGCCCGGAATCAGCGTCAGAACCCCCGCCGCCGCCAGAACCCCCCAATCCAGCCCCGAGGCCGAAACCGTCCGCGTCATCGTGGCGGCAATCGGCTTGGCATTGACCGAGGTCAGCGTTCGCGACAACAGCAGTTCCACCCAGCTGAACATGAAGCAGAAAAAGGCCGCCACCCCCACACCGCTTGCGATCAGTGGCATGAAGATCCGCACGAAGAAGCGGGGAAAGGAATAGCCGTCGATATAGGCGGTTTCGTCGATTTCCCTGGGCACGCCGCGCATGAACCCTTCCAGAATCCAGACCGCCAGCGGCACGTTGAACAGACAATGCGCCAGTGCCACCGCGATATGGGTGTCAAACAGACCCACCGACGAATAAAGCTGGAAGAACGGCAGCGCAAAAACCGCGGGCGGCGCCATTCGGTTGGTCAGCAGCCAGAAGAACAGATGCTTGTCGCCCAGAAACCTGTAGCGCGAAAACGCATAGGCCGCGGGCAGGGCGACGGTGATTGAAATCACCGTGTTCATCGCCACATAGGTCAGCGAATTGACATAGCCCATATACCACGAGGGATCCGTCAGGATCGTCACATAGTTCTGGAACGTCAGATCCTGCGGCCAGAGCGTGAACGTGCGGGTGATCTCGGCATTGGTCTTCAGGCTCATGTTGACCAGCCAGTAGACCGGGACCATCAGGAACAGAAGATAAAGCGTCATCACGATGGCAGAGCCGGGCCGCTTCATGTCCGGGTCTCCTGCATGGGGGCGCGCATCATTTCGTCTCTCGGTCGAGGTTGGTCATCACGGTGTAGAACACCCATGAAATCAGAAGGATGACAAGGAAGTAGATGATCGAGAACGCCGCCGCCGGGCCAAGGTCGAACTGGCCGATCGCCATTTTCACCAGATCGATGGACAGGAAGGTGGTGGCATTGCCCGGGCCGCCGCCGGTGACCACGAAGGGTTCGGTATAGATCATGAAACTGTCCATGAACCGCAGCAGAACCGCAATCAGCAGGACGCCCCGCATCTTGGGCAATTCGATATGGCGAAACACCGCCCAACGGCTTGCCTGATCGATCTTGGCGGCCTGATAATAAGCCTCGGGGATGGATTGCAGGCCCGCGTAGCACAAAAGCGCCACCAGCGAGGTCCAGTGCCAGACATCCATCACGATCACCGTGGCCCAGGCATCCAGCCAGTCGCTGGTGTAATTATAGTCAAAGCCCAGCGCCGTCAGCACCCGCCCCAGAAGGCCGATGTCCACCCGGCCGAAGATCTGCCAGATCGTGCCCACCACGTTGAACGGGATCAGCAGCGGCATCGCCATCAGGATCAGGCACAGGCTGGCCCAGAAGCCCTTTTTCGGCATGTGAAGCGCCACAAAGATGCCCAGCGGCACCTGGATCGCCAGAATGATCGCGGTGAACAGCACCTGCCGGCCAAGGGCGGCGTGGATACGCTCCGAGGTGATGATTTCCTCGAACCATTCCAGCCCCGCCCAGAAGAAGGCGTTGTTGCCGAAGGTGTCCTGCACAGAATAGTTGACCACCGTCATCAGCGGGATCACCGCCGAAAAGGCCACAAGGACCAGCACCGGCAGCACCAGAAACCACGCGCGGTTGTTCTGCGACTTGTCCATCAGGCGCCCCTCTGCTGGCCGAGAGGCTTCACCCGCCAGTCGTCGGCATAGACGTTGATCTTTTCCGGTGCCAGCCGCAGCCGCGTCTGCCCCGTGGCGGCGGCCTCGCCTTCGGGCAGCAGCAGGTTCACCGGCCGCCCGAACGCCTCGGCGCGCAGGATGCGGTGGCGGCCCACGTCTTCGACCCGGGTGACGGTGACGGGCAGGCCCTCTGCCGCCAAAGAGACGAACTCGGGGCGGATGCCGATCTGCACCCGGCCGCGCAGCGCGGGATAGGCGGCGCCCAGGGGCACGTCGATCCCGTTCACCCGTGCGGTTTCGCCCTGAACCTCGGCGTCGAACAGGTTCATCCCCGGCGAGCCGATGAAGTAGCCCACAAAGGTGTGTTCCGGCGTTTCGAACAGCTCTTCGGGGGTGCCGGTCTGGACCACGCGGCCCTCGTGCATCACCACGACCTTGTCCGCGAAGGTCAGCGCCTCGGTCTGGTCATGGGTGACATAGATCATCGTATGGCCGAATTCGCGGTGCAACTGCTTCAACTGGGTGCGCAATTCCCATTTCATGTGGGGGTCGATCACGGTCAGCGGCTCGTCGAACAGGATCGCGTTCACATCCTCGCGCACCATGCCGCGGCCAAGGCTGATCTTCTGCTTGGCATCGGCGGTCAGACCCTGCGCGCGGCGATCCAGCGCAGACTCCATCCCGATCATCTTTGCGATCTGATCCACCCGCCGCGCGACATAGGCCGCGTCGCGCCCGCGGTTCTTCAGCGGAAAGGCCAGGTTCTCGCGCACGGTCATCGTGTCGTAGACCACGGGAAACTGGAACACCTGCGCGATGTTCCGCTCGGCCGTGGGGGCGCGGGTCACGTCGCGGCCGCCAAACAGCACGCGGCCCTGCGACGGCGTGACCAGCCCCGAGATGATGTTCAGAAGCGTGGTCTTGCCACAGCCCGAGGCGCCCAGCAGCGCATAGGCGCCGCCGTCCTGCCAGACGTGATCCATTTCCTTCAGCGCAAAGTCGGCCTCGCCCCGGGGTTTCGCGAAGTAGCTGTGGGCGAGCTTGGAAAGCGTGATCTCGGCCATCTGCCCCTCCTCAGGCCGCGGCGGCATAGGCGGCGGGCGCCACCAGCGCCCCCGCCTCGTCGAACAGATAGACATGCGCGGGATCAAGCCATACCGAGACTTCGGTTCCCGGCGCGATGTCATGCACGCCCCCCACCAGACCCACCCAAAGATCCGGCCCATGTGCCAGATGCAGGAAACTTTCCGATCCGGTGATCTCGGTGGCCGAGATCCGGCAGGCAAATTCCACCGCGCGGCCGGAATGGCGTTTCAAGGCCAGATGGTTGGCGCGGAACCCCGCCAGATAGCGGCCATCGGGCAGGGCCGCGAAGGCGCCCTCGGCCGGGGCACTGGCCAGATGACCAAGGTTCAGCCGATGGCCGGTCTTGGTGACGGGCACGAAATTCATCGGCGGATCGCTGAACACCCGCGCGGTGATGGCGCAGGCGGGCTGGCGATAGACCTGAGGTGTCGGCCCGAACTGGGTCACGCGCCCTTCCCACAGCGTTGCGGTGTTGCCGCCCAGCAGAAGGGCCTCTTCGGGTTCGGTGGTGGCATAGACGAAGATCGCGCCGGAAGCCTCGAAGATGCGGGGGATTTCCAGCCGCAACTCCTCGCGCAGCTTGTAGTCGAGGTTGGCCAGCGGTTCGTCCAGCAGCACCAGACCCGCGCCTTTCACCAGCGCGCGGGCCAGCGCGCAGCGTTGCTGCTGACCGCCCGACAGTTGCAGCGGCTTGCGGTCCAGCATCGGGGTCAGCTTCAGCATCTCGGCCACGGCGCGCACGTCGCGGTCGATCTCGGCCTTTTTGCGACCCTGAAGCCGCAGCGGCGAGGCGATGTTGTCGTAAACCGTCATCGAAGGGTAGTTGATGAACTGCTGATAGACCATCGCCACGCGGCGGTCCTGCACGCGCTGGCCCGTCACATCCTGCCCGTTCCAGAAGATCTGCCCCGCGCTGGGCACATCCAGCCCGGCCATCAGCCGCATCAGGCTGGTCTTGCCCGACAGAGTCGGACCCAGCAGCACGTTCATCGTGCCACCTTGAAGCACGAGGTCGGTGGGGTGGATATGAACCCGCCCCTCGACCACGCGCGAAACCCCGCAGAGTTCCAGCGTCATTCTCCCCCCTTCGCCGCCCGGCTTGGTGCCGGGTCTTGGCTTTCGCGGGCTGCGGCCATCATCCAGCCGTCCAGCACCGCAATCTGGTCTTCCGTCATCCGCAGCCCCAGCTTGCCGCGCCGCCAGACCACATCTTCGGCGCGCCGGGCGTATTCCTGCTCCATCAGCCAGCGCACCTCGGCCTCGGTCAGGGTAGCACCGAAGTCCTGTCCCAGATCAAGCGCATTGCGCGATGTTCCAAGAATCTTTTGCGCCTCGGTGCCATAGGCCCGGACCAGCCGTTGCGCCCATGCCGGGGTCAGGAATCCATGGGTCGCCAGCAGGTCGGTCACAAGCCGTGCCGCGCCATCCACCGGAAAGTCGCCGCCGGGCAGGGGGACACGCGCGGTCCATGGCCCGGTTTCCTGCGGAAGAAACGGATGCAGCCTTGCCAGCGCACTTTCGGCCAGCCGGCGATAGGTGGTGATCTTGCCGCCGAACACATTCAGCAGCGGCGGCCCGTTGCGATCAACCGACAGCACATAATCCCGCGTCGCCGCCGTCGCTGATGTCGCGCCATCGTTATACAGCGGGCGCACGCCCGAATAGGTCCAGACGATGTCGGCGCGCGTCACCGGGCGTTCGAAATAGTCCGAGACGAAGGCGCACAGGTAATCCTGTTCGGCCTCGGTGCAGGTGGCGGTTTCGGGCGGGCCGTCATGGTCGCGGTCGGTGGTGCCGATCAGGGTGAAATCGGTCTCGTAGGGGATGGCAAAGACGATCCGCCCATCGGTGCCCTGAAAGAAATAGCAGCGGTCGTGGTCGAACAGGCGGCGGGTGACGATATGGCTGCCGCGGACAAGTCGCACGCCCTCGGTTGTCGGCAGATGCAGCGTGTCGCGGATCACCTGCCCGACCCAGGGGCCGCCGGCATTGACCAGCGCCCGGGCAAGATGGCTGCGCGGGCCGTCCGGCCCCTCGGTGGTGACATGCCACAGATCGCCCTGCCGCGCGGCCGCCGTCACCTTGGTGCGGGTCAGAATGGTGGCGCCGCGCGCCGCGGCATCGCGGGCGTTCAAGACCACCAGTCGGGAATCCTCGACCCAGCAATCGGAATATTCCCAGCCTTTCGTGAATTTGCGTTTCAGCGGGACGCCTGCGGCTTCCCGTGTAAGATCCACCGCCCGCGCCGCCGGCAGGATCTTGCGTCCGCCCAGCCGGTCATAGGTTTCCAGCGCCATCCGGATCAGCCAGGCCGGCCGGCGCCCCTTCATCCAGGGCATCAGCCGCGCCAGCAGCCGCGAGGCCGGCGTGTCGCTTTCGAACCGCATGTCGGGCTGCCACGGCAGCACGAAGCGCATCGGCCAGGCGATGTGCGGCATGGCGACAAGCAGCGTCTCGCGTTCTTCAAGGGCTTCGCGAACAAGGCGGAATTCGAAATATTCCAGATAGCGCAACCCGCCGTGGAACAGCTTTGTCGACGCCGACGAGGTCGCCTGCGCCAGATCGCCCATCTCGGCCAGCGTCACGCTCAGCCCGCGGCCGGCGGCGTCGCGGGCGATACCGCAGCCGTTGATCCCGCCGCCAATGATGAAGATATCGACCGGGGTCGCCCCGGTCCTGTCCGCTGCCACGATACGCCTCCTCCTCCGGCCAATCGAGAGGGCCGGAGCTGCGGCGTTTTGTCAATCGGAATTTTCGGAAATGTGCGATTTTGCCCGAAACGAACATCGGCAAGGTGGCGCTGCATTGCTGCCCGGCGCCCTTGGCCCGGATGGCAAGCGGCGCGCGGGTTGCCCCGCGCGCCGCGCCATGTCAGGGCGCGATCATTCGACCGCGGTATATTCCGGCAGCGCCTCAAGCTCGTCGCGCGTCATCGGCACATGGATGCGGACATCGCTGTTGTCGGCGTCGGTGTAGATCCGCAGATCCTCGAACGGCACCGCCACGTTGCGCGCCCCGATCCCAAGGAAGCCGCCCACGTCGAACACCACCTGATCGATCTTGCCATCATCGGCCAGAACCAGATCCGAGATGCTGCTGACCGACTCGTCGTTCATCGAATAGACCTCGGCATCGCGCAGATCCTCGGCCGTCATCGGCGTGCCGGTGTAAAGGGTAAAGCCCTCGGGCACCTGCATCTCGGCGGTCGTGGTCGTGTCGCTGCCCATCGGCGCCGTGTCGGTCGCCGTCGGCGGCACGGTGCGTCCGGTCGTGCCGGGGTCCATCGTGGTGCCCGTATCCGGCATGGTATCGGGCGCGGTATCGGTTGTCGTGCCGGCCGCGGGCGGCGGTGTTGTGGTCGTAGCATCCTGCGCCAGCGCCGAAAGCGCGGTCGAAGTGGCCAGAATGGCCGAGAGGGCGATCATTTTCTTCATCTTGCGATCCTTTCGCCAAGAAAGCGACATTTGCACAGAGCCCTGTGGCCTGCTGTGACGCCAACACGCGGGACGCGGTGCGGTTTCGTCAGCGGCAGCCTGCCACGGGGCCTTTGCGCGGATCGGCGGTGTCTTGCTGAAAGCGATTGGAATGACGGGAAAAAAGTCGCTGACCTGTGGCGTCTCGCGCCGATGTGCGGGAACATTTCCAAAGCGTCGCGTGGGACCATCCGGGCTTTCGGGCCAAGCTGCGGAGCTTGGTGCGGCGCAATCCCCACAGGCGATGTTTCTCGCAAAGCGGCATTTGTCGCAAGCGCCGCGCCACGAAGGGGGCGGCCGGATCATCATCTTGCGGCAGATGCCAAGGAAAACGGCACGCAGGGGGGCGTGCCGTCCGCTTCGGTGTCCTGTCTCGGGCGCGCGGGCCGTCGATCCTTCGGGCAGGTCTGCGTCCCGGCGATGGAAGGCAGGCCTCAGCGCCGAACTGGCGGGGCACCGCGGCTAGCTGCGCGGGGCCTTGCCGCGCCGGGCGTGCCGCAGCCGGTTTGATCGATCCGGTATCCCGTCCGGCCAGCATCCAAGGCGCAAGACCCGTGAACAGCATCATCTATTTCGTCGGCCTGATCGTGATCGTCATCGCGATCCTGTCTTTTCTCGGCCTGCGCTGACTTCCCCCTTGCGGCCCCAGTGACGGGCTGTCTGCCCGCGGTCCGAGAACTTGCAGCCCCGTGGACACACCCCGTCCGCGGGGCCATTGCGTTCGCCCTGTGCCGCATCGGGGCGGGCCTTCGGATCGGGCGCGCGCTGCCGGACGCTTCCTGTTTGCAACCCGGCATCGTCGCGGTCCATCATCCGCGGAACCACCCCCAATGCCGGTGCGCCCGATGAATGACATCTTCCAGAGTTTCCTTGCGCAGGACATCGCGGCCCCGATGCTGAGCAGCCTTGTGACGGGTCTGCTGATCGGACTGGACCGAGAGGTGCGCGGCAAGCCCGCCGGGCTGCGGACCCATGCGCTGGTCTGTTTCGCGGCCACGATCCTGACCCTTGCCGCGGCGCGTCAGGGCGAATGGACGGCGAATTTCATGCCCGGCACGCAGCTTGTGTCCGACCCCTCGCGGATGGCGCATGGCATCCTGACCGGGATCGGCTTTCTGGGCGCAGGCGTGATCTTCCGCGAGGGGGCCTCGGTTCATGGGCTGACCACGGCCGCCTCGCTCTGGATCGCCTCGGCGCTGGGCATCGTCTATGGCGTCGGCATGTATTGGCTGGCGGTGGCGGGAACGGCGGCCACGCTGATCGTGCTGGTGGTGATGCGGATCATCTTTGCCCTTCTGCCGGTGCGATCCGAGATCCGCCTGCGGGTGATCGTCGCCGGAAGCTCTGGTTTTGGCGCGGCAGAGCTGCGCGAAATCCTGCGGCGCGAAGGCTTGCGCATTCGCGCGGTCAGCCGCAGCCACAGCCGGCCCAACGACCGGCTGGAACTGGGGGCCTCGGCCTATTGCCGGTCGGAAGCGGGCGCGGATCGTCTGGCAGAGGCGCTGCTGCGGACCGAGGCGGTCCTTGCCTTTTCGATCATCCCCGCCGAGGATCCGGCGGGCCAGATGCTGCATACCGGGATCGGGCACCGGCATTTATAGCGCCGCGCCTCTTGCGCGGCCTGTCGTAAACCGCGGTTTCCCGCCGTCAGCCTGCCGCGCGAAAACCTGTGGCGCTGGCGGGAACCCGTGCCGGATGCGGGCTGTTTGCTTTCCCAAAGCGGATTGGCCGGGGGATGCGTGATGGTCAAAGGCGGGGCAGGGTTTCCCGGCGGCAGGATGGGGCGCGGCCCGCAGCGTCTTGGGGCGGGGGCATCCATGCGCGCCTTCAGGCAGGGCGGGTGCCATGCGCCGGCCTGACAAGTCATTGAAAGCAGGCACAGCCCTGTGGCCCATCGCGCCAGAGGGGCCGTCTGGTCTGGAAGGGATGCGGGGAACAATTCCCGAACCGGACGCTTGTGATCGGACAGGCGCAAGAAGCGGACCCGAGGCAATGATCCCAGTCATGCAGGACGATCAGGCGGCAGCTCTGGTTCGATGGCAGGTCGAATGCAGTCTCAGGCGGGCTTATGACCTGACGCTGGCGCACCCGACCGAGGCGGCGTCCGACGACAGGTTTGGCCATCTGCTGGACCTGATCCGCAAGCGGCAAAGCCTCGGCCCGCGGCCGTCATGATCCGCGGCACCAGGACGGCCCTTTCGGGGGGCCGCGTTGTCTGCCTTGGGTCAGTCGCCCTTGTGGGTGCCGGCAGGCGGCGGGGGCACCGCCGCGGCGCCTTCGCGCAGCGCCAGCGCATGGGCCAGTCGGCGTGCCAGCCCCGGAATGGGCGCGGGCCCCTTCCCGCTTCGATCGCGCGCAAGAGCTGCTGGCTCTGCTGATGCAGGTCGTCCTGCCCGGCTGCCGCTTCCGTTTCCTGATCCTGCCCTGTCACCATCGGACCTGCTGCCTGCACCCTGATCCAAGGCTTGCCGGGACCGGCGGCCCTGCGCAACGCCAAAGCCGGAACCGGCCCCGAAACGCGACGGTGATTGCCGCACCGGAGGCCAACCAGAGCCAGAAGCGGCCCGTGACGGACCAGACCCATCCGCAATCGATCATTCCCGATGTCGTCGATCTTATTCCGGCCCTGCGCGCCTATGCCCGGTCGTTGACCCGCACTCAGGCCGATGCCAGCGATCTGGTGCAGCAAACGCTGCTGAAGGCGCTTGCCAATGTCGACAAGTTCCAGTCGGGCACCCGGCTGCGTGCGTGGCTGTTCACCATCCTGCGCAACACCTTCCACATCCGCAGCCATATCCGCGCCCGAGAGCGGACCGGCGTCGCCGATTGCGTGTCGGGCGAGATGTCGGTGCAGCCCTTGCAGGAATGGGCAGTGCCGGGCCGCGAGTTGATGGCGGCGATCGAGCGGCTGCCAGTTGATTCCCGCGAGATCCTGATCCTGGTCGTGATGCCGGGCGAAAGCTCCGAGGATGCCGCGCGGATCTGCCGTTGTGCGGAGGGCCCGGTGAAACACCGGGTCAGCCGCGCCCGGACGATGGTGATGATCGATCTGGAAGGCGGCGGCGCCTGACCGCGCCCGACATGGCCTTGTGCGCCCGCAGGGGGCGCGAAACCCCGACGAGTCACCCCGGTCTTTCGGCCGTCGGACCAGCCGAAGGCCCGCCCGCCGCGACAGCCGTCTGCGCGGCCCGTCGTTTCGCGGATCGCCTCAAAGGGGCGCCCCGGCCCCCGTCTCAGGCCGAGACCTGTTCACGCAGGATCGCCACCGTCATCGAGATCATCAGATAAATCCCCGCAAAAATCAGCATCACCACCAGCGTGTTTTCGAATGCGCGCGGGTAGGCGGGTTCGTCCGGCAACACCGGGCGCACCGACAGCGAGAGATAGCGGGTCTGGCGATGTGCTTCGACCCGCGCGGTTTCCAGCGCCTCCAGCGCCTGCGCGAGCAAAAGCTGCCGCGTCGTCACGTCGGATTGCGCCACCAGCAATTCGCCCTGCACCTTGGCCAGCGACAGCCCGTCCTTGCCGTCCTCGGTCAGCCGGGCGCGGGCGGTGGCCACCTCGGCCTCAAGGGCTGCGATACGGCGGCGGACAGGCTCCATCCGGGCGGGGTTCGGCTGCGCGTTCGACTGCATCTGCTGAAGCGACAGCCGTTCGGTCATCAACTGGCTTTCCAGCTGGCCCAACTGGCTGGCGATCAGCGAAACCTCGACCTCGGAGGACAGCACCTTGAAGCGTTCCTGAAGCGTCACCACCCGCTGCTGGGCGGCCAGCATCTTGGCCTCGGCCTCGTCATAGATCTGGCGGGCCCCCGCCATCTGATCCTCGCGCAGGCGCTGGGTCAGATGGTCGACCTGTTCCTCGGCATAGGAAATCAGCGCCGTGGCATAGGCGACCGAGGTTTCGGGATCGGTGGCGCGGACCTCAAGCTTCACGATACCTTCGGTCGGATCGTAGGCGATCTTTACCGTCTTTGTGTAAAGCCGATAAGCGTCCTCGGCGGTGGCATCGGGGGCAAGCCGCTGGATCGGGTCGATCCCCTCTTGGCTGAAATGTGGACGAAAGCCGATGTCGCGATCCAGCCGCTGCATCGCCTCGCGCGATTGCAGATAGCCCTGAACGGCCATGCTGTCCTGCGCTGTGGCGAACTGTGTTCCCGACAACAGCCCGCCGATCCCCCCGACCGAGGCCGGATTTTCCGCCTGCTGGATCACGAATTCGGATTTCGTGGCAAAAAGCGGCGTCGCCAGTTGGTAATAGTAGTAGCCTGCAAGAATTGTCGGCAGCAGCACGAAAAACGCCAGCCGCGCCGCCAGCAGCGCCAGCTTGCGCCGCCGCCTGCGGGCGATGTCGCGCTGGATGCGCATGATCGCATCGGCCTGACCCTCTTCGGCCCGGGCTTCGGGGGACGGCAGGACGAGCGGCGGCGCCGTATCGGGCAGCGCCGCCCCCCCATCGCTGAGCGCCAGCGCACGGCCATGGGCCGGCCGGTCCGCCGAGGCGGCATCAAGCAGGCTGCCGCGCTGGAACGGGTCGATGCCGGCCCGGCGCAGCAGAACCACGGCCTCGTGGTCGGAACTGGCGGTCAGCCCTTCCTTCTGTGCGATCCGCCGGGCCATGCGCAACTGACGTGCGGTCAACCCCTCGCGCCGGACGGCATCGATGTCGGTGCCGGGCTCGTCTGCGGGCGGCGCCACGCCGGCATTGGCCGCCGCGGCCGGACCCGGTTCGGGGGCGGGCAGGGGCGCCTGATCGGCCGGCTGGATGCGGAACCGTCTAGCCTTGAGCTTCATAGTCATAAAGACGTTTCGCTTCCTCAAGCGTGTCGAACATGTAAAGCCGGCCATGTCGCAGCACGGCGGCCGAGCGGCAGAACTTTTCCAGCACCGATGGCTGATGCGAGACGATGACGACCGTAGACTGTCGCAGCCTCTCGCGCAAAAGGGTTCCCGCCTTTCGATTGAAGGCTACATCCGTCGTAGAGGGCATCCCCTCGTCGATCAGGTAAATGTCAAACTCGATCGCCAGCATCAGCGCGAAGGACAGCCGGGCCTTCATGCCGGACGAATAGGTGCCCACCGGCATGTCGAAATATTCACCGATGCCGCAGAGCCAGCGGCAGAAACCTTCGACATAGTCCGGGTCAAGCCCGTAAAGCCGGGCGATGTAGCGGGCGTTTTCGGTCGCGGTGTGGCGTGAGACCACGCCGCCCATGAAGCCCAGCGGAAACGAGATGCGCGAGCGGCGCAGGATCCGACCTTCGTCGGGTTTTTCCAGCCCGGCCATCATGTTGATGATCGTGCTCTTGCCGGTGCCGTTGGGGGCAAGGATGCCCAGAGAGTTGCCCAGTTCGACCCGGAACGAGGCCCGGTCAAGGATGACCTTGCGCTGCTTTCCGGTCCAGAACGATTTGCTGACAGTTTCGAATTCGATCATCCGCCCGCTCCGGCCGCCCCCGCGCTGCCTTGTCCGACCATCGCTAGCCGACACCCATCGCTAGCCGACAAAGGTTAACCAATCTGCCCTTATCGGCGCAGTTGGGCAGGATTATGTCCGCGTCGGCGCCAATCGTCCGGGCCAGATGGCGCGGGTGTGGCGGCGCTGCAAGACCTGCGCCAGCTGGCGGTGGTGGGGGCCGGGGCGCAAGCGCGCAGGCCCCGGCCCCGCGATTGCGCGGGCAGGCGGCAGAGGGTATGGCCGGGGCAGAAGAAAGGAGATCACAGCCATGAGCCGCGCATTCGTTTTCCCGGGGCAGGGTGCCCAGACCATCGGCATGGGCCGGGCGCTTGCCGAAAGCTATCCGGCGGCGCGTGCCGTCTTTCAGGAAGTCGACGAGGCGCTGGGCGAGAAGCTGTCGGCGCTGATCTGGGACGGCTCGATCGACGAGCTGACGCTGACGCAGAACGCGCAGCCCGCGCTGATGGCGACCTCGATGGCGGCCCTGGCCGCGCTGGAGGCCGAGGGGCTGGGGATCGCCACCGCCTCGTTCGTGGCGGGGCATTCGCTGGGGGAATATTCGGCGCTGTGTGCGGCGAAATCGCTGAAGCTGGCTGATACGGCGCGGCTGCTGCGGGTGCGCGGTCAGGCGATGCAAGAGGCGGTGCCGGTGGGCGTGGGCGCGATGGCGGCGCTGCTGGGTCTGGATTACGAGACCGTGGTCGAGGTGGCGCATGAGGCGGCCGAGGGCGAGGTCTGTCAGGCAGCCAACGACAACGATCCGGCGCAGGTGGTGGTGTCAGGCCACAAGGCCGCGGTGGAACGTGCGGTCGAGATCGCCAAGGCGCGGGGTGCCAAGCGTGCGATCCTGTTGCCGGTCAGCGCGCCTTTCCATTGCGCGCTGATGCAGCACGCGGCCAGCGTGATGTCCGAGGCGCTGGCGGCGGTGGCGATCGAGGCGCCGGTCTGCCCGGTGGTGGTGAATGTCCGCGCCGAGGCGGTCAGCGAGCCCGACCGCATCCGCGCGCTTCTGGTGGCGCAGGTCACGGGGGCAGTGCGCTGGCGCGAAAGCGTGATCTGGATGGAGAATGCAGGCGTGACCGAGTTCTGGGAGATCGGCGCCGGCAAGGCCCTGTCGGGGATGATCAAGCGCATCGCGAAAGGGGCCGGCACCCGCGCGATCGGCGTGCCCGAGGATGTGGCGGCGGCGGCTTCGGCCTGAGGCCGGTGGCGGAGCGGGGGTTTTGCACCCCCGCACCCCCGCAGGATATTTGGGCCAGACTGAAAGGGGCAGGGCCGCTTTTTTGGTGTGGCGATGTCGAATGCCGGCAAGGCCGCGTGGGTCAGGGGCGGTTTGGGCGTCAGCGTGTGGTGCGGCCGTCGTGGCCGCCGCGGCGCCGCGCGAGGCGGGGCGCGCGGGCGGGCAGGTCTGCCATGATCGTGCGGCGGGCGTCCGGGGAGAGGCGTGACCAGGCGGCGATCTCGTCCAGGGTGCGGTGGCAGCCGACGCAGATCCGTTCTTCCGGGTGGATCATGCACAGTTTCACGCAGGGGCTTTCGATTTCGTCCCGCGTCCAGAGGTCGTCTTTCACCTGTTTCTCTCCCGTTCGAGCCAAGCCAGGCGGTCCAGCACGCCTTGCAGGATATAGCCTGCGGCGACGTGGTCGATCACCTCGGCGCGACGTTTGCGGGACGTATCCGCCTCGATCAGCGCGCGTTCGGCGGCGACCGTGGAGAGGCGTTCGTCCCAGTAGCCGATCGGGAGCGGGATGAGGCGCGAGATGTTGCGGGCGAAGGCGCGGGTCGATTGCGCCCTTGGGCCTTCCGATCCGTCCATGTTCCGCGGCAGGCCGAGCACCAGACCGGCAAGGGCGCGGCTGGTCACGATTTCCTGAAGTTTTGCCGCATCCTCGGTGAATTTGGTGCGGCGGATGGTCAGCAGCGGGGTTGCGATGTGGCGCAGGCCGTCGGAGACCGCGACGCCGATCGTCTTGGTGCCGAGGTCGAGGCCGGCGATGGCGCCGCTGCGCGGCAGGGCGGCGAGGAAGTCGGCGATCTCGTCGTGGATCATTGTGTGAGCCCTGCGCGTTCGGCAGCGGCGCGGATTTCGGCGAGGTCGGCCTCGCGGCCCTGGAAGCGGGTCAGGGCCTCGGCGTGGATGGCGCGGGCGCGGTCGGTCTGGCCGAGGATGCCGAGGGCGCCGATCAGGCGGGCCCATTCCGCTGCGGTGCCGCCTTCGGTGGCGAGGCGGGTGTTCAGGCCCTCGACCATGGATTCGATCATCGCCTTGCGCTCTTCCGGGGACATGTCGGCCGCGGCCTGCATATCGGCGGTTGTGGGGCCGGTGGGGGTGGCGGCTGTTTCGGGGGGAAGGTCGTATTTCACCCCGGCGAGCCAGGCCAGTTCCTCGATCTGGGCGCGCAAGGGCGGCATCCACGGATCACCGGGCTGCGAGCCTTCCAGCAGCCCGCGCCACAGTTTGAACGCCATGTCGGGCCGGCCGGTCTGGGCCAGCAGCAGGCCGGAATAATAGCGTGCGGTGCCGTTCTGCGGATCGCGCCGCAGCGCCTCGGTCAGGGCGGATTCGGACTCGGGGGTGACGATGCCGGCGGCGGCGATGATCTTCAGTTCCGCGAGTGCTGCGTGATCCTCGGCAGTGTCGGCGGGGGTTTTCAGCGCGATCACCTGGCTTTGGGCGGCGGCGGCGGCGGCGAAATTGCCCAGGGCGGCCTCGTTTCGGGCCAGAAGTTCCTGGCCACGGATGTCTTCGGGGTTGGCGGCGACGGCGCTGCGCAGCTTGTCCATAAGGATCAGGAATTCGGGATCGGCCGCGGGGGTTGGCGACCGGGCCGTGCGGGCGGCCTCGGCCTCGGCTTCGGCCTGCGAAGGGCGGTTGCGGTAGGCGGTTTCGGCCTCGGCCAGCCGGGCGGCCATCGGGCGGTCTCCATAGCCGGGCGCCCCCAGATCGAGATAGGCCGCGACTGCGCCGCCCAGCACCAGCACCATCCCGCCCGCCGCGGCAAGGGTCAGGGCGCGCGGCGAGGCGCCGGCGCCATTCCCGGCCTTCAGTGCCCGGTCGGCATCCAGCAGGCGGCGTGAGACTTCCGTTTTCAGCCGGTCGGCTTCGTCGGGGGCGATGGTGCCGCGGGCAAGGTCGCGTTCGATCTCTTGCAGCTGGTCGCGATAGACGCGCATGTCGAAGGCGGCGGCGGGTTCGTCCGATCGCCCCCCGCGCAGCAGCGACAGCACGAGCAGCGCGGCGACGCCTGCGGCAATCGCCCCGGCAAGGATCCAGAACAGCGTCATTTCCATCAAGGCCCCCGTGCTGACTGCCCCCATGTAGGGCCTCGGCGTCCGGGGCAAAAGTCCCATTTCCGTCATTGTCGCCCGTGGTGGGCCACCGCTGACGGGCGATGTCGCATTTGTGCCGATTGTGCCGCTTGCGCACGGGGCCATCTCCGCGCACCGTTCCAGAACGCAGGGAAAGGCCCGAGACGGGAGTCGGCACATGAAACGCTATTCGGTTTTCGCCATTGCCCGCGAGGCGATGCGCCATCATACGGGGTGGGAGCGGGCCTGGGCCTCGCCACTGCCGAAGTCGTCCTATGACGTGATTGTGGTGGGGGCGGGCGGTCATGGCCTTGCGACGGCCTATTACCTTGGCAAGAACCACGGCATCACCAATGTCGCGGTGATCGAGAAGGGTTGGCTGGGCGGCGGCAATACCGGCCGCAACACGACGATCATCCGGTCGAACTATCTTCAGGACTCCTCGGCCGCGATCTACGAAAAGGCGCGCAGCCTGTATGAGGGGCTGAGCCAGGATCTGAACTACAACGTCATGTTCAGCCCCCGTGGCCTGCTGATGCTGGCCCAGACCCATCATGAGGTCCGCGGCTACATGCGCACGGTCCACGCGAACCTGTTGCAGGGCGTCGAGACCGAATGGATCGGCCCGGAACAGGTCAAGCGGCTGGTGCCGATCATGAACATCGACGGGCCGCGCTATCCGGTGCTGGGGGCGCTGTTGCAAAAGCGCGGCGGCACGGCGCGGCATGACGCGGTGGCCTGGGGCTATGCGCGGGCCTGCTCGGCCATGGGCATGGACATCATCCAGCAATGCGAGGTCACGGGCGTGCGCCAGCAGGGCGGGCAGGTGACCGGGGTCGAGACCACCAAGGGCTTCATCGGCACCAAGAAGCTGGCGATCGTGGTGGCGGGCCATTCGGGGCAGGTGGCCGAAATGGCCGGCTTCCGCCTGCCGGTCGAGGCGGTGGCGCTTCAGGCGCTGGTGTCGGAACCGATCAAGCCCTGCATCGATGTCGTGGTGATGGCCAACACCGTTCACGGCTACATGAGCCAGTCCGACAAGGGCGAGCTGGTGATCGGCGGCGGCACCGACAGTTTCAACAATTTCACCCAGCGCGGCAGCTTCCACCACATCGAGGAAACGCTGCGCGCCCTGATCGAGACATTCCCGATCATCAGCCGGCTGAAGATGCTGCGTCAGTGGGGCGGCATCGTCGACATGACCGGCGACCGCTCGCCCATCCTTTCGAAGACGCCGTTGGGCAATTGTTTCATCAACTGCGGCTGGGGCACGGGGGGGTTCAAGGCGATTCCGGGCTCGGGCTGGGCGATGGCGGACCTGGTGGCGAAGGGAGAGCCGGGGCCGCTTGCTGCCGAATTCGGCATGGACCGCTTCCGTGAGGGGCGTTTCATCGACGAATCGGTTGCGGCAGGGGTGGCACACTGATGCCCCCGCGTTACCGTGTCGCTTTGACGCCGCCGCTTCATGCGGTATCTCCTGACTACAACTCTCTGGAGACGCCGACATGTTCTCATTCATCGACGACATCCCCTCGCGCGAGCAGATCAAGGCTCGGGTTCAGGCGGACATCAAGAAATACAAGCTCGACGAACGCTGGAACAATTCCCGTGTCGTCCAGAAGTCGAAAGAGCTTCTCAACGACGAGGAACTCAAGATCGATCCGGCAACCTGGATCTGGAAGCGTATGCCGTCGAAACAGCAGCTTGCCGCCCGTCGCGACAAGGACATTGCGTCGATCTGGAAATATCGCGTGCAGATTGGTGGTTTCGCCTGTGGCGCGCTGGTGTGCCTTGTTCTGGCCGGTATCGCCACCTCGGGCAATTTCGGCGGCGCGTCCGATTCCTCGAACCGCCCGACTGTCGTCTATCCCATCGAATGAACCGGGCGCCTGCGCCCGGCCTGACCGGAGCGCAAGCGCATGCTGATCCTCGAATGTCCTTATTGCGGCGTGAAGGCCGAGGAAACGGAACTGAGCCCGGGCCATGAAGCGCATCTGAAGCGTTTCGGTCCCGGCTCGTCCGACGAACAGTTCGAATCCTACATGTTTGCCCGGAAGAACCCCAAGGGGGTTCATTTCGAGCGGTGGCGCCACACCTATGGCTGCGGCAAGTGGTTTCTGGCCGCGCGCTGCACCGCCACGCTTGAGGTGTTCGGCACCTATCCGGCACAGACATCCGAGCCACCCGCCGATATCGTCGCAAAGATCAAGGCCCGCCGGCCGAACTGGGAGGGCGTGAAATGAGCACGCGTCTGGCACGGGGCGGGCGGCTGATCGACCGCGCGACCGCCCATGAATTCACCTTCAACGGCAAGCGGATGGCGGGCTTTGCCGGCGATACGCTGGCCTCGGCGCTTTTGGCCAATGACCAGATGCTGGTCGGGCGCAGCTTCAAGTATCACCGCCCCCGCGGCATCGTCGCCTCGGGCGCGGAAGAACCGAACGCGCTGGTCAATCTGGGTCAGGGTGCGCGGCTGGAACCCAACCAGCGCACCACCACGACCGAGTTGTTCCCGGGGCTGGCCGCGGCCAGCCAGAACCACTGGCCCAGCCTTGAATTCGATGTGGGGGTGGTGAACAACGCCGTCGCCCGCTTCCTGCCGGCAGGGTTCTATTACAAGACCTTCCTGCAACCGCGCGCGGCGTGGAAACACCTGTTCGAGCCGGTGATCCGTGCCTCGGCCGGTCTGGGTCGCGCCCCGACCGAAGCTGACCCCGACCGCTACGAACAGGCTTATGCCCATTGCGATCTGCTGGTGGTGGGCGGCGGCATTGCGGGCCTTCAGGCGGCGCTGACGGCGGCCGGAACCGGCGCGCGGGTGATCGTCCTGGAACAGACCGCGCATTGGGGCGGCCGTGCCCCGGTCGACGATGTGCTGATCGACGAAAAGCCCGCGGATCACTGGGTGGCGGCGACCGTGGCCGCCCTGTCTGCGATGCCAAATGTGACGCTGCGCCTGCGCTGCATGGCCGCCGGCGTCTATGACCACGGCTATGTTCTGGCCGAGGAACGCGTGGCCGATCACACCCCCGGCGACGGGCGGCCGAAAAAGCGGCTGTGGCGCATCCGGGCGGCGAAAGTCATCACCGCCACCGGCGCGATCGAGCGGCCGTTGCCCTTCGCCGGCAACGACATTCCGGGGGTGATGCTGGCCTCGGCGGTGCGCGATTACATTGTGAACTGGGCGGTGTCGCCCGGCGACCGCGTGGTGATCGTCACCAACAACGACGACGCCTACCGCACCGCCATTGCCGTCCATCGCGCCGGGCTGACAGTGCCGGCGGTGCTGGATGCGCGGACCGAAGCCGATGGCGATCTGGTGCAGGAAGTCCGCTCGCTGGGCATTGCCGTGCATCTGAACCGCGGCATCGCCAAGGTGAAGGGCGGCCGCCGTGTCTCCGGCGTCGCTGTCTGCGCGCAGGCCGGCGAGGGCGCGGTTCTGGACGAGATCGCCTGCGATGCCGTCGCCATGTCGGGCGGCTGGTCGCCCGTGGTCCATCTATGGAGCCATTGCGGCGGCAAGCTGATCTGGGACGAGGCTCAGGCCGCCTTCCGTCCCGATCCGCAACGCCCGCCGATCACCCATGACGGGCAGGCGATGGTTGCGGCGGTGGGCTCGGCCAACGGCCTGCTTCAGGCGGACGAGGTGTTGGCGGATGCGATCCGCGCGGCGGGCGGCAGCGGCCCGGCGCCCAAGGTCCATGCCCCGGCCGAGGCCGCGATGGTGCCGGTCTGGATGATGCCGCAGGGCGCCTCGGCCGAGTTGCGCGCCAAGATGTGGCTGGATTACCAGAACGACGTGAAGGTGGCCGACGTTCAGCTGGCCGCCCGCGAGGGCTATGAATCGGTCGAACACACCAAACGCTATACCACGCTTGGCATGGCGACCGATCAGGGCAAACTGAGCAACATCAACGGTCTGGCGGTGCTTGCCGGATCGCTGAACGCGCCGATCCCGCAGGTGGGCACCACCACCTTCCGCCCGCCCTATACGCCGGTGACGTTGGGTGCGCTGGCCGGCGAGGCGCGCGGCGAGATCTTTCAGCCGCTGCGCCGCACGCCGATGCACGACTGGCATCAGGCGCATGGCGTCTATTGGGAACCCGTGGGCCTGTGGCGCCGGCCCTATTGCTACACCCGCCCCGGCGAAAGCCATGCCGATGCGGTCAAGCGCGAGGTCGTGAATGCCCGCAGCCATCTGGGGCTGCTCGATGCCTCGACGCTGGGCAAGATCGTGGTCAAGGGGCCGGACGCGGGGCGCTTCCTTGACATGATGTATACCAACGTCATGTCCTCGCTGCCGGTGGGGCGCTGCCGCTATGGGCTGATGTGCAACGAAAACGGCTTCCTGATGGATGACGGGGTCGTGGCGCGGATCTCGGATGACACCTGGCTTTGCCATACCACATCCGGCGGGGCCGACCGCATCCATGCCCATATGGAGGACTGGCTTCAGTGTGAATGGTGGGATTGGCAGGTCTATACCGCCAACCTGACCGAGCAATATGCCCAGATCGCGGTGGTCGGCCCTTCGGCCCGCAAGCTGCTGGAAAAACTTGGCGGGATGGATGTCTCGAAAGAGGCGCTGCCCTTCATGCACTGGGCTGAAGGCACGCTGGCCGGCATCCCGGCGCGGGCGTTCCGCATCAGCTTCTCGGGCGAGCTGTCCTACGAGATCGCGGTTCCCGCCGGGCAGGGGCTGGCGTTCTGGGAGGCCTGTATCGCCGCAGGTAAAGAGTTCGGCCTGATGCCCTATGGCACCGAGGCGCTGCATGTGCTGCGCGCCGAAAAGGGCTTCATCATGATCGGGGACGAAACCGACGGCACGGTGATCCCGCAGGATCTGAACCTTGGCTGGGCGGTGTCGAAGAAAAAGGCCGATTTCATCGGCAAGCGCGGGCAGGAACGCACTTTCCTTGCCAGCCCCGACCGCTGGAAACTGGTGGGGCTGGAAACGCTTGACGGCTCGGTTCTGCCCGATGGCGCCATTGCGCCGGCGCCGGGGATGAACGCCAACGGCCAGCGCAACACCCAAGGACGTGTCACCTCGACCTATTATTCGCCGACGCTGAAGAAGGGCATCGCCATGGGCCTTGTCCATCGCGGCCCGGACCGGATGGGCGAGGTGCTGGAATTCCCCAAGATCTGGGGCGGTGTGGTGAAGGCGCGGATCGTCGATCCGGTGTTCTACGACAAGGCAGGAGAGAAGCAGGATGTCTGAGGCGGCAAGCGCGCTGGGGAACGCCAGCTTCGAAGGATTCGCCACCATCCGCGAGATCGGCCCGATGGGCATGATCGCGCTGCGGGCGAAACATGATCTGCCGCAGCTTTCCGCGGCCCTGACCGCGGTGCTGGGTCTGGGCCTGCCCGAGCGGCGCCGGATCCTGACCCGGGGCGAGGTCCGGGTGGGCTGGATGTCGCCGGACGAGTTGCTGATCGTGCTGCCTTACGGCGATGTCGCGGCGACGGTCGCGGCGCTGACGCAGGCGCTGGCGGGGGTGCATATGCTGGTGGCGGATGTGTCGGATGCGCGGTGCATCTTCCGTATCGAGGGCGAAAAGGCGGCGCAGGTGCTGATGAAGCTGTGCCCTGTCGATTTCGCCATGCTGGCCCCTGACGAACTGCGCCGCACCCGCACGGCGCAGGTTCCCGCCGCCTTCTGGGCCGAGCAGGGCGGCTATACGCTGGTGGCGTTCCGGTCGGTCGCGGCCTATGTCATGGGGCTTCTGACCCATTCCGCCCAGCCGGGAAGCGAGCTTTTCCCCGGCTGAGGCCCCACCGGGAAGATCCTCTGCCTGAGAAGAAAACTTCGGTGGCGCAGGAGCTTCCCGGCCAATCCTGCGACATCTGGTCGCCGTGACCCCTTGACCTTCTGCCGTCCCGCGCTCTTATTGGGCCCAACGACCGACGCGGCGACAGCACAGGAGCAAGCCATGGCTTTCACCCTTCCCGACCTTCCCTACGCGCATGATGCGCTGGCCGATCTCGGCATGTCGAAGGAGACGATGGAATACCACCACGACCTGCACCACAAGGCCTATGTCGACAACGGCAACAAGCTGATCGCAGGCACCGAATGGGAAGGCCGCTCGCTGGAAGACATCATCCGCGGCACCTATCAGGCCGGTGCGGTGGCGCAGAACGGCATTTTCAACAATGCCAGCCAGCATTGGAACCATTGCCAGTTCTGGGAGATGATGGGCCCCGGCGCCTCGAAGATGCCCGGAGAGCTGGAAACGGCGCTGGTTGACAGCTTTGGCTCGGTCGAGAAGTTCAAGGAAGATTTCGCCGCTGCCGGTGCCGGTCAGTTCGGCTCTGGATGGTGCTGGCTGGTCAAGGATACCGATGGCGGGTTGAAGGTCACCAAGACCGAGAACGGCGTGAATCCGCTGTGTTTCGGGCAGACCGCCCTTCTGGGCTGCGACGTGTGGGAGCACAGCTATTACATCGACTTCCGCAACAAGCGGCCGGCCTATCTGTCGAACTTCCTTGAAAAGCTGGTGAACTGGGAAAACGTGGCCTCGCGGCTTTGATCCCGCCGGTTTCGGCAAAAGGCCCGCCCGGATCGTCGGGCGGGCCTTTTCACATCGGCCTTCGGGCAGGTGCGCTCAGGCGGCCGGGAACCATGGGGATCACAGCGGCGAACGGTGACCCTGCTTGGGGCGCGGCACGGTTCGCTGCCGATCGCCGTTGACCGTGCTTTGCCGCTCAGGACAGTGCGGCGCGCAGCCGGGTGGCCAGCGTCTCGACATCCGGCACCGCCACGAAATAGTCGCGCAGCGCGGTTTCGGCAAAGCCATGCTCGATCACATTGTCCATCAGCGCGATCAGCGGCTGCCAGTAGCCATCGGTGTTCAGCAGGAAGATCGGCTTTTCATGCAGGCCGATCTGGCGCCATGTCAGCACCTCGAAGAACTCATCCAGCGATCCCGCGCCCCCCGGCAGCACCACGATCGCGTCCGAGTTCATGAACATCACTTTCTTGCGCTCGTGCATGTCCTCGGTCACCACAAGCTGGGCCAGATCGCGCCGGCCCTGTTCGCGGATCAGCAGATGGGTGGGGATCACGCCCATTGTCAGCCCGCCTTCGGCCAGCGCCGCGCGGGCGACTTCGCCCATCAGGCCGACATCACCCGCGCCATAGACCAGACGCCAGCCCTCGACGGCGATCAGCCGGCCAAGGCTGCGCGCATCGCGGGCATAGGCGGGCTGAAGGCCGGCGCGGGCGCCGCAGAACACGCAGACAGAGCGAAGATGGGTCATCGGGAACCTGTGGATAGGGCTTGCGTCCGGAAGTGATATCCGCGTTCCTGTAACCGAGACAAGAAGGCGCCGGGGGCAGAACGGACGATGCCGGTCAGAAGCAGGATGGGGACGGGCGCAAAGGCGGCGGTGCTGGGCGGTGCCGCGGCTGTTTTTGTCGGTGTGCTCTGGTTCGGTGTGGTCCAGCGTCCGGCCCCCGGTTCTGCGCCCGCCCCGTCTGACGCGGCCAGTCAGGCCGCCGATGCGACCCCGGCTGTCGATCCTGCCCGGCTTGCGGTGCCTTCGGACCCTGTGGTTGCAATGGCGGCGGATGCCGGCGCGGGGATGCCGGACTTCGATGTGGTGCGGATCGAAAGCGACGGCTCGGCGCTGGTGGCGGGGCGGGCGCCGCAGGGGGCAGAGGTGGCGGTTCTGGTCGATGGCGTGCAGGCGGCCCTGACCCTTGCCGATGCCGCCAACCGTTTTGCGGTGATGTTCGCGATCCCGCCGGACGGACGGCCCCGGACCTTGACGTTGCGGATGCGGCGGGCCGATGGAACCGAGCAACTGTCGACCGTAAGCGTCTTTGTGGCGCCGATCCTGCCTGTGGGCGAGGCGCCCGGTGGCGGTGCCGCGCCGGCCGCGCTGCTTCTGGCCGGGGATGGGGTGAAGGTGATCCAGCCCCCCGGCGAGCGCCTCGACGAGGCGCCTGAAGGTCTGTCAATCGAGACCATCGCCTATGCCGCCGATGGCGCGGTGCTGTTGTCAGGGCGCGGGGGGGCGGGCGATTTCATCCGACTTTATCTGGACAACCGCGAGATCGCGACCGTGGCGGTTGCCGCTGACGGGTTTTGGGCGGCCAGCCTGACCGGGATCGATCCCGGCCGCTACCAGTTGCGGGCCGACCGGATCGATTCCGCGGGCAAGGTGGTGGCGCGGTTTGAAACCCCGTTCGCGCGCGAGACCCACGAGGCGGTTGCCGCCGCGCTGCAATCGGCCGCTCCGCCCGTCATACCGGTCACGGAACGCCCCGCGGCAGCGGGGGCTGGCGCCTCGGGTGCGGGGCCTGCGGCGGCGGTGCCCCTGTCGCCCTCAGCCGCCGCCGCGCCGGTGACGGTGACGGTTCAGCCCGGCTTCAGCCTTTGGCGGATCGCGCAGGAGAATTTCGGTGCGGGCGTGCTGTATGTGAAGGTCTATGAGGCCAACCGGCAGGCGATCCGCGATCCCGACCTGATCTATCCCGGGCAGGTCTTTACCCTGCCGCGGGCGGACGAATAGCCACGTCTGACAGGCAGGCCGGCTGTCCGCGCCCCGTGCGGGATTGCGATCCGCGACGCCTTTGGGCCTCGGTCGCACGGTGGCACAGCCCGGCGGTCGCCGGCGTTGCGGTTGGTTCATCGCAACCGCCTGCGGCGGCGGGTCTGCCCGCAACGCCCTCTGGTCTTTCGGCCTGTGGCGGCATAGGTAAGGCGCTCTCAGGAGGTGCCGCCCGATGCGTAACATGAGAGAGAGGCCCGGCCCCGCGCCGGTCGATCCGCCAGAACTGAGCGGTTGGGCGACGATGAAGCGCATGGCGCCCTATCTCTGGCCCAAGGGCCAGTCATGGGTGAAGCGGCGGGTGGTGCTGTCGCTGTGTGCGCTGGTGCTGGCCAAGATCATCTCGGTCTCGACGCCGTTCTTCTACAAGGCCGCGGTCGATGCGCTGGCCGGTGAGGCGCCGTCGCCTTCGATGATGCTGGGGCTGGGGGCGGTCGGGCTGACGCTGGCCTATGGCCTTGCGCGGCTGGGCGCGGTGGCCTTTGGCGAATTGCGCGATGCGATCTTTGTGCGGGTGGGCCAGCGGGCGCTGCGGGCGCTGGCGCTGGAAACCTTCACCCATATTCACCGGCTGTCGATGCGCTATCACATCAGCCGCAAGACCGGGGGGCTGTCGCGCATCATCGAACGCGGGGTGAAGGGCGTCGATTTCCTGCTGCGCTTCATGCTGTTCTCGATAGGGCCGCTGTTTCTGGAACTGACGCTGGTCGCCGTGATCTTCGCGCTGGTGTTTGGCTGGGAATACATGGCGGTGGTGGTGGCAACCATCGCGCTTTATGTGGCCTTCACCTTCAAGGTCACCGAATGGCGGGTGCAGATCCGCCGCGAGATGAACGAACAGGACACCGACGCGAACCAGAAGGCGATCGACTCGCTGCTGAATTTCGAGACGGTGAAATATTTCGGCGCCGAAGCGCGCGAGGCGGCCCGCTATGATGCCGCCATGCAGGGATACGAACGCGCGGCGGTCAAGACCGGGCAATCGCTGGCGTTTCTGAACGCGGGCCAAAGCCTTTTGATCACCGCGGGTCTTGTGGCGGTGATGGTGATGGCGGCCCATGGCGTGCAGGCGGGGCAGTTGACGGTGGGCGATTTCGTCATGGTCAACGCCTACATGATCCAGATCACCCTGCCGCTGGGCTTTCTGGGCACCGTCTACCGCGAGATCCGGCAGGCGCTGGTCGACATGGGGCACATGTTCGGCCTGCTGGCCCAGCCGGCCGAGGTGACGGACGCCCCCGACGCCCGCGATCTGGAGGTGCGGGGCTGCGAGGTGGTGTTTCAGGATGTCCGCTTTGGCTATGATCCCGACCGGGTGATCCTGAAGGGCATCTCGATGACGGTGGGTGCGGGCGAAAGGGTGGCCCTTGTCGGGCCCTCGGGCTCGGGCAAGTCCACCATCGGGCGGCTTCTGTTCCGGTTCTATGACGTGACCTCGGGGGCGATCCGCATCGACGGGCAGGATCTGCGCAGCGTTCGGCAGGATTCGCTGCATTCCCGGATCGGCGTGGTGCCGCAGGACACGGTGCTGTTCAACGACACGATCTATTACAACATCGCCTATGGTCGCCCCGACGCCACCCCCTCAGAGGTCGAGGCCGCGGCGCGGGCCGCCAAGATCCACGACTTCATCACCCGCCTGCCGGACGGCTACCGCACCACGGTGGGCGAACGCGGGCTGAAGCTGTCGGGCGGCGAAAAGCAGCGCGTGGGCATCGCGCGCACGCTTCTGAAGAACCCGCCGATCCTGCTGCTGGACGAGGCGACCTCGGCGCTGGATACCCAGACCGAGCGCGACATTCAGGACAGCCTGCGCGAGATGGGCGAGGGCCGCACCGTCGTCACCATCGCGCATCGCCTGTCCACCATCGCCGATGCCGACCGTATCGTGGTGCTGGAAGATGGCGTGATCGTCGAGGAAGGCCGGCACGAGGCGCTTCTGGCCCGCGGCGGGCGCTATGCCGCGATGTGGGCCCGCCAGTCGGCCGAGGAAGACGGCGAGGCCGCCTGATCCGGCCCCGCCTGACCCGCGGGGCGCGGGCGGGCGGGACGACGACGGGTCGAGCTGGTCTTTCGCGTTTGCCCTCGGGGCGCGGGCAGGACACCACTGCGCGATGGTCGACCAACTGCCACAGCGCGGGGCGCGGGGGCGGGGCACACGGTTGGCCAAGAACATGCTGATGATCTGCCGGGCGCCCACGCGCGGGACGTGCGGACGCGCGGACTTCCGGGGCGGATCGAGGGGCGCCTGCGCGCGCGGGACTGTGCGCAGCGCAGGCAGCCGATGGGAGCCGAACGCGGGCGCCTGCACGCGCGGTTGGGACTGTGCGCCCCGCATGGTCGCGCCCCTGCGAACCGGCGCGGGGCTTGGCAAGCCGTCAGGCTTGCGTGTAAGACGATGGCACCAGCGAGGGAGAGGGTCTTGAGCAACCCCGAAAGTTTCATCGACGAGGTGACCGAGGAGGTCCGTCGCGACCGGATGTTCGGCTATTTCCGCCGCTATGGCTGGATCGCGGTTCTTGCGGTGCTGCTGATCGTCGGGGGGGCTGCGTTCAACGAATGGCAGAAGGCGCAGACCCGCGCCGCCTCGCAGGCGTTTGGCGATGCGTTGCTGGCGGCACTCGAAGAAGGCCCCGATGCCGAGGCCCGGCGCAAGGCGCTGGCGGCGGTGCCGGCTGAAGGCGCCCCGCGGGCGGCACTGCGCGAGCTGATGCTGGCCTCGGACCCGGCGGGCGATCCTGCGGGCGCGCTGGCCGCGCTGGACCGGATCGCGGCCGATCCCGCACTTGCGCCCAGCTATCGCGATCTGGCGGTGCTGCGGCGGGCGATCGTCGGCGGCACGACGATTCCCCTGGCCGAGCGGCGCACGGCGCTTGATGCCATCGCGGCGCCGGGGCGGCCCTATCGCACACTGGCGCTGGAACAGCTGGCGCTTCTGGATCTGGAAGCGGGCGAGACCGCCAAGGCCATTCAGACGCTGCGCAGCCTTGCACAGGATCAGGAGGCGACGCCCGGTCTGCGGCGCCGCGCCGAGCAGATGATCACCGCCCTTGGCGGCGAAACCCCGGCCGGCTGACGGCCGGCCCCACAGGCGGACGGGCAGAAGTTGATGAGGGCATCCAAGGTGAAACTGAACGCGGCGGTCTCGGGGCTTGCGCTTCTCACACTTCTTGCCGGTTGCGGGGATGACGAGTTGATCCTTCCCGGCGAACGGTTCGACGTGCGCGCGCCCCTTGAGGCAAGCGTTCCGACCGAAGCCAATCCCAGCCCGGTCGATCCGACCGCGCAGCGGGCGAATGCGGATCGCCCGATCGCGCTGGCGGCGGCAGCGGTCAACGCCGACTGGCCGCAGCGCGGCGGCAATGCCGGGCATCTGGCGCCCCACGCCGCGCTTGGCACCGCGCCGCAACTGGTGTTCAGCACCGACATCGGCGCCGGCAATACCCGCAAGGCCCGGATTTCGGCGGCGCCGGTGGTGGCGGGCGGGCGCATCTTCACGATGGATTCGCAAAGCGAGGTGCAGGCCACCTCGACCTCTGGCGCGATGCTGTGGCGGGTGGATCTGACCCCGCCTTCGGACCGCTCGACCGCGGTGTCGGGCGGGGGGCTCGCCCATGGCGATGGCCGGCTTTATGTCACGACCGGGTTCGGCGAGGTTCTGGCGCTTGACCCGGCGTCTGGCGCGGTGGTCTGGCGCCAGCGTCTGGGGGCGCCCGCGACGGGGGCGCCGACGGTTTCGGGCGATCTGGTCTATGTCGTCGGCCGTGACGGCTCGGCCTGGGCGGTCGAGGCCGGCAACGGTCGCGTGCGCTGGCAGTTGCCGGGGGCGCCGTCTGCGACGGGCATGATCGGCGGCTCGGCGCCGGCGGTCAGCGGCAATGCGGTGCTGTTCCCCTTCGCCAGCGGTCAGGTCGTGGCCGCGTTGCGCGAAGGCGGGTCTCGGCTGTGGTCGTCGCAGGTGGCGGGGCAGCGGCTGGGCCGGGCCTATGCCAGTTTCCGCGACCTGACCGGCGATCCGGTGGTGGTGGGCGACGTGGCCTACATCGGCAGCAGCGCGGGCCGCACCGTGGCGCTTTCCACCGCCTCGGGCGAGGAGCTTTGGGCGGCGGGCGAAGGCGCGCTGGCGCCGGTGGCGGTTGCGGGGGATTCGGTGTTCCTCGTCTCGGACGAGGCGCGGCTGGTGCGGCTGGACGCGGCGACCGGCGCGGTGATCTGGTCGGTCGACATGCCCTATTTCACCAAGGAAAAGCCCAAGAAGCGCAAGGCGATCACCGCCCATTACGGCCCGCTGCTGGCGGGGGGGCGGCTGGTGGTGGCCTCGTCCGACGATACGCTGCGGTTCTTCAGCCCCTCCAGCGGGGCGCTGGTTGGCGCCGTCGATCTGCCGGGCGGGGCGGCGGCGCAGCCGGCACTGGCGGGCGGCACACTCTATGTCGTCTCGGCCAGCGGGAAACTTCTGGCTTTCCGCTGATGCGGGTTCCTGATAGGGATCCGGGCTTGACCTGTTAAGCCGCCCTCGGAGGCACCGATGAGCTTCACCCTCGCCATTGTCGGCCGCCCCAACGTCGGCAAGTCCACCCTGTTCAATCGCCTTGTCGGCAAGCGTCTGGCGCTGGTCGATGACCAGCCCGGCGTGACCCGCGACCTGCGCGAGGGCGATGCCAAGCTGTTCGATCTGCGCTTTACCGTGATCGACACCGCCGGTCTGGAAGAAGTCACCGACGACAGCCTTCAGGGCCGGATGCGTCGCCTGACCGAACGCGCGGTCGAAATGGCCGACATCTGCCTGTTCCTGATCGACGGCCGGGTGGGGGTCACGCCCTCGGACGAGGTGTTCGCCGACATTTTGCGCAAGAAGAACGCCCATGTGATCCTTGGCGTGAACAAGGCCGAAGGCCGCGCGGGCGATGGCGGCGCGATCGAGGCGTGGTCGCTGGGGCTGGGTGAACCTGTCCGCATGTCGGCCGAACATGGCGAGGGGCTGGACGATCTTTACCACATGCTGCGTCCGCTGGCCGAAGGCTATGCCGAACGTGCCGCCGCCGATGCCCCCGTGGTCGATGTGGACGTCCCCGAGGACGAGGCCGATCTTGAGGCCGATCCCGACGCCCACAAGCCCAGCCTGAAGCATCCGCTTCAGATCGCGGTGATCGGCCGGCCGAACGCGGGAAAATCCACCCTTATCAACAAGATCATCCGCGAAGACCGCCTTCTGACCGGCCCCGAGGCCGGGATCACCCGCGATGCCATCTCGGTCCGGGCGGATTGGCTGGGCACGCCGATCCGGATTTTCGACACGGCGGGGATGCGCAAGAAGGCGCGGATTTCGGACAAGCTGGAAAAGCTGTCGGTGGCCGATGGCCTGCGCGCGGTGCGCTTTGCCGAGGTCGTCGTGGTGCTGCTGGATGTGGAAATCCCGTTCGAACAGCAGGATCTGCGCATCGCCGATTTCGCCGAGACCGAGGGTCGGGCCGTCGTCATCGCGGTGAACAAATGGGATCTGGAAGACGAGAAGCAGGAAAAGCTGGCCGAGCTGAAAGAGATGTTCGACCGGCTGTTGCCGCAGTTGCGCGGGGCGCCGCTGGTCACCGTCTCGGCCAAGACCGGGCGGGGGCTGGACCGGCTTCATGCCGCGATCCTGAAGGCGCATGATGTCTGGAACCGCCGCATCACCACGGCGCGGCTGAACACATGGCTGGGCGCCATGGTCGAGGCGCATCCGCCACCGGCGCCGGGCGGGCGACGGATCAAGCTGCGCTACATGACGCAGGTCAAGACCCGGCCGCCGGGGTTTGTCGTCATGTGTTCGCACCCCGACGACATGCCCGACAGCTATCGCCGCTATCTGGTGAACGGCCTGCGCGATCATTTCGACATGCCGGGCACGCCGATCCGGCTGACGCTGCGCGGGCAGGGCGACAAGAACCCGTTCAAGGACCGCAAGTTCCACACGCCGTCGCGGCTGCGCAAGCACATGGACAAGAAGGGCTAGGCGTCAGCCGCCGCCCGGCGTCCGGTGGCACCGGATCAGGTGCCCCGGCGCCACCGTCACCAGCGGCGGCAGGCTGGCGCAGCGTCCCTCGCGCATGGGGCAACCTGCCTGAAACGGGCAGCCCCCGGGGATTTCAGGGCCGAAGGCCGCCGGGACGCGCGGGCGCGGCACCGTCGGATCGGGCACCGGAACCGCCGCCAGCAGCGCCTGCGTATAGGGATGGAAGGGCGGGGCAAGGACGGCCTCGGTCGGGCCGATCTCCATCACCAGACCGCGATACATCACCATCACCCGATCCGCGAGATGGCGCACCAGCGCAAGGTCATGGCTGATGAAGATCAGCGTGGCGCCGCGCTGGCGCTGAAGATCCAGAAGCAGCGCGACCACCGCCGCCTGAACGCCTGTATCCAGCGCCGAGACCGGCTCATCGGCCACAAGGATGCGCGGCTCGGCGGCCAGCGCGCGGGCGATGCCGATGCGCTGGCGCTGGCCACCTGACAGCTGTGCGGGCTTGCGCCGCGCCAGCGCGGGCGACAGCCGCACCTGTTCGAACAGTGAGGCCAGCCGCTCGGCGCGGCCCTGCGGCGGGTGGAACAGTTCCACCGCGCGCATCACCTGCGCGCCCACCGTCCGGGCCGGGTTCAGCGTGTCGGACGGGTTCTGGAAAACCATCTGCAACGCCGAGATCGCCGCCGCGGGCCGGCGTTCCACCGGAAGGTGCTGGATGTCCTGCCCGTCCAGCAGGATGCGGCCGCCGGTTGCGCCGTCAAGCCCCATCACCATCCGCGCCAGCGTGCTTTTCCCGCAGCCGGATTCGCCCACGATGGCCAGCGTTTCGCCGGCGCGGGCGTCGAAACTGACGCCGGCCACCGCGGGATTTGCCATGCCGCCGTGATGCTTCACCAGATCTTCCACCCGCAACACCACCCTTCCCGGTGCGGGCGGCGGGCGCGGGGCGGTGGGGGCCGGGGTGTCAGCGCGGTCCAGGGGGCGCAGGCAGCGCAGCGCGCTGTCGCCGGTCACGGTCAGCGGCACCGGCTGATGGTCGCACAGGCCCGGCCGCGCATGGGCGCAGCGCGGGGCGAAGCTGCATCCCGCCGGCCGGTCATCGGCCAGCGGCTGGCTGCCCGGCAGCGGCTCGGGTGGCTGGCGTGGCGGGCCATCCAGCCGGGGCAGGGCACGCAGCAACGCATTTGTATAGGGGTGGCGCGGCCGGTGAAACATCGCGGCAACCGGGCCGCTTTCCACCACCTCGCCCGCGTAAAGCACCGACAGCCGGTCGCAGATCCCGGCCACAAGGCCAAGGTTGTGGCTGATGAACAGTGCGGCCATGCCATGCCGCCGGCCCAGACGCTTCAGCAGATCGACGATCCCGGCCTCGACCGTCACATCCAGCGCGGTCGTCGGCTCGTCCAGGATCAGCAATGCGGGCCGCGCCAGCAGCGCCATGGCGATGGCGATCCGCTGAAGCTGACCACCCGAAAGCTGATGCGGCCAGCTTGCCAGCATCCTGTCGGGGTCGGGCAGGTCGACCTCGGCCAGCGCCTGCCGGGCAAGGGCCAGCGCCTGCGCGCGGGGGGCGCCATGCAGCATCGGCACTTCGGCCAGTTGTGCGCCGATCCGCATCGTGGGGTTCAGCGCCGACATCGGTTCCTGCCCGACCATGGCGATGCCACGGCCGCGGATGCTGCGCAGCGCACGCTCGGGCAGGCCCAGGATTTCGCGGCCCTGAAAGCGGATGCTGCCCGCCGTGACCCGCCCCCCGGGGCCAAGCGCCCCCATGATCGCCAGCGCCACGGTGGATTTGCCACTGCCGCTTTCACCGACAAGGCCCAGAACCTCGGCCGGGCCGATCCGGCAGGACAGGTCGCGCAGCGCCGCGACCGTGCGGCTGCGAGTGGTGAACGCGACGCCGAGGTCGCGGATATCAAGCACCGGGTCAGTCACGGGCCGCCCCCTCGCGCAGGGCATCGGCCAGCAGGTTCAGCCCAAGGACAAGGCTGGTCAGCGCCAGCGCGGGCACCACCGCCGCATGGGGATAAAGCGCCAGAACCCGCCGCCCGGCATTGATGGTCGAGCCCCAGTCCGGGCTTTCCGGCGAGACGCCAAGCCCGAAAAAGCCAAGCGTTCCCAGAAGGATCGTGGTATAGCCCACCCGCAGGCAGCCATCCACGATCAGTGGCCCGCGGGCATTGGGCAGGATTTCCCACAACATGATGAACCACGGCCCTTCGCCGCGGGTGCGGGCGGCGGCGACATGGTCTCGGGTGGCAAGCTCGATCGTCAGGCTGCGCGCGATGCGAAAGACCCCGGGCGCATTCACGAACACCACCGCGACAAAGACATTCAGCAGGCCCGGGTCCATCGCCCAGATCCCCAGCGGATCGGCATCCAGCGCCAGCCCCGCCCAGATCCACAGCCCAAGGCCAAGGATCGCCGCCATCCCCGTCCCCCACAGCATGGGCGAGGTTCGGAACCGGCTGTGCCACAGCAGCAGCGCAAAGACCGTCGGCAGCGCAAACAGCACCGCCGCCAGCGCCATGGGCAGCGCGGTCTGGCGGATCTCGGGCGTGACCAGCAGGTAGAACAGCAGGATGACCGGAAAGGCCAGCACCAGATTGGCAAGAAAGGACAGCGCCCCATCCAGCCACCCCCGCAGATAGCCTGCCGGCAGGCCCAGCGTCAGCCCCGCCACCAGCGCGACCAGCGTCGCCGCGGGCGCAATCGCCAGCACCCGCCGCGCGCCCATCGCCATGCGGCTGAACACATCGCGGGCAAGGCTGTCGCCGCCCAGCAGATACCAGCGGTAGCCGCCGCTCGGGTCGGGCAGCGCGCTGCCGGGGGGCGCGTTCTTCAGCCCGGAAATCTGCGCCAGCGGATCATGCGTCACGATCAGATCGGCAAAGCCCGCGGTGAACAGCCAGAACAGCCCCAGCCCCAGCCCGGCCACCCCGGTGGCGCTGTCAAACAGCCGGCCGTAAAGCCCCAACCGTTCACGAAGCGCGAATGACAGCGCCAGCGTCGCCCCCAGCGCCAGCCAGACCGGCCAGAACCGCCACGCCATGCAAAGAAGGATCTGGCCCCAGTCCAGCGGCGCCATCACGCGCCCCGCAGTCGCGGGTTCAGGGCGACATGCCCCAGATCCGAGACAATCTGCGTGGTCAGCACCACCAGCACCGCGACCACCGAACAGCCCAGCAGCAGGTTCATGTCATTGTTGCCGGCGGCCTGCACCAGCGTCCAGCCAAAGCCCTTGTAGGCAAAAAGCGTCTCGACGATCACCACCCCGTTCAACAGCCACGGCACCTGAAGCAGGATGACGGTGAAGGGCGCGATCAGCGCATTGCGCAGCGCGTGGCGCCAGACGATGCGGAAGGGCGACACCCCCTTCAGCCGAGCGGTGCGGATATAGGGCTGGGCCATCACCTCGACCATCGCGGCGCGGGTCATGCGCGCGATATAGCCCGCCCCATAAAGCGCGATGGTGGCGACGGGCAGGGCGAAGTTGCGAAAGGTGATCTCGTCCATCGCGGTGCTGGCGGTGGCTTGCAGCAGGGTGCGGCCCTCGATCAGGCCAAGGTCGGACAAAAGCGGCGAAATCCCCGCCGTGGCCGAGGCGAACACCGCCACCAGCACCACGCCCGAGACATATTCCGGCGTGGCCGTCGTCGTGATCGCGGCCGCCGACAGCACCCTGTCGGTGCGCGAGCCCTCTCGCATCCCCGCCAGCACCCCCAGCGCCAGCGCGGTGGGCACCATCACCAGCAGCACCCAGAACATCAGCCAGCCCGTCGCGGTCAGGCTGCGCGCCAGCACCGTGCCCACCGGCAGGTGAAAGACGCTCGACCGCCCCCAGTCGCCCTGAATCACACCCGAAAAGCCCGACTTTCCCGGTAGCACGCCCAGCCATTCGCCATAGCGCAGCGCCAGCGGCCGGTCATAGCCATTGCGATCCAGCCAGCTTGCCACCTCGGCATCCGACATCCGGGCCGAGCCCTGGGATTTCGCCAGCTTTTCAAGGTTCGGCTGAAGATTGGTCAGCCAGAACACCAGAAATGTCAGGCACAGCGCCGTGCCCAGCATCCCCCCCAGCCGGCGCAGCACAAACCCCGCCATCGCCTCGCCTCAGGCGTCGATCCACCATTTGGAATGGTGATGCTCGAACGTCGGGTGCTGCTCGGCGCCCTTCACCTTCGGGTCGGTGTGCCGGAAGATCGAGCGCCAGTAAGGCTGGATCAGCACGCCCTCGTCTTGAAGGATGCGCTGAAGATCGGCCATCACCGCGCGTCGGCGGTCGGCGTCGGCAATGGCCATCGCCTGATCCAGCTTGGCGTCGAACTCGGCATTGGCAAAGCCGCTTTCGTTCCACGGCACGCCCGAGCGATAGGCCAGCGCAAGGATCTGCACCCCCAGCGGGCGCATGTTCCATTCTGTCGCCGAGAACGGGAATTTCAGCCAGTCGTTCCAGTAGGTTGCCCCCGGAAGCACCGTGCGGCGGATCTTGATCCCGGCATCGCGCATCTGCGCCGCCACCGCATCGCAGGACGCCGCCTGCCACGCATCGTCAAGCGAGATCAGTTCGAATTCATGGTCGGCCATGCCGGCGTCGGCCAGCATCTCGCGGGCGCGGGCGGGGTTCACCTCTGGCGGGGGCAGTTCGGCATATTCGGGATGGATCGGGCAGACATGGTGGTTTTCGGCCACCGTGCCATGACCGGAATAGCCCAGTTCCAGCACCACGGCATTGTCCACCGCCATCTGCAATGCCCGCCGCACCCGGACATCGCGATAGTCCTCGGTCATCTGGTTGAAGCGGATCGCAAGGGTGGTCGCTGTCATCGCCTCGGATTTCGTCCAGCCAAGATCGTCCAGCACCTGAATGAATTCGCCCACCGACTGATAGGTGGCGTCGATCTCGCCCGATCCTGCGGCCGCGGCGGCGGCGGCAGGATCGCTGCCCAGATCGATATATTCGATCCGGTCCAGCCACGGGCCGCCATGGACCGCGCTGCCCCACCAGCGATGGGTCGGGTTGCGCACCAGAACCATGCGGATGCCGATCTCGACCGTTTCGGGCAGATAGGGGCCGGTTCCGATCGGATTGGCGGCGGGATCGCCGTTGTCATAGGATGCGTGAACCACCGCAGCGGGATAGTCGGCAAGGTTCGCAATCAGCGCAATGTCGGGCTGTGACAGCGACAGCCGCAGCGTCAGCGGGTCAACCACCGTGATCGCATCGGCGCGCAACCGGCCATCGGACTGAAGCGCGACCATCTGGCCCGCCATGGCATTGCCCTCGACCGAGGCATCGCACCAGCGTTCGAAGTTCCGCCGCACATCTTCGGCGGTGAAGGGATCGCCGTTCGACCACAGCACGCCGGGGCGCAGCTTCAGCAGATATCCGGTTGCGTCGTCATTGGCCTGCCAGCTTTCCAGCAGCATCCCGCGAAAGCTGCCATCAGGCTGATATTCCACAAGATATTCCAGCCAGCCGCGGGTGAAGTTGGAAATCTGCGACCAGTCGGCGGTGCGCGGGTCTTTCAGGGCGCGGGTCTCCATCTCCATCCGCAGGGTGCCGCCGGGTTTCGGCGCCGCTTGCGCGCGGGCGGGCATGGGCAGGCCCAGAAGCCCGTAGGCCGCCCCCGCGGTCAGGCCAAGGGCGGTTGCGCGTGTCAGAAACTCGCGCCGGTCAAGCCGGCCGGTTCGCGCCTCATGGACCAGCCGTTCCGCTGCCGGGTGGGTGCTTGTGCTGGCCATGTCTCGCCCTCCTGCCTGACGGGGCGGCGCGCCCCTGCGACATTGCGCCCGGAATTGGCGCCCGCGTCAACGCCCCGCGGCGTTCCTTACGACGCGCGACGGAAGGCCGAGGGGCTTTGCCCGGTCAGATGGCCGAAGGCGCGGGTGAAATAGGCCGGCGAGGTATAGCCCAGACTTTCCGCGATCCGGTTCACCGGCAGGTCGGTCTCGGACAGCAGGCGGCGGGCTTCGAACAGCACGCGATCATGCAGCAAGGCCGAGGCCGGCCGGCCACAGCTTTCCCGACAGCAGCGGCTGAGATGGGTGGCCGTGACACCCAGGGCGCCGGCGAAATCGGCGATCCCCATGCCGCTGCGGAAGTCGCGTTCCAGAAGCGCGGTGAACCGGGCGACCAGCCGGCGCGCGGCATCGGGCGCGTCGGTGCCAAGGCGCGCGGTGTGCCGTTCAAGCCAGACGCCCAGAAGGCCCGCATAGCACCGCACGGCCCGGTCGCTTCCGGGCGTCGCGCTGTCCAGTTCACGCGCGATCTGATCGAGAAGCTGGTTCAGTTCCTGCTGAACCGGGGCTTCGCGGATGCGCAGATGCTGCGGATGGGCGGGCAGCGGCATCTCGCTGACCTTGTGAAAGAAGACGGCGGTTCCGAACACCTGCGCGCCGACCTCGAATCCGTGCATGACGCCTGCGGGAATGAAGATGGCATTGTGCGGGGTATAGCCGCGCGTGGCGCCGGCCACGGTGATCCGGCCCTGACCCTTGGTGAACCACAGTAAAAGCGGCTCTGAAATCGAGCGCATCGCCTCGACCCGCCAGCGCCCACCCGCGGCAAGGCGCGGAATCGCCACAAGCCGGACAGGCGGAGAAAGGCTTTCGGACATGGCGGCAGTTCCACACGTTTTGCCAAAGGATAAGCCCCCTTTGGCGCCAGCCCCAAGCGAAAAGCGTGTCAGGGCAGCGAGACTTCACGCCAGTCGCGCATCCGGTTGCGGAACCATGTCCGCTGGCGCTTGGCATATTGGCGGCTGGCGGTCCCGGCCGCGGCGATGGCATCGGCCAGCGCGATCTCGCCGCGCAGATGCGAGATCAGCTCGGGCGCGCCGATCGCCCGTGACGAGGGCAGCCCCGCATCCCAGCCGGGCAGCGCGGCCCGCGCTTCGTCCAGCGCGCCGGCGGCCATCATCGCGTCAAAACGCGTGTCGATCCGGGCGCCCAGCCAGTCGCGATCGGGCCGGATCACCAGCGCCATCGCCTGCGACAGCGGCAAGAGCGGCGCGCCGGTCTTGGCCTGCCAGTCCGCCAGCCCGCGGCCGGTGGCCTGCAACACCTCCCATGCGCGCTGCACCCGGGCGGGGTTCAGAAGATCGATCCGCGCCGCGGTCGCGGGGTCAATCTCGGCCACCATCCGGGCAAGGCCGGCGTCAAGAAGCCGCGCATCCGCGGCTTGCCGCACTTCGGGCGGGATGGCAGGAACAACCGCCAAGCCATTCGTCAGGGACGAAAAATAAAGCCCCGTTCCACCCACGATCACCGGGCGCAGCCCTTCGGCCAGAATGGCCGCGACCTCGCGCAGCCAGTGGCCGACCGAATAGACCCCGTGCCGTCCGACATGGCCATAAAGCCGGTGCGGAAGGGCGGCCTCGTCGGCTTCGGACGGGCGCGCGGTCAGGATGCGCCAGCAGGAATAGACCTGAAGCGCATCGGCATTGACGATCACCCCGCCGCCCCGCGCCACGATCTCGGCCGCAAGCGCCGATTTGCCCGATGCGGTGGGACCGGCGATCAGAACCGGCTGCTCGGATGAGATTTCTGCGATTGAGATCAATGCCATCGACGCCTTTCCTGCGGTTTCGTGCGAAGGTTTGCCATGGGCGCCTTGCCCGAAGCGGCCGATCCCGGTTGAACAGTCCGGCGTTTTCCGACATTTTGCGCGGCAGTCAATTTCAATCAACAAGACGGACGGGAATATCCCATGACCAGCGAAGCCGCGCCGGCGAGCACAGCCGTGGCCTACAAACGCGTGATGCTCAAGATTTCTGGCGAGGCGCTGATGGGCGATCAGGGATATGGGCTGCATCCGCCCACGGTCCAGCGCATCGCCCGCGAGGTGCAGTCGGTCCACAGCCTTGGCGTCGAGATCTGCATGGTGATCGGCGGCGGCAACATCTTCCGCGGCCTGCAAGGCTCGGCGCAGGGGATGGAACGGACGACGGCCGATTACATGGGGATGCTGGCCACGGTGATGAACGCGCTGGCGATGCAGGCGGCGCTGGAATCGCTGGGCATCTTTACCCGCGTCATCAGCGCGATCCCGATGGATCAGGTGTGCGAGCCCTACATCCGCCGCCGCGCCGTGCGCCATCTGGAAAAGAAGCGGGTGTGTATCTTCGCCGCAGGCACCGGCAACCCCTATTTCACCACCGACACCGCGGCCACGCTGCGCGCCAACGAGATGGCCTGTCAGGCGATCTTCAAGGGCACCAAGGTCGATGGGGTTTACGACAAGGATCCCAGCAAGTTCGCGGATGCCAAGCGTTATGATACCGTGACCTACGACGAGGTGTTGCAGCAGCATCTGGGGGTGATGGACGCCTCGGCCATTGCGCTTGCGCGTGACAACGATCTGCCGATCATCGTCTTTTCGCTGGACGAGCCGGGCGGCTTCCGCGGCATCCTGCGGGGCGAGGGCACCTATACCCGTGTCCACGGCTGATCCGGCCGCCCGAGCCTATACCAATGGCGAAAGGCTGCTGCTATAGAGCGGCGAACCGCCAGCGCGGAACGTGAAGGAACCTGACCCATGTCACATGATGATCTTCAGATCGACCTCGATGCCCTGCAACGCCGGATGGATGGCGCGATGCATGCGCTGCGCACGGAATTCGGCTCGCTCAGAACCGGCCGCGCCTCGGCCTCGATCCTTGAGCCGATCCATGTCGATGCCTATGGCCAGCAGACGCCGCTGAACCAGCTTGGAACCATCAACGTGCCAGAGCCGCGGATGGTGGTCATCAACGTCTGGGACAAGGGCATGATTTCCAAGGTGGAACGCGCGATCCGCGACAGCGGCATCGGCATCAACCCGGTGGTCGATGGCCCGATCATCCGCCTGCCGATCCCCGAGCTGAACGAGGAACGCCGCAAGGAACTGACCAAGGTCGCGGCCCATTATGCCGAATCCGCCCGTGTGGCGATCCGCAACATCCGCCGCGACGGGATGGACCAGATCAAGAAGGCCAAGGCGGCCGGCATGGGCGAGGACGACCAGAAGATGTGGTCGGACGAGGTGCAGGAACTGACCGACAAGGCCATCGTCGCCGTCGACAAGGTGCTGGAGGAGAAGCAGAAGGAAATCATGCAGGTGTAACCCTGTCTTGATGCTGCTCTCTAACCATTCCAGCCAGAAGGGACATCCCTTGGCCGTCACCCAGCCGATCGAGGCCGATCCTTCCCGACGACGCGCCGACCATGTGGCGATCATCATGGACGGCAATGGCCGCTGGGCGATGAACCGCGGCTGGCCGCGTCTTGTCGGCCACCGCCGCGGCGCCGAGCGGGTGCGCGAGATCGTTCAGGCCTCGCCCGGTCTGGGGATCCGCTGGCTGACGGTCTATGCCTTTTCGACCGAGAACTGGAAACGCTCGACCGAGGAAGTGCTTGGCCTGATGTCGATCTTCGCGCGCTACATCGAGCGCGAGGCCGACCGGGTCGCGGCCGAGGGCGTCAGGATGCGGTTCATCGGCGACCGCAGCCGGCTGGATGCCAAGTTGCAGCGCCTGATGGCGGGGATCGAGGCGCGGACCCAGACGAACCAGCGCCTGCATCTGACGGTAGCGGTGAACTACGGCGGCCGGGACGAACTGGCCCGTGCCGCCCGCCGCATGTGTCTGGATGTGGCCGAGGGCCGTCTGCGCCCGGAAGACGCGACCGAGGTCGCGCTTGCCCAGCGGCTGGATACCGCCGGGATGCCGGACCCCGATCTGGTGATCCGCACTTCGGGCGAGACCCGGACATCGAACTTCCTGTCCTGGCAATCTGCCTATTCCGAGTATGAGTTCACGCCCACGCTCTGGCCTGATTTCACCGCGGTGGAACTGGCCTCGATCATCGAACGGTTCGGTGCGCGCGAGCGGCGTTTCGGAGGAGTTCTGCGCGCATGACATCCATGGACAATCCCAAGGGCCGCTGGGGCGACCTGCAAAGCCGCACCGCCTCGGCGGTGGTGATGGTGCTGGTTGGGGGGGCGGCGGTGATCTGGGGCGGGCTGCCCTTCGCCGCGCTGGTGGTGGTTTCAAGCGGGCTGATGCTGTGGGAACTGGCGCGGATGACGGCGCCCGGGCGGCCGTGGATCAATGCCGCGGTGGGCGGCCTTGGCGCGGTGGTGCTGGCGGTTCTTGTGATGGCGCTTGAACTGCCGCGGGATTTTCTGGTTGCGGTGCCGCTTCTGGCGCTGGCCCCGGTGGCCGGGCTTCAGGGCGAGAGGGGCGACCGCGGCATCTTCCTTGCCTATGGGCTGGCGCTGATGCTGGCTGGCGCGGGGCTGTTGTCGCTGCGCGCCACCGGGGGGGCGGCCACCATCCTGTGGCTGGTTCTTGTGGTCGGCGCGTCCGACGTGATGGGCTATTTCGCCGGGCGCAGCCTTGGCGGGCCGAAGTTCTGGCCGGCCGTCAGTCCGAAGAAGACATGGTCGGGGACCGTGGCGGGCTGGCTGGGTGCGGCAATTGTGGGTCTTGGATTCGTCCTTATCACAGGTGCAGGCTGGGGCCTCATCATCCTGTCGCCGGTGATCGCGCTGGCAGGGCAACTCGGGGACATCGTCGAAAGCTGGATCAAGCGTCGCTCGGGGGTCAAGGACAGCTCGTCGCTGATCCCGGGCCATGGCGGCGTGCTTGATCGGTTCGACGCGCTGGCCGGGGCGGTGCTGGCGGTTCTCGTTCTGGGGCTGCTGGTTGACCTGCCGCTGCCGGAAATGGGGAACTGAACGGCATCATGCGCAGCCTGTCGATCTTCGGGGCCACCGGCTCCATCGGCGAATCCACCTTCGATCTCGTGATGCGGCAGGGCGGACCGGATGCGTTCCGCACCGTGGCGCTGACCGGCGCCCGCAACGTCACGCGTCTGGCCGAGATGGCCCGCGCGCTGAAGGCGGAACTGGCCGTGACCGCGCATGAGGACTGCCTGCCCGCCCTGCGCGAGGCGCTGGCCGGCACCTGGACCGAAGTCGCCGCCGGCCCGCAGGCGATTGCCGAGGCCGCCGACCGCCCGGCCGACTGGACCATGTCGGCCATCGTCGGCGCCGCAGGCCTTGTGCCGGGGATGCGGGCGCTGAAGCATGGCCGCACGCTGGCCTTGGCCAACAAGGAAAGCCTTGTCACCGCGGGGCCGTTGCTGATGGCCACGGCGGCCGCGCATGGCGCCACAATCCTGCCGGTGGACAGCGAACATTCCGCGGTGTTTCAGGCGCTGGCGGGCGAGGATGCCTCGGCGGTCGAGCGTGTCATCATCACCGCATCCGGCGGGCCGTTCCGCGACTGGACGCTGGAGCAGATCCGGGACTGCACCGTGGCGCAGGCCATGGCGCATCCGAACTGGTCGATGGGGCAGCGGATTTCCATCGATTCGGCGTCGATGTTCAACAAGGCGCTGGAACTGATCGAAACCCGAGAGTTTTTCGGTTTCGCCCCCGAGATGATCGAGGCGGTGGTGCATCCGCAATCCATCGTCCATGCGCTTGTGGGCTTCTGCGACGGTGGGGTGATGGCGCATCTGGGGCCGGCCGACATGCGCCATGCCATCGGTTTCGCGCTGAACTGGCCGGGCCGCGGCGACGTGCCGGTGGCGCGGATCGACCTTGCGCAGATTGCAAGCCTGACCTTCCAGAAGCCTGACGAGGAACGCTTTCCCGCCCTGCGCCTTGCGCGCGAGGTGATGGCTGCGCGCGGTCTGTCGGGGGCTGCGTTCAACGCGGCCAAGGAAATCGCGCTGGATCATTTCATCGCCGGGAATATCGGCTTTCTGGACATGGCGGCGGTGGTCGAGGATGCGCTGGCCAGCGTTTCAGGCTGCGAGACGTTCGGAAAGTTGCCTCGGACCCTTGAGGATGTGCTGTCGATGGACCATCTCGCTCGGAAAGCGGCAGACACGGCCGCAGGTCTTCGCCAGCAGAAAAGGTAGTTTCATTTGGACATTGTCGGTCTCGTTCCCCAGTTCGGCGGGGCAGTCTGGACGATCATCGCCTTCATCGTCGCGCTATCCATCGTGGTGGCTGTGCATGAATATGGCCACTACATCGTCGGCCGCTGGTCGGGCATCCACGCCGAGGTGTTCTCGCTGGGTATGGGGCCGGTCATCGCCTCACGCGTGGACCGGCGCGGCACGCGCTGGCAGATCGCGGCGCTGCCCTTTGGCGGCTATGTCCGCTTTCTGGGCGATGCCGATGCGGCGTCCAGCCGGGCGGCAGTCACCGTCCACCAGTTGAACGCGCAGGAACGCGCGCGCACCATGCATGGCGCGCCGCTTTGGGCGCGCTCGGCGACGGTTGCGGCGGGGCCGCTGTTCAACTTCGCGCTGTCGATTGCGGTGTTCTGCGGCTTTTTCATGGTTCAGGGGGTCGCGACCGATCAGCCGGTGGTGGGGGCGATGAAGCCCTTGCCCTATCAGACCCAGATGCTGGAACCCGGCGACCGTATCCTGTCGGTGAACGGGCAGGCGACGCCGGATCTGGAAACCTTCGTGGCGGTGGCGCAGGCGCTGCCGTCCTCGGCCACGGTGGCCTATGGCGTCGAGCGTCAGGGCCGCACCATCGAGCTGACCGGCCCGCATCCGCTGCCGCCGGTGGCGGATGGGGTGCAGGCGCCCTCGGGCGCGCAGGCGGCCGGGATGAAGGCGGGCGATGTCGTGCTGTCGGTGAACGATGCGCCCATCGTCTCGTTCGCGGATCTGCGCGAGAAGGTCGGCGCCTCGGAAGGGGCGCCGGTGCGGCTGTCGATCTGGCGCGAGGGCGAGACGTTCGATGCCACGCTGACGCCGCGGCGGATGGATCTGCCGCTGGCCGATGGCGGATTCGAGACGCGCTGGTTGATCGGCCTGTCGGGCGGTCTGCTGTTCGAGCCGGAAACCCGCATCCCCGGCCCGATCGAGGCGATCGGCATGGGGGTCGAACAGACCTACACCATCATTCGCACCAGCCTGTCCGGGCTGTGGCACATGGTCACCGGCGCGATTTCGTCGTGCAATCTTCAGGGGCCCATCGGGATCGCCGAGGTGTCGGGGGCTGCGGCCTCGCAGGGGGCCGGCAGCTTCATCTGGTTCATCGCGATGCTGTCCACGGCGGTGGGGCTGATGAACCTGTTCCCGGTGCCGATCCTTGATGGCGGGCATCTTGTGTTTCATGCCTATGAGGCCGTGGTGGGCCGCCCGCCCAGCGACCGCGCGCTGCGGATACTGATGACCGGCGGGCTTGCGCTTCTGCTGGCGCTGATGCTGTTTGCGGTGTCGAACGATCTGATGTGCTGATCTCTGCCCGCTGATTGCCCGGCGAAAGCCGCACTGGGGCCACATTCCCTTGCCATGGCGTCGCAGACGCGCGACGTGGCAGGGGGCCGACATGCAGATGGTCAGGGAAGGGTATCGGGGCATCTCGATACTGGTGCAGATCAACCGCGACTGGTTTTTCACCGTCGCCTATATCACGCTGGCGCTGGCATCCGGTATCGGGATCTCTGGCGCGGTGCTGTCCTACTGAGGACGCGGCGCATCACCTTCCGTCCGGGGATGCTTGCGCGAGACACGGGTTTTTGACAAAACCCGACATGTCCGGTAGTCAGGACAGCAAGAAAATAACCGATCGAGGGCGGGCGAATGGCGAAGCACCGGGCGAAACTGGCAGGGCGGGACCGCGGGCTGATCAGGCCGGCCACCGTGTCGGTGTTTCTGGGCATTGCGGCTGTCGGTGCCGGCGCCGCGCTGCCTGCGCTGGCGCAAAGCTATTCCTTCTCGAATGTGAAGGTCGAGGGCAACGAGCGTGTGGATGCCGGCACCGTTCTGGGATTTGCCCGGATCAATCGCGGGCAGGCGATCTCGGGCGGCGAGTTGAACGAGGCGTATCAGCGGCTTGCCGACTCGGGTCTGTTCCAGTCGGTCGAGGTCGTGCCGCAGGGTGGCACCCTTGTGATCCGGGTGCAGGAATATCCCACGATCAACATCATCAATTTCGAAGGCAACGCCCGGATCAAGGACGACAAGCTGGCCGAACTGGTCAAGTCGCAGTCGCGCCGCGCCTATAACCCGTCTCAGGCCGAGGCCGACGCCGCCGCCATTACCGAAGCCTACCGCGTGCAGGGCCGCATCGCTGCGACCGTGACGCCCAAGATCATCCGCCGCGCCGGCAACCGCGTCGATCTGGTGTTTGACATCGTCGAGGGCAAGGTGGTCGAGATCGAACGGCTGTCCTTCGTCGGCAACCGCTCGTATTCCGACCGCCGCCTGCGTCAGGTGCTGGAAACCAAGCAGGCGGGCCTTCTGCGCAGTGTCATCGCCTCGGACACCTTCATTGCCGAGCGGGTCGAGTTGGACAAACAGCTTCTGCGCGACTTTTACCTGTCGCGCGGCTTTGTCGATTTCCAGATCCTCGATGCCACCGCCGAGGTCACGCGCGAGCGTGATGCCTTCTTCCTGACCTTCACCATTCAGGAAGGCCAAAGCTACAGCTTCAACCGCATCGACGCCGTCAGCGAGATCGACGGCCTTGATGCTGCCGATTTCCGCGACGCGCTGCGGGTTCGGTCGGGCGCGACCTATTCGCCCTCCGTGATCGAGAACAACATTGCCCGGCTCGAGTCGCTGGCGGTGCAGAAGGGGCTGAACTTCGTCCGGATCGAGCCTCGCATCACCCGGAACGAGCGCAACCAGACCCTTGATGTCACCTTCGCGCTGGTCCGCGGCGAGCGGATCTTTGTCGAACGGATCGACATCGAAGGCAACACCACCACGCTGGATCAGGTGGTTCGCCGCCAGTTCCGCACCGTCGAAGGCGACCCCTTCAACCCGCGCGAAATCCGTCAGTCGGCCGAACGCATCCGGGCGCTGAACTATTTCTCGACCGCCGAGGTCAACACCGAGCCGGGGTCCAGCCCCGATCAGGTGGTGGTCAATGTCGATGTGGAAGAACAGCCGACGGGCTCGCTCAGCTTCGGTGTCAGCTATGGCGTCAGCGCGGGCGTGGGCTTCAACATCGGCTTCTCGGAGCAGAACTTCCTGGGCCGCGGCCAGATCCTTGCGCTGGACGTCTCGACCGGGACCGACAACATCAACAGCCAGATCAACTTTGTCGAGCCGTTCTTCTTGGGCCGCGACCTGCGCTTCCGCTTCAACACCTATTACCGCGAGAGCGACAACGAAAACGCGCGCTACGACACCCGCAACATCGGCGTCTCGCCCTCGATCGAGTTTCCGATCAGCGAGAACGGCCGGATCGAGCTGCGCTATACCCTGTCGGAAGACAAGATCGACAATGTGGACGATGGCACCGGCGATAATGGTGATGAATCCTCGATCATCCTTCAGAACGAGGCCGATCGCGGTCCGCTGATCCGCTCGTCGCTGGGCTACACCTATTCGTGGGATACCAACCGCGGCGGGCTGAACCCGACAGGGCGCAACCTGTTCCGCTTCAGTCAGGATTTCGCCGGTCTTGGCGGGGATGTGGAATATATCTCGACCACCGCGCTGGCGATGCACGAACGCAAGGTCTGGAACGAGGATGTGACCCTGCGCGGCATCCTTGAAGGCGGTGTCCTGCACATGCTGGGCGACGATCCCAGCCGCGTGACCGACCGCTTCTTCGGCAATGGCAAGATCCGCGGCTTCGAGCCGAACGGGATCGGCCCGCGCGATCAGAACGTGAACAACGAAGACGCGCTGGGGGGCAACTATTTCGCCGTGGCGCGGCTGGAAGCCGACTTCCCGCTGGGTCTGCCCGAGGAATACGGGTTCACCGGGGGCGTGTTCCTTGATGCCGGGTCGGTCTGGAGTCTGGATGACGTCGATGGCGGCAGCGACGGTTCGGAAGAAGTCGATGACGGCTTCAACCTGCGGTCGTCGGTCGGTGTCTCGGTGTTCTGGACAACGCCGATCGGGCCGCTGCGCTTCAACTTTGCCAAGGCGCTGGCCAAGGAAGATTACGACGAAGAGCAGGTGTTCGACCTGACGATCTCGACCAAGTTCTGATGCGGGCCGCGGCGTCAGCGGCGCTTGTGCTGGGTCTTGCCCTTTCGGGGGCGGCCGCGGCGCAGAGCGTTCCGCAACAGGCGCCGGCTGCGGTGGCGGTGATCGACCAGAACCGGCTGATCGCCGACAGCGCCTTGGGCCGCGAGATCGAGGCGCGGCTTCAGGCCGCATCTCGGACGCTGGTGGCTGAAAATCGCCAGATCGAGGCCGCGCTTGAGGAAGAGGAACGTCAGTTGACGGCGCGCCGCGCCAGCCTGCCGCAGGCCGAGTTCCAGACCCTTGCCGCCGAGTTCGATGCCCGCGTCGAAGCCATCCGCGAGGCGCAAGAGCTGAAGTCGCGCAGCCTTGCCCGTCAGCACGACGAAGAACGCCAGCGCCTGTTGCAACGCGCGGTGCCGATCCTTGCGCAACTGATGAAGGACCGCGGGGCTGCGGTGCTTCTGGATCGCGGGGCGATTGTGTTGTCGCTGGAAGGTGCCGATCTGACAGACGCGGCGATTGCCGCACTTGATGCCCAGCGCGCGCCCGAAGCCGCTTCAGACGCCGCGCCCGCCGATCCGCCGGGCGGCGCCGGCGCCGCACCCTGACCCCGGCGGCTTGCCCGCGTGCCCGCCGCTTGTTAGCAAGGTCGGCGGGGCGGCCAGCCTCCCTTACCCACGCCAAGGATTCCGCCATGACCGAAGTTGCCGAAGCGCCGCTTTCCGCCGACATCCAGTTGATCCAGCGGATCCTTCCGCATCGCTACCCGTTCCTGCTTGTCGACAAGGTGCGCGACATCGTCCCGAACAATAGCGCGGTGGGGATCAAGAACGTCACCATGAACGAGCCGCAGTTCACCGGCCATTTCCCCGGGATGCCGATCTTTCCGGGCGTGCAGATCATCGAGGCGCTGGCCCAGACCGCGGCCGTGCTGGTGGGTGTGTCGCACGATCTGGCCGACAAGGGGGTGAAGGTCTATTTCATGGGCATTGACGGCGCCAAGTTCCGCCGCAAGGTGGTGCCCGGCGATGTGCTTGAGCTGAAGGTCACGGTGAAGCGCGGCGGCGGCAAGGTCTGGAAGTTCGAGGCCCGTGCCGAGGTCGAGGGCGAACTGGCCGCCGAGGCCGAGTTCACCGCCATGATGGACCTGCCGAAGGGCTGAAATGATGGCCGAGATCCACCCCTCCGCAATCGTCGAGCCGGGCGCCGTAATCGGCGAGGGCTGCAAGATCGGCCCCTTCGCCCTGATCGGCCCCGAGGTGACTTTGGGACGTGACGTGGTGGTGAAAAGCCATGCGGTCGTCACCGGCTGGACCGAGGTGGGCGAGGGCACGGTGATCTTCCCCTTCGCCGTGGTGGGCGAGGTGCCGCAGGATCTGAAATACCGTGGCGAGCGCACGCGGCTGATCGTCGGCGCCCGCTGCCGCATCCGCGAGGGGGCGACGCTGAACTGCGGCACCGAAGGCGGCGGCGGCGTGACGCGGGTGGGCGACGATTGTCTGCTGATGACCGGCGCCCATGTCGGCCATGACGCGACGCTGGGCAACCGGGTGATCCTTGCCAATCAGGCCGCCATCGCCGGCCATTGCTGGATCGGCGACGATGTGATCGTGGGTGGCCTTTCGGGCGTGCATCAATGGGTGCGTGTGGGTCGCGGCGCGATCATCGGCGCGGTGACGATGGTCACGAACGATGTGCTGCCACATGGCCTTGTGCAGGCACCGCGCGGCGAGCTGGACGGGTTGAACCTTGTGGGGCTGAAGCGCCGCGGGGTCAGCCGGGCCGAGATCACCGCCCTGCGCGCCGCCTATCAGATGCTGGCGCAGGGCGAGGGCACCTTTCTGGACCGCGCCCGCCGCCTGTCCGAAGAAACCGACAGCCCGCATGTCCGCGAGATGACCGATTTCATCCTTGCGGCGTCCGACCGTTCTTTCCTGACCCCGCAATGAGCGGCCTGACAGCCCTTGTCGCCGGCGCGGGCGCGCTGCCCCGGCATCTGGCGCAGGCGCTGCGGCAGGCGGGCGAGGCGCCTCTGGTGGCGGCGCTGGATGGCTTTGCGCCCGAGGGGCTGGCCCCTGACCTGACCTTCCGGGTCGAGCGTCTGGTGCCCTTTCTGCGCGAACTTGAAGCGCGCGGTGTCTCTCGTGTCACCTTTGCCGGCGCGGTCAGCCGGCCGCGGCTTGATCCGGCGCTGTTCGATCCGATGACGGCGCAGATGGTGCCGCGGCTGATCGGGGCGATGCAGGCGGGCGACGATGCCACGCTGCGCGCGGTGATCGGCATTTTCGAGGACGCAGGTTTCGCCGTGGCCGGTCTGGCCGAGATCGCGCCCGCGCTGGTGCCGGGGGCGGGGGTGCTGTGCGGGGCGCCCTCGGACGCGGACCGTCGCGATGCGGCGCGGGCGGCGGCCATTGTCGCGGCGCTGGGTGCGGTGGATGTCGGGCAGGGCGCGGTGGTGGCGCAGGGCCTGTGCCTTGCGGTCGAGGCGTTGCCGGGCACCGATGCCATGCTGGACTGGGTGGCCGCGACCGCGCGGCGGCCCGATCCCGCGGGGGCGAAGGGCGTGCTTTACAAGGCGCCGAAGCCCGGACAGGATCGGCGGATCGACCTGCCGGCGCTGGGTCCGGCCAGCGTGCGCCGTGCGGCCGCCGCGGGCCTTGCCGGCATCGCATGGCAAGCGGGGGGCGTCGTCCTGCTGGACCGCGACGCCATGCTGGCCGAGGCTGCCGCGGCGGGCCTGTTCCTGTGGGCAAGAGAGCCATGAAGATTTTCCTGATCGCCGGCGAACCCTCTGGCGACCGTCTGGGCGGCGCGCTGATGGCAGGGTTGGCACAGCTTGCGCCGGGGACCGGCTTTGCCGGCATCGGCGGCCCTGCGATGCAGGCGCAGGGGCTGGACAGCCTGTTCCCGATGCAGGAATTGTCGGTGATGGGTCTGGCCGAGATCCTGCCGAAATATTTCGCCCTGAAGCGCCGGGTGCGCGAGGCGGCGGCGGCCTGTCTGGCCTCGGGCGCCGAGGCGCTGGTGACCATCGACAGCCCCGATTTCTGTCTGCGGGTCGCGGCGCTGGTGAAACGCGCCAATCCGCAGATCCGCACCATCCATTATGTGGCGCCTTCGGTCTGGGCGTGGCGGCCGGGGCGGGCGGCGAAGATGGCGCGCCACATCGATCACGTTCTGGCGCTGTTGCCGTTCGAGCCGCCCTACATGACCGCCGCCGGCATGAGTTGCGATTTCGTCGGCCACCCGGTCGTGGCCGAGCCTCTGGCAAGCCCGGCCGAGGCCGCCCTGCTGCGTGACCGGCTGGCCACCGGGCCGGTGCTGCTGGCGCTGCCCGGATCGCGGCGGTCCGAAGTGACACGGTTGGCCCCGGTCTTTGCCGATGTGCTGGCCAAGATCCGCCACCGCCATCCGGGTCTGACGGTGCTGGTGCCCACCGTGCCGCATCTGGCCGATCTGGTGCGCGAACAGGTGGCGGGCTGGCCGGTGCATCCGCTGGTGATCGAGGATGCCGAACGCAAGCGCGCGGCCTTTGCCGCGGCCGATCTGGCGCTGGCGGCCTCGGGGACGGTGTCGCTGGAACTGGCGGCCAATGGTGTGCCGATGGTGATCGGCTATGACATGAACCCGGTCAGCATGTGGCTGATCTCGCGTCTGGCGCGGATCGATACGGTGACGCTGGTCAATCTGGTGTCCGACAGCCGGGTGGTGCCCGAATTTCTGGGCCCGCGCTGCAAGGCCGATCTGATCGCGTCTGCGCTGCTGGCGCTGCTGGATGATCCGGGGGCGCGGTCGGCGCAACTGGCGGCGATGGATCTGACGATGGACCGCCTTGGCCGCGGTGGCGAGGCGCCGGGCCTGCGCGCCGCGCGGTCGGTTCTGGCGGCGCTGGGGCGTTGACGGCGCCGCGTGGCCCCTGTAGCGGACGGGCATGGCACGCGCACCCCTTCTTCAGCTTTCCGGCATCTCTCTGACCTTCGGCGGCGATCCCGTCTTTGACGGGCTGGACCTGACGGTTCAGCCGCAGGACCGGGTGGCCCTTGTCGGCCGCAACGGATCGGGCAAATCCACGCTTCTGAAGGTGATGGCCGGTCTGGTCGAGCCTGACCGGGGCGAACGGGTGGTGCCGGCCGGCACCTCGGTCGGCTATATGGAGCAAGACCCCGGGATGGAGGGCTTTGCCACGCTGGGCGACTATGCCGCCTCGGGGCTTGCGCATGGCGAGGAATATCGCGTCGAAATGGTGGCCGAGGGGCTGAAGTTCCGCCCCGAGACCCCGGTTGCCACCGCCTCGGGCGGCGAGAGGCGGCGGGCGGCGCTGGCCAAGCTGATGGCCGAGGCGCCCGATCTGATGCTGCTGGACGAGCCGACGAACCATCTGGATATTCAGGCGATCCAATGGCTTGAGGCGCAACTGGCCGAGACGCGGGCGGCCTTCGTGCTGATCAGCCACGACCGCGCCTTCCTGCGGGCGCTGACGCGCGCAACGCTGTGGATCGATCGTGGTCAGGTGCGCCGGCGCGAGGCGGGCTTTGAAGGATTCGAGGACTGGCGCGAACAGATCTGGGCCGAAGAGGACGATCAGCGCCACAAGCTGGACCGCAAGATCAAGGCCGAGGCCCGCTGGGCGGTCGAAGGCATCTCGGCGCGCCGAAAGCGCAATCAGGGCCGCCTGCGGGCGCTGGCCGCCATGCGCGAGGAACGCCGCGCCCAGATCCGCCGGCAAGGCACCGCCGCGATGGAGCTGGAAGCCGGCCCGATGTCGGGCAAGAAGGTGATCGAGGCGCAGGGCATCACCAAGGCGTTCGATGGCCAGCCGATCATCCGCGACTTTTCGCTGCGCATCCTGCGTGGCGACCGGGTGGCCTTCGTCGGCCCGAACGGGGTGGGCAAGACCACGCTGCTGAAGCTGTTGACCGGGGAACTGGCGCCCGATGCGGGCACGGTCACGCTGGGCACCAACCTTCAGGTGGCGGTGTTCGACCAGACCCGGGCGCAGCTTGATCCCGATGCCAGCCTCTGGGACAGCCTGACCTCCGATCCTGCGATGCGGGTGTCTGGCCAGCAGGATCAGGTGATGGTGCGCGGGGTACCGCGGCATGTGGTGGGCTATCTCAAGGATTTCCTGTTCGACGAACGGCAGGCCCGCGCGCCGGTGCGCTCGCTTTCGGGCGGCGAAAAGGCGCGGCTGCTGCTGGCGCGGATCATGGCGCAAGAGTCGAACCTGTTGATCCTGGACGAGCCGACAAACGATCTGGATGTCGAAACGCTGGATCTGTTGCAGGACATTCTGGGCGATTACGATGGCACGGTGCTGCTGGTCAGCCACGATCGCGATTTCATCGACCGGGTGGCGACGACGACGGTGGCGCTGGAAGGGCAGGGCCGGGCCACGGTCTATGCTGGCGGCTGGACCGATCATCTGGCGCAACGCCCCGAGCCGGCCGAGCCCGCCGCCGCGTCGCGTCCCGAGGCGGCGAAACCGGCCGCCGCCCGTCCCGAGGCGCGCAAACCCGCCGAGGGCCTGACCTTCACCGAGCGCAAGCGCCTTGAGGCGCTGCCCGCGATCATCGAGCGGCTGGAAGCCGAGATTGCCAAACTGACCGAGTTCCTGTCGGCCGACGATCTGTTCACGCGCGAGCCGGCAAAGTTCCGCAAGGCGACCGAGGCGCTGGCCGAGCGGCAGTCCCAGCTTTCCGCCGCCGAGGACGAATGGCTGACCCTTGAAGGCAAGGCTCAAGGTTGAAGTTTTTCAGTCACAGATTGAGCCAAAACTTGCCGATTTGAGGGTTAAGCCAATTCACCAAGCCGTGAGTCATGCTAGTTTTCAACCACGGATAATATAGGTTCGCTGCACGGCAGCGGCGCCGACCGTCGCCCGTCAACGAAATCGCCGTGCCGCCCGTAGTGAAGCAGTGCGGCGGCCGTGACATGTATTGGAGACAGAGATGAAACGGATTGCAGCGATTGCTCTGGGTGGTCTTCTTGCCACGCCGGCCCTTGCCGGTGGCCCGGTCAATGTAGTCGAAGAACCCGCGGTGGCCCCGGCGCCTGTCATGGCTGCGCCTTCGATCGACTGGACCGGCTTCTATGCGGGTGGCGAACTGGGCTATGGCGATGTCGACACCGGCGGCGTGCTGGGCGATGGCGACGGCCCGGTGGGCGGCATCCTGGCTGGCTATCGCTATGATTTCGGCCGCGCCGTTGTCGGTGCCGAACTGTCGTATGACATCACCGGCGGCGATCTTGACGGGTATGAGGTCGACAATCTTGCCCGCTTGAAACTGATGGCGGGCGGCGAAGTGGGTGAGCGCGGCCTGCTGTATGCCACGGCTGGCAGCGCATGGGCTGACATCAGCGCCCCCGATGGTGATGATCTCAGCGACAACGGCTGGTTCTATGGTATCGGCTATGACCACATGCTGAACGACCAATGGTTCCTTGGCGCCGAGCTGTTGCGCCATGAGTTCAACGACTTTGACGACACCGGCGCCGATGTCGATGCCAACACGCTGCAACTGCGTGCGGCCTACCGCTTCTGACATCTGTGCATCCGGGACGGGGCGCGGATCTTCCGCGCCCCTTTTCATGTCCGCAGATCGGCAATCATCTTCGGGATCACCATCACCTCGTCGCCGGTGCGGTCGAACGGGGCGAGTGGACGCCGGATCACGCCGCGGCATGTGAGGGGGGCACGGTGGGCCCGGCCGTCGTCGTTGATCCGGGCCGGCAGCCCGTGTGGTGGTCAGCCGTGCGCGTCGACCGGGGCCGAGGATCGTCGTGGTTCATCTGACGCCCCTTCCGGGGCAAAGCGTGGCCGGCGCCCCTGTGAAATGAAACTTGTCGGCAAGGCTCTTGTCGCGCCGACAGGTTGCTTGATATATGGCGCAATATCAGATAGTTTGCCTGATATGGATGAGTATGACAGGCAGATTATCGGCCATCTGGCCCAGGATGCGCGCCGCCCGCTGACCGAGATCGCCGTTGCGGTCGGGTTGTCGACCTCGGCGGTGAATGAACGTGTCCGCCGACTGGTGGCGCAGGGGGCGATCCGGCGCTTCACGCTGGATGCCGCCCCCGAGGCGCTGGGCCTGCCGGTTCTGGCGCTGATCTGGGTGGCGATCCGGCACGAGCATGAGCCGGCCTTTCGCATCTTCGCCGCGGATCATCCCGGCATTACCGAATGTCACCATGTCACCGGCGCGTGGTCCTATCTGATCCATCTGCGGGTCTCGGGGCTGGACGGGGTGGAACGCTTTCTGGCCGAGATGAAGGGGCAGGGCTTTCTGGAGCGGTCCGAAACCATGCTGGCGCTGTCCACGATCCGCAGCGCGCCTTTGGTGCCGCGATGATGCTGTTTCTGAAATCCATGGCGATGGGGCTGGCCATTGCCGCGCCGCTGGGGCCGATCGGGGCGCTGTGCATCCAGCGCACGCTGGCGCAGGGCTTTCGCGCCGGGGTGGCGGGGGGGCTGGGCACGGCGCTGGCCGATGCCGCCTATGCCGCGGCGGCGGCGGCGGGCTTTGCCGCATTCGCCGCCGTGCTGGACCGGATCGCGCTGCCGTTGGGGCTGGGGGGCGGGCTGTTCCTGATCTGGCTGGGCGTCTCGGGCCTTCGCCACCGTGCGGGGGCCGCACCTGCGCCGGCCGCCCGCCGCGGGCTGGCGGGGACGCTGGCCACCACCTTCGTGCTGACGCTGGCCAATCCGGCCACGATCCTGTCCTTCGCCGCGATCTTTGCCGGGCTTGGCCTTGCGCAACAGGCCGGGGCCGGGGCGGCGGCGCTTGTGGTGGCGGGGGTGTTTGCCGGTTCGATGCTGTGGTGGGTCATGCTGTCGGGCGGGGTGGCGCTGGCACATCGCCGCCTGCCTGCCGGCTTTGCGCTGTGGGTGGCGCGCGGCTCTGGTCTGGTGATGCTGGGCTTCGGGCTGTGGGCGGTGGGGATCGCGGCTTGGCAGGCGGCGCCGCATCTGCTAGCCATCGCCCCATGACGAGCATCTGCCCCATCGGCTGCATTATTTCCTGCTGACATTCGTCGCGGGCTGCTCTTTTTCGTTCCCTCCAAGGTCGTGATATGAGAAAGCCCGCGGGCAGGCCGCCTTGCGAGGACTTATGACGACGATCCGCCTGACCAACACCAAGACCCGGAAGAAAGAGGTCTTTACCCCCATCGATCCCGCCAATGTGCGGCTGTATGTCTGCGGGCCGACGGTCTACGACCGCGCGCATCTGGGCAACGGTCGGCCGGTGGTGGTGTTCGACGTGCTGTTCCGGCTGCTGCGGCAAATCTATGGGGCGGATCACGTCACCTATGTGCGCAACTTCACCGATGTCGATGACAAGATCAACGCGGCTGCGCAGGCGAGGAAGGCCGCCGGCGATCCGCGCCCGCTCGAGGATCTGATCCGCGAGCGCACCGATGAGACCATCGGCTGGTATCACGCCGACATGGACGCGCTTGGCGCGTTGCGCCCCACCGCAGAACCCCGCGCGACCGAATGGATCGGCGCGATGATCGCGATGATCGAGGATCTGATCGCAAAGGGCCATGCCTATGAGGCCGCGGGCCATGTGCTGTTCCGGGTGCGCAGCTACCGCGACTATGGTGCGCTGTCGGGGCGCTCGGTCGATGACATGATCGCGGGGGCGCGGGTCGAGGTGGCGCCCTTCAAGGAAGACCCGATGGATTTCGTGCTTTGGAAGCCGTCGGATGCCGACCTTCCGGGCTGGGAGTCGCCTTGGGGCCGCGGCCGCCCCGGCTGGCATATCGAATGTTCGGCCATGTCGCATGAATTGCTGGGTGCGTCCTTCGACATTCATGCCGGCGGCATCGACCTGCAATTCCCCCACCACGAAAACGAGATCGCCCAATCCCGCTGCGCCCACCCCGAGGGCGGCTTTGCTAACTACTGGATGCACAATGAGATGCTTCTGGTGGACGGCAAGAAGATGTCGAAATCGCTTGGCAATTTCTTCACCGTCCGCGACCTGCTGGATCAGGGCTGGCCGGGAGAGGTGATCCGGATGGTCTATCTCGGCACGCACTACGGCAAGCCGATGGACTGGACGGAGGAAAAGGCGGAACAGGCAAGGGATACGCTGCGCAAATGGCGACAGCTTACTGAAAATGTTGAGGCCGCTAATATGCCGGACCCGGCTGTTGTAGCCGCGCTAGCAAATGACTTGAACACCCACGGCGCTATCGGGCAGCTGCACAGATTGGCCGCTGCCGGAGATGTGGCTGGCCTGAAGGCTTCAGCGAACCTGCTTGGTCTGCTTACGGATGACCTGGCGGACTGGACCTGGCGGCCAGTGTCGGGTGGCGTTGGAACACACCATTTCGAGGCGATGGGGATCGCAGCTGGGCCGGCGACAGTTGGCACTTCTCAGCTAAAAGTATTCGATCTGGAGCAGGTCGAGCAGAAGATCGCCCAAGTGCTGACAGCGCGGAGCGAGGCAAGGGCGGCGCGTGACTACCAGCTTGCCGATCAATACCGCGGCAAATTGCTGGCTGCAGGTGTGTCCGTCAAGGACCAACCTGGGGGCGCAGTCTGGGAGCTTATGCCGGATTTCGATCCGGCCAAGCTGGAGGCAATTAAGTGAATAGCTCGGAAGTGAAGGAGCGCCTCTATCTTTACGACACCACCCTTCGCGACGGGCAGCAGACGCAGGGCGTGCAGTTCTCGACGCAGGAAAAGCGGCAGATCGCGCGGGCGCTGGACGATCTGGGGGTGGATTACATCGAGGGCGGCTGGCCGGGGGCCAATCCCACCGACAGCGACTTTTTCGCCAATGCCCCCGAAACGCGGGCCCGGCTGGCGGCCTTTGGCATGACCAAGCGGGCCGGGCGCTCGGCCGAGAATGACGATGTGCTGGCGGCGGTGCTGGATGCGGGCACCGGCACCGTCTGTCTGGTTGGCAAGGCGCATGAATTTCATGTGACGACCGCGCTTGGCGTGACGTTGGACGAGAACCTTGACGCGATCCGGGCCTCGGTTGCTCATGTGGTGGCGAAGGGGCGCGAGGCGATCCTTGATGCCGAGCATTTCTTTGACGGCTATCGCGCGAACCCCGGCTATGCGCTGGACTGTCTGCGGGCGGCGCTGCAGGCGGGGGCGCGGTGGGTGGTGTTGTGCGACACCAACGGCGGCACCCTGCCGGCCGAGGTCGGGCAGACCGTCGCGCAGGTGATCGCGGCCGGCATCCCGGGTGACCGGCTGGGCATCCACACCCATGACGATACCGGCACGGCCGTGGCGGCCACGCTGGCTGCGGTCGATGCCGGCGCGCGGCAGGTGCAGGGCACGCTGAACGGGCTGGGAGAACGCTGCGGCAATGCCAACCTGACCGCGCTGATCCCGACTTTCCTGCTGAAAGAGCCTTACGCCAGCCGGTTCGAAACCGGCATCACGGCACAGGCGCTGACGGGGATGGTGCGGATCAGCCGCATGCTCGACGACATCCTGAACCGGGTGCCGCGCCGCGCCTCGGCCTATGTCGGCGCCTCGGCCTTCGCGCACAAGGCGGGGCTTCATGCCTCGGCGATCCTGAAAGACCCTTCGACCTATGAACATATCGATCCGGGGCTGGTCGGCAACGTCCGGGTCATTCCGATGTCCAATCAGGCCGGCCAATCCAATCTGCGCGCCCGTCTGGCGGCGGCGGGGATCGAGGTTCCGGCCGGCGATCCGCGGCTGTCGCGTATCCTGGATGAGGTGAAGGCGCGCGAGGATCAGGGCTATGCCTATGATTCCGCGCAGGCCAGTTTCGAACTGGTGGCGCGGCGGGCGCTGGGTCTGATGCCCAGCTTCTTCGAGGTGAAACGCTATCGCGTGACGGTGGAACGGCGCCGGCTGGCCGAGGGCACGATGACCCTTTCGGAAGCGGTGGTGGTGGTGCTGATCGACGGGCAGCGGGTGCTGAACGTCTCGGAAAGTCTGGACGAGGCGGGAACCGAGCGCGGGCCGGTCAACGCGCTGGCGAAGGCGCTGGCCAAGGATCTGGGCCGCTGGCAGTCGGTGATCGATGACATGCGGCTGGTGGATTTCAAGGTGCGCGTCACGCAAGGCGGGACGGATGCCGCTACCCGTGTCATCATCGACAGCGAGGACGGGCAGGGCCGGCGCTGGTCCACGGTGGGGGTGTCGCCCAACATCGTGGACGCCTCGTTCGAGGCGCTTTTGGATGCGGTGAACTGGAAGCTGGTGCGCGACGCGAAGGGGAAGGCATGACCGGGATGTCTGGCTGTGTCACTGGCGCTGAAAAGGACGCGTCCGGGGTGTCAGCGGCGGTCCGGATTGGCGCATGGCCCCGAAACGGCTGTGGCCGCGTGCAGGCGGAGCCCGCGACATGAGCCTGTCCGCCTGCGCTGCGCAGGTCGCGCGTGGCGACCCCGACCGTTTCGCCGCGACCATGGCGGCCCCCGAAGCCGCCCGGGCCCGGCTGTGGCCGCTTTATGCCTTCAACCTGGAAATCGCCCGTGCCCCCTGGGTTACGGCCGAGCCGATGATCGCGGAAATGCGGCTGCAATTCTGGCGCGACGTGGTGGCCGATGGCCGTGTGCCCGCGCATGAGGTGGCAGGCCCCCTGGTGGATCTGATCCGAGAGGCGGCGCTGCCGGCCGATCTGCTTGACCGGATGATCGAGGCCCGGCGCTGGGACATCTGGCGTGAGCCCTTCGTCGACGTGGCTGCGCTTGACGCCCATATCGAGGCGACCTCGGCCGGGCTTTACTGGGTGGCGGCGCTTGCCCTTGGGGCCGCGCCGCAGCACGAGGCCGCGGTTCGCGACATCGGCTTTGCCGCGGGGCTGGCGGCATGGCTGCGCGCGGTGCCCGAACTGGGCGCGCGCGGGCGCCAGCCTTTGCCCGATCCGCGCCCCGAGGCGGTGGCAGCCCTTGCGCGGCAGGGGCTGGCGCGGCTGGATCGCGGGCGCACGGCGGGCCTGCCGCGGGCGTTGCGTCCGGCGGTTCTGCCGGCATGGCAGGCCGGGCCGGTGCTGCGGATGGCGGCCTTGGACCCCGCAAGGGTAGCGCGCGGCGCGCTGGCCTTGCCCGAATTTTCCCGCCGCTGGCGGCTGTTGCGCGGCGCCTTTACCGGCCGGATCTAGGGCTCTTTCGGGCGCAGGGCCAGCCAGATCAGCGCGCCCCCCGCCGCCACAAGAAACGGCAGCATGGCGATGTTGACCGCCTGCCAGCCGGCCTGAACCGTGCCGCCCGAACAGTTCATCAGCCCGCCCGAGGCCAGCGAGGCCGCCGCCACGCCACCGAACACGATCAGGTCGTTCAGGCCCTGCATCCGGCCGCGCTCTTGCGGGGAATGGGCCGAGGTCAGCATCGCCGTGGCGCCGATGAAGCCAAAGTTCCAGCCCACCCCCAGCAGCACGAGGGCGGCAAAGAACTGTTCCAGTTCCACGCCGGACAGTGCGACGGCGCCCGATCCGGCAAGGATCGCCAGCCCCAGCCCCATCACCTTCGCCGCTCCGATCCGGGCGATGATATGGCCGGTGACAAAACTGGGCCCATACATCGCCAGCACATGCGCCGTGACCACATCGGCCGCGTCGGCGGTGTCGAACCCGCAGCCCACCACCGCCAGCGGCGACGAGGTCATCACCAGATTCATCAGCGCATAGGCCACGGTGGCGCAGATCACCGCCACCGCGATCTGCGGATCGCGCAGAAGCTGCATCCGGCTGCGCCCTCCGGTCGCGCCCGGCCTTGGTGCGGCCGGGCGGGGAATGTCCAGAAAGGCGAACAGCCCCATACCGACAAGGTTCAGCGCGATCGCCGCGACATAGGTGCCCAGAAACGGCACCACCACCGCGTCCGACGTAAGCTTCACCACCTGCGGCCCGATCACCGCCGACAACAGCCCCCCCGCCATCACCCACGAGATCGCCTTGGGCCGGAAGCTGTCCGATGCCGTATCGGCTGCGGCAAAGCGATAGAAGCCCTGCGCCGACATGTAGGTGCCGGTGAACAGCGAACCCAGCAGGAACAGCCCGAACGATGCCTGCATCAGACCCAGGGCGCAGATCGCCGCCCCCGCCGCGCCGGCCAGCGCGCCGACCAGAAAGCCCGCGCGCCGGCCGAACCGTTGCATCAGCGCCGACAGCGGCGTGGCCGACAGCATCGACCCCGCCACCGCCATGGTGATCGGCAGCGTGGCCCAGCAGGCGTTGGGTGCCAGCGTCTGCCCCGCCAGCCCCGCCACGATGAACACCATCGACAGTTGCGATCCAAGGATCGCCTGCGCGGCGACAAGGACAAGGACATTGCGCCGGGCGCGGGCGTCAGAGGCGGGCAGGGTGGCGGCATCACTCATGCGACTTGCCTAATGCGAAGGGCCGGGCGGCGTCCAGCGAAAAGCCGGGGGGGCGGGATCGGGCGTGGCAGCCCTCCAGCCCTCCGCCGGTGAACCGCGCGATCCAAAGCGCGGTCGGCGGCTTTGTCGGGTCTTTGGCGCCCGATCCAGCCGTGCGACCCAAGGGATCGGGCTGGACGGGCGTCGCCCGCGCGCCATCTTTGGCCGATGAGCGGACGCATCCTGACCTCTGACGCCTGCATTGCCGAGGGCATGGCTTGGCTTGCCCTGCGCGAGCCGCGCTTTGCCGAGGCGCAGGCGCTGACCGGCCCGCCGCCGCTGCGCCGCAGCGCCGGGGGATTTGCCGCGCTGGCGGGGGCGATCCTCGGCCAGCAGGTCTCGGTCGCCTCGGCCGCGGCGATGCGGGCGCGGATGGCGGCGGCGGGGCTGCTGACCCCCGCGGCGGTTCTGGCCACGGATGAAGATGCCCTGCGCGCCTGCGGCCTGTCGGCGTCCAAGCGGCGCTATGTCCGGGCGCTGGCCGGGGCCGCGATCGACTATGATCGGCTGGCCGATCTGACGGACGAACAGGTGGTCCAGACGCTGACCGCGCTGCCGGGCATCGGCCGCTGGACGGCCGAACTTTATGCGATGACCGCGCTCGGCCGGGCGGATGTGCTGTGCGCGGGCGATCTGGCGTTGCAGGAAGCGGTGCGGCTGTTGTTCCGGCTGGACGCCCGTCCGTCCGAACGCGCGTTTCGCGCCATGGCCGCGGACTGGCACCCGTGGCGCGGCGTTGCGGCGCGGGCCTTGTGGGCCTATTACCGTCAGGCAAAGGGACGGGAAGGAACCGCATGACACGCAAGCTGAATTTTGGCCGCCGCGAGGCCGCCTCGGGCCGGGCGAAAAGCCTTGTCGTCTTTCTGCACGGCTATGGCGCCGATGGCGCCGACCTGCTGGGTCTGGCCGATCCGCTGGCGCCACATCTGCCCGATACCGTCTTCGTGGCCCCCGATGCGCCGGAAGCCTGCCGCGCCAATGGCTTTGGCTTTCAGTGGTTCCCGATCCCGTGGCTGGATGGCTCGTCCGAGGCGATGGCGGCCGAGGGTCTTGCCGCCGCCGCCTGCGATCTTGACGCCTTTCTTGACGAGCTGCTGGAAGCCGAGGGGCTGGGCCCGGAGGCGCTGGCGCTGGTGGGCTTTTCGCAGGGCACGATGATGGCGCTGCATGTCGCGCCACGGCGGGCGGCGGAAATCGCGGGCATCGTCGGCTTTTCGGGGCGGCTGCTGGCGCCTGACCGACTGGCCGACGAGGCGCGGGTGAAGCCGCCGGTCCTGCTGATTCATGGCGATGCCGACCCGGTGGTGCCCTTTGCCGACATGAGCCTTGCCGGCGAGGCGCTGTCGCGGGCGGGCTTTACCACCTATGGCCATGTGATGAAGGGCACGGGCCACGGCATTGCCCCCGACGGGCTGTCGGTGGCGCTGGCCTTTCTGAAGGACCGCCTGCCCGCGGCGTGACCGGCGCTGTGCGCGCCCGGCCTTGGGCGGGGCGCGCACCGTCGGGGCGATTGCCTCAGGCGGTTGCGGTGCCTTTTGCCGCGATCCGCGCCGAGCAGAGCGCCCCGCCCACCGTGCGCAGCGCGGCCTTGCGCGCATCGCCCAGCACCAGTGCGCCATCGCGCAGGGACGACCGTCCCCGGTCGTCACAGGGGCACCAGCCGCTGTCATCGGCCAGTCCCGCGGTCCGCGCGATGGCGCCCGCCCAAAGCGGCGGCACGAAGTTCACCACATCGGCCTTGAGCCGGCCGGCTGCGGTCTCGATCAGGCCGCGCGGTGCATCGATTGCCTGCACGACCCCGCCTTGGGCCGCGGTCAGCCAGCGCAGCCCCTGCGGGGCGGCCGTCTGCGCAAAGGCCCGGGCCAGATCGTCGGTCGCAGACGCGTCAATCACGGTCAGCCGCGCGTCCGGGCGGTTTGCCGCCAGATGGTGGGCAAGGGCCGCGGCGCGGGCGACCGCGGCCTGCGGATGGCTGACATCTGCGGGCAGGCGCAACACGACATGGCCGCGGTCGGGCAGGGCGGCAAGCTGCGCCGCCAGACGACGCGCCTCGCGTGGGCTGCCCCAGGCGGCGGGCCAGACATGGCGGGCCATGGCGTCAAGGCCGGGGATGGATTCGTCGCGCGGGGCGGTGCCGGGGGCCAGCAGCAGTCGGTCGAAAGCAAGCTGGCGATTGCTGAACAGCGCCAGCCGAGCCGCGGACCAGTCGATGTCCACCACGTCGTCCAGAACGACCTGAATGCCCGCAGCCTTCAGCGCCGCAAGGCCGGCCTCGGCGCGGGGGCGGACGAAGGCGGCGGCGGCGGGATCGTGCGCCCCATCCGCCAACCGACCGGGATCGCGCTCGACCAGAAGGATCCGCGCCCCGGGGCTTGCCGCGCGCAGGGCCAGCGCGGCTTCGGCCCCGGCCGGGCCGCCGCCGATCACAATGGCGCGCTCGCCCGGGCGCAGGCGGACGGCAAGCCCCCCCGACGCGGCAAGCGCAGAGGCGGCGACAAGGCCAAGGGTGAACTGGCGGCGGCTTACGCGATGCATGAGGGGCTCTCCTTGCGGGCCGTGGCGGGACAGGCGCGGGGGATCATTGTTTCTTTTCCAGCAGTTCGGCTTCGGGATGGATCGGGCGGTAGATCTCGACCCGGTCGCCTTCCCGCAGCACCCGGTCGAGCGGACAGATCGCACCGAAGATGCCGATCTTGTTCAGGGCAAGGTCGATCTCGGGGAATTGGGCCAGAAGGCCGGATCGTTCGATGGCCTCTTGCGCACTTGCGCCTTCGGGCACGTCGACGTGCTTCCAGACCTGAACGGTCGGCTTGGCATAGGCGACACCCACGATCATGCGTCGTCTCCTTCTTGCAGGCGGGGTTTCAGCACGCCGGCGGCGGTGAACACCCGCTCGACGCGCAGATCCTTGATTTCCTGTTCCAGGTTGGCCTTGCTGCGGTCGATCACCGATTTCAGCGCCAGAAGCAGCCCGACAAGGATGAACCCCCCGGGCGGCAGGATCGCCAGAAGAAAGCCCGGATAGTCGGGGAACACCGTCAGCTCCATGAAGGCGAAGCCCTGCCCCAGCAGCACCGATGCCTGCGCAAACAGCGTGCCGGACCCCACCACTTCGCGCAGCGCCCCCACCACGACCAGCGCCAGCGTGAAGCCCACCCCCATCGTCAGCCCGTCGAAGGCCGAGACCATCACCCCGTTGCGCGAGGCGAAGGCCTCGGCCCGGCCTAGGATGGCGCAGTTGGTGACGATCAGCGCGATGAACAGCCCCAGAACCTTGTGCAGGTCATGGACCCAGGCATTCAACGCCAGATCCACCACTGTCACGATGCAGGCAATGACAAGAACGAAGGCCGGAATGCGGATTTCCGGCGCGATCACCCGGCGCAGCGCCGAGATGGCCACGTTCGATGCGATCAGAACCGCCGTGGTGGCCAGCCCCATGCCCAGACCGTTGGTGGCTGTGCCGGTGATCGCCAGCGCCGGGCACAGCGCCAGCATCTGGCCGAAGACGATGTTCTTGTCCCAGATCCCGTCGCGGGCGATCTTGCCGTAGATGGTCGACATCGGCCGTTCTCCTTACGGTTTCGCGGTCAGGGGGGCTGTCAGCGCCGTCTGGTGGCGCTGGAACAGGGTCAGACCGCGGTAGATGGTCTGCACCACGGCGCGCGGGGTGATGGTGGCGCCCGAGAATTGGTCGAACACCCCGCCGTCGCGCTTGACCTTCCAGCCCGCGGGCGCCGGATCGGTCAGCGAGCGGCCCGCGAACCCGTGGATCCAGTCGCCTTTGCCGACCTCGATCTTGTCGCCCAGACCGGGGGTTTCGGTGTGCGACAGCACCCGCACGCCCAGCAGGCGGCCATCGGGCGCCACCGCCATCAGGACGCGGATCGCGCCGCTATAGCCATAGCCCACCAGTTCGAACGCGACCCCGGTGACGGTGCCGGCCCTTGCGGCGATGTAAACCGGGACTTCGCCCTCGTCGGGGTCGGCCAGGGTGCGGATATCGGCGGTGGGATCGTTGTCATGCAGGTCGGGTGGCACCACCTGTTCCAGCGAGGCCAGCAGATCCTCGGCCGAGCGTGCGGCAATGGGCGCGCGGGTGCTTTCACTGGCGACCGCCAGCATCAAGGCGCTGACCAGCGAGAACAGCCCCAGCATCAGACCCAGCCCGAGGGGCGAGCTTTTCAGCGCGGCCATGCGACCCTTCGGCACGACAAGGGTTTCTTCGGTCATTTCTTCCCTCCGCGCGCGGGCTTGATCGGAAGCGGCTTGCCGGTGCGGGTGCGTCCGAACACGCGCGGGCGCACATAGGTTTCGATCAGCGGGGTGCAGGCGTTCATCAGCAGCACCGCGAAGGCCACCCCTTCGGGGAACGACCCCCAGGTGCGGATCACGAAGATCAGCGCGCCGATGGCCATGCCGTAGATCAGCTTGCCCGCCGCGGTGACCGGCGAGGTCACATAGTCGGTGGCGATGAAGAAGGCGCAAAGCATCGTCGAGCCAGAGGTCAGATGCAGGATCGGCGGCGCGAAACGGTCGGGCGCCAGCGTCGAGGCCACCGCCGACAGCGCCGCGATCGTGCCCAGCACCGACAGCGGAATGACCGGGGTGATGATCCGCGTGGCCATCAGCACCACCCCGCCCAGCAGCAGAAGGACGGTGCTGGTCTCGCCCAGGCTGCCCGGCACAAGGCCGATCAGCCGGTCGCGCAGATCCGCAAGGTCGGGGGTGATCTGCCCCATCGAAGCACCCGCGCCGATCTGGCTTTTGATATGGCTGAGGGTCGAGGCGCTGGAAACCGCATCATAGTCCTGCGATCCGGCGAAGGTGATGGCCAGGCCCTGAACGAACCCCGGCCCGTCCAGCAGGCCCACCGGCGCGACCCAGGTCGTCATATGCACCGGCAGCGCGATCAGCAGCATCGCGCGGGCCACCATCGCCGGGTTGAACAGGTTCTGCCCCAGCCCGCCGAACAGATGCTTGGCGATCACGATGGCGATGCCGGCGCCCAGCACCCCCACCCACCACGGCGCATAGGGCGGCAGCGTCATCGCCACCAGCCAGCCCGACAGCAGCGCCGAGCCGTCGGTGGCGAAGCGTGCGACGGATTTGCCGGCGATCCAGAGGCTTGCCACCTCGAACAGCCAGGCCGATCCGACGGTGACCAGAAACAGGAAGATCGCCGGCCAGCCGAACTGGTAAAGCCCAAAGACCGTGGCCGGCGCCAGTGCCGCGCAAACCGTCAGCATGGTGCGAGACACGGTGAACAGCGTGTGTGTATGCGGACCCGAGATGATCAGGGGGGCGGTCATTGCAGCGGTTCTCCGTGCTGGGCCGGTTGCGGCGTCGCGGCGGCGGCGGCGGCCTCGCGCTGTTTCTTCGCCTCCATCTCGGCCTTGCGCTTGGCCATCGCCTGACGCTTGGCTTCGGCGGCGGCCTCTTCGCGGGCCTTGCGTGCGGCGGCGAGGCGCCTGGTTTCTTCCTGCTGGTGTTTGCGGCCTTCCTGTTCGGCCAGTTTCCCCTTGGCGAAATGGATGGTCTGCACCAGGGGGATGTTCGACGGACAGGTGAAGGAACAGCAGCCGCAGGTGATGCAGTCCAGAAGACCGATCCGGCCCGCGCCATCCAGATCGTCGGCCTGAATGCGGGCGTTCATCTCGAAGGGCGTCAGCCCGACCGGGCAGGCCTGCGCGCAGCGCCCGCAGCGGATGCAGGGCATGGTGTCAAGGTCCGGCGTCTCGGCCCGGGTCAGGGCGAGGATGCCGCTGGTGCCCTTGACCACCGGAACGCGGGTGTTCTGGATCGGCTGGCCCATCATCGGCCCGCCCAGCAGCAACCTCTCGGGGTCTTCGGTCAACCCGCCGCAATGGGCCAGAACCTCGGCCACCGGAGTGCCGATCAGAACGCGCACATTGGCCGGCCGCCGCACCCCGCGCCCCGAGACGGTGACCACGCGCGAGATCAGCGGCTCGCCATAGCGCACCGCAAGGTGAACGGCATGGGCGGTGCCGGCATTGTGGACCACCACGCCCAGATCGGCCGTCAGCGCGCGGGCGGGGGTTTCCCGGCCGGTCAGGATCTTGACCAGATGCTTTTCCGACCCCATCGGATATTGCGTCGGCACCACCTGCACCCGCAGCGGGATGCCAAGGGCGCGATCGAACCGCTGCATCGCCGCAATCGCCTGCGGCTTGTTCGATTCGATTGCCACGACGATCTGGGTCACGCCAAGGGCGCGGGCGATGATGCCGATGCCGTCGACGATCTCTTCCGCGCGTTCGCGCATCAGGCGGTCGTCGCAGGTCAGGTAGGGCTCGCATTCCGCGCCATTGATGACCAGCGTGTGCAACGCATATTTGCCGCGCAGGTTCAGCTTGACCGCCGAGGGGAAGGTGGCGCCGCCCATGCCGACGATCCCGGCCTCGGCCACCTTGGCGGCGATCTCTTCGGGGCTGGCGTTTTCGGGGCGCAGGCGGCCAAGGCGCGGACCCCAGCTATCCGCGCCATCGGTGCGGATGGTGATGGTGGGGATCGGCAGCCCCGAGGGGTGGGGCGCCGCGAAATGGCCCACCGCGATCACCCGCCCCGATGTCGGCGCATGGATATTGGCCGAAACCGGCCCGCGGGCCTTGCCGATCAGTTGCCCTTTCAACACCACATCGTCGCGTTTGACGACCGGCTCGGCCTCGGCGCCGATATGCTGCTGCAAGGGTACGCGGATCAGCGTGGGGATCGGCATGTCCTCGATCGGGCAGTCCGAGCTCAGCGACTTGCGCCCCTCGGGGTGCACGCCGCCGCGGATCGAGAAGAACTGCGACGGCCGGAACAGGGTCGCGAAGGACCGGACGCTCATGCTGCATACCCCCCGTTGCCAGAGCCGAAGGCGGGCTGCGGCTTGTCCCAATACCAGTTCTTGATCGATTTCGGCTTGACCCGCTTCACGATGGCCTCGGTCGGGCAGACCTCGATGCAGGCGTCGCAGCCGATGCAGGCATCCACCACGACCGAATGGATCTGCCGGTTGGCGCCGATGATCGCGTCGGTCGGGCACCGCTTGAAGCATTTCATGCAGCCGGTGCAGTGGTCCTCGAAGATGAAGGCGACGGTCGGCTCGGTCTCGGCCATGCCGGCCACCGCACCATCGCTGCCGGTGTCGACGATGGTCGCCAGTTGCAGCGCCACGTCGCGCCCGCCGGGGGTGCAGGCGGTGACCGGCGCGCTGCCCTCGGCCATCGCTTCGGCAAGGCCATGGCAGCCGGGATAGCCGCAGGCGCCGCAGTTGGTGCCCGGCAGGATGGCGTCGATCGCATCGACGACGGGCGGGGTTTCGACATGGAACCGGCGGGCGGCGACGCCCAAAAGCAGGCCCAGCCCAAGCCCGAGGGCAGACATCGAGACAGCGGCTTCGATCATGACATTCGTCTCCTGCTATGTCTCAGTTCGGCGCAAGCCCGGCAAAACCCATGAAGGCCATCGACAGAAGGCCCGCCGAGACGAAGGCGATGGGCACGCCCGCGAACGGCCCCGGCACCGCAAGCTGGGCCAGCCGCTCGCGCATCCCGGCAAAGATCACGAGGACCAGGGTGAACCCCGCCGCCGAGCCGAAGCCGTAAAGCAGGCTTTCCGCCAGTGCGTGCCGTTCCTGGATGTTCAGCAGCGCCACGCCCAGCACGGCGCAATTGGTGGTGATCAGCGGCAGGTAGATCCCCAACGCCTTGTGCAACCCCAGCGAGACCTTGCGCAGCACGGTTTCGATGAACTGCACGATGGCGGCGATCACAAGGATCAGGCTGAGGATGCGCAGAAAGCCAAGGTCGAGCGGCTGAAGGATCAGAACCTCGATCATCCAGCTGGCCCCGGCCGCCAGCGTCAGCACGAAGGTGGTGGCCAGCCCCATGCCGATCGCCGCATCGGTCTTGCGCGATACGCCCATGAACGGGCAAAGCCCGAGAAACTTGACCAGCACGACATTGTTCACCAGCGCGGTGCTGAGCAGGATGAAAAAGAAGTCGCCCATCTGGTTCCCCGTATGGCTCTGCGGCTTTGTGCCGGGCCTTGTGCCGCAACAGCCGCGGCGGGCCCTTGCACAGGAGTTGTGGAAAAAGGGGAAGCAACCACCGTGCCAAGCCAGTCGAAGGCGCTGGGCCGGCGTTCTGCGCCTGCATCGCCGCGGTGGCCGCGGTCTTGCCTGCGGGGGGCATCGCCCGTGCGCAGGGGGGGGCGGAAGGGCGGTGATGGGATCGCCGCCGGATCGCGCCAGATGCATCGCCCGTGCGCAGGGGGGGGCAACGCCGCCCCGCGCCGGCATCTGCACGGTTTCGTGATGTCGCGTTCCCTACAGTCTCGTCGGGAAATCCGTCCGTTCCGGACAAATGTCCCGACCTCGCCCTTCTTCCCGAGAATTTCGGGCGGGCGTCCGCTGGTCGGCGCCCCTTGCTGGCCGGGCGGAATGAGCCACCTGACCGGGCGGCGCTGGGCGCCGGGTGCAGTTGGCACGGTGTTTGCTTCCTATGACATAAGTATTCCGCCGCCGAAGGAGTTCCGCTTGTTCCCCGCCGCCGCGACCTTTGCCTGCCCACAGCCCCCCGTGTCGGAAGGGCCTGTCGAGATCGTGCCCGGCGTTCACTGGATCGGCGCTTTCGATCCCAACCTTCGCAGCTTCGACACGCTGATGAAGACCGCGAACGGCACCAGCTACAACGCCTATGTCGTGCGCGGCAGCGCGGGTGTTGCGGTGATCGACACCGTGGACGAGACCTGTTCCGACGCCTTCTTCGCCCGGCTTGAAGCCGTCGCCCGCTATGACGAGATCTCGGTTCTGGTGCTGAACCATCTGGAATCGGACCATTCCGGCGCCCTGGCCGAGCTGTTGCGCCGCGCGCCGCAGGCCCATGTCCATGTCTCGCCGCGCGGGCTTCAGATCCTGCGCACGCTGTTGAAGGATGCGTTCGGCCTTTACCGCATCTCGCCGGTGACGACGGGGCACAGCGTCTCGCTGGGGGATCGCAGCCTGCACTTTCTGACCACACCCAACGTGCACTGGCCCGATACCCAATGCACATGGCTGGACCAGGACCGGATCATCTTCACCTGCGACCTGTTCGGCAGTCACTATTGCGATGAACGGCTGTTCGACGATCTGGTGGGCGATTTCCGGTTTTCCTTCGAACATTACTTCGACCGGATCATGCGGCCGTTTCGCAGTTCGGTCGCAGCCGCCCTTGACCTGATCGAGCCGCTTGCGCCTGCGGTGATCGCGCCCTCGCACGGGCCGATCCTGCGGGCGAACCCCGGCGATTACCTGCGCCATTACCGCCGCCTCAGCAGTCCGCGCTTTGGCTTTGGCGCGGGGACGGACAAGACGCTGGCGATCCTTTACATCAGCGCCCATGGCGCCACGGCCGAACTGGCGCAGGCGATCCGCGACGGCGCGGCCGAGGAACCGGGGGTGCGCGTCTCGCTGTTCGATCTGGACCGGGGCGAGTTGCACCCCTTCGTCGACCTGATCGAGGAGGTCGATGGCATCGCGCTGGGCACGCCCACGATCAACGGCGATGCGGTGCGCGCGGTCTGGGAATTGCTGGCCAAGCTGGTCGATATCGAGACAAAGGGCAAGCTGGGCGCGGCCTTCGGCTCTTACGGCTGGTCGGGCGAAGCGGTGCGTCAGGTCGAGGCGCGGCTTCAGGGCCTGAAGATGCGCCTGCCCGAACCCGGCCTGCGGGTGAAGCTGGAACCGACCGCGGCCGATCTGGCCGAGGCCCGCGCCTTCGGCCGTCGCCTTGCCGCCCATCTGACCGGCCGAGCCCCCCCGCGCGAGATCGACCTTGCCGACCTCGCCGCACGCTGACTTCAGGAGACCCAGGATGGAAAAAGCCACACTCACGTTCACCGATGTATCCATCACGGTCAATGTGCCGCCCGGAACGCGGATCATCGAAATGTCCGAAAAGGTCGGCTCTGGAATCACCTACGGCTGCCGCGAGGGCGAATGCGGCACCTGCATGACCCATGTGATCGAAGGGGCCGAGCATCTCTCGGAACCCACGGCGCTGGAACAGCGGGTGCTGGCCGAAAACCTTGCTGGCAAGGACGACCGCCTTGCCTGTCAGTGCCGCGTCCTGTCGGGCGCGGTCAAGGTGCGCCCGGGCTGACCCCGCCACTTCCATCCGTCACCCCCCCTTTACACAGCCGAAGAAAGGATCTTCCCATGGCCATGATGATTTCCGCCGACATGTGCACCGCCTGCGGCGACTGCGAGCCGGTCTGCCCGACCGCCGCCATTGTCCCGAAAAAGGGCGTCTATTTCATCAAGGCGGATGTCTGCACCGAATGCGACGGCGAACATGATCTGCCGCAATGCCTGAACGTCTGCACCGCCGACGCCATCACCCCGGTTGATGCGTGAACCCCATGCCGTGGCGGGATGACCTTCCGTCAGACGATGCCGGGCCACGCCTTCTGCGGGAACGGTTGAAGGTTGTTGCCGTCTCGGGCGACCGGCTGCAACTGGCGGCCGATCGTGCCGCCGGTTGCACGGCTTGCGCGATGCGCAAAGGCTGCGGCGCGGTCGAGCTTGCGGCCGCGGCGCGGCCTGACCTGATCGAGATCGCCCGGCCCGACGGGCTGGCGGTTACCGCCGGCGACGAGGTCGAGCTTTTGCTGCCCGGTGGCAGTTTTCTGGCCGCGGTGGCCCTGGCCTATCTGCTGCCGACGCTGGGGGTGGTGGGTGCGGCCGCGGGCGGGTTGGCGCTGGGTCTGCCCGATCCGTGGGTGGCGCTGCTTTGTCTGTTGGCGCTGGCGCTGGCTCTGGTGCCGTTCGGCCGGGCCGGGCGTCGCGACGGGTTGCAAAACGCCTTCCGGATCGTGGCGGTGCATCGCGCTGCCCGCTTGCCGGGATGCGGCGGGACATGACGGCGGGGCGAACAGCCCTGCGCCTGTCGCTGGCCGGTCTTGCACTGGCCGCTGTGGTGGCCGGTGTGCGTCTTGCCCAACCCGATCCCGATATCCGCGAAACCTTCTTTGTCTTTGGCACCCTGGTCGAGATCGAGACCCGGGGCGTCCCCGAGGACAAGGCCCGCGCCGCCATCGCCAAGGTCGGCCACCGTCTGCAACAGATACATCACGACTGGCACGCCTGGCGCCCGGGCAGGCTGGAAAGCCTGAACGCCGCCATCGCTGACGGGCGGGCCTTTACCGTCGATCCCGCGCTTGCCGACCTTCTGCGTGAGGGACGCCAGCTTGCCTGTGCCAGTGGCGGCCTGTTCGATCCGGCCATCGGCCGCCTGATCGAGGTCTGGGGCTTTCACGCCGACACCCCGCCCGAAGGCGCCGCGCCGCCCGATGCCGTGCTGGATGCGCTGGTTGCGCGCCATCCCCGCATGACCGACCTGCGGATCTCGGGGACCGAGGTGCGCTCGGACAATCCGGCGGTGCAACTGGATCTGGGCGCCTATGCCAAGGGCGCGGCGCTGGATCTGGCTGCGGCCGACCTTCGTGCCGAAGGAATCGAGAATGCGGTTCTGAACGCGGGCGGAGGCGTGCAGGTGATCGGCCGCCACGATGCGCGTCCGTGGCGGGTGGCGATCCGCGATCCGTTCCAGTGGGGCGTGGTGGCCGCGGTGTCACTGCACCCGGACGAGGCGCTGCACACATCGGGCAATTACGAACGGTTCTTCGATCAGGGAGGCGTGCGCTTTTCCCATATCATCGATCCGCGCAGCGGCCGGCCGATGCAGGGGATCGTCTCGGTTTCGGTGCTGGATACCAGCGGCGCGCGCGCCGATGCGGCGGCGACCGCCCTGAGCGTCGCCGGGCCTGCGGACTGGCCGAAGGTGGCAGCGGCAATGGGGGTTCATGCGGTGATGATGATCACCGACGACGGCACGATCTACGCCACCCCCGCGATGAAGGCCCGGCTGGAGCCCGTCGATGGCGGGTTTCCTGCGCCGGTCCATGTGGTCGACTTGCCCACGGGCGTCGTCAGCCCCGACTGCCCCTGACATCGACGGCTCTGGCCGTTTCACCGGCCCGCAGCCCGGCCCTGAACCGCTTTGGCCGTTGCGTGACGCAGACCCCGCTGCATTCCTGTGGCGGTCTTCGGGTGTTTGCGCGGCTCGTGCCTATTGGCATGCGACCGAACCTTACCCCTGACCCTGTGGCGCGGTTTTCGGATGGTTCGCAAGGTGCGCTGTCCCTGAAGCGCAAAAGGACCGCCGAAGCGGTCCCTGCATCCAACCGGCTGATAAGGCCGGTTTAATTGGAGCGGGCGATGAGATTCGAACTCACGACCCTTACCTTGGCAAGGTAATGCTCTACCCCTGAGCTACGCCCGCACTCCGTGAGCGGGGTATTAGCCGAGCTGCCCGGCGGCTGCAAGGGCCTTCTTGCAGCCTCAGGCGTGGTTTGTTGCGACTTTTGCAGGATGGGCCGGGGCCACGGCCGCCCGCGCGGCCTGATCGATGTGATGCGACTTCCAACGGTCGGCAAGCCAGGCCATCGTGAACTGGATCGACAGGCCGATGGACAGCAAAAGCGTGTCGAACAGGAAGTGGTTGCCCACAACATCCTTCACGCCCTGACCGATAAAGCACAGGATGGTGCCGGTCGCGAACACCAGAAGGGCGTGGCGGCCGAGCAGGGCGAACGGCTCCATCGCGGCACTGGCTGCCAATCGGCGCACCCAGGGCAGGGTGCTGACCAGATAGGCCAGTGCCAGCACATGCAACAGACGCGGCGCCGAGACGAAGGTCTTGTCGAAGGTGGCCAGATAGAACGGCACGCCGACATCCTGGGCCAGAAACCGCATGAAGCCGTTCAGCGCGACCGTCAGCGGCGGAACCTTCAGCCAGATCAGCGCGAACAGCAAAAACGCAGCCGACACCCACTGCAACCACGGCAGAATCGGTACGAAGCGCCGGCCCTGTTTCATTGCGATTCCGGTCATCAGGCCCAGAACGAAGATCAGCTGCCACGAGATCGGGTTGAAGAACCAGCCGCCAGGGTTGGGAAAGTTGGGCAGATTCAGCCGGAACTGGCCCGCAAGCAGCCAGACCGCCACCGAAACCGCCAGCAGCTGGCGCGGCCAGCGCAGCGCCGCCAGCAGCAAAGCCGGCGTCACCAGAAGCAGCGTCGCATAAAGTGGCAGGATGTTGGTGTATCCCAGCTGATGGGTCAGTGCCGGCACGCCGATCATGAAGCCCAGCGGCTTCTTGAACAGCACGCCCACCTGATTCTCGCCAAGCAGTTGCGGCGCCGCGAACCAAAGCGCAAAAGCCGCCGCGATCGCGATCGCCCAGACCGTGGTCAGCATGTGGACAAGATACAGCGTCCAGGCGCGGCGCCAGATCTTGCGCGCCGAGGCCCAGGACGGCTTCCAGAACCCCTTGGAATAGGCAAGGCCCGCGGCGATCCCGGACATCAGCACGAATCCTTCGGCCGCGTCCGAGAAGCCGAAGTTGCGGTTGGTAAAGTTCTCCCACAGCGTTCCGGGCACATGGTTGATGAAGATCATCACCAGAGCCAGTCCCCGGAACATGTCGAGCCGCTTGTCGCGCGCGGGCGGCAGGGAAATTCCAGCCTCAGGCATGGCTGACCGCCAACGGCGCCTCGGCCCTGGGGGCGGGGATGCTTTGCCAGTCGGCAAGGATCGCCTCATGCGCCAGCAGAACCGGCGTCGGGTGCAGGTCGAGCGGCGCGGTGAACAGCCCCGACCGGCTGGCCCGTGAACTGCTGGCAATGACAAGCGGCGAAAGGATCATCGGCAGGGCAACCGGAAGCAGCCAGGGCACAAGGCCGGGGGCAAGGAAATAGGTCGCGGCGATGCCCGCGATACCCCAGGTCACGATCCAGTGGCTGGCCATCCACGCCTCGGACAGCGTCATGCTGCCGTCACCGCGGTTGTTGGTGGGCCAGCCGCCGTCGCGTCCCATCAGCACCTGAAGGACCGAGCGCGTCTGATACGCCATCAGGATCGGTGCCGTGACGCTGGAAAACACGATCTCGGCCAGGGTCGAGGCCATCACCCGCACCGGCCCGCCAAAGCCCGCGGCCCGCCCGGTCAGGATCGCATCGACCCCGATCAGCAGCTTGGGCAGGAACAGCAGGCCGAAGATGCCGACGGCAAGGCCGATCGCCTTCCAGGTCTCGTCCGACGGGAACACCGGGAAGGGCCAATAGGGCACCGGGAAATAGTCGACCGGCGGCACAAAGAACGGTGCCGCGATCGATGCCAGGATGAAGCCCAGCCAGAACAGCGGCGCGATATAGGCCATGATGCCCTGAACGAACACGAAGCGGTTCCAGGCCCGCAGCCCCGGCGCGAACAGGATTCGCGTGTGCTGAAGGTTGCCCTGACACCAGCGGCGGTCGCGCTTGGCGTGGTCGACCAGATTTTCCGGGCCTTCCTCGTAAGAGCCGGCAAGATCGTCGTCGAACCGCACCAGCCAGCCCGCACGGGCGAGCAGGGCGGCCTCGACATAGTCGTGGCTCATCACCGGGCCGCCGAAGGGCGGCGGGCCGCTCAGTTCCGGCAGGCCGCAGCTTTCGACAAAGGCGCGCACGCGCACCATGGCGTTGTGGCCCCAGAACGGCCCCGTCGGCCCCTGCATCATCGCAAGTCCGCGGGCAAAGCTCGGCGCATAAAGCGCGGCCGAGAACTGCATCGCGCGGCCAAAGCGTGCCTTGGCCTTGGTCACGGCGGGCAGGGTCTGAAGCAGGCCCAGCCGCGGCTCGGCCTCCATCCGGCGGACCATCTCGACGATGGTGTCGCCTTCCATCAGGCTGTCGGCGTCAAGGATCAGCGCAAATTCATAGGCACCGCCGGATTTCTGAAAGAAATCCTCGATGTTGCCGGCCTTGCGGCCGCGGTTGATCGGGCGGCGGCGGTAGAAGATCCGCCCCTCGCCGTTGCGTTCGGCCAGAAGGCGCAGGAACCAGAGCCGTTCGCGCGCGGCGATGGTGTCGTCACGGGTGTCCGACAGGATCGCGAAATGGAACAGCCCGGCATAGGGCGTTGTGGCCAGCGAGGCATCCATCGCGGCGATGCGCGAGAAGGTGGCGACCGGGTCTTCGTTGTAGACCGGCACCAGAATGACCGTCCGCCCCGAGATCGGCGCGTTCGGGCGCACCCCTTCGGGCCTGCGGGCACGGGTCAGCAGGCCCAGGATCGCATGTGCAGCCCCCCAGGCCAGCCAAGAGGTCGACACCAGGATCAGCACGCTGCGCGTGATGTCCATCGAATCCAGACCGTCGGCCGAGCCGAACTGGAGGAAAAGGAAGAAGGCCCCGGCCGCTGCGGTCAGGCTGATCGCCATCGCCGCAAGGCGCGAGGCCAACGTCACGGCGCCCAGGCGCCGCACCCCGGACATGGATCAGAGTCCCGGCCTGGGCGCGCGGACACCGAACAGCCGCAGCAGCGACATCCGCCCGGCGCGGGCAGGCTCCAGTTGCTGTTTCGGCATGATGCACGGCGCTGCCGGAGGCGCGCCGAGCGTGGCAACGAGGGCCTCGATCTCTTGGGCCGAGGCGGCCACATTGGCCTCGGGCCGGAGCAGGTCGGCAGAGTGCAGCATCAAGCTTTGTTCCACTGATAGAGCCATGTTTCAGTCAGTTTGCGTCCGTAACCGGCGATATGGGCGCCAAGTTCCACCGTGGCGCCCGCCGGGGCGACCACATCCAGGACGAGACGCCATATGTCCATTCCGTCCAGTCGTTCAAGGGTCTGATTCACGATCTCGCCCTGCTGGACCGAGACCACCGCCTCGACCTCGGCGTTGCCGGGCAGGTTGCCCAGCAGACCGCCCTTGAAATCAATGACGAACTTGCGCGAATTGGGATCATTCTTGCCCCCCGACACGCCACCGTGGCCCGCGCGGCTTTCCGCCACATGGGCAATGTCGGCGCGTTCGGGAAGCGGCAGGTCGCCCCAACGCAGGCGATAGGCGAACTCGCGTGCATCGCCGGCGACGATGGTGCCTTCGGGCACCCAGAACGCCACGATATTGTCGTTCGTCTCATATTCGGTCGGGATCTCGACCAGACGCACCGCACCCTTGCCCCAGTCGCCGACCGGCTCGACCTCGACCGAGGGGCGGCTTTCGTAATGCGCTTCGGCATCCTGATACAGGGCGAAATCGCGGTTGCGCTGGTGCAGGCCAAAGCCCACCGGGTTGTGTTCGCCGAAATAGCTGCTGGCCAGCCGCGGCGGATTGTTCAGCGGCCGCCAGATCCGGTCCCCGTCGGCGCGGCGGACGGTCAGCCCCTCGCTGTCGTGAACGTTGGGGCGGAAATCGTCAAAGCTGGCGCGGTTCTTTTCACCGAACAGGAACATCGAGGTCAGCGGCGCGACGCCCAGCTGCGTTACCGCGCTGCGGAAGAACAGCCGGGCCGTCACCTCCATCACCGTTTCGACGCCGGGGGTGATGACAAAGCGGTAGGCGCCGGTGACGCTGGGGCTTTCCATCGCGGCATAGATCACCGCGTGCAGGCTGCCGCCCTTCGGCCGTTCCAGATAGAACCGATCGAAGCGCGGGAATTCCTCGGGCGAGGTGGTCGCGGTGTTGATCGCAAGTCCGCGGGCCGAAATACCGTAAGAGTTGCCGCGGCCAAGCGCGCGGAAATAGCTGGCGCCCAGAAACGCCACCAGTTCGTCCTGCACATCCAGCCGGTTCAGCGGCACCGACATGCGAAAGCCCGCGACGCCCGGCAGGTCGACATGCGGCGCCACCCGTTCGGCCAGCGCACCGCGATATTCGAAATCGTCGGTCGAGAACTGCATCTCTTGCACGGTGCCGTCGGTGACGTCGAACAGGCGCACCGGCGCGCCAAACAGCCAGCCAAGATGGAACGCCTGCACCCGGAACTGGCTGTCGGTGCCGGTCCAGCGGGCGCGGTCGGTGCGGAAGTTGATCGCGCGGTAGTCGTCGTATTTCAGTTCGCCCAGAAAGCCGGTCAGATTGGCCGGATTGGCATGGGGCCGGGTGGCTGCGGCGCGCATTTCCTCGGTCAGCCAGTCAAAGCTGAACTGCTGCGGCGCAGCGACAGGGGCGGGCGCTTCCACAACCGGGGCGGCTGCCTCTTGCGCGTGCAGAGGCAGGCCCGACAAGCCGCCCGCAACAAGCGCGAAAGACGAGCTTGCTGCCGAAAGAAGCGCGCGGCGATTGACCCGCGCAGAGGAGGAGACATTCAGGCTCATGTGATGTGACGGCGTCCGGATTCCAGAGGCTTGCGAGGCGAGGTCGGAAGATTCGCTTTCGTGAGCAATATGGTTTTGTGACGGTGACTTGCAAGCTCGGCCGGTGCCGTGGCCGCCCGGTAAGCGCGCTTTCGCCTAACGTGTGTGCAAATAGCCGCTTGCGGTGTCGGCCCTTCCGGTTTCGCATCCGCAGAACGCCCCGGCCGCGGCAAAGCCGCCTGAATGCTGCGCCGCAATCGGGCGCAAAGGCAACGCGCCGCGGGGCCATCAGGGCACCGCGGCGGGGCTGGTGTCAAAGCGGCGAATCGTTGGGCTGGTCGGTTTCGGGCATCTGCCGGGGATGCAGGAAAACCAGCGCCTCCCCCCCGCGGATCTCTTGCTGGGGCTTCATCCCCGGGGCGATCCTCTCGGCGGCCTCGGTCAGTGCCTTTTCGACATCCGTCAACCCGTGCCGCTCGGCGTAGCCGATCAGGGATATCAGATGCGGCACCAGCCAGCCGTGCCCGGAATCGACCGTGCGGGGTTTGCGGTCATGACCGGCGAGGGGGCTGATGTTCGATCTGTCCGGCTTCGGTTGCGCCATTCTTTCCTTCCTTCCCGAGTCCCCGCCGCGGCATCGGCCGCGACGCAAGGGATGCCCCGACCGTGGTCGTGTCCGGGGCGACATGGCGGTGCATGGCCGCGCCCGACGTGTTACGTCATGCCGTCACGCGATGCGGCTGCATCACGTCATGGTCGATCCCCGAGAACGCCCGGATCCGCGCAACCCGTTCTTCCGAACAGTCCATCAGTGCCGCCAGCGCCGTTACCTTGCCCATCGGCTTGGGAGTGCCGAGATAGCCGTGGGGTGCATTGCCCGACCGTTTCAGCACCCGGTCCATCACCGGATCGATCACCGCGACCGCATCGGTCACGCCGGCCGACATGGCGAATTCGAAGGCGCCGATCATCACCTCGCTGGTGACATAGGAAATCGAGTTGCTGGCCCGACCGCCGGTCAGCACCTCGGTATCGACGCAAAAGCGCGTGGCTTCCCAGCAGGTGGCGCTGCGCAGCGGCGGCTCGCCATCAAGGATCGCGCCGAACACGTCCGACAGCATGTGCGGGCCGGTGGTCTGCAACAGCCGCATGCAGCCAACCACCCGCCCTTCGTCGTCGACGCTGATGACATGGGCGGGGTCAAGATCGTCGAAGCGGTCCCGCTCCATTCCCTGCGAGACGCGGACATCCCAACCCAGCCGGTCGGCGAAGACGCGTTTGCGCAACCGAAACATGTCCTTCACGAGAGGTTCATGTTCTCGAAGGTTGAGTGAATCGATGATGAAGATCATCCTTGGTATCCCCGGAGTTGCGAAACTTGCCCTATAGTTGCGCAAACACAGCTTTTAAGACTATCGGGGTTTTCCCGTAGTCATCGGGGGAAATGGGGATATTCGTCCGGGGTTTGTGGCCAGTTTGTCGCAAGGTGCCGGCGCGGGGCAGGATCTGGTGCTACGCCTTTCGGACAGGGTTCGGGATGGCCTGCCGTCAGCGCGGATAGATCATCCCAAGGCCGATCGCGCGCCCTACCGCCTGAACGATGGACAGCGTTCCCAGCTTGTCACGCGCCGAGCGCAGGTGAACCTCGACCGTGCGGTGCGAGATGTTCAGGATGTCGCCGATGTCCATCTGCGACTTGCCGGCCGCCACCCATTGCAGCACCTCGATTTCGCGCGCGGACAGCCGCGGCTGGCGCAGCGCCCGCGAAATCACGTCAGAGCGCATCACCGCATCGTGCAGATGCACTGCCGCCGCCTGAAGATCGCCCACCACCGCACGCTTCAGCTTGTCCCATTCCGCGCGCGAGCAGGCCCGGGTGACCGACAACAGCCCGCGGTCGCCATAGGGGCCGCGCACCGGAACCGTCAGACCTTGCGGGGAAATCCCGAAATCGCCCGCAGCGAAGAACACGGCGTGAAACCGCTCGTCCCGGTCAAAGCGGCTCCAGTCGACCGGGGCGATGCTGAGGGCCGACTTGTGGATCGTGGGGTCTACGCGGTGCAGGTTGCGCCGCATGTAATGCATCTTCCAGGCGTCGGGATAGTTGGCATAGCCCTGCACCGCGCCGGTCAGCGGGCTTGTCGTGGCATAGGACGCGTAGTCAAAGCCAAGCTGGGCGCAAAGCTGATCGAGATATTCCAGACAGTTTTCGTCGCTGGTGTCGACGGTGCTGAGGTCGATGATGTCCATCCCGAAGACTCCGCTCCGGCCGTGGGTCTGGCCGGTCTCCCTGACGTCTGTCTATCACACTCACCCGCAGGATGGGAGGTGGCCAACTGACGTAAGGTCAGGAATGGCGGCCTGCCGCCTGCGACAGGGTCAAAGAATGCCCCGGCTGGCCGCGACCGAGGCCGCCTGCGCCGCTGTCTTGGCATTCATGCGCAGTGCGGCGCCCTTCAGCCGCGCCTTGACCGCGCTTTCCGAGATCCCCAGCGCAAAGGCCATCTGCTTGTAGCGCATGCCTGTGGACAGCATCCGCAGCACCTCGACCTGACTTTCGGTCAGGGCCTGCGGTTCGTTCACATGCGGCGTGACAAGCATTTCGCGCAGCTGCTGCATCTCGGCATCGGTGAATTCTCGGTCGGTGCGGGCGAAGATGCCGAAACTTTTCTTCGGCACCGTGCCGCGGCCGGGCAGGCAGATCGCCGCCCCGAAGCGCAGCCCGAACTGGCGATAGCGCGCCATCACGCCCAAGGGGTCGGCGATGTCGATCTCGCTCCAGCGGCGGGCGCCAAGATTGGTCAGGGTCCAGCGCATCAGCGGATCCTGAAGCGCAAGGCCGCGCGCGGTGTAGAGATCGACGAAGGTTTCGGGAAAGGTGTTCAGCTCATCTTCGGGCGAGTAGAAACCAAGTCGCAGTGCGACATAGAAGCCAGCCGTTGCGATCTGCAGGAAGGCGCCTTTCATGTCTGGCAGATGCATGATCTTGTGATGTTCCATTGTGATCCGGCAGGCCGTAAACTGGCAGTCGACGGGCATGATGACGTGCCTCGCCTTGATACACAACCTGCGGTCGGGAACAAAGCATGATGAACCTTCTGCGCGTGCGGGATCTTCTGACGGCCGTTGCCAACCACGCCGAATGGCAGTTCGCCATCGGCGTCCGGGTCCGGTTTGCCAATCCGACGCTGCTTTACCAGACCTATCCGCCCGAGTGGCTCAAGCTTTACAGCGATCAGGCCATGATCTTTTCCGATCCGACCTTGCGTTGGGCGATTGAGCATTACGGAATCTGCCGCTGGGCGGATCTGGCGGATCAGGACGAGGCCGGGGTGATGGCCAAAGCCGCCGAATATGGGCTGCGTCATGGCATCATCGTCTCGGTGGGGGATGAAACGGGTCGAACGCTGGGATCTTTCTGCCGGTCAGACCGCGATCTGACCGAGGCCGAGACCGCCTTTGCCGCCGCCAGCGTGCAAGAGCTGCACAGCCTTACCGAGGGAATTGGCGCCCTGAGCGAATCCGCCCTGTCGGAATTGCGCAGCCTGAATGTCGGGCTTCGGCGCGATCCGCGCCCGTAAGCGATCATGTGGTGCGCCCCGTTCCTCGGGGGCGTTGGGTGGTTTTTTCCGTCGGTGCAAACGGATGGTTTCCGTCGTGGAAACGGTGTGACGCCTGTTTTCCGGGCATGGCCGGGTTTTCGTTGCTGCTAACTGACTGGTCGGTTAGTAAGGGCCATGTCGTCGGACCCCATCCCAGACCCGACTCGGCCTGCTGGCGGACCGCGGTTCCGCCGCCGGGCCGAGGCGCGCCCCGACGAGGTGCTGGATGCGGCGCTGGATCTGTTTACCCGGCAGGGCTTTGCCGGCACCACGGTCGAACAGGTCGCGCGCCATGCCGGTCTGTCGAAGGCTGCGGTCTATCTTTATTTCCCCTCGAAGCAGGCGCTGCTGACCGGGCTGGTGCGCCGCGCCATCGTGCCGGTCGCGGACGAGGCGCTGACCCGCATCGCAGCCTATCGCGGCGATCCGCGGCCGATGCTGCGCCAGCTTCTGACGCTTGTGGCGGAACGGCTGGCCGATCCGAAGGCGCTGGCCGTGCCGGTCGTGGTCCTGCGCGAGGCGGTCTCGGTGCCCGAGATCGCGGCGATGTATCGCGAGGAAGTAGTGCAGAAGATGGTGACGGCGGTGGTGCGGCTGCTGCGGCAGGGGGTCGAGGGCGGCCATATCCGTCCGGTCGATCCCGAACTGGCGGTGCAATCGGTCATGGGGCCGGTGTTTTTCCATCTGGTTCTCAATCAGGTGTTCGGTATCGGCCGGGCGCCCTTGGCGGACTTGCTTGAGACCCATCTGACGATCCTTTTTGCGGGACTGGAACCGGAGGCCGGGCGATGATCCTTGAAACCTTGGCGGGCGTTGTCGCGGCGCTGTTCGGCGGCGCCGAGCCCGCGGTCTGGACCGGCTACACCGAGGCCGAAACCGTGCTTGTGGCCCCGGTTGCGCCGGGACGCATCGTCAGCATCAAGGTCCGCGCCGGCGACAGCGTCGCCATGGATCAACCGCTGGTGACCCTTGATGCCGCGGCCGACCACGCGGCACTGGCCGCGGCCGAGGCGGCGGTGGCGGGGGCCGCAGCCCATCTCGACAACCTGCGCACCGGGCGGCGGCCCGAGGAGATCGCGGTGATCCGGGCCTCGCTGCACCGGGCCGAGGCCGATCTGGGTCTGGCGCAGGTGACGCTGGACCGCTCGGCGCAGCTTCTGGCGCAGGGGCGGGTGCCCGAGGCGACGGTGGATCGTGACCGCGCGGCGCTGACGGCGGCGGCGGCGGCGGTCGAGCAGCTTCGTGCCGAACTGGCGGTGGCCGGTCTTCCCGCGCGCAAGGCCGAACGGCTGGCCGCCGAGGCGGCGCTGGCGCAGGCCCGCGCCGGGGCCGAGGCCGCGCGTGTCGCCCTGCGCGAACGCGCGCTTTCCGCCCCGCTGGCCGGCCGGATCGAGACCCGCTTTCGCGAACCGGGCGAAGTGGTGGCGGCCGGGGCGCCGATCCTGTCGCTTTACGACCCCGACCGGCTTTTCGCGGTGTTCTTCGTGCCCGAAGCCGCCCGGGCCCGGCTGCGCCCGGGCGAGCGGCTGTCGCTGTCGTGCACCGGCTGCGTCGAAGGTCTGACGGCGACGCTGACCGAATTGGCCACCGATCCGCAATTCACCCCGCCGGTGATCTACAGCCGCGAGGAACGCGCGCGGCTGGTGTTCCGCGCCAAGGCCATGGTGGCGCCCGGCGCAGGCCTTTTGCCGGGTCAGCCGGTGACGCTGGCGCTGCGGCCATGACACGGGGGGCGGGTATGGCCGGCAGACCAGTCCAGCCGGGGCAGGGCCCCGCCGGTCCTGCCAAGACGGTGCCTTCCGCGATCTCGGTCCGCGGGCTGACCAAGGCGTTCCATGGCCGCCGCGTGGTGGATGATTTCGACATCGAGGTGCCGACCGGCGCGATCTATGGCTTTCTGGGCCCCAATGGGTCTGGCAAGACCACCACGATCCGGATGATGTGTGGCCTGCTGACGCCCGATGCCGGGCAGGGCACCTGCCTTGGCTTCGACATCCTGCGCGACAGTGCTCGGATCAAGGCGGCGGTGGGCTACATGACCCAACGCTTCTCGCTGTATGAGGATCTGACGATCCGCGAAAATCTGGATTTCATCGCGCGGATGTATCGGCTTGACGACCGGCGCGGGCGGGTGGCGCGGGCGCTGGCCGATCTCGGCCTTGCCGACCGCGCGGGCCAGCTTGCCGGAACGCTGTCGGGTGGCTGGAAGCAGCGCCTTGCGCTGGCCGCCTGCATGATCCACCAGCCGCGGCTTCTGCTGCTGGACGAACCCACCGCCGGCGTCGACCCCAAGGCCCGGCGCGATTTCTGGGACGAGATCCGAAGGCTTGCGGCGCAGGGTGTGACGGTTCTGGTCTCGACCCATTACATGGACGAGGCGGTCCAGTGCGATTTCATCGCCTATATCGCCTATGGCCGGAAGCTGATCGATGCCCCCGCCACGGAAATCCCGCAACGGCTGGGTCTGGTCACATGGCGCGTCGAAGGCCCGGCGATCACGGCGCTGGAAGCCGAGTTGCGCGCCCGCCCCGGTTTGCGTCAGGTCGCGCGCTTCGGCGCGGTGCTGCATGTCTCGGCCACCGATGCCGGGGCGCTTGACCGGCTGGCGGGCGAATTTGCGGCCCGCGGCACCCACCGCTGGCAGCGCCAGACGGGCGGGCTGGAAGAAGCGTTCATCTGGCTGATGGCCACGGCGCGCGACAATTTCGCCGCGGGTGGCGCATGAACGCGCGGGGGCAGGGCTTCTCGGTGTCGCGGCTCTTTGCGGTGCTGGCCAAGGAATTCATCCAGATGCGGCGCGACCGGGTGACGTTCGCCATGATGATCGGCATCCCGATCATGCAGCTCATGCTGTTCGGCTTTGCGATCAACTCTGACCCGCGTCACCTGCCGACACTGGTCGAGATGGCCGACACCGGGCCGGTCAGCCGGGCGCTGCTGGCGGGGATGGAGACATCGGACTATTTCGACATCAGGGGCCTTGTGGCCAGCCCCGCCGAGGCCGACCGCGCGCTGCGCGACGGGCAGGCCACCTTCGTCGTGGTGATCCCGCCGGGATTTGAACGCGACGTGCGGCGGGGGCTGGCGCCCGAGGTGCTTTTGTCCACCGACGCCTCTGACCCGACCGCCGCAGGCGCCGCGGTGGCGGCGCTGCCGGGGATCGTGGCCGGCGCCGTGGCCGAAGTCTGGCCCGATGCGCCCCCACCGCAGCCCTTCGCCGTTACCGTGCATCGCCAGTTCAATCCCGAGGCGCGAACCTCGACCAATATCGTGCCGGGTCTGCTGGGGATCATCCTGTCGATGACCATGGTGATGATCACCGCCGTCGCCATCGTGCGTGAAAGCGAGAAGGGCACGATGGAGACGCTTCTGGCGACCCCGGTCCGGCCGATCGAGGTGATGGCGGGCAAGATCGCGCCCTATATCCTTGTGGCCTATGTGCAGACCGCGGTTTTCCTTGTCGCGGCGCGTGTGGTGTTCGACGTGCCGTTTCTGGGCTCGGGCGGGGCATTCTTTCTGGGCTTCAACCTTTATGTTGTGGTGAACCTTGCGCTGGGGCTTCTGGTCTCGACGCTGGCGCGCAACCAGATGCAGGCGATGCAGATCTCGTTCTTCACCATCCTGCCCTCGGTGCTGCTGTCGGGGTTCATGTTTCCCTTCGCCGGGATGCCGGGCTGGGCGCAGGCGCTTGGATCGGCCATTCCGGCGACCCATTTCGTCCGCATCACCCGCAAGGTGCTGCTGAAGGGTGGCGGCCTGCCCGAGATCCTGCCCGACATGGCCGCGCTGCTGGCGATCCTGCTGGTGATCGTGGCGCTGGCGCTGCGCCGCTATCGCCGGACGCTGGACTGAACGACGCCCTCGCGGATCACCACGACAGCTTCTATCACCCATGCCGGCTATCCGTCAGAATGCGCCCCAGAAAAGCGAGTCCCCCGACCCATGACCTTCCGGTTCCTGCATTCCTCGGATCTGCATCTTGGCAAGCCCTTCGGCGGCTTTCCCGAAACCATTCGCAACCGCCTGCGCGAAGCCCGCCACGGCGCAATCGCCCGGCTGGCGCAGGCTGCGCGCGGGCAGGGGGTGCGGACCATCCTGCTGGCGGGCGACACGTTCGACGCTGAAACTCCGGCCCCCGACACCCTGCGCCATGCGCTGCGCGCCATGGCGGCCGAGGCCGATGTGACATGGGTGCTGCTGCCCGGCAACCACGACAGCCTTGCCGCGACCGAACTCTGGCGCCGGGCCGCCGCCGATGCCGCGCCGAACCTTTGCCTTGCGCTTGAGGCGCGGCCGATGACGCTGGCCCCCGGCGTCACGCTTTTGCCGGCCCCCTGCGCCCGCCGCCGGTCCGGCCGCGACCTGACCGAGTGGATGGAGGACGCCCCCTCTGACGGGCTGCGCATCGGGCTGGCCCATGGCGCCGTCACCAGCTTTGACGGCGAGGACGGCGGGCCCGGCCTGATCGCGCCTGACCGCGCCGCCCGTGCCCGGCTGGATTATCTGGCGCTGGGCGACTGGCACGGCACGCTGGCCATCGACGCGCGCACCCATTATTCCGGCACGCCCGAGCCCGACAGCTTCAAGCATGACGCCCCCGGTGGCGCGCTGCTGGTGGCGATCGCCGCGCCCGGTGCGCCGCCCGCCGTCGAGCGGGTCCGGATCGGCGCGCTGCGCTGGCAGGTGGCCGACCTTGCGCTGCTCCCGGCCGAGGACGGGGCGGCGCGGCTGGGCGCGATCCTGCCGCCGGTGACCGATCGGCGCGACTGTCTGCTGCGGCTGGTGTTGCGCGGGCGGCTGCCGCTGCCGGCACGCGCGGCGCTTCTGGCCGCCGCGGCCGAGGTCGCGCCCGATTTCGGCTGGTTCGATTGCGCCGACGCCGCGCTGGAAACCGAGGCGCGGCCCGATGATCTGGACCTGATCGACCGCGCCGGCGCGCTGCGCACCGCCGCCGAGGCGCTGCTGGCCGAAGCCCGTGACGACACCCTGCCGGCGGACCTGCGCGAGGCCGCCTCGGCCGCGCTGTCGCGGCTTTATGCCTTCGCGCAAGAGGTGCAGGGATGAAACTCCGCTCGGTCTCGCTTGCCAATGTTCGCCGCTTTGCCGGCCGCCGCGCCACCATCGACGCCATCGGCGATGGCATCACCGTGCTGGCCGAGCCGAACGAGTTCGGCAAATCCACCTTCTTCGATGCGCTGCACGCACTGTTTTTCGAACGCCACCGCAGCCGCGCCAAGGCGGTGATGGCGCTGCAACCGCATTCGGGATCGGCCCCCGAAGTCGGGGCCGACCTTGACTTGCCCGAGGGCCGGTTCCGCATTGAAAAACGCTGGCTTGGCCGGCCGTTCGCCCGGATCACCGACGCCGCGGGCCGCCTGATCGCACAAGAGGACGAGGCCGAGGCCTGGATTGACCGCCTGTCCGGGGGCGGGCTTCTGGGGCCTTCGGGGCTGTTGTGGGTGCGGCAGGGGGTTCTGGGGCTTGAACCCGAAGGCGCAGGCGGGGCCGAGCGTGACCGGCTGCTGGCCAGCCGGCGTGATCTGCTGTCCTCGGTCGCGGGCGAGATCGACATGATGACCGGCGGGCGGCGGATGGATGCGGTGCTGGCGCGGGTGACCGAGGCGCTGGCGCCGCTGGCGACCGACCGGCTGCGCCCGAAGGCGCGCGGCGACTGGGCTGTGGCGCTGGACGAGGCACAGGCGCTGGCCCTGCGCGAGGCCGATCTGGCCGCCCGCGCCGCGGCGCTTTCCGGCGCGCTGGCCGACCGGCATCAGGCCGAAGGCCAACGCCGCGCGCTGGACGACCCCGAGGCGCAGGCCGCGCGGCAGGCCGCCCTTGCCGAGGCGCAGGCCGCCTATGCCATCGCCACCGCCCATGCCGCCCGCATGACCGAGGCCGGGCAAGAGGCGCGTCTGGCCGACCTTGCCGCCGATGCTGCCGCGCGCGATCTGGCGACGCTGGCCCGGCAGAACGAACAGGTGCAGACCGCCGAAGCCGCCCATCTCGCAGCCCTGGCCGAGCGTGACCGCGCCGCCATCGCCGCCAGTGCCGCCCGCACCGCCGAGGCCGAGGCCGCGGCGCAGGCCGATGCCGCGCGCGGGGCAAGCGGCGCGCTGCGCGCCCGCCTTGCCCTTGCCCAGCAGGCGCGGGCCGCGCAGCAGGCCGCCCGCGACCGCAGCGACCTTGCCGCCCGCCTGGCCCGCGCCGAAGAGTTCCGCCGCCGCCACGAAGCGGCGCTGGCACGGCTTGCCACGCTGGCCGTCACCCCGAAGGCCGTGACCGCGGCCGAAGATGCCACGCTGGCGCTTGACCGGCTGCGCACCCGGGCCGAGGCGCGGGCCGTCACGCTGGCCTTCGATTATGACGGGCCGGCGCGGGCCAGCGTCGAGGGCCAGCCGGTTCAGGCCCCCTTGCGGCTGACGCGCGCGGCGGTGATCGCGCTTCCGGGCCTTGGCCGGCTGACCGTCGATCCCGGCGAACGGGCCGATGACGACCTGCCCGCGTGCCTCGCTGCCGCCGAAGCGGCGCTGACGCGGGCGCTGGCCGGGTGTGGCGCTGCCTCGCTGGCCGAGGCGCGGGCGCATCTTTCCGCCGCCACCGCCGTGCGCGAAGATGCCGGGCGGGCGGGCGAACTGCTGGCTTCGGTCGCGCCCGAGGGGCTTGAGGCATTGCGCGCGGCACTGGCGCGGGCCGAGGCCAGTGCCGCGGGTGCCCCCGACGGCGGCGCTGCGGCCGAAGATCCCGCGGCTCTTCTGCCGGCGCTGGATGCCGCCGATCTGGCCGAGGCCGCGGCCCTTGCCGCCGCCCGCGCCGCCCATGCCGCCGCCGCCACCGCGCGCGAACGTCTGGCCGGGGCCGAGGCTGCCCTGTCGGCCTGTGTCTCTGCGCTGGCGGCCGCACGCGCGGAAGCGGGCGATCCGGCGCTGCGCGAGCCCCGCGCTGCCGCCGCCCGTGCGGCCGTGGCCGAGACTGCCGCCCGGCGTGCCGCCGCCCGTGCCCGGCTTGAGGCGCTGGCCGCCGCCGCGCCGGACATGGACAGCGCGCAGGCCCGGCTTGACCGGGCGCAAAGCGTGATCGACCGCACCGCGAAAGAGCGCGCCGAACTTGCGCGCCGGGTGGCGGAACTGGATGGTTTCATCCGATCCGAGGCCAGTCTGGGCCTTGAAGAAGAACTGGCCGAGATCCGTGGCCGCCGCGCTGCCGCCGAAGCCCGCGCCGCCCATTGCGAGGCCGAGGTCCGCGCGCTTGCCCGCCTGCGTCATGCGCTCGACGAGGCCCGTCGCGCCGCGCGCGATGCCTATTTCGGCCCGGTGACGCAAGAGCTGCGCCCGCTGCTGGCGCTGTTGCACGACGGCGCCGACCTGCGGCTGGATGACCGGACGCTGCTGCCCCTTGCCCTGACCCGCGATGGCGTCGACGAGGGGCTGGAGATCCTGTCGGGCGGCACGCGCGAACAGATCGCGATCCTGACCCGGCTGGCCTTCGCCCGGCTATATGCGCGGCGTGGCCAGTCGGTGCCGGTGATCCTGGACGATGCGCTGGTCCACAGCGACGATGCGCGGATCGAGGCGATGTTCACGGCGCTGCACCGCATCGCGCGCGATCAGCAGATTCTGGTGCTGACCTGCCGACAGCGCGCCTTCGCGGCGCTTGGCGGAGAGCGTGCAACGGTCCGGATCGAGACGCTGGCCTGATATCGGGCGCCGCAGCGAAAGGCACCATCCGCGGCGCCCGGCTGCGTCCATTGTCACTGCGCAGCCCCGCCGGGATCGTGGTGGGGCTTGCCCCTTTGCGGCGCCGACCGCGGTGGCGTCCCCGGACGCCTGTGACACATTCGGGGTCAAGCAGGTCGTTGTCGACCCGCACCGCCTTGCCGACGGGGGGCGGGCGGCTCGAACGGGTGAAGCGCGTGTCCGGGGCCGGGCAGCGCCGCGATCAACCCGCCCTTGGCCGTCAGAACGTCGCCCGTGGAATCGCCAGTCCGCCAGATGGATCGTCGCGCAAGGTCACGATCCGGTCCGACAGCGCCGCATTGCCGGGGCCGGCCTTGATCGACAGCTTGCCTTCGGCATCGCCGCCCATCGAGCGGTTGTTCGGGTTCGATGCGCCCACCCGGAACAGACGGTCATCCACCACCAGACGGTCGCGGGTATCCCGGCGGTCGGCGGGCATGTCGATGCCGCCGCAGACCGCCAGCGCATCGTCGATCACCACCATCTTCTGATGATGGACCAAGGCCCGCGGATGCGCCCCGTCCAGCCGGAACCGGATGCGCGCGTCGGTCAGCCAGTCCGGCACGAACAGCGGTGTCGTGCCGCGTCCCAGCGGCTTGACGGTGCCCGGATCGCATTTCGGCACCCGGATCTGAAGCGCGGGATTTCGCTTTGCCATCCAGCTCAGGAGCGAACCCAGCCGGTCCGGCACCTTGCCGCGCGGATCAAGCCATATGCGGGCGCCGACATCCCAGGCGATCAGCTGAACGGTGTGCCGGGTAACCAGGATCGCCTGTGTGACCGTGGCGGAACAATCTGCGGCGTCGACGATCACGGCCATCCGTCCGGCGTGTTCGATGCGCCAGCAGGTGTCCCGTGGACAAAGGATCGGCGCGTCGTCGGCCATGGCACCGGGCTGTCTGGTTGCGCCCGGTGTCAATGACCTGCGGCAGGCGCCGGTTAGGGCAGAAGCCGGCGCAGCGGATCCAGCAGCAGGTCGGGGCGCAAGCCCAGCACCGCCGTCGCGGCCGAGGCCAGCAGCAGAAGCAGGCGGTCGGCCGCGGGCAGGAACGGCGCGGCCGGATCGGGGGCACGGCGGAAGATCAGCGCGACGAACCGCAGGTAGTAATAGGCCCCCAGCGCGGACCCGGCGATGGCCATCGCCAGAAGCGTCCAGGCGCCGCCCTCGATCAGCGCCGTGAAGACGATGTATTTGCCGAAGAACCCGGCCGAAACCGGCAGCCCCGCCAGTGAGATCAGCGCCAGCGCCATCGCGCCCCCCGCCAGCGGCCGGCGCCAGACCAGCCCGCGCAGATCCGCAATCCGCGCCTCGGGTCCAAGGGCCGCTGTCACACACAGCGCGGCCAGCAGCGCCGGCGCATAGACCGCGATGTAGAACAGCGCAGCCTCGGCCGCCATCGGCGCCCCCGAGGCCAGCGTGGACGCGACATAGCCGGCATGAGCGACCGAGGAATAGCCCAGCATCCGCCCGATCCCGTCCTGTCGCAGCGCCACAAGATTGCCCAGCAGGATCGAGGCCCCCCCGGCCAGCCCAAGGCCGATGGCCCAGACCTCGGGCGGGGCAAGCGTGTGCAGCCGCACCAGCGCCGCAACCACCGCGATCTTCGACGCAGCCCCGGCAAAGGCCGCCGCCGCGCGGGGGGCGCCGTCGAATGCATCGGGTGTCCACATATGAAACGGCACCAGCGCCAGCTTGAAGCACAGCCCCGCCATCAGCAGCGCCGTGGCAAGGCCGAGCATCATGCCCCGGCCGGCAAATGCCTGAAGATCCGCGGTTCCACTGGCTGCATGGGCCAGCGCAAGCCCCATCAACAGCGTCGCCGCCCCGGCCGCCCCGAGGATCAGGAACTTGTAGCCCGCCTCAAGCGCCGCGCGCGTCAGTGGCAGCACGAACAGCGCGACCAGCGCCAGCGTCACCAACTCCAGCCCCAGAAACAGGCTGGCGGCATGGGTCGCACCGGCCAGCATCAGCCCCCCCAGCGATGCCAGCAGGATCAGCGCAGGCCCCTCTTTGGATGGCCCGCCGGGACGCAGGAAGGCAAGGCTGCCCAATGCGGCAAGGCAGACCATCATCCCGGCACTTCGCGCCAGCCCGTCATCGGACAGCAGCGCGGACTGGCCTGCCGGCGCCCAAAGCCGTGCCGCCAGCGTGGCGGCCGCCGCCATCAGCGCCAGCGCCGCCAGCACCCGCGACAGGCGCGGCAGTCGCGGCGCGGCCAGCATTGCCGCGACCGCGCCGAACCCCAGGAAAAGCAGCGGCAGAAGGGCGGGAAAGCTTGGCATCACGGCCCCGCGACCGGCGCCAGCGCAGCCGTCACCGCGCCTTCCAGCGCGCCCATCAGCAGCTGCGGCAGCATCCCGAACAGCAGCGTCGCAATCGCCAGCAGCACGATCGGTCCCATCTCGCGCGCGGTCAGATCCTCGACCACGCCGCTGCGCCGGGCCTTGCCGAACACCACCCGCTTGAACAGCCGCGTGGCATAGACCACCGACACCACCAACGAGATCAGCGTGATCGAGGCGAAGATCCAGTTCACCTGGAACATACCTGTAATCACCAGCGCCTCACCCAGAAAGTTCGCGGTGCCGGGCATCGCCAGCGCGGCCGAGAAGAACACCGCAAAGGCCGCGGCAAACCGTGGCGCGCTTTGCTGCAAGCCGCCCAGTTCGCGCAGGTCGCGGGTGCCGGTGCGGTCGTAAAGCGCGCCGATCAGCAGAAACAGCGCCGAGGCCGAGAAGGCATGGGCCACCATCTCGACCCCCGCGCCCATCAGCGAGAAATAGACCCCGCCGCAGATCCCCATCAGCACGATGCTCATATGCGCAACCGAGGTATAGGCCACCAGCCGCTTGGCATCGGTCTGCCCGCAGGCCAGCAGCGCGCCATAGATCGAGCCGAACGCCCCCAGCACCATCCCCCACGGCGCCAGCGTGGCAAAGCCCTCCGGGAACAGCATCGGCGGGAAGCGGAACAGCCCGTAGGCCCCGGTTTTCAGCAGCAGGCCCGCCAGCAGGATCGAACCGGCCGTCGGCGCCTGCGTATGGGCGTCGGGCAGCCATGCGTGCAAGGGCGGCACCGGCAGCTTGACCAGAAACGCCGCCGCAAAGCCCAGCAACAGCAGCACCTGCACGCCATGGGGAATGTCACGCTCGGCCACCTCGAAGGCGTCGAAGGTCACGACCTCGCCCGAGGCGCCAAGATAGAACACCGCCGCCAGCAGGCCCAGCCCCGCCACCGCGTTGAACACAAGGAACTTCAGCGCCGCCGCCTCGCGGTCGCCATGACCCCAGACCGAGATCAAGAGGAAGGCGGGGACCAGCATCAACTCCCAGAAAAACGCGAAAACCAGCAGATCGAAGGACAGAAACACCCCGTTCGAGGCCGCCACCGTCCACAGCAGCGCCGCGTTCAGAAGGCCCGAATGTTCGGTGATCTTCCACGACACGATCACCGACACGATCCCCAGCGCCAGCGACACCACCAGAAGCGCCCCCGACAGCCCGTCCATGGCCAGGATCACCTGCATCCCCAGCGAGGGGGCCCAGTCGAACCTTTCGAACGCGATCCAGCGCCCGTCCCCGGGCGTCAGGAAGGCAAGGATCAGGATCACCAGCGCCAGCGCCAGCGCGGCAATCGACACCCACCGCTCGGCGTCGCGCCCGAACCGTCCGGCGAAAAGCGCGGCTATGCCACCGAAGAACGGCAGCAGGATGAGCGCGGTCAGTTCCATGTCGTACCCCATGCAATCACGAGAAGCGCGGCCGTGCCAAGGGCCAGACCCAAGGCATAGTCGCGGCTTCGCCCGGTCTGGATGGCGCGTGCCATGACCCAGATCCGCACCAGCCGGTTGGCCGACCGCATCCAGAAGCGGTCGAAACGGTCATGGGCCAATGGCCCCACCACCGCCTGCGTCAGCCGCAGCGCAAGCGCCACCGGCGCACTGCCCACCGGATCGACCCCCCCGCCGCGATGGCCCGAAAGCCAGCGCACGAGGTTCACGAATGGCCGCACCACCAGCGCCTGATAGACCCCGTCCATCCGTGCGCCGCGGCTGAGCCAGCGGATCAGCCGCACCTGACGTTCGAAATCCAGATCGGCATCGCGCGGGCGGCGGTCGCGGCTGAGCCAGCGGATCAGCCGGATGTAAGGCTCGATCACCCAGATCTGGAACTTGTGGTCCAGCCGGGTGGGGCGGCGCATGTCGTGCGCGCCCTCGACCGCCGCCGCCAGCGAGGGCACGAAGGTCAGCGCCGCCGCGCCGATCAGCCCCGCGAACGGCGCCATCGCCGCCAGCAGCGCCGGCAGATGCGGCGCATGCGGCACCTCGGCGCCAAGGAAGCTGATGATCGGTGCGACCATGACACCGCCCAGCATCGAGCCGGTCGCCAGCACCACCAGCGGCACGGTGATGAAGCCGCTGCCGATCCGGGCGCGATGATGCAGATTCAGGGCCAGCGGATGGCCGTGCGGGGCGCGGCTGCGATGCTCGGGTTCCGGCAGCAGGGCTTCCAGCACCGGGCGGAAGGCATAGACGGCGGTGCAGATCGCCGTCAGGAAAGCCAGCGCCCAGATCGCGATGCCGAACGGGCCGGTATTCCATGCGGCCGACAGCACCGCCTCTTTGGACCACCAGCCGGCGGTGATGAAGGGCACCCCCGCCAGCGAGGCCGCGCCCGCGACATAGGCCACATAGGCCACCGGCCGGCGCCGCGCCGCGCCGCGCATCGCCTTCATCGACGTGCCCAGATCCGAGCCATGGGTGATGTCGCCCGCCGCAAGGAACAGCAGCGACTTGAACATGGCATGGACGACGAAATGGCCGATCGCGACCTCGGGGGCGCCAAGGCCCACCGCCAGCACCATGAAGCCGATCTGGCTGATCGAGGAATAGGCCAGAAGCCGTTTCACATCGGTCTGAAAGATCGCCGACAGCGCGCCGAAGGCGGCTGTGCCCACACCGAACGCCGCCGCAATGGCCTGAACCAGCGGCTCTGACATCACGATGGGCGAAAAGCGCGCCAGCATGAAGGCGCCTGCCGCCACCATCGTGGCCGAATGCAGCAGCGCCGACACCGGCGTGGGCCCGGCCATCGCCGAAGGCAGCCATGTGTGGAACGGCACCTGCGCCGACTTGCCCAGTGCGCCGGCCAGTAGCAGCAGCGCGATCACCAGATGGCGATCCTCGGTCATGGTGGCGCCCGCCGGGATCAGCACGTCGAGGCGCACGGAATTCGCCTCAAGAAACAGCAGCAGCAGCCCCGCCAGCAGGAAGGCATCGGCAAAGCGGGTGATGATGAACGCCTTGCGCCCCGCCGCCACCGCCTGCGGCAGCCCGGTGTTGTAGGCGATCAGAAAGAACGAACAGAGGCCCATCAACTCCCACCCGAAGAAGAAGGTGATGGTGTCGCCGGCGAGAACCATGGTCAGCATCGCCGCGAGGAACAGGTTCATCAGCGCGAAGAACCGGCGCAGGTCGGCCACGCCCGCGTCCGACATGTAGTCGATGGCATAGGTGATGACCATCGCCCCCACCGCCGCCACAGTCAGGCCGACAAGGGTGCTCATCGGGTCCAGAAGCAGCGCAAGCGCCACCTCTGATTGCCCGAAGGCCAGCGTGAACACCGGCACGACGCCGTGACATTCGCCGCCAAAACAGACCGCCGCCAGCGGCAGCATCACGAAGAACGGCGCCACCCCACCCAGAAGCGCCAGAACCTGAACCGCGCGCCGGCGCAGGAAGAACGGATCCAGCCCCAGCATCAGGAAGGCCGCAAGCGGCGGCGAGGGCACGAGAAGCAGAAGAAGATAGGGGCTCAGCATGTCAGTGCCTCAGCCGCGTGATGGTGTCTGCATCCTCGACATCGGCCACGCGGCGCAACGCAAGGTAAAGCGCAAGACCAAGGGCGACCTCGGCCGCGGCCAGGATCAGGATCAGCACGAACATCGCCTGTCCGGTCTGCCCGCCGTGATAGGCGCCGCCCGCGATGAAACCAAGCGCGGGGCCTGCCAGCATCAGTTCCAGCGAGATCAACTGAAACAGGATCGCCCGCCGCGCCAGAAGCCCGAAAAAGCCGGTGGCGAACAGCCCGGCAGACAGCAACAGCAGGATGGACAGGGTGGCCGCGTTCATTCCCCGGCCCCCCGCCGTCCCAGATGACGCGCGCCCATCAGCGCGGCCAGCAAAAGACCCGACGCGACCTCGATCGCCAGTGCCCATGGCCCGAACAGCAGCGCCCCAAGGCTGCCCTGCGCCGTGCCTTGGGGCGCCACCAGCGCGGGCCCGCCCACGCCAAGCCCTGCCACCAGCGGCACCGCAACAAGGATCACCGCCGCCGCGGGCCGTCTCCAGCCTGTGGCAAGACGCTCGCGTTCGCGCCCGCGGGCCTCGGCCGAGGTGTCCACGCTCATCACGACAAAGACGAAGACCGCGACGATGGCGCCGGCATAGATCAGCACCTGCACCGCCCCGGCAAAACTTGCGCCCAGCGCGAAGAAACAGGCCGCCAGCGACAAGAGCGCGGCCACCAGCCAGATCAGCGCATGGACGATCACCGGCCGCGTCACCGCAAGCACGGCACAGGCCAGCGCCACGGCGGCGCACCACAGGGCAAGAAGTCCGCTCATGGGCACAGATCCTTCGGATCGACCGGCGCCTGCACCTTGCCGGCGATCGCCTTGCCGGCCACGTCCCAGTAGCGATAGCCGGGGTGCTTGCCTTCGCCCGCGATCAGCAGGTCGGGCTTTTCATATTGCAGGAAGCCGCGGTCGTAATCGGCCAGTTCCACATCCGGCGTCAGCTGGATCGCCGAGGTCGGGCAGGCTTCCTCGCAGAAGCCGCAAAAGATGCAGCGGGCAAAGTTGATGCGGAAGGTTTCGGGATACCAGCGGCCGTCGGGGGTCTCGGCCTTGACCACCTCGATGCAGTCGACCGGGCAGACCGCCGCGCAGAGGTTGCAGGCCACACAGCGTTCCTGCCCGTCGGGGTCGCGCGTCAGCACGATCCGCCCGCGGGTCCGCGGCGGCAGGACGGGCTTTACCTCGGGATATTCCCGCGTCTTGGTGGGGGCGAAGACCATCCGCCCCACCCGCAGGAAACTGTCGATGATCCCCCTCATGGTGCATCCCCCACCGCGATCCAGCCTGTCACCAGCAGGTTCAGCAGCGCCAAGGGCAGCGCCACCTTCCAGGCAAAACCGATCAACTGGTCATACCGCGGTCTGGGCAGCGCCGCGCGCAACCAGACAAACAGGGCGCAGATCGCCCCCACCTTCAGCCCGAACCAGACCGGAGCGGGCAGGATCGGCCCGGCCCATCCGCCCAGAAACAGCGTCGTGAACAGCGCCGCCACCAGCAGCACCGCGATATATTCGCCAAGGAAGAACAGCGCGAAACTCATGCCGGAATATTCGGTCATGAAGCCTGCGACCAGATCCTGCTCGGATTCCTGAAGGTCGAAGGGCAGGCGGTGCGCAGCGGCGATCCCGGCAATGAAAAACAGAACTGCACCAAGAGGTTGGATCAGGATGAACCATGCGCCGTCCTGCTGCGCGGCCACGATGTCGCCCATGCGGAAACTGCCGGCAAGCAACACGCAGCCCATCAGCGACAGGCCAAGGAAGCTTTCATAGGCCAGCATCTGCGCCGCCGCCCGCAATCCCCCCAGCATCGCATAGCGGTTGCGAGAGCCCCACGCCCCCAGCACCATCGCCCAGACCGTCAGCGCCAGCATCCCCATCACGAACAGCACGCCCATGTCGAGATCGGCCACGACAAGCCCGGGCGCAAAGGCCACCACGCCAAAGCCCGCCAGAACCGGCGCGGCCGCCAGCGCCGGCGCAAGGCGGAAGGCCGCAACATCCGCCCCCGCGGGCGGGGCGTCTTCCTTGGCGATCAGTTTCACCGTGTCGGCCACCCATTGCAGGAAACCGAACGGCCCGACGCGGTTCGGCCCCAGCCGTTCCTGCAGGAAGCCCAGAAGCCGCCGCTCGGCCCAGGTGAAGATGCCGGCGGCGACGATCAGGGCGACCAGCACCGCAACCGACAGCAGAAGGGTGGCGGTAAGGCTCATGGTGCGGCCTCGACGGTGACAAAGAGGCCGTGGCCCCGCGCGCCGGTCAGCGCGACATGGCCCGGCGGGACGCTTGCATCCAGCGCCAGCGGCGCCGGCGCGGGCACTCCGTCCAGCAGCACAAGGGCGCCCTCGGCCAGACCCAGATGGGCCGCATCCCCGGGGTGCATCAGCAGCCGCGGCCGCGGCGCGCGTTCGGCCAGCGGAGGGCTGGCCCGATCGGCCGCACTGGCTGCGAAGGGATCGTGCAGCGGCAGAACCGCCAGCCCCTCGGTGCCGGTGCGATCGGCCAGCGGCTGCCCGGCCGCCCCCGTGCCAGGATGCAGCAACAAAACCCCCGGATCGCCGCCCGTGACCGGGCCACCCACGCCATCGGTCCCGGCCCAGGCGCCGCTGGCCGAGTGATGGCCCGCGTCGGTGCGCAGGGCAGGCGGTGCGTCCAGACCGTGCGCCCCCTCCATCGACCAGACCAGCGCCGAATCGGCATCCTGTCGTGGCTGGCCGTCAGGCAGGCGCCCGGCCAGATCGCGCGCCGTGCGCCCCGAGGCGCGGGCCGGCAGGCGGGCCACCGGACCCGCCGCCGCACCAGGGGCCGCCTGCGTGACCGCAGCCAGATCCGGGCAATCATGCGCCAGCGCCGCCAGCATTTCGTCCAGCGTGGTTTCCGTGCCGCCGCAGAGCGGCGCCAGCAGCCGCCAGGCCGGAACCAGATCCGAGGGGCGGCCGGCAAAGCTGCGTTGGGCGCGGCCTTCGTGGTTGATCCATGTGCCGGCGGCCTCGACCGGGGCCGAAACCGGCAGCATCAGGTCAGCCCGCGCCGACAGCGGACCATTCAACCAGTCCAGCACCATCACCGTGGTTGCCGCGGCCATCAGCCTTTCGACCGTGTCGGCCGGTGCGCGGTCGGGAAGGGCGGCATCCAGCACGATCACCGGGCGCGGCTCGGCTTCCAGCGCGCGGGCCGCATGGTCAATACCGGCACCTCCCAGCAGGGCAAGGCCAAGGCTTCCGGCTTCGGGCGGGAACAGCGCGACCATCGCCTTCGGCCCCAGCGCCCGGGCGATCTCGGCCATGGCCTCGGCCGGGCCGGCAAGGCCCAGACCGGCGCCCGCCACCAGAAGGGGCGCGTTGGCTGCCGCAAGCGCCGCCGCCACCTCGCGCGCCTGGGGCTCGGCCGGCTCGCCGCGCAGGGCCGCGGCCACGGCGCGCCCGAAGGCGGCCACTTCGGCGGGCGGGCGGCGCAGCGGCCAGGTCGCCACCTCGTCCAGCGCATCGGGCCGGGGCGTCACCAGCGCAATGGGCGAACGGCGGCCTTCGCCCGCCACCCGCACCGCCGCATCCATCCATTCCGGCACGCCCTTTTCCGCCGCCAGCCGCTTTTCCGCCCCGCGCGCCGCCTGCCGCAGCGCCAGCGCCGCGCGCGGGGCCGTGCCGGTCAGATCCTCGCCCAGCACCAGCGCCGCATCCGCGCGCCCGATATCGCGGACCGAGGCGATCCGCCCCGGCCCCGCCCGCAGGATTTCGGCCATCCGCCGCACCAGTGCCGCCTCGTCATCCGAGACGCCGGCGAAAAAGCGGTCCTCGCCCACCAGTCGGCGCAGCGCAAAATTCGCCTCCAGCGAGGCGCGCGGCGAGCCGATCCCCACCGCCCCCTGCGCCACCAGCGCGCGGGCATCGGCCACCGCCTCGACCCAAGGGATTTCCCCCCCCTTGCGGCTTGGAAACAGCGGCCGTTCCGCCTCGGCCGCCATCGGGCCGAACCGGCCCCTGTCGCACAGGAAAGAGCCGTTCACCGCACCATGCGTCCGGTTCTGCACCTTGCGCAGCGTGCCGCCGTGTTCAAACAGCGTGATGTTGCAGCCCACCGCGCAGTGGGTGCAGATCGCGGGCGTCGCCGCCATGTCCCACGGCCGGGCATAATGGCGCGACCACCAACGGTCGTCGAAGACGCCGGTGGGGCAGACCTCGGCCAGATTGCCGGCAAAGGGGCTGTCCAGCGCGCCGGGCTCGGTCCGGCCGAACCAGACCCGGTCATGGGCGCCGATCACCTCGAAATCCCGGCCGCCGGCATGGTCACGATAGAACCGCAGACAGCGGTAACAGCCGATGCAGCGGTTCATCTCCTGCGTCAGGAATGGCCCGTGATCCACGTTGCGATGCACCCGCTTGGCCACCGACACGCGGCGATGACGGTGGCCGGATGCCACCACCATGTCCTGAAGATGGCAGGCGCCGCCTTCCTCGCAGACCGCGCAATCGTGGGGATGGTTGACCATCAGCCATTCGATGATCCGGGCGCGGAACCGCTCGGCTTCGGGGGCCATGACCTCGACGCGCTGGCCGTCGCGGACGGGGGTGGTGCAGGCCATCTCCAGCCGTCCGGTGGTGTCGTCGGGGTCGTCGAACACCTTGACGGCGCAGAGACGGCAGGCCCCGACCGATCCCAGATCGCCGTGCCAGCAGAAATGCGGCACCTCGATCCCATGCGACAGACAGGTGGTCAGCAGGTCGTGGCCGGGCTCGACCGTCAGATCGCGGCCGTTGACGGTGATCTTCATGCCGTCCCCCCATGCGGGCAGCCGCCCGAAAGATGCGTCTTGTCGTGTGGGCAGCCGCCCGCCAGATGCGCCGCAAACTCGGCCGCGAACATCTCAAGCCCCGACGCCAGCGGCGCCATCGCCCCCCCCATCAGATCGCAGAAACTGCGGCCGCGGGGTCCGGCCTCGGCCGCGGTCATGTGCAGCAGATCCAGATCCTCGGGCCGGGCCGTTCCGGCCTCGAACGCATGAAGGATCTTTGCCGCAAGGGGCAGCCCCTCGCGGCAGGGCGTGCACCAGCCACAGCTTTCGCGGGCGTAAAACCGCATGTGGCGCGCAATCAGCCCGACCGGACAGGCCGAGCCATCCAGAACGATCAGCATCCCCGTGCCGAACATGGCCCCCGCGCGGGCCAGATGGCCGAAATCCAGCGGCGTATCCAGATGGTCCGGGCCAAGAAAGCGGCTGGCCCCGCCGCCGGGCTGAAAGGCGCGCAGCGTGCCGTCGCCCGAAATGCCGCCGGCGCGTTCGATCAACTCGCGCGCGGTGGTGCCCATCGGCGCCTCGAACAGCCCCGGCCGCTTCACCCGGCCCGAGACGCCGTAAAGCTTGGTGCCGCCTTCCTCGGTTCGCGACAGCGCGCGGAACCGCTGCGGCCCCAGCGTCAGGACGTGGGGGACAAGCGAGATCGTCTCGACATTGTTCACCGTGGTCGGACGCCCCCAAAGCCCCGATTGCGCCGGAAAGGGCGGGCGCTTGCGCGGCACCGCGCGGTGGCCTTCCAGCGCGGTGATCAGCGCGGTTTCCTCGCCCACGATATAGCGGCCGGCCGAGGGATGGACACGGATGTGCAGGCCCCCCAGCAGGCCCGCATTCCGCGCTTCGTCAATGGCGCGTTCGACGGCGGCGATGCCGGGGCGGTATTCGTCGCGGATCAGCACGATCGCTTCATCGCAGTGGGTGGCATGGGCAGCGATGAGCGCGCCTTCCAGCAGTTGATGCGGCAGGGCTTCCAGCAGGAAACGATCCTTGAAGGCGCCCGGCTCCATCTCGTCGCCGTTCACGATCAGGTAGTTCGGACCGTTGCCGGGCGTCGTGCCGCGTTCGGGCATGAAGCGCCATTTGCGCCCGGCCGGAAAGCCTGCGCCACCGCGGCCGTTCAGATTTGCGGCCTCGACCCAGTCGATCACCTCGGATGGCGCCATGGCACGGGCGCGTTCGACGGCCGCATAGCCGCCAAGGGCACGCCATTCAGCGAGCGTGTGCGGCTTGCGGTCGGGACGCGCGCGGCCGGTCAGGGGCAGATCGGTCACAGCCCGCCCTCCAGCAGTTTCGCGACGCCTTCGGGCGACAGCGGGCCGATCAGGCGACGGTCGCGGCCCACCACGGCCGCGGGCGCGCGGTCGCAGCCGCCAAGGCAGGCCACGTTGATCAGCGTGTATTCCCCGTCCGCTGTGGTCTGACCGAAGCCGATGCCCAACCGGCGTTGCAACTCGTCGCGCACCGCATCGGCGCCGTTCAGCCAGCACGAGGCCCCGTCGCACAGAAGGATAACCGTCCTGCCCACCGGATGGCGGAAGATCAGGCTGTAAAAGCCCGCCAGTGCTTCCATTTCCGCGCGATGGACGCCCAGCGTGGCCGCGGCCTCGGCCAGATGGGCATCGCACACCCAGCCGTGGTCGTGCTGGATCATCCGCAACGCTTCCAGCATGGCGGCGCGGGGGCCGCCGTGGTCATGGGCGGCTTGCCGGATGCGGGTCAGAAGGTCAGGAGAAAGGCTCATCTGTCCACGTCCGACATGACGAAATCGATGCTTGCGATATGAGCCACAAGATCGGCCACCGTCATGCCGGGGGCGATCTTCGGCAGCATCTGCAAATGCGCGAACGAGGGCGTGCGGATGCGTGTGCGATGGCTGTGCGCGCCGCCGTCCGAGACGATGGCGTATTGCGTCAGGCCGCGATGACCCTCGATCTGGCCGGTGGCCTCGCCCGCGGGGACATGGGTGCCCCACGTCATTTGCAGGAAATGCGGGATCAGCGTCTCGATATCCGACTGCATCGCGCCACGGGGCGGTGGCGTGGTCAGCGGGTGGTCGGCCTTGATCGGGCCTTCCGGCATGTTTTCAAGGCATTGGCGGATGATCTTCAGAGATTCTCTCATCTCGTCGGCGCGCACGCGGGTGCGGTCAAAGCAATCGCCACGGCTGCCCGTGGGCACGTCGAAATCGAAATTCTCATAGCCGGAACAGGGTCTTGCCTTGCGAAGATCCCAGTCGCAGCCGGTGGCGCGCAGGCCGGGGCCGGTGGTGCCCCAGCCGAGCGCCGTGTCGGTGTCATAGGCGCCGATCCCGACGGTTCGGGCGCGGAACAGGCCCGAATTCAGCACCATGCGCTGGTATTCGTCCAGCCGCGCGGGCATCCAGTTCAGAAACTCTTGCACGAGGCCCTGCCAGCCGCGCGGCAGGTCCATCGCCACGCCGCCGATGCGGAAAAAGGCCGGATGCATCCGCGCGCCGGTGATCGCGGCGACGGCATCATAGGCTTTTTCGCGGTCGGTGAACATGTAGAACACCGGCGACATCTGCCCCACGTCCTGCGCCATGGTTCCATAGAACAGCAGGTGGTTCAGGATGCGGTAAAATTCGCACAGCATCACCCGGATCATCTGCGCCCGTTCCGGCACCGTGATCCCGCAAAGCCGTTCCACGGCAAGCAGATAGGGCAGTTCGCTGATGACGCCGCCCAGATAATCCACCCGGTCGGTATAGGGGATGAAGCCGTGCCAGGTCTGACGCTCGGCCATCTTTTCCACGCCGCGGTGGTGATAGCCGATGTCGGGCCAGGCCCAGACCACCTCTTCGCCGTCAAGGCCAAGCAGAATCCGGAAAACCCCATGGGTTGAGGGGTGATGCGGGCCGAAGTTCAGAACCATCAGCTCTTCGCCATCGCGTGCGACGGGCAGGCCCAGTTCTGCGGGATCGGTGACGGTCGCGCGTTCCTCGGCGTCGAAGAAGCGGTCGGTCATCACGAAGGGCGGCTTTTCGGTCGCGCGGGCGTAGTGGGCTTTGCGCAAGGGATGGCCGTCCCATGTCGGAGGCATCAGGATGCGGCGGGTCTCGCGGCCGAAATCGAGGCCGAACATGTCGAAGGCCTCGCGCTCATACCAGTCGGCATTGGCATAGATCCCGGCTACAGAGGGCGCGCGGCCCTGGGTTGCCAGCTTCAGCCGGATGTCGGCGTTGCGTGCAAGCGAGATCAGGTGCGAACACAGCGTGATCCCGGACGCCGGCTGTCCGTCGCGGTGGCGTCGCCCGGTTTCGTCGATGGCCCAGAGGTCGGCCAGCAGGGGGAAGGGCTGCGCGATCTCGTCGCGCAGGAAGCGGTGGGCGTCCTGCCAGACCTCGGGCGACAGCCAGACCACCGGGAAGCCCTCGGCCGTCGGCTGTTCGGCAAGGACCGCGCGGCCAAAGCGGTTGCGCAGCGCCTGAAGCGCGGATGTCGTGGCTGTGTCGAGGCTCATGTCGCCTCCGGGTCGGGCAGGCGGGTGAGGGCGCTGCGTTCGGCGCGCAGGGTGTCGCGGCGCGCGACGGGATCGAAGGGGCGCGGCGGGCCGGCCTCGCCCAGACGGATCGACAGCGGACGCGCCTCGGTCGCGATCTTGGACTGAAGCAGAACCAGCGCCTCCATCAGCGCCTCGGGGCGGGGCGGGCAGCCGGGCACATAGACATCGACCGGCAGGAAGCTGTCCACGCCTTGGACCACGGAATAGATGTCATACATCCCGCCCGAATTGGCGCAGGCCCCCATCGAGATCACCCAGCGCGGTTCGCGCATCTGCTGATACAGCCGGTAAAGCGGCACCGCCATCTTGCGAAACACCGTGCCCGACACGATCAGCAGATCCGCCTGCCGCGGGGTCGAGCGGATGACCTCGGCGCCAAAGCGCGCCTGATCGTGCAAGGGCGTCAGGGCGCTGGCCATCTCGACATAGCAGCAGGACAGGCCGAAGTTGAACGGCCACAGGCTGTGCTTGCGCGACCATGCCACCAGATCGTCCAGCCGGGTGAACAGATGCGAGGCCGACATGCGGTCTTCCGGCGCGTCGGCGCCGGGGCGGTCCAGGCTCCAGCTCATTCCCGGTCCTTCCGCGGTCCGGCTTCCAGGGCCCCTTCCATCCAAAGCCATGCCAGCGCCGCCAGCAGCACAAGGATGAACACGGTCGCCGCGATCAGTTCCTGCCGGCCCAGTTCCAGCGCCGAGACCGCCCAGGCGAACAGCACCGCCACCTCGACGTCGAAGATCATGAAAAAGACCGCGATGAGAAAATACTGCGTCGCGACGCGGCCCTTCAGCGGTCGGGCCCCGGGGGCGCCGCTTTCATAGGTGCCAAAGCTGTCGCGCGACGGTTCGCGCAGCGCGCCTGCAACCAGAAGAATGGCGGCCACAGTCCCGACAACGATCGCAAGATGCAAAGCAAGAGCGGCCCGAGGATCGAGGCTGTTCAGAAGATCGATCATTCAACCAGTTCCTTCCGGGGCAGAGGATACACCTTCCGACATATCGCCGCGTATAGTCCAGCCCGCCTCTATCACGATGGGCTTAACCATTCGTTCGCGCCGATGCCTTGATCTGTATCAGGAAATTCTCGGCCCGGCCAGAATGGCCCGTTCCGATGCTGCAGGCCCTGCGCCAAAGGGACGCAGGGCGCCGGCGGCGAATCGCTCTCAGCCGAACAGGATGCATCTGCCTGTTCGGCAGGCCGCAGCGGCGATCCCGGGCGGCGGTCAGCCGGGAAAGTGGCCGCTCGGGGCCAAGAAAGTGCCCGCGCGACCCCAGCGACATTGACCTGAAACGGGGGGGGCGACATAGAAGGCCGAAAAATCGCACGCATGTCCGGGCCGCTGGACGGAAGCGGGAGGAATGATGGGAAGCCTACTTGGCCTGTCGCGGTTCATAGACCGCATGAACGAACTGATCGGGCGAGGGATCTCTTGGTTGATCCTGATCGCGATCATCATCAGCGCCGGAAACGCGACGGTGAGAAAGATTCTCAGCACCTCGTCGAACGCCTGGCTGGAACTTCAGTGGTATCTGTTCGGCGCGGCCTTCCTGTTCGCCGCCGCCTATACGCTGAAGCAGAACGAACACATCCGTATCGACATCGTCTACGGGCTGTTCTCGCGCCGGGTGCAGCACTGGATCGACCTGTTCGGGCATCTGTTCTTCCTGATGCCCTTCGTGGTGCTGATGCTTTACTACCTTGGGCCTTACGTTCAGCGGTCCTGGATCAGCGGCGAGGTCTCGAACAACTCGGGCGGGCTGGTGATCTGGCCGGCCAAGGCGCTGTTGCTGGTGGGCTTCTTCCTGCTGGCGCTTCAGGGGATTTCGGAAATCATCAAGAAGGTCGCGGTGATGCGGGGTCTGATCCCCGATCCGTCGCCCTTCATCTCGGCGCATGAGGCAGCCGAACGCGAAGGCGAGATGCTGGCCGGCGAGGTGAAGAAATGATGGAATTCATCGCGGTGAACATGGCGCCGATCATGTTCGCCTCGCTTGTGGTGTTCCTGCTGCTGGGCTATCCGGTGGCCTTCGCGCTGGCGGCGAACGGGCTGTTGTTCTTCTTCATCGGCGTCGAACTGGCGCCCTTGTCCGAGGGCACGATCACGCTGGGCTGGAACCTGCTTGGAACCATGCCCGACCGTTTCTGGGGCGTGCTGTCGAACGAGACGCTGCTGGCGATTCCCTTCTTCACCTTCATGGGCATCGTGCTGGAACGATCCGGCATGGCCGAGGATCTGCTGGACACGATCGGCCAGCTGTTCGGCCCGATCCGTGGCGGCCTTGCCTATGCGGTCATCATCGTCGGCGCGCTGCTTGCGGCCACCACCGGCGTCGTTGCGGCCTCGGTGATCGCGATGGGGCTGATCTCTTTGCCGATCATGCTGCGTTATGGCTATGACCGGCGCATCGCTTCGGGGGTGATCGCGGCTTCGGGGACGCTGGCGCAGATCATCCCGCCGAGCCTTGTTCTGATCGTGCTGGCCGACCAGTTGGGCCGCTCGGTGGGCGACATGTACAAGGCCGCGCTGATCCCCGGTATGGTGCTGACCGGGCTTTACATGGGCTATGTGCTGGTGATGTCGATCCTGCGGCCGCAGTCGATGCCGGCGCTGCCGCTTGAGGCGCGGACGCTCGGCTCTGGCGTCACCTCGCTGTTCGTGGCGCTGGCGGCGGCGGGCGCGATCGCGGTCGGTGCGCATTACTGGCTGGCTGAAAGCCAGGGCGCGAAGAACGCCGACCTTCTGGGCGCCGTGGTCGGTGTGGTGGTGATCTACATCGCCGCGATCTTTGATCGCGCGACCGGCAGCCGGTTGATGTCGCGGTTGGCGCAACAGGTCGTCATCGTGCTGATCCCGCCGCTGGCACTGATCTTCCTTGTGCTGGGCACGATCTTCCTTGGCATCGCCACCCCGACCGAGGGCGGCGCCATGGGGGCCATGGGCGCGCTGTTCCTGGCCGCCGTGAAGGGCCGGCTGAACCTTGAGGTCGTCAAGCAGGCGCTGGCTTCAACCACGCGGCTGTCGGCCTTCGTGATGTTCATCCTGCTGGGTGCGCGGGTGTTCTCGCTGACCTTTTACGGCGTGAACGGCCATATCTGGGTGGAACATCTGCTGACCTCGCTTCCGGGCGGCGAGATGGGCTTCCTGATCGCGGTCTCGGTGCTGGTGTTCCTGCTGGCGTTTTTCCTGGACTTCTTCGAACTGGCCTTCATCATCGTGCCGCTGCTGGCCCCCGCGGCCGAGGCGCTGGGGATCGACCTGATCTGGTTCGGGATCATCCTTGCGGTGAACATGCAGACCTCGTTCATGCATCCGCCGTTCGGCTTTGCGCTGTTCTACCTGCGGTCGGTGGCGCCGCGGCAAAGCTATGTCGACCCGGTGACGCGGGCGCGGATGGCGCCGGTCACCACGGGCCAGATCTATTGGGGCGCGGTGCCGTTCGTCTGCATCCAGATCCTGATGATCGCGATCGTGATCGCCTTCCCGCAGATGGTGATGCACTACAAGGGCGCGCCGGTGGATACGTCGAACGTCACCATCACCTTGCCGCAGATGCCAGGGCTGGGCGGTGGACTGCCGGGCGGGCTGGGCGGTGCGCCGACCATGCCCGCGCCGGGGGCAGGTGGACTTGGCACGCCGCCGGGGCTTGCGCCGGCAATGCCGGCGCCGGGTGGGCTTGGCGTGCCCCCGGGCCTTGCACCGGCCGTGCCCGCGCCCGCGCCGGGGCTGCAACCGGGTGGGCTGCCACCGGGCCTTGCCCCTGCGAACTGACGCCCGCCGGTGCGCCGGCCGGCATACCGGCCGCCCCAGCCTGCCAAAGCAAAACCCCCGGAAGCGGCGCTTCCGGGGGTTTCTTCATCCGATCCGGTGGGGATCAGAGTTTCTGCGCGTTCTGCTGCACCATCATGAAGGTGTCATAGTTGTATTCGGCGATCTGAGCCCAGGTGTAATGCTCGGACCGGAACGCTTTCATCGAGCCCCAGATCTTCGCGAAGGCCGGGTTCGTGGCTTCCATCTCGGCATAGACGGAGTTGGCGGCCTCGAAGCAGGCTTGCAGGATCTCGGCGCTGAAGGGACGCAGTTGCGCGCCCTGTGCCACCAGCGACTTGATCGCGGTGGGGTTCTTGTAGTCATACATTTGCAGCATGTTCGCATCGGTTGCCTGACAGGCGGTGCGCAGCAGCGACTGATAGGCCGGGGGCAGGCCCTCATAGGCGGCCTTGTTGAACATGAAATGCACGGTCGGGCCGCCTTCCCACCAGCCGGGGTAGTAGTAGTAGGGCGCGACCTTGAAGAAGCCCAGCTTCTCGTCGTCATAGGGGCCAACCCATTCGGTGGCGTCGATCGTGCCCTTTTCCAGCGCCGGATAGATGTCGCCGCCCGTGATCTGCTGCGGCACCACGCCAAGGCGTTCCATCACCTTGCCGGCAAAGCCGCCGACGCGCATCTTCAGGCCCTGCATGTCGGCCACGGTGTTGATTTCCTTGCGGAACCAGCCACCCATCTGCACGCCGGTGTTGCCGCCGGGGAAGGCCACGATGTTGTGCTGGGCCAGGAACTCGTTGTAAAGATCGATGCCGCCGCCGTGATAGGACCAGGCGTTGATCGCCCGCGCGGACAGGCCGAACGGCACCGCCGCGGCCACGGCCCAGGTCGGGTCCTTGCCCCAGTAATAGTAGCCGACCGTGTGGCAGGCCTCGACCGTCGCGGCCGTCACGGCATCGGCGGCTTGCAGACCCGGCACCAGTTCGCCGGCCGAGAAGACCTGGATCTGGAAATTGCCATCGCTGGCTTCCGACACCATTTTCGACAGCACTTCCGCGCCGCCGAAGATCGTGTCGAGCGATTTCGGGAACGAGGAGGTGAGCCGCCAGGTCACCTTGGGCGCGCCCTGCGCGATGGCGGGCGCGGCCAGCGCCCCTGCTGCGGCGCCGCCAAGTGCTGCCTTGGCGATGAATGAACGTCGATCCATATGGTCCTCCCTCTGTGGACTGGGCGCGGTCCGGCAGATCGGCCAGCCGCGCGCTGCGGGCAGATTACACCGCCCTTCGCCGCTGTCCAGAACCGAGGCCACCGCATCGCGTTTTCCCGCGAAGCCACGGATCAAAAAGGGGATTTGCCGCATTTGACGCAAAGCTTATGCCCGCGCCCAGGGCATCTGCCCAAGACGCGGGCGCCCCGCACGACAGGGTTGCCACCCCGCGGCCGGGCTCGCTTATGCAGCGAGGAACCGGCGCAGTTCGGTCTCGGCGCCATTGGCCCAGACGGCATTGAGCGCGCTGGTAAATTCCGCCACCAGTGCCGCGTTGCCGGCCAGATCGCCATAGACCTCGGCCATGGCCAGCCACGCGGCCGGATTGGTGCGGGCGCGTCTGGCGCGGTCCTGAAGCGCCGCCCAGTTCGGATCGTTCGGTTCCACCACCAGACCCGAATCCGTGGTGCCAAAACAATAGCGGCACCACAGCGCCGACAGCAGCACCAGCCCCTTGGGCATCACGCCCCTGGCCAGATTGTCCCTCAGCGAGGGCACGATGAACTTCGGCTGCCGGTTTGATCCGTCAAGGCACAGCCGGCGCGTGGTGTCCGCGATCTCGGGGTTTGCAAACCGGCTTTCGATCAGCGTCAGATAGTCGGGGATATGGGTGTCGGGCACCGGCGGGACATGGGGCAGGATCTCGTCCACCTCGACCTTGTGCAGGAAGGCCGCGACCAGCGGGTTGGCCATCGCCTGATGCACCAGTTCGATATCCATCAGCGCCGAAGGGTAGGCGATGACCGCATGGCCGCCGTTCAGGATGCGGATCTTCATCGCCTCGTAGGCGTGGACATGCGGGGTGAAGGTCACCCCCACCTTTTCCAGCGCCGGGCGGCCCGCGGGGAAGTTGTCTTCCAGCACCCATTGCCGGAAGGGCTCGCAGGTCACCGGCACCGGATCGCTCAGGCCGAAGCCCTGTGCAAGATCGCGTTCATGCTGGCCGGTGGCGGGGGTGATGCGGTCGACCATCCCGTTCGGAAAGGCGACATGGTGCTTGACCCAGCCCGCCAGATCGGCGTCGAACAGTTCCGCCAGCCCCACCACGGCGTTGCGCGTGACATGGCCATTGCCCGGCAGGTTGTCACAGGACATCACCGTAAAGGGCGCCAGATGCGCCGCGCGGCGATGCTGCAACGCTGCAAGGATCGCGCCGAAGGCGGTGGCGGGGGCCTGCGGACGGGCGGCATCGGCCACGATATCGGGGTGGGTCGGGTCGAACTCGCCGCGGGAGTCGACGTAATAGCCGCCCTCGGTCACCGTCAGCGAGACGATGCGGATGCGCGGGTCGCTCATTGCTTCGATCAGCGCGGCGTTGTCGGCCTCGACCGGCAGAAAGCCCACCATGGCGCCGATCCGGCGGGCACGGTGGCCCGAGGGGTCAAGCTCGATCACGGTGGACAGGTTGTCCTGCGCGGCCAGCGCCTCGCGCATCCGGGCATCGGTCGGGCGCACGCCGGCGCCAAGGATGGCCCAGTCATGGCCTTCGCCCAGGGCAAACAGGTCGTCGAGATAGACCGCCTGATGGGCGCGGTGGAAATTGCCGACCCCGATATGGACGATCCCGGGGGTCAGGGTGCTGCGGTCATAGGCGGGCAGGGCGACGGTGCGGGTCATGGGCTCCTCGGGCGTGACTGGGGTTCGGCGCGGGTCAGATGGCCCGGCCATCGGGGCCGAAACGGTGGATCTTGTCGGGTTGCGGCGTCAGCCACACGCGGTCGCCGTGATGAACGCCGAATTCGCCGCCTGCGCGCACCGTCAGCGTGGGCATCCCCTTCACATGCACATGCAGGAAGGTGTCAGAGCCCAGATGTTCGGACACGCCCACCTCGCCCGGCCACTCGCCCCCATCGCGCGAGATGTCGAGGTGTTCGGGCCGGATGCCGATGGTGGTGGCGCCGCGGCTGGCCGCTTCGGGGCCGGCAATCAGGTTCATCTTCGGGCTGCCGATAAAGCCCGCGACAAACAGGTTCGCCGGGCTGCGGTAAAGGGTCAGCGGGCTGCCCACCTGTTCGATCCGGCCGGCGTTCAGCACCACGATCTTGTCGGCCATGGTCATCGCTTCGACCTGATCGTGGGTCACATAGATCATGGTGGTTTTCAGTGACTGGTGCAGTTCGGTGATTTCCAGCCGCATGTTGACGCGAAGGGCGGCGTCAAGGTTCGACAGCGGCTCGTCGAACAGGAACGCCGCGGGTTCGCGCACGATGGCGCGGCCGATGGCGACGCGCTGGCGCTGGCCGCCCGACAACTGGCCGGGGCGGCGGTCAAGATAGTTCGTCAGGTTCAGCACCCGCGCGGCATTGTCCACCCGCCGGTCGATCTCGGCGCGGTCCATCTTGGCCATCTTCAGCGGGAAGGCGATGTTTTTCCGCACCGTCATGTGCGGGTAAAGCGCGTAGCTTTGAAACACCATCGCAAGGCCGCGCTTGGCGGGCGGCATCTCGGTTGCATTGCGGCCGTCGATCAGGATCTGGCCGTCCGACACATCCTCAAGCCCCGCGATCAGGCGCAGCAGGGTGGACTTGCCGCAGCCCGAGGGGCCGACGAAAACGACGAACTCTCCGTCTTCGATATCCAGATCAAGCGAGGGGATGACGACCGCCTCTCCGAACCGTTTCTGGACGTTGCGCAGGGTTATCTTGCCCATATGGCCCTCACTTCACCGCGCCGAAGGTCAGGCCGCGGACGAGTTGCTTCTGGCTGAACCAGCCAAGGATCAGGATCGGCGCGATGGCCATGGTCGAGGCCGCCGACAGTTTTGCGTAGAACAGGCCCTCGGGGCTGGAATAGCTGGCGATGAACTGCGTCAGCGGCGCCGCGCGCGAGGTGGTCAGCTGCAACGTCCAGAACGCCTCGTTCCAGGCAAGGATCACGTTCAGAAGCAGGGTGGACGCGATCCCCGGCACCGCCATCGGCGTCAGGATGTAAAGGATTTCGGATCGCAGCGTGGCGCCGTCCATCCGGGCGGCTTCAAGGATCTCGCCGGGGATCTCCTTGAAATAGGTGTAAAGCATCCAGATCACGATCGGCAGGTTGATCAGCGTCAGCACGATCACCAGGCCGGTGCGGGTATCCAGCAGCCCCAGATCGCGGAACAGCAGGTAAAGCGGGATCAGCACCCCCACCGCCGGCATCATCTTGGTCGACAGCATCCACATCAACACATCCTTGGTGCGCTTGCCCGGCACGAAGGCCATGGCCCAGGCGGCCGGAATGGCGATCGCCAGCGCCACAAGGGTGGAGCCCAGCGAGATCACGACCGAGTTCATGAAGTGGCGCGAATAGTTCGACCGGGTCTGCACCTGTTCATAGCTGGCAAAGGTCCAGTCCGACATCAGCATGGCGAAGGGCGCCTTGATGGCGTCGCCTTCGGATTTGAAGCTTATCAGCACGGTCCAGAGGATCGGGAAGAAGATCAGAAAGCCCACGGTCCAGGCGGCCAGCGTGACGATCAGGGTGCGGCGGGCGGTGATGCGGCGTGACATGTCAGGCGTCCAGATTCTTGCCGATCATGCGCATCAGGAAGATGGCCACGATATTGGCGAGGATGACAGCGACGATCCCGCCGGCCGAGCCGCCGCCCACATCGTAGTTCAGCAGCGACTGCGCATAGACGAGATAGGTGATGTTGGTGGATGCCGTGCCGGGGCCGCCGTTGGTGGTGACAAGGATCTCGGCAAAGACGCCCAAGAGGAAGATGGTCTGGATCAGCACGACGACGGTGATCGCCCGCGTCAGATGCGGCAGGGTGATGTAGACGAAGCGCGCGACCGGCGAGGCGCCGTCCATTTCGGCCGCTTCCATCTGTTCGCGGTCCAGCGATTGCAGCGCGGTCAGCAGGATCAGCGTGGCAAAGGGCAGCCATTGCCAGGCCACGATCCCGATGATCGAGGCCAAGGGCGCATGGGCCAGGAAATCGAAAGGCTGCATCCCCAGCGCGCGGGCGATATGGGCGAACATGCCGTTCACGGGGTTCATGAACATGTTCTTCCAGACCAGCGCCGAGACGGTGGGCATGATGAAGAACGGCGCGATCACCAGAATGCGCACGATGCCCTGACCCCACATCGGCTGATCCAGCAGCAAGGCCAGCGCCGTGCCGCCGACGATCGTGATGAGAAGCACGCCCCCCACCAGAAGCAGCGTGTTGGTCAGCGCCGCGGCAAAGGCGGGATCAGTCAGGAAATAATAGTAATTGTCCCATCCGGTGAAGCTTTCCATCCCCGGCATCAGCAGGTTGTAGCGCAGGAAGCTGAAGTAAAGCGTCATCGACAGCGGCACGATCATCCACAGGAACAAAAGGATGACGGCCGGGGAAATCATCAGACGCGCCGCAGTCTTTGAATGCTGGGTCGCCATGGCTGCCTCGGGGGCTGGATCGGTGCGGAAGGGAAGGTCCGCAGGCCGGAGGGATCGGTTCCGGCCCGCGGTGCGAGGATCTTACTTGATATAGCCCGCGCGGGTCATCTCGCGCGTGGTGAAGGCCTGCGCCGCTTCCAGCGCCGCCTCGGCCGTCATCGAGCCGGCAAGCGCGGCCGAAAACTGCTGGCCCACCGCGGTGCCGATGCCCTGAAACTCGGGGATCGCGACGAACTGGATGCCGACATACGGCACCGGATCGACAGCCGGGTTGGTCGGATCTGCCGCGTTGATGCTGTCCAGCGTCATCTTTGCGAACGGCACCTTCTGATATTCCGGGTTCTCGTAAAGCGAGGTGCGGGTGCCCGGCGGCACGTTGGCCCAGCCCTCTTTCGAGGCCACCAGTTCGGCATAGTCCTTCGAGGTCGCCCAGGCGACGAAGGTCCTGGCCGCGTCCACCTTCTGCGAGCCGGCCGGGATCGCAAGGTTCCACGCCCAAAGCCAGTTCGACCGCTTGCCCTTGCCGGTATCGGGCGCCAGCGCGAAGCCCACCTTGTCGGCCACCGTCGAGTCGTGCGGGTTGGTCACGAACGAGGCCGCCACCGTCGCATCGATCCACATGCCGCACTTGCCCTGCTGGAACAGCGCGAGGTTTTCGTTGAACCCGTTGTTCGACGCGCCGGGCGGGCCGTAGTTCGTCATCATGTCGAGATAATCGGTCAGCGCGGCCTTCCAGCCCTCGCTGTCGAACTGCGGCTTCCAGTCCATGTCGAACCAGCTTGTGCCATAGCTGTTGGCCATGGCCGACAGGAAGGCCATGTTCTCGCCCCAGCCGGCCTTGCCGCGCAGGCAGATGCCATAAACCTCGGCATCCTTGTCGGTCATCTTTGCGGCAGCTTCCTTGACGAACGCCCACGAGGGGGCGTCGGGCATCGTCAGCCCGGCCTTCTCCATCAGATCGGTGCGATACATGATCATCGAGCTTTCGCCATAGAAGGGCGCGGCATAAAGCTCGCCGTCGACGGTCAGGCCGTTCCGGATCGCGGGCAGGATGTCGTCGGCATCATAGTCCGGCGGTAGGTCGTTCAGGCTGACCAGCCAGCCCTGCTTGCCCCAGATCGGAACCTCGTAGGTGCCGATGGTCAGCACGTCGAACTGCCCGCCCTTGGTGGCGATGTCGGTGGTGACCTTCTGGCGCAGCACGTTTTCTTCCAGCGTGACCCATTCGACCTGAATGTCGGGGTGCCGGGCGTTGAACTCGGCCATCAGGCCCTGCATCCGGATCATGTCGCCGTTGTTCACTGTGGCGACGGTGATGGTTTCGGCGGCGGCGGCTGTCGAAATCGCAGCCACAGCGCACGCGCCCATCAGGGCGCGGAAGCTGTAGGTCATCGGTATCCTCCCTGTGCGACGGCTGAGCATTAACTCAGGTCGCGAACAATTACTCATCAACCCGCAACAAACTGTCAACGGGTTTTTCGCGGCTTCGGGGCAGGGGTCAGGCCAGCAGCGCGCGGGCGGTCAGCTCGTCGGTAATCAGGCCATTGAAAAGGCGGCCCTTCAGCCCGGCCGCCAGCGCGACCAGCTTCGGCGTGCCACCGGCAATGGCCACCGCCATCCGGCCCTCTCCGACCTCGACCCGGACGCCGGCGACACGCTGGTTCAGGCTGGTCTCAAGATAGTGGCCGTCCGAATCGTAGACCCAGCCCGCGACCTCTCCGGCCGCCCCCAACGCCTGCATCGCGCGCAATTCGTCGGCGGTGATGAAGCCGTCCTTCAACAGCGGCGCGTCATCGCTCATCTGGCCGATGCCGACAAAGGTCACATCGGCGTCGCGCGCCAGCCGCAACACCGACTGCACGGGTTTCAGCGAATGGAACAGTTCGCGTTCCTCGGTGCTCTGGGCAATGACCGGCATCGGCATCGGATAATGCGGCGCCCGCACGCGGTCCGCGATGCGGAAGATCACGTCATAATAGCTGGCCGAACCATCAGCCGAGATATTGCCGTTCAGCGACACGATCTTGTGCTGCTCGCATTCCATCGAGGTCATCTCTTCGACCGTCGCGCGCAGGCTGCGCCCGGTGCCAAAGGCGATCACCTGCGGCTCGGCCGCGCGCAGCACACGCTCGATCTCGGCGGCGGCGGTGGGCGCGATCGAGGGCAGGGGGTCGACCCCCACCCCCAGCGAGGGCGCCACCCGTGCCAGCTTCAACCCGAAGCGCCGGGCCAGCTCCGCCTCCAGTCGCAGACACCCCGAGACGCGATGCTCCAGCCGCACATGGATCAGCCGCTCGGAGATGGCACGGCTGACCAGCCGCTGTGCGCGCTGGCGCGACGTGCCCAACTCGCGCGCGATCTGATCCTGCGTCAGGCCTGCGACATAATAAAGCCAGCCCGCTCGGGCGGCATCATCCAGTGGCGTGGGCTCGGTCTCGGGTCGGTCGATCATGGCAGGGCCCCGCACCTGGCGCGGCGCAGACCCGGCGCCAGATCAAAGAATTCGGTGAAACAGGCGAACCGCCGGTGCGGGCGGCAGTCCGCCGGCTCGTCCGGAACCGCCCCCCGGAAATGGCTGCCGCCGATGAACCGCCAGACCTGCATCCCGGCCGCCAGCCCGGCACGCAAGCCGGGCAGCGTGTCCTCGATCACCAGACAGCGCGCGGGCGCAACGCCCATCCCGGCCGCAGCCAGCAGGAACAGGTCCGGCGCAGGCTTGCCCCGCGCCACCTGGCTTGCGGTGAAACAGCAGCTCTCGAACAGCGGTGCCAGCCCCGCGATCCGCAACGATACCGCCAGCCGCTCGGGCGCGCTCGATGTGGCAAGGCAATAGGGCACTCTCAGCGCCCGCACCGTCTCGATCACGCCGGGAACGGGCCTCAGCCCGGCCGCGAACACCTCGCTCAGCCGCCCGCGATAGGCCGCCTCGAACCCATCGGGCAGCAGGACGCCGAACCGCTCGGCCAACACCTCGCGAATGACGGGAAAGCCACGGCCCAGAAAATGCCGATGCACGAAAGCCTCGTCGATCCGTACGCCAAGGGGCTGCAACGCCTCGATCAGCGTGGCGACGGCAAGCACCTCGGAATCGATCAGAACGCCATCGCAGTCGAAAATGACAAGCCCGATATCCATGCGCCGACCCTAGGCGAGCGTGCCTTGCCGAGTAAAGCCGCAAGAAAGGCCAAGTCGATGCCGGGACCATTGCCCCGCCTTGCCGGTTGTGCGGCCGCCCCGGCACGGAACCGGCCGCGGCCCGTTCGCAACCACCATGAACAAGAATGCCCATGGCCTCGGTCTCGAAGCACATCGGCTCGATGGACGATCTTTTCACCCATCTGCTGCAAGACATCTACGACGCCGAAAAACAGATTGAAAACGCCCTGCCGAAGATGGCGGGCAAGGCTTGCGACGCCACGCTGCGCTAAGGCTTTGAAAGCCACCTGAAGGTAACACACGACCATGTCGCGCGGCTGGAAAAGGTGTTCTCGCGGCTCGGTCAGCCCCCCAGGACCACGACCCGCCCCACGATCGACGCGAGATCGCCGCCGACATCGCCGATCCGGCCGTTCGCGAAGCCGCCCTGGCCGCCGCGGCGCAGGCGGTCGAACATTACGAGATATACGCTACGGCACCCCGATCCCCTGGTCCAAGGAACCGGGCCACAGCGAGGTGTCGAAGATCCTGCAAGAAACGCTGGCCAAAGAAACGGCGGCCGACCAGAAGTTGACGAAACTGGCTCAATCCCGGCTGAACCGCGCCGCCTGACAGCGCCTGCCATGACATCGGGAACCAGATCCCCCCTTCATCCCAGCCCGAATATCCAGGCTCCGGGGCGGCACTGCTGGGCTGGGGCACTGCCCCTTTCATTCTGGCCCAAATATCCCGGGGTCCGGGGCAGCGCCCCGGTCGCGCGACCACATGGCCGGTCCCGCCTCAGTGCGACGCAACCTCGGGCAGCGCCAGCGCGCTGGTGCCGTCACGCAGAAGTGCCGCGGCATAGAAATAGACCAGCGCCCGCTCTGCCGGTTTGGCCTGACGCCAACGGTCGGCGGCAAATCCGGCCGCGGTCACATAGGGCGCCACCGCGATTCGCAGCCGCGCCAAGGGGCTTTCGGCCTCGTCGGTGCCGCCGAAATAGTCCAGCAGCAGCCCGGCCCGCACCTGCATCGCGGCGGTGACGCGGATCTCGTGCCCCATCAGGTCGAAGGTCCGCGCCGTCAGGCCACCGTCGCCCTTTTCGGCGACGCGGCGGGCGAAGATGGTCTGGTAAAGCGCGCACAGGCAGATGAACGCCTTGTCGCGCGCCTCGGTCTCATCGCGTACGAAGGCCGGCAGAGAGGGGAAGACCGTCTCGCTTTCGCGGTCTTTCAGCACGATGTCGACGATCCACCCGCGCCCGGCCGGCATCACGATCACCGCAAGGATCTGGTCCTCGTCCAGCACGCTGGCGCTGCCGCGCACATAGGCATCCGGCGGAAACCAGCGATTGTCGAGCAGATAGTTGCTGCCCGCCCGCCGCCGCGCCTCGCCGGCCATCTCCGCCAGCCGTTCCGCACCGCTGTTGAGTTCCGCTCCGCTGTAGCCCATCCGCCGCTCCTCAGCCCGTCGGGACAGCGGTGCAAGAAACGGGCCACCGCCCCGTTCGGACGCCCCCGGATTGCGCGCGCGCTTCACAGCCCCCCGCTCTGGCGTGCTTTCCGGCCACCGGCCGGGTCAGATGATTCCCAGATTGCGCGCGGTCACCACCGCCTGCGTGCGGTTTGTCGCGCCCAGCTTCTTGCAGATCGATTTCACATGCATCTTGATCGTCGGCTCGGCCAGGTTCAGGCCATGGGCGATCTCCTTGTTCTGGCGCCCTTCGGCCAGATAGGACATCACCAGCATCTCTTTTTCGGTCAGCCGCCCGCCCGAGGTGTCGCCGCCCTGCCGGCGGTCGCGCGCCAGTTCCAGCGGCAGGTAGTGCTCGCCCGCATACATGAAACGGATCGCATTGCCCAGGCTGCGGACCGGCGTGGTCTTCAGCACGATCCCGGAGGCGCCGGCGGCAAGGATCTCGTCCACCATCCGCGGCGTCGGGTTCGAGGTCAGGATCGCCACCGGCTTGCCCGCCGACATCTTGATCGCCCGCACCAGTCCCGCCACCCCGTTCATGCCCGGCATGTTCAGATCAAGCAGCGTCACGTCGAAGGGACCGTGCTCCTTGATCCGCTCCAGCGCCTCATCCAGGCTTTTTGCGGTCTTGACGGTCATCTCGGATGAGGCGGTCAGGAAAAGCGAGAACATCTCGACCACCATCTCGTGATCGTCTGCGATGAGAACGCTAAGTTTCAGGGGCGTCTGGGTCATGGTACTCTCGCTTCCGTGTCTCTCGCATCCCTGCGTCGAGGGGTGATCGTGCGAATGATGGACTTACAAAGTATACATCCTTCGCCTGTGGGTTGCACACATCCTAAAAATTGCGGATTTGACAAGGGGAATAGAGACACTGCACACTCCCGCGTCTCTTGCGTGACATTGGTTTGCGGCAAATCTATACGAAAGTATGTTAAGACATTCTTAAGCGGTGATGTCTGCTCTGGAAAGGTCTGTTACTCATCTCGCGACATGTTCCTGGTCGGAGGCTTTGAATGTCGTTTCATCCGCTTGACTGGGCGACTCATTTCCGTTGCATTGCTGCGACAGTCACAAGTGTCGTTCTTCTGGCTGCTCCGGTTGTGGCGCAGGATCTGCGCTCGCCCGCGGACAGGCCGGTTCTGACGGTGGACGGCGCCATCTCCGTGACCAATGTCGAAGGCAAGGCCGCTTTCGACATGGAGATGCTGCAATCCTTGCCCGAGGTGACCTTTCGCACCTCGACGGTCTGGACCGAGGGCGTTCACGAATTTTCTGGCGTTCCGCTGAAGGCCGTGCTTGCGCATCTGGGCGCGACCGGCGCCACATCGGTTTCGGCCCGCGCGATCAACGACTATTCGGTCGAGATCCCGGTTGGGTCGATCACCGACACGGCGCCGATCATCGCCTATCACATGGATGGCGCCCGGTTCTCGCGCCGCGAGAAGGGGCCGCTGTGGGTGGTCTATCCGTTCGATTCTGACGAAGCCTATCGGTCCGAGGTGATCTACGGTCGCAGCATCTGGCAGCTTGACCGGCTGACAGTCAAAAAATGAGCGTGCCGTCCCGAAAATCGGGACGGACCGAACGGGGAGCGGACGTAAAGGTCATGTTCTCCGAAGCGCAGGATCATACCCGCGGCGGCCGGTTCGAGCCGTTCTTGCGCATGGGGATGATCCTTGTGGTCGGGCTTTCGACGCTGATCGGGGCGCTGTTCATCTTTTCCGACATCGACCACCAGCTGGAAGCGAACCGGGTTGCCCATCTCGACAACCGCACCTGGGTTCTGGCGCAGCTTGAGGTGGACATTCTGAACCTTTCCTCGGCGGTGCAACTGGCCGAGTTGCGTCCCGACGATCCCGACCGGCTGGAAACGGTTCGGCAAAAGTTCGACATCCTTTACAGTCGGGTCGAAATCATCCGCGGATCGGAACCCGAGGTGATTGCCGGGCTGATCGACAAGGTGCTGCCGCGGTTCGACCGCCCGGGGGGCTTTTTCGATCTTTGGATTCCGGTAATCGACGGCACCGATGCGCAGCTTCGCGCCAGCCTTCCCCGCATGATCGACCAGCTTGAGACCGAAACGCGGATCGTGCGCGAGGGCGTTGTCGCCACGCTGAGCACGGTGATGCGGCACGCCGACGAACATCGCGCCAACCTGCGCCTGTCGCTTCAGCAGTTTGCGCTGGCCTCGCTTGGGTTGCTGGCGCTGATGGCGGTGCTGATCGTGGTGGTGATCGTGCAAAGCAACACCCGCCGCCGCCGCGGCGTGCTGCTGGAACGGTCGGTCCACAATCTGCGGGCCACCATTGAATCCTCGCTGGATGCGGTGGTGGTGCTGGATCACATGGGGCGGGTGGTGGAATGCAACCAGGCCGCCCTTGACATGTTCCGCTGGCAGCCCGAGGCCGCGCGCGGCGCCAGTTTCGTGGACTACATCCGCAACGACGAGGGCGGCAGCCTGCTGCGCCCGCGCCGCGAAGGCGAACCGGACCTTCTGCCCGCCGGCACCGACGGGCGCATCACCATGATGGCACAACGCACCGACGGATCGACCTTCCCGATCGAGGTCAGCGTGGCGCAGGCGCAGGGTGCGGCGAAAGACCCGTTCTTCATCGCCTTCATCCGCGACATCTCGGAACGGCTTGAACGCGAGGAAAACCTGAAGAAGGCCCGCAACGACGCGCTGAAGGGCGAAGAGGCCAAGTCGCGCTTCCTTGCGGTGATGAGCCACGAAATGCGCACGCCGCTGAACGGGTTGATGGCGGCATCAGACCTGCTTCAGACCTCGACCGATCTGAGCGAGCGCCAACGCTGGTTGACCGATATCATCATGAGCTGCGGCACGGCGGCGCTGGATCAGGTGAACAACGTGCTGGAACTGACGCGGCTTTCGGACCGCGACGGCGCCAGCTATTCCTGTTCGTCCTTCTCGCCCGTCGAGGTGATCGAGGGGCTGATCCGCCAGAACCAGCCGCAGGCGGCCAAGCGTGGCAACAAGCTGTGGTTCATGACCCCGAAAGAGGGTGTGCCGCGGGTGATCGCGCCGCGCCATCTGTTCCTGCGGGTGATGTATAACCTGATCGGCAATGCGATCAAATTCACCGACAACGGCAAGATCTCGATCGAGATGCTGGTCCGGCCCGGCGATGTTGCCGGCACTTGCGTGTTTTCGATCCATGTCAGCGATACTGGCATCGGCATCGCCGAGGAACATCTGGACACGATCTTCAAGAATTTCGAGACGCTGGATTCGTCCTATGGCCGCATCCGCGAAGGGACGGGCCTTGGTCTGGGCATCGCCAAGCTGGCGGCGGAAACCATGGGCGGGCGGATCAGCGTGCAAAGCAAGCTGGGGCTTGGCTCGGTGTTCACGCTTCAGGTGACGATGGCGTTGGCCCATGACGAGGATATTGCCGACGACGAATGCGATGAGGATGTGGCAGGGGCGCCGGCGCCCTCGCGGTCGATTCTGGTGGCCGAGGACAATGCGATCAACCGTCAGCTCATGGCCGAGATCCTGCGCATGGCCGGCCATGAGGTGACACTGGCCGAAGACGGCGCCGAGGCGGTCGAGGTCGCCGCCAGCCGCCGGTTCGACCTGATCCTGATGGATGTCAGCATGCCGCGCGTGGATGGGCTGGACGCGACGCGGCAGATCCGGGACGGCGGCGGTCTGTCCCATGCAACGCCGATCGTGGGCGCAACCGCGCACGCCGACCCTGAACATGTGCCGGGCTTTCTGGCGGCGGGCATGAATGACGTTCTGGTGAAGCCCATCACCCGCGCCGCGCTGTTCCGCGCGATCCGCCAGCAGACCGATGGCATTGCCTGCGCCGATGACGATCTGATCGCCGACGATCCGGACGCGCAGGGCCTGCCCTTGATCGACGAGGAACTGCGCGCCGATCTGATCGGCAACCTTGGCCCGGATTACATCGCCTCGATGAGCGGCCGCGTGCTGAACGAAGCCGCTGCCGCGCTGGCCGAGATGCACCGTCTGCACGACGAAGGCAACCATGCGGCGGCGGCAAAGCTGGCGCATCGCGCGGCGGGTGCCGCGGCGGCGGTGGGGCTGGTTGCGATCCACCGCGTTCTTTCGGGCTACGAGACCGCCTCGGCGACCGACAATCTGCCCGCGGCCGAGGTCGCACTCGAGGCGCTGCCCGGCGCAATCGATGCGACGGCGGCCGCGCTGAAGACGGCCACGCACGCCTGATCCGGTGGTCGCGCCGTCCGCCGCCGGGCAAACGCCCGGCGCGCGGCCATCACTCACCCGCCTCTGACGCCTTCTTCTTGCGCGCCCGCCGCTGAGTCGGCTTTCGCGCCGGTGCCGGCTCTGCCTCATCGGGATCGTCCGGGAAGGTGACCTTGAAGGGCTTGGGGCCGTCGTCCTCGGGATCGTCCGGGAAGGTGACCTTGAAGGGCTTGGGGCCTTCGTCGGGATCGTCCGGGAAGGTGACCTTGAAGGGCTTGGGGCCTTCGTCCTCGGGGTCTTCCGGGAAGGTGATCTTGAACGGGGTTCCGGCGGCCGCCGGAACCTCGGCGGGGCTGGTCTGTTCCGGGTCCATGTCGTCTTCGGTGGCCGGCAGGGGGATCGGGTCGTCAAGTTCTTCCGCGATCCCGGCGATCAGCAGTCGCGCCGCATCCTCAAGCCGCACCGACAGCACGCCGCCTTTCGGGAAATGACCGGGGCCGCGCGGGCCGTCTTCGGTCAGGCGGATGCGGGTCCAGCCTTCGTCCCGCTCTCCTTCGGGGGCGTCGTCAGTTTCGGGGTCGTCCGCAGGCTCGTCGAGGTCTTCGGGTGCGGGTTGACCCTCATCCTTGGGGTCGAACTCGGCAAACAGCGACATCATCGCCGCAAAATCCACCTTCGGGATCTCGACCGGCTTCGGGGCAGGCTTTGGCGCGGGCTTCGCCGGGGGCTGCGGTTCGGGCAGCGGTTCCGGTTCGGGCGCGGGCAGGGCTTCGGGCTCGACCGGGGCCGGCTCTGGCGCGGGCGGCTCAAAGATCAACGGCGCACCGCGCAAAAGCGCCAGCCGCGCCGCCAGCAGCGCGCGGCGGCGCGGACCGGGCAGGGTGGCGCTGTAAATCCGTTCCAACCGCGCCAGCGCCTCGGCCCGGTCAAGCGTGCCAAGCGCCGCCAGAACCGCGCGGGCGGCGCGGTCGATCGCCGGGTGGCGGGCCAGAGGTTCGGGGGAGGTCATCGCTTTCTCCTCGCGCGGCGGGCATCTGGCATCGTCCTTGCAAGTCCCGGTCCAGATACCGCCATCACGGCGGCGCGACGGAGGGAAAGGTGACGGTTCCGGATATCCGCGATCATCTCGGGCTTCATGCCGATGCGCTGATGCTGCGCGAAAAGCGCAACAACCTGCTCACGTCCAACATTGCCAATGCGGCGACGCCGAACTTCAAGGCGCGCGATCTGGATTTCGCGGCCGAGATGGCGCGTGCGACCGGCGGCGGCAGCCTGACCACCAGCCAGTCGCGGCATTTCGCGGTGGGCGGACCTGCGGGCAGCGGACAGGCGCTTTACCGTGATCCGGTGACGCCGTCGCTGGATGGCAACACGGTCGAGATGGCCGTGGAACAGATGGAATTCGCCGAGAACACCCTGCGCTACCAGACCAGCCTTGCGCTGCTGAACCGCCGGATCTCGGGGCTGATGACGGCGATCAAGGGGGAATGATGAGCGGGATCGGAAACGTCTTCGATGTCGGGATCCGGGCACTGTCGGCGCAGATGGTGCGCATGAACACGGTGGCCAGCAACCTTGCCAACGCAGGCACCGTCAGCAGCAGTGCCGAGACCGCCTTTCGCCCGCTGCGCCCGGTGTTCGAAACCGAATATGCCGATGCGATGGGCCAAAGCGGCCTTGCCACCACCGGCGTGGCCGAGGTCGTCAGCCTTGATCGCGAACCCGCCCGGGTCTTTCGCCCCGACCATCCGCAGGCCGATGCCGAAGGCTTTGTCTACGAGGCCGCCGTGTCGGTCGACGAAGAGATGGTCGAGATGATGGAAGCCAGCCGCCAGTATCAGAACACGCTGGAAGCGGTGTCCACGCTGCGCTCGCTGATGGCGCGCACCGCCAGCATGGGATCGTAAGATGACCAGCATCGACACCTCTTTCGCCACCGGGCTGGCCGTCCAGACCGCGACCCGCCAGACCGGCAACGCCAATCTGGGGCAGGACGACTTCCTGACCCTGCTGACGACCCAGTTGAAAAATCAGGACCCGTTCCAGCCGATGGAGAACGGCGAGTTTCTGGCCCAGATGGCGCAATTCTCGACCGTGGCCGGGATCGAGCAGTTGAACACCACCCTGCAAGGCATCGGTGACGGGATGGGGCAGTTCCGCACCGCCACTGCTGCCTCGCTGATCGGCAAAAGCGTGCTGGTGCCGGGCACGCTGGTGCGCGCCGATGCCTCGGGCGCGGTCAGCGGCGCGGCAGTGCTGACCGAGCCCGCCGAGGCGGTGATGGTCACCTATTCCAACAGCGTCACCGGCGCGCTTCTGCATACCCAGACGCTGGGGCCGCAGCAGGCAGGCCAGATCGGCTTTGGCTGGGACGAAGTGCCGGCCTCGCTGGTCGGTTCGCGCGTGCCGCTGCGTATCAGCGTCACCGCGGCCGGCGGCACCGCCGGCTCGACCCCGCTTGCGCCGTCGGTCTACGCCCGTGTCCTGTCCGTCGGCACCAGCGCGGACGGCAAAAGCGTCGTTCTCGATGTCGAGGACAAGGGCACCGTCAACGCCAACGCCATCACCTCTTTCCGCTGATCCCGCCCCACTGCTGAAACGCCCGCAACCGGAGCCTTCCCATGTCGATCAACACCGCCCTGTCGGGCCTTGCCGCCGCCCAGCACGATATCGCCGCCACCTCGCACAACATCGCCAACGTGGGCACCATCGGCTTCCGCGGCAGCCGGGCCGAATTCGCGGATGTGTTCAACGCCTCGCCCTACAGCATCGCGCGGACCGCCGTGGGCTCGGGGGTGCAGACGCTGCGCACCGCGATGCAATTCGGGCAGGGCTCGGTCGTGGCCACCGGCAACACGCTGGATCTGGCGGTCGAGGGGCAGGGCTTCTTCGCCTGCGAACCGGCGGTCGGTCCGAATTCGGCCAAGCCCGAACCGATCTATACCCGCGCGGGCGCCTTCGGGTTGAATGCGGACGGGGTGGCGGTGAATGCGTCGGGGCAAAGCCTGCTGGCATGGCCGGTCAGCGTTGAAGGCGACGCGCTGAGCCAGGTGCCGGGCACTGCCCAACCCCTGAAGATCCCGCTGACCATGGGGGCGCCGGTCGCGACGGGCAGCATCGTGATGACGGTGGATCTGCCGACCGATGGTGCGATGCTGGGCCAGCAGGGCGCGGTGCCGCCCGTGGACGCCTTCGATCCGGCCAACCCCACCACCTATGCCGCCGTCACCGCCGTTCCGGTCTTTGACGCCAACGGCAATGCCGTCGAGGCGGCGGCCTATTTCATCAAGACCGCCAATCCCGACGCGCTGACCCCCGAAACCGGCTGGGCGCTTCGCCTTGTGGTCGGCGGAGAGGTGATGACCCCGGCCGAAGGCGACCTGAGCTTTGACGCCACCGGCACGCTGATCGGCACGGGACAGCAAAGCTTCACCTCGGGGATGGGCAAGCCCTATACATTGCAACTGGCCGGAACCGTGCTGGCCGACCGCAGCTTCGAAGTGAACACCGTCGCGCAGGACGGCAAAAGCGCCGCCGCCCTGACCAGCCTCGAGGTCGATTCCAGCGGCACCGTCTGGGCAGCCTATGGCGCGGGCATTCCGGTGGCGATGGGGCAGGTGGTGCTGGTGACCTTCGCCAACCCGCAGGCGCTGCGGGCGCTGGGGGCCTCGGGCTTTGCCGCCACCGCGGATTCGGGCCAGCCGGTTGCAGGCACCGCGGGGGATTCGGGCTTCGGCATCATCCGTGCCGGCGCGCTGGAACACGCCAACGTCGACCTGACCGAGGAACTGGTCCACCTCATCACCGCGCAGCGCAACTATCAGGCCTCGGCCAAGGCGCTTGAGACCTCGAATTCGCTGATGCAGACGATCATGAACATCCGCAGCTAAGGCAGGCCATGGACCGGCTGATCCATACCGCGCTGAATTCACTGGCGAACCTGCGCGACAGCCGGGTGATTCAGGCCCAGAACCTTGCCAATCAGACGGTGCCGGGCTTTCGGCGCGATCTGGCGAACGAGGGCGATCCACGCTTTCTGAAGGCGCTGGACGAAGCCTCGGCCCGGGCCTTCCAGACCGAGCGCGGGCCACACAGCTTTTCGTCGCTGCCGGGCACGATGACCCAGACCGGCCAGCCGTTGGATGTGGCCATCGCCGAAGAGGGGTGGTTCTACATCCAGCCCGACGGCGGCGAGCCGGCGCTGTCGCGGCGCGGCGACCTGCGGCTGACTGCCGACGGCCAGCTGGTGAACGGCGCGGGCGAGGCGATGCTGGATCAGGGGCTTCAGCCGATCCAGCTGCCGCCGGTGCGGGCGCTGACCATCGACGACGCCGGCCGCATCACCTTCGAGGCGCAGGACGCCCCCGAGGGACAGGTGACCGAAGGCCCGGTGCTGGCCACCGTCATTCCGCAAGGCGTCGAGTTGCGCAAATCCCCCGATGGCCGGGTGCGCGCCGGAGATGCGCCGCTGCCGGCGCCCGATCAGCGCGCGAAGGTGCTTCAGGGGGTGCTGGAAGCCTCGAACGTGAACACGATGGAGGAACTGGTGGCCTCGATCGAGTTGCAGCGCAGTTTCGAATTGAACCTGCGGATGATCTCGACCGCGAAGGAACTGGACGAGACCGGCTCGCGGCTGTTGCGCCCGCCGGAATAGGCGCGGGCCGCGCCCCCGGACCCAGGCCCGGACGGCGACCGTCCGTCCCCCGGACGCAGGCTTGCGATCTGGTGCCGGTGCGCGTCTGCCCCCGAAGGCCCAACGCTGCCACAAAGGGCCTGGGTCCGGGAGCGCGCGCCCCGGCCGATGGCGGCCCACCCCCCCCTGTGGCGCGCAGCCCCCCCCCATGGCGCGCAGTCGGCATGAGGTTCGGGGGCTGGCACGGGCCTTGCAGACCGACAGGCGAAAGCGCCCGAAGGAGCCCCGATGTCCAGCAATGCGATGCATGTCGCCGCCACCGGCCTGAACGCCCAGCAGACCCGGTTGCAGGTGATCTCGAACAACCTTGCCAACGTCAACACCACCGGCTTCAAGCGCGACCGCGCCAATTTCGAAAGCCTGCTGTATCAGACCTACAAGCCCGCGGGTGCCCAGACCTCCGAAGGCACGAACATGACTTCGGCCTCGGCGGTGGGCACGGGGGTGCGCGTGGTATCCACCGAAAAGCTTTACACCCAGGGCTCGCTGGTCAACACCGGCAATGCGCTGGATGTGGCCATCGACGGGATGGGCTTCTTTCAGGTGCTGATGCCCGACGGGCGCATGGGCTATACCCGCAACGGCACCTTTTCGCAAAGCGCCGACGGCACGCTGACCACGCCTTCGGGCTATGTGGTCCAGCCCGAAATCCAGCTGCCCGAAGGAGCGGTGTCCATCACCATCTCGGCCGACGGGATCGTCAGCGCCCTGATGCCTGACGAGATCGAGGCGCAGGAGCTGGGCCAGATCACCATCGCCAGCTTTGCCAATCCGCGCGGCCTGCAACCCGTGGGCGAGACCTTTGCCGTCGAAACCGCCGCCTCGGGCGAGGCGGTGATCGGCACCCCGACCGAGCCGGGTTTCGGCAAGCTGGTTCAGGGTTCGCTTGAATCGTCGAACGTCAATGTGGTGCAGGAACTGGTCGACATGATCGAGACCCAGCGCGCCTACGAGGTCAATTCCAAGTCCATCTCGGCCTCGAACGAGATGCTGCAATTCCTTGCCAACAAGCTTTGAGATCCGTCATGTCCCGCCGCGCCCTGCTGTTTCTTGTCCTGCCCCTTGCCGCCTGTTCGACCCATATCGAGGATCGCGCCTCGGAAGCCTGGGCGCCGGTCTATCCGGTCGAACAGCCCGCCCCGACCGATGCGATGCCCACGGGCGGGATCTATTCCGCCTCGTCGCGCGGATTGTTCGTGTCGGACCGGCGCGCGGCGCGGGTGGGCGACATCCTGACCGTGCAGTTCACCGAGAAATTCTCGGCCTCGAAATCGCAGAGCGCCTCGGGCGCGCGCAGCAACGATTATGAAATCGACCTGCCCGATGCGCTGACGCTGGGGCTGGACAATGGCGCGCTGACCAACAGCACCGATCAGGGCTTTTCGGGCCGGGGGGCGGCGTCGCAGTCCAACTCGCTGCGCGGGCGGATGTCGGTGTCGGTGACCCGCGTGCTGCCGGGCGGCAATCTCGAGGTGATGGGTCAGAAGCTGCTGACGCTGAACAACGGCAACGAATATGTCCGGCTGAAGGGCGTGGTGCGCCCCGAGGATATCGGCCCGGACAATGTCGTGGTCTCGGACCGGATCGCCCATGCCGAGATCAAGTATGTCGGCGCGGGCGACACGGCCGATACCGCAAAACCGGGCTGGCTGCGGCGCGGCCTTGCCGTGGTCTCGCCGCTGTGAGGGGCGCGGGCCTTCTTCTTGCCGTGCTTCTGGCGCTTCAGCCCGCTGCGGGGTTCGCGGACCGGCTGAAGGATCTGGCGACGGTGGCGGGGGTCCGCTCGAACCCCTTGGTGGGTTATGGCATTGTCGTGGGCCTGTCGGGGACCGGCGACGGCAATTCGCAACTGACGCAGCAATCGATGCAGTCGCTGATCTCGCGGCTGGGGCTGTCGGTCGAAACCGGCGATCTGAAGGCGAAGAATGCCGCCGCGGTGATGGTGACGGCCGACCTGCCGCCGTTCCTGAAAACCGGCCAGCGGCTGGATGTCACTGCCTCGACGGTGGGGCAGGCCAAATCGCTGAAGGGCGGCACGCTGCTGATGACGCCGCTTCTGGGCGCCGATGGCGAGGTTTACGCCATCGCGCAGGGCAATCTGATCGTGGGCGGGTTGGGGGTCGAGGGTCAGGACGGCTCGTCCTTGACGGTGAACATCCCGACCGTGGGCCGGGTGCCGGGCGGGGCCAATGTCGAAAAGATGGTCGACACGCCGTTTCTGGAATCGGACCATCTGATCCTGAACCTGAACCGGGGCGATTTCTCGACCGCGGCGGCGGTGGCCGAAGGGGTCAACCGCACCTTCGGGCCGGATGTGGCGGTGGCGCTGGATGGTACCTCGATCCGGGTCCGCGCGCCGGCCGACCCGGCGCAGCGCGTCAGCTTCATGAGCCTGCTGGAAAATATCGAGGTCGATCCCGCGCCCCCGGTGGCGCGGGTCGTGGTCAATTCGCGCACCGGAACCGTGGTGATCGGCGGGACGGTGAAGGTCACCCCCGCCGCTGTCACGCATGGATCGTTGACCGTGCGCGTGACCGAAGATCAGCGCGTGACGCAAGGGGCGACGGTGGTGGCCGGAAACGGCGGCACCGTGGTCGCCCCGGGCGAGCCGGTGGTGACGCAGGACAGCGGCATTGCCGTGCAGGAAGACCCGGCCAAGGCCTTCGTGTTCGATCCCGGTGTCTCGCTCAGTTCGCTGGTGGATGCGATCAATGCGGTGGGCGCCAGCCCGTCGGATCTGGTGGCGATCCTCGAGGCGCTGCGCGAGGCGGGTGCCCTGCGCGCCGAACTGGTGGTGATCTGATGGCCCAGCCCCCCGGCCCGATCCGTCCCGCACAGGTCGCCTGGGTCGATGCCCGGGGCCATGGCCGGGAAAGCAGCGCCGGGGCGGGGGGGCCGATGGCGGCGCCTGTTGTTGGCCCCGTCCTCAAGAAACCGGCGGCTTCGGTTTGCCGCCCGATCCGCAGGAAAGGACAGATCCGATGGACGTGACCTTCCGCCCGCTTGCGCAGCCTTCGGCCATGTCGCTGTCGGGCGCGCGTCCCGAACCCGGCGGCAGTCAGGATCTGCGCAAGGCCGCCGAAGGCTTTGAATCGCTGTTCGTGTCCGAATTGCTGAAGGGCGGCCGCGCCGGCCTGCCGGGGGGCGATCTGCTGGGCAATGCCGGTGTCGATGCGGCGCGCGATCTGCTGGACATGGAACTGGCCCGCGCCGCGGCCGGGCGCGCGGGTCTTGGCATCGCCGATGCGATCGAGCGTCAGTTCGCCCCTCTGGTGAAGGTAAGGTAAGCCTTTGTCCATCCTTGACATTGCCCGCTCTGGCATCCTGTCCTATCGCACGGCGCTGTCGGTCACGGCCGAGAACATCGCCAATGTGAACACCGAAGGCTACATCCGGCGCGAGGTGTCTCTGGTGCAGTCTCCGGGCGGGCAGACCACGCCGACCTCGGGGGCGACATCGGGCCAAGGTGTCCGGGTCGAGGACGTGCGGCGCGCCTTCGACGGGCTGGTGGCGGCGCGGCTGAACGCGGCGACCGGATCGGCCAGTTCTGCCACCAGTTTCGACGCCACGGCAGGTGCCATCGAGACGCTGTTCCTGTCGGGTGCGGGCAGCGTTCCGCAGTCCTTGGAAGGCTTTTTCAATGCGGTGAACGCGCTGTCGGCCAGTCCCGCGGATGGCGCGCTGCGGCAGGTGTTCATCGCGGCGGGTGACGATCTGGCCTATTCGGTGACGCAGGTCGCGGGCGGACTTGCCGGCCTGCGATCCGAGGTGCTGACGATGGCCGGTCAGGCGGCGGCACTGGCCTCCAGCCAACTGGCCCAGCTTGCCGACCTGAACGGTCGCATGGTGGGCTCGTCTCAGGGGTCGCTGAACCCGCTGCTGGACGAACGTGACCGGCTGTTGCGCGAGTTGTCGGGCACCATCGGGATTTCGGCCAGTTTCGACAGTGGCGGCCGCGTGCGGGTGACGCTGGGATCGGCGCCCGGGGGGCCGGTTCTGCTGGAAGGCGATGTGGCGACCGGGATCGGTCTGGCCGAGGCGGGCGGTCTGGTCTTGAACCTGACCCGTGGCGGCGTCACCAGTCAGACCCGCCAGCTTTCGGGCGGCACGCTTCAGGGGCTGGCGGCATCGCTTGGGGCGGTGGATGCGGCTGCGGCCGAACTGGATGCGCTGGCCAGCCATATCGCGACCGAGATGAACGCGGTTCACCGGCAGGGGCTGGATCAGACCGGACAGCTTGGCGGTGATCTGTTCGCGCTTGACGGCTGGCAGGTCACGGCGATGGCCACCAACGGCGGCAATGCCCGCGCCGAGGTCGTGGATTTCGACATGGATCTGGCACCCAGCCCGCTGACGCTGGTGCGCGACGGGGCGGCGGGCCTGTGGCGGGCCCTGGACGCCGGCGGCGCCGAGCTTGCCAGCGGTGCCGACACGTTGGCACTGGACGGGTTGACGCTGCGACTGACGGGGACGGCTGCGAATGGCGACCGGCTGGTGCTGACCGCGCGTCAGGACAGGGCCATCGACATGCGCTTCGTGCCGACGAGCACGCGCCAGATCGCCGCCGCGGCCGCCACGCTGGTCAGCAGCGCGGCCTCGAACGCGGGCAGCGCCACGGCGACGATGACCCCGGTGACGGTGGCGCCGCCTGCGGGGCTGGGCACGGTGGCCGATCTGCTTTCGGATGCGCCCGCCGCCGCTTCGGCCGTGCCGCTGATCCGCGCGGGGGTGGTGGGCTATGTGCCGGCGGGGGCGGCCTCACTTAGCCTTGCCAGCCTTGGAACGCAGGCGCAGCAGGAATTCGCGCTGACCGATGCCGAGGCTGCGGGCGCCACGCTGCTGTCGTTTTCCGTGGGCGGCACGCTGCATCAGTTCGACCTGTCGACGCTGGGCGCGGGATCGGCCGGCGATCTGGCCGCGGCGCTGAATGCGGGCGCGGTGGGGATGGCGGGGGAAACGCTGGCCGGGCTTGGCATTGTCGCCTCGGGCGGGGCGGGGCGGTTTGCGCTGTCGCTGGGCGCGGGCGATTTCGACGCCGGTGCCAGCATCACCGGCCCCGGGATCGCGGCCGCGGGCAACCCGACCCCGGCCGAGCCTGCGGGCGGCACGATCCAGATCATCACCCGCGACGGCCGCCATATCGCCGGCACGCCGCTGTCCTCGGCCGAGGTCGCGCTGCTGCTGACGGAAGAGAACGGCTTTCTGCCCGGCGCGGTCTATACCTACACCGCCGACTATCTGAATGCGGCCGACGGGACCGGCTATCGCGGACTGGGTTTTGACAGTGTCACCCTGCCGGGTCAGCAGACATTGTCGCTGAGCATCGCCGCGCCCACGCTGGGCGCCTCGGGCAGTGTGGGTGCGGCCAGCACCGCGGCCAGCCTTGCCGTCGATGGCGGGACCGGCCTGCCGGTCGTGATCGACATCCCGGCCGGTGCCTCGGCGCGGCGCGTGGCCGACATGCTGAACGCAGCCCTTGACGGGATCGAGGCGGCGGCCAGCACCGCGGTCGAGATCGCGGCCCCCGCTGACGGGATGCTGAGCTTTCGCCTTGGCGGCGGCACCGCCACACCGCTGACGATCAGCGGTGCGGTTTCGGGCGGGCGGATGGACGGTCTGGCGCAGGCGGTGAACTCGGTCACCTCGGCCACCGGCGTGCGGGCCGAGCTTTCGCCCGACGGCACGCGGCTGCTGCTGATCCAGGACGAGGGCGAGGATATCGCGCTGACCTCGGTTCGCCATGATGCGGGGGCTGCGGTCACGCTGCGGGCGACGGCAACGGATGGCACGGCTTCCACAGGCACGGTCACGCTGGCCGGCGCCTCCGACAGCGTGCGGTTCACCGGGCAGATCCGGCTTGGTTCGGCCACCGGATTTGCGGCCGATCTGGACGGAATCCGGCAGGATGCGACCGTCGATCCGATGCTTGGCGGTCTTGTCGCGCGCAGCACCAGTGCCGCGGGCGGGGTCGAGCGGTTCGCGTTCCGCCTTGATCCGGCGCTGGATGGGGCGGGCCTTGCGGCGGACGGGCTGTCCGGGGTGGCGGCCTCGGCCAGCTACAGCCTGACCCTTGGCAGCCGCAGCGTCAGCCTTGATGCCGGCGCGGCCGGGGTGGTGGATGGGGCGGGGGTTGCGGCCTCGCTGGCGGCGCTGCTGCGCGAGGGCACGCCCTCGGCCGGACTGACGGGCCGGGCGCTGACCAGCCTTCCCGCCGAGGGCCGCACCCTGACCGTGTCGTATGACGGGCAAAGCTACACCTTGCGCATGACAGCCACCGGCATCAGCGTCGAGGGGGGCGAGTCCGGCCAGCTGACGGCGGCTTTCGATGCCTCGAACCGGCTGCGGATCACCGGGGCGGGGTCACTGGACGGGTCGGGGATCGTGGTCGACAGCGGGGCCGCGGCGGCCTTCGGGGTGGCGGCTGCCGATGCGCCAGTGTCGCGGCTGACCGGCGCGCCGGCCGATCCGGCCGACCTGCCCGCCAGTTTCGAGATCGAGATCGGCGGCACGCGCTGGATGCTGGATGCGGCGGCCGGCGGGATCACGGCGCCACCCGGTTTTCCGGGCACGGTGGCATGGGACGGCGACGGCCGGCTGGTTCTGGACGTGCCCGCCAGCGCCGGCGCGCTGCGGGTGCCGCCGCAGGACGGCGCCCGCGCCGCGGGCCTTGCGACCGAGGGCGCGCGGGTTGCGGTGACGGATGGCGGGCTGGTGCTGACCTCGACCATCGGCAGCCCGGTGGGGGCGGTGGCCGGGGCCACGGCGCTGGCCAGTCAGCGGCTGACGCTGACCGATCTGCCCGACGAGGATCTGATCGTGGTGATGACCGGCAGCGGCGCCCTGCGACTGGCGGGATCGGTCGGGCCTGATACCGCCGCGCAGTTGCCGTCGGCCATCGAGGTGCGGGTGACGGACGCGCAGACCGGCCGGATCGAGGTGTTCGATCAGGCCACCGGCCATTCCATCGCCACCCGGACGCTGGGCGCGGATGGCGCGGCGACGGTGGCCGGCCTGCGCATCAAGCTTTCGGGCCAGCCCGCGACCGGCGACAGCTTCTTCCTGACGCCCAATTCCGCCACCGCAGGCGGGGCCGAAACCCTGGATCGGCTGCTTGATCTTGCCAATGGCGACCGCGCGACCGGGCGGGGGGGCTATGGGTCCGAATATGCCAACCTTCAGTCGCGCATCGGCGCGCAGGCCAAGGCCGCCACCGGCCGGGTCGCCACCACCGCAGCCGGGCTTGAGACCGCCCAGCGTGTCCATGCCAAGGCCACAGCCGTCGATCTGGACACCGAAGCCGCCCGGCTGATCGAACAGCAGCAGGCGTATCAGGCCTCCTCGCAGGTGCTGTCGGTGGCGCAAACCCTGTTCGAAACCCTTCTGAACGTGCTGTGAGGGCGCCATGACCATTGGAAACACCCTGTTCGCCGCCCTTGCCAGCCGCAGCTTCAGCCGGCTTCAATCCGACATCGGCAGCCTTCAGGAACGGATTTCGGCCGGCACCAACGATCCGCGCCCCTCGGCCAATCTGGAACAGGCGGTGCGGCTGTCGGCGGCCAAGGAACAGCGCGCGATGCTGGACCGTTTTTCCGCCAATGTGACCACCGCGACCGACCGGCTGGCACATGCCGACCTGACGCTGGCCGATGTCTCGACCTATACCCGCGAGTTGAAGGACATCGTGCTGCAACTGGGCAACCCCAGCCTGACCGACGAGGGCCGGTCGGGCCTGCGGATCGAGGCCGAGGCCCTGCGCGAGTCGCTGTTCTCGGCGGCAAACCGCAGCGACGGACTGGGGCAGGGGCTGTTTTCCGGCTATGGCACCGGCGCGGCTTTCGTTCAGACCGCCAATGGCGTGGCTTTTGCCGGCAATGGCGGGCAGACCGTCGCGCAACTGTCGGAAAGCATGCGCCTGCCCACCGGCATCGCCGGCGACGAAGTGTTCATGGCGGTGCGGACCGGCGATGGCGTGCGCTCGATCTTCGAGATGGCCGACGATCTGGTGGCCGCGCTGTCGCCGCCGGTCAGCATGTCCAGCGTGACAGCCACCGCCGACAGCGAGGCCCGCCTGACCATTGCGCCGGTCCGCGCCGAGGCCGTCCTGCGCTTCACCCTGTCCGGCCCGAGCGGCACGGCCGAGATCGAACAGGTGCTGCCCGGCTCGGTGGCCGAGGCGATCAACGCGGCCAGCGGACGGACCGGGATCGTCGCCACCGCCAACGACGATGGCTCGGTTCGGCTGAACGCCACGGGGCCGATCGGGATCGCCGGTCTTTCGCGCAGCGATGGGGCGCGCTCGGTGCTGGCCAGCCTGACGCCGCTTCCCGGCGGCACGCAGGAATGGCTGGTGGACAAGCGGCTTCATGCGTCGAACCTGACGGATGGCTTCGACGATGCCATCGGCCACATGGCCGAGCAGCGGGCGCGTGTGGGCTCGCTTGCGGCCACCGTGGACCGGCAGAAAGAGGCGCTGGCCGCGCGCCAGACCCGCATTGCGCAATCGGTTGCCGGGCTTCAGGATCTGGACGTGGCCGCTGCGGTGACCCGGCTTCAGTCGCTGCTTCTGACGCAAGAGGCCGCGCAACAGACCTATGTCAAGATCGCCAACCGCAGCCTGTTCGACTATCTGCGCTGACGGGCGGGGCTTGGCACGGGCTTGGCACGGGGCTTGCCAGTCCCCTTGCATGAGGATCGCGCTTCTTCTTCTGATGCTGTTTCTGCCCGCGCCGATCCGGGCGGCGGACAACTGCGAGGCGCTGGCCGAGCGGGCAGGCGCCGAAGCGGGCGTGCCCGAGGGGCTGATGGCTGCGATTGCCCGCGTCGAATCCGGGCGCGGCGATGGCGCCTGGCCCTGGACGCTCAATCAGGGCGGCAAGGGGATGTTTCTCGCGACCCGCGCCGAGGCGGTGGCGCGGCTGAGCGCGGTCGTCGCCTCGGGGGTGACGAATATCGACGTGGGCTGCATGCAGTTGAACTGGCGCTGGCACGGGCCGGCCTTCGACTCGGCCGACGAGATGATCGACCCGGTGCGCAACACCCGCCACGCCGCGCGGTTTCTGGTGGAACTGCGGGCGCGGCTGGGATCTTGGCAGGCGGCGGCGGCGGCCTATCACTCGTCCGACCGGGCGCGGGGCGCGGCCTATCTGGCCAAGGTCGAGTCCGCGCGCGGTGGCCTGCGTCTTGCCGATGCCGGCGGCGATCTGCCGACATCGGCTGTGATGCAGGCCGCCCGGATCGAAGGGCTTCTGGTGCTGGCCCCGCAGCCGATGGTGGCTGTTCAGACGCAGGCCGTGGCGGTCGTGGGCCCGGTTCCCGATGCGGCGACCGGCCTTATCCCCTCGGCCGGGCCGTTTGATCTGGCGCCGGCCACAGCCGAGATGTTCGAGGCCGCCGACCTGCCGCCACGGCTGCGGGCACGCTGGCAGGCGGTCGAGTCGTTCCGGGCCGCCCTCGCGGAACAACCCTGACTGGTGAACCCCTCCGAAGGTATGGGCACGCCCTTCGTAAGTGATCAAAATGACTTTTGCCGCATCGCGGCAAGCCAATGGCGTGGTTGCCGTGCGGGTGGTCTATACGAGATTTTAACCCTGATTTCCGCCCTTGCACGGTTGCCCGCATGACCAGCCACTTCCTGCCCGAAGCCAGCTTTGTCCGCCCGCTTCCGCCATCTGCGGGGCTGATCGACCGGGTGATCCCGGGGGACTCGTTGCCGATGCGGCGCGTCAAGCAGCTGATCGCGGCGGTTGCGGTCAGCGAGGCGCCGGTTCTGGTTCAGGGCGCGACCGGCACCGGCAAGGAACTGGCGGCCGAGGCGCTGCACCGTGCCTCGGGGCGCGAGGGGGCGCTGATCGCGGTGAACTGCGCGGCGATCCCGGCGGAACTTCTTGAATCGGAACTGTTCGGCCATGAAAAGGGCGCCTTCACCGGCGCCGACCGCCAGCGGATCGGCCGGATCGAGATGGCACAGGGCGGCACGCTGTTTTTGGACGAGATCGGCGACATGCCGCTGGCGCTTCAGGCCAAGCTGTTGCGCGTGCTGGAAAGCCGCCGGATCACGCGGGTAGGCGGCAGTTCCGAGATCGAGGTGGATTTCCGTCTTGTCACCGCCACCCACCGCGATCTTGCCCGGCAGGTGGCTGCGGGCGATTTCCGCACCGACCTTTACTATCGCATCAACGTCTTTCCGCTGGATCTTCCCGACCTGCGCGAACGGGCGGCCGACATCCCGCTGATCCTGAACCGGATGATCGAGGATCACCTTGCCCGCAGCCCCGCCGCCGATGCGCCCCATTTCGACGCGGGCGCGCTGCGCGAATTGTCGGCGCATGACTGGCCCGGCAATGTGCGCGAATTGCGCAACGTGTTGGCCCGTGCGCTGGTGCTGTTTCCCGGCCGGATGGTCAGCGCCCGCCATGTGCGCGAAAACCTGCTTCAGCTTGCGATGCCCGACCCCGAGTCGGCGGCCGATCTGGCCCCCGCCGCCCCGCCCGAGGCGCAGGGCCTGCCCGAGCCGCGCCAGTTCCAGGAGGCGCTTTCGGCACGGGCCGATCTCGATCTGCGCGGCTATCTGCGCGATATCGAGGTGGCGCTGATCGAATGTGCGCTGGCGCGCAGCGATGGCAGCGTGACCCGTGCGGCCGATGTGCTGCGCCTGCGCCGCACGACGCTGATCGAAAAGATGAAGAAATTCGTCATCCTGCGCTGCTGCGAGGTCTGATCCCCGCGCCCGGATGCGGCCTGCCACGCAGCCGCAGGGCTTCTTGCTGGTGTGGTCTTGGCCCGGCGCCGGGATGCGCGTTCTACGGTGGCGCGCGGCTTGGCCTGCGCGATGCCTTCCTGACACCTGCGCTTGGCGCTGTGCGTGCCGGTGGCCGGGCGGGCGACCGGCGCCCCCCTTGCGGCGCTAGTCGCTGTTCCACTGATCGACAAGGTTTTGCAGATAGGTGCCGGTGCTTTTGAACCGGCTGACCGCCTGTTCCATCGCGGTGAACTGCGCCAGATACCGCTGTTCCAGCTTGGCCGCGCGCAGGTCCAGCCCTTCGAGCACCGTGGTCTGCGCATCGAGGGTCGCGTTGATCTTGTTTTCGCGCTGCGCGATGGCGCCGCCCGAATCCAGCGCGCCGGCAAGCAGCCCCCGAAGCGTCGAGGCAAAGCTGCGGCCAAAGCGGATGGTGGCGCCGGTCACCGTGTCGTCGGCGGTGACGACAAGGCCGCCCAGTTCGCCCGACAGCACGATGAAGCGGGTCTGACCCTCGCCGGTGGGGATGCCCAGCGTGGCCGATCCGCCGATGGTGGCCTTGCCCGATCCATCGCGACTGAAGGCGAAATCGCCCGATCGGGCGGCCGCGCCCAAGGCGCCGCTGACCGTCACGCCGGCATCGGGCGACGAGAAACTGTTGGAAAAGATCGCGTCGAACAGTTCGGGCTTTTGTTCGAACGCGGTGGCGAAGGCCTTGGCGTCGAAGCGCAGCGACCCGTCGCGGTTCGTGCTGACCCCCAGTTGCGACAGGTAGACCGGCTTTTCGCCATGCCCGTTCATCGGCTGCGAGATCATCGCGGTCAGCGCGCGTCGCAGCGTTTCGGCGGTGCGGTCGCCCGCCAGATCGCCCGATTGCGATCCGTCAGTGGCCCGCAGCGTCAGATCCTTCAGCAGCGCAACGGTCGAATTCAGTTCCTCGACCAGATAGGTCATGGCCGTCTCGGCCGCTTTGGCATCGCGGCTGAAGCCGACGGTGGCGGGGCTGCTGGTGGTGCCCGTCAGCGTCAGCGTGGTGCCGGCCAGAAGGTCGGTGATCTCGTTCGACGCGCGCGAGATGGTGATGCCGTCCACCGTCAGCACCGCGTTGGCCGCGGCCTGCACTTCGGCGGCGCCGTTGCTGGCGGTGGTGTCAAAGCGCGCAAGCCCGGCCCCGGGCACGGCTTCGGTGACGGTAAAGCGCAGCGCGCTGCCCGACCCCGGTTCCGAGATCACACCCAGCGAAAAGGTGCCGTCGCCCTTGTCCAGCACCCGTGCCGTCACGCCCCGGATCGACGACAGCGCCTTGGCCAGATCCTCAAGCGTGGCACCCTCGCCCACCGCGATGCTTGACCCCGGCAGGTCGGGGTTGGCGGCGAAACTGGTCGCCTCGGTCTCGCCCTCGGGGGCGAACCAGACGCCGAAATCCACCGCGACGCTGCCCGCGGCCAGCGTCTGGCTGGCCGAGGTGAAGCCGCCGAATTCCAGCACCTGCCGCGTGGCGATCTGATGCACCTCGATCTCTGTCGACTGGGTCTGCACCTTGCTGCGGTCGGTCACCGTCAGCGACAGCGCCGAACTGGACGAGGTCGCCTTGAGCACCGAGGTCTGCGTGACCAGCCCCAGCGCATCGTCCAGCCCTTGCAGGCGCGAACGCAGCGTGCCCAGCGCCGAGATCGAGACTTCGGCCGAAGCGATCTTCTTTTCGGCCGCCGCCCGCCGCGGGGCGGTGTCGGCGTCCACAAGGCTTGTGGTCAGTTGCTTGATGTTCAACCCGGAACCCGAGGCGCCGAGTGCGTTCAGATAGTCCACCGCCATCAGGATACCCCTTGCGCTCTCGGAATGATAACGGCCGGATCGCCCGCAGGTTTAGCGCCTTTGGCGTCGGGGGGGGCCGTTCGGTGCTGCCGGCTGGTCGGCCCGGTCACGCAGGGGGCCGGCATGGCTTGGCCAAGGCCGGTCCTGCGGCCCGGTATCGCGCCCGCGGTGGTCCGCCGGTTCAGTCGCCGCCGTTGCCATAGGTGATCTCGATCTCGATCCGGCGGTTCTTCTCTCGGCCTTCCTCGGTTTCGTTGCTGGCGACGGGGGTGCTTTCGCCGCGGCTGATGGCGGTCAGGCGGGTCGGGTCGAAGCCGGTGGCGCCCAGTTCGCTGACCACATTGGACGCCCGCGCCGCCGCAAGGCCCCAGTTGTCGCCATAGGCCGAACCCGGCCCCAGCGGCACGCTGTCGGTATGGCCCGTCACCGTCACCCGGGTGTTGGGGCCAAAGGACGACAGCGCGATCTGTTCCATCACCTTGCGCGCCTCGTCGGTCAGTTCGGCCGAACCCGAGGTAAAGGCGCCACCCGCACCCACGGTAACGACCACCCGATCCTCTTGGGTTTCGACATTCACAAGGCCCTGTCCGGTCTGTTCGCGCAGCGCGATGCGCAGGCGGGCATCGGCGATCGCCGCGCGGCGCTTGCCGGCGCTGCCGCCGCCCTGACCCTCGCCGCCGCTGCCGGCGGTCTCGCCGGGGGCCTCGGCGGGCGAGGGCGCCTTTTGCGGGGTGGTGCCGGCGGCCTCGGCGATCGCCTCGGCCATCTGCGCCACCTTTTCCTGCGAGGCGTCATCGGGCAGGCGCACCACCACCTGACCCTTGCCGCTTTCGACCGTCAGTTGCCCGTTCGCCGCCGCGGTGGCCAGCGCATCGGCCAGCGCCTTTGTCGCGGCATCATCGGCTTCGGGGGCGGTGCTGTCCTGATGCGACCCGGTGGTGTTGCGGGGCGCCTCTTCGTTGGGTTCCTTGTTCGGCGGGGTGTCCGACGGCGGGTTCGACAGGTCGATGATCGTGGTTCCCAGCGGCTCGGGCAGGGCAGGCACCACCATCTGCACGCCGAACGCTTCGCGCATGGAACCTGCCAGCTTCTTGAACGACGGTTCGTCGAACTGCGCGAAAGCCAGGATCAGCACGAAGAATGCCATCAGCAGCGTCGCGATATCGGCAAATGTCGCCATCCAGGCCGGGGCCCCGACCGGCGGGCATTTGGGACATTCGTGGTCTTCCTCGTCCTCGGGCGGGGGGGGCAGGGGCAGCTTCTGGACCTTGGCCATGTGTCAGGCGGCCTTCAGTTTCAGTTGCTGCTTGGGCGGCAGCGTGGCCACCATCGTGTCCTGAATGTTGCGCGGGCTTTCGCCCCGCGCGATCGAGCGCAGCCCCTCGATCACCATTTCGCGGTAATGCACCTCCAGCGCGGTGTATTTTTCCAGCTTGGTCAGCATCGGCCCGAACAGCACGTTTGCAACCACCGCGCCGTAAAGCGTGGTCAGAAGCGCCACCGCCATCGCCGGCCCGATGGCCTTGGGGTCGGACATGTTGCCCAGCATCAGAACAAGACCGATCAGCGTCCCGATCATCCCCATCGCCGGCCCGATATCGATCCAGGCCTTCACGCAGGCCTGATAGCTCGCATGGCGGTTCTTCATCGCGCTGATTTCCTGCTTCAACTGCTTGACCAGACGCTGCTCGTCGGCGCCGTCGACCAGAAGCTGAAGCCCCTTTTCGAAGAACTTGTCGGGCACGGCCTGGCCTTCCAGCGCCATCATCCCGTCCTTGCGCGCGGTCGCGGCCAGTTCCACCATCCGCTCGATCAGCGCATCGGGTTTGGCGCTGAACGGCTTGAATGCCTTTCCCATCGCCGCGAAGCTGCCAAGAAAGACATCCATCGGCGCGGTATACATCACGCAGAACGCCGTGCCCCCGAACACGATCAGCACCGAAGGCACATCGACGAACGGCATCAGACCGCCCGCATAAAGCATTGATCCCAAGATCATGCCGAGGGCTCCGATCAATCCCAGAAGCGAGGCGATATCCATGGGCGGGTCTCCGGTGCGCTGTCGACGCGGGTCTGCGGGCAAGATGCGTGCCAGATGACGCACGGCGCCATTTGCACCGAGACCGCTAAAAGTTTTCGGAATGGGTCGTTTACTTGACCAGAGCGCCGGGGGGCGCGATGCCACATCAGGAGGCTAACCCATGACGACGATCAACACGAACATCGGTGCCATCGCGGCTCAGGCCAACATGACCAAGGTGAACGACGATTTCAACAACGCGATGACCCGGCTTTCGACCGGCCTGCGCATCAACGCGGCCAAGGATGACGCCGCCGGCATGGCGATCGGGGAAAAGATGACCGCGCAGGTCATGGGCCTGAACCAGGCGATCCGGAACGCCAGCGACGGCAAGAACCTGGTGGACACGACCGAAGGTTCGCACGTCGAAGTCTCGTCGATGCTTCAGCGTCTGCGCGAACTGGCCGTCCAGTCCTCGAACGATACCAACACCGCCTCCGACCGCGGCTCGCTGATGGCGGAAGCCGGTCAGCTGGTCTCGGAAATCAACCGGGTGGCCGAAACCACCACCTTCAACGGCATGAAGATCCTTGACGGCTCGTTCAAGGGCAAACAGCTTCAGATCGGCGCCGACTCGGGCACCACGATGAACATCAACGTGGACAGCGCCAAGGCCAGCGACATCGGCGCCCACAAGGTGACCTCGGAAGCCGCCATCGCCGACTTTGCCGCGGAAACGCTGACCATCTCGGGCAACCGCGGTTCGCAGACCGTGGATACCGCGGCGGGCGACTCGGCCAAGCAGATCGCGTCGAAGATCAACAGCGTGACCGCCTCGACCGGCGTCGAGGCCACGGCGTCCTCGACCGCGATCCTTGAAGGCCCGGACGCCTCGGGCGCCGTCGCCTCGACCGTCGAGTTCGAGATCAACGGCGTCAAGATCGAGGCCGTCTCGGTTCCCGCCTCGGACCCCGAGGGCGGCGAGCGTCTGGCCGGTCTGCGCGACGCGATCAACGAAGTGTCCAGCCAGACCGGCGTGACCGCCTCGATCAACGAGGATGGCAACATCAAGCTGACCGACGCCGACGGCGACGACATCGAGATCACCGCCTTCAGCTCGTCCACCACCGGCTCGTCGATGACGATCACCACCGGCGACGGCGCCGCGACCGACGATCTGGACGGCACCACGACCAGCGTCACCATCAAGGGCGTGGTCGAGATGACCTCGACCAAGTCGTTCTCGATCGCCACCGACGAGGCGGGTGCCGCGGCCACCGAAACCTCGTTCCTTGCCGTCGATACCGACAAGCAGCACTTTGCCTCGAAGCTTGACGCGGTGTCGCAGATCGACCTGACCACCGCCGAGGGCGCCGCCAACGCGATCAAGGTGATCGACGTGGCGCTGTCGAAGATCAGCCAGTCGCGGTCCGATCTCGGTGCGGTCTCGAACCGTCTCGACTCGACGATCTCGAACCTGACCAACATCTCGACCAGCGTGCAGGCTGCCCGCTCGCAGGTCATGGATGCCGACTTCGCCGCAGAATCGACCGCGCTTGCCCGCGGCCAGATCCTGAGCCAGGCCGCGACCGCGATGCTTGCGCAGGCCAACTCGTCCAAGCAGAACGTGCTGAGTCTGCTCCGCGGCTGACGGAAAACCGACAGCCCCGCCATCGCCCCCCGTCCGGTCTCCGGGCGGGGGCTTTTGCGTCAGGCACTTGGCCGCCGCGCGGTGGGCCTGACGTGTCGGCGTTCCGTCATTTTACCCCCGTCAAACGGATTTTTTGCCGGATTGGCATTTTTGGTCCACGGTGCCCTCAGGACTTGCATGGGGACGCGACGGATGCAGCTTTACAACGCCCAAAGCTTTGCGCAGCGCCAGTCGCTTGTGGTCACGGCCCAGTTGCAGCAGGCGATCTGCCTGCTTCAGATGCCCAATTCGGAACTGTCATCCTTCATCGAGGGCCAGGCCGAGGAAAACCCCTTTGTCGAATTGCGCCTGCCGGCCGCGCCTGCGCCATCGGTGGCGCTGCCGCGCGCGGCGGCGGCGGCGGGCGACGACTGGGACAGGATCGCGGGCCTTGCCGCCGATCCCGGCCCTTCGCTTTATGTCCATGTCACCGCCGAGATTGCCCGCCTTGGCCTGACCCCGGCCGAGACGGCGGCGGCGGGTCAGTTTCTTGACGCACTGGAACCCTGGGGCTGGCTGGGGCAACCGCTGGATCTGCTGGCGGCGCGCAGCGGTCTTGACCAGACCCAGGCCGAGGCCTTGCTGACACGGCTTCAGAAGATCGAGCCGGCGGGGCTGTTCGCGCGCAATCTGGCCGAATGTCTGCGGCTTCAGGCGGCCGACCTGGGCATTCTGACGCCGCTGTTTCAGGCGGTGCTGGACAACCTGCCGCTGCTGGCCTCGGCTGATCTGCGGGGCCTGTGCCGTGCCTGTGGCTGCGGGATGGACGATCTGAAGGCGGTGCTGCGCCAGCTTCGCGGCCTGAACCCCAAGCCGGGCATGCTGTTTGATGCGGCGCCCTCGCCGCAGCGTCCGCCGGATCTGATCGTCAGCCGCGCCGCCGATGGCTGGCGGGTTGACCTGAACCGATCGACCCTGCCCACCGTCGTGGTGCGGGCGGATGCGGCGCAGGATTACGGCCAGACCGCGCGGGTCTATGTCGGTGAGCGGCTGTCGGTGGCGCGCTGGCTGGCGCGGGCGGTGGAACACCGCAACCAGACCACGCTGAAGGTGGGTGCCGAAGTGGTCCGCCGGCAGACCGGCTTTCTGGCCGAGGGTCTGGCCCGGATGCAGCCGATGACGCTGCGCGAGGTGGCCGACGCCATCGGCGTGCATGAAAGCACGGTCAGCCGGGTGACCTCGGGCCTGATGATCGCGACGCCGCAGGGCACGCTGCCGCTGAAATCGTTCTTCACGGCGGCACTTTCCAGCCGCGAGGGCGACACTTCGGGCTCGGCTGCGGCGGTGCGCCACCGTATCCGCCAACTGGTGCAGGGCGAAAACCCCGAGGACCCGCTTAGCGATGACGCGATCGCCAAGGCGATTTCGGATGAAGGCGTGACGCTTGCACGCCGCACGGTGGCGAAATACCGCGAGCAGTTGAACATCCCCTCATCGGTTCAGCGGCGCAGGCAGGCGCTTGTGGCCGGCTCTGTCTGACGCGGGACGGGGGACAGGGAAGGGGCCGGGCGTTGCATCGCCCGGCCCCCTGTCTTTTGGAACGGCGGCCCTGCGATGCGCCGCGGGTGGCGGTGTCCGTGCCGTTTGGCCTGCGTTTCACCTCCCGTGCGGCTCTGTCCTGGCCTGGATCACGCCGATGCCGCCGCAGGTTCGGGCAAGACGCGGGCAAAGAGAAAGCGCCCACGCGGATGCAGCGCCAGCCATGCCGCATGGGCGCCGGATTCGCTGCGTGCGGCCAGCGTGGCCGCAGGATGCAGGCCCCGCATCCGCCGGTCGGCCCGGACATAGGCCGCGCCCGACCGCCAGACATGGACCGAGGCCAGCAGATGGACCGCCACCGCCAGCCATGGCGACACCATCAGCGCCAGCGCGACCGCGGCCGTCAGCGCCGCGGCCAGCCCCCAAAGCCGCATCTGCAACAGCCAGACCGCGGTCGCGACCAGCGACAGGATCGAGGGCGGCACCGGCTGAAGGTCATAGCGTCCATCGGGCGCGGCCATCACCTCCCAGTTGCGCAGCGCCTCGGGCTGAAGCCGGGGGGCGTCGGCGGGAAGGGGGGCCGCGATCTGGTCCCACCGGCCAAGGGCCGCGGTGGCGGCCAGCAGCGTGAACTCGGCCTCGGCGCGGCGAAACCCCAGCGCCAGTGGCGAGGCCGCCGCGAACCGCGCGCCAAGATCCGCGGCGCTGCCCGAAAACGGCAGCCCGTTGATCCGCACCAGCCGGTCACCCGGGCGCAGGTGCAGTGCCGCACCGGCCGGAGCAAGGGCGGCAAGTTCAAGGCAGGTCGCGTCAGTCATGGCGGATCAGGGTCCGGTTCTGGGTCGGGTGAAGGTCAGGTCGGGATGGTCGAAATCTGACAAGACTTACGGGAAGCGGATCGGATTGTCGGCGGGCTTGGGCGCGGGGCGTGGCGCTGTCGCTGCGGGGCGGCTTGCGCTGCGGCTGGCGGCCGGCTTGGCCGCCCGTCCGGGCGCGGCGCGGCGGTTGGCCTTCAACTCGTCGACAAGGGCGCGCAACTCTGCCCCATCCGCCCCGCCGCTGCCCAGCGTCTTGTGCAACGAAACCTCGACATCGCCCATCGCCGCCAGCAGCGCATCGCGCGTGGTGGCAAGGCTTTCGTCGACATGGGCCTGAATCGCGGTGGCGAACTGCGGCTCGACCGAGGCCGCCTGAGCGGCAAAGCCTTCCAGATCGGTGGCGATCCGCTCTCCGACGCCGTCGATCGCGGCAAGGATGGCCTGTTCCTTCGCATCCAGTGCGGCCGACAGCGTCTTGACCCGGTCCAGCGCTTCGGCCAGTTCGGTGATCCGGCCCACCATGATCTCGCCCGCGGTGGCCTGCACTTCGGCGGCTTCGCGCAGGTCGGCAAGGCTGCGGAAATAGACCAGCCCCCCTAGCAGCACGGCGATCCCGGTCCCCACCAGCATGCCCAGCATCGCGGCCTGCATCCGGCGCTGGCTGGCCATCACCGCATCGATGAAGGCACGGTGGCCGGCCTGCAACTGGTCCAGATCCTGCGCTGCGTCATTGGCCGCGCTGGCGGCCGAAATCGCACGGGCGATGCCGTCGCCCAGCGGGTCGTTGGTCTGATCGGTCATCGGGGCCTCCTTCTTGCGACCCTTCGGCAAGTTGCGTGCCATCAGCTGCGCCACCTGTCCGCCAATCGTTGCAGCGGGAAGCGCGCGGCCCCCAGCGCCGAGGCCACGGCGCACAGCGCCAGCAGCGCACGCAAGCCGCCCGGACCCGGCCCTGTCAGCGCCTCGAACCCCAGCCAGAGGGCCACGCCGGTGAAACAAATCGTCGAGATCATCTCGCCTATGCTGTGACTGTTGCGGGACATGTCACGCTCCTTTCAGGGGTCGTCCGAATTCGTCGAAGCCAAGCTCGTCTGGCACCTCGACTTCGGGCGGGTCGGCAAACTCGCCGCGGTCAAGCCGATAGACATGGGCCAGAACGGCCGCCACGGCACCGTAAAGCTGCTCGGGGATTTCCTGGCCAATGTCGCCGGTGAAATACAGCGCACGCGCCAGAAGCGGGATGCGCAGCGTGCCCACGCCGGCGCGGCGGCCGCGCTCGATGATGTCCAGCGCCATCGGACCCTTGCCCAGCGCCAGTATTCGCGGCGCCGAGGTTTCGCCCGGCACATAGCGCAACGCCACCGCGAAATGGGTCGGGTTCGTCACGATGGCGGTGGCCTGTGGCACATCGGCCAGCGCCGCGCGGCGCCGCGCGCCGTTCTGCGACGCCTCCATCTGCATCCGGCGCATCCGGCCCTTCACCTCGGGCGAGCCATTGGATTCCTTGGCTTCTTCCTTCAGATCCTGCCGCGACATCTTGATCGAGTTGGTCAGGCTCCAGGCTTGCCACGCCAGATCCAGCCCGCCGATGATCGCCAGCACCACCAGAAGCGCCGACAAAAGCCGCACCAGACCCGCCCCCATCACCGCCGCCGCATCGCCGGGTGCCGCGGTCCACAGCCGGTCCAGCGGGCCCAGCTGGTCGCGCATCACCACCACGGCCACGCCGATCAGCAGGCCGACCTTCACGATGGCCTTGGCCAGTTCCACCAGCGCCTTGACCGAGACCATGCGCTTCATCCCCGCCAGCGGGTTCACCCGGTCGGGGCGGAAATTCATCGCCTTGGTCGAAAAGTTGATCCCGCCCATGCCGTATTGCACCAGCAGCACCACCGCCAGCAGCGGCACCGAGACCGCCAGCCCCCACAGCAGCACCTCGGTCCAGGCCTGTCCCAGCCGGGCAAAGGTCGCGGCATCCAGATCGGTGCCCGGTTGCAGCACGAAATATCCCGACCACCCCCGGACCAGCGCGGGCAACAGCCCCTGCATCAGCACCAGAAGCCCGGTGCCGCCGGCCAGTGAGGCGAAGACGAACACTTCCTTCGAAGTGACGATGGACCCGTCCTCGCGCGCCTGATCGCGGCGCTTCTGGGTCGGCTCTTCGGTCTTTTCCTGGCCGTCGTCACCTTCCGCCATCAAGCATCTCCGACAGGATCAGCAGGCTGTCCGCGACCAGCCCCTCGAAAGCGCCCATCGTGCCGGGGGCGGTCAGGAACAACAGGATCAGCGTGGCCGTCATGGTGACCGGGAAGCCAAAGGAAAACACGTTCAGTTGCGGCGCCGAGCGGGTGATGACGCCGATGGTCACGTTGATCAGGATCAGCGCCGAAACCACCGGCATCATGATCTGCATTCCCAGAAGGAACATCCGCCCGCCGGCCTCGATCCCGGCGCCCAGCAGCCGGCCGGGGTCGAAATCGGCGCCCGGCGGCAGCGTCCGGTAGCTGTTCAGCACGATGTCCAGCGCGGCCAGATGGCCGTCCAGCGCCAGAAACACCATCGTCAGCCCGAAGCCGAAGATCTGCGCCACGATCGGCGTCTGCCCCCCGGCCGAGGGGTCGATCTGCGCGGCAAAGCCAAGCCCTGCCGTCGCCGCGATCCGGTCGCCCGCGACCGAGGCCGCACCGAACAGGATCGACAGCACCAGCCCTGCCGACAGCCCGATGGCCATTTCCTGCACCATCATCGGCACCGCCTGCAAGGATGCGACGGTCTCGGGCGGGGGCAGGTCGATCATCGCCATCACCGGCAGCGTCAGCACGATCGTCGCCATGATCCGCACCGGCAGCGACACGAACCGGCCGCCGAAGACCGGCGACGACAACAGGAACGCCCCGATCCTGAGCGAGGCGAAGAAGAATCCGGTCAGGATCTCATACAGGCGCGGAAGTTCGATGCCGGGCAGGGTCTCCATCAGGCCCCCCGGGATCGCGGGGGGCGGCACGCCGGCGGGCAGAGGCGCCACGAAACCATCATCGGATCGCCGCGATGGTTTCGAACACGAAGGCGAAATAGTCGGTCATCCGCGTCAGCATGAAGCCGGACACCAGCGCCATGGTCAGCATGACGATGGCCAGCTTCGGCACAAAGCTCAGCGTTGCCTCGTTGATCGAGGTGGCGGCCTGAAGGATGCCGATCACCAGACCCACCGCCAGCGCCACCAGAAGCACCGGCCCCGCCGTCATCAGGATGTTCCAGTAGGCGATGCGCAGATGTTCGATGCTTGCGTCGAAATCCATCAGCCGCCCCCGTAGGTTGCCGCCAGCGAGCCCACCGTCAGCGCCCAGCCGTCCACCAGCACGAACAGCAGCAGCTTGAACGGCAGCGACACCAGCATGGGCGACAGCATCATCATCCCCAGCGCCATCAGGATCGAGGCGATCACCATGTCGATCACCAGAAACGGCAGGAACAGCAGAAAGCCGATCTGGAACGCGGTCTTGAGCTCCGATGTCATGAAGGCCGGCAGCAGGGTCGAGAAGGGAACGTCCTTCGGCTCGGCATAGGGGCCGGCGCCCGACAGGTCGGTGAACATCAGCAGATCGTTCGACCTTGTGTTGGCGATCAGGAACTCTTTCATCACCGCGCCGCCACGTTCCAGCGCGGGTTCGGCGGCCAACTGCCCGTCAAGGAAGGGCGAAAGCGCCTCGGCGTAAAGCGTGGTCAGCGTGGGCTGCATGACGAAAAAGGTCAGAAACAGCGCCAAGGCAATCAGCACCTGATTGGGCGGCGTCTGCTGCGTGCCCAAAGCCTGCCGCAGGATCGACAGCACGATGATGATGCGGGTGAAGGCGCTCATCCCCAGAACCAGCGAGGGCAGCACCGTCAGCGCCGTCATCAGCACAAGAATCTGAAGCGACAGCGAATAGCTGGTGCCGCCCGCGCCCTGGGTCAGGGTGATCGCAGGCAGACCCTGCGCCAGCGCGGGCGCGGCGGCGATCAGCCCCGCACCGGCCGCGACAAGGGCGGTCCGCGCGATCATTCCGCAGCCCCCAGCGGCATCACCACCGGCGCGGCACCTCGGCTGCGCAGGATCAGGAATTCGCGCCCGTCCACCGCCAGCAGGATCGCGCGATCCTGCGGACCAAGCGGGGCCACCTCGGCCACGGTGATGCGCTTGCCGTTCGCCAAGCGTGAAATGCCGGGCGCCTTCAGTTTCACGACAAGCCAGAGCCCGCCAAGAAGCGCCAGAAACAGCGCAAGCGTCAGGATCTGGTCGGGGCGCAGGATGTCCACGCGCGGCTCTCCTTGGTGGGCGCCGCGCATTGGCGCGGCCTGTGCCGCAAGGGGTGCAACATCCGTGCCGCGTCAGAGACTTTCGGCGCGCTTCTCGGGTTCGATGATCTGGCCGAATCGGATGCCGAAACGTTCGCCCACCATCACCACCTCGCCCTTGGCGATGGGGGTGCCGTTCACCAGCACATCCAGCGGATCGCCCGCCAGCCGGTCAAGTTCCACCACCGAGCCTTCGGACAGGCGCAACAGATCGCGGATCGTCATCTCGGTTCGGCCGACCTCGACGGTCAGGCGCACGCCGATGTTTTCCAGAAGGCGCAGGTTCTCGGCGCCGAGACGGTCGGCAAGGGGTTTCTGGTCGGGCATCCATCACTCCGAAATCAAAGGGGGCACATGCAGGCGTGCCGGTCTGTGTCAGCCCCGCATCCGGCGCTTGACAAGGTTCAGGGCGGTCTGGCCGCCGCGCTCGCCGGGATGGGCCTCGAAGAAGGGCTGGCCTTCGATCAGCAGCTCCACGCTGTCCGACAGCTGCACCGGCAGCACGTCGCCGGGCTGGATCTGCATCAACTGGCGCAGCGGTACCTCTGGCTCGCACAGCCGCGCCGACAGCGTCAGCGGAATGGACAGGATCGCGCGTTCCAGCTTTTCCCGCCATGTCCGGTCGTCATCGACGAAATCCGACTGCATCCGCGAGCGCAGCTGCGACGAGATCGGCTTAAGGGTCTGAAGCGGATAAAGCAGATCGAAGCTGGCCGGTTCGGTGCCCGGCAACTGCACCATGAACGAGCAGTTCACGATCATGTCCTCGCCATCCACGAACGAGGCGAACTGCATCGACTCCTCTCGGCTGACGACGGTGAAGGTCAGCGCCATCAGATCGCGCCACGCCAGTTGCAGCGCCACGTTCAGCCGTTCGGTCACCAGTTCGATGACGCGCTGTTCGGTGGCGGTGAATTCGGTCCGGGTGGTCTTGATGTGGCGGATCTGGCCGCCATAGTAGCTGTCGGTCAAAAGCGAGATGAAGGGCGGCGGGATCACGATCATCTGGTTGCCGCGCAATTCCTCGATGCGGCTGGCGGTGATCGAGACGAAGTTGTCCTGACTGGATCGGTAGTCGTCAAAACTGCGCACCTCGGGTGGGAACGACGAGATCCGCGGCTGCAAGCGCAGCATCGGCAGGAACACATCGCGCGCGGTGCGGCAGAAGCGTTCGTTGATGATGCGCAGCGCGTGATAATCGCCCAGCAGGTTCAGGTCGTTTTCGCCAAAGGCATAGGAACGGACTTCCTGTCCGTTCGACATGCTCATCGGTTCAGAGGATTCCATGAGGTTGCCGACCAGTGCGGCGACCTCTTTCGAGGAAAGTTTGCGGGGCGTGGCGGCCATGATTATTGCAGGATGAACGAGGGGAAGAACACGGCTTCGATGCCTCCGAAGCCTTCAAGCTGCACAAGGCGCGCGTTGACGGCATCCTTCAACGCCGCCGAAAGCTGATCGCGCCCGGCCTTGTCGGCCAGTTCCTCTTCCGACCATGCGCCAAGGACGGCCAGCATGTCGGACCGCAGCGCGACTTCGTTGCGCGCGACGTTGTCCATCACCTTCTGGTCGTATTGGGTCGACAGCCCGATGCCGACCTGAAGGAACCGGCGCGAGCCGCGCAGGTTCGTCGTCATCGGCTCCTTGAACTGGTAATAGCTGGTCACGAAGGATTCGTTTTCCGGGGTCGGCCGCGGCACTTTCTGCGGCTCGTCGGCCTTGGCCACGCGGTCGTTCTCGGCTTCGGCGGGATCGCGTTCGATCAGGCGCATCATGTCCTTGGCGGGCGAAAGCGGGTTGGCGAAGTAGAAGAACCCCGCGCCGAACCCTGCCGCCAGCAGGACAACGGCCCCCAGCATCATGCCCAGCAGTTTCAGCAGGCCACGGCCGCGCCGGGGCCTTTGTTCGGGATCTGTGGTTGCGTCGGTCACGGGATGGTCCTCAGGCGATCAGGTTGACAAGGCCCGCGCCGACAGTGGGCGACGGGCGAAGCTCTTGCAGCGGGCGAAAGGCCATGGGGCGGCGGGGGGCGCGGTCCTGCGCGTCCTGCCGGGGGCCGGTGTCGCCCTGTCCGGTCTCGTGCCGGGCCAGCGACATGCCGCCCTTTTCCAGCAGGTCGGACAGGCGGCCTTCCTGTCCTGCCAGAAGGCGCGCGGCTTCGGCGGTTTCGGTGACAAAGCTGACCAGTGCCGCGCCGTCGCGCATCTCGACCCGGATGCGCAACCGGCCAAGGGATTCTGGTGCAAGCAGAATTTCCACCTCAGAGCCATCGGCGCCCAGTGCGGTCTCGACATGTTCGCCCAATGCCTGCGGCCAGTCGGGGGTGAGGGTGTCGATGACCTCGCGCGGGGCGGCGTCTGTCGTGGGCTGGGGCGTGGCGGGATCGGTGGTCCGGGCCGGCAGTTCGACCGCCACGACGGTTGCGGGCACCGCGGTGGCGGTGGCGGTGGCGGGCTGGGCGCCGGCATCGTCGGAGGATACGCCGCGGGCCGGCCCGTCGGTTGCGCGGCCGGGGCTGGCCGGCACGGGCGCCGCATCCTGCGCGGCGGCCTGCGGCAGACCCTGCGGTGCCGGATCAGCGCCGCGCGCGGCCGCGGGGGGCGGGCCTGCTGTCGGGTCTGCCGCCAGCGGCCGGGTCGGCGGATCGGATGCGATCCGCGCCAGAGCGGGCGAGGCGCGCAGGGGGGCTGGCGTCGGCTGGTCGGGCGCAGCCACGGCTGCCGCAGGCGGCGTCTGCGTCTGTGGTTGCGGCGGCGTCTGCGGTTGCGGCGGCGCGGGGTCGGTGCCGGCCTCGGGCATGGGGGAAGCTTCGGGTGGCGTGCCGGGTGCTTCGGTGTCTGCCTGAGGCTTCGCTCTGGCGCTGGCCTCGGGCGGAAGGGCCGGCGATTTTGCCCCGGATGCCGGTCGTGGGAAAGCGGCAGCCTGATCGGGGCGCAGCTCTTTCGCGGCTTCCGCTGCGGTGGGGGCGGAAGCGATGGGGGCCTGCGCGGCAGCGGGGGTGGACGCCTCAACCGCTTGCGCGGCCTGCGCGGCAGCCATGGGGGGCGCGGGGACCGGCGCGGCGGCGGGTTCTGTCACGCGGGGGCCTTCGGCCGGGGCCACGTCCGGCGCCCCCCCCAGAGCGGAGGGGTCTTGCGGCAAGGGCCGGGCTGTGCCGGAGATGTCGGGAGCCGCGGAGTTTGCGGCGGTCGGCGGGGGCGGCGCCTTGGCTGCGGTCATCGCTGGGATGACGGGGCCGGGCGGGGGTGCCGGATGGCGGACGGGCCGGGTGTCCGAAGGGGCGGCAAGCGCGTCGATGGCGCGCGGGGCTGCATAAGACGCCTCGGGCGGCAGATCCATCGCGACGGCGGCGGCCGGCGTTTGGGGTTCAGCGGTGGCTTCTGGCAGGCCCGGTGCCAGCGGTGTGGCAGCCGAGGTGGCGGGACGGGGCGCGGTGGTGGCGGCAAGAAGCGTCGCGAACAGATCCGACGCCGTGGCGGGCGCGGCACTGGTCGCACCGGCCGGCGCGATCCAGTCGGGGCCGTGATGTTCCGCCACCTTCATGCCTGCCTCCTGCTTGGCCCGTTCGCCGGCACGTTGCCTGCCCCGTTCGGTTGCGGGCCCGGTTGCGCGTTCGGTGTGACGTGGTTTTGCAAGTTCGGTGCCAGAGCGCGCGTCAGCCGCGCGCCCGTGCGGTTGGCCGCTGGGCCTCGGCGCGGGCAAGCCGGTCTTCCGCCTCGGCGGTGCGGGCGATCGCGGCCGCATCCTGCAACGCTTGCGTGCGGTGATCCTGCCGCGCCATCGCCTCTTGTGCCGCGGCCATCGCCTGCGACAGATCCGCGGCCTGTGCGGCACTACGTTCGACCTGTTCGGCGATCGAAAGGTTCATCCGGTGGGCGCGGAACAGATCGGCCGCAGCCAGCGGTGCCACCTCCTCCACCCGGCGGCTTTCCAGCATCTGCGCCAGCCGCTCGGCCATCCGGGCGGCTTCGGCGTGGCGGTCGCGGATCTGACGAAACTCGCCCTGCGCCTGCATCAGCCGAACCGTTTCACGCCGCGCCATCAGCCCGAGAAGATGGGATTTTTCAGCCATTTCAGACACCTGTTACCTGAAGCAGTGCCGCGCGGCTGGCGGCGAAATCCGATGGCTCGTGTGGGGCCTGCGCGATCAAGTCGCGGATCTTCGGCCACAGCTGCACCGCCTGATCCAGATCGGCATCCTGTCCGGGCATGTAGCCGCCCATCAGCATCAGGTCGCGGTTGTCGGAATAAAGCGAGATCAGCTGCCGCAGACGCGCGGCGGCGCGGCGGTGGGCGTCATCCACCACGTCGTTCATGGTGCGGCTGACCGAATGGGGAATGTCGATGGCGGGATAAAGCCCCAGCTGGGTCTGGCGGCGCGACAGCACGAAATGGCCGTCAAGGATCGCGCGGGCGGTATCGACCACCGGATCGTTCGTGGTGTCGTCGCCGTCGGCCAGCACGGTATAGATTGCGGTGATCGCGCCTTCGCCCGGAAGGCCGGGGCCGGTGCGCTCGATCAGGCCGGGGATCATCGACACGACCGAGGGCGGATAGCCCTTGGCGGTCGGCTGTTCGCCCAGGGCAAGCCCCACCTCGCGCTGTGCATGGGCCACCCGCGTCAGGCTGTCCATGATCAGCAGCACCTGCTTGCCTTGCGCCCGGAACCATTCCGCGATCGCGGTGGCCCGCCGCGCCGCGCGCAGCCGCAGAAGCGGCGAGCGGTCGGCCGGCACAGCCACCATGCACAGCTTTTTCGCCGCCTCACCCGTCATCACCGAGGCTGCGAAGGCGCCGACCTCGCGCGCGCGTTCGCCGATCAGGCCGACCACGATCACATCGGCCGCGGTATAGCGCGTCATCATCTCGATCAGCACCGACTTGCCCACGCCAGAGCCGGCGACGATGCCGATGCGCTGGCCCTGACCCACCGTCAGTGCGGCGTTGATCGCCCGCACGCCCACATCCAGGGGCCGCGAAACCGGCGTCCGGGCCAGCGGGTTCATCGCCCGCCCGCCCAGCGGCCAGTCATGGGGGCATTCGGGCGCGGGCAGCCCGTCAAGGGGGGCGCCCTCGGCGTCGATCACCCGGCCCAGCAGGTCCGGCCCCACCGCCGCCATCTGCCCGCCCGGCACAAGCCGGACCCGCGCGCCCGCGATCACCGGGGCGCGCATCTGGTCCAGAAACAGCAGGTTTTGACCCTTCGAGAAGCCGATGACCTCGCCCTGCACCTCGGCGCCGGTTTCGGTTTCCACCCGGCACAGCGCGCCGGGGCTGGCAGGAAAACCCGCACATTCCAGCAACAGCCCGTCATAGCGGCTGACCCGGCCGGTGACTTGCGGCGCCTGCCTTTGCGGCAGATGCGCCAGATGATGCGCAAGGCCCTGGATCAGCGCGTTCACGGCCGGGGCTCCAGCAGGTCTGACAGCACGATCCCTTCGGCGCGGATCTCGGCATCGCCGCGGCCAAGGCGGGGATCGGCGGCAAGGCGGGCCTCGGCCAGCAGGTCCGAGCCCGCCAGATGCGGCGTGACCGCCGCCAGATCCTGCGGATTGAGCCGGACCGAGACCTGCCGCAGCCCCTGCGACACCCGGTCGGCCAGCGCCTCGATCCGGGCCGCGAAGGCCGCGGGATGGGCGTCGATGGCAAGGCCCGCGCGCTGGCCTGCCAGCAGGCGCACCGCGTGATCGATGGCCTGCGCCAGATGGGCGGTATCGGCGGCGGTGGGGGCCGACAGCCGTGCTGCGGCCGCTTCAAAGGCGCGGCGGGCCTTGTCCAGCGCGGCTTCGGCCTCGGTGCGGCCAAGGGCCTGCCCTTCGGCAAGGCCCGCGGCATGGCCGGCGGCGAAACCCTCGGCGCGGGCGGCCTCAATCAGCGCGGGGTCCGGCGCGGGTGGGGGTGGGGGCGCGATCTCGACGGCTGGCGGCGGTTCCTCGACCTCAAGGGCGGCGCCTTCGGGGGCTTTGCCGCGCACAAGCCCCGCCATCGGCATGGCGCGAAACGCCCCCGCCGGTTCCGGCAGGCGCAGCGGCGTGCGGCCAAGCCCCCGGGCGCCCTGTTCGCGGATCAGCGCCAGCACATCTTCCGGTCCCATCGGAGCTTGCGCGTTCATTGCTTACACCATCAACTCGCCGCCGCGGCCGGCCAGCACGATCGTGCCCTCGTCGGACATCTGGCGTGCCACCGCCACGATCTGTTTCTGCGCCGCCTGCACATCGGTCAGCCGCACCGGGCCCAGGGCCTCCATCTCGTCGCGGATGTTGGCGGCGGCGCGGCTGGACATGCAGCCCAGGATCTTTGCCTTCAGCAGCTCGTCCGCGCCCTTCAGTGCAAGGATCAGCGTCTCGTTCTCGACGGCGCGCAGCAGGGTCTGAAGCGAGCGGTCGTCGGATTTGATCAGGTTGTCGAAGACGAACATGTTGTCCTGAATCGCCTGCATCAGATCCTTGTCGTCCTTGCGGATGTCCTTCAGAATCCGGGCCTCCATCGCCGAGCGGGTGAAGTTCATGATCCGCGCCGCCGCCTTCACGCCGCCGATCTGCGATGCGCGCATGGTGGTCGAGGCCTTGAACTTGCGCTGCATCACATGCTGAAGATCGGCCAGCGCCTCGGGTTGGACGGTGTTCAGCGAGGCGATGCGCTGGATCACCTCGGGCTGGACCGCTTCGGGCAGCAGCATCAGAACCTGCGCCGCCAGCGCGTGATCCAGACAGGCCACCGTCAGCGCCATGATCTGGGGGTGTTCGTCCACCAGCAGTTCCGCGATCGAGGGCGCATCCATCCAGTCAAGGATCTCGAGCGGTCGTTCCGAGGACGACTGACCGATCCGGCTGATGACGGTTTCCGCCTTGTCCTCGCCAAAGGCCGAGGACAGCACGTTGCGGATATATCCGGCCGCGCCGAAGCCAAGCCCGGTCTGCAACCGCAGCGTTTCGAAAAAATCTTCCAGAACAAGGCTCAGCGTGTCCTGATCGACGCCGCGCACCGAATACATCGCTGCGCCCAGATGCTGCACCTCGCGCGGGGTCAGGTTGCGCATGATCTGCGCGGCCGTCGCCTCACCGAACAACATCAGAAGGATGGCGGCCTTCTGCGTTCCCGACAGCGTCTTGAACAGATCGGTGGTTGATTTTTTCATCTCAGTTCACGGTGTCGAGTTCCGAGGCGATCATCTGCCGGAAGGTGGTGGCGATCCGGCCCGAGTCTTCTTCGACCAGCTTGCGGATCACGAGGATCTGTTCCTCGTGGCTTCGCGCGGCATCCAGCATGTTCTTGGTCAGCGCGCCCTGCCGCGCCTTCAGCCGGGCGCGCACATCGTCCAGACTTTCGCCTTCGCCCACCTCGACTGCGGCTTCCTCGGCCGTCAGGGTGCCGGGGCCGCCGGCCGCGGGGGTCGGCAGCAGCACCCGGTTCAGGATCGGGCGCACCACACCCAGCGCCACCACCGCCAGCGCCGCCAGCAGGAATATCTGCCGCGCAAGATCGGCCACCCATGGCTGCGAGGTCCAGCCCGGCGCCTCGGGAACCACCGAGTCAAGGAAGGGTTGCGCCGTGACCGTCACCGCATCGCCGCGCGCCTGGTCAAAACCGATGGCCGAGCGGGTCAGCCGTTCGATATCGGCTTTCAGCGCCTCGGGCAGCAGCGGGGGCGGGGGGGCTTCGGGGTCTTCCGGAACCGGCTGGGGCTGGGCGCGCACCACCACCGCCGCGCTGACGCGGGCGATGCGGGCGGTGGCCGGCACCGTGGTTTCGATCTTGCGGCTGACTTCGAAGTTGCGGGTCGAGCCGGATGACCGGGTGCGCATCGTTTCGGCCTTGGGGGCGGCATCGGTGGGGGGCGCTTCGGCGGCCAGTTCCGGCGTCTGGGGCGGAGTGTTCGAGACCGCGCCGGGAATGCCGCGGGCCGCCGGATCGGCGCTTTCGTCCAGTTGCTGCTGTTCGGACAGAAGGGCGGTGCGGTCGGGATCGACCTGTTCCTCGCGGATCTCCTGCCGGGTGAAATCCATGTCGATGGTGACCTGCACGGCCAGATTGCCGGGGCCGGCGATGGGCGTCAGAAGCTGTTCGATCCGGTTGCGATACAGCGTCTCGATCTGGACGCGGTGCTGCAACTGGCGGTCGTTCAGCAGCGCGCCCGGATCGTCGGCGCCGCGCGACAGCAGGCGGCCCATCTGGTCGACCACCGTCACATCCTGCCGCGCCATTCCCGGCACCGAGGACGAGACAAGGTTCACCACCGCCTCGACCTGTGCGCCGTCCATCACTCGGCCGGGGGCGATCTGAAGAAACACGCTGGCCCGCGGCGGCTGGCTGTCGCGCAGAAAGGCCGAGCGTTCCGGCAGCGCCAGATGCACCCGCGCCGCCGAGACGGCGGAAATCTCGGTGATGGATCGTGCAAGGTCCAGTTCCTGCGCCTGCCGCAGCCGGGCCGTCTCGACCGATTTCGAGGTGCCCATCGGCAGGTCGTTCAGCATGGCGTTGCCGTCGGGCATGCCCTGCGGCAGCCCCTGGGCCGCCAGCAGCATCCGCGCGCGGTGGTAATCGCCACCCGGAACCTGGATCTCGCCGGTCTGGCGATCGACGACCGCGGCGATGCCGCTGCCGGTCAGCGTCTCGATCACGCGGGCCTTTTCGGCTTCGGGCAGGCCGGGGTAAAGCGTGGTGCGGGCAGGTTCGCGCATCAGCAGCCAGCCGGCCAGCGCCAGAACCGTCACCGACAGGATCACGATGGCGGGCATCGCCCTGCGCAGCCCCGGCTGATCGCCGAACCGCTGCACCTGCGAAATCACGCCGCGCATCTGCACCATCAGCGGGCTTTGCGCACCGCGAACCGCCGGAGGAGTGGGAGAGAGGGCCATTCAGGGGTCTCCGCGGTCCTCAGACCGGCATGTTCATGATGTCGCGATAGGCGCCCAGCGCCTTGTTCCGCACGTTCAGCGCCAGTTGGAACCCCAGCGAGGACACCTGCTGGCTGACCATCACCTCGGCCAGATTGCCGGTCTCGCCGGTCTCGAAGGCGGTGGCCTTGGCGCTGGCGTCGTTCTGCGCCGCCGCCAGATCCTTGATCGCGCCGCCCAGACGCTCGCTGAAGGCGGGGGCCTGCGGCTTGTCGGTCTGGCCCACGGGTTCCGGCCGCTGGGTCGCGGACGGGCCGTAAAGCGCCACCAGCGGAGAGGCGCCGGAGATGCCGTTGATGCTCATGGATGCAGGCCCCGTCAGACGGCGGCAAGATGCAGCGCGCGGACCGGCAGGGCGGGGCCGGCGTCGATCACGATGTCCTGCGCGGTGATCCGGCCGCCCTCGTGCAACACCAGCGCGCGTTGCACGACGTTTTCCAGCTCGCGCACGTTGCCCGGCCAGTCGTGGGCCAGAAGGATCTCCATCGCGCCGGCGTCGATCATCGGCAGCGCCACATCCGTCGGGCAGTGCCGCCGCACCAGCGCCATGGCCAGCGCGGGGATGTCATCCTCGCGGTCGCACAGCGGCCGGGTCGCCAGCGGAAAGACGTTCAGCCGATACCACAGGTCTTCACGAAAGCGGCGGGCGCGGACTTCCTCGGGCATGTTGCGGTTCGAGGTGGCAATGATGCGGACATCCACCGGCACCTCGGTCTGGCTACCCAGCGGCGTGACCTTGCGTTCCTGCAACACGCGCAACAGCTTGGATTGCAAGCCCATCGGCATTTCCGAGATCTCGTCCAACAGCAGCGTGCCGCCTTCGGCCGCGCGGATGATGCCCTTGTTGGCGCCCGAAGCGCCGGTAAAGGCGCCCTTTTCATGGCCGAACAGCATGGCTTCCAGCATGTTTTCCGGGATCGCGGCGCAGTTGATCGCGATGAAGGGGGCATTCGCGCGGCGGCTGGCTTCATGCACCTTGCGCGCCAGCACTTCCTTGCCCGAGCCGGTCGGGCCGTTGACGAACACGGTCACATCGGTGCGCGCGACCCGGGCCGCCAGATCGATCAGCGCCCCGGTCGAGCTATCGGCCGCCACCATCGCCGACACCTGACCGCCCAGCAGATCGGCCAGCGCCAGCAGTGCGGGATCGCGGTGGGCGGGCAGGCCGCCGGCCACGGGCAGCGCCACGCGCAACAGCCGGCCGCCCAGTTCCAGTTTCAGCCCGAAGGCCGCGGCGCCTTCCTCGACGATCACGACCGTGCGTGCGCCCACGCTGCGGGCCAGCGCCGTCAGCGCAGGCGTGCCGCCCAGCGCGCATTCATGCCGCGCCGAGCAGACCAGCAGCGCCGCCGGGCCTCGGCCGGACTGGGCCAGCCGCACGCGCCGCCGGGTCAGCAGCCCGGCAATGGCGGCGGCGGCGGCAAAGTCGGTCTCGATGATCTGGATGTCGGTCATGACTGGCCCTCGACGAATGATGCTTCTTGGCCATCAACAGGCAGGGATCGTGCCACTTCCCCCACGCGGGCGGAAAAAATCGCGGCGGGCGGCTAAAACGGTGTTCCGGCCCGCCGATAGTGCAATCTGAGCCGTGCGGGCGCCCCACATCCGCCGGCTTGGCCCGTCGGAGACCCGTCGACGTCGCGGCACGGTCGCGGTGCCTTCGGGTTTCCGACAGGCCTTTCGGAAGCGGTGGCCCCTCCCTCGGTGCGGATGCCCGACTTCCGACGCGGGTCGTTTCCGAACGTATGTCCGCATGTTGGGCGGAGCCATACGAAGGGTTGTATCGGTTCCATACTTCGGACGTCTCACATGCCCGCCGATCCTGTCGTTTCCCCGACGGACGGAACAGAAGAATGCGGGGCCATGGCGTCATGCTGTCAAAGACATACCACCTTAAGTTTCCAAGTCTGGATGCCGCGCAGATTGCGGTGCCATTCGTGATCGAGGCGCTGGGGAACGCGATCCCCGCCTGCAATCTGAGCGGCCTTAACGTGCTGATCTCAAAGGAAGGCGATGTGTCGATCAATGTCTTCTTCCCCGCCATCGGAGAGTTGAAGAACTTTGAAAAGAAACACGGCGGTTTTCTTGACACGATGAAGAAGACCTTTCTTTTCAAGTCCACCGGCTTCGACGGTGTGTGCATCTTCAACTTCGATCGCAACGAGGAAGCCGCCTGACCTGCGCCCGCGCACCCGGTCCGGCCTGTCCGACATGAGCCATTCCCCTTACGTTCTCTTTCTGCCCTGCCGCATGGGTGCGCCTTGTCGCCCCCGTCGCGCCTCGTGCGGTTCAGGGCAATGAGCGCGGCCGCCGAAATCGGCCCGGATGGCGGGCTGCTGCGCGTGTCTTCCGACAAGATCAGCCGGCTGATGGATCTTGTGGGCGAGCTGTCGCTGTCGGTGTCCGCGACCGTCCATTCCCCCGATCTGGCGGGGCTGGAATTGTCCGCTTTCGACGCGGCGGTTCATCGGCTGACCATGATCGTGCGCGAAGTGCAGGACGCCGCGACCGAGCTGCGCCTTGTGCCGGTCGATGACGTCTTCAAGCGCCTGCGCCGCATGGTGCGCGAGCTGGAACGCCAGACCGGCAAGAAGATCGAGATCGTTCTGGAAGGTGAGGATACCGCCATCGACAAGCTGGTGGCCGATCAGCTTTACGACCCGCTTCTGCATGTGGTGCGCAACTCGGCCGACCATGGGCTGGAGCCGCCAGACGAGCGTCGCGCCGCCGGCAAGCCCGAGGTCGGCCGCATCACCCTTTCCGCGGCCCAGATCGGCAGCGAGGTGCGGATCACCGTGTCCGACGATGGTCGCGGCCTGTCGCGGGCCAAGATCCTGAAACGTGCGCGGGAACGCGGCCTGTTCGGCCCCGACGAGGAACCCGAACCGTCGGTGCTGTGGAAGGTGATCTTTCAACCCGGATTTTCGACCGCCGAGACGGTGACCAACCTTTCCGGGCGCGGCGTCGGCATGGATGTGCTGAACACCACAATGACCGCACTGCGCGGCCGGATCGGCGTGGAAAGCGAGGCTGGCAAAGGCTCCGACGTGGCGCTGCACATCCCGGTGTCACTGGCGTTTCTGGATTGCATCATCCTGCGGCTGGGCGCGCGGCTTTACGCGCTGCCGATCGATGCGGTGTCCGAGATCGTCCAGCCCGCGCCGGCCGATGTGATGGGCATGGGGGCCACCGGCGGGACCGAGATGCTGCGGCTGCGCGGGCGCTGGATTCCGGTCTGTCGGCTGGAACGCTTCTACGACGAGGATACCGGCGCGGGGCTGACCCCGCTTGATCGGATGGTGCTGGCGGTGGTGGTGACGGCGCAAGGCCCGATCGCGGTGCCGGTGGATGAGGTGATCGACCGCCAGCAGGTGGTGATGAAGCCCTTGGTCGGCCGTCTGGCGCGGGTGCGCGCAAGCTGGGGCTGCGCGCTTCTGGGCACGGGCGAGGTGGCGCTGGTTCTGGATTGCAACGGACTTTCCGCAGGGGGTGGGGCATGACCTCGCGCGAGCAGGCCGGCTATCAGGCGATCCGCTACTGGCTGAGCCGGCGGTGCGGCATCGCCTATCCCGCCCACAAGGAAGAACTGCTGCGCCAGCGCCTGACGCGGGTCAAGCGCGCCTATGACCTTGACAGTCTGGCCGAGATCGCGATCCGCCTGAACGGCGAGGGCGAGCCGGATCTGGCGCTGGCGGTGATGCATGCCGCCTCGACCAACCACACCTATTTCTTCCGCGAGCCTGACGTGCTTGAGGCGTTCCGCACCATGGCGTTGCCGGCGCTGTCGTGCCGCGACGAGATCCGGATCTGGAGCGCGGCCTGTTCCAGCGGCGACGAGGCCTATACCATCGCCATGCTGATCGCGGGCTCACTGGGCCCTGATGCGCTGGATCGGACGCAGATCCTTGGCACCGACATCAGCGCGCCGATGATCGATGCGGCCGAGGCCGCCACCTATGACCGCCGCCACCTGCACAACGTGCCCGATGCGGTGCTGCGGCGCTGGTTCGTGCCGGTTCCGGGCGATCTTTACCGCGTGGCGCCCCATATCGCTGCGCCCTGCACCTTCCGGCGCATGAATCTGATGAAGCGGCCCTATCCGTTCCGCAAACCGTTTCAGGCGATCTTCTGTCGCAACGTGCTTTACTACTTCGATCGCGACGATCAGGCGACGGTGCTGCGCGCGCTTTACGACGCCACGGAACCCGGCGGCTGGCTGGTGACCAGCGTCACCGAGAATGTGCGCGACCATGACACCGGCTGGCGTCCGGTGACGGGCGGTCTTTTCCAGAAGGAGCCCGCATGATGCGTGATCGGCGGATCCGCGTGCTGATCGTCGACGACTCGGCGATGGTGCGCAAGGTGCTGGCGATGGGGTTGGGGTCGGACAAGCGGCTGGAGGTGGTCGGGACGGCGTCCAACGCCGGGTCGGCCCGCCAGCAGATGGAAGAGTTGCGCCCCGATGTCGTGACGCTTGATCTTGAGATGCCGCATATGGACGGGCTGACCTTCCTGCGCAGCTACATGGCGACAAGCCCGGTGCCGACGGTGGTGATCTCGTCGCTGACGCGCGAAAGCGGCGAGGTCGTCATGCGCGCGATGGAGGCGGGCGCGGTCGACATCATCTCGAAACCCTCGCTGGGCGTGGGCGAGGGGTTGCCTGCGATCATGTCCGATGTCTGCGCCCGCGTGGCGGCTGCGGCCAGTGCCCGCCCGACCTTTCCGGGCAGCGGCGCGGTGGCGCCGATGCGCCAGCCGGACGCGTCCGAGGGCTGGGTCCATGCCATCGGCGCCTCGACCGGCGGGGTTCAGGCGCTTAGCCGCATCCTGCCGCTGTTTCCACCGACGACGCCGGGCATCGTCATCGTCCAGCACATGCCTGTGGGGTTCACGGCGCCGTTCGCCAACCGTCTGGACGCGATCTGCCAGATGCGGGTCTGCGAGGCGGTGGATGGCGATCTGGTGCTGCCTGGGGTTGTGCTGATCGCGCCGGGGGGCTTGCGCCACATGGAACTGGTGCGGTCGGGCGGCGGCTTGCGGGTCCGGCTCTTTCATGGCGATCCGGTCTGCTATTCGCGGCCCTCGGTCGATGTGCTGTTTGCCTCGCTGGCGCGGCTGGCGGGGCGGAGCTGCGCGGCCTCGTTGCTGACCGGGATGGGGCGTGATGGTGCGGCGGGCCTGCTGGAGATCCGCCGTGCCGGCGGGCGCACCTTTGCGCAGGACGAGGCGACGTCCGTCGTCTACGGCATGCCGCTTGCAGCAAGAGACCTTGGCGCGGCCGAACAGATCCTGCCGCTTGACGATATTCCGGGCCGGATGGCCCTTGCCGCGACCGCCGAGCGCTCTTCGCGACGGATGGCCGCGGCAGCGCAGCAGTAAACGAGAGGAGACGGCGACATGGCCGAAGATCTGACCAGAACCGCACGCGCCGAGGCACAGGCCCTCTCGGAGACGGACAATGTCGATGACATGTATCTGACCTTCGCCATTGGCGGCGAGGAATATGGCGTGGGCATCGGGGGTGTGACCGAAATCGTCGGCATGCAGCGCATCATGAGCGTGCCCGACGTGCCCGCCTATATCCGCGGCGTCATCAACCTGCGCGGCAAGGTGATCCCGCTGATGGATGTGCGGCTGCGCTTTGGCATGGCCGAGCGAGCCTATGACGAACGAACGGTCATCATCGTGCTGGATGTGGCCGATGCGCCGGTGGGCCTGATCGTCGATGGCGTCAGCGAGGTTCTCGACATCGCGCCCTCGCAGATCGATCGGCCGGGCCAGTTCGGCCGCAGCACGAAGACCGCGGTGATGGGGCTGGCACGGGTGGGCGACCGGGTGACGATCCTTCTCGATGCCGAGGTGCTGGTGGGCGATGGCGATCTCGCGTTGCCGGCTGAAATGGTGGTCTGACGCATGCGGGTGATGATCTGCAACCAGAAGGGCGGGGTCGGCAAGACCACGACGGCGGTCAACCTGGGCGCGGCGCTGGCCCGTGCCGGGGCCGGGCGGGTGCTGCTGGTTGATCTTGATCCGCAGATGCACCTGACCGCCAGCCTTGGCCTTCAGTCCGAGGGCTGGGACGTGGCCGACTGGCTGTCGGGCCGGGCGGGCAGGCCGCTTGCGGTCCCCGACGAGCCCGGCCTGTTCCTTGTCCCCGGCGCGTCCGAGGCCGTGGCGGACCTGCCAGCCGATCCGGCCGCCGCGGGCTTTGACTGGCTGGTGATCGATGCTCCGCCGAACTGGTCGGATGCGATCGCCGGGCTGATGCGGGGCGCCGACATCGTGCTTTGCCCGCTGGAACCCGATTTTCTGGGCCTTCAGGGCCTGAACCGGCTGTTGCGCACCATGCAGGCCGCGGGGCTGGACTGGGGCCGGCTGCGGCTGCTGGCCACCCGCGTCTCGGACCGTCTTGCCGTGCATCGCGAGGTGCGCGCCCGTCTTGCCGAACGCTTTGGCGAGACCCTTCTGCCCGTCGCCATCCGCGCCTCGGTCAAGCTGGCCGAGGCGCCGGGCCGCGGGCGCACGATCTTCACCCATGCGCCGGCCAGCACCGGCGCGGCCGACCATGCGGACCTGGCCCGCCTGCTGATGCAGGACGGCCGCCGCGCCAGACGAAAGGGAACCAAGGCATGACACGCCGTCCGAAGAAGACCGCCCCCGCGCCGGCCGCCGCCTCGGGGGGCCGCCTGACCAACGATCCGCTTGACTGGCTGGCAGCCCAGGGCACCGCGCCCGAAACGCCGCAAGCCGAGGCTGCGGACCCTGAAACCGCCGCCGCCGAAGCCGTGGCCACGTCCGCCCCGGCCACCGCCGCCCCCGAGGCCGCCCCGGCAAAGCCCGGCCGCGCCCCGGCAAGAACGAGGACCGCGAAGATGACGACCGAAAAGACCCCGGCTTCCGCCCCGGCGCCGGCCGCAGCAAGTGCCGTCGTCCGTTCGGACATCGAAAGGTTGCTGGGCGACATGAAGGCGATGGCACGCGCCCATGTCGAGGGCGACATTTCCCATTTCATGGACCCTTCGGCCTATCCCGAGGACATGGGCGCGGTGGCGCAACTGGTGAACGAGATGGTGCAAAGCCATATCGGCACCATCGCCGAGGCGCTGGTCTGCGTGCGCAAGATGGGCGAGGGCGATCTGGACGCGCCGGTTTCGCGCTTTCCGGGCGGCAAGGCCGCGGCCAATGACGCGATCGAGGCCGTGCGCGCCAGCCTGCGCCGTGCCCATGACGAACGCGCCGAACAGGCCGCGTATATCAACCGCCTTCTGGCCGAGGCCAAGGCCATGTCGGCGGCCCATATCGCGGGCGATGTCGATGTCCGCATGAAAACGGCCGGCTATCCGGCCGAACTGGTACAGGTGGCCGACGCGCTGAACGAGATGGTCGAAGCGCAGGTCCAGTCCATCGAGGAAGCGATCCGTTGCTTCGAGGCCATCGGCGAGGGCAACTTCGATGCCCCGATGCGCCAGTGGCCGGGCAAGAAGGTGATGGTCAACCGTGTGATCGACCGCTTCCGCACCAACATGCGTGCTGTGACGGCCGAAATCGCCCTGCTGTCGGACAGCATCGTGGAAGGCCGGCTGGACCGCGAGGTGGATCTGTCGAAGTTCACCGGCGATTTCGTCGAGATCGTCCGCTCGTTCGAACGCACCTATGCCAGCCTGAACGGCGTGTTCCACTCGTTGTCGGTGCAGCTTGAACAGACCGCGCAGACCGTGCTTCAGGTCAGCCAGGCCTCGCAGTCGCTGGCGACCAACTCGGCTGTTCAGTCGTCGTCGGTCGATGAGGTTTCGGCCTCGGCGGAAGAAACCGACAGCCAGGTGAAGGCCAATGCCGCCGCCGCGCGCTCGGCCAGCCTGCTGGTCGAAGGCGCCGCCACCGTCGCCGCCGAAGGGCGCGAAAAGGTGAACGAGATGGTTCAGGCGATGGACGGCATCCGCGTCTCGTCGCAAGGTATCGCCAAGATCATCAAGGTGATCGACGAGATCGCCTTCCAGACCAACCTTCTGGCGCTGAACGCCGCGGTCGAGGCCGCCCGTGCAGGCCAGCATGGCCGCGGGTTCGCCGTTGTGGCGCATGAGGTCAGGAACCTTGCCGGACGTTCGGCCAAGGCCGCGCGCGAGACCTCGGAGCTGATCGAGGATTCCGGCAGCCGGGTGCAGGCGGGTGTCCGCATCGCGCACGAGACGTCGCGGTCGTTCGTGTCGATCGTGGATGACATCGAAAAGGTGAAGATGCTGGTCCACGACATCGCGCGGGCATCCGACGAACAGACCCGCGGCGTGGCGCAGATTTCGACCGCCATCGGCGAGGTCGCCAAGTCGGCGCTGTCGACCAGTCAGCAGGCGGACGAGCTGGCCTCGTCGGCGACGCAGATGCAATCGGCGACCGAGGCGATGCGCTCCGAGATCGGCCGCTTCAAGCTGCGCAAGCTCAAGACCGAAACCGCGGCGCTGCCGTCGCTGGATGCGCTGTCGCCGGACATGCTGGCCCAGCTTCAGCAGATGGTGGCGGCGCAGATGGGCCTTGCCGTGCGTCCGGCCGTCGGCCCGGCGGGCGCTGCACGGCCGGGTGCCGCCAATGGCCATGCCAGCAACCCCACCGACCGCGACGAACGCGGCTTTGCCGATTTCTGAGAACCGGGCCGCGGGAAGCAACGCCCGCCGCCGCCATCCCAAACGAGGTTAAGACATGCCCTACAACGTCATGATCGTCGACGATGCCGCCATGATGCGGCTTTACATTGCCAGCTTCATCAAGACCTTGCCCGATTTCAAGGTGGTGGCGCAGGCCGCCAACGGGCAAGAGGCGCTGGACAAGCTGGCGGCGCAGCCGAACGTGGACCTGATCCTTCTTGATATCGAGATGCCGGTGATGGACGGAATGGAATTCCTGCGCCACGCCAAGCTGAAGACCCGCGCCAAGATCTGCATGCTGTCTTCGGTCGCGGTTTCGGGCTCGCCCCATGCGGCGCGGGCGCGCGAACTGGGCGCGGATGGCGTGGTGGCCAAGCCTTCGGGCACCGTCTCGCACGATCTTGAGGAAAAGACCGGCGACGAGCTTGCCCGCACGATGCGGACGCTGATGGCCGCCTGAGGCGGCACAGGAGAGGGGTGTGCCCATGTCCGACGACTTTGACGAAATGGACGAGATCTGGGCGCTTTACGCCGACGATGGCGCGCAGGCGCTGGACGCGATGGAGGCCTCTCTGCTGGCGCTGAAGGCGGGCGAGGCGCCGGATGCGCATGTCGGCTCGTTGTTCCGGGCGGTTCATACCTTCAAGGGCAATTCGCGGGTTCTGGGGCTGTCGGTGGTCGAAAGCCGGGCCCATCTGTCCGAGGATCTGATCGGCCTTGTCCGCGACGAAGGCGTGGCGATGGATGCCGAGATCGTCGAGATCCTGCTGTTCGCCTCGGATGTGCTGCGCGCGATGCTGGAGGAAACGGCGGCGACGCGGGCCGATGTCGATCCGTCGGGGTCCGAGGTGCTGATGGAGCAGTTGCAGGACAAGATCGCGCGCTGTCGGGACGGGGGCGAGGCCGCCGCCGCGCCCGATCCCGTGGCGCCCGCCATGGCGGTGGAGGTCGCGCCGCCGCCGCCTGTGGTGGACGTGCCCCCCCCCGTTGCTGTCGAGGCGCCGCCCGTCGTGGCAAGCCCGGCCCCTGCGCCCGCGCCTGTCCCGGACCCGGTCGTCGCATCCGAACCCGCGCCCGCACCCGCGCGGGCGATCAGCCGGCTGGCCGACGATCCCACCTATCGCGCGATCTTTCGCGACATGGCGCAGGGGGCGCTGGACAAGTTCGCGGCCCAACTGGCGCGCTTTGCCGCCGAGCCAGGCCCCGCCGCCAGCCTTGCCCGATCCGAGGCCGAGGGGCTGAAACATGCCGCCGGCCAGATGGGCCTTGACGACTGGGCAGAGGCGCTGGCCGCGTTCCTGTCCGGCTCGATCGATCCCGAGACGCTGTCGGCGCTGGTGCTGCGGCTGGATGATCTGATGGACGCGCCGCCCCAGGTGCCGCCGCAGCCCGCGGGCGACCGGCCGTTCTTCGAAGCCATCGCCGATCCGCTGTCACGGCTGTCGCATCTGGGCATCCGCATCGCAACCGGCGAAACCCCGGCCGCGGACGAGATCGAAAGCGCGGTCGCGGCGGTTCGCGCCTCGGCCGCGGCCGAAGGCTATGTGCGCGTGGTCGAGGCGCTGGACGCCCTGCGTGGCGCGGAAGGCAACGAGGCGTTTCGCACCGGCGAGTTGAAGCTTTATGAAGAGTTGTCCGCGGTCGAGGCGATCATGCCCGAGGCCGCGGCGGCGGCCGGTATCAGCCCGCGAAAAATGCTGCGAAGCTGGTGCGCGGGCCATGCGTTCGACACGCTTTCAACGCTGGAAACGGTGCTGAACACGCTGCGCACCCATGCGGGCGACGCCGAGTTCCGCCGCTTTGACCGGCTGATGCGGCTGGTTCACCACGCCTGCGAACATCATTCCATCGACACGGCGGCTCAGCTTGCCATGTCGCTGGTCGATCTGTTCAGCCGGGTCCATTCGTCGGGTGTGGCGCCCGATGCGATGTTGTTGCACATCGCGCGCGGCTTCATCGAGACGATCGAACTGGCGCTGGATGCCATCGAACAGGGCGAGAAACCCGCGACAGAGGTTCTCGAACGACTGTTCGAGGAAGCGGCCAATGTCTGCTTCCTGACCGATGGTCTGATGACTGCGGGCGCGATTGAACGCAGGCTGGGACTGCCGTCCGAATTCCACCGCGTGCTGTCGCCCGACAGCGTGCGCTCGGCCGCCGAGGAGCTGGAAAAGGGCAAGCGGTTCTACATCGTGCGCACCGACATCAACGATGACGACCGCATCGCCGAAGCCTTCCTTGAATGGCTGAGCGGCGATCAGGCGCGCTCGATCACCAATGTGACGGTGTTCCGTGGCGCCGAGACGCTGTTCGATTTCCTTGTGTCCTCGCGGCTGGATGAGCCCGACCTGATCGAGGCGCTGGTGCGGATGGACCCGTCGGGGCGGCGGCTGAAGCTGACCCAGGCGCTTTGGCCGTCCGAGGCCGAAGCGACCGACCCGACCGAGATCCCCGGTAACGCGCCGCTGGCGCAGGGGGCCGCGATCACGCCGGAAATGCTGGAAACCATTGGCGAGATTTCGGCCAGTCAGGCGATGGTGCATCACCTGCTGGCGGAACTGGCCGAAAGCGATCTGGCCGAGGAAATGGAAACGCTGATGCGCCAGTCCGGCTGGGACTGGGGCGTGGCACGGACTTCGGTGCGGGCGATGCTCGACATCCACGCGGCCCGGCTGCAAGAGATCGCACAGGCCGAAACCGCGCTGACGGCGCAGCTTGCCGCGCTGCAAGAGGAAACGGTATCGCTGCGGGCGCGTCCCGCCAGCACGGTGCTGCGGCCGCTTCAGACCTTTGTCGAGACGCTGGCCCGGCGCAGCCGGCGCGAGGCGCGGCTGACCACGGCGGGCGACGAGTTGCCACTGGATCTGTCGCTGCTGGAGCGGCTGCGCGGGGTGCTGCGCGGGCTGGTTGCGATCCGGATGGAGCCCGCCGGCGGCGGCGCTGCCCAGCTTCATGTCTCGCTGCGCCGCGACGAGGAACGGGTGATCGTCATGGTGCAGGACGATGGTGGCCCGCAGGCCGACACGCCGGCCTTTACCGACCTTGTGGCCGGGATCAAGCGGCTGAACGGCAGTTTCCGCGCGGTTCCGGTTCCGGGCGGCGGGCTGCGGTTCCATATCGGTCTGCCGCTGTCGATGGTGGTGCTCGAGGGCATGGTGGTGGGCGTCGATGGCGTGCGCTACGTCGTGCCGGTTGACGCGATCCGCACCATTCTTCAGGTCGAACCCGAGATGCTGATGACGATCTCGGCTGCGGGGGGGCAGCGCGTGCTGCGGATCAGCGACAGCGAGATCGTGGCCATTCACCGCCTGCGCGGCCATCCGCTGGAAGGCGGGCGAGACCGGCCGTGGCCGCCGTTGCGGCGGGTGTTCGTGATCCTGGGCAACGCCGGCCGTTCGGTCGCGATTCCGGTGGACGAGCTGGTGGGCCAGCAGCTTGTGTTGCTTCGGCTGCTGCGGGGGGTGCTGTCACGGCTGAATCATCTGACGGGACTGGCGCTTCTGGCCGGCGGCGACGTGGGGATGGTGCTTTCTGCCAATAGAATCTGCGAACCACAGGCCGCCGAAGCCGTTTGATACGCTCGAAAGGATGTAGCCCCGTCTGACCAAAGACAAGCGGGCGGGGGCATCCGTATCGGCGGAGGACGGCAAGATTGATCGGCGGGTCAAGAACGGTCACCTTGGCCACATCGCCAGTCACTCTCAGGGGTTCGCCATGTTCTATGCCGTCGGTCTCAAAAGCTCCGGCCCGTCGTTCTCCGAGGTTTCTGGCCGCATGATCGATGCGGTGGGCGGGGCGCTGAAGCCCTTTGCCGATGCCGTGGCCACCTCCGAGCGTAACCTTGCCGGCTTCCGTGTCGGTTTCATCGGTGACGCGGCCAGCCGCGGTCTGGTGGATCTGGTGCGCGACATGGGCGCCGATGTGGAGATCTGTGGCATTCGTGCGCGCGGGCAGTCGTCTGGCCGTCGTCTGGATGCCGTCGTCATCTCGTGGCCCTCGGCTGCGGGGCGGGAAGCCGCGGAATGGACGCAGGTCGCGCGGATGCGGATCGACAATCCGCGGCTGGCCGTGATCCTGATGGACTGGACCGCGGGTTCGGTCTTCCTGCCCGAACATGATCTGCATCTGGCGCGTGGCGCGTCGCGCAGCGAGATCCGCGCCACCTTCACCGAGCTGCGCCGCCTGCGCCGCGAACAGGCGATGGCCGCCGAGGCGCTTTCGGCGCCGGCCTGTGCCTCTGTCGTCCGCCCGCTGTTCCGCCGCAGCGCAAAAGCTGCCGCCCCCGTCACCGTCTTCCCCGGCAACAAGGCCGCCTGAGGCGGGGCGCCCGCCGCGCCGCCTTTGCCGGGGTCGGAAAAAACCGCTAAAACTTTTCCGGATCGAGACGTTTAATCCCTTGAACACCAACCGCTTACGGAAGGATACAGGGGATGACTTTCGCAGATGCGCGTGCCCGCTATCGGCGCGCAGAGACGGCGGAATTTCAGGTCGTCGATGACCCGCATCAGATCGTCCTTGTCACCTTGCGGGAACTGGAACGGTCGCTGAAGGCGCTGGCCGCCGCCGCGGCGGTGGGGTCGTCCTATCCTGACCAGCACCTCAATCGCGCCTTCACCGCGATCTATATCCTTCAAAGCAGCCTCGATTTCGAGAACGGCGGCGAGATTGCCGGCAACCTGTTCCAGGTCTATGAATACTGCCGCCTTCAGGTCAGCGCGGCGTTCCGGCGTGAAGCGGGGCCGCAACTTGACGATGCCGCAACCCATATCGGCGGCATCCTGTCAGCATGGGAACAGATCGGGCCGGCGCGGGCGGTGCGGCCATGACGGCCGCGGTCTCTGACCTGCCGGCTTCTGCCACATCGGTCTGTCTTGGCCTTGCCGCCGCGACCGATGCGCTGCGCGAAGCCACCGCCCGCGGTGACCTTGCGGCGATGGTGGCGCAGGACGACCGCCTGCGTGCCCTTGCGGGCGGGCTGGCCGGGCCGGGCCGTGAAGGGGTGGCCAGCGCCCAGCTTCTGGCCGCACTGGTCGCTGCGCTGGATGCGGTGCGCGCGGCCGAAGCCGAGATCGAGGGCCTGCGCCTGCGGGCCGATGCCGACCGCCAGCAGACCCGGCGGCTGCGGCTGGCCTATAGCGACGGGGTGCGCCGGTAATGGACGCGGGCAAGCCCTCACGGCCGGCCCCATGCCGGCGCTGCGGGTTCCTGCGGATCTATCTTGTGCTGGCGGGGGGCATCATCCTGCTGATGGCGCTGCGGCCCGAGGCCGTTCAGCGCCTGGGCCCGATCCTGCCCACACCCGAAGCGATCAGCGCCACGCTGACGGCGGCGGCGGCCACGCTGGCCCTGATCCGCTGGATCAGATGGAAACGGAGGCCGCAGCCGGCCGCCGCGCCGCGGCAATCGGTGCCAGCAGCGCGCTGAGCGGACGCAGCCGGCGCCGGGATTCCGACCCGCGCTCGTCGCAGAACACCGTTTCGACCGCGATCCGGTCAAGGTCTTGCGCGAAGGTCTCGTCAAGCAGGCGGGCGGTGCTGTCGGACATGGAAAGCTCCTTCAATCTGGCGGTCCCCGGCCGGGTGGCGCCATCGTCACGCGGGTTTCAGGGCGCAGGGTGCAAGTCCCGTGCCGCGGCGCGGGCGCGATCGGTCCTAACCGGCGCGGAAATCGGTGATCAGCGCCTCATACACCGGGTCGGGCACCTCGGCTGTGCCGTAGCGGCTGTTGGCCACGTCGCGCAGCACGCCCGGCAACGCCCGCCGGAACGCCTCAAGCGAGGGCTGGGCCTCGTCGCAGATGCGCACGGCCTCGGTCAACTCGACCATCAGCAGCGGCAGATCGCCCAGAAGCAGCTTGTGCATCGCCATCATGTCCAGACGCTCGCCCTCGACCGCGAAGGTCACGCGCAAGTCCAGCGTGCGGGTGCCGCCGCGGATTGTCGCGCTGATCGGATCGGGCAGCGGAAGATAGGTCAACGCGCCTTCGGGGCCGGTCTTTTCCTCCACCTCGACCGGCGCCGCGGGCGTGGTGCGGTAGATCGTGACGCCCATCCCAAGGCCGAACAGCACCAGCGGTCCGGCCAGTGCGGCACCAAAGATGACACGGGACTGAAGGCGGGCTTGGGACATGGAACGCTCCGACAGGTGGGGCATCATAGCGATATCCGTCCCGCGTTTCAGCCTGCCCGAACGGGTGGCGCCCCCTGCGGAAGACGGGGGCCACGGCCTAAGAAACCCGCCCCGCGCGTCGTTGCAGACAGCGGAAGATCGCCCGGAAAGGGGAGAAGGATGAGATTGAACCTGCCGCATGTGCTTGCGCCGGTGCTGAGGCGGCTGCCGGCTGCGGCGGCGCGTCCTGCGCGCGAAGGCGACGATGCCGAGGCTTTCGACCTTGTCCGCACTGAAACCCGGCTGAAGAACCGCGCCCAGGTCGAAAGGTATCTGCCCGACATCCTGGGCCGGGCGCTGGCGCGGATCTGGATCGACCCGCTGTTTCGCGACCGTTTCGCGGCCGAGCCGGTGGCCACGCTGGCCGCGTATGGTGTGTTCCTGCCCGACACGATCTCGATCGTGTTCGAGACCGAAGGCACCGCGCGCCCGCGCGTCGTGGTCTATGAACAGCGCGGACCTTTGGCGCCGAAACGGCGGATGCTGTATCTGCAACTGGTGATGATGGCGGGGAAATGAGGCTGGCGGCGGTTCTCTGTCTGGCACTGGCGGGGCCGGCCGCGGCCGATCCCTTCGCGCAGGCGATTGCCGCCTTCCGCGCGGGCGATGCGGGGCGGGCGGCGGTGATCTTCAACCCACATTCCCCAAGTAAATCGCTGATTTTGCTGTCAGGATCTCAATATTTCCGATATAAATCATGGTGTTGATGGCCGTGAGGGGCGCGTTTGA
>NZ_OAOQ01000006.1 GCF_900207575.1 Cereibacter ovatus
CATGCACACCGTCCACCCAGGCAATGTGGCCGAGACGAAGACGCTGCAGGCCATGCTGACCACCGTCCTGCAGCGTTTCCCGGTGCAGCGGGTGACCGGGGTGATCGCCGCCGCATCGATCGTCGGTGTGTGGTCCAGCCCCAGATCCGCCGAGCCGTTGCCGGTCTCGGGATCCTCGTCCGAGGCCAGGATCTGCCAGACATGGGTGGGCGTTGTCGCCCAGTGCCACAAGCTTCGCGACCAGCGTGTCGCCGGTTTCGGCAGGGCCCCCGACCCCGCCCGCTGTCGCCGCAGGAACCTCGTCCCGCGGGGCCAGAACCTGCGCCAGAGCCGTGGGCGTCAGCGCAGGGATCCACGGCGGGCGAAGTGCCATTGGCTTGGTGATGCTGTGCTGCCAGCGGGGCGACCGGCCGGTGGGGCTGGCCGAAGACCCGTCCCATCCGGGCTTTCGCCATGCCGCGCGGTTGGCGCGGGCCGAAGTGGCGGGCCGCGAGCTTCGCCCGCATGGCCGAGACCGAGCGCGTTCTGGTTCGCTCAGCTAATGAATATACGGTGATCCATGGCCGCTCGCCCAATGCTATCGGGCTGGCCATGTGCCTCTGGCGCAGCTTGAGGCGGCGGGTGCGTCTGTGGCCTCGCCGTCGTCGGAACTGGCAGCCTGACCTGTTGCAGGATTGCCGCGCAACCTGTTGCTTCGCTGTGCGCGGATTGACCCATGCTGCCTTGGGTGACACGATTCGTTCCGTAAGACGGCAAACAGAAACAGAGGCCCTTCATGGGACACCAGGCAGGCTTTCATGCCCCGCACGGGGGTGCCCAGTTCCTTGGCTACCGCACCAACCGTCAGGGCGCGACCGAGATCGTTTATGACGATGGTGGTGCGCGGCGGCTGATCTGGCGCGTTGCGCCCGAAAGCGCGGATGCGCAGATGCTGTCGGATGCGTTGCAGGTCGCGGTGGGGCAGATCCGGGTGCTGCCCGCGCTTTACCAGGAGCTGAAGAAACGGGCAATCGCGATCGAGAGTGTGGCGGTCTGATCCGCCATCTTTGCCGGCATCGCGCCGGTAAGGACCGGGATTGAGCCGTCAACTGGCTGATTTAAGGCGAATTTTCTTGGGAGTTCGCGCAAGGGGGTGCCTGTTTTCCTGCCGTTCCGCGCTGCTCAACCTTGGGGCGTTGCGCCGGCCTGCCGTTGGCGACAGTCTTTTCATGCGCTCTGACCTGTGCCAGAAGGTCCGGGCACTTGCACAGTGGGGGCGAGATGGAGCAGGAAACGCGGTGGGGTCGCTTCAGGCGATCTGAGGCGGCGCAGGGCTACCTTATGGTGGGCACTCCGGCGCTTTACGCGATCCTGCTGCTTGGGGCGCCGCTGGCCACGATCATCCTCTACAGCTTCCTGACCGACGGATATCTTGAGATCATCCGCGATTTCACCTTTGCCAACTACCGCGAGGCCTGGACGAACGAGCTTTACCGCTCGGTGATGCTGCGATCGCTTTGGGTGGCGGCAGCGGTGACGGCGGTCACGGTGCTTTTGGCGTTCCCGGTGGCCTATTTCGTGTCGTTTCATGTCGCGCCGGACCGCAAGTCCTTGTGGCTGTTTCTGATTACCATCCCGTTCTGGACCAGTTACCTGATCCGGGTGTTTCTGTGGAAGGTGATCCTTGGCTTCAACGGTGTGGTCAATTCCGGGCTGATGGGCCTTGGCATCATCGACGAGCCGCTGACCTTCATCCTTTACAACGTCAATGCGGTGGTCATCACGCTGGCCCATGCCTATGCGCCCTTCGCGATCCTGCCGATCTTTGTCGCACTGGAAAAGATCGACCGCTCGCTGCTGGAAGCGGGGCAGGATCTGGGCGAATCCAAAGTGATGACCTTCTGGCGGGTGACACTGCCGCTTGCCATGCCGGGGGTGATCGCCTCGGTGCTGATCGTGTTCATCCCGACCATCGGAGATTATGTGACGCCGGCGCTGGTCGGCGGACCCGAGGGGCGGATGGTGGCGAACCTGATCCAGCTTCAGTATCTGAAACTGGACAACTATCCGCTGGGCTCGGCCATCGCGGTGTCGGCCATGTCCATCGTGACAGTGGTCAGCCTGATCTTCCTGTTCCTGAACCGTCGCTTCCTGAGGGGGCCGAAATGAAGGGCGGGGGATTCCGCATCTATGTGCTGGCGTATCTGGTCTTTCTTTACGCCCCGATCCTGCTTTTGCCGCTGTTTGCCTTCAACGACGGCACGGTGATCGCCTTCCCGCTGTCGGGCTTTACCACCAAGTGGTTTGCCGCCGCGGCGGAACAGCCGTCGCTTTGGCTTGCGGTGAAGAACAGCCTGATCATTGCCGCGGCGTCGGCGGCGATTTCGACCGCGCTGGGAATCTTTGCCGCCCGCGCCTCGACGCGTTACGAATTCCCGCTGAAGGGCGGGGTGATGGGGCTGATCATGCTGCCGCTGGTCCTGCCCGAGATCATCGTCGCGGTCTCGCTGCTGGTGGTGTTGCTGGGGCTGGGGGTGAACCTGTCGATCCTGACGGTGATCCTGGGCCATGTCCTGATCTGCACGCCCTTTGCCATCGCGATCCTGACCTCGGCGTTTCAGTCGCTGGACCGCTCGCTTGAGGAAGCCGCCTACGATCTGGGCGAGACCGGCCTTTCGACCTTCCGTCTCATCATCCTGCCGCTGGTGATGCCGGGGATCATCTCGTCCTTGCTGATTTCCTTCACCATCAGCCTTGACGAGTTCATCATCGCCTTCTTCCTGGCCGGCACGCAGACCACGCTGCCGATCTACATCTTCTCGCAGTTCCGCTTCCCGCAGTCGGTGCCGATCATCATGGCGCTTGGCACGGTGCTGGTGGCCTGTTCCATCGTCCTTCTCACCATCGCCGAATATTTGCGCCGCAGGGGTCTTGCCCGGTCCGGTGCCAAGGATACCGGAGGCTTCCTGTGACCGTTGCCGCGAAACCCACGATGATCGAGTTCCGCGACGTCCACAAATATTACGGCGATTATCACGCGCTGCGCGGCATCACCGCGACCATCCGCGCAGGCGAGTTCTTCTCGCTTCTGGGGCCGTCAGGCTGCGGCAAGACCACGCTTTTGCGCACCATCGCGGGGTTCGAGGAAATCTCGTCGGGCGCCGTGATGATCGACGGGCGCAACATGGAAGGGGTGCCCGCGAACAAGCGGCCCACCAACATGGTGTTCCAGAGCTATGCCATTTTCCCGCATCTGACGGTGGCCGAGAATGTGGGCTTTGGCCTGCGCCGCGCGCGGCTTCCGAAAGAGGAACTGACCCGCCGCGTCGGTGAGGCGCTGGAAATGGTAGGGCTGCGCGGGCTTGGCGCACGGGCGGCCCATGCGCTGTCGGGTGGGCAGCGGCAGCGCGTGGCGCTGGCCCGCGCGCTGATCCTGAAGCCCAAGGTGCTGCTGCTGGACGAGCCGCTGTCGGCGCTGGACAAGAAGATGCGCGAACAGATGCAGGTCGAACTGATCAAGCTGCAACGGCAGGTGGGGATCACCTTCATCCTTGTGACCCACGATCAGGAAGAGGCGCTGGTCATGTCCGACCGGATCGCCGTCATGTTCGAGGGCGAGATCGCGCAACTGGCCGATCCCGAAACGCTGTATCGTCGGCCGACCTCGCGCAAGGTGGCGGATTTCATCGGCACGATGAACTTCCTGTCGGCGCGTATCCTGCGTGAGGACGCGCAAGGCATTGAGGTCGAGGCCCAAGGGCTTGGCCGGATGCTGCTGGATGCCTCGCAGGCGCCGGGTGCGGCCTCGGGGACGGGGACGACCGCGGGCTTCCGCCCCGAAACCGCCACCATCCTGTTCGAGGGCCAGAAGGCCGAGCGTGAAGCGATGGGCACCATCGACGAGGTGGTTTATTTCGGCGACATGACCTATTATGACGTCCGCCTTGATGGGACCGAGGCGCCGATCCGTATCTCGATGCGCAACGTCTTTGGCCGGCCGGTGCTGGACATCGGCGCCCGCGCCCGCATCGCCTGGAGTCCGGGGGCCGTGGTGCTGTTCCGCTAAGGTCCGGCGACACGCATCCTTGCCAGCCCTGTGCGGGTGTCGGCCATGGAAAGGGGCGGGCCACAGCGCGCGGGTTTGCCTGTTTCCCGCAGGCACCCCGCGGGACAGGGGGCGTCAGGCGTCCTGCGGCAACAGGCCTAGCCCGCGCAGATAGATCCCGATGCCTGCTTCCAGCAGGTCTTCCGGCGCGAAGGGCGATTTCGCCCCCGGCTCGCCGCGGGCGAACAGTTCGACAACCCCGTGACTCAGCGCCCAGATATGGGCCGAGAACATCGCGGCCGGTGGGCGTTTCGCGGGCGGGATGTGCTGCGACAGTTGCGCCGCCGCCCGTTCCAGCACGTCGCGCGCCTTCTGTGCCGCTGCCGCCAGATCGGGATTGGCCTGAAGCGAGATCCCGCTTTCGAACATCGCCATGTAGTGGCCGGGATATTTCCGGGCAAAGGCCAGATAGGCCCGCCCCGTCGCCTCGAACGCCGCAAGCGCCGAGGGTCGGCCGGAATCATAGGCGTAATCCATCAGCGCGGCGAAGATGTCATAGCCCTGACGCGCCACTTCGGCCATCAGCTCGTCCCGGCCGGCGAAATGGCGGTAGACCGCGGCCGGGGTTACGTCGGCGGCCTTGGCGGCTTCGGACAGAGTGAACCCCTGCGGACCCTTTTCCGCGATCAGCGCCAGCGCCGCCTCGACCAGCGCCTGCCGCAGATTGCCGTGGTGATAGCCGCGCTTGCTCATCCCCGGTCGGGTGCGACGGTGGTGGCGGCAGGGCTGGACATCGGCTTCTCCTTGGCTGGGGCCAGTATGGCGAAGCGCGCGGTCAGCGCAATCCGGCGCGGTGGGCGGCGCGGTCGATCGCGGCCGCGACCGCATCGGGGGCGGAATGGTGTGGCATGTGGCCGATGCCGGGAAGGATGGTCAACGTAGCCCCCGGCACCAGTTTTGCCAGCGGTTCAGCGTGAATGTGGTGGGGCACGATGGTGTCGGCATCGCCATGCAGGATCTCGACCGGCATCGGCAGTCGGGGATAATGCGCTTGCATCAGTCGCAGGTGCGGCTTCAGCCCGTTCACCTGCCGCGTGTTTTCGCGAAAGGTGTCGCGACGCAGCGAGAGACCCACGCCGAAGTATTCAGAATAGCCTGCCGGTGGGGTCTGTGGCGCGAAGATCTGCGCCACCACCCGGTCGGCGCGGGCCTCTGAAACAAAGGCCGATACCAGCGGAACCAACGCCCGCTGCCCCAGACCCGAGGCCGTCATCGCATAGACCGGGCCCAACCCGCCGGGCCAGGGCATCGCCGCCCCCGAGACGGTGACGATGGCCGCGGTGCCGCCCGGATCGCGCAGGCCCCAGGCCAGCGCCACCGCGCCGCCGTAGGAATGGCCCAGCACGACCGGCCGGTGAACACCCAGTTGCGCTGCCGCCTTGCGCAGCAGATCGGCCTGAACCAGCGGGCTTGTGCCCTCGGCCCCAAGCGGCTCAGACCAGCCCAGACCGGGCCGGTCAAAGGCGATCACGCGATAGCGGCCCTTCATCCGGTCCACGAAGGAAAAGGTGAAGTCGCGGGTCGATCCCGAGGCGCCATGGATCAGCACAAGGTCGGGGCCATGGCCTTCGACATGGGCGTGGATGCTGCGGCCGTCCACCCTCAGCAGCCGCCCTGTCGGCGGATAAGAGGCTTCGGCCACCGCCTCGCGGTCGGCGGCCCGCTTGGCGACCGCCGCGCCGCAGCCCCCAAGGGCAAGAGTTCCGGCGATGATGACGCTAACGGCCAATCTCTGCACTGTCATATGGGGTGGACTGATAGATCTCGTTGATCCAGTTCCCATATAGAAGGTGCGCGTGACTTCTCCAGCGGTTCAGCGGCGGTTTCGACGGATCGTCGTCGGGGTAGTAGTTCCGCGGCACGTTGATCGCCTTGCCGGCTGCCACGTCGCGATCGTATTCCTGTTTCAGAGTGTCGCTGTCATATTCGAAATGGTTGAAGATATATAGCGCGCGGTGGTCTGTATCCTCGACCAGACAGGGGCCGACCTCGTCCGATGCCAGCAGTGTGCGCAGGCCGGGTGCGGTGTCGATCTCATCCTGGCGCATCTCGGTCCAGCGGCTGACGGGGATCACGCAATCGTCGGAAAAGCCGCGCAGATAGGGCGAGGTCGGCACCACATTCCGGTGGCGGAAGCAGCCGAAGGCCTTGGCGGGCAGCATGTGTTTCTGCACGCCATGAAAATGGTAGATCATCGCCATGCCACCCCAGCAGACGCCGAAGGTGGAATGGACATGGGTCTGGGTCCAGTCCATCACCTCGCGCAGCTCGTCCCAGTAGGTGACGTCGGCAAAATCCAGATGCTCGATCGGCGCGCCGGTGACGATCAGCCCGTCGAATTTTTCCGCCTTCACCTCCTGGAAGGGGCGGTAGAAGGCGGCCATGTGTTCGGCCGCGGTGTTCTTGGTCTGATGTTCGGTCATGCGGATCAACTGAAAGTCGATCTGCAACGGCGTGGCCCCGATCAGACGCGCGAACTGGTTTTCGGTCTGGATCTTCTTCGGCATCAGGTTCAGAAGCCCGATCCGCAGCGGCCGGATGTCCTGCCGCGCCGCCCGTTCCGGCGACATCACCATCACCCCTTCGCGCGTCAGCACGTCAAAGGCGGGCAGGGTGGCGGGCAGGGTGATGGGCATGGCGTCGTCTCTCTGGCGAAGGATCTGTCTAGGCCCCGGCGGGGCGCCTGTCCAGCGCGTGGGCGATCAACTCGACGAAGGCTTCGGCGGTCCGGGCCTGGGCCACCTCTTCGGCGGTTACCGTCACGCCCCAGCGCGCCATCGCCTGATAGCGCGGCTGGCGGTGGGCCAGCGCGCGGGCATAGGTCCAGCGGATGAAGGCGTCGGGGTTTACCTGTTCCTCGGGCTGGCCGGTCTCGGCGCGGTAGTCGGCCCAGGCATGGTGCAGGAAGGCCGGCTGATAATACATCGGCTTCGGCGCTTTGTCGAAACGGCGGATCAGCTCGTCGGTATGGGCCTCTGACCCCTTGATCCAGACCATCAGCAGGTTGCCGGCCAGATCCGACATCAGCGGATCGTTCGGATTGTCGGGGTCCACCACCTCGCAGATCGAGCCGCCCGAGTCGCAGACGAAATTCTGGTAGCCGTAGATTTCCTGCGCCCTGCGGATGAACCGCTGGGTATCGTGCAGCGCCGCCACCTCGGCCTCGCGGTGCTGGGCCTGCCGTTCCAGATAATCCGAGAACCGCAGGCCGCCCAGATCGGGATTGCCCGGCTTGCCCAGATAGGTCGAAAGCGGTGCGAGATTGTTGAAGGTGATGTTCGAGCCGATATAGACCGAGTCGGTGCGCAGCAGTTCGCGCAGGAACGGCACCTTCATCGCCTCGCGCTTGAAGTTGTCGGCGATATGTTCGCCCATGTAGCGGGTGCCGATGCGGTAATCGACCGAGTAATGGAACCACTCGCCGTTGTCGCGCAACAGGTTCGAGACATGGGTTTTCCCCAGCCCGGACATACCGAACAGCAGCACCCGCTTGGCCTGCGCCTCGCGCCATTCCGCCCCGGATCTGTAGATCATGCCTTGCGTCCCCTGCCTCGGATTGCGCCCCTGTTAGCGCGGGGCGCGGGCCAGTTCACGCGAAAACTGGCGGCTGCGACGGCGGGGCGCTGCGCGGCGCCGGATGCCCCGGCGCCGGCCGGATCAGAAGGAATAGCCGATCCGGACGCCCACGGCGATCGCGTCGTTATCCTCGAATCGGGCGCCGACCCGGCGTGTGGTGGCGTTGCCAAGTTCGACATAGCGGATGCCGCCGGTAATCTTCATCGGGCCTTCGGTATAGGTCGCCCCAAGCCCGATCGAGCGGTAGCCGTCGTTCGGCCCAAGGTTGCCGGTCGGATCGCCATTTGACGGCTCATACGAGACGGTGACCGCGCCCGACCAGTTGTCGTTGAACTTGCGCCCCAGACCCAGCGTGTAGGTGATCCGGTCCGAGTCGTAATAGACGATGGGTTCATTGCCGAAGGCGGCAAGGCTTTCGTAAAGCGGCGGCGCGATCACGAATTCCGTCCAGTCCACCCAGCGGATCGAGCCGAACAGCAGCGTGTCCTTGGCAATACCGGTCTGGGCTTCAAGGCTGATTGATTGCGGCACCGTGGTCTCGAACGAGGTCGGATTGTCCGGCGGGGTAAAGCCGTTGATGCTTTCGCTGTTCGACATTTCGTGATCGATGGCGGAATTGTAGGTCAGCGCCACGCGGGCGGCGATTTCAGGCTTTTCCCATGCCACGCCCACGACATAGCCCAAGTTCCAGTCGCCATCGGCTTTCAGCAGGTAGGCGGCGCCCGGGACAAGGATATTCGCCTGGCCCTCGACCGTCTCGGCGCGCAGGCCGCCATAGACCGAAACATTGTTCTCGAATTTGTAGCGCACAAGGCCGGTGACAGCCTTGGACCGCAGTTTTGCCGTGGTGCCCGCCAACGGATAGAACGCATCGGCGGGATAATCCACGTCGGCGCCGATCGGCTGATCCAGAATCAGCGCGACATCCATGTTGGGGCCGATGGCCTGCTTGTAAGAGAAAGAGGCGATGTTGAAATTGCCGGCCATGCCTTGCGACTCGAAAGGCGAGCCCTTGATGACGCCAGTGACATCCGGATTCACAAACCCGAAGCTCAACTCCGCATAGCGGCCTTTCTCGAACAGGATACCTACACTTTGCTGCGATCGTTCGATGTCGCCCGCAGCGGCACTGCCGGCGCCAAGTGCAAGCCCCCCCAGCGCCAGAATGATTTTTTTCATTGGCATTCCTCCCCTCGCCTTATTGGCTGGCATCTTTCAGGGCGGCCCGGCTTCGGTCAATCTCTGACGCCGCGGAAGGGGGGCGTCACCTTGCGTCCTGTGGCCGCGGCGCCGCTTTCGCGGCGCGGATGCTGATCCAGTTCGCCAGCAGGATGACGCCCCCGCCAAGGATCACCAGCGCGTCGAGCGGTTCGGAAAACAGCGCCATGCCAAGGATCGCGAATACCGGCAGGCGCAGGAAATCCACCGTCACCACGAACCCCGCCGAGGCGAGCGACAGCGCCTGCGTCAGGCACAGATGCGCAGCCAGCCCCGAAAGCCCGATCAGAACCAGCCACCCGGCCGAGGTCGGCGTGGGCCAGGTGGTCTGGCCATCGGCGAAGGTGCAAAGGATCCCCAGCGCCGACTGGATCAGCGTCAGCCAGAACATGATCGCCACGATGCCGTCGTGTCGGGTCAGCCGCTTGGTCAGGATGATCGAGCCGGCAAAGAAGACAGCCGAACCCGCGGCCGCCAGCACGCCAAGATCGATCTGGCCGAAATCCGGCCTCGCGACAATCAGGATGCCCGCAAACCCCAGCACGGTCGAGACCGCCCGCACCAGCGTGATGCGTTCGCCCAGCAGCAGTGGCGACAGCAGGATCACCCAGATCGGCGAGGTGAATTCCAGCGCGATCACCTGCGCCAAGGGGATGATCCCCAGCGCCCAGAACCACAGGTTCTGCCCGGTGAAATGGCACAGGTTGCGCAGCAGGTGCCCCTTCAGTCGCCGGGTGCGGATCTCGGCCAGCCGGTTCGCGGTTGCGGCCCAGACCAGCACCACCGCCAGCCCCACCAGGGACCGCCAGGCCATGATCTCGAACGTGTCATGCTGCCCCGAGACCATGCGCCCCGCGACCGCCATGGCCGAGAACGAAACGATGGCGCCGCCCATCCAGAGGGTGGCAGCAATCGGGGTCCGGGAAAGGGGCATGTTGCGGACACTCTTTCGGGGAAAGCCGCGTTCTGACCCGGAGGGCGGCGGATGTCCAGACTGAAGGCCGGCCGGGATCGTGTCGCCGATGTCCGAAAGCCGTCAGAGCCATGGGCGCGCGCCGCCCTTGGCCAAACGATGGCGTGCCTGCCGCTACGGGTGCAAGTCATCGGATGGATGCAGGAGGCCGCGCCGCCCTTGGCAACAGGACCGCGTCCTTGCTGCGGATGAAGCGAAGCCATCGGATGGGTGCTTGGGGACCGCGCGGCGCTTGTCGATCTTGTGGCGCGCGTGTTGCTGCGGCGGCACGCCATAAAGGGCCGCCGCCGCGGTTACGCGCCGGCCCTTTCGGACCGACGCGAGGGGGGATCAGCTTGCCGGTCGGTACTGGCCGGTCATTCCCATTCGATCGTGCCCGGGGGCTTCGAGGTGATGTCGTAGGTCACCCGGTTGATGCCCGGCACCTCGTTGATGATCCGCGTGGCGGTCTCGCCCAGGAAGTCGTGGGTGAAGGGGTAATAGTCGGCGGTCATGCCGTCGACGCTTGTCACCGCACGCAGGGCGCAGGCGTAATCGTAGGTGCGCCCATCCCCCATCACGCCCACGGTGCGCACCGGCAAGAGCGCGACGAACGCCTGCCAGATCTCGTCATAAAGCCCGTGGCGGCGGATCTGGTCGATATAGACCGCATCTGCGCGGCGCAGGATTTCCAGCTTGTCGCGGGTGATCTCGCCCGGGCAACGGATCGCAAGGCCGGGGCCGGGGAAGGGATGGCGGCCGATGAAGCTGTCGGGCAGGCCAAGTTCGCGGCCAAGCGCGCGGACCTCATCCTTGAACAGTTCGCGCAGCGGCTCGACCAGTTTCAGGCCCATCTTTTCCGGCAGGCCGCCCACGTTGTGATGCGACTTGATGGTGACCGAGGGTCCGCCCGAGAAGCTGACCGATTCGATCACGTCGGGGTAAAGAGTGCCCTGCGCAAGGAACGTGGCGCCGCCCACGTCGGCCGCGTGTTTCTGGAACACGTCGATGAACAGCCGGCCGATGGTCTTGCGCTTCACTTCCGGGTCGCTGACGCCTTCCAGCGCGCCAAGGAACAGTTCGGATTCGTCCGCGTGAATCAGCGCCATGTTGTAGTTGTCGCGGAACATGGTGACGACCTGTTCGGCCTCGCCCTGCCGTAGAAGGCCGTGGTCGACGAAGACGCAGGTCAACTGGTCGCCGATCGCCTCATGGATCAGCACCGCGGCCACCGACGAATCGACGCCGCCCGACAGTCCGCAGATCACCTTGGCATCGCCCACCTGCGCACGGATCTTGGCAATCGCCTCTTCGCGGTAGGCGCCCATGGTCCAATCGCCCTTGAACCCTGCGAGGCGGACGAAATTTTCGTAGAGTTTCGCACCCTTGGGGGTGTGATGCACCTCGGGGTGGAACTGGACGGCATAGAAGTGGCGCGCAGGATCGGCGGTGATGGCGAAAGGCGCGTTGGGCGAGGTGCCGAACACCTGAAAGCCTGGCGCAATCTGCGAGACATGGTCGCCATGGCTCATCCAGACCTGTTCGCGGCCGTCGTCGAACCAGCCGTCAAGAATGGCAAGGCGACCCCCGGCCGGGGTCACGAAGGCGCGGCCGAATTCGGCGGTGCCGTGGCCGCGTTCGACCTTGCCGCCAAGGCAATGCATCATCACCTGCTGGCCGTAGCAGATGCCGAGAATCGGCACGCCAAGGGTGAAGACGGCTGCGGGCGGCATCGGCGCGCCCTCGGCAAAGACAGAGGAAGGCCCGCCGGAGAAGATCACGGCCTTCGGAGCGAAGCCCTGCAGGAAGGCTTCGGTCACGTTCTGATAAGGGTGGATCTCGCAGTAGACGTTCAGCTCGCGCAGGCGGCGCGCGATGAGCTGGGTCACCTGCGACCCGAAATCGATGATGAGGAGACGGTCGTGCTGGGTCATGGCTTGCCATAGGCGGCGAGGGGGCGCCGTGCAAGAGGGCTTGGGGGATTCAGAGCGATGGGGCCTCGTGGTTGGCCTGCGGAAAGGGCGCCGTGCGATCCCGGGCTGGCCCTGTGAAGGAGGGGCCTGCGGCAAGGGCGCCGCGCGGGAAGCCTGGGCCTGGATCCCGTGGCGGGATCGCGGCCTGGGCGCGGGGCTTGATGCAGGGCTTTCACTTTTTTCCGCGGCGGGCGCTTGACGCCGCCCGAGAGGCTGCGTAATACCCGCCTCACGTTCGGCGGCAGACCGGACGGCGCACGCGGTTGTAGCTCAGTCGGTTAGAGTACCGGCCTGTCACGCCGGGGGTCGCGGGTTCGAGCCCCGTCAACCGCGCCACCGTCCGCTGCCGTCGAACGTGAAAAGATCGCGCGGTTGTAGCTCAGTCGGTTAGAGTACCGGCCTGTCACGCCGGGGGTCGCGGGTTCGAGCCCCGTCAACCGCGCCATTCTTGTCCTGTTTCCCAAATCTCTTTCAGCATAGCCAGCCTGTTTCTGGTTGTTGTCGTTGCGGGGGCTTTCTGCCCCCATCGGCCCTGACGGGCCGATTCCCCCGAGGATATTTTTGCCAGAATGAAACGGGCGAGGCGGGTTGCCGCCGCGGGATACCCCGGTTGGCCATGTGGTTTTGGTGGGGGCCTGGGAGGTGTGCGCCGCCGGTCAGAGCGGGATTCGGTAGCGCACAAAGCCGTCGGCCTGGCTGTAGCGGTTGTAGAGGCGGCGGGCGGTCGCGTTGGTTTCATGGGTGTGCCAGTAGAGGCGGGGCCAGCCGTTCTGTCGGCAAAGGCTGATCAGGTCGTCGATCAGGGCGCGGCCGATGCCCTGGCCGCGGGTTTCGGGGGCGATGAAGAGGTCTTCGAGGGTGCAGTCGGGGGCGATGCTCCATGTGCTGAGATGGGTGTGGTGCAGCGCGAAGCCGCGGACGCCGTCGCCTGTCACTGCGAGGCGCGCGGTCAGCGGCGAGGCCGGATCAAGGATGCGCGCCCAGGTGGTGTCGGTGATCCCGGGAGCGAGGGTGGTGCGGAAGAAGTCGAGGTAGCCCTGCCAGAGCGTGCGGAAGGCGGCCTCGTCGGCCGCCTCCGCGGTGCGGATCGTGAGGCTCATGCTGCGACCCGGGCAAGGAATCGCGCCCAGGATCGGACGCCTTTATGGAAGCTTTCGAGGTCGTATTTCTCGTTCGGCGAGTGGATCTGGTCGGTGTCCTTGCCAAAGCCCACCAGCATCGCATCCATGCCCAGAATGGTCTGGAAGAATCCCGCAACCGGGATCGAGCCGCCGCAGCCGACATAGGCCGCCGAGAGGCCCCATTCCTCGGTCAGAGCCGCGCGGGCCTGTTCGAAGGCCGGGTGGGTGGTTTGCATGTGGCCTGCGCGGGAATTGCCGTGGCCATGAAATTCGGCCGTGCAGTCGGGTGGCAATTGAGCGCGGACATGGGCGCGGAACGCCTCGCGGATCGTATGGGGGTCTTGTTCGCCCACAAGGCGGAAGCTGACCTTGGCATGGGCTTCGGCCGGAAGAACGGTCTTGAAGCCTTCGCCGGTATAGCCGCCCCAGATGCCGTTGATCTCGCAGGTCGGGCGCGACCAGATCATTTCCAGCGGTGTGCGGTCCTGTTCGCCGGCGGGCTGTGACAGGCCGACCTCGGCCAGGAAGCGGGCATGGTCGAAGGCCAGCCCCTGCCACTGGGCGCGGATGTCTTCGGGCAGTTCGGTCACGCCGTCGTAAAAGCCGGGCAGGGTGACGCGGCCGGTGTCGTCATGCAGGCTGGCCAGGATGCGCGTCAGCACCCGGACCGGGTTGATCGCGATGCCGCCATACATGCCCGAGTGCAGATCCTTGGCCGGGCCGCGGATTGTCAGTTCCTCGCCCAGCAGGCCGCGCAGGCGGGTGACGATGGCGGGGGTGCGCGATTCGAACAGCCCCGTGTCGCAGATCAGCGCGAGGTCGGCGGAAAGCTCGGCCGCGTTTTCCTGCATGAAGGGCACGAGAGAGGGCGAGCCCGATTCCTCCTCGCCTTCAAGGAAGATCGTCAGCCGGCAGGGAAGGCTGCCGTGTTCGGTCTTCCATGCCCGGCAGGCTTCCAGAAATGTCATCAGCTGGCCCTTGTCGTCAGAGGCGCCGCGGGCGCGGATCACGCGGCCCTGCGGTGTGTCCTGAAGTTCCGGGTCGAACGGGTTGCGGTCCCACAGCGTCAGCGGATCGACCGGCTGCACGTCATAGTGGCCATAAAACAGCAGATGCGGGCCGGGGCCCTTGCCCTGTGCCACCACCATCGGATGCCCGGGCGTCGGGCGTTTCGAGGCCTCGAACCCCAGATCCTGCAATTCCGTCACCAGCCAGTCGGCGGCCCGGTCGCAATCGGCGGCATGGGCCGGATCGGTCGAGATCGACGGGATGCGCAGAAGCGCCATCAGCCGGTCCACGGATTCAGGCAGCGTGGTATCGATCCGGGAGAGCACCGCGTCGAGCGTCATCTTGATGTCCTTTTTCTGATGGCGGCCAGAGCCTAGCAGCCACGCCGGGACTGTCCAGAGCCGCGCCGATGCGCTAAGAAACCTGCAAAAGCCTATTTCTTGCGGAGCCTTCGATGCGTCTGGCGATCCTTGCAGCTTGCAGCCTTTCCCTGTCCGGGGTGGCTTTTGCCGAGCCGATCGGCGGGGCCGAGGCCAAACGGGCGGTCTTTCCCCCCGCCAAGGCCGAAGTTGCGATCGTGCCGGTGGATTTTCTGACCGAGAACGATGTGAAGATCCTGAAGATGGTGGTGGCCGAGCAGCCCTATTACGGTGCCGTCGCGGTTTCGCCCGACGAGGGCCTGGCCTCCGAGGCCACGGTGGCTGCCGCCAATCACCATGATGTGACCGCGGCCTCGGACGCGGCGCGGGCGGCCTGCGAGGCCAAGCGCAAGGGCAAGCGCCCCTGCGAGATCGTGGCCCACATCCGCCCTGCCGGATGGGAGCCGCGGCCGATCAGCCTGTCAGCGGATGCGACAAAGGGGTTGCGCGACGATTACGGGACGCGGGGGGCGCGGGCGCTGGCCGTTTCGGCCCTGACGGGGCGTTGGGGGCTGGGCAAGGGCGAGGGCGCGGCCGATGCGGCGCTGTCGGCCTGTGCGGCATCCGGCGCGCAAGACTGTGCGATCGCGGTGGCCGATTGACGCAGGGACGAAGGAACGGGTTTCAAATAGGCCGGTTCAAGATTTAGGATTTGGCCAGAGCATTTGATCCGCATCAAGGTCGCGGCCCGACAAAACCTCAACATCGCAACCCAGCTTGCCCGCCAGTCCGGGCGTCAGGGAGACACAGATGGACTATAACCAGGCATTCGACACTGCGCTGAACCGGCTCCATACCGAAGGTCGGTACCGGACCTTCATCGATATCGAGCGGCGCAAGGGTGCCTATCCGAAAGCCCTGTGGCGCAAGCCGGACGGCAGCGAAAAGGAAATCGTCGTCTGGTGCGGCAACGACTATCTTGGCATGGGCCAGCATCCGGTGGTGTTGCAGGCCATGCACGAGGCGCTGGACGCGACCGGCGCAGGGTCGGGCGGCACCCGCAACATTTCGGGCACCACGGTCTACCACAAGCGGCTTGAGGCCGAGCTGGCCGACCTGCACGGCAAGGAAGCGGCGCTGGTGTTCTCGTCGGCCTATATCGCCAACGATGCCACGCTTTCGACGCTGCCGGTTCTGATCCCCGGGCTGGTGATCGTCTCGGACAAGCTGAACCACGCCTCGATGATCGAAGGCATCCGCCGTTCGGGCACCGAGAAGCACATCTTCAAACACAATGATCTGGATGATCTGCGTCGCATCCTGACCGGCCTGAAGGGGCGGCCGATCCTTGTGGCCTTCGAGTCGGTCTATTCGATGGATGGCGACTTTGGCCGCATCAAGGAAATCTGCGACATCGCGGATGAGTTTGGCGCGCTGAAATACATCGACGAGGTTCACGCGGTCGGCATGTATGGCCCGCGCGGCGGCGGCGTGGCCGAGCGCGACAACCTGATGGATCGGATCGACATCATCAACGGCACGCTGGGCAAAGCCTACGGCGTGTTCGGTGGCTATATCGCCGCTTCGGCGAAATTGTGTGACGCCGTGCGGTCTTACGCGCCGGGCTTCATCTTCTCGACCTCGCTGCCGCCGGTGGTGGCGGCCGGTGCCGCGGCCTCGGTCCGGCATCTGAAGGGCGATGTCGAACTGCGCGAAAAGCACCAGACCTCGGCGAAGATCCTGAAGATGCGGCTGAAGGGCCTTGGCCTGCCGATCATCGATCACGGCTCGCATATCGTGCCGGTTCACGTCGGCGATCCGGTGCACTGCAAGATGATCTCGGACATGCTGTTGGAACATTTCGGCATCTATGTGCAGCCGATCAACTTCCCGACGGTGCCGCGCGGGACCGAGCGTCTGCGCTTCACGCCCTCGCCGGTGCATGATTCGGCCATGATCGACGATCTGGTGAAGGCGATGGATGTGCTGTGGCAGCACTGTGCGCTGAATCGCGCCGAGGTCGTGGCCTGATCTCTTCTGCGGATGCAAAGGTCTCTGCCCTGTGTTAGTTCTTTCGATACAGGGCATCCTTGAGTCGGCGTAGAAACCGGCGCGGGTGAAACGGGGCAGGGACGGGCAAAACGCATGATCTGGCGGAGGACTCAACCTTCGACGGCCGAAGTCGATAAACCCAAAGGGTTTGATGATTTCGAGATCCGGCTGGGCGATCTGATGCGAGGCGAGCGTGCGACGCTTGGCAAATCGCTTCTGGACGTCCAGCGCGAGTTGAAGATCAAGGCGACCTATATCGCCGCGATCGAGAATGCCGATGTGTCGGCGTTCGAGACTCAGGGCTTCATCGCCGGCTATGTGCGCTCTTATGCGCGCTATCTGGGCATGGACCCGGACGAAGCGTTCCGGCGCTTTTGCGTCGAGGCGAATTTCACCACCATGCACGGGATGGAAGTCTCGGTTTCCAGCGTCCGGCGCGACAGCCCCGGTCGCCCGGCATCCGAACTGCGCGATCCGTTTGCCGACCCCAACGCGCTGTTCATCCCGCGCGGCGAAAGTTTCCTGAACAACATCGAGCCGGGGGCCGTCGGGTCTGTCGCGGTGCTTCTGGCGCTGATCGGCGGGATTGGCTACGGCGGCTGGTCCGTGCTGCAACAGGTGCAGCGCGTTCAGGTGGCGCCGGTGGATCAGGCCCCCCGTGTCGTGGCCGAGATCGATCCGCTGGGCAATGTCACCGGCGTCGCGCCCTTGGTTCGCTCCGCGCCGGCCTCGACGGAACTTGAACTGGCAGAAGCCGATCCGGCCCAGCACCCGGATCTGATGGGCCGGCTGTACCGTCCGCAGGCACAGGCGCTGGATGTGCCGGTGCTGGTGTCGCGTGATGGACCCATCGCGGCAATCGACCCGCGCCGCCCCGAGGGCGTGCAGCAGGCCAGCCTTCAGATGGAATCTGCCGCCCCGTCCGCGGCCGAGGTCGTCGAGGCGGCCGTTCAGGTGGCCGAAGCGGCGCCCCCGTCGTTGGAGCTTCTGGCCGTCCGCCCGTCCTGGGTCCGGGTGCAGGCCGCCGACGGAACCGTTCTGTTCGAGAAGATCCTGAACGCGGGCGAACGCTACAGCGTGCCGCAGATGGAACAGGCGCCGCTGCTGCGGGCCGGCAATTCGGGCTCGGTCTATTTCGCGGTGAATGGCCAGACCTATGGTCCGGCGGCACCCGGGGCGCAGGTGGTGAAGAACGTTCCGCTTTCGCCCGAGGCGCTGACCGGGAAATACGCTGTGGCGGACCTTTCGCGCGACACCGATCTGGCACGCTACACCACCGTGGCGCAGAACGACACCAACTGACACAGCCGTGGGCGGCAGGGGCATTTGGGCGCAGGCGGTTGTGCCGCCCGCGTCACGGGTCTAGATTGTCGCCGACCATCACCCGAGGTTTGCCCCATGTCGCTGAATCACGTCCGCCCCTGGCGCAACATCCACCGCCGCCCGTCGCGGCAGATCATGGTGGGGAATGTTCCGGTGGGCGGGGACGCGCCGATCTCGGTGCAGACGATGACCAACACCATCACCGCCGATGCCCAGGCCACCATCGATCAGGTGCTGCGCTGTGCCGCCGCCGGGGCCGATATCGTGCGGGTCTCGGTGCCGGACGAGGCGTCGACCAAAGCTCTCAAAGCGATCGTGGCGGCCAGCCCGGTCCCCTTGGTGGCCGACATCCATTTCCACTACAAACGTGCGATCGAGGCCGCCGAAGCCGGCGCCGCCTGCCTGCGGATCAACCCGGGCAATATCGGTGACGAAAGCCGCGTGCGCGAGGTCATCAAGGCCGCGAAGGACCATGGCTGTTCGATCCGCATCGGGGTGAACGCCGGCTCGCTGGAAAAGCATCTGCTGGACAAATATGGCGAACCCTGTCCCGAAGCGATGGTCGATTCCGGTATGGATCACATCAAGATCCTTCAGGACAACGATTTCCACGAATTCAAGATTTCGGTGAAGGCGTCGGATGTGTTCCTGTCGGCCGCTGCCTATCAGGCGCTGGCCGAGGTGACGGATGCCCCGATCCATCTGGGCATCACCGAGGCGGGTGGTCTGACCGCGGGCACGGTGAAATCGGCGGTGGGTCTTGGCAATCTGCTGTGGTCGGGCATCGGTGATACGCTGCGGGTGTCGCTGTCCGCCGATCCGGTCGAAGAAGTGAAGGTCGGCTACGAGATTCTGAAGTCGCTCGGGCTGCGCCACCGCGGCGTCACGATCATTTCCTGCCCGTCCTGCGCGCGGCAGGGCTTCGATGTCATCAAGACCGTGGCCGCGCTTGAGGATCGCTTGGCGCATGTCACCACCTCGATGAGTCTGTCGATCATCGGCTGCGTGGTGAACGGCCCGGGCGAGGCGCTGATGACCGACATCGGCTTTACCGGAGGCGGGAACGGATCGGGCATGGTCTATCTGGCGGGCAAGCAGGTCCACAAGCTGGGCAACGACCGCATGGTGGACGAGATCGTGGCCATGGTCGAGGCCAAGGCCGCCGAGATCGAGGCCGAAAAGGCCGCCTCGGCCGAAGCGGCCGAGTAAAGCCCATCCCCCCATCGCCAAGCAAAAGGCGCCCCGCGGGGCGCCTTTGTCATTCGCGCTTCGTGGAATGCAGCGTGCGGCGCACCGCTCAGTCCGCGCGCTGGCCAGCCACGATCTGGCGCATCCCGTCCAGCGGAACATAGCCCCGCACCATCGTCCGGTCGATCACGAAGGTCGGCGTGCCCGAGATTTCCAGCGTTGTCGCAAGGTCGTGGTTGGCGGCGATTACCCGTGTCACCTCGTCGGCGTTCATCCGGTCGAGGATCGCGGTGCGATCCAGCTTCATGTCGTCGGCCAGCCGGCCAAGCGTGTCGGTCGTGACGGCACCGCGCAGCGCAAGCAGTCGGTCATGTGCCAGCTTGTAGGCGTCAGCCCCGGCCAGTTGCAGCACCGCGATGGCAAAGCGCGAGGCGGTTACCGACTCCTCGCCCAGAATTGGATATTCCTTCAGCACGAAGCGGATGTTGCCGTCGGATTTCACCAGTTCCTCGACCTCCTCGTTCGCCTTGCGGCAATAGCCGCAGCGATAGTCGATGAACTCGACCACGGTGATGTCGCCGTCCGGATTGCCGCCGACCCAGCTTGCCGGGTCGCGGAAGATCTCGTCCGCGTGGGTGGCAAGGCGTTCCAGATCGGCATTCACCTGATCGGCCTGCTGGCGTTCTTCCAGCGCGGTGAACGCCTCCATCAACACTTCGGGATGTTCGAGCAGATAGGCGCGCACCTCATTGCGGAAAGCCTTGCGTTCGGAATCGCTCATTTCGGCCTGGGCCGGCAGGGTCAGCGCAAGGGTCAGGGCGGCGGCACCGAGGGGGATCAGTTTCATATGGGACTCCGGTTGGCGGACAGGGGTTCAGGAACACCGATCCGGGCCGGTTGGCAAGCCGGAAGCGGCGCATGGGCGGCGGGCCGCCATTGACCTTCCTCCCTCGACGTTTCAGGAACGCATGAGAAGTCCAAGAGGCGGAACATGCGGGTTTCAAGGCGTGGGGCGGTCGACCCCTTCATTGTGATGGATGTGATGGAGCAGGCGCGGGCGCTGGAGGCTGCGGGGCGGTCGATCATCCATATGGAGGTGGGCCAGCCCGGCACAGCGGCGCCGGCGGGGGCGCGGGCGGCGCTTGCGCAGGCGATGGAGACGGGGCCGTTGGGCTATACCGTGGCGCTTGGCCTGCCTGAATTGCGCGCGGGCATCGCCGGCCTTTACCGGCGCTGGTATGGTATCGATCTGGACCCGGCCCGCGTTGTGGTGACGGCGGGATCATCCGCGGCCTTTCTGCTGGCTTTTTCGGCGCTGTTCGATGCGGGCGAGCGGGTGGCGCTGGGAGAGCCGGGCTATCCGAGCTACCGTCAGATCCTGCGGGCGCTGTCGCTGGAGCCCGTGGGCATTCCCACCGCCGAGGCGAACCGGCTTCAGCCGGTGCCGGCCGATCTGGAAGGGGTGCCGGATCTGGCGGGGCTGATCGTCGCCTCGCCGGGCAATCCGTCGGGCACGATGCTGTCGCGCGAGGCGCTGTCGGCGCTGATCAACTATGCGCAGGCCCGCGATATCGCCTTTATCTCGGACGAGATCTATCACGGGCTGGATTATGGCACGCCTGCGGTCTCTGCGCTGGAGATCTCGGACGATGTTTATGTGGTGAACTCGTTTTCGAAGTATTTTTCGATGACGGGATGGCGGCTGGGCTGGCTGGTGGTGCCCGAGGCGCATGTGCGGCTGATCGAGCGGCTGGCGGCAAACATGTTCATCTGCCCGCCGCACGCCAGCCAGATCGCGGCGTTGGCGGCGCTGGATTGCCAGCAGGAGTTGGACGCGAACCGCGCGATTTATGCCGAGAACCGCCGGCTGGTGCTGGAGGGGCTGCCGAAGGCGGGGTTCACGAAATTCGCGCCGCCGGACGGGGCGTTCTATGTCTATGCCGATGTGTCGGATCTGACCGACGACAGCCTGGCTTTCGCGGCTGAAATCCTGCGCGAGGCGGGGGTTGCGGTGACGCCGGGGCTGGATTTCGATCCGGTTCGCGGGGCGCGGACCTTGCGGTTTTCCTATGCGCGGGCGACCGAGGACATCGTCGAGGGCTTGCGGCGGCTTTGCGATTTCATGGCGCGGCGCCGGCGGCCGGTGTCGGAGCCTCCGGCGGGGATATTTGGGCCAGAATGAAAGCGCGGGCGGGAACAGGGGCGGCGGCACTGCTGGCGGCGGCGGTGCTGGCGGGGGCCGGTGTGGCGCAGGAGTTGACGGCTTTGGCGCGGCTGGATGCCGAGCGGTCGGAGGTGGTCGATCGCGGCTGGAGCGGGGTCGGGATCGAGTTGCAACTGTCGCAGCCGGTGCCCTGGCGTGTGCGGGTGCTGGACGGACCGCCGCGGCTGGTGATGGATTTCCGTGAGGTCGATTTTGCCGGCGTGGCGCGGATGCGCGAGGAGAGCGACCGGGTGACGGGCGTGCGCGCCGGGGCGTTCCGGGCCGGCTGGTCGCGGTTGGTGTTGATGTTGGATCGACCTTTCGTGGTCGAGCAGGCCGGGATGCGGACTGTTGACGGGGCGCGGATTTCGGTCGGGTTGCGCAAGGCATCGGCCGAGGAATTCGCCGCGGCGGTGGCGGCGCCCGAACCTGCGGGTTGGGTTTTGCCGAAGGCTGTCGGTGCGGTGGTGCCGCAGGGCGCGGGGCCGCTGACGGTGGTGCTGGATCCGGGGCATGGTGGGATCGATCCCGGCGCCGAGCGGGCGGGGGTCAGCGAGGCCGGCTTGATGCTGACCTTTGCGCGCGAGTTGCGCGAGGCTTTGTTGCGGGATGGCGGGTTTCGGGTGGTGATGACCCGCGACGAGGATATCTTTGTGCCGCTGGAGACCCGGATTACGCTGGCGCGCGAGGCGGGGGGGCAGGTGTTGCTCTCGCTTCATGCCGATGCGCTGGCCGAGGGTGAGGCGGTGGGCGCCACGCTTTACACGCTGGCCGAGGACGCATCGGAGGCCGCGGCGGCGACGCTGGCCGAGCGGCACGACCGGGACGATCTGTTGTCCGGTGTGGATCTGACCGGGCATGACGATCTGGTGGCGACGGTGTTGATGGACATGGCGCGGACCGAGACCGGGCCGCGGAATGAACGGTTGGCGCTGGCGCTGGAAGCCGCGATCAAGGCCGAGGGGTTGGCGATGCATCGTCATCCGCGGCAGGCGGCGGGGTTTTCGGTGTTGAAGTCGCCCGATCTGCCCTCAATCCTGGTCGAGACCGGGTTCATGTCGAGCGATGCCGATCTGGCACGGTTGCGCGATCCGGTCTGGCGGGCGGTGATGGCGGGGGCGCTGGTCGAGGGGCTGAAGGTCTGGGCGAAAGAGGATGCCGCGCTGAAGGATCTGCTGCGGCGGTGATCGCGAAATCGCGAAGCGTGGACGGCAGGGCAGGTTTTGCCCTTTGGGGTTTGCGTGTGTATAAGGCGGCCAACCAGAGGGGGCACAGCCATTGTTCAGGTTCATCGGGTCATTCTTCGGGGCGATCTTCACGGCGCTGACGTTGGGATTGCTGGCGCTGGCCCTGACCATTGGCGCGGTGTTCTGGATGTATTCCCGCGACTTGCCCAGCCACGAAAGCCTTGCGCAATATTCGCCTCCCACCATCAGCCGGATCTATTCCGGCGAGGGGCGCATCATCGACGAGTTCGCCCAGGAGCGGCGGATCTTTGCCCCGATCGAGGAAATCCCCGATCTGGTGAAGCAGGCATTCATCTCGGCCGAGGACAAGAACTTCTACACCCACCACGGTTACGATGCGCGGGGGATTGCCGCGGCCGCGATCGAGGCCATCCGGTCGCGCGGAAAGAACGTGCGTGGCGCCTCGACCATCACGCAGCAGGTGATGAAGAACTTTCTGCTGTCGGGCGACCGCACAGGGGAGCGCAAGATCAAGGAGATCATCCTTGCCACCCGGATCGAGGAGACGCTGTCCAAGGACAAGATCCTTGAACTTTACCTGAACGAGATCTTTCTGGGTCAGAACAGCTATGGTGTGGCTGCCGCGGCGCAGACCTATTTCAACAAGACGCTGGCGCAGCTGACCCCGGCCGAGGCCGCGACGCTGGCCGCCATGCCGCAGGCGCCCAGCCAGTATCACCCGGTTCGCGCCAAGGAGCGGGTGACGGAACGGCGCAACTATGTCCTGCGCGAGATGTTCGAGAATGGCCATCTGGATGAAGCCACGCTGATGGCCTCGTTGAACGAGCCGCTGAAATCGGTGCAGAATGGCGACTATCCCGCCTTCCGCGAGGCGCTGCCGCCGCGCGATTATTTCACCGACGAGATCCGGCGCCAGTTGTCGTCCGAGTTCGGCGAGCAGGAGTTCTTCGGCGGCGGTTTGACCATCCGCGCCACCATCGACCGGGAATTGCAGGCCGAAGCCGCCGCCGCGCTGCGCGACGGGTTGGAGAAGTTCGACCGCGGGCAGGGGATCTGGCGCGGCACGCGTCTGACGATTGCGGCCGAGCAGCTGGGCAAGGAAGCCGACTGGCGCGCGGCGCTGGCCGAGGTGTCGGCGCCGCGCGACGTGCCGGGCTGGCATCCGGCGGTGGTGCTGTCGCTGGGCGACAATGCCGCCCGCATCGGCATCGAGGGTGTGGCCGAGGATGAGGATGGCCATTTCATCCCGGCCGAGGATGTCTCATGGGCGCGCAAGCGGCTGGCCAATGGCAAGCTGGGGCCGAAGGCGCGGCGTGCGGGCGATCTGGTCGAGGTGGGCGAGGTGGTGCTTGTGCGCGCCGTCACCGCCGAGGATGGCAGTTTCCGGCGCTGGTCGTTGCGGCAGGTGCCCGATGTTCAGGGCGCCTTCATGGCGATGGATGTGAACTCGGGCCGGGTTCTGGCGATGCAGGGCGGGTTCAGCTATCAGTCTTCGGTGTTCAACCGTGCCACGCAGGCCACGCGCCAGCCGGGGTCCAGCTTCAAGCCCTTCGTCTATGCCGCGGCGCTGGATTCGGGCTTTACTCCTGCCACCATCGTGATCGATGCCCCGATCGAGGTGCAGACGGCGCAGGGTCTTTGGACGCCCAAGAACGCCTCGGGCAAGTTCTATGGTCCGACGCCGCTGCGCACGGGGATCGAGCAGTCGCGCAACCTGATGACGGTGCGGATCGCGCAGGAAATCGGGATGGAGACCGTCGCCGCCTATGCCGAACGCTTCGGGGTCTATGACCGGATGGGCCAGTTCCTTGCCAACTCGCTGGGGGCGGAAGAGACCACGCTGTTCAAGATGGTGGCGGCCTATGCCATGTTCGCCAACGGTGGCGAACGGGTGGAACCGACGCTGGTCGACCGGGTGCAGGACCGCTTTGGCCGCACCATCTATCGCCATGACCGCCGGATCTGCGAGGATTGCACCCAGCCCAGCCTGCCCAATGGCCGGGCGCCGCATATCGCATCAAAGCGCGAGCGGGTGATGGATGCGATCACCGCCTATCAGTTGACCTCGATGATGCAGGGCGTGGTGCAGCGCGGCACCGGCCGCGGCATCAATCTGCCGGTGCCGGTGGCTGGCAAGACCGGCACCACCAACGATGCCAAGGACGTGTGGTTCATCGGCTATACCTCGAACATCGTGGCGGGCTGCTACATCGGCTATGACCAGCCGCGCAGCATGGGGTCGGCTTCGGGGGGCGGCTTCTGCGGGCCGGTCTTCCAGAGCTTCATGGCAAAGGCGGTCAAGACCTATGGCGGGTCCGAGTTCCGGGTGCCTCCGGGCGGCTATTTCATCAAGATCGACCGCTTCACCGGATCGCGGCTGCCCGACGATGCGACCGGGCCGAATGTCGTCGCGGAATATTTCCGGCAGGGCGAAGATCCGGTCTTCGGCCTTGGCGCGATGGTGGATGGCGGCTTTGCCATGGGGGCGAACCTGCCGCTGTTCGCCTATGGCGAAGATGAGGGCGCGGAAGCCGCGACCGTCACCACCGCCACCGGCGAGCGCAAGGTGATCCCGAAGAAGGCCGATTTCGGCACGCTCAGTTCGGGCGGCCTCTACTGACCCACCTGCTTCCTTCCGTCCGGCAGCCGGCCTTGCCCGCCTGTCGCCTTCGCGCTATCACCCGCGCCTGAACCGTTCCGAGGATCCCTCTCATGCGCACCGAGACCCAGTATCAAGTCGAGGCCATCAAGCGTTCGCTGGAATTGCTGGCGCAGCGCATGGACCTTGAGACCGCGCCGCATCGGCTGGAAGAATTCGATGCGATGATCGAAGACGGCAACCTGTGGAACGACCCGGCCCGCGCGCAAAAGCTGATGCGGGAACGTCAGGCGCTGATGGACCAGTTGTCGACCTATCGGCTGATCGACAGCGGATTGCGCGACAATGTCGAGTTGATCGAGTTGGGCGAGGCCGAGGGCGACGAGGAAATCGTGACCGAGGCCGAAGCCGCGATCCGCGCGCTGGTGGAAACCGCCCGTGCCAAGGAACTTGAGGCGCTGCTGGACGGCGAGGCCGACCGCAACGACACCTTCCTTGAAATCAACGCCGGCGCGGGGGGCACGGAAAGCTGCGACTGGGCCTCGATGCTGGCGCGGATGTATGTCCGCTGGGCCGAGAAGAAGGGCTACAAGGTCGAGCTTCAGTCGGAAAACGCGGGCGAGGAAGCCGGGATCAAGTCGGCGGCCTACAAGATCAGCGGGCCGAACGCCTATGGCTGGCTGAAATCGGAAAGCGGCGTGCACCGTCTGGTGCGGATCTCGCCTTATGATTCGGCGGCGCGGCGGCACACCTCGTTCAGTTCGGTCTGGGTCTATCCGGTGGTCGATGACAATATCGAGATCGACATCCCGGCCAACGACATCCGTATCGACACCTATCGGTCTTCCGGGGCGGGCGGGCAGCACGTCAACACCACCGACTCGGCGGTGCGGATCACCCACCTGCCCACCAATATCGTCGTGACCTCGTCGATGAAGTCGCAGCACCAGAACCGCGAGGCGGCGATGAACGCGCTGAAGGCGCGGCTTTACCAGTTGGAACTGGACAAGCGGAACGCCGAGATCAACGCCCAGCACGCCGCCAAAGGCGAAGCGGGCTGGGGCAATCAGATCAGATCCTATGTGCTGCAACCCTACCAGATGGTGAAGGATCTGCGCACCGGGGTCGAAACCTCGGACACGCAGGGCGTTCTGGATGGCGATCTGGACCGCTTCATGGCGGCGACGCTGGCGCAGGATGTGGCCGGCAAAAGCCGGGCCGAGGCCAACGCCGGCGACTGACGCGCGGGGCAGGCCGCTCACGACTAAAAGATGAGATGGAGAATCATCTTGGATGGTGGGTGGCGGCTGGACTATTCTTCTCGCTTCGAGAAGGAGGGGTCTCGGCATGTCACAGGGCTATTCTGAACCCGAAGCCGTGGTTCCCGGGGTGCGCATCCTATCCCCGGACGATCTGCGCTTTGTGCTTGTGGCTGGAATGCGGGATTTTGCCCGCGCCCCGGCATTCGGTCTGTTTTTCGCCGCCGTCTATGTTCTTTGTGGCTGGATCATCGCCTATGCGCTGATGTCCACCGGAAATTTCTGGTGGATCCTGCCGGCGGCGGCGGGCTTTCCCATCCTTGGCCCGTTCATCGCCTGCGGTCTTTACGAGGTCAGCCGGCGGCGTGAGGTCGGAGAGCCGCTGATCTGGTCCGAGGTTCTGGGCGTCATCCGGCGCCAGAAGGATCGGCAGATCCCGTCGATGGCCGCGGTGGTGGTCATCTTCTTTCTGTTCTGGAACATCGTCTCGCATATGGTCTTTGCGCTGTTCATGGGAACGCAGCCCATGGTCAACATCTCGAATTCATTCGAGATTTTCATGACAGCAAATGGCCTGACGCTGCTGGCGGTCGAGATTCTGGTGGGGGCGGTGTTCGTTTCGGTCCTGTTCTCGCTGACCGTGGTCAGCCTGCCGCTGCTGCTTGACCGCGAGGTGGATTTTGTCACTGCGATGCTGACCAGCACAGACGTGGTGCGGGCCAATCCGGTTCTGATGTTGTCCTGGGGCATCACCATCGGCGGCGCGCTGTTCTTTGCGATGCTGCCGGCCTTCCTGGGGCTGCTGGTGGTGCTGCCGGTGCTGGGCCATGCAAGCTGGCATCTGTATCGCCGGGCGCTGGACTGACGCGGCGGGATCTCGCCGGGCCAACAGAAAGGGCGCCCGAAGGGGCGCCCTGTGTCGATCCGACGGCGAAACCGGATCAGACGTCGGCGGGCTTGGCCGCCTGCGGGGCAGCAGCGGCCGGGGCGGCAGGCTTGCCGCTTTGCAGCGGGTCTTCCTGACGCTGGACCGAACCTTCGAAATGGGCACCCGATTCGATGGCGATGGTCTTGTGAATGATGTCGCCCTCGACCCGCGCGGTCGAGGTCAGCCGCACCTTCAGACCGCGGACGCGGCCGATCACACGGCCATTCACCACGATGTCATCAGCCACGATTTCGCCGCGAATCGTGGCGCTTTCGCCCACGGTCAGCAGATGGGCGCGGATATCGCCCTCAACCGTGCCTTCGACCTGAATATCGCCGGTGGTGCGCAGGTTTCCGACCACCGTCAGGTCCGACGACAGGACCGAGGCGGACGGCTTCGGTTTCGGCGCGCCGGGCGCAAACTCGGTCGAGGGCTTCTGCACGGGTGCTTCCTGATTCCTGGGACGGTCGCCTTCGCCCTGTTTGGGGCCCGGCTCGTTGATTCTGCTCTTAGAAAACATCTTTCGCCGCCTTGATGAAGGTCATCGGGTTGACGGGCTTGCCGCTGACCCGAACCTCGTAGTGAAGATGGGTGCCGGTAGACCGGCCTGTGTTGCCCATATCACCGATCCGGTCGCCACGCGATACCCTTTGTCCCACCTTCACGCGGATCTGGGACAGATGACCATAGACGGTCTCGATCCCGAAGTCGTGTTTCACCTTGACCATGCGGCCGTAGCCGTTGGCCCAGCCGGCTTCCGTCACCACACCGTCGCCGGTCGTGACGATCGCCGTCCCGGTCGATCCGGCCATGTCGATCCCTTCATGGCTGCGACTGCCGCGACCGAACGGGTCGCTGCGTCCGCCAAAACCCGACGTATACCGGAACCGGCCATCAACCGGCATGGCAAAGGGCGCCTTGGCCGCGGCCAGCCGATACAGGTTCATCCGGTCAAGGCCGGTCAGGATCTCGTTCGCGCGGCGCTCTTCCTCGGTCAGGTCGCCACCCTTGGTCGAGATCGTCAGCCCCATCGGCCCGCCCTGACCGGAATAGCCGCTGCGCACCCGCTTCAGCAGGTCATTCGTCGACAGGCCCGCCGCCCGGAACATCTTGTCCAGCGGCTCCATCGAGACGGTGACGGCTTCTTCCAGCCGGGTGAAAATCGCATCGTTCCGCGCGATCAGTTCGGCCTTTTCCTGACGGACGGCATCGGTTTCCTCTTTCGCCATCAGCACGGCATGGGCCATGTCGTCGCGCTGGCGGGCGGTGGCGGCCAGCGTGCCGGTCAGATGGTCAAGCGTGGCCAGCGTGTCGGCTGCGCGCGAACCGTCGGTGCGGGTCGAGCCGGTCTGCTCGGCCAGCGCAAGCGTCATGCGTTCGGCCGTTGCGCGGGCTTCGTCGCGTTCCTTGATCGTGCGCAGCAGGGTGTCCTGAATCACGTCGATCCCGGTTTCCAGTTCCGTCCTGCGGTCCTCGGTCGCCAGCAGCGCGGTCTGCATCTTCGAGACTTCGGCCAGCGCAAGGTTGAAGCGTTCCTGCGCGCGGACGGCTTCTTCGGCGCGGCGGTCCCGGTCGGCCGACAACGCGTTCAGACGAGATTCGTAAAGCGCCTGCTGACGCTGTGTCTGGTCGCGCGCGGTCCCGTTCGAGATCGAATCCATCAACAGGATCGAGGTGGCGACGATGGTCCAGCTGACCAGAACGGTGCCGCCGGCGAGGGCCGCGGCCTGTGTCATCGGTCGAAGCCGGATGAAACGCGTATCGCTATCGGATTTCAGGAACAGCCGGCGTTCCGGCAGGATGCGTTCAAGCGTCGAGTTGATCCGATAGTGAAGTCGCGTCAGCACCGGTCGGCCCCGTTCGTTGTTGCGCGGTGACGATCCTTTGCCGGCGCGGGGCCGGCCTTCCTGTCCCCGGGCCAGTGACTAGCCATCGGCCGGCCATGCTGCAACCCGTTTGGCCCTTCGGATGAAGCGACAGGCGAAACCCCGCCCGTCCGGGCAAAAAACCGCCGAGATCGATCGGCCGGCGGGGTCTTGGGGTGGTCTGCGGCGACATTCCGCCGCAGACCGCCCCGGTCAAAGGGCTTGCGCCGCGGCCAGAACCTGCGCGGCGTGGCCGCGCGCGGTCACCTTGCGCCAGACCTGCGCCACCTTGCCTTCGCCGTCGATCAGGAAGGTCGATCGTTCGATGCCCATATAGGTCTTGCCATACATGCTTTTCTCTTTCCACACGCCGTAATCCTCGGCGGTGGTGGTGCCTTCGTCCGACGCAAGGATGATGCCAAGGCCGTGTTTGGCACAGAACCTGTCGTGCGACTTCACGCTGTCCTTCGAGATGCCGATGACGGTGGTGCCGGCGGCGGCAAAATCGGCGGCCAGCGCGGTGAATTCCTGCGCCTCCAGCGTGCAGCCCGAGGTGTCGTCTTTCGGGTAGAAATAGACCACCACCTTGCCGGGCCGGAACGAGGCCAGCGAGACGCTTGTCCCGCCATCGCGCGGCAGGGTGAAGTCGGGGGCGGGCTGGCCGGGGCTGGTCATGGGCGGCTCCTTGCTGAGGGTGGGGTCACGCCTGTTTTAGTTGCCTTCGGGCACCGATAAAGGCAAGCCCGGGTTGACGAAAGCAGGGGGCGCATGACCGAGGACGGCAACCGGGCGGGGACAGAGGCCGGCGGGCGGACCCGCAGGGGCCGGGCGTCGCTGTGGCTGTTGCTCAGTCTGGCGCTGCTGGCGGCGGCGTCTGGCTTCGGGCTGCTGGCGGTGACGGGGCGGCCCCTGACGCTTCCGGTCTGGGCGGTGGCCGAGGCCGAGGCGCGGCTGAACCGTGCGCTGGCGCCTGCTTTGTCGGTCTCTCTGGGGGGCGTGGTGGTGACGGTCGGCACCGACTGGGTGCCGCGGGTGCGACTGGACGACATGCGGCTGTTGCAGCGCGACGGGCGCACGCTTCTCAGCCTGCCCGAGGCGCGGGTGTCCTTCGATCCGGGGGCGTTGATGCGGGGGCGGGTGAACCCGCGCAGCATCGTGCTGTCGGGGGCGCGGGTCACGCTGCGGCGGCTGCCGGACGGGCGGTTCGATCTTGCGCTTGGCGGGCAGGGTGGCGACCTGCCGGTGTCGAGCTATGCCGAGTTGCGCGCCGCGACCGACCGGATCTTTGCCCTGCCGGTGCTGGCAGACCTGCGCCGGATCGAGGCCGAGGCGATGACGCTGACGCTGGATGATCGGCGCGCGGGGCGCAGGTGGCAGGTGGGCGACGGCCGGCTGGCGCTGGCGAACGGACCCGACCGGCGGGCGCTGGAACTGGCGCTGACGCTGCATGGCGGGCCGGGTCGGGCGCCGGCGCAGGCGGTTCTGACCTTCGTCACCACGCCCAACAGCCCCGAGGCGCGGCTGTCGGCGCAGGTGGTCCGCGTGGCCGCCGCTGACATTGCGGCGCAGGCGCTGCCGATCGCCTGGCTTGAGGTTCTCGATGCCGCGCTGTCGGGCCGCTTTGCCGCGGCGCTGGATGGCGAGGGACGGCTGACCCGGTTGGAGGCCGAGCTTGACAGCGATGCCGGCGCGCTGCGCCCGACGCCCGAAGCCCGGCCCATCGGCTTTGACCGTGCGGGGCTGGCCTTTGCCTATGATCCCGCGATTGAGCGGATCAACCTGACACGGCTTGCGGTGCAGGGGCCGTCGCTGCGGCTGAAGGCATCCGGTCACGCCTATCTGCCCGGGGTTTCCGCCGGCCTGCCCGATGCGCTGCTGGCGCAGATCCGGTTTCAGGATGCCAGCGCCGACCCCGAGGGGCTGTTTGAAAGCCCGGTTCACTTCTCGGAAGGCGCGCTGGATCTGCGGATGCGGCTTGATCCGTTCCGGGTCGAGATCGGCCAGCTGGCGCTGGTCGAGCAGGGGCGCAGGCTGTGGGGGCGGGGCAGCGTCTCGGCCGACGCCGATGGCTGGCGCGTGGCTTTCGATATGGGGCTGAACCGGATCGCGCATGGCGATCTGCTGGCGCTGTGGCCGCTGTCTCTGGTGCCCAAGACGCGGAAATGGGTCAGCCAGAACGTGCAGGAAGGCCAGCTTTTCGAGGTGAAGGCCGGCCTGCGCATGGCGCCGGGCACCGAACCGCACCTGTCGCTGGGCTATGAATTCCGCCGGGGCGACGTGCGCTTCCTGAAGACGCTGCCGCCGATCGAAGAGGGGTCGGGTTATGCCGTGATCGAGGATCGCCGCTATCTGATGGTGCTGGAAGAGGGCCATGTCACCCCGCCACAGGGCGGCCCGATCCGCGTCACCCGCGGCCTGTTCGATGTGCCCGATGTGACGCAGCGCCCGGCGCTCGCGCATGTCCGCATCAACAGCGAAAGTGGCGTCACCGCGGCGCTGTCGCTGCTGGATCAGCCGCCGTTCCGCTTTCTGGAAAAGGCCGGCCGCCCGGTCGATCTGGGCGAAGGGCGTGCGGTGATGGAAACCGAACTGCACTTGCCGCTGAAGCCGAAGGTCGCACCGCAAGAGGTTGATTTTACAGTAAAAGGCGTGGTGTCCGATTTCCGTTCGGATCGGCTGGTGCCGGGCCGGACCATCGTGGCGCCGCGGCTGTCGCTTGCGGCCGACCGCAAGGGGCTGGAAGTGGCGGGCGCGGGCCGCCTTGGCCGGGTGCCGTTCGAGGCGACATGGCGGATGGCCTTTGGCCCCGAGGCCAAGGGACGGGCGGCGCTGGATGGCCGCGTCACGCTGACGGCCGAGGCCGCGGACGAGTTCCGCCTTGGGCTTCCCGCAGGCGCGGTCAGCGGCAGCGCGCCGGCGCAGGTTTCGGTCGCGATGCAGAAGGGGGGGCCGTCAAGGCTGACCCTGACATCCGATCTGGCGGGGCTGGCCCTTGGGCTGCCCGCGCTTGGCTGGTCGAAACCGGCCGGGGGCGCGGGCCGGCTTGAGGTGCAGGCCACGCTGGGCAAGCCTGTGTCGGTGGATCGGCTGGTGCTGGAAGGCGGTGGGCTTTCCGCCTCGGGCCGGGTGGCGATGCGCGGCGACGGCACGCTGGATGCGGTGCGGCTGGACCGGGTTCGGCTGAACGGCTGGCTTGATGCGCCGGTGACGCTGGCAGGTCGCGGTGCCGGCAAGGCGCCCGAGGTGCGGGTTCAGGGCGGGACGGTGGATCTGACACGGCTGAAGCCGGGCGGTGGCGGCGGGGCGGGTGGCGGCGCGCCGGTTCCGATCCTTGCGCGGCTGGATCGGGTTCAGGTCACCGGCGGGATCGCGCTGACCGGATTCGAGGGCCGCTTTGGCACGCAGGGCGGCTTTAACGGCACCTTCCGCGCGCAGGTGAACGGGCGCGCCGCGGTCGAGGGCATGGTGGTGCCGATGCACGGGCGCAGTGCCGTCCGGCTGACGTCGGCGGATGCGGGCGGGGTGCTCGCCTCGGCCGGGATCTTCCCCGATGCGCGGGGGGGGCGGCTGGATCTGCATCTGACGCCTTCGGGGGCGTCAGATTACATCGGCCGGGCGCAGGTGGCGCAGTTCCGCGTGACCAACGCGCCGGTTCTGGCGGCGCTTCTGAATGCGGTGTCGGTGGTGGGGCTGCTGGAACAGCTGAATGGCGAGGGGTTGCTGTTCTCGGACGGGGACGCCGAGTTCCGCATCACCCGCGGCGCGGTCGAGATCGGGCAGGCGGCCGCGGTGGGGGCCTCGATGGGGGTGTCGCTGGCCGGCGTCTATCGCGCATCGGACCGGATGCTGGACTTGCAGGGGGTGATCTCGCCGATCTATCTGCTGAACGGTATCGGATCGTTCCTGACCCGCCGCGGCGAGGGGCTGTTCGGCTTCAACTATACCGTGCGCGGATCGGCCGACCGGCCCGCGGTTTCGGTCAACCCGCTGTCCATCCTGACGCCCGGCATGTTCCGCGAGATCTTCCGCCGGCCGGCCCCCGTTCTGCAATGACACCCCCTTCGCGATGAACCGATGAAACTTTCCGATTTCGATTTCGATCTGCCCGAGTCGCTGATCGCGACCCGCCCCGCGCGCCCCCGCACCGCCGCACGGCTGCTGCTGGCCGAGGGCGACACCATCCGCGACCTGCATGTGCGCGATCTGCTGGACATCTTTCGCCCCGGCGACCGTCTGGTTCTGAACAATACCAAGGTGATCCCGGCGCGGCTGTCGGGCACGCGCTGCCGCGGCGATGCGGTGGCGCGGGTCGAGGTGACGCTTCTGGAGCCCGCCGCACAGGGCTGGCGCGCCCTGGCCAAACCGCTGCGCAAGCTGAAACCGGGCGAAGAGATCCGGTTCTCGCCCGATCTGTCCGCCACCGTGGCCGAGAAGGGCGATACCGATCTGCGGCTGGTCTTCAACCTGACGGGCGAGGATTTCGACACCGCACTGGCGCAGGCGGGCGCGATGCCCTTGCCGCCCTATATCGCGGCCAAGCGCGCCCCTGACGCGCAGGATCATAAGGATTACCAGACCGTCTTTGCCCGCCATGCGGGGGCGGTGGCGGCGCCCACCGCCTCGTTGCACTTTGACCGCGAGTTGCTGGCGGCGCTGGCGGCGAAGGGGATCGGCTTTACCGAAGTGACCCTGCATGTCGGCGCGGGCACCTTTCTGCCGGTCAAGGTCGAGGATGTGACCACGCACCGGATGCATGCCGAATGGGGCGAGGTGACCGAACAGGCCGCGGCCGAGATCGCGGCGACCAAGGCCGCGGGCGGGCGGGTGATCCCGGTGGGCACCACCGCGCTGCGGCTGATCGAAAGTGCCGCCGCCGATGGCCAGATCCGCCCGTGGCGCGGCAAGACCGATATCTTCATCTATCCCGGCTACCGCTTCCGGGTGGCGGATGCGCTGATGACCAATTTCCACCTGCCGAAATCGACGCTGCTGATGCTGGTCTCGGCGCTGATGGGGCCCGATCGCATCCGGCGGATCTATGATCATGCGCTGCACGAGGGCTATCGGTTCTTTTCCTATGGCGATGCCTCGCTGCTGATCCCGAAGGGGTGACGCGGCGGATGCTGCGCGGGCCGCGCCACGGCCGCCGGCAGGCGCCGACCGACCGGAAGGGGCGAAATACGCCAAACGGCCGAAACATCGGTGTCGGCTGCTCACTGGCACGGCGGATCGATGCGATGGGGCGAAATACGCCAAACGGCCGAAACATCTGCGCCGCCAGCATCTTGAGCTTTGATCTGCCGACCGACCGGATGGGGCGAAATACGCCAAACGGCTGAAACGGCACGAAACATGTCGCCTTCCTGCAGCAGCCCGCGGTGACGCGTGTTAGCTTGGGTGCCCGAATCGCGGAGCGTCTCATGTTGAAGGTTCTTGCCGGCACCTGGCCCCTGTTGCTGGGGGTGATGCTGTTGATGGTGGGCAACGGCCTTCAGGCCTCGCTGCTGGGGATCCGCGGCGCGATCGAGGGCTTTTCGACCACCGAGCTTTCGGTGGTCACCTCGGCCTATTTTCTGGGGTTTCTGATCGGCTCGCGCACGGTGCCGGGGATGATCCGGCGCGTGGGCCATGTGCGGGTGTTCGCGGCGCTGGGGGCGATGATCTCGGCGGTGCTGGTGATGTATCCGGTTCTGCCGGAATGGACGGTCTGGACCGCGCTTCGGGTGGTGATCGGCTTCAGCTTTTCCGGGGTCTACATCACCGCCGAAAGCTGGCTGAACAACACCGCATCGAACGATACGCGGGGGCAGGCGATGTCGGCCTACATGATCGTGCAGATGATCGGCATCATCGCCAGTCAGGCGCTGCTGAACGCGGGCGATCCATCGGGGTTTGCGATCTTCGTCATTCCTTCGGTGCTGGTGTCGCTGGCCTTCATGCCGATCCTGCTGACGGCGATGCCGGCCCCGCGGTTCGAGACCTCGCGCCGGCTGTCCTTTGCCGAGCTGTTCCGGATCTCGCCGCTGGGGGTGGTGGGGATGCTGCTGGCGGGGGGGATCTTCTCGGCCATGTTCGGCATGGCCTCGGTCTGGGGCACGCTGGAAGGGCTTTCGGTGCGCGAAATCTCGATCTTCATCGGGGCGCTCTATGTGGGCGGGCTGTTGTTGCAATATCCGGTGGGCTGGGCGTCGGACCGGATGGACCGGCGGCAACTGATCCTTGGCCTTGCGGTGGTGGCGGGCGCGCTGATGGCGGTGACGGTGCTGCTTCAGCCGGGCTTCGGGGGGCTGATCGTGGTGGCGCTGCTGCTGGGCGGGATCACCAACCCAGTCTATTCGCTGCTGATTGCCTATACCAACGACTTCCTTGGCCACGAGGATATGGCCGCGGCCTCGGCCGGGCTTTTGTTCATGAACGGGCTGGGGGCGATCGGTGGCCCGCTGGTGACGGGCTGGATCATGGAACAGACGGGCCCGCAGGGATTTTTCCTGTTCATCGGTCTGCTTTACGCGGGCCTTGCGCTTTATGCCGGCTGGCGGATGACGCGGCGCGCGGCCCCCGCGGTGGCCGATACCGGCGCCTTCGCCAGCGTGGCGCCGACCGCCTCGGCGCTGGCGGTGGGCCGGGTGATGGCCAAGGGGCAGGACAGCACCGACTGACCTTGCCGCCCCCGGCCCGAGATGTCAGGCTGACGCCGTGGCGGTCAGGAGACAGAGATGGCGGACGATCCGGTGGCGGTGCTTGACTTCTGGCTGGGCGAGGTCGGCCCCGAGGGCTGGTATGCCGTGGACGAGGCGGTGGACGAGGCGATCCGCGATCGTTTCGGCGATCTGTGGCAGGCGGCGCGCGATGGCGGGCTGGATCACTGGTGCGAGGGCACGGTGGGCAGCCTTGCCTTCCTGATCCTGACCGACCAGTTCCCGCGCAACATGTTCCGCGGCCGACCCGAGGCTTTCGCCACCGACCCGCTGGCGCGCGAGGCCGCGAAACGGGCGGTGGCGGCCGATTGGGATCTGGGCGCCCCCGAGCCGGAACGGCAGTTCTTCTATCTTCCGCTGGAACATTCCGAGGATGCCGCCGATCAGGCCGAAGCCGTTCGCCTGTTTTCCGAACGGATGCCCGAGACCGGCGCCGAAGGGTTGCTTCATGCCCATGCCCATGCCGCGATCATCGCCCGCTTTGGCCGGTTTCCGTTCCGCAATGCCGCGCTGGGGCGCGACTCGACGCCCGAGGAACAGGCGTTCCTGACCGAGGGCGCCTATGCCGCCGAGGTTCGCCGCCTGCGTGGCTAGGCTGGCGTTGCGTGGGTGCCGAAAATGGTTTAGGGCCAAACTACTTTTTCCAGGGAGGCGAGAATGCCCGCAAAGTCCTTCGACGTGATCGTGATCGGTGCCGGTCCGGGCGGGTATGTCAGCGCGATCCGGGCGGCGCAGCTTGGGCTGAACGTGGCCATCGTCGAGCGGGAAAACCTTGGCGGGATCTGCCTGAACTGGGGCTGCATCCCGACCAAGGCGATGCTGCGCTCGGCCGAGGTGTTCCACCTGATGCACCGCGCGAAAGAATTCGGCCTGAAGGCCGAAGGGATCGGCTACGACCTTGATGCGGTCGTCAAACGCTCGCGCGGGGTGGCAAAGCAGCTGTCGTCGGGCGTGGCGCATCTGATGAAGAAGAACAAGGTGACGGTGGTCATGGGCGCGGCGACCCTGTCCGCCCCCGGCCGTGTCAGCGTCAGGACCGACACGGGCACCGAGGATCTTCAGGCGGCATCCATCGTCATCGCCACCGGCGCGCGGGCGCGCGAATTGCCGGGGCTTGAGGCCGATGGCGATCTGGTCTGGACCTATCGCCATGCGCTGCAACCGAAACGGATGCCGAAAAAGCTGCTGGTGATCGGGTCCGGCGCCATCGGGATCGAATTTGCCAGCTTCTTCAACACGCTGGGCGCCGATACCACGGTGGTCGAGGTGATGGACCGCATCCTGCCGGTCGAGGATGCCGAAATCTCGGCCTTTGCGAAAAAGCAGTTCCTGAAGCAGGGGATGAAAATCCTTGAAGGGGCCACGGTGCGCAAGCTGGACCGCGCGCCGGGCAAGGTCTCGGCCCATATCGAAAGCGGCGGCAAGACCGAGGTGACGGAGTTCGATACCGTGATTTCCGCCGTGGGGATCGTCGGCAATGTCGAGGGGCTGGGGCTTGAGGCGCTGGGGGTGCGGATCGACCGCACCCATGTGGTGACGGATGAATTCTGCCGGACGGGTGTGCCGGGGCTTTATGCCATCGGCGACATCGCCGGTGCGCCGTGGCTGGCGCACAAGGCCAGCCATGAAGGCGTGATGGTGGCCGAACTGATCGCGGGCGGCCATCCGCATCCGATCAAGCCGGGCTCGATCGCCGGTTGCACCTATTGCCAGCCACAGGTGGCGAGTGTCGGGCTGACCGAGGCGCGTGCCCGGGAAAAGGGCTATGAGGTCAAGGTTGGCCGTTTCCCCTTCATCGGCAACGGCAAGGCCATCGCACTGGGGGAGGCCGAGGGTTTCGTGAAAACCGTCTTTGACGCCAAAACCGGCGAACTTCTGGGCGCGCATATGGTCGGCGCCGAGGTGACGGAACTGATTCAGGGCTTTGTCATCGGCCGCGCGCTGGAAACCACCGAGGCCGACCTGATGGAGACGATCTTCCCGCATCCCACGCTGTCGGAAATGATGCACGAGTCGGTCCTGGACGCCTATGGCCGCGCCCTTCATTTCTAGGTGGCGCGTTCCTGCCTGCTATGGGGCAGGGCCGTGAAATAATCCCTGCCATCCGCCAGAAGTTCATCTATTGTTCACTTCTGGCGGTTGGAGACTCGGCCGCGTTCCACTATCTCTGCCGTCCAGACAGTCGGGGGCAAGGCCATGGCCGAACAGAAGTTCATCTCGGTGCGGGGCGCCCGCGAACACAACCTCAAGGGTGTCGATATCGACATCCCGCGGGATCAGCTGGTGGTCATCACCGGCCTGTCGGGGTCGGGCAAGTCCAGCCTTGCCTTTGACACGATCTACGCCGAAGGTCAGCGCCGCTATGTCGAAAGCCTGTCGGCCTATGCCCGGCAGTTCCTTGACATGATGGGCAAGCCGGATGTGGACCATATCTCGGGCCTGTCGCCGGCCATTTCCATCGAGCAGAAGACGACCTCGAAGAACCCGCGCTCAACCGTCGGCACGGTGACCGAGATCTACGACTACATGCGCCTTCTGTGGGCGCGGGTCGGCACGCCCTACAGCCCCGCGACCGGCCTGCCCATCGCGGCGCAGCAGGTGCAGGACATGGTCGATGCGGTGATGGCAATGGAGGACGGCACCCGCGGCTATCTGCTGGCCCCCATCGTTCGCGACCGCAAGGGCGAGTATCGCAAGGAATTTCTGGACCTTCGCAAGCAGGGCTTTCAGCGCGTGAAGGTGAATGGCGCGTTTTACGAACTGGACGAGCCGCCGACGCTGGACAAGAAGTTCCGCCATGACATCGACGTGGTGGTGGACCGGATCATCGTCCGCGAAGGGATCGAGACCCGGCTGGCCGACAGCTTCCGAACCGCGCTGAACCTTGCCGATGGCATCGCGATCTTCGAGACCGCCCCGGCCGAGGGCGAGCCGCTGCGCACCACCTTCTCCGAAAAGTTCGCCTGTCCGGTTTCGGGCTTTACCATCCCCGAAATCGAGCCGCGGCTGTTTTCCTTCAACGCGCCCTTCGGGGCCTGCCCGGACTGTGACGGGCTGGGGGTCGAGCTGTTCTTTGACGAACGCCTTGTGGTGCCGGATCAGGGCCTGACCCTGAAACTGGGGGCCATCGCGCCTTGGGCCAAGTCGAAATCGCCCTATTACGCCCAGACCATCGAGGCGTTGGCAAAGCACTATGGCTTTGATCCGAAGAAGAAATGGAAAGACCTGCCGGAAAAGGCGCGCGAGGTGTTCCTGCGGGGCTCGGGCGACGAGGAGATCACCTTCCGCTATGACGAGGGCGGGCGGATCTATCAGGTCAGCCGCAGCTTCGAAGGTGTGATCCCGAACATGGAGCGCCGCTACCGCGAGACCGACTCGGCTTGGGTCCGCGAGGAGTTCGAGCGTTATCAGAACAACCGGCCCTGCCATACCTGCGGCGGCTATCGCCTGAAACCCGAGGCGCTGGCGGTCAGGATCGGTGGCCTGCATATCGGGCAGGTGGTGCAGATGTCGATCCGCGAGGCCCATGCCTGGGTCGAGACCGTGCCCGCCAGCCTGACCGCGCAGAAGAACGAGATCGCCCGCGCGATCCTGAAGGAAATCCGCGAACGTCTGGGTTTTCTGGTCAATGTCGGCCTTGACTATCTGTCGATGAGCCGCGCCGCCGGTACCCTGTCGGGCGGCGAAAGCCAGCGTATTCGGCTGGCAAGCCAGATCGGATCGGGCCTGACGGGGGTGCTTTATGTGCTGGACGAGCCGTCGATCGGCCTGCATCAGCGCGACAACGACCGGCTGCTGGGCACGCTGAAAAACCTGCGCGATCAGGGCAATTCGGTGCTGGTGGTGGAACATGACGAGGATGCGATCCGCGAGGCGGATTACGTCTTTGACATCGGCCCCGGCGCGGGTGTGCATGGCGGGCAGGTGGTGGCGCAGGGCACCCCCGCCGAGATTGCGGCCGATCCGGCCAGCCTGACCGGGCAGTATCTGTCGGGCGCGCGCGCGATCCCGGTTTCGGCCGAGCGGCGGCCGGGCAACGGCAAGCAGCTGACGGTGGTCAAGGCCAGCGGCAACAACCTGCGGGATGTGACGGTGGATTTCCCGCTGGGCAAATTCGTCTGCGTGACCGGGGTCTCGGGCGGCGGGAAATCGACCCTGACCATCGAGACGCTTTACAAGACCGCGGCGATGCGGCTGAACGGCGCGCGCGAGACGCCGGCGCCCTGCGAGACGATCAAGGGGTTCGAGCATCTCGACAAGGTGATCGACATCGACCAGCGGCCCATCGGTCGCACGCCGCGTTCAAACCCGGCGACTTACACCGGGGCCTTCACGCCGATCCGCGACTGGTTCGCGGGGCTGCCCGAATCCAAGGCGCGCGGCTATCAGCCGGGGCGGTTTTCGTTCAACGTCAAGGGTGGGCGCTGCGAGGCCTGTCAGGGCGACGGTGTCATCAAGATCGAGATGCACTTCCTGCCCGATGTCTATGTGACCTGCGAGACCTGCAAGGGGCATCGCTACAACCGCGAGACGCTGGAAATCAGGTTCAAGGGCAAGAGCATTGCCGATGTGCTTGAGATGACGGTGGAAGATGCGCAGGAATTCTTCCAGGCGGTGCCCAGCATCCGCGAGAAGATGGATGCGCTGATGCGGGTTGGCCTTGGTTATATCAAGGTGGGACAGCAGGCGACAACGCTGTCGGGCGGCGAGGCGCAGCGGGTGAAGCTGTCGAAGGAGCTGGCCCGGCGGGCCACCGGGCGGACGCTTTACATCCTGGACGAGCCGACGACGGGTCTGCATTTCGAGGATGTGAAGAAGCTTCTGGAAGTGCTGCACGAACTGGTCGATCAGGGCAATACGGTCGTGGTGATCGAGCACAATCTGGACGTGGTGAAGACCGCGGACTGGATCATCGATATCGGTCCCGAGGGCGGCGATGGCGGCGGCACGGTGGTGGCCGAAGGCACGCCCGAGACGGTGGCCGAGGTCGAGGCGTCGCATACCGGGCGCTATCTGCGCGACATGCTGAAGCCGAAGCGGCTAGCGGCGGAGTAGCGCCGCTCGGGGGCATCGAGCCCCGCTTGCGCCGCGCTGCCGCGGAATGGGTCGAGGTGGCGGTGCCGGGGGCTGCTGTCGAGCCTCCGGCGGGGATATTTGGGCCAGAATGAAAGCGGTGAGGCGGCGGGGGCGCCGCCTCGGTCTGTGTCAGTTCTTGGTCGGGCAGGTGTTGATGCCGACGATCGAATAGAGCGGGCAGGTCGACAGCAGGCCGGTGGCCAGCGGCACGATGCCGATCAGCAGGAACATGCGGTAGCTGGCTTCGGGCAGCAGGAAGAAGCCTGCCAGCAGCGCGAGGCCCACGACGATGCGAAGAATGCGGTCGATGCCGCCGACGTTGGTCTTGAACATGGTATGTCCCTTTACCCTGAGTCACCCCGCCGGGCGGGGAATGTCGCGACTGTAGGGACAGGGGTGGGTTCGGTCTGTGACGAGGTCACCTTGGGTCAGTCGGCGCTGTCGGCTGCGGCGACCCGTCGCAGCGCGGCGGGGTTGAGCAGATGCACCCGGCCGCGGTCTGTCCGCACCCATCCGCGGCGGGCGAACTGGTCGAGGCGGCGCGAGACCACCTCGCGCGCGGAGCCGATGCGGGTTGCGAGTTCGGCCTGGGTGGCGGTGACCTCGTCTTGCGAGGCCATGGCAATCAATGTGCTGGCGAGGCGGCTTTCGACGCGCTGGAAGGCCACGCGTTCGAGAAGATGCATCATGCTTTGCATCCGGGTGGCGAAGGCGGTGAAGACGAAGCCGCGGAAGGTGGCAGACTCGTCCATCAGCCGCAGGAAGGTGGCTTTTGGAATGATGACGGCGGTGACGTCGGTGGCGGCGATCGCCTCGCCTGTGTAGTCCTCGCCGCCCATCAGGCCGAGGGTGGTCTGCACGCAGGACTGGCCAGGTTCGACCGCATAGAGCAGGATCTCGCGCCCGGTGGGGCCGGTCAGGAACACCTCGACCCGGCCGGACAGGACGACAAGGAAGCCCTGTGCGGCGTCGCCCGGATGGAACAGCGCAGTCCCTTGCGGGATTCGGGTCTGGCGCAGCGCATCAAGCCGTGTGCGGGATTCGGGCAGGAGGCCGGTCAGGCCGGCAAGGTCGATCCAACTCATGGAAGCTCCATCATGTTGGGCTGACTGGACGGCTTTCGGGGCGCGGGGTCAAGACGATCGGTGCGGCGGTGCGGACCTTTTCGGCGGGGCGGATCCGGGTGGAGTGGAGTCGCATGTGTTTGTGCGATGATTTCGCGGCACTTTCTGCCGAGCCTTGCTTGTTGGCCGGGCGGACGCCGTCGGGGCGAAGTGGCCGCTCGATGCCTGTTCCGAGAAGGGTGTGTGTGGCGGGCGGGGCGGGTGGACGGTTGGCTGTGCCGATCACCGCATGCACGCGCGAGTTGCGCAAAGGTGCCAATTTTTATTGAGAAAACCCGAAAATGTGTTATCAAAGTGGTGATAATTTGACTGTAAGGGGAATTTTTCATGAGACGAATATTGCTTAGCGCGGGGGCTGCCATCGCCTTTTCGGTCATGGCATCTGCCGGTGCCGGCGCCGCGACCTTCAGCGAATGTGCGACCGGAACGCTTGAAATGGTCGATTCGGCCTACGACTGCACGATCTCGGACAATTTCGATCAAGATTTTCTGAACACGGATCCGTTGACGGTCAACATGGCGCCGGGCTTCTTCGATGTCACCGACTGGATGTTCGTGGGCAAGGACAAAAAGGGCAAAATGGAGGGCCAATCCGGCACGTTCGATTTCACCGCGGCCGTCGAGGCGCTGTCTTACAGCGTTGACAAGCTGATGCTGGTCTTCAAGGATGGTAGCGGCACGACCTTGGTCGGGTTTCTTGTGACCGAGACGGCGGGTATGTGGCAGTCGCCCTTTACCGCGGATAACTTCCCCGATGCTCCCGGCATCCGTGGCGGTCCGAAGGACGTCTCGCACATCAGCCTTTATGCACAGGAAGGCGAGCCGCCGGTCGTTCCGCTGCCGGCTGCGGGCTGGCTGCTGCTGGCCGGTGTTGGTGGGCTTGTGGCGATGCGCCGGAAGCGCAAGGACGCCTGACAGGCACCCTGTCAGAATGGGATGGGGCGGCCGATGTGGCCGCCCCTTTCCGTTTCAGTCCATCGCCTTGAAGTTGAAGGCCGAGCCTTCGCGGATCCCCGAGGGCCAGCGCGAGGTGATGGTTTTTGTCCGCGTGTAGAAGCGGAAGGCGTCGGGGCCGTGCTGGTTCAGGTCGCCAAAGGCCGATTTCTTCCAGCCGCCGAAGGTGTGATAGGCCAGCGGCACCGGGATCGGCACGTTGATCCCGATCATGCCCACGTTCACCCGGTTGGCGAAATCGCGGGCGGTATCGCCGTCGCGGGTGAAGATCGCAGTGCCGTTGCCGTATTCGTGGTCCATGGCAAGGCCAAGGGCTTCCTCGTAAGAGGCGGCGCGGACGGTCGACAGGACGGGGCCGAAGATTTCCTTGCGGTAGATGTCCATCTGCGGGGTGACGTGGTCGAACAGGTGCGGGCCGACGAAAAAGCCGGTCTCGTAGCCCTGAAGCGAGAAGTTGCGGCCGTCGACCACCAGTTTCGCGCCCTGCTCGATGCCGGAATTGACGAGGCGCAGGATGTTTTCGCGCGCCGCAGCCGTGACAACGGGACCGTAGTCCACATCATTGCCGGCGGTGTAGGGGCCGACTTTCAGCTTTTCGATCCGCGGGATCAGCCGTTCGATCAGCGCGTCGGCGGTGGCATCGCCCACCGGCACCGCGACCGAGATCGCCATGCAGCGTTCGCCCGCCGCGCCATAGCCGGCGCCCACCAGCGCATCGGCAGCCTGATCCATGTCGGCGTCGGGCATGATGATCATGTGGTTCTTGGCGCCGCCGAAGCATTGCACGCGCTTGCCGTTCGCACAGCCGCGCGAATAGATGTATTCCGCGATCGGGGTCGAGCCGACGAAACCCACCGCCTGAATGGTCGGGTTGTCAAGGATCGCATCCACCGCTTCCTTGTCGCCGTTCACCACTTGCAGCACGCCGTCGGGCAGGCCGGCCTCCTGGAAGATTTCGGCCAGCATCAGGGGCACCGAGGGGTCGCGCTCGGACGGCTTCAGGATGAAGGCGTTGCCGGCGGCAAGGGCCGGGCCCATCTTCCACAGCGGGATCATGGCGGGGAAGTTGAACGGCGTGATGCCGGCGGCCACGCCCAGCGGTTGGCGCATCGAATACATGTCGATGCCGGGGCCGGCGCTGTCGGTGAACTCGCCCTTCAGCAGATGGGGGGCGCCGATGCAGAACTCGATCACCTCAAGCCCGCGCTGCACGTCGCCCTTGGCGTCGGGCAGGGTCTTGCCGTGTTCGCGGGAAAGCGCCTCGGCCAGCTTGTCCATGTCGCGGTTCAGCAGGCGGACGACCTCCATCATCACGCGGGCGCGGCGCTGGGGGTTGGTGGCGCCCCATTTCACCTGCGCTGCGGCGGCCGAGGCCACGGCGGCGTCCAGCTCGGCCTTTGAGGCCAGCGGCACGCGGGCCTGCACCTCGCCGGTGGCCGGGTTGAAGACATCGGCAAAGCGGCCCGACGTGCCGCGGGTGTGTTTGCCGTCGATCCAGTGGCTAAGCTCTTCCATGGAATCCTCCCTGATGTGGCGGCAGGATAGGCTTGCGTTTTTGCCCGATAAAGCCGCAAGTTTCCAAAAAGGTTTTGCAGGATTGCATGGATGGACTGGGACGATCTGCGCGTGTTCCTTGCGGTGGCGCGGGCGGAAAGCCTGTCGGGGGCGGGCAAGGTGTTGAAACTGGACCCGGCGACGGTCGGGCGGCGCATTGCGCGGCTGGAACAGGCGGTGGGGGCGCGGCTGTTTGCCAAAAGCCCGCAGGGCTATGCGCTGACCGAGGAAGGCCAGCGGGTGCGCGCCCATGCCGAGCGGGCCGAGCAAGCCATGGCCGCCGCGGTCGAGGAGGTGCAGGGCGCCTTTGGCCTGTCGGGGCAGATCCGGATCGGGGCGCCGGATGGATGTGCCAACTATCTGCTGCCGCAGGTGCTGACCGCGATCTGCGATGCCAATCCGGGGCTTGAGGTGCAGATCGTGGCCCTGCCGCGGGTCTTCAACCTGTCCAAGCGCGAGGCCGATATGGCCATCGGCGTCAGCCGCCCCGAGGCCGGACGGCTGCGGGTGCAGAAGCTGGCGGATTATCGGCTGCATCTGGCCGCCCACCGCGCATATCTGGCGCAGCACAAGCCAATCCGCACGTTGGAGGATCTGCGGGCGCATCGGCTGGTGGGTTATATCCCCGACATGATCTTCGACAAGGAACTGGACTATCTGAAGGGCATCGGCGCGGGGGCGGTGCCCTTCGCGTCGAACTCGGTCTCGGTTCAGTTGAACTGGCTTCGGGCCGGCGCCGGGGTCGGGATCGTGCATGATTTCGCGCTGCCGGCGGCACCCGAACTGGTGAAGGTGCTGCCCGAACTGCTCAGTCTGACGCGGACGTTCTGGCTGATCCGGCATCAGGACGATGCCCGGACCGAGCGGATGACCCGGTTTGCCGATGCGCTGGTGCAGGGGATACGCCGCGAGGTCGCGCGACTCGAGGGCATGACTCGCGCGGAAATTGCGTTACATTGATTCCCGGACAGAGAAAATCGGGAGGAGATCCGCCATGCTGGTTCAGCAGATCCTGAAAGCGAAGTCGGACGACGGTATAGTGACGGTTCCGCCGGGGTTGAGTGTGGCGAAGGTGGTCGAGGTGCTGTCGGCCCGCCGGATCGGCGCGGTGGTCGTCTCGCGCGATGGCAAGCGCCCCGAGGGCATGGTGTCCGAACGCGACATCGTGCGCGAACTGGGCCGGCGCGGCCCTGCGATCCTGACCGAGACGGTCGAGACGATCATGACCGCCCGTATCGTCACCTGCACCTGCACCGACGAGGCGCATGGCATCATGCAACTGATGACCGAGGGCCGCTTTCGCCACCTGCCGGTGATGGCCGAGGGCGAGATGGTGGGGCTGATCTCGATCGGCGATGTGGTCAAGGCGCGGCTGTCGGAACTGTCGATGGAGAATGATGCCCTTGAGGGCATGATCAAGGGATTCTGACGCGGCTTTTGGCTCTTGCATCCCGAAGCGCGATGGGTTTGCGTGCCTGTCGAGCAAAAGGGGGCAGTATGCGCATCGGTCTTTATCCCGGCACCTTCGACCCGATCACCCTCGGGCATGTCGACATCATCCAGCGCGCGATGGCGTTGGTGGACCGGCTGGTGATCGGCGTCGCGATCAACCGGGACAAGGGTCCGCTGTTCCGTCTGGAAGAACGGGTGCAGATGGTCGAGGCCGAGTGCCGCTGCATCGCCGCCGCCTGTGGCGGCGAGATCGTCGTGCATCCGTTCGAGAATCTGTTGATCGACTGTGCCCGCGACGTGGGCGCCACCGTGATCCTGCGCGGTCTGCGGGCGGTGGCCGATTTCGAATACGAGTTTCAGATGGTGGGGATGAACCGCGCCCTTGATGCCAGTATCGAGACGGTGTTCCTGATGGCGGATGCGCGTCGGCAGGCCATCGCCTCGAAGCTGGTGAAAGAGATCGCCCGGCTGGGCGGCGATGTCTCCAGCTTTGTGACGCCTGCGGTGCAAGAGGCGCTGGCCACCAAATTCCGCTGAAATGTCAAAGGCCGACGAAGACGCCGGCCCCGATATCCGAAGGGGCCGGCGTCTTCGCCGGCCCTTTTGACTGTCGCGGTCAGATCAGCTTGCCCATCGCCACGGCGGTGTCAGCCATGCGGTTCGAGAAGCCCCATTCGTTGTCATACCAGGTCAGGATGCGGACCATGTTGCCTTCCATGACCTTGGTCTGGTCCATGTGGAAGATCGACGAGTGCGGATCGTGGTTGAAGTCGGACGAGACGTTCGGCGCGTCGGTATAGCCAAGGATGCCGTTCAGGCGGCCATCGGCGGCGGCGCGGATCGCGGCGTTCACTTCTTCGACGGTGGTGGCGCGGCTGGCTTCGAACACCAGATCGACCACCGAGACGTTCGGCGTCGGCACCCGGATCGCCACACCGTCCAGCTTGCCCTTCAGTTCCGGCAGCACAAGGCCCACCGCCTTCGCCGCCCCGGTCGAGGTCGGGATCATCGACAGTGCCGCGGCGCGGGCGCGGTAGAGATCCTTGTGCATCGTGTCCAGCGTCGGCTGGTCGCCGGTGTAGCTGTGGATCGTGGTCATGAAGCCTTTGGTGATGCCCACGGCCTGGTGCAGCACCTGCGCCACCGGCGACAGGCAGTTGGTCGTGCACGAGGCGTTCGAGACCACCAGATCCGCGGCCGTCAGCGTGTCATGGTTGACGCCATAGACGATGGTCTTGTCTGCGCCGGTCGAGGGAGCCGAGACCAGAACGCGCTTGGCGCCGTTTTCCAGATGGATCTTGGCCTTGTCCTTGTCGGTGAAGATGCCGGTGCATTCCATCACGATGTCGACATGGCCCCAGGGAAGCTCGGCCGGGTTGCGGATCGCGGTCACCATGATCGGGCCGCGGCCCACGTCGATGGTGGTTTCGGTGGTGGTGACCGTCGCGGGGAAGCGGCCATGGACGCTGTCAAAGCGCAGCAGGTGGGCGTTGGTTTCGACCGGGCCAAGGTCGTTGATCGCCACCACCTCGATATCGGTCCGGCCCGATTCGACGATGGCGCGCAGCACGTTGCGTCCGATGCGGCCAAAGCCGTTGATTGCCACTTTCACGGTCATAGAGCTCTCCCAGGATTTGCGGGGGCGCCGTGCGAGTCGCGCGCCTCCGGACGGTCTGTAGGCTAACCATCCCAGAATGGCGCGCAATTCAACCAAAGACTGGCGCGATTCAACGCCAGAAGATCAGATAATCCACAAGCTGTGACAGTTTGCGCAGCACGATCAGCCCGCCCGCCGCCCCGAACAGCCAGAAGTCCAGCGCAAGCGCCGCAAGGATCAGGGCGGCAAGAACAAGGGCGACGCGGTCGGTCATGGCGGCGGACTCCGGCTGGGCGGGCGCAGGCTAGCGGCAGTTCGCGCGCAGGGAAAGCCGGTGGCGGTGCCCCGCGCCCGCATCACAGCGGCGGGTGGCGGCAGGTTGCCCGGGGTGAAAGCCGGCTGTGATGCCCCGCGGCTGCATCACAGCGGCGGGCGGCAAGTCATGCCTGGGCAAAGCCATGGGCCACGCTTGCGAAACCGGCCCCGCATCTGCCAGAAGGTTCGGGCAGGGTTTCGGAAGGATCAGGACATGAGCGGTTTGCTCGCGCTTCTCGACGATGTCGCCTCGATTGCCAAGGTGGCGGCGGCTTCGGTGGATGATGTGATCGGGCAGGCCACCAAGGCCGGGGCCAAGGCCGCGGGCGCGGTGATCGACGATGCGGCGGTGACGCCGAAATATGTCCACGGCTTCGATGCCTCGCGCGAATTGCCGATCGTCTGGCGCATCGCCAAGGGGTCGCTGTTCAACAAGCTGGTGGTGCTGTTGCCGGCGGCGCTTCTGCTGTCGGCCTTTGCGCCTTGGGCGATCGCGCCGCTTTTGATGCTGGGCGGGGCCTATCTGTGCTTTGAGGGCGCCGAAAAGGTCATCCACGCCTTTGCCCCCCACCATCCGGGCGAGGCCGCCCCCGACGGCGATCCTGCGCATCTGGAAGAAGAAAAGGTCGCGGGGGCGATCAAGACCGATTTCATCCTGTCGGCCGAGATCATGACCATCGCGCTGGCCGCACTGCCGCAGGGCAGCATCGTCATGCAGGCCGCGGCACTGGCGGCGGCCGGGGTGGGGATCACCGCGCTGGTCTATGGTGGCGTGGCGATGATCGTGAAGGCCGACGATGTGGGGGTGTTCCTGAGCCTGAAAGGCCGGTTTGCGCCGACGCGGGCACTGGGACGGGGAATCGTGCATGGGATGCCGAAGTTCCTGTCGGCGCTGACCGTGGTGGGCACGGCGGCGATGATCTGGGTCGGCGGTGCCATCGTGATCCATGGGCTGGATCAGATGGGCTGGGGCTGGCTTTACCACCAGATCCACAACATCGCCCATGCCGTTTCGGCACTGGTGCCGGGTGCGCAGGGGGTCTTGGACTGGGCGGTGACGGCCGGGCTGGACGGGCTGTTCGGGCTGTTGCTGGGCGCGGCACTGATCCCGGTGGCGACACGGGTCATTGCGCCGGTCTGGGGGCTGGTGTCGCGGCTGCTGCCGAAGCGCGCGGGCGGCCGCCTCTGATCACCGCGGCCGGCGCCTGCCCTTGCAGGCGGGGCACCGGAAAACGCCGCGCCCCTTTCGGGACGCGGCGTTCCTGTTTCTGGATCGAAGGTCAGCCCAGCAGTGCCTTGGCCTTGGCGACGGTCGCTTCGGGGGTGATCCCGAATTCCTGATACAGCCGCTCGGCCGGGGCCGAGGCGCCAAAGCCGGTCATGCCGATGAAGCCGTCCTTGCCCTCGCGGCCACGCTCGCCCAGAAGCCATCGGTCCCAGCCCATGCGGACGCCGGCCTCGATGGCGATGCGGACGGCGCCGGGGGGCAGAACCTTGCGGCGGTAGGCTTCGTCCTGCGCGGCAAACAGTTCCATGCAGGGCATCGAGACGACGCGGGTGCCGATGCCTTCGGCCTCAAGCGCCTCGCGGGCTTTCAGCGCCACCTCGACCTCGGACCCCGAGGCGATCAGGATCACCTGACGCTTGCCGGTCGCTTCTTCAAGGACATAGGCGCCCTGCGCGACAAGGTTCTTGTTGGTGTGGGTCTTGCGCACGGCGGGCAGGTTTTGCCGCGACAGCGCCAGAACCGACGGGGTGGCCTTCTGGGACAGCGCGATTTCCCAGGCTTCGGCGGTTTCGGTCAGGTCGGCCGGGCGGAACACCAGCATGTTGGGCATCGCCCGCAGGCTGGCCAGATGTTCCACCGGCTGGTGGGTCGGGCCGTCCTCGCCCAGACCGATCGAGTCATGGGTGAAGACATAGACCACCGGCACATGCATCAGCGCCGACAGACGCACCGCCGGGCGGCAGTAGTCGGCAAAGCACATGAAGGTGCCGCCATAGGGGCGCAGGCCGCCGTGCAGCGCCATGCCGTTCATCGCCGCGGCCATGCCATGTTCACGGATGCCGTAATAGACGTAGCGACCCTTGCGGTTGATCGGGTCGAACACGCCCAGATCGGCGGTCTTGGTGTTGTTGGAACCCGTCAGGTCGGCCGAGCCGCCAAGGGTTTCGGTCGCGATCGGGTTGACCGCTTCCAGCACGATTTCCGAGGCGCGCCGGGTCGCGACCTTGGGCGCGGTTTCGGCGGCCTGCTTTTTCACGTTGCGGATGGTGGCCGACAGCTTCTTCGGCACATCGCCCGAGAACTGCTGTTCGAACAGGGCGCGCTTGGCATCCGACAGTGCCGCCAGACGGTCTTCCCACGCCTTGCGGGCCTCGGCCCCGCGCGAGCCGATCGCCTCCCACGCCTGTTTCACGTCCGACGGGATCTCGAAGGCGCCGTGGGTCCAGCCATAGGCGGCCTTGGTGTCGGCTATCAGCTTGGCGTCGGTCAGCGCGCCATGGCCTTTCGACGTGTCCTGTGCCGAAGACCCCAGCGCGATATGGGTGGTGCAGGCGACGAAGGCCGGGCCTTTGGACGCCTTGGCCGCGGTGATCGCCCGGTCGATGTCGACGGGATCGTGGCCGTCACATTCGAACACATCCCAGCCCGAGGCGGCGAAACGTGCCTTCTGGTCGGTGCGATCCGACAGCGACACCTTGCCATCGATGGTGATGCCGTTGTTGTCCCACAGCACGATCAGCCGCGACAGTTCGTGCCGGCCGGCAAGGCCGATGGCCTCCTGGCTGACGCCTTCCATCAGGCAGCCGTCGCCGGCGATGCAATAGGTGTAGTGATCGATGATCTTCGCACCCCAGCGGGCGCGCAGCGACTCTTCCGCCATGGCAAGGCCCACCGCCATCGACAGGCCCTGACCCAGCGGGCCGGTCGTGGTCTCGATGCCTTTGGCAAGGAAATTCTCGGGGTGGCCGGCGGTCCGGGCGCCCCATTGGCGGAAGTTCTTCAATTCCTCGATCGGGAATTCCGGGTCTCCGGTCAGGTGAAGCAGCGAATAGACCAGCATCGAGCCATGGCCGGCCGACAGCACGAACCGGTCGCGGTTCGGCCAGTCGGGGGCCTTGGCGTCAAACACCATGTGCTTTTCGTAAAGCACCGTGGCCACATCGGCCATGCCCATCGGCATACCGGAGTGGCCCGAGTTCGCCGCCGCGACGGCGTCGAGCGTCAGGGTGCGGATGGCGCAGGCTTTCTTCCAGTGATCGGGATGCTGCTGGCGCAGGCTCGAAATGTCCACGGCAATTCTCCGGCTGATGATCCCCCCGGCGCGACATCCTTGCACGCACCGCTCTGGGGCTGCATATCAGCCCGACCGGCAAGATCAAGCGCGCCGGCCTGCTTCTGATGCCAAAGGGGGGCGCAAGGGGGCGGACGGATGCGCTAAGATCGCGGAAATGGCCGGGCGGATACGATTCGCGCGACAATGTGCCGCCGCAGGGCAGTTGCGGACGGCCCGGCAGGAACGGAACGGAAAGGCAGACCGCATGCAGGAACTGGAGGAACTCGAGCGCCGGATCTCGGCCGCTCTGGAACGGATCGGCGCCGGGATCGACGCGATCCCGACCATGCCGGCGGAAAACCCGCTTCAGGCCGCGTTGGAGGAAGAGCGGATGGTCAATGCCCAGCTTGCCGAGCGGTTGAAGGCGGTGAAGGATCGCGATGCGTCGCGTATCGGGGCGCTTGAGGAACAGGTCGAGGCGCTGACGCGCCATCTGGATGTGCAGGGGCTGGAGCTTCAGCGGATGAAGAAGACCACCGGCCACCTGCGCGAGGCGCTGCGCAGCCTGCGCGAGGCGCAGGCCGAAGGCGTGGCCGATCCGCAGCTGCTGAACCGCAGCATGGTGGTCGAGCTTGAGGCGTTGCGGGCGGCACGGGCCGCCGAGACCGCCGAGGTCGAAGAGATTCTGACCGCGCTGGAACCCCTGATCGCGGAGGGCCGTCAGGATGCCTGAATTGTCGATCATGATCGGCGGCAAGACCTTCGAAGTGGTCTGCCAGCCCGGTGAAGAGGATTTCCTGCGCGCCGCCGCGGCGCTTCTGGATGCCGAAGCGGCGCCCGTGGTGCAGCAAATGGGGCGCATGACCGAGTCGCGCCTGTTGCTGATGGCGGGGCTGATGCTGGCCGACCGCATGGCGGGCCTGGAGGACGAACTGCGGCGTCTGCGCGCCGAGGTGGCGGCGCTTGAGGCGCGCCCCTTGCCAGAGCCGGAGCGGATCGAGGTTCCGGTGATCCCGCCTTCGGTCAAGGAAGCGATGGCGGAACTGGCCGCGCGGGCCGAGGCATTGGCGGCGGGTCTTGAGGAGCGTGCCCGGGCGTGACCTTCATCCGGAGGCGCGGGGGGCTGTCTGCCCCCCGGTCGCCCCTGAAGGGGCGACTCCCCCCGAGGATATTTGGGCCAGAATGAATGGGAAAGGCCGTGTCGGCTTGCCGTGCCCTGCGGGAACGGTGCGCCCTGACCTGAGGGCGCGCAGGGCTGTGGCGGCCAAGGGCGCGCCGGGGTGGGCGCGCCCGGGTGTGGTCGTCAGGCGTTGGCTTCGCGGATCTTGTCGGCGGCGTCCTTGTCGAAGGTCACGCCCTGCTTGGCGAACAGCTGGTCGAGTTCGCCCGACAGGGTCATCTCGGTGACGATGTCACAGCCGCCGATGAACTCTCCTTTGACGTAGAGTTGCGGGATGGTGGGCCAGTCGGAGAAATCCTTGATCCCCTGGCGGATGTCGGCGTCTTCGAGGACGTTCACATCCTTGTAGGTGACCTTCATGTAATTCAGCACACCCGCCACGCGGCTGGAAAAGCCGCACTGGGGCATCGAGGCCGTGCCCTTCATGAACAGCACCACGTCGTTCGTGGTGACCATGTCACGGATCTGTTCTTCGGCGGTGGTGGTCATTGCGGATCGTCCTTGGTTGCGAGGGGATCGGTCGGGGGGGCTGACGGGTGGGCGGTCGGGCGCGGCGGTCAGTCGGGAACCTTTGTGGTCAGCGCCAGGGCATGGAGCTCGCCATGCGCGCCGTCCATCTTTCCCTTGAGCGAGGCATAGACCGCGCGCTGCTGCTGTACCCGGTTCAGGCCGCGGAAGCTTTCGTCGATCACTTCGGCCGCCCAGTGGTTCCCGTCGCCTGCGAGGTCAGTGATGGTGATCTTTGCCTGCGGGAAACTGGCGCGGATGAGATTTTCGATGTCCTGGGCTTCCATGGCCATGCGTGAGATCCTGTGCGGTCAAGTTCTTTGAAGATGTAGGACGGGTGCAGGACGCGCGCAAGCGGGGCCAGACGGGCAGGGGCCGGGGTTCGGCCTCTGCCCACAAAAGCGTCAGACGATGGCGGTGGCGAACGCCGCGCGATAGAGGCGTGAAAGTTCGACCAGCGGGGCAGAGGCGGTGCCCAACGTCACCCAGTCGCCGCCGAACTGGCCCACCTGCGCCAGAGGCACGCCGGCGGCTTCGGCCGCGGCCTGAAGCGCCTTGGTCTGGTCGGGGTGGCAGGCAACCAGATAGCGGGCCTGATCCTCGCCGAAGAGGTTCGCGGTGCCGGTGACCGTCAGCGTCAACCCCAGGCCCGCACCTTCCGCCATTTTGAAGGCGGCCAGCGCAAGGCCCCCATCCGAGAGGTCCGTGGCGGCGGTCACATGTTTGCGGTTGGCGCGCAGGAAGTCGCCGTGGCGACGCTCGGCTTCGAGGTCGACATGGGGGGCGTCGCCATCTTCGCGGCCGAGGAGTTCGGCCAGAAGGGCGGATTGACCAAGATGGCCCATGGTCTCGCCGATCACCAGCGCTACGTCGCCTTCTTCGGGCTGGCCGGCGATCATCTCGTCCAGCGTGTTCAGCAGGCCCACGGCGCCAATGGTGGGGGTGGGCAGGATCGCCACGCCGTCGGTTTCATTGTAAAGCGAGACGTTGCCCGACACGATCGGCATGTCGAGTGCGGCCACCGCTGCGCCGATGCCTTTGATCGCGCCGACGAACTGGCCCATGATTTCCGGCTTTTCCGGGTTGCCGAAGTTCATGTTGTCGGTGGTCGCAAGCGGCGTTGCGCCCACGGCGGTCAGGTTGCGGTAGGCCTCGGCCACCGCCTGTTTGCCGCCCTCGAACGGGTTGGCCTTGACGTAGCGCGGCGTCACGTCCGAGGTGAAGGCCAGTGCCTTGGGCGTCCCATGCACGCGCACGACGCCCGCGCCAAGACCGGGGGCGCGCACGGTGTCGGCCATCACCTGACTGTCATATTGTTCCCAGACCCAGGCCTTGTGCGCATAAGAGGGCGAGCCGATCAGCGCCTTCAGCCCGTCGATGGCGTCGATCTCGGGCACCTCGGCCATGGGCGCCGCGGGCGGCGTTTCGATCCACGGGCGGTCATATTCGGGCGCGTTGCCCGACAGCGCCTTCAGCGGCAGGTCGGCCTTGACCTCATTCCCGTGCAGGATCAGGAAACGGTCTTCGGGGATGGTTTCGCCGACGATGGCGAAATCCAGATCCCATTTCTGGAAGATCGCGCGGGCCTCGGCCTCTTTCTCGGGCTTCAGCACCATGAGCATGCGTTCCTGGCTTTCGGACAGCATCATCTCATAGGCGGTCATGTTGGCTTCGCGCTGGGGCACGGCATCCAGTTGCAGCTTGATGCCCAGATCGCCCTTGTCGCCCATCTCGACCGCCGAGCATGTAAGGCCCGCGGCGCCCATGTCCTGAATCGAGATGACCGAATCCGAGGCCATCAGTTCAAGACAGGCTTCCAGCAGCCGCTTTTCGGTGAAGGGGTCACCGACCTGAACGGTGGGGCGCTTTTCCTCGATCGTGTCGTCGAACTCGGCCGAGGCCATGGTGGCGCCGCCCACGCCATCACGCCCCGTCTTGGCGCCGAGATAAACCACCGGCATGCCGACACCCGAGGCGGCCGAGTAGAAGATCTTGTCGGCGTCCGCGAGGCCCGCCGCAAAGGCGTTGACCAGACAGTTGCCGTTATAGGCGCGGTGAAAGCGGACTTCGCCGCCCACCGTCGGCACGCCGAAGGCATTGCCATAGCCGCCGATGCCTTCCACCACGCCTTTGACGATATGGGCGGTCTTGGGGTGCTTCGGCTCGCCGAAGGACAGCGCGTTCATCGCGGCGATGGGCCGCGCGCCCATGGTGAAGACATCGCGCAGGATGCCGCCCACGCCGGTCGCCGCGCCCTGATAGGGTTCGATGTAGGAGGGGTGGTTGTGGCTTTCCATCTTGAAGATCACGGCCTGACCGTCGCCGATATCCACAACGCCTGCGTTCTCGCCGGGGCCGCAGATCACCTGCGGGCCGGTGGTGGGCAGGGTGCGCAGCCATTTCTTCGACGATTTGTAGGAACAATGCTCGTTCCACATCGCCGAGAAGATACCAAGCTCTGTGAACGTCGGCTCTCGCCCGATGATGTCAAGGATACGCTGATACTCATCAGGTTTGAGGCCGTGGGCCGCGATCAGCTCGGGGGTGATGACGGGCTCGGTCATGGCGCATGTCTCCGCGGCGTGGGCTTTGGCGCCTCATTAAGACGGAACGCGCATCAGGGGAAGGTGGAGCGCGGATTCCGGCCCGAAGAAATTTCGCCGCGCCCCGCGCAATCCGCCCGGAAATGCCACAGAAGCCCGCAAAATGCGCCTTCCTGTTGGACGAAAATGAAATCCTGACCGGAAAGCAAAAAAAAGGCCGAGCAGAAGCTCGGCCCAAGTCCAACAGGGAGGTATGAAGCCACCAAGAGAAACTCTCGATCACTGGCTTCGAGAAGCGATTTAGGGCCGCGAGTCGTCGCGTTCAAGCACGATCATGCTGCACTTGCAGCATTGCCGCCATGCGCGGGCTGCATGGCTGTCGCTTTGTGGCGGTTTTCCTGATCCCTGACAGACGGTTCGCGGCTTTGATGGAACGTGGCCCGCCGGGGGCGGGGTCAGGTCTGCTGCGCGCGGCGGTAAAGTGCGATCTCTTCCATCACGAACTCGCGGAAGGCGGCGACCCGCTTTGAATGGCGCAACTCTTCGGGGTAGGCCAGAAACACCGGAACGTCGCCCGACTCGACGTCGGGCAGCACGCGGACCAGCTTGGGAAAGGCCACTGCCAGATAATCCGGCATCACCCCGATGCCCAGATTGTTCAGCACCGCCTGAAGCACGCCGTAATAGTTGTTCACCGTCAGCATCGAGGGGATGTCATGCCCCATCAGTTCCTGCACCAGCGTGGCGCCGGCCGCCACCTGCGGCGCACCGGGAAGCTGGCAGATCAGCCGATGGCGCGAGAAATCCTCCATCCGTTCGGGCGTGCCATTTTCGGCCAGATACTCGGGCGAGGCGTAAAGCCTCATGCGGATCGACATCAGCCGCTTGCGGATCAGATCGGCCTGACTGGGTTCCTTCATGCGGATCGCCACGTCGGCCTCGCGCATGGGCAGGTCGAGAACGCGTTCCTCAAGCATCAGATCGATCTTGAGCGCGGGGTATTCCTTGTAAAGCCCCACCAGCCGCGGCGCAAGCCAGAGCGTCCCGAAGCCGGTCGTCGTGGTGATGCGCAATTCACCGAACACCTCGTCTTCGCTGTCGCGGATGCGGGCGGCCGCGGCATCCAGACGCTTGACCATGGCGCTGGTCGCGTCAAACAGCAGCTCTCCCTGCTCGGTGAGAATCAGACCCCTTGCGTGGCGGTGGAAAAGCGTCGTGTTCAGACTTTCTTCCAGCGCGCGGATCTGCCGGCTGACCGCCGACTGGGACAGGTGAAGCGTGTCTCCCGCGTGGGTCAGGCTGCCGGCATCGGCCACCGCGTGGAAGATTCTAAGCTTGTCCCAATCCATCTGGCAACTCTCCGCCGCGACGGCGGCCCCTACGCAATGATCCCTAACGGATCGCATATCGGGGTTGCAATCGAAACATGGCTTGGAAACGGCTTTGTAGGTCAGCCGTTTTGACCTAAACTGGATGCATGTTCAACGTCGCTGGGAGGGGACCGATGGGCAGGCAGGATGTAAGACTTTCCGACCGCTATGATCTGGACCGGTCGCCGGTTCTTCTGAACGGAACGCAGGCGCTGGTGCGGCTGATGCTGATGCAGAAGGCGCGCGACCGGGCGGCGGGGCTGAACACGGCCGGTTATGTCACCGGCTATCGCGGCTCGCCCTTGGGGGCGGTGGATCTGACGATGGAGCGGGCTGAAGCGGAGCTTCGCGCCGCCGACGTGCTGTTCCAGCCGGGGCTGAACGAGGATCTGGCCGCCACCGCGATCTGGGGCAGCCAGCAGGCCGAACTGCGCGGCGAGGGGCGTTTCGACGGGGTCTTCGCGCTTTGGTATGGCAAGGGGCCGGGGGTGGACCGCACCGGCGACGTGATGCGGCACGCCAACATGGCCGGCACCTCGCGCCATGGTGGGGTGCTGATGGCGATGGGCGACGATCACACCGGCGAAAGCTCGACCACGCTGCATCAGTCGGACTGGGCGCTGGTCGATGCCTATATCCCGGTGCTGTCGCCCGCAGGCGTGCAGGAAATCCTGGACTACGGGCTTTACGGCTGGGCGCTGTCGCGGTTCGCCGGGGTCTGGGTGGGGCTGAAGACCATGAAGGACACCGTCGAGGCGACGGCGGTGGTGGATGGCCGCCCCGACCGGCTGTCCTTCGTCCTGCCCGATTTTCCGATGCCGGCGGGCGGGCTGAACATCCGCCTTGCCGATACGCCGGTGGCGCAGGAAGCGCGGATGATCGACCACAAACGCTTTGCCGCCGAAGCATTTTCCCATGCCAACCGGATGGATCGCCGGGTCTGGGGCAAGCCGGGGGCGAAGCTGGGCTTTGTCTCGGCGGGGAAAAGCTGGCTGGATCTGGTCCATGCCCTGCAACTGCTGGGGATCGGCGCGACCGAGGCCGAGCGGTTGGGTATCACCACCTACAAGGTCGGGCAGGTCTGGCCGCTGGATTTCCGGGGCTTTCAGGACTGGGCCGAGGGGCTGGATCTGATCGTCTGCATCGAGGAAAAGCGCAAGCTGATCGAGGTGCAGGCGAAAGAGGCGATCTTCAACGACCGCCGCGGCCGGCGCATCTACGGCTGGCAGAACGACCGCGGCGAGGAGTTGTTCCCGACAAGGTTCGCGCTTGATCCCGTTGGAATCGCAGAAAAGATCGGTAATATCCTGATCGAGGAAGGCCGCGCCACCGAAGCGGTCAAGGCGGGTCTGACCCGTCTGGCCGAGGCGCGGCGGGCGGACAATGCGCAGGATCTGGCGGCGCGGCTGCCGTATTTCTGTTCGGGTTGCCCGCACAACACCTCGACCCGGGTGCCAGAAGGCAGCCGCGCCTATGCCGGGATCGGCTGTCACTACATGGTGCAGTGGATGGACCGCCAGACGGTCGGCTTCACCCAGATGGGCGGCGAGGGCGCTAACTGGATCGGGGAAGCTTCGTTCTCCAAGCGTCCGCATGTGTTCCAGAATCTGGGCGACGGCACCTATAACCATTCCGGCGTTCAGGCGATCCGGGCGGCGCTGGCAGCAGGAACCACGATCACCTACAAGATCCTGTTCAACGATGCCGTGGCGATGACCGGGGGCCAGCACAACGAAGGCAATCTGTCCGCAGACCGGATCGTGCGCGAGACTCAGGCCATGGGCGTGCAGCACATCGCCGTGGTCCATGACGCAAAAGAAGGGGTGGACCTGTCGCGCTTTCCCAAGGGGATCGAGATCCACGAACGCGCCGGCCTGATGGCGGTTCAGGAAAGGTTCAGCAAGATCAGCGGTGTTTCGGCCATTGTTTACATCCAGACCTGTGCCGCCGAAAAGCGCCGGCGCCGCAAGCGCGGCACCTTTCCGGACATGGACCGCCGGGTGTTCATCAACACCGATGTCTGCGAGGGCTGCGGCGATTGCGGGGTGCAGTCGAACTGCGTCTCGATCGTGCCGGTTGAAACCGAACTGGGCCGCAAGCGCGCCATCGATCAGTCATCCTGCAACAAGGATTTCTCTTGTCTGGCAGGGTTTTGTCCGTCGTTTGTGACGTTGGACGGCGCGCGGCCCAAAAAGGCCGCAACCGCACAGATCGATTTGCCGCATCTGCCGGTACCCGATCTGCCGCCGATCCGCGGCACGCATAACGTGCTGGTCACCGGCGTCGGCGGCACAGGCGTGGTGACGGTGGGGGCGATCCTGTCGATGGCGGCCCATCTTGACGGCAAGGGCGCCGCGATGATCGAGATGGCGGGCTTGGCGCAAAAGGGCGGTGCGGTTCACATCCACTGTCGGATTGCCGAAAACCCGCAGGATATCAGCGCGATCCGGGTCGCCGTGGGCGAGGCTGACGCGGTGATCGGCGGCGATCTGGTGGTGACGGCGGGGGCAAAGACCTTGGGGTTGATGGCCACGGGTCGCACCGGCGCGGTGGTCAACAGCCATGACATCGTGACCGGAGAGTTCACCCGGAACACAGATTTCCGAGTGCCTTCAGATAGGATGCAGGTCGCTCTTGAGGCGCGGTTGCAGGATCGGGTGGCGTTTCTGGATGCCACCGAACTGGCGCGGGTGCTTATGGGGGATTCGATCTATTCCAACATGCTGGTCTTTGGCGCAGCATGGCAGAAGGGGCTGATCCCGTTGACCGAGGCGGCGATCCTGCGGGCGATCGAATTGAACGGCGCAGCCGTGGCGCAGAACGCCCGCGCCTTCGCGCTGGGTCGCTGGGCGGTGCTGCATCCCAATGATGCCGCACGCATTCTTTGCCCGGTTCCGCCCGCGCCGATCGATCCGGTGACCTGGCGCGAGGCGCGTCTGGTGGCCTATCAATCTCGCCGGCTGGCCCGGCGGTTCCGGCGGCTGGTCGACAGTGCCCCGCCCGAGCTGCGCGAGGACGTGGCGCGCGGGTATTATCAGTTGCTGGCCTACAAGGACGAATATGAGGTCGCGCGGCTGCATCTGGAAACGATGGACCGCGCCCGGGCCGAGTTCGACGGTGATTTCCGCCCGACCTTCCACCTTGCGCCGCCGTTTCTGGCCGGCAAGGGGCAAGAGCGGCCGAAAAAGCGCCAGTTCGGGCCATGGGTGATCCCGGCGTTCCGGCTGCTGGCGGCGCTAAAGTCGCTGCGCGGCACGCCGCTGGACCCGTTCGGCTGGAACCCCGAACGCCGGTTGGAGCGTCGGCTGATCGCCGAGTTCGAGGCCGACATGGCCGAGATCCTGCCAAAGCTGCGCCCCGAGACGATAGAGCTTGCCCGCGACCTGACCCGCCTGCCGCTGTCGATCCGGGGCTATGGCCCGGTGAAAGAGGCCAGTGCCGCACAGGCCGCGCTGCGGCGTGCCGATCTGCTGGCCGCGATCCGCGCGGGCGGGGCACCGCTGCCGATGGCCGCACAATAGCGGGCCGCGATCACCTAGGCGCTTCCGTCTGCTGCGGCATGATCCTATGCTGGCCGCAGCAGACAAACCCTGAGGGGCGGGGGCAGGCATGGCGGTTGGTGTGTTCGATTCGGGGCTGGGTGGCCTCACGGTGCTGGATGCGGTGCAGCGGCGGCTGCCCGATGTGCCGTTTGTCTACTTTGGCGACAACGCCCACGCGCCCTATGGCGTGCGCGACGCCGAGGATATCTTTCAACTGACCTGTGCCGCGACGGAACGGCTGTGGGCTGAAGGTTGCGATCTGGTGATCCTTGCCTGCAACACCGCTTCGGCGGCGGCGTTGAAACGGATGCAGGAAAGCTGGATTCCCCGCGACAAGCGCGTGCTGGGGGTGTTCGTCCCGCTGATCGAGGCACTGACCGAACGCCAGTGGGGCGACAACAGCCCCCCGCGCGAGGTGGCGGTGAAGCATGTGGCACTGTTTGCCACGCCGGCGACGGTGGCCAGCCGCGCCTTCCAGCGCGAACTGGCCTATCGCGCGATCGGCGTGGATGTCGAAGCCCAGCCCTGCGGCGGTGTGGTCGATGCGATCGAGCAGGGCGACGAGATTCTGGCCGAGGCCCTTGTGCGAAGCCATGTCGAGGCGCTGAAACGGCGGATGCCGCATCCGCAGGCCGCGATCCTTGGCTGCACCCATTATCCACTGATGGAGCCGGTGTTCCAGGATGCGCTGGGGGCCGGGGTGACGGTCTATTCGCAGGCGAACCTTGTGGCCGAAAGCCTTGCGGATTATCTGGCGCGCAGGCCGGAATTCCTTGGCCGTGGCACAGAGTCGAAGTTCCTGACCACGGGCGATCCGAAGTCGGTCTCGAACAAGGCGACGCAGTTCCTGAAACGGCGGATCGAATTTCAGGCCGCGTAACGGGAACCCAACGGAAGATACGGATATGGAACACAAAATCGCCATTCTTGGCGCCTCGGGCTATACCGGGGCCGAGTTGGTCCGGCTGATTGCCACCCATCCGAAGATGCGCATCGTCGCGCTGTCGGGCGACCGCAAGGCCGGGATGGCCATGGCCGAGGTGTTTCCGTTCCTGCGCCATCTGGACCTGCCGCAGCTGCAAAAGATCGAAGATATCGATTTTTCCCGCGTGGACCTTGCCTTCTGCGCGCTTCCTCATGCGACGTCGCAAGAGGTGATCGCCCGTTTGCCGCGCGATCTGAAGGTGGTGGATCTGTCGGCCGATTTCCGGCTGCGCGATCCTGCGGATTACGAGACATGGTATGGCAAGCCTCATGCCGCGCCCGATCTTCAGGCCGAAGCGGTCTATGGCCTGACCGAGTTCTACCGCGCCGAGATCCGCTCGGCCCGGCTGGTGGCGGGCACCGGCTGCAACGCCGCCGCGGGGCAATATGCGATCCGGCCGCTGATCGAGGCGGGGGTGATCGACCTTGACGATATCCTGATCGACCTGAAGGCCGGGGTCTCGGGGGCGGGGCGCAGCCTGAAGGAAAACCTGCTGCACGCCGAGCTGTCGGAAGGCACGCATCCCTATTCCGCGGGCGGCAAGCACCGCCATCTTGGCGAATTCGATCAAGAGTTCTCGCGCGCCGCAGGGCGCCCGGTGCGGGTGCAGTTCACACCGCATCTGACGCCGATGAACCGCGGGATTCTGGCCAATGTCTATGTCAAGGGCGACCCGCGGGCGGTGCACAAGGCGTTGTTTGATCGCTATCTCACGGAAACGTTTCTTGAAGTGCTGCCGTTCGGCGCGCTTCCCTCGACCCGGGATATCCGGGGTTCGAATTTCGTTCATGTCGGCGTGATCGGGGATCGCATCCCGGGGCGCGCCATGGTGGTCGTGGCGCTGGACAATCTGTGCAAGGGCAGCTCTGGGCAGGCGATGCAGAATGCCAATCTGATGCTGGGGCTGGACGAGGCGACCGGCCTGATGCTTGCACCGCTGTTCCCGTGACGTGACCGCAGGATGAGGAACCGATGAAGGGTCTGAAGAAGAAACGCCGTATCCAGATCATCGCGCTGGCATTCGTGGCGCTGGCGGGGTCGACGGCGCTGATCGGCTTTGGGATGCGTGACGGGATCAACTTCTTCCGCTCGCCCAGCCAGGTGGTCGAGGCGCCGCCGCCCGCGACCGAGGTGTTCCGCATCGGCGGTCTGGTCGAGAAGGGCAGCCTGACCCGGGGTCAGGGTGAAACCGTCACCTTCCGCGTGACCGACACCAACGCCACCGTTCCCGTCAGCTACAAGGGCGTCCTGCCCGACCTGTTTGCCGAGAATGCCGGCATGGTCGGCACCGGGCGGCTGGTGGACGGCACCTTCGTCGCCACCGAGATCCTTGCCAAGCATGACGAATCCTACATGCCCAAGGAAGTCGTGGATGCGCTGAAAGAGCAGGGCGTGTTCCAGCACGAGACCCCGCCGAACGGCTGATTAACCACGGTTTGAACCGGCTCTGACAGGCTGCGCCCCGGACAACGGCTTTGGGGATGCCATGCGGACCGTTCAGCAGATTGCAAAAGAGATCGTCGCCCGCGAGGGCGGCTTCGTCAACGACCCCGACGATCCGGGCGGTGCCACCAACTATGGCGTGACCATCGGCACGCTGCGCCGGCTGGGTTTCGACACCACGGGCGATGGCAAGGTCGAGGTCGAGGATGTGCGCAAACTGACCCGCGCGCAGGCCGAGCAGATCTTCATCGAACATTACTTCCGCCGCCCGGGTGTCGGCAACCTGCCCGAGGCGATCCAGCCCTCGGTGTTCGACATGTATGTGAATGCCGGCGCCAATGCGGTGATGGTGTTGCAGCGCCTGTTGACCGACATGGGCTTTCCCTGCACCGCCGATGGCCTGATTGGCCCGATCACCATCCGCGCCGCCCAGTCGGCGTGGGAAGCCGCCTCGGGCCATCTGGCTGATGCCTATGCCATTGCCCGGCGCAATTATTACTATTCGCTGGCCGACGCCCGGCCGGCGTCGCGCAAATACGCCTGCCGGCGCGATGGCGGCAAGGGCGGCTGGATCACCCGCGCCGAGGAGTTCATGGCCGCGCGCTATCGGTTGAGCGACGAGCAGCACAAGGCGAGGGTGGAAAAATGGGCTTGATCGGACGGATCGTCGGCGGAAGCGAGGGGGTGGCGGCCTTCGGGCAGACCGTGAAGGACGTGGCCGAGGTGTTCCGCCCCAATGCCACGCGCGAGATGGAGTTGTCGGCGCAGGCGCAAAGCGAGGCTTTGCAGCAGTTTTCCGAAGAATTTGCCAATGGTGGCAACAGCCTGTTTGATCGGATCGTGAACGGGGTGAACCGGCTGCCGCGGCCGATGCTGGCGTTTGGCACGTTGGCGCTGTTCACCTATGCGATGGTGGACCCGGAAAGTTTCGGCACCCGCATGTCGGGGCTGGCGCTGGTGCCCGATCCGCTGTGGTGGCTGTTGGCGGCGATCGTGGGCTTCTACTTCGGCTCGCGCGAGGCGCATTATTTCCGCACCCGCGCCCCCGCGGTCATGGCGGCTCACGCCGCTCAGACATCGCCGGGGCAGGACACCAACGCCGCAATCGAGGAATGGCGGGCCGAGCGGTCCTGACCCCCAGGTCCGGCGGGCGCCATTGACCTGTGCGCCCGCCTCTGGCAAAGCCGGGGCAACAGTCAGGACAAGTCCCGGAATGAACCTTTTTACCGAAATCCGCAATCTCGTGACGGCCGAACTTGGCGCGATGACGGCCGCGGGGGATCTTCCCGCAGGTCTCGACCTTTCTGCCGTCACGGTCGAGCCTCCGCGCGATCCGGCGCATGGCGACATGGCGACCAATGCCGCGATGGTGCTGGCCAAGCCCGCGGGCAAGCCGCCGCGCGCCATTGCCGAGGTGCTGGCCGCCCGTCTGGCGGCCGATCCGCGCCTTGCAGGCGCCGAGGTGGCCGGGCCGGGCTTTCTCAATCTGCGGCTGAAGCCTGCGGTCTGGCAGGGGCTGGTGGCCGATGTGCTGGGGCAGGGCGCGGATTACGGCCGCTCGTCCATCGGCGCGGGTCAGAAGGTGAACGTCGAATTCGTCTCGGCCAACCCCACGGGTCCGATGCATGTGGGCCATGTGCGGGGCGCGGTGGTGGGTGATGCGCTGGCGCGGCTGCTGGCCTTTGCCGGCTGGAACGTGACGCGGGAATATTACATCAACGACGGCGGTGCGCAGGTCGATGTGCTGGCGCGCTCGGCCTTTGAACGCTACCGCGAGGCGCATGGGCTGGAGCCCGAGATCCGCGAAGGCCTGTATCCCGGCGACTATCTGATCCCGGTGGGCGAGGCGTTGAAAGCGAAATACGGCGCCAGTCTGCTGGATCAGCCCGAAGCGGTCTGGCTGGCCGATGTCCGCGATTTTGCGGCCGGAATGATGATGCAGATGATCCGCGAGGATCTGGCCGCGCTTGGCGTGACGATGGATGTCTATTCGTCCGAAAAGGCGCTTTACGGCACCGGCAAGATCGAGGCCGCGCTGGCCCGGCTGGAAGGCATGGGCCTGATCTACGAAGGCGTGCTGGAGCCGCCCAAGGGCAAGCTGCCCGAGGATTGGGAACCGCGCGAGCAGACGCTGTTCCGTTCGACCGCGCATGGCGACGACGTGGATCGGCCGGTGAAGAAGTCCGATGGCAGCTGGACCTATTTCGCCCCCGACATCGCCTACCATTATGACAAGGTGACCCGCGGCTTCGATCAGTTGATCGACATCTTCGGCGCCGATCACGGCGGTTACGTCAAACGGATGAAGGCGGCGGTCGCGGCCTTGTCCGATGGTCGCGTGCCGCTGGATGTCAAGCTGATCCAGTTGGTGAAGCTGTGGAAGAACGGCGAGCCCTTCAAGATGTCGAAGCGCGCCGGCACCTATGTCACGCTGCGCGACGTGGTGGAACAGGTCGGCGCCGATGTGACCCGCTTTGTCATGCTGACGCGCAAGAACGACGCGGCGCTGGATTTCGACTTTGACAAGGTTCTCGAGCAGTCGAAGGAGAACCCGGTTTTCTACGTCCAATATGCCAATGCCCGGATCAACTCGGTGCTGCGCAAGGCGCGCGAGGCGGGGATCGACGTGTCGGATGCCGCCCTTGCCGCCGCCGATCTGGCCCGGCTGGATCACCCGGCCGAACTTTCGCTGATCGGAAAACTGGCCGAATGGCCCCGTCTGGTCGAGATCGCCGCCCGCACGAACGAGCCGCACCGGGTGGCGTTCTATCTGCACGAACTGGCCTCGGACCTGCATGGTCTGTGGAACCGCGGCAATGACGAGCCCGGCTTGCGCTTCCTTCAGGACGATTCCGCCACTTCCCAGGCGAAAATCGCCCTTGCCCGGGCCGTGGGCGTTGTGATTTGCGCCGGTTTGGGTATCTTGGGCGTCACTCCGGTCGAAGAAATGCGCTGAAAAATGCATCCGCCGGGGCATAACAGGCAAGCAGCGCCGGGGTTCACCCCGCGCGCAGTGAGGCAGGGCATGGCGGACGTGGATTTCGACGATTTCGAGGGCTATTATGCCCCGCGGCGGCCTGCAAAGGTGCAGCGTCTGATCAACATCGCGGGCGGCGTGTCGTCGATCGCGCTGATCCTTGGGCTGGCGATCTGGGGCTATCGGTTGGCGGTGCGCGATGTGCACGGAATTCCGGTGGTGCGCGCGATCGAGGGGCCGATGCGGATCGCCCCCGACAATCCCGGCGGCGAGATCGCGGCCCATCAGGGCCTGGCGGTGAACGACGTGCCGGCCGTGGGCACGGCCGCGCCCCCGCCCGAGCGGCTGGTTCTGGCGCCAAAGCCGGTGGAACTGGCGTTGGAGGATGGGCCCGGTCTTGAAGCGCCCTCTGCCGCGCCGGTTGAGGCGCCTGTTGCGGCAACGGTGGCGCCCGAAACCACGGTCGAGGCTGACCTTCCCGCCCCCGATGCCGACGCGACCAAACTTGCGCTGGCAGAGGCATTGGCCGATACGGTCGAGCCCGAACCGACCATGTCCGCGCCCGTCCTGCCAGAGCCCGAGACCGCAATGCCGGTGGTCGAGCCTGCCCCCCCGGGTGCGGTCACACGCTCGCCGGTGCCGCCGCCGCGCCCGGCGCGGCTGGCCACCCGCGCGGCCCCGGCACCCGCTGCGGCCGCTGCCCCGGCCGCGGCCAGCAGCCGCGATGTCGATTCCGCCTCGCTTCCGGCGGGCACCCGTCTTGTCCAGCTTGGCGCCTTCGACGATGCCGAATCGGCGCGGCGCGAATGGGACCGGCTGGTGGGCCGTTTTGGTCCGCTGCTGTCGGAAAAGGGCCGCGTGGTGGTTTCGGCGCAAAGCGGCGGGCGCACCTTCTACCGGCTGCGCGCCTCGGGCTTTGCCGATGAAGCGGACGCCCGCCGGTTCTGCTCGGCGCTTCTGGCCGAAGATACCGCCTGCATTCCGGTCGCCGTGCGATGAGCGAGGCCGGCCGGTCGGCCTGCATCTTCGGCTGCTCCGGCCCCCGCCTGACCGAAGCCGAGCGTCGCTTTTTCCGCGAGGCCGACCCGTTCGGATTCATCCTGTTCGCGCGGAACATTGAAAACCCCGTGCAACTTTCTGCTTTGACTGCGGAAATCCGCGTGGTGGTCGGGCGGGATGTGCCGGTCTTCGTCGATCAGGAAGGCGGCCGCGTGCAACGCCTGCGCCCCCCGTTCTGGCATGACTGGCTGCCGCCGCTTCAGGCGGTGCGCACGGCGGGGCCGGATGCGGCGCGGATGCTGTGGCTGCGCTATCGGCTGATCGCGCAGGAATTGCGCGCCGTGGGCATCGATGGCAATTGCGCGCCGGTGGCCGATCTGCTGGGCCCCGACACGCATCCGTTTCTGGCCAACCGCTGCCTCTCGGATGATCCGGCGCAGGTGGCGGCTTTGGCGCGGGCCGTGGCCGAGGCGCATCTGGCGGGCGGCGTTCTGCCGGTGGTCAAGCATCTTCCGGGCCATGGCCGCGCCGCCGCCGACACCCACCACCAGTTACCGACGGTCGCGATCGCGGCTGATGTGCTGACGGCCACCGATTTCGCGCCCTTCCGCGCGCTGGCCGACCTTCCGCTGGCCATGACGGCGCATGTGGTGTTTTCGGCTTGGGGTGATACCCGTCCCGCGACCTGTTCGCCGGCGATGATCGGGGTGATCCGCCGCACCATCGGCTTTCAGGGTCTTCTGATGACGGATGATCTGTCGATGGAGGCGCTTGCCGGTCCGATCAGTGTGCGGGCCGCGGCGGCCTTGGCTGCGGGCTGCGATGTGGTGCTGCACTGCAACGGCGATCTGGCCGAAATGGGGGCCGTTCTGGATGCATCCGGCGCGATGACGCCCGCGGCCGAGGCCCGCGCGCGGGCCGCGCTTGCCGCCCGTCGCGCGCCCGAACCTGTGGATACCGCTGCCCTTCTGGCCGAACATGCGCGCCTTCTTGCCGGGCATGGTCATGGCTGACGACTGGGATGAGGGGCGATCGCTCAGTGTCGCCGACCGGCTGGCGGCCGAGGCGCTGATCGTCGATGTCGAGGGGTTCGAAGGCCCGCTGGACCTGCTGCTGACGCTGTCGCGGACGCAAAAGGTGGACCTTCGCCGGATCTCGGTCCTGAAACTGGCCGAGCAGTATATGATTTTCGTCAATCAGGCCAAACAGTTGCGGATCGAACTTGCGGCCGATTATCTGGTGATGGCCGCCTGGCTCGCCTATCTGAAAAGTCGGCTTCTTCTGCCCCCCGATCCGACCGAGGAAGGCCCCTCGGCCGAGGATCTGGCCGCCCATCTGGCGTTTCAGCTGGAACGGCTTGAGGCGATGCGCGATGCGGCCGCCCGGCTGATGGCCCGCGACCAGAGGGGGCGCGACTTTTTCGTTCGCGGCCTGCCCGAAGATGTGACCCTCCAGCGCAAGGTGACCTGGACCGCGACACTGGTCGATCTGATGCGCGCCTATGCCCGCATCCGCACCAAGGACGAGTTCCGCCCCTTCGTGATGGACCGCCACCACGTCTACACCATGGAACAAGCCCTTGAACGGATGCGTGGAATGCTGAACTGGTTCGGTGACTGGGCCGACCTGAACGGCTATCTGCCCGAAGGCTGGGACGGCCACCCGATGCGCCGCCGGTCTGCTACCGCGGCGCATTTCGCGGCCATCCTCGAAATGGCGAAACGGGGCCAGATCGAGGTTCGACAGGGCGAGACCTTCGCCCCGATCCAGATCCGCCGTAAGGAGTGCTGATGAACGAGCGCCCCGAGAAAAGCCTGTTCGATGCGCCGGTGATGGCCGAACAGGAACGCATGGTCGAGGCGATCCTGTTCGCCTCGGCCGATCCGGTGACGGTGGCCGAGCTTTCGGCCCGGATGCCGCATGGCTGCGACCCGGCCGAGGCGCTGATGCATCTGCGCAGCCGCTATGAGGGCCGCGGCGTGCATCTGGTGCGGGTGGGCGACGCCTGGGCCTTCCGCACCGCGGCCGATCTGGGTTTCCTGATGCGCAAGGAAACGGTCGAGCAGAAGAAACTGTCGCGCGCCGCGATCGAGACGCTGGCCATCGTCGCCTATCACCAGCCGGTGACGCGGGCCGAGATCGAGGAGATCCGCGGCGTGGCCGTCAGCCGCGGCACCATCGACCAGCTTCTGGAAATGGACTGGATCCGCTTCGGGCGTCGGCGCATGACGCCCGGCCGGCCGGTGACCTTTGTGGTGACGGATCACTTTCTGGATCATTTCGGGCTGGAATCCGCCCGCGATCTGCCGGGGATCAAGGAATTGCGGGCCGCGGGGCTTCTGGACAACAGACCGCTTCCGGGGAGCATCCGACAGCCTGACGACGACGAGCCCGTTACGGGCCAAAGCGAACTTTTCGAGGATTGAGAATGGCAAAGACTGGGTTCTTCACCCGAATTATGAACCTGTTTGGCAAAGGCGGCAGCCCTTCGGCCCGCCCCGCGCCACAGGCGGCGGTGTCGCAGCCACAGGCCAAGCCCGGCCGTGCCGCAGCCAAGCGTGCGCGCAAGGCCGCGCTGATGCACCGCCGCGGCGGTCGCTGAGACCAAGTCGCAGGCGATCGTCCGGGGTATGGCGCCTGATCCGCGCCGGATGCTGGGCTGCGTGCGCGTGATGGCGCCGTTATCGCAGCAGCGGCAGACGTTCCAGCATCCGGAACCGGCCGTCGGTGGTCTCGCCGAACAGGCACAGGCTTGCCACCCGGATCGGCTGCGACACCAGCGGGTCCATCACGGGCGCCAGCACAGTCGCGACCTGCGCCAGTTCGGCCTCTGGCAACTCGCCGGTCAGGGTCAGGTGGAAATTGAAGTCGTCGAACACATAGGGATAGCCCCAGTCGGCCAGATAGCCGCGCTGGCGCGGGGTCAGGCGGTCGGGGCGGCGGCGGGTGTGCTCGGCCGCGGTCAGGGGGGCGCGGAAGCCGTCCAGTGCGCGAACCACCTCGGCCGCCAGTTCCGACAGCGCCGCATCCTCGCCCGCGGGCACCAGCGCAAGGAAGCTGCCGATCCGCCCCAGCCGCAGGCCGGGCAGCGTGACCGGCGCCAGATAGGGGCAAAGTGCGACCACCGCCGCATGCAGATCGGTGACATCCAGCCCGTCGGCCAGCCGGAACGGCGCTTTCAGCGTGCCATGCAGCCCGTATTTCCGCGGTGCCTGCGTCAGCAGCGCGATGTCGCGCGGCAGGTCGGCAAGCGGCGGATGCTCGACCGGCTGGGCTGTGGTCGGATCCCATCCCAGCCACGCCGCGCCAAAGCGGGCCAGCGGTCCCGGCTCTGGCGTCCAGTAGATCGCATATCGCGTGAAGCCTTCCATCCCTGACCTTTCCGCCTGCGCAGCCCCAGCATAGCGAAGCCTGCTGGTGAAGGAAGACCCGCCGCAGGGCATTCCCAGGCCGACGGATCGCCGCTAGGCTGGGCCGACGACAAGAGGACGCCATGCCCCGCACCCTGCCTGCCTTTACCGCTCCTGGCCGCTTCTGGCGCGGCAACCTGCACACCCATTCCAATCGATCGGACGGGGCACTTGATCCGGCCGAGGTCTGCCGGCGCTATGCCGACGAGGGCTATGACTTCCTGTCGCTGACCGATCATTTCATCGGCCGTTACGGCTTTCCCATCGTCGATACCCGGCCGTTTCGCTCTGCCCGTTTCACCACCCTTCCGGGGGCCGAGCTGCATTCCGGCGCGATGGCCAATGGCGAGCTTTGGCATATCCTTGCCGTCGGCCTGCCTGATGATTTCGTTCCGCCCGCCGTGGCCGATTTTCGTGCCGATCCCGCGCAGGAAAGCGGGCCGGATCTTGCGGCCCGCGCGGTGGCAGCCGGGGCCTTTGTCGCGATTGCGCATCCGCAATGGTCGGGGCTGACGCTGGCCGATGCCCGCGCGCTTTCGGCCGCCCATGCGGTCGAGATCTACAACCACGGTTGTGCCATGGGCTGCGAGCGGCCCGATGGCGCGGCTCTTGCCGATCTTCTGCTGACCGAGGGGCGGCGCCCGACGCTGATCGCCACCGATGACGCCCATTTCACCGAACCCGACCATTTCGGGGGCTGGGTGATGGTGAAGGCCGAGGAAAACGACCCCGAGGCCCTGCTTGCTGCGCTGAAATGCGGCGCGTTCTATTCCAGTCAGGGGCCAGAGCTGCGTCAGGTCGCCATCGACGGCGACATGATCGAGATCGAGTGTTCCGCGGTCACGGCCATCACCCTGCAAGGTGCGGGCACCGCGGCCACGGCGGTGCACGGGCTGTCGATGACCCGGGCGCGGATGCCCTTGGCCCGGTTCCGCGCCAGCCCCTTCGTCCGTGTCACCATCCGCGATGCGGGCGGGCGGCGGGCGTGGTCGAACCCGATCTTCCTGTGATCGATCAGGCGCGCCGGAAGGCGGCGAAAAGCCAGATCGCCACCAGCGCCGCCGAAATGATCGCGTTCCAGCCCGCCATCGAGATGCCGGCCATTTGCCAGGCGATCTCGTCGCAGCGCACGACGCGGCCCACATCGACCGCCGGGTTCAGTAGATCCGAAGACGATATTCCCTCGATCGATCCGGTCGAGCAGAAGGCGAAGCCTTCCCACCATTTCTGCTCGACGCCAGCGTGAAACACCGCGATGGCGGCCGACCCGGCCGCGCCAAGCGCCCCCGCAAGAGCCACGCCCCGCACCGGCCAGACCAGCGCCACCGCCCCGGCCAGCACCGCCAGAAGATGCGGCCAGCGTTGCCAGATGCAAAGCGGGCAGGGTGGCAGGCTGACCAGATACTGAAACCCCAGCGCCCCGATCAGCAATCCGGCCGAGCCCGCCGCCGCCACAAGCATCGCAAACCTGCGCGTCATTCCCGCCTCCGCCTTCCTGTGCCGGTGCGCGTTGCATCACGCGCCCGGCCTGCGGTCAAGCCTCGACCGTGCCCGGCGGTGCCCGTGTCGCCCCGGATGGGTCCGGGGCCTGTGGCGGCGCGCCCGCATCGATCCCGGCCCCCGTGACCGCGTGTCGTCAGATTTCGGCCGTTTCCGCTCCGACAGGCGTCAGCGGCCGATTGACGGGCCGCGGGCTGCGGGATAAACGGTTCCTCGCTTGCGGGTGTGGCGGAATGGTAGACGCAGAGGTCTCAAACACCTCCTCCTCACGGAATGTCGGTTCGAGTCCGACCACCCGCACCAGAAATCCCGGCTTCAAAGACAGGCGATTCGTTGCGGATGCGGCGTTTGGCGGGCTTTCAGGCGGCAAAAACGCCTTTGCAGAGCGGTCGTCCCGCCGCTGGGCGAGGGGTGTAAGATAATTCAGCGCAAAGTTGTGAATTGTGCGCAGGCCGTGCCCGGAGAGTATCTTTGGTATGGTGCTGTGATGCATAAGTATCTGCCCTGTGGCTGATCTCACGTTTCGGGCGGCGCGGCGCAGCTTTGGGTTGTTGAGAGGCTTTTCGCCACTTGGTTGTCAAATGCAGCGCAGACGGCGTGGATTCGGGCCCGATCGACACAGCGATACGGCAATTTCGCTTCCGCCAACATCGCGTCAAAGCTAAACTTTTTCTTATCCCGCCATGGTGGGCACGCTCTTTCGGTTGCCGTTCGGGGCCATGCGAAGGGGCGGGTATTTTGACGAAGTGCAGGCTTTGGCCGAAGATGAATTGTGCATCATGCGTTTGACATCCTGTGATTGGTCCGGTTGCCGGTCCGCCGCCGCGGGCCGGCAATCCGGCGTGCCGGGCAAGGCGCCGGCGCTTGGCTCCGCCGCCGGGCCGGGCGGGCTGGCTGGATCGCCGGTGGTGGCCTGCTTCACTCCCGGCACGCTGATCGCAACTCCGAAAGGCGAAGTGCCGGTCGAAGATCTGCGCGTGGGCGACCGGGTCATCACCCGTGACGACGGGTTGCAGGAACTGCGCTGGACAGCCTCGCGCCGGATTGACCCTGCGCTGCTGACTGCCCATCCGCATCTGAAGCCGATCGCGATCCGGCAGGGCAGTCTTGGTCGCGGCCTGCCCGAGCGGGACATGATGGTCAGCCCCAACCACCGGATGCTGGTGGCGCGCAACCTGTCGCGCCTGCATGTGCAGACACCCGAGGCGCTGGTGGCGGCCAAGCATCTGGTCGGTGGCCGCGGCATCCATCAGGTGGACTGCGCCGGCATCACCTATCTGCATGTCATGTTCGACCGCCATCAGGTGGTGCTGGCCAATGGCTGCTGGACCGAAAGCTACCGGCCCACGGCGCAGCTTCTGGACGCGATGGGCAATGCCCAGCGGCAGGAACTGTTCGATCTGTTCCCCGATCTGCGCAGCCCCGAGGGGCTGGCCGCCTATGGCGCCGCGCGTCCCGCGCCGGTGCCCGAGGAGTTGCAGGCGCTTTTGCGATAGACGCCTTTTCATCGGTGCAAGTTCCCCCAAGGAGAAAACCGATGGGGAAAGGGGCCTCTAGCGGCCCCTTTCCTTTTGCTGGCCGGCGCGCCATGCCGCCCAGTCCTCTGGCGTGTCAAGGTCGGTCACCGCATGGCGGCCCGGCAGCGCCACCGGCCGCACCCGCGCCGCGTGACGGCGCAGGATGTCGCGCCCGCCGTTGTCGCCCTGAAGGCTGACGAGTTCCGGCCGCGCCCAGACCGGAAACACGATGGGATGGCCAGGGCGCCCGTCCTCGGCGGTGGCCCGCAGGATGGACTTTGGGTCGGCACGATGGGCCTTCACCATGCGGACCAGATCGTTGGCGGTGATCTCTGGCAGGTCGGCCAGCAGGATCATCACCGCAGCGCCTTCGGGTGCGGCCGCCACCCCGGCGCGGATCGAGGCGCCAAGCCCCTCGGCGACCTCGGCCACGATCAGGCGCTGCACCGCCACCCCGTCCAGCGCGGTGCCGCGCTGTGGCCGGTCAGGAGGCAGCGTGACAATGACCGGCAAGCCCGACGCCAGCCCCTTGGCAACCTGCGCCGCAATCAGCGGGGCGCCGCCGACCTGCCCCAGCAGCTTGTCGGCGCCCCGCATCCGCGACGAGGCGCCGGCCGCCAGCACCAGCAGGACCAGCGGCGCCGCCATGTCAGCGCCCAGGGATCAGGCCCCGCGGCGAGAAGCGCAGCACCAGAAGCAGGATCAGCCCCATGGTCAAAAGCCGCATATGCGCCGCCGAATCCTGCAAATGCGTCTTCAGCCAGGATCCGTCCGCCATGCCGGCCGTAACCGTCCCGATCAGCGTCAGCCCGATCGGCTCGACCATGACCCACAGCCACCAGATCAGGAAGCCGCCCAGCACCGCGCCCCAGTTGCTGCCCGACCCGCCGACGATCACCATCACCCAGATCAGGAAGGTGAACCGCAGGGGTTGATAGGTGCCCGGCGTCAACTGGCTGTCCAGCGTGGTCATCATCGCCCCGGCGATGCCGATCACCGCAGCCCCCAGAACGAAGATCTGCAAATGCCGGCGGGTGACGTTCTTGCCCATCGCCTCGGCGGCCACCTCGTTGTCGCGGATCGCGCGCATCATCCGGCCCCAGGGCGAATTCAGCGCCAGCTCGGTCAGCGCGACGATGGCAACCAGCACCAGCCCGAACAACCCGGCATAACACAGCTTTACCACGATGGCCGAGGCCGTCATCGGATCGAAGCCCCAGGTCTGCGCCCAGTCCACGAAGGCGGCGCTGCGCTGAAGGTCGACCTCATAGGGCACCGGACGCGGCAGCGAGATCATGTTCTTCACCCCGCGCGCCAGCCAATCTTCGTTCTTCATCACGGCGATGATGATTTCGGCAATGCCCAGCGTCGCAATGGCCAGATAGTCCGACCGCAGCCCCAGTGCGGTCTTGCCGATGGCCCAGGCCGCGGCCGCAGCCAGAAGCCCGCCCGCGGGCCAGGCCAGAAGAACCGGCAGGCCCAGCCCGCCGATATTGCCGAACAGGGCAGGGTTGATCGCCTCGATCGCGGCAACGGCCGGGTCGAAGACCGTACGGAATGCAAAGAAGCCGACCACCAGCACCGCCAGCAGCGCCAGCGTCCTGACCGCACCCTTCGGTAGCCGGCGCCAGACCTGGATGGCGGCGGCAATGGTCGCAGCCCCCAGCACCAGCGCGCCCAAAACCCCCCAGCCACCCGCGGCGAACGCACCCGGCACCGGCGGCGCAGAGGTCAGCACCACGGCCAGCCCCCCCAGCGCGACAAAGCCCATGACGCCCACATTGAACAGGCCCGCATAGCCCCATTGCATGTTCACGCCCAAAGCCATGATCGCCGAGATCAGCGCCATGTTCAGGATGCCCAGCGCCGAGTTCCAGCTTTGCAGCATCCCCGTGCCCAGAAACAGCACCGCCACGAAGGCAAATAGCAGGAGCGTCCGGTTCATACCGATTTCCCCTTGAAAAGCCCGGTGGGCATGAACAGCAACACAAGGATCAGGATCGCGAAGCTGACCGCGAACTTGTAGTCGGTCGACATCAACTGCACGAGTCCATCAGGCGCCCAGTCCGCCGGAACCAGATAGGTCAGCACCTTCTTCCAGGCATAGGTCACCGTGACCTCGGAAAAGGCGACGACAAATCCCCCCGCAATGGCGCCGATCGGGCTGCCAAGCCCGCCAACGATGGCCGCGGCAAAGATCGGCAACAGAAGCTGGAAGAAGGTGAAGGCCTTGAAACTTTTGTCCAGGCCGTAAAGCACCCCCGCCGTGGTCGCCAGCGCCGCAGCCAGGATCCAGGTAACGGCCACCACCCGCTCGGGATTGATCCCCGACAGCAGTGCCAGATCCTCGTTGTCGGAAAAGGCCCTCATCGACTTGCCTGTGCGGGTGCGGTTCAGGAACCAGAACAACGCCACCATCACCACAATCGCCGTGACCACAGTGATTGCCTGCGTGGTGCGGATCGCCAGCCCCTCCTGCAGGCCGGTCATGGCGCGGAACTCGCCCGCCGTGACCAGAAACCGCTCGCCATCGGCAAAGCTGATCTCCTCGACGCCGATGATGAAGCGCACGATGCCGTTCATCACGAACATCACCCCCAGCGAGACGATGACCAGAATGGTCGGCGCCGCCTTCTGCTTGCGGTAAAAGCGATAGACAGCCCGGTCGGTGCCCAGCACCAGCGCAGCCGTCGCCGCAATCCCGAAGGGCAGGGCGATCAGCGCCGTCGGCAACGGCCCCGCGCCGATTCCGGCCGATTGCAGCGCCCAGGTGACCAGAATGGTCACCATGGTCCCGAAGGCCATGGTATCGCCATGGGCAAAGTTGGAAAACCGCAGGATGCCATAGATCAGCGTGACACCCAGCGCGCCCAGCGCCAGCTGCGCGCCATAGGCCAGCCCCGGCACGAAAACGAAATTAAGAAATGCCACAAGGGCGTTCAGGATATCCATCTTTCACCCCCCCAGGAACGAACGGCGCACCTCGGGATCGGCCATCAATGCCGCCCCCGTGTCGGTGAAGCGGTTGGCGCCCTGAACCAGAACATACCCCCGGTCGGCAATCATCAGCGCCTGCCGGGCATTCTGTTCGACCATCAGGATCGAGATCCCGGTCCGCGCCACCTCGATGATGCGATCGAACAATTCGTCCATCACAATGGGGCTGACACCCGCCGTCGGCTCATCCAGCATCAGAACCTTGGGCTGGGTCATCAGCGCGCGGCCCACGGCCACCTGCTGACGCTGCCCGCCCGACAACTCGCCCGCCGCCTGCCGCCGCTTGTCCTTCAGGATCGGGAACAACTCATAAACCTGCTCCATCGTGCCGCGGATGTCGTCGCGGCGCAGGAACGCCCCCATCTCCAGGTTTTCCTCGACCGTCATCGAGGTAAAGATATTGTGGGTCTGCGGCACGAAGGCCATGCCCTTGGCAACGCGCGCCTGCGGCGAAAGCGCGGTGATGTCCTCGCCCTCCAGCCGCACATGACCCGCCCGCAGCCGCAGCATCCCGAACACCGCCTTCATCGCGGTGGACTTGCCGGCGCCGTTCGGGCCCACGATCACCGCGATCTGGCCCTTCTCCACCGCCAGCGTGCAGCCATGCAGGATGTCGGCCGCCCCATAGCCGCCGGTCATTCCCTCGCCGATCAGGAAAGGCTCAGCCATGCCGCACCTCCCGCCCTTTCATTCTGGACCAAATATCCCCGCCGGAGGCTCCGACCGATCCTCCATGCGTCACGGCCTCACACTCACGCATGACCGACCACCTTGTTCTTCAGCCCGGTGCCCAGATAGGCTTCGATCACCCGCTCGTCATTCTTCACGTCCTCGACCGTGCCTTCCGCCAGAACCTTGCCCTCGGCCATGCAGATCACCGGATTGCAAAGCCGGGCGATGAAATCCATGTCATGCTCGATCACGCAGAAGGTGTATCCGCGCTCCTGGTTCAGCCGCACGATGGCATCGCCGATGGTGTTCAGCAGCGTCCGGTTCACCCCGGCGCCCACCTCGTCCAGGAACACGATGCGCGCATCCACCATCATGGTCCGGCCCAGCTCCAGCAGCTTCTTCTGCCCGCCCGAGATGTTGGCCGCCTTCTCATCCGCCAGATGCGAGATCGTCAGGAATTCCAGCACCTCGTCGGCCTTGTCGCGCAGCCGCCGTTCCTCGGCCGCCACCGCCTTGCGGCGGAACCAGGCGTTCCACAGGGTTTCGCCCGACTGCCGCGCCGGAACCATCATGAGATTTTCCCGAACCGTCATCGAGCCGAACTCATGCGCGATCTGGAATGTCCGCAGCAGCCCCTTGTGGAACAGCTCGTGCGGCGCAAGCCCGGTGATATCCTCGCCCGCCATCATGACCCGCCCCGAAGTCGGCTTCAGCCGCCCGGCGATCACGTTGAAAAGCGTGGTCTTTCCCGCGCCATTCGGCCCGATCAGCCCGGTGATCGATCCGGTCGCGATCTTCAACGAGGCGCCATCGACGGCCCGGAAGCCGCCGAAATGCCGGTGCAGGTTTTCGACTGCAATCATGTCTTCCCCTTCGCCCGCCGCACCGCGACCTCCCGCGCGCCGCCGGGTCTTTCTCAATAGGCAACGGCCCAGGGCGCAGCTTTCGCCCCGGGCCGTGCCGGTCCCTTATACGCTCCTTGCCGTCAGCGGAAGCGGTCCGTGACGAACTGACCGTCCTTGATGGTGTATTCGCGGAAGCTGCCCGCGCTTTCACCGGGGCCGATCAGTTCGACATTGGTCGCGCCGACATAGTCGATGTCAGTCCCCGCCTTGATCAGCTCGATCGCCTTCGCCAGATCGCCGGGATAGATCTTTTCCCCAGGCGCGTTCGCCACTTCCTCGATCTTGCCCTTGAAATCGGCCGAGGCCGACGAGCCCGCCGCCTGCATCGCCAGCAGCATCAGCGAGGCCGCGTCATAGCTTTCCCCGACATAGGTCGAGGTGCCGTCGAACCCGGCCGCCTTGGCCATTTCGACAATCTTGGCCGCGCCATCGCTGTAGGTCCCCGGCATGGTCCCGAACGAGCCGTCGATCGCGGATCCGATCGCCTGCACCAGCGACTCGCCATACATGCCGTCAGGCAGCAGGAAGGTCGAGAACGCGCCCGTGTCGACCGCGGCCTGGATCACCCCCTTGCCGCCCTGGTCGACATAGCCCGCCACCACCAGCACCTCGCCACCCGCCGCAGCAAGTGCCGCGACTTCGGCGGAATAGTCGGCCTTGCCGTCCTCATGCGCGGCCGAGATCGTGACCTTGCCGCCCGCCGCCTCAAAGGCGGTCTGGATCGCTTCGGCCAGACCCTTGCCATAGTCGTTGTTGGTGAAGGTAATGGCGACCGAGCTGATCGCGCGGTCTTTCAGCACTTCGGCGATCACTTCGCCCTGACGGGCATCCGACGGCGCGGTGCGGAAGAACAGCCCGTCATCCTCGACGGTCGACAGCGCCGGCGAGGTCGACGAGGGCGAGATCTGCACGATCCCGTTCGGCCGCGACACGGCCTGAAGGATCGCCCCGGTCACCCCCGAGCAGTCGGCGCCGAAGATCGCAACCACCTTGTCCGAGGTGACAAGACGCTCGGCCGCGGCGGTGGCGGCGGCGGCATCGACACAGGTCGAGTCGCCGCGCACCGCGGTGACCTTCGACCCGTCAAGCAGCGTGCCCGCCGCATTCACCTCGTTGATCGCCAGTTCCGCACCCGCCGCCATGCTCGGCGTGATCGATTCGAGCGGTCCGGTAAAGCCGAGGATGATGCCGATCTTGACGTCTTCCGCGCCCGCGGCTCCGCCAAGGGCCAGCGTGGCCACGCTGGCCAGTAGCAGCTTTTTCATTGAAAACTCCCATGTTGGATCGAAATCCTGCCGTTCAGCCTATTTTGCGCCGCGCCAAAAGAAAAGGGATCAAAGCGCCCAACGCGTCGCAGATCCCCAGCCCGCGCCACTCCGGCCCCGTTCTCTTCATTCTGGCACAAATATCCTCGGGGGGTGCGGGGGGCGGAAAGCCCCCCGTCGCGCGGCCCAAGGCTCTCACTCCGACAGACTGGCCGGCGCGGTTTCCCCTTGCGTCCCGCGTTCGCGATAGGGGGTGGTGTTGTAATGCGCCCGGTAGCATTTCGAGAAATGCGACGGGCTGGCAAAGCCGCAGGCCAGCGCCACGTTGATCACGCTCATGTCGGTCTGCATCAGCAGGTTGCGCGCCTTCTGAAGCCGCAACTCCATGTAGTATCGCTTGGGTGAGCGGTCGAGGTAGCGGCGGAACAGCCGCTCCAGCTGGCGGGTCGACATGCCCACCTCCTCGGCCAGATCGGCCGGGCTGATCGGGTCTTCGATCGCGGTTTCCATCATCTGGATCACCTGGGCCAGTTTCGGATGCCGCACCCCGATCCGCGTCGGGATCGACAGGCGCTGCGTGTCCACATCGGTGCGGATCGCGGAATAGATCAACTGATCCGCCACGGTGTTGGCGATCCCGTCGCCATGATCGCGGGCGATGATCTTCAGCATCATGTCGATCGAGGCGGTGCCCCCGGCGGTGGTCAGACGGTTGCCATCCATCACGAACACCGATTTCGTCAGGCGCACTTCTTCGAATTCCTCGGTGAATCCATCCTGATTTTCCCAGTGGATCGTGGCTTTCCTGCCGTCCAGCAACCCCGCCTTGGCCAGCGCATAGGCCCCGGTGCACAGCCCGCCCACGGTCACCCCGCGCCGCGCCTCGCGCCGCAGCCAGTTCACCACCGCCCGGGTCGTGGCCTTCTGCACATCGATCCCGCCGCAGACCAGCAGCACATCCTCGCGGTCGATCTCTCCCAGCCCCATGTCCAGCCGGAAGGCCGCCCCGTTGGAACAGACCGCCTCGGTGCCGTTTTCGCCGGCCAGCGCCCAGGTGTAAAGCGTGCGCCCCGCCACGCGGTTGGCGATGCGCAACGGCTCGATCGCGCCCGCAAACGAGATCATCGTGAAGCGGTCAAGCAGAAGAAAGACGAAGCGGCGCGGACGGTTGCTTTTGTCGGAAAGGGGCGCGCGCTGTGGGGTGCTGGTCATGATGCGACCTTTTGTGTCGTTTACCGTCCTGTGAAACAGGAATCCAGCCGGCCTTCAAGCGGCTCATTTGGGCAATTCTCCTTTGCATCGGTCGCGGCTTTCCGTATACCGCCCGCGACAGAGCAAACTGCCCGGAGGAACCCTCATGACCAGGGGCTGGACCAAATCCGACTGGCGCGCCAAGCCGCGCATCCAGATGCCCGACTATCCCGACGCCGGGGCGGTCGCCGCGGTCGAGGCGCAGCTTGCCAAATATCCCCCGCTGGTCTTCGCCGGCGAGGCGCGCAAACTGAAGAAGGCGCTGGCCGAGGCCGCCGAGGGCCGGGCCTTCCTGCTTCAGGGCGGCGACTGCGCCGAAAGCTTTGCCGAATTTTCCGCCGACAACATCCGCGACACCTTCCGGGTGCTGTTGCAGATGTCGGTCGTGCTGACCTATGGCGCCAAGGTGCCGGTGGTGAAGGTGGGCCGGATGGCGGGCCAGTTCGCCAAGCCGCGCTCGGCGCCGACCGAAGTGATCGGCGGGGTGGAACTGCCGTCCTACCGCGGCGACATCATCAATGGATTCGATCCCACGCCGGGCGCGCGGATCCCCGATCCGAACCGGATGCTTCAGGCCTATACCCAGGCCGCCGCGTCGTTGAATCTGCTCCGGGCCTTCTCGACTGGGGGCTTTGCCGACATCCACCGCGTCCATTCCTGGACGCTGGGCTTTTCAGAGCAGGACAAGGCCGAACGCTACCGCGAACTGTCGAACCGGATTTCCGACGCGCTGGATTTCATGACCGCGGCAGGGGTCAATGGTTCGACCTCGCACAACCTGTCGACGGTGGATTTCTACACCTCGCACGAGGCGCTTCTGCTGGAATACGAAGAATCCCTGTGCCGGATCGACTCGATCACCGGCCAGCCGGTGGCGGGTTCGGGGCACATGCTCTGGATCGGGGACCGGACGCGGCAGGTCGATGGCGCGCATGTCGAATTCTGCCGTGGCGTGCTGAACCCGATCGGGCTGAAATGCGGCCCCACCACCACGGCCGAGGACCTGAAGATCCTGATGGCGAAACTGAACCCGCAGAACGAGGCCGGGCGCCTGACCCTGATCGCGCGCTTTGGCGCGGGCACGGTGGGCGAGCATCTGCCGCGCCTGATCCGCACCGTCCGCGAGGAAGGCGCCAATGTGCTGTGGTGCTGCGATCCGATGCATGGCAACACGATCAAGGCGGCTTCGGGCTACAAGACCCGCCCCTTCGATTCCGTGCTGCGCGAAGTGCGCGAGTTCTTCTCGATCCACAAGGCCGAGGGCACGATCCCCGGCGGCGTCCATTTCGAGATGACCGGGCAGGACGTGACCGAATGCACCGGCGGCCTGCGTGCGGTGACGGACGAGGATCTGTCCAGCCGCTATCATACCGCCTGCGATCCGCGGCTGAACGCCTCGCAATCGCTGGAACTGGCCTTCCTTGTGGCCGAGGAACTCAGCGCGATGCGCGAAGCGTCACGGCGCATCGCCCTCTGATCCGGGCCTTTGCCGCATGAACAGGGCCGCCCCCGCAGGGGGGCGGCCTTTGCGTTTACGGGTGGCTCAGTCCGATTTCACCAGCCGCAGATGTGCCCGCCCGGGTTTGGCGCGTGGCGGCGGGGTCATCGGGGCGCTGAACAGCTCATGCGGCCGGTTGGGCGTATAGGCGGCCGGGCTTTCGGCAAGGTCGGGCAGATAGGGGCGGCTCACCTGTCTGGCAGGTGCGCTGTCCAGCGCCTCGACCACCGCACGGGTGATCGTCAGGCGCCGCGGCGCGCGGCCGATGGCGCCATCCGTCACCAGACAGCCGAACACCAGCGGCGCCTCGCCGTCGCCCTCGACCGGCAGGAACACCATCCGCCCCAGCAGCGGCCCGCGCCCCAGACCTCGCGGCGATTCCAGCCACAGATCGCCGATCCCCGGCATGGCCAGAACCTGTTGCAGCACCTCGGTCAGCCGCGGCCGGGCATCAAGGTCGAACAGTGAGGCGACCGGCATTCCGCGCACATCCATCCCCATCAGATCGGCCAGATGCGTGCCCGCCAGCCGGAAGCGCGCCATTCCGGGCGCGATCCGCTCGGCCAGAAAGGCGCAGGTCAGCGCGTTGGCGATGCCGCGCGGATCGATGTCCGACCGATGCGGCAGCGCCCCCCGGCGCTGGCTGCGCAAGGTATGCCAGTAGCCCCGCACCTGCGCCAGCACCGCAGCATTCGCCCCCGGCCGATCGCCGCCGGGATGACCGATCCCAAGCCCCATGACCCTACTCCCGTTTCCTTCGGCGGGGGCGCGACTTGCCGCGTCTGGCCCGCTCTGCTATTCCCCGCCGGCCCGGAGATCCGACTCCGGCCGCAATGGTTACCCAAGGATTAATCTACCCCTCCTTTCGTATCCGCGGGTGGAAAATCTGACAGTTTGGTAAACGGCCCCGGGAACGGAGAAGGCAGGCATGATCAGTTCGATGACGGGATTTGCGACGCGGCGGGGGCAGGCGGTGGGCCACCTCTGGACGTGGGAGATCCGTTCCGTGAACGGCAAGGGGCTGGACCTGCGTCTTCGGGTGCCCGACTGGATCGAGGGCCTGGAACCCGCATTGCGGGCCGAACTGGGCCGGGCTATTCAACGCGGCAGCGTCAGCCTGTCGCTGAAGGTCGCGGCCGAAGGCGGGGCGGAAGGGCTGCGGGTGAATGTCTCGACGCTTCAGGCGGTGCTGCGCGGCATGGCCGAGGTCGAGGCCGCGGCGCGGGGCACCGGCGTCGCACTGGCGCCTGCCACGGCGGCCGATGTGCTGGGCCTGCGCGGCGTGCTGGAACAGGGCGCGGGGCAGGAAGACACCGCCCCCCTGCGTGCGGCCCTGCTGGAAGACCTGCCTGACCTGCTGACCTCGTTCGCCGCCATGCGCCGGTCCGAAGGCGAGGCGCTGGAACGGCTGATCCGCGCGCAACTGGACCGGATCGAGGCGCTGACGGCCGATGCCGCGACCGAGGCCGAGGCCCGCCGCGCCACCGCGTCAGTCACGCTTCGCGAAAATCTGGCGCGGTTGCTGGGGGCCTCGGACGGGCTGGACGAGACGCGGGTCGCGCAGGAACTGGCGATGTTGGCGGTGAAGCAGGACGTGACCGAGGAAATCGATCGCCTGCGCGCCCATGTCAGCGCCGCCCGCGCGCTGCTGGACGACCGCGCGCCGGTGGGGCGGCGGCTGGATTTCCTGGTGCAGGAATTCATGCGCGAGGCGAACACCCTGTGTTCCAAGGCGCAGTCGATGGCTCTGACGCGGCTTGGCCTTGACCTGAAGACGGTGATCGATCAGATGCGAGAGCAGATCCAGAACGTGGAATAACCCCATGGCGCGGCGCGGACTTCTTCTTATTCTCTCTTCGCCCTCGGGGGCTGGGAAATCCACCCTGTCCAAGCGGCTGATGGCGTGGGACCCGACGTTGCGCTTTTCGGTTTCCGCCACCACCCGCGCGCCGCGCCCCGGCGAGGTGGACGGGCGCGACTATTACTTTCGCACCCGTGACGAGTTTCTGGCCGCGGTCCGCGGCGGCGAGATGCTGGAACATGCCGAGGTGTTCGGCAATTTCTACGGCTCGCCCAAGGCGCCCGTCGAACAGGCGATGCGTGAAGGGCGCGACACGCTGTTTGACATCGACTGGCAGGGCGGGCAGCAGATCCGCAACTCCAGTCTTGGACGCGATGTGGTCTCGGTCTTTGTGCTGCCGCCCTCGATCGCGGAACTGGACCGCCGCTTGCGCGAACGGGCGCAGGACAGCGACGAGGTGATCGCCGGCCGCATGGCGAAAAGCCGGGATGAGATCAGCCATTGGGCCGAATATGACTATGTGCTGATCAACAAGGATCTGGACCTTGCCGAGGAACAGTTGAAAATGATCCTTGTGGCGGAACGCCTGCGCCGCGACCGGCAACCCGACCTGCCGGATTTCGTGCGCGGCCTGAACGGAGAGTTCGACAAGCGATGATCTATGCACTGGACGGGGTGGCGCCGCGGATCGATCCGGACGCATGGGTTGCGCCTGATGCCAATGTGATCGGCAAGGTGGTGCTCGAGGCCGGCAGTTCGGTCTGGTTCAACGCCACCCTGCGCGGCGACAACGAAGACATCGTGATCGGCGCCGGCACCAATGTTCAGGAAAATTCGGTCCTGCACACCGACTGGGGCTATCCGCTGACGGTTGGGCCCAATTGCACCATCGGTCACAAGGCGATGCTGCATGGCTGCACCATCGGCGAGGGCACGCTGATCGGCATGGGGGCCACCATTCTGAACGGCGCCAGGATCGGCCGGTTCTGTCTGATCGGCGCCTGCGCGCTGGTGACGGAAGGCAAGGAGATCCCGGATTTCTCGCTGGTCAAGGGCACGCCCGGCAAGGTGGTGCGCGAATTGACCGAGGAAGAACGCGCCCGGTTGCTGGCCTCGGCCGAGGGCTATCAGGCCAATGCGCGGCGCTATCGGGCCGGGCTGACGGCTCTTTGACGAAGCCGCGGGCAGGGCCGTCAGATCCAAGCCCGTGACCCGTCTGCCATTGCCGCCCGGTGGTGATGCCGCGTGCAGGGCGTCGAAATCGTGACATTCAGCGTGCGACTGCCGCCCGGCTGTGGCGTCGCGGTCAAGGCGTCAGGCGTCTCGGGATCAAACTGCCGGGCCGTCGTGTGGCGGGGGGCGTGCGTGAGACAAGACCTGCTCCGCCATCTTGATGCAGCCCCCGTTGGGCCGTGGTCTGTCAGGCGGCGTGGGATGAAGCTAGGCCGCAAACAGCAGCGAGACCGGGATCTCGCCACCGGCTTCCGACAGTTCCTGCTCGACGATCCGCGGCTCTGGCAGGGGCGGGCAAAGAACCAGAACCGGGCCGGCAAACCCTTGCCGGGAAAGGCGGCGCAGAGCCTCGGTCGCGTCGAAGTGCAGCCCCATCAGCGGCAGCGCCACCGCATCGGGCATCAGCTTGCGCAGCAGGCTTGCTGTCACATCCGACAGGTCGCTTCGGGTCCGGCGGCCGGGAAGATAGCGCCCCAGCTGCGGCTCGTCGCCCTCAAGGCCGATCAGCAACAGGTTCGGCCCGGACTGCGGAGCGGGGCGCAATGCCAGCGTTCCATGCACCGGAAGGCTGTCGCTGTCGTCGGCAAACGGCGCTGAAGCGGCAGGAACGGTCTGCCCCGCGCACCAAACAAGCCTGACATGAGGGTGCGCACCCCGCGCCGGCACCTGCCTTTTCACTCGGTCAGCCTCGTTCGGTCGATGTCAAATGGTGATTCTTACCTAGTCGATATGAGGGGGGCTGCCAAGGGATTGCCTGCGCGGAAATGTCGCTGTTGCGCAAAAGGCGCGGCTGGCCCTGCGCTGCGGCGCATGGCAGGAAAGGGGCAACGGTTGGGGGGACGCCATGGGGTCGTATACGATCGCGCAGATGCTGGAAGGGGTGCCGCTGCCCCTGATGCTGATCGATGGCGACGAACGTCTGATCGCGGCGAACCAACCCGCGATCCGCTTGCTGGGGCCGGGCGCGGTGGGCCGGCACTATGTCATGGCGATGCGCCAGCCCGCGTTGCTGGATGCGGTCGATGCGGCGCTGCGGCAAGACCGGCAGGGCCGGGCGCGGCTGTCGATCACCGGCCCCTCGCGCGAGGCGATCTTTCGCGTCACCGTCACCCCGCTTTCCCGCGACGAGGGGCGGGCCGCGCTCTGCGCCTTCGAGGACATTACCGAACAGGAACAGATGGGCGCGATCCGTCGCGATTTCGTGGCCAATGTCAGCCATGAACTGCGCACGCCGCTGACCGCGCTTCTGGGCTTCATCGAGACGTTGCAGGGCGCGGCCAAGGACGATCCGGCCGCCCGCGCCCGCTTTCTTGGCATCATGGCGCGCGAGGCGGGACGGATGAACCGGCTGGTGCAGGATCTGCTGTCCCTGAGCCGGGTCGAGGCGGACGAGCGTGTGCGCCCCACCGCGCGGATCGACGTGAACCTTGTGATCGGGCAGGCGATCGCGGCACTGAAGCCGCTGGCCGAGGCGGCGGGCGTAGAGATCCTGCGCGAGGGCGAGACCGGGCCGGTGCTGCTGCCGGGCGATGCCGATCAGTTGACGCAGGTGTTTCACAACCTGATCGAGAATGCGGTGAAATACGGCGGTGCGGGCAAGCCGGTGACGGTGGCGGTGTTGCACGATCCCGACGGCATCGCGCGTCTGGGTCCGGCGGTGCGGATCGAGGTGATCGACCGCGGCGAGGGGATCGACGCGATCCACCTGCCGCGCCTGACCGAGCGGTTCTACCGCGTCGACACCCACCGCTCGCGCGAGAAGGGCGGCACCGGACTGGGGCTGGCCATCGTCAAGCATATCGTGAACCGGCACCGTGGCCGCTTCCGCATCGAAAGCGAGCCGGGCAAGGGCAGCCGGTTCACCGTGATCCTGCCGGTTGAAAGTGCTGCCGAGACGCCCGTCGCATCCTGACCGTATGCCCTGCGCGGGGTCCGCGCCGGACGCCTCGGGATCATGCCAGCCGGGCGATGCGATCGGTCAGCAGATCGAAGAAGCCGTCGGCATCGACATCGCGGATGAACAGCGCATTCGGCGCACGGTCGCTGACGCGCCACCAGTCGGCCACGGTCATGCCGGTGGTGAAGCGGCCCTCGGTCTCGATCTCGACGTTGATGTGGCGGCCAAGGAACAGGTCGGCGTTCAAAAGCCAGCCGATCACGCAGGGGTCGTGCAGCGGCGCGCCTTCGGTGCCGTATTTCTCGCGGTCGTGGCGTTCGAAGAAATCGGCCCATTCCGCGACCATGGTCCCGGCGCGGTTGCCCATCGCGCGAAAGCGGGCGACGCGGGCCGGGGTGGTCAGCGCCTTGTGGGTCACGTCCAGCGGCAGCACCACCAGCGGCACGCCCGAGGCAAAAACGATGGCCGCGGCTTCGGGATCGACAAAGATGTTGAACTCGGCTGCGGGGGTGATGTTGCCCACCTCGAAATAGGCGCCGCCCATCAGCACCACCTGTTGCAGGCGGGGGATGATGTCGGGGGCGCGGCGGAAGGCGGCGGCGATGTTGGTCAGCGGCCCCAAGGGGCACAGCGTCACGGTGCCCGCGGGTTCGGCCCGCAGGGTGTCGATGATGAAATCGACGGCATGGCGATCCTGAAGCGGCATCACCGGATCGGGCAGGGCGGGGCCGTCCAACCCGGTCTTGCCGTGGACATGTTCGGCCGTGACCAGCGGGCGGGCCAGTGGCGCGTCGCAGCCGGCAAAGACCGGAATATCCGGGCGGCCGGCGATCTCGCAGACGATGCGGGCGTTTCTTTGTGTCAGTGCCAGCGGCACGTTGCCCGCGACCGCCGTGATCCCCAGCACCTCAAGGTCCGGGCTGGCCAGCGCCAGCAGGATCGCCACCGCATCGTCCTGCCCGGGATCGGTGTCGATGATGATGCGGCGGGGCTGGGTGGTCATGGCGTCTCCTTGCGAGATGGGGCTGGGACAGGGCGCGCGGGGGGCTGCCCCGGTCCGGGACAGGCCCGTTCGCCCTGCCGGTCAGCAAACCCCACACGGCGCACCTTGTCCACCGCCCGCAGGCGCGGTGTGGGCCGGCGTGCGCCGTGTCACCCGCCGCCGCGGGGGGCTCAGCCGTCGAAATCGACGGTTTCCACCAGCTTCAGCGCCGCTGCGCGCTGCGCCGCGATCTCGGCCAGATTCAGGCTGTCAGGCGTGAACTCGCCCCAGCCCTGCACCAGCGCCGAGCGCGCGACGCCCGGCTTGACCGGGAATTCGTGGTTGGTTTCGGCATAGATCCGCTGCGCCTCGTCCGAGGACAGCCATTCCATCAGCTTCAGCGCCGCCTCGCGGTTGGGGGCGGCCTTGGTCATCGCCACACCCGAGATGTTCATATGCGTGCCGCCGCCCTCGAAGGTCGGGAACACGATGCGGACCGAATCTGCCCAGGCCTTCTGTTCCGGGTCACTGACCATCTGGCCCATGTAATAGGTGTTGCCCAGGCTGATGTCACATTCGCCGGCCCAGATCGCCTTGACCTGATCGCGGTCGCCGCCGTCGGGCTTCTTGGCAAGGTTGGCTTTCACGCCTTCCAGCCAGCCCTTCGCCGCGTCCTCGCCCTTGTGGGCGATCACCGCGCCGACCAGCGCCACGTTGTAATCGTTGGTTCCTGACCGGGTGCAGATCCGCCCCTTCCACTTGTCCGAGGCAAGATCTTCATAGGTCGTGACCTCGCCATCCGCCACGCGCTCTTTCGAGGCATAGACGATGCGGGCGCGGGTGGTCAGGCCGAACCACTGGCCGGCGGGATCACGGAATTCGGCCGGAATGTTGGCGGCCAGCACGTCCGAGGTGACGGCCTGCGTCACGCCCGCATCGACCACCTGCATCAGCCGCGCGATATCCACCGTCAGCACCAGATCGGCCGGCGAGCGGTCGCCCTCGGCCACCAGCCGTTCGGCCATGCCCTTGTCGACGAAGGCCACGTTCACATCGATCCCGGTTTCGGCGGTAAAGGCGTCCACCAGCGGCTGGATCAGCTCGGGCTGGCGGTGGGAATAGACGTTCACTTCATCGGCCAGGGCCGGAAGCGCGGTCGAGCCGAGGGCGAGGGCGAGAAGCGGAAGGCTGGGGCGCATGGTTGACCTCTTTAGTCGGAAATATGTCCAACCCCTAGGCCAGTCCGGCGCCCCCGTCAATCACTGACTCTTGTTGTCAGGAAATTGCCCGCGTTCCTCGGCCTTGGCGCGGTTCCACAGCGCGTCCATCTCGGCCAGATCGCTGTCGTCGGGGCGGCGGCCGTCCTCGGCCAGCAGAGCCTCGATCCGGGCAAAGCGGCGGGTGAACTTGGCGTTGGCCGCGCGCAGGGCGGCCTCGGGGTCCACCTTCAGATGCCGCGCCAGATTGGCGATGACAAACAGCAGATCGCCGAATTCCTCGAAGGTTTCGGCCTCGGTCAGGGTGTCGCGGGCCTCGACCAGTTCCTGCGCCTCTTCGATGATCTTTTCGACCACCTGATCGGTCGAGGGCCAGTCAAATCCCACCCGTGCCGCGCGCTTTTGCAGTTTGACCGCCCGTGTCAGCGCCGGAAGCCCCAGCGCCACCCCGTCCAGCACGCCCGCCTGCGCCCGTCCCGCCCGCTCGGCGGCCTTGATCGCTTCCCAGTCGGCGGTCTGCTGCTCGGCGGTCTTGTCGCGCGATTCGCCCCCGAACACATGCGGGTGGCGCGCGATCATCTTGTCGGCGATGCCCGTGGCCACCGCCTCGAAGTCGAACAGCCCCTGTTCCTCGGCCATGCGGGCGTGAAAGACCGTCTGCAACAGCAGGTCGCCCAACTCGCTGCGCAACTCGGCCCAGTCCTCGCGGGCGATGGCATCGGCGACTTCGTGGGCCTCTTCCAGCGTATAGGGGGCGATGCTGGCGAAGGTCTGCTCCACATCCCACGGGCAGCCGCGTTCGGGGTCGCGCAGGCGGGCCATGATCGCCAGAAGGCGCGCAAGGCCGGGGCCGGTGGTGAAGGCGCTGTCGGACATGATCCCTCCGCTGCTGGATGCCCCCGGCATAGCCGCCGCGCGGGCGGTGGTCCATGGTCTTGCGGGCGGGGGGAATTTCGGCTTCTCTGCGACCTTCCGCCCGATCCAGCAGGAGCACACGACCATGCCCGTCCTGAACCGCATCGCCGATTACGCGGCCGAGATGAGGGACTGGCGCCGTCACCTGCACCGCCACCCCGAACTGCGATTCGACTGCCATGAGACCGCGGATTTCATCGCGCGGCGCCTGCAAGAGTTCGGCGTGGACCAGATCCATCAGGGCATTGCCACCTCGGGTCTGGTCGCGATCATCGAAGGGCAGGCCGAGGGGCCGACCATCGGCCTGCGCGCCGACATGGACGCACTGCCGATCACCGAGGCGACGGGGGCCGACCATGCCTCGACCCGACCGGGGCGGATGCATGCCTGCGGCCACGACGGCCATGTGACCATGCTGCTGGGCGCTGCGCGCTATCTGGCGGAAACGCGGCGCTTCTCGGGCCGGGTGGCGCTGATGTTCCAGCCCGCCGAAGAAGACGGTGGCGGCGGCGAGGTCATGGTGCAGGAAGGCGTGATGGAGCGTTTCGGCATCACGCAGGTCTATGGCATCCACAATGCGCCGAACGTGCCCCTGGGCCGGTTCGTCACCGCCCCGGGGCCGCTGATGGCAGCGGTCGATACCGCGACCGTCCGCGTGATCGGCCGCGGCGGCCACGGCGCCACCCCGCACGAGACGGTCGACCCGGTGGTGGCCATCGTCGGCATGGTTCAGGCGCTGCAAACCATCATCAGCCGCAACCTCTATCCGCTGGACGAGCTGGTGCTGTCGGTCACGCAGATCCACACCGGCACCGCTTCGAACATCATCCCCGAGGACGGCTGGTTCTGCGCCACGATCCGCACCTTCACCCCCGACGTGCGCGAGATGGTCCGCCGCCGCTTCCACGAGATCGTCGAGGGCCATGCCGCAGCCTATGGCGTCGAGACCCTGATCGACTATGAACTGGGCTATCCGCCCACGGTGAACGATCCCGAAAAGGCCGCCTTTGCCATCGAGGTGGCGGCCGAGATCGCCGGTGCCGCCGGCGTCGAGGCCAATGCCAACCGCGAGATGGGCTCGGAAGATTTCGCCTATATGCTCGAGGCGCGGCCGGGGGCCTATCTGTTCCTTGGAACCGGCCCCGGCGCGGGGCTGCATCATCCGGCCTATGATTTCAACGACGAGGCCGCCCCCATCGGAGCCAGCTTCTTCGCGCGGCTGGTGGAACGGGCGCATCCGCTCTGACAGGGCGGGCACAAGGGACAGACGCGGCTGACGTGAAGTAACGCCAAGGGGCAGGGGGCAGGGATGGCACTGGCAGATGCGGCACATGAGGTGGATGGCGCCTTCACGCGCCCCGATCCGCGCGGCTATGCGTTCGAGAACACCTTTGCCGGCGCCACCAGTTTCCTGCGCCGCCGCTATACCAAGGATCTGGCCGGCGTCGATCTGGCGGTGACCGGCATCGCCTTCGATCAGGCGGTGACGAACCGCCCCGGCGCCCGTTTCGGCCCGCGCGCGATCCGCGAGGCGTCGGCGCTGCAAGCCTGCGACCGCCCCTTCGGCTGGGGCTTTGATCCGCTGGAAGAGATCTCGGTCGTCGATACCGGCGATCTCGCCTTCGACTATGCGAAGGTGGCCGATTTCCCCGACCGGCTGACGGGCCATATCCGCTCCATCCTTGCCGCCGGCGCGGGCACGCTGACCCTGGGGGGCGATCATTCGATCACGCTGCCGATCCTGCGCGCCCATGCCGAACATGCGGGCCCGCTTTCGGTGATTCAGTTCGATGCCCATTCCGACCTCTGGGCCGATGACGATCCCACCCGCATCGACCATGGAACCTTCATGTACAAGGCGGTGAAGGAAGGGCTGGTCGATCCCGCGCGCTCGGTGCAGGTGGGCATCCGCACCGACACGCCCGACTGGCTAGGCATGAACGTGATCGACGCCCGGCAGGTGCATGAAAACGGCCCCGCCGCCACCGCTGCCCGGATCAGGACGATCGTGGGCCCCCATCCGACCTATCTCACCTTCGACATCGACGCTCTCGACCCTGCCTTCGCGCCCGGAACCGGCACGCCGGTCTGGGGCGGGCTGGCCTCCTGGCAGGCAGCGGCGATCCTGCGCGACATTGCGGGCATCACCCTCGTCGGCGGCGATGTGGTCGAGGTCGCCCCCGCCTACGACACCACCGGCGCCACGGCCATCGCCGCTGCCCATGTGGCCCAGGAACTGATCTGTCTCTTTGCATGGAAAAGGCGCAAGGAATGTCCCGCATGACCACCCTGCTTCTGGCCCTCGTCCTTCTGACGGGCGCTGCCGCGGCCTATGTCCGGCTGGCGCCGAACGATCCCGCCCGCTGGCATGCCGATCCCGCCACGGTCGCCGGCCGCAACACCGCAAACAGCATCCTCGTCGCCGACGGCGGCGACCTGCCGCCACTCCACCTGCCGCTCCCCGCCGATCAGGTCGCAGCCCGGCTCGACACCGTGGCCGCGGCCACCTCCCGCACCTCCCCCTTCGCCGGCGAAGGGCTGCACCGCACATGGCTGACCCGAACCCGGCTCTGGGGGTTCCCGGATTTCACCTCGGTCCGCCTGATCCCCGCCCCCGACGGCGGCACCTTCGTCACCATCTTCGCCCGCGCCCGCTTCGGCCACAGCGACCTCGGCGTGAATCGCGCCCGGGTCGAGGATTGGCTTGCCCGCCTGCAATCCCCTTCACTCTGATCAAATATCCTCGGGGGGAGGCCGGCCCTGCCGGCTCGGGGGGCAGACAGCCCCCCGTCCACACCGGCCGCCCGACCACGGCCAACCGCCAGCCTCTTGACCGCATCCGCACCATGGGCCAAACCCCGGCCATGGTGCCCATGGACCGCCTTCTTCAGATCGTCGCCCGCTTCGAATTCGTCGAGGCGCGGCTTTCGGCCGGGGCCGCGCCCGCAGACATCGCCGCCCTCAGCCGCGAATATGCCGACCTCAAGCCTGTCGTGGCCGAAATCGCCGCCTACCGCCGCGCACTCGCCGATCTGGCCGAGGCCGAGGCGCTGCTGAATGACCCGGAAATGCGCGCCCTGGCCGAGGACGAACTGCCCAGCCTGCGCGCCCGCATCCCGATGATGGAACAGGCGCTTCGGGTGGCGCTGCTGCCACGCGATGCGGCTGACGCCCGCCCCGCCATTCTGGAAATCCGCCCCGGCACCGGCGGGGAAGAGGCCGCCCTGTTCGCGGCCGATCTCTTGCGCATGTATCAGCGTTACGCCGAAGCCCAGGGCTGGCGGTTCGAGATCCTGGAATTTGCCGCCTCTGATCTTGGCGGCATCCGCGACGTCACCGCCCGGGTTGAAGGCGAGGGCGCCTTTGCCCGGCTGAAATACGAATCCGGCGTTCACCGCGTGCAGCGCGTGCCCGAAACCGAAGCGCAAGGCCGCATCCATACCTCGGCCGCCACCGTGGCCGTCCTGCCCGAGGCCGAGGAAGTCGATATCGATATCCCCGCTTCGGATATCCGCATCGATACCATGCGCTCATCCGGCGCAGGCGGCCAGCATGTCAACACCACCGACTCTGCGGTGCGCATCACCCACCTTCCCAGCGGGATTGTCGTCACCTCGTCGCAAAAATCCCAGCACCGCAACCGCGAGATCGCGATGCAGGTGCTGCGGGCGCGGCTTTACGACATGGAACGCCAGCGGTTGGCGGATGCGCGCTCGGCCGACCGCCGGGCGCAGGTGGGCAGCGGCGACCGCTCGGAACGCATCCGAACCTACAACTTCCCGCAAGGCCGGATGACCGATCACCGCATCAACCTGACGCTCTATTCGCTGCCGCAGATCATGGCGGGCGACCTGTCCGAGGTGATCGCCGCCCTGACCGCACATGATCAGGCCGCCCGTCTGGCCGAGATCGAGACATGATCGTGCAGGCCGCCCTGCGCGCCGCGATCCTGCGCCTTGCCGCGGCCGGGATCGAGGATTCCGCCCGCGACGCCCGTCGCCTTCTGGCCCATGCGCTTCAGATCTCGCCCGAACGGCTGACGCTGCATCTGGCCGATCCGATTCCGCCGGAAGCGCAGACGCGCTTCGACCGCGCGCTGACCCAACGCGAAAGCCGGCAGCCGGTCTCGCAGATCGTCGGCGAGCGGCTGTTCTGGGGCCGGCCGTTCCGGGTCACCCGCGACACGCTTGACCCCCGCCCCGAAACCGAATGCCTGATCGAGACGGCGCTGGCCCAGCCCTTCGCCACGCTTCTCGATCTGGGCACCGGCACCGGCTGCATTGCGCTGACGCTGCTGGCCGAACGCCCCGGCGCAAAGGGCCTTGCCACCGACCTTTCGCCGCAAGCGATCGAGGTGGCCCGCGGCAATGCCCGGTCGCTGGGCCTTGACCAGCGGCTGACCCTGCGCCAGTCAGACTGGTTTTCCGACGTTCGCGGCCGCTTCGACCTGATCGTCTCGAACCCGCCCTATATCGCCGCGGCCGAAATGGCCGACCTCTCGCCCGAGGTCCGCGAATGGGAGCCGCACCTGGCCCTGACCCCGGGCGGCGACGGTCTTGCCCCCTACCGGGCCATCGCCGCCGGGGCCGCCGCCCATCTCGCACCATCCGGCCGGCTTCTGGTCGAGATCGGCCCGACCCAGGGCGCGGCAGTGGCAGACCTGTTTGCGCAGGCGGGGTTGACGCAGATCCGGATTCTTCCCGATCTCGATGGCCGCGACCGCGTCGTGGCCGCCAGTGCCGGCTAGCCGGCGGTCCTTTGCCGGTCAATTGGTCGCGCCCTTGCCGAAAGCCGGGATGCGCCCCATTTTTCCCTTGCCACTCGTGCGGCGCCGTGATTACTCGGACATGCGCCGAGGGGATGGTCCGACAGTCCGGGATCGTTCTCCGCGCGGCCAAGCATGAAATGCACGATATGCCCCGGTGCAATCCTCCGCAACCGGGAGCGACTCGTTCCGAGTTGCTGGCATACCGGCAGGGCCAGTTCATCTGGATACAAGGACAAGATGAGATCCTCCAAGTCCCGCTCGCGTTCGAAATCGAACCGCCCGCGCAGCCTCGGCAACATCGTCAACCGCGTCTTCGACAGCTCCGGCCCCGAAGGCAAGGTTCGCGGCACGCCTGCCCAGATCATCGAGAAATACCTGTTCCTGGCGCGTGACGCCCAGCTGTCGAACGACCGGGTGGCCGCCGAGAACTTCCTTCAGCATGCCGAGCATTACACCCGGATGCTGGGCGAAGCGCAGCGCGAGCTTGCGGCCGAGCAGGAACAACGCCGGGTTGAACACCCGCAGGGCCAGAACGGCGGCGGTCAACCCCAGCATGGCAACCAGCGTCAGGATCGCCGTGACGACCGCCCACGCGATGACCGTCCCCGCGATGACCGCCCGCGCGAAGACCGCCGCGACGATCGCCCGCGTGATGACCGCGCCGAACAGCCCCGGGCCGAGCGTGAGCCGCGCCAGCACGACTCCGCTCCCCCGTCCGAGCCGCCAACCAGTTCGCACGAAGTGATCGACCTCGACGAGCGTTCGGATGACGACAGCGGACTTGTCGAGACGCCCGAGACGCGCCCGCGTCATCGGCCGGCCCCGCGCCGCCGCCCCGAGCCCGCTGCCGAGCCCGCCCCCCCCCAGCCCCCCGAGCCCACGGCCGATGAGCCGGCCGCCGCACCCGCCGCGGAAGACCAGCCCAAGGCTGACCGCCCCCGCCGCCCGCGCGGCCCGCGCAAACCCAAACCGCGCGACGAGAACGGAACGCCCGACGGCGACGGCCCGCGAGAAGCGGCCGAATGATCCGGCTGCGGGGCCGCCTTCGGCCCCGCAGCGTCCCTCAGCCCGCCAACCTTCGGGCCAGCGCGCAGAATTGTTCCAGCGATATCTCCTCGGCCCGCTGGGTCGGCTCGATGCCACAGTCGCGCAGCATTGCCTCGATATCCGGCGCCAACCCCTTCAGGCTCGACCGCAACATCTTGCGCCGCTGGTTGAAGGCCGCAGCCGTCAGCCGCGATAGAACCGCGGCATCGGCCGGATACCGCGGCACCTCCAGCCGGGTGAAATGCACAACCGCCGAATGGATCGCCGGCGGAGGCGTGAAGGCTTCCGGCGGCAGCGTCAGCACGATCTTCGGATCGGTCCGCCACTGCGCCAGCAACGCCAGCCGACCATAGGCCTTCGATCCCGGCTTCGCCACGATCCGCTCGGCCACCTCCTTCTGGAACATCAGCGTCAGACTCTCCCAGAACGGCGGCCAGTCCAAAGACAGCCAGCGCACCAGCAGCTCGGTCCCGACATTGTAGGGCAGATTCGCGACGATCCGGATCGGCGGCGTCAACCGCGCCGCTACATCCACCTCCAGCGCATCGGCGTTCAGAACCTCAAGCCGCCCCGGCCAGGCCGCCGCCACCTCCGCCAGCGCCGGCAGACAGCGCGCATCCTTCTCCACCGCCAGAACCCGCCGCGCGCCCTCGGCCAGAAGCCCGCGCGTCAACCCGCCCGGACCCGGCCCCACCTCCAGCACGTCCGCCCCCTTCAGATCGCCCGCCAACCGCGCGATCTTCGCTGTCAGGTTCAGATCCAGCAGAAAGTTCTGCCCCAGTTGTTTCTTCGCCGACAACCCATGCGCCCGGATCACCTCGCGCAGCGGCGGCAGCCCGTCAATCGTGGCCAAAGACCATTCCTCCGCCCATCCCTTTTCATTCTGGCTCAAATATCCTGCGGGGGTGCGGGGGTGCAAAACCCCCGCTCCGCGATCGCTTACCCGCGCGACGCGGCCATTCCGGCCGCCATTTCCAGCGCCGCCACCAGACTGGCCGGATCGGCCAGCCCGCGGCCGGCAATATCGAAGGCCGTGCCATGATCGGGCGAGGTGCGGATGAACGGCAAGCCCAGCGTCACATTCACCCCGCCCGCGAAATCGATGGTCTTGATCGGGATCAACGCCTGATCGTGATACATCGCCACCGCGCAATCGTAGCGCGCCCGCGCCGCGGCATGAAACATCGTGTCGGCGGGCAGCGGCCCGGTCAGCCGCATGCCTTCGGCGCGCAACCGATCCAGCACCGGCTGGATCACCGCCTCCTCCTCATGCCCCATCGCGCCGCCCTCGCCGGCATGAGGGTTCAGCCCCGTCACCCAGATCCGCGGCGCCGCAAGGCCAAAGTCGCGCCGCAGCGCGGCCTCGGTGATCCGCAGCACCTGTTCCAGCAGGCCCGCCGTCAGGGTCCGGGGCACTTCGGCCAGCGGAATGTGGATCGTCGCCGGCACCACCCGCAGACCGGGGCAGGCCAGCATCATCACCACCGCCGCACCGCCGGCCAGTTCGGCCAGATATTCAGTATGGCCGGGAAAGGCGAATCCCGCGCCGTCCTTCAGCGCCTTCTTGTGGATCGGCCCGGTGCAGATCGCCGAGGCCGCGCCCGATTGCACCAGCGACACCGCCCGCGCGATCACCGCCACCACTTCGGCAGCATTGCCGGCGGTGGGGGCGCCCGGCACGGCAGGGTCGGGGAAGGGATGGACCAGCACCGGTAAGACGTCCTCGGGCAGGCTGGCCGCGTCGAACGGGGCCTGAATGGCCTGCCACGCGCTGCCTGCGGGCAGATGCGCGGGATCGCCGATCCAGAAGAAATCCAGCCGCCGCCCCAACGCAAGCCGCGCCTTGACGGCGATCTCGGGGCCGATGCCTGCGGGCTCGCCGCAGGTCAGGGCAATCGGTGCGGTCACGGCTCGCGGATGATGGCGTTGGCGCGCAGATCGGCCAGATAGCTCTCGGCCAGCGCGCCCAGCGACTGGTTCACCAGAACCTGCGCGATGCGGCCGCGGTCGATCGGCTCGGCGCTGATCGGGCGGCGGGCGCACAGCATCAGCACTCGCCCCGACGCGCCTTGCAGCCCGGCCGACACCTCGCCCGCATCGAGCTTTGCCAGATCCAGCGCCACATCCTGCGCAACCGACGCCATCGGCGCGGTCACCCGGCGCAACTGATCGGGCGCGCTGCCCTTGAACAGGGTGTAAAGGTCGTCGCAATTGTCGGTTTCACTGCGCACCCGCGCCACCTGCGCGGCGAAATCGTCATCGTTCGGCAGGCGCAGTTCGGCATAATCCACCTCGACCCCATCCGGCGCGGGCTCGGTCGTCTCGTCGAGAGCACGAAGCTGGAAGATCGCCACCGCATTGGGGATCTTCAGCGGATCAGAGACTTCGCCCGGCTGAAGGGTCAACAGGATCGGCCCCAGCGTCGGCGGCAGGTTTTGAAGCGGCAGCCATTCGATGCGCCCGCCGCGTTCGGCGGAAGGGGCCGCGGAATAGGTGCGGGCGGCCTGCGCAAAGGCGGTCTCGCCGCGGGCTTCGCGTTGCAGGCGTTCGGCCAGCGCCATCGCCTCGGCCTCTTGTCCGGGCGGGGCGGGGATGATCAGTTCCGACAGCAACACCTTCACCGCGGCGCGGCGGGTCTGGTTGGTGATCGCACGGTCCACCGCCACTTCGGTCGGCCGGGCCTGATCGCCGAACTTCGCCCGCACCAGTTCGCGCCAGATCAGCCCGGCCTCGACGAAGTCGCGGAAGGTTTCGGCATCGACGCCGGCCTTGCCCAGTTCGGCCACGAATTGTTCGCCGGTCATGTCGGCGCGGCTGGCAAATTCGTCCATCCCGTCGCGGATCTGCTTGTCGGTGGCCTTGATGCCCACCAGTTCCGCCGCATCCAGCCGCAGCTTGTCGTCGATCAGCGCCTTGCGCGCCTGTTCGGCCACATCGCCGGGGGCACCGAGAAGGGTCAGGAACCGGGTGCGTTGCGCCAGTTCATATTGGGTGATGACCTTGTCGTTCACGACCAGATAGGGCGCGAACAGGCTCTGCGCCGGGGCAGCGCCGGGCACCGAGAGCGAAAGGCCGGTCGCCACAACAAGGGCGAGGCAAGGGGAAACGAGGGTCTTCATCTGTCCGTCAGCCGTTTTCTGCTCTTGGTCCCGTTGGTCCGGCCGCGCGGGTGCGCGCGGCCATTGTCGTGACTTGTCCGGCCCGCCCGCCTATCTGCGGCACACGCGCGCGGGGCCGGGTTTCACGCTGCTGCCGAAGCCGATCAGATCGACCCAAAGGCCGACATCGGTGCTTTCGGTCACACTAGTCGAGGTCGAGAACCGACGCGAGAGGGAAAGATCCACCTTCATGCACTCGTTCAGGTAGACCAGCCCCGCGCTGGCGCGGGTGGTGTGGTTGCTTTCGAAATCATAGCGGGCACCGGCCGAGGCGGTCCAGTTGTCGGTGATCCGATAGCGGCCGTTCAGCGTCAGTTCCGCCAGCGGGTCGGGGCGGTCCTCTTCCTCGCTTTCGCGGAAGCGCACATAGCGCGAGGTGATGCCGTAGCGGTCCTGCTGGTAATCCACACGCCATTCGGCTTTCGTCACGCCGAATTCCTCGTCGATGATGGCGCGCTGACCCACGGTCATGCCGCCCGGCAGTGACAGGTCCAGCGCCGTCAGCCAGTCCGACCGTGTCCCGTCCAGCCCCGAGGCCGAGGAATAGCCGGCGTTGGCCTCTTGCCAGAACACGCGGCCAAGGGTGGCGCCAAGGCTCCAGCCTGCGGGATCGATCCGGGTCCAGTTCATGCCCAATGTGGCGCGACCACCGTCCTCCAGCGCATCCGCCCCCGGAAAACGGCTGAGCGAGAACAGGTTCCCTTCGTCGAATTCGGCCAGCACCGAATCTTCGTTGGGGACGTTGCTGTTGCCGGCCTCGGCCCAGACCAGTTGCAATACCGGCTGGATCACGTCGCTGGCGCCGCTGGCCGCGGCACGCACCCATGGCCAGCGCAATTCGACCCCCGCCGCGCCATGCAACCGGGTGTCGGAACCCGCCGCTGCCCGGTCGTCGGCGACATGGTAGGCGTCGGCGCCGATCTCGGCCAGTGCCGAACCCACCACCCCGCCCGGCAGCAGCCAGTTCCGCCGCCAGTCGAGAAGCACGGACAGCCGCGCCATGTCGCGCCCGTCGGGGATCGTATCGATGTCCAGATCGCTGTCCTGATCGTCGCCCGAGTCGCGCCAATGGCTGTGGGTGCTGAAGTTCAGCCCGCCTTCGCCACCCAGCCGGCCGAAATCCAGCCGCCGGTCCCATGTCGCATCCAGCACCAGCGAGGGCAGGGTGTCGTTGTTTTCATCCTCGCGCAGCGAGCGGAACTTCAGCACCCGCCCCGCGATATGTTCGTCGCGCCGGGTGCGGGTGATCTCGAATCCGCTGGCCAGCCGGTCCTGATCGCCAAGGCCATAGTCCAGGTAATAGGCGCGGTCGCTGACGTCCTCGAACTGGAACGACAGGGTGAAATCCTGCGGCAGTGCAAATGTGCCGCGGGCGTCGATATAGCCGCGGTTGTCGTCGGGGCGGATGTCGTCGCGGGAAAAGGCGCCCTCGATCTCGATCGCGCCGGTGGTGAAGGCCTGACGATAGCGCAGGCCCAGCGAGCGCCCGCCCTTGGTGGTCAGAAGCGGCGAAAAGGTCAGGTCGCGACTGTCGCCCAGCGTGACGAAATAGGGCAGGCTGACACCGAAACCCAATGCGCTGGTGGTGCGGAAGCTGGGCCGCAGGATGCCGTCGGCGCGGTCCACCGTCGGATCAGGCATCCGCAGCCGCGGGATATAGGCCACCGGCACGCCCGCGATCCGAAGCGAGGCATGGTCGAAATGGATCTGGCGTTCCTGTTCGTCATGGACGACGCGGGCGGCGCGGATCTCCCACAGCGGCGTGGGATTGTCGTCGCAGACCTGACAGGACGAGGCCACGGTGCGGCCCAGTGCGGTATAGCGGTCGCCCACCCGGCGCAGTTCGGTTGCGGACAGCTGCAATTGCTGGTTCAGCACCAGCCGCGCGCTGGTCAGCACGCCATTGGCCAGATCGCCCGACAGCGCGCCCTGATCGGCCAGCACGATCTGGCCGCGGCCATCGTCCAGCACGATCGGCCCGTCGATGGTCAGCCGGTCGGTCGGCTGATCGTAAAGGATACGCGAGGCCGTAAGCCGGGTGCCCTTGTAGAACACCTCGACATGGCCTTCGGCCACCAGCGTCGTATCGCCGGTGATCGCAACGCTGTCGGCCACCAGTGCCGCCTTTTCCTGCGCGGCGACCGGCAGGGGGACAAGGATGGTGGCGCAAAGCAGAAGCCGCCGCAGCACGCGCATCAGCCGTCCTCCAGATGCAAGAGAAGCCCCAAAGCACCCATCGCCGCGATCAGCGGCGGGCTCCATGCGGCAAGAAGGATCGGGATCTGGCCGTTCTCGCCCAGAACCTGCGCGAAGCTGCGCAGGAAGAACAGACCAAAGCCGGCAAGAAGCGCGTAAAGCACCATCCGCCCGGTGCCGCCAAAGCGGGTATGACGCATGGTAAAGCCCGCGGCCACCAGCACCATCGAGGCCAGCATGAACGGCAGGGCAAGCTCCATCTGCATCCAGATCCGGTGTTGTCGCGCCGAAAACCCGGCGCGTTCAAGGCCGGCGATATACTCGGGAAGCTTCCAGATGGGAATGGCCGAGGGCGCACCGAAACTGGCGCGGATGCGGTCGCGCGTCAGGTCTGATGGCAGGCGGATGCTGTCTTCGGGGCGGGCGGCGGCCTCGGGGTTGGCCAGCGTCAGGTTCCACTGCTTGGCGCGCACCAGTTGCCAGTGCCCGCGGCCAAGCTGCGCTTCGGGGGCCTCGATCCGGGTGGCGGGGCGACCGCCTTCGTCGAAGGTCAGGAAGGTAACGTCGAAAAGCCGGGTGCCGTCGGGATTCGAGCGTTCGGCATGGATCACCATCTGTCCGGCCCCCGTGCCCTGCCGCAGCCAAAGCCCCTCGCGCGAGATTGAAAGGACATCCTCGCCACTGTGCTTCAGCCGCCCGGCCATGGCCTCGTATCGCTGTGAGGTTCCGGCCACCATCGGGTTCAGCACCGCGACCGCAAACAGGCCCAGCAGCAGCGCCGTCACCACCGGCGCCACCAGAAAGCGCAATCCAGATCGGCCGGCGGCGCGCACCACCACCAGTTCGCTTGACCGCGCAAGGCCCAGAAACAGCGCGACCGCGCCAAGGATCACGATCAACGGCAAAATGGTGTAAAGCGACTCGGGCACCCGCAAGGCCGACAGGACGGCCGCCTGCCCGACGGTGATCCCGTCCTTGGCAAAGCGGCGCATCTGATCAAGCATGTCGATCAGCATCATCAGCCACAGGAAGATGACGAAGACGATGAACACCATCCGCAGGAAGCGCCGGGCGATGTAGCGGGACAGGATCATGACGCGAACGCCCCCCGCACGGCACGCCGCAGCCGACGTGGCCGCTGCGAGATCCAGATCAGCGCCAGTCCGATCCCGATCCCCAGAGCCGGCGCGCCATAGGCCAGCGGCCAAAGTGTGTCGTCGGTCACCGCCAGCCCCGAGGCCGCGACATTGGCGGTCTGCACCACGATCAGCAGCCCCACGGCAAACAGGATCTGCCACCACAGACCGAAGCGGCTGAAACTGCCCATGATCAGTGCGCCAAAACCGATCAGCGCGGCGGCCAGCCCAAGGAAGGGCTGTGCGATCCGGTTGTGGCCCTCATACAGCAACGCGGCCCGGCTTTCGCGGGTTTCGTCGATCAGCGCCTTGGTCGGTGCCACCAGTTCCAGCGTCGATATCTCGTCCAGGCTGCGGCCCTGGTTCCGGCGTTTCTTCACGAAGGAACTGAGGTCAAAGGTGAAGTCCTGAAACTGCGTCACCTCAAGCCGCCGGGTCTGGGGCGACAGGCCCTGAATCGAGCCGTCGATCATCACCAGCTTCGGCGCATCCCCGCTGCGCACCAGAACACCGCGCCGCGCGCTGTAGATCGTCGGGCGCACGCCCTGCCGTTCGTCGGACAGGAACAGGTCGCTCAATTCGCCCGCTTCGGACACCTCGCGGATGTAAAGCGTGACGCCGCGCGCCGGATGCAGGAACTCGCCCTCGCGCAGGAAACGCTGGGTGGTGTTGTCGGCAATCTCGGCCGAGCGGTCGCTGTAGACCGCGCGGCTGGCCGGCACCAGATAGTTGGTCAGCGCCAGCATCATCAGCGCCACGATCAGCCCGAAGAACACGACCGGCCGCGCCAGCCGGAAGCCCGAAAAGCCGGTGGCCTGCATCACCACGAGTTCGGATTCCTGACTGAGCCGGTTGACGACATGGACCGTGGCCGCAAAGGCCGAGATCGGCAGCACCAGCCGGATCACGTTGGGCAGCGTCAGCAGCGAAAATTCCACAAACACCAGCGCGGACTGGCCGTCCGAGATCAGTTCGTCGAACAGACCCACCGCGCGGTTGATCCAGTAGACCAGCACCAGCACCAGCGAGAAGAACCCGAACAGCGCAACCAGTTGCGACAGAAGATATCTGTCGAATTTCGACACCGCCCGCCCGTCCTTCTTGTTTCTGCCCCGTTGATCGTGACGCTAGCGGAAATCGCGGGCCGGGAAAACTGCTATCTGGCCTTCGGCCGGGACCGGGGCTAGCCTCTCGCCGAAGACGGCGCCGAAGCGCCGGACGTCTCAAGCGGAGTTTCGCCATGACCCATCCCGTTCCGATCCAGTTTCAGGCGCTTGATCTTGATGCGCTCGCCGCGGCACCGGGCCGCATCGTTGCCTTCGCCGGCGACGGCGGCGCGATGGGACCGACGGCCAAGCGTGTGAACCGCCTGACCCGCGGGGCGCTGGAACGGGCGGCGGCGTCCGAGGCGTTCGGCAAGCTGAAGCCGGGCGAGGCGATGGAACTGGCGTTTCCCGTGGGGCTGGCGGCCGATGCGGTGCTGCTGGTGAAGCTGGACCGCCGCGCCGATGTGGCCACCGCGCGCAAGGCGGGCGGCGCGATCGGGCGGGGGCTGTCGAAACTGGCCACGCTGGTGCTGGCCGACACGATCCAGCGCGCCGCCGAGGTTTCGTTCGGGATCGCGCTGCGGGCCTATGACTTTGCCGTGCACAAGAGCGGCGAGAAAACCCTGCCCGGCCCGGTCACGATGATGGTGACGGCGCCCGAGGCGGTGGCGGCCGAGGCCGGCCCGATGGCCGCGCTGGCCGAAGGCATCTTTTTCACCCGCGATCTGGTGAACGAGCCAGCCAACATCCTGTCCACCTTCGATTTCGCCGCACGGCTGGCGGCGATGCACGAACTGGGACTCGAGGTCGAGATCCTGGAAGAAGAAGAGATGGAAAAGCTGGGGATGGGCGCGCTTCTGGGCGTGGGCCAGGGGTCCGAACACCCGTCAAAGCTGGTGGTGATGCAGTGGAAGGGAGGGCCGGCCGATCAGGCGCCGCTGGCGCTTGTGGGCAAGGGGGTGGTGTTCGACACCGGGGGGATCTCGATCAAGCCCGCCGCCGGCATGGAAGAGATGACGATGGACATGGGCGGCGCGGCCGTGGTGTCGGGGGTCATGCGGACGTTGGCGATGCGGAAGGCAAAGGCCAATGTCGTGGGGCTGGTGGGCATCGTCGAGAACATGCCCGACGGCAAAGCGCAGCGGCCGGGCGACGTGGTGCGGTCCATGAAGGGCGACACGATCGAGGTCATCAACACCGATGCCGAGGGGCGGTTGGTGCTGGCCGATGTGCTTTGGTATGCGCAGGACCGCTTCCAGCCACAGGCGATGGTGGATCTGGCGACGCTGACCGGGGCGATCATCGTGGCGCTGGGGCATGAGAATGCGGGCGTCTTTTCCAACAACGATGCGTTCTGCAACGCGTTCCTGAAGGCTGCCCATGCCGAGGGTGAGGGCGCCTGGCGGATGCCGATGGGCGAGGCCTATGACGAGAAGCTGAAGTCGCGGATTGCGGACATGCGCAATTCCTGCGGGCGCGAGGCGGGCTCGATCACGGCGGCGCATTTCCTGAAGCGGTTCGTGAAGCCCGAAGTGCCGTGGATCCATCTGGATATTGCGGGGACGGCGCTGCTGAAGGCCGATACGGCGCTGGCGCCGAAGGGGGCGACCGGCTGGGGGGTGCTGGCGCTGGACCGGCTGGTGCGCGAGATGCTGGAGAAGTGACGCAGAGGCGGGCGGCTGTGGCCCGTGTCGGAGCGGGGGCTGTCTGCCCCCGCGCCCCCGAGGATATTTGGGCCAGACTGAAAGCAGCAAGCGGGGGGTCGGGCAGGCGATGGGGTGTGTGATGTTCTATCATCTGACCCGGTCGCGCGCGGAGGAGACGGCGCGTCTGCTGTTGTCGCGTGCCTTGGCGCGCGAGTGGCGGGTCATGCTGCGCGGGACTGACCGGCTGCGGCTGGAGGCGTTGGATCTGGCGTTGTGGCGTGAGCCGGAGGACGGGTTTCTGCCGCACGGGCTGGAAGGGGGGCCGCATGATGCGGTGCAGCCGGTGTTGCTGGGGCTGGGCGCGATCGGCAATGCGGCGCAGGCGCTGATGCTGATCGATGGGGCCGCGGTTTCGCCCGAGGAGGCGCGGCCATTGGAGCGGGTATGGGTGCTGTTTGACGGGCTGGACGAGGTTCAGCTTCAGCGGGCGCGGGGGCAGTGGAAAGAGCTGACCGGGGCGGGGTTGGCGGCGCAATACTGGTCGGAAGACTCGGGGCGCTGGGAGATGAAGGCCGAGACCGGGTCAGCGTGAGAGCACCATGCGGTCGTCGGCGATCTCGATCCGGAAGCGTCGCAGGTAATCCATGCCGAGAAGCGACATCTCCATCCGGCCTTCGTTGACCCAGGCGGGGAGGTTCCTGTCTGTGAAGGGGCCGAGCGTCACCTCGGGCAGGCGGGTGCGGGCGGTGCGGACCGGGCCGTTGGCGGTATTGGCTTGCCCGAGATAGGCGAGGCCGGCCGGGTCGATGCCGATCTTTTGTGCGTCGGCCTGTGACAGCACGACCGAGCTTGCGCCGGTGTCGGCCATGAAGCGGATCGGCGTGCCGGCGATGTCGAGCGTCAGGTAGAAGTGGCCGTCGGGCGCGCGCTGGATCTCGATCCGGCCGTCCTGCATCATCGCCTGGCTGGGGATCAGATCGCTGCGGATGTCCTGCCAGAGCCCATAGCCCGCCACCGCGCCAAGGAAAATCAGGCCCCAGGCGAGCGCCGCCCGCAGGGCCGCGCCGAGGCGGTTGCGGTATTCCACGATGACCCATGTGGCCACGGCCATCAGCAGAAGTCCAAGGTAGGCCAGCCTGCCGATCAGATCCCCGTCCATCGCGCTCTCCTGCGTGTCGGTCCGATATGGGGCGGGAGGGCCTTCGCGTCCAGCGGGATTGTGCCTGTCGGTCGGGGTGACACGGGATCTTCAGCCCAGCAGGCCCGAGCCGCGGATCCCGTCGATCACGAACTGCACCGACAGAGCGGCGAGAAGCATCCCCAGCAGCCGGGTGATGACCAGCGTTCCGGTGCGGCCCAGCAGCCGTTCCAGCGGGCTTGCCACCAGAAACAGCAAAAACGCCGTGAGAATCGTGGCCAGCATCACCAGATGCACCGCCAGCGTGCCGGTCCAGTCGCCGGCCGAGCCGACCAGCAGGATCATCGAGGCGATCGCGCCGGGGCCGGCCATCAGCGGGATACCCAGCGGGAACACCGAAGGGTCGTGATCGTGCGGCTCGGCTGCGGTCTGGCCTTCGCGGCGCTGGGTGCGGCGTTCGAACAGCATGTCGAGCGCGGTCAGAAACAGCAAGATCCCGCCCGCGATGCGGAAGGCGGGCATCGAGATGCCGATGAAGTTCAGCGCGGCCTCACCCACCAGCCCGAACAGGGTCAGCACGCCGGCCGCCACAAGGCAGGCGCGGATGCCGATGGCAAGCCGGCGTTCGCGCGTCATGCCCGGCGTCAGTGCGATGAACAGCGGCACCAGGCCCAGCGGGTCGATGACCACGAACAGCGTCGCGAAAGCGGTGACGATGAAGGTCGGGTCCATCAGCCAGCCGCCTCGAGCCGTTCCTGCGCCTCAAGCCAGAGTGCTTCGGCGCGGTCGATCGCCTGGGCCACTTCGGCGAATTTCTTCTGCCACTCCGCCATTTCCGCCACCCGTTCCGGTTCGTAAAGCGCAGGGTCGGCCAGTTTTGCCGACAGCCGGTCGCGCATGTCGGTCAGCTTTTCCAGCCGATCCTCGCATTTGCGGACATCGGCGCGCAGGGCCATCATCTCGTCTCGGCCGGCCTTTCTGGGCGCGGGCTTTTCCGGCTTCTTCTCGGGCGGGGGGTCGTCCCCGGCCAGAAGCTGGCGGCGGTAGGCGTCGAGATCCTCGGAATAGGGCGTGACGGCGCCGCCCTTGACCAGCCAGAGCCGGTCGGCCACCAGTCCCAGAAGATGCATGTCATGGCTGACAAGCACGACAGCGCCGGCATATTCCGTCAGCGCCTCGACCAGTGCCTCGCGGCTTTCCATGTCGAGGTGGTTGGTGGGTTCGTCCAGGATCAGCAGATGCGGCGCGTCGATGGTGGCCAGAAGCAGCGAAAGCCGCGCCTTCTGCCCGCCCGAAAGCCGCCCCACCGCGGTTTCCGCCTGATCGGCCATCAGCCCGAAGCCGGCCAGTCGGGCGCGCAGGCGGGGCTGGCCTTCGTCGGGGCGCAGGCGCATCACATGTTGCAGGGGCGTCTCGTCAATGTGCAGCTCATCGACCTGATGCTGGGCGAAATAGCCGATGCGCAGTTTTGACGAGCGGACCAGCCTGCCGTCCATCGGGTGAAGTTTGCCGGCCAGCAGCTTGGACAGCGTGGATTTTCCTTCGCCGTTGCGGCCCAGAAGCGCGATCCGGTCATCCTGATCGATGCGCAGCGACAGCCGCTTCAGGATCGCCTTGCCGTCATAGCCGACCGAGACGCCGTCCATCGTGATGATGGGGGGGGGCAGTTCCTCGGGCTTGGGGAAGGTGAAGACCTGCCGTTTCGCCTCTTCGGGGGGCGTGATCGGGGTCATCTTCTCGAGCATCTTCACGCGGCTTTGCGCCTGCACGGCTTTCGATGCCTTGGCCTTGAAGCGGTCGACAAAGCTTTGTAGATGGGCGCGGCGTGCCTCTTGTTTCTTGGCCTCGGCGGCCTGCACGGCGCGCTTTTCCGCCATCTGGCGGGCGAACTGGTCGTAGGGGCCGGTCCAGTAGGTCAGCTTTTTCTGGTCCAGATGCAGGATGCCCTGCACCGCGCGGTTCAGAAGCCCGCGATCATGCGAGATGATCAGGACGGTGTGGGGATATTTCTGCAAGTAGCTTTCCAGCCACAACGCGCCTTCAAGGTCGAGGTAGTTCGTCGGCTCGTCCAGCAGCAGCAGGTCGGGTTGCGCGAACAGCACCCCCGCCAGCGCCACCCGCATCCGCCAGCCGCCCGAGAAGTCCGAACAGGGGCGCCGCTGTGCCGCATCGTCAAAGCCCAGCCCCTTGAGGATGGCCGAGGCCCGCCCCTCGGCCGACCATGCGTCGATATCGGCCAGACGGTGCTGGATATCGGCGATGCGGTGGGGATCGGTGGCGTGTTCGGCCTCGGCCATAAGCTCGGCGCGTTCGGTATCGGCGGCCAGCACCGTATCCAGAAGCGAGGTCGCCGACGACGGCACCTCTTGCGCCACGCCCCCGATCCGCGAGCGGGCCGGCAGGGCGATCTCGCCGCCTTCCAGCGCCAGTTCGCCCCGGATCAGGCGGAACAAGGTGGTCTTGCCGGTGCCGTTGCGGCCGACAAGGCCGACCTTGTGGCCGGTGGGAATCGTGGCCGAGGCGCCCGCGAACAGCGGCCGGCCTTCAACCGAATAAGAGATGTCGGAAATGCGCAGCATGGGCCGGGTGATGGACTGCGCCGCCCCGGCTGTCAACGCGGGCCGGGCCCCGATTGCCCCCTTTTGTCGCAACCGGCCGCGTGCTAAGGCCCACGCGCAGAGTTTCACCCCTTCGAGGAGACGCCGAAATGGCCATCGAACGCACCCTGTCGATCATCAAGCCCGACGCGACCCGCCGCAACCTGACCGGCAAGATCAACGCCAAGTTCGAGGATGCCGGCCTGCGCATCGTCGCGCAAAAGCGCATCCACCTGTCGCTGGCGCAGGCGCAGAAGTTCTATGCCGTCCACGCCGAGCGCCCCTTCTTTGCCGAACTGACCGAGTTCATGGCGTCCGAGCCGGTGGTGGTTCAGGTTCTGGAAGGCGAAGGCGCGATTGCCAAGAACCGCGAAGTGATGGGCGCGACCAACCCTGCCAACGCCGATGCCGGCACGATCCGCAAGGAATTTGCCCTGTCGGTCGGCGAGAACTCGGTTCACGGCTCGGATGCGCCGGAAACCGCGGCGGAAGAAATCGCCTTCTTCTTCTCGGGTCTTGAACTGGTCGGCTGATCGCCCACCCGTCAGACAGTGAAAAGGCCGGCGTTTCCGCCGGCCTTTTTCATGTCGAACTGCCGCCGCGACCGATCAGATCGAGGCCCAGTCGTTGAACACCGGCCGCGCGGGCACGGGCTGGCGCACGGTTTCGGCGCCGCCCATCTGGGACGAGGCCGGCGCGGTGCCTTGTTGCGGTTGCGGGATCGAGGCTTCCTTGGCCATGTGACTGCTCCGGGTCGGGCTACGGGTTACAAAGTCTGTCTGCGTCGGTCTGTATCCCCCCGCCATGCAGCGCCTTGGGCGGGTGCGATGGCGGCAAGATGACACATTCCCCTTTGTGTATGCTTCATCCCCGAGTCGGGCAAGAAGATTGTATGCCGCCGAATACCGAAGTCGCCGGACATTGCGTCAGATTTGTCACGCCCTGTCCGAATTGCGCCCGCAAGCCGTGTCCGGCCTCAGTCGATCACCGATGCGGGAAAGCCGATCACATCAAGCGCCGAGATCAGCATTGCCGCGGGGATGGTGCCTTCGACAGTGGCGGTGCGGGCCTCCTGATCGAAGCTGATGCCGTCGAAGCCCGGCAACGGGGCCAGCGCCCCCTGAATCGCGGCGCGGCAATGGCCGCAGGACATGTCGGGAATGGAAAGTCGGGTCATGGTGGTCTCCTTTTCCGCTCAGATGAGGGGCTTCCCGTGCGGGAAGGTCAAGCCTCACGCGAAAGTTTCGCGCGGGCCTTGACCTTCCAGTGTCGGGAGGGCCCATCTTCCCCTTGAAGGAGATCGCCATGACGCCGAACGCCCCGCCTGCCGGCCTGAACTCGCTGCGCCTGCGCCCCGAGGGGATGAGTTGCGCCTCGTGCGTGGCGCGGACCGAACGCGCCCTGAGCGCCGTTCCGGGGGTGGCCGAGGCCCGGGTCAGCCTTGCCGACGAAAGCGCCGAGATCCGCTATGCCGCCCCCGCGACGCCGGGCGCGCTGGCCGAGGCGCTGGCGCGGGCGGGCTATCCCGCGCGGCAGGAACGGGTGACGCTGTCGGTCGAGGGCATGACCTGCGCGGCCTGCACCGGGCGGGTGGAACGGGTGCTGGCGGCGCAGCCGGGCGTGGTCTCGGCCAGCGCGAACCTTGCCAGCCGCCGCGCGCAGGTCGTGGCGTGGGAAGGTGCGGTCACCGCGCAGGCGCTGGTGCAGGCGGTGACGCGCGCGGGCTTTGCCTCCGCGCCGCTGGACAGTCAGGCGCCCGACCGCCGTGCCGAGGATTACCGCCGGCTGAAGCGCGATGCGCTGGTGGCGGCGGTGCTGGCGCTGCCGGTGGTTCTGGTCGAGATGGGCGGCCATCTGATCCCGGCGCTGCACCACTGGATCGCGGCGACCATCGGCACCGACGCCTTCTGGATGGTGCAGTTCGTGCTGGCGACGCTGGTTCTGGCGGGGCCGGGGCGGCGGTTCTTCCTGAAGGGCCTGCCGGTATTGCGCCGCGGGGCGCCGGACATGAACAGCCTTGTCGCGGTGGGCACGCTGGCGGCCTGGGCCTTTTCCACCGTGGCCACCTTTGCGCCCGCCCTGCTGCCCGAAGGCCAGCGCGCGGTCTATTTCGAGGCCGCGGCGGTGATCGTCGTGCTGATCCTGACAGGCCGGGTGATGGAGGCGCGGGCACGCGGGCAGGCCGGTGCGGCGATTGCCAGTCTGATGCGGCTTCAGCCCCGCACCGCCCGCATCGAGCGCGAGGGCGCGCTGATCGAAGTGCCGATCGAGAGTATCACCTCGGGTGCCGTGCTGCATATCCGGCCGGGCGAGCGTATCCCGCTGGATGGTGTGGTCGTCTCGGGCGAAAGCGCGGTCGATGAAAGCATGTTGACCGGCGAGCCGCTGCCGGTGGCCAAGACGGCCGGCGCCGTGCTGGTGGGCGGCAGCATGAACGGCCGCGGCGCGCTGGTGATGCGGGCGACCAAGGTCGGCGCCGAAACCGTTCTGGCCCGCATCATCGCCATGGTCGAAGAGGCGCAGGGCGCCAAGTTGCCGGTGCAGGCGCTGGTCGATCGGATCACGCTGTGGTTCGTGCCGGCGGTGATGGCGGCGGCTGGGCTGACGGTGCTGGTCTGGCTGGCGCTTGGCCCCGGTCTGGGTGCGGCGCTGGTGGCGGGGGTGTCGGTGCTGATCATCGCCTGTCCCTGCGCGATGGGGCTGGCCACGCCGGTCTCGATCATGGTGGCGACGGGGCGCGCGGCGGAACTGGGGGTGTTGTTTCGCAAGGGCGATGCGCTGCAACGGCTGGCCGAGGTCGAGCGGGTGGCCTTCGACAAGACCGGCACCCTGACCGAGGGCCGCCCGCAGGTGACCGACATCCGTCCGGTCAACGGCTTTGATGCCGACACGCTGCTGCGCCTTGCCGCCGCGGTCGAGGCGCGGTCGGAACATCCGCTGGCCGGCGCGATCCTGCGGGCGGCAAAGGGGATCGCGCTGCCCGAGGCGACGGGCTTTGTGGCCTCGGCCGGTCATGGCGCCGAGGCGCTGGTCGAGGGGCAGCCGGTGCGGGTGGGTAGCGCGCGGATGATGGCCGGGATCGATCTTGCCCCGCTGGCGGCGGCGGCCGACCAGTTGGCCGGGCAGGGGCGCACGCCGGTCTTTGTCGCGGCAGGGGGCCGGCTTGCCGGGCTTCTGGCGGTGGCCGACCGGGTAAAGCCCACGGCGCGGGCGGCGGTGGCGGGGCTGTCGGCGCTTGGGTTGCCCTCGGCCATGGTCACGGGCGATGCGCCGGGGGTGGCGCGGGCCATCGGGGCCGAGTTGGGGATCACCGACATTCATGCCGGCGTGCTGCCCAGCGGCAAGCTGGACGAGGTCGCCCGCATGGGCCGGGTGGCTTTCGTGGGCGACGGGATCAACGACGCGCCGGCGCTGGCGGCGGCGGATGTGGGCGTGGCCATCGGCACCGGCACCGATGTGGCGATCGAGGCGGCCGATGTGGTGCTGATCTCGGGCGATCCGATGGGGGTGGCGACGGCGGTCGCGCTGTCGCGGCGCACCATGCGCAACATCCGCCAGAATCTGGCCTGGGCCTTTGGCTACAATGTGGCGCTGATCCCGGTGGCGGCGGGGGTGCTGGCGCCCTTCGGCGGGCCGATGCTGTCGCCGATGCTGGCGGCGGGCGCGATGGCGTTTTCGTCGGTCTTTGTGTTGACCAATGCCTTGCGGCTGCGCCGCATCGGCCCGGAAAAGGTGCGCCCATGAACATCAAGGAAGCGGCCGCCCGTTCCGGCCTGCCGGCCAAGACCATCCGCTATTACGAGGACATCGGCCTTGTGCGCCCGCTGCGCGGCCCGAACGGCTACCGCAGGTTCCGCGATGCCGATCTGCACAAGCTGGGTTTTCTGGGCCGGGCCCGCTCGCTTGGCTTCACCATCGAGGAATGCCGCACGCTGCTGGCGCTGTGGGAGGACCGCGCCCGCGCCAGCGCCGACGTGAAGCAGTTGGCCGAACGCCACCTTGTCCGGATCTCCGACAAGATCGCCGAACTCCAGGCGATGCAGGCCACGCTGTCACATCTGGTGCAGGCCTGCGCGGGCGACGACCGGCCCGATTGTCCGATCCTTGAAGGGCTGGCGCCCGGCTGCTGCCACCGGACGGGCGGGCCGCCCCATGGGCCATCGGCCTGACGCAAGCCGGAAAATCGGCGCGGTGTCGCGGTCAGGCGACCTTCAGCAGATCTTCAAGTTCGGTGTTTTCCTGCACCATGTCGCGCAGTGACAGCTTGTCAAGCGAGCCATAGAACGCCGCCAGCGCATCGTTGAGCGCGCATTTCAGCCGGCAGGATGGCGTCAGCGGGCAGGTGTTTTCCTTTTTCGAGAAACACTCGGTAAAGGGCAGGTTCGATTCAAAGGTTCGGAACACATCGCCCACCACGATCTTTTCCGCCGGCCGCCCCAGCGCCAGCCCGCCGCAACGCCCGCGCACGGTGCGCAGAAAGCCCTTCTGCGCCAGCCCGTGAATGACCTGCGCCAGATGGTTTTCCGATGCGTTGCAGGCCGCCGCCACCTCGGCCTTGCGGACGACGCGGCCATCGTTGATCGCGCAGAACATCAGCGTGCGCATCGCCAGATTGGTGCGGGTGGTCAATCGCATGTGCCTGCCTTTGCCGGTGAATCCTTCGCCGCGAATCCCCATGGCATCCGCGCCAACATGATCCAGATGATCCGCCCCGCGGGGGAGAGGAAAAGTCATATCCAGCACAAGCAATTTGTCGCAGCCCTTCCATGGCTGCCCTGAACCGTGCCGGATCGGGGAAAAGCGCCCGTTTTGGCGGCATCGGCGCAGATTTCGCGGCATCGGCGCCGGCCTGCTGCGGGGGATGGGCGCGCAAGGCGCGACCGCGCGGCATCAAGGGACAATGGCAGCGGCTTGGATCGCGATCAGGCACCATGTTGGCAAATTCCTTGCATGGCCTCGTGAAAGCAGCGCGGAATGCATATGTCGAACGAATGGACCGACGTCAGCCCGCAACCTTGTGACCCCGTTCCGCGGCGGGCACAGTGCGATCCTGCCCGCTTGACCGGCGGCGGAGCGCAGGTCAAATCACCACCGACCGATGCCGTCCGGCGCCCGTGCCGGACCCTTGAAACGGACACCCGCCCTTGAACGACCAAAGCCTGACCCCGAACGTCCTGAAGACCGATGTGCTGCGCCACCTGACCTTCACGCTGGGCAAGGACGCGGCACATGCCAGCCTGTATGACTGGCGCATGGCGCTGTCTTACGCGATCCGCGACCGGATCATGGAGCCGTGGTTCGCCTCGACCCGCCGGACATGGGACGAGGGCCGCAAGCGGGTCTATTACCTGTCGATGGAATTCCTGATCGGGCGCATCCTTGAAGACGCCACGATCAACCTTGGCCTGCATGACATGGCCGAGCGCGCGATGGCCGAACTTGGACAGGATTTCAAGGCGATCGTCGGCAACGAACCCGACGCCGCACTGGGCAATGGCGGGCTTGGCCGGTTGGCGGCCTGTTTCATGGAATCGATGGCGACGCTGGGCTGCCCGGCCTATGGCTATGGCATCCGCTATGAACATGGCCTGTTCCGCCAGCGGTTCGAAGGCGGCCAGCAGGTGGAAACCCCGGAAGACTGGCTGACCCTGCGCAACCCGTGGGAGTTCGACCGCCCCGAGGCCGCCTATACCGTGGGCTTCAAGGGCCATGTCGAAACCCGCGACGGCCGCGACCACTGGGTGCCGGCCGAGACGGTTCAGGCCACGGCGCATGACACGCCGGTGGTGGGCTGGCAGGGCCGCTGGGCCAACACGCTGCGGCTGTGGGGGGCCAAGCCCACGACGCTGTTCGATCTGGAACGCTTCAACCGGGGCGATTACACCGCCGCGGCCGAACCCGAGACGCTGGCGCGCACGCTTTCGCGCGTGCTTTACCCCGACGACACCACCTATCAGGGCAAGGAGTTGCGTCTGAAACAGGAATTCTTCCTGACATCGGCCGCGCTTCAGGACATCCTGCGCCGCTTCAAGGCGGGCAAGCACGACCTGCGTGCGCTGCCGAACCATGTCGCGATCCAGATGAACGACACCCATCCCGCGATTGCCGGGCCAGAGCTGATCCGGCTTCTGATCGACGAGAACGGCCTGCCCTTCGACGAGGCGCTGCCGATCGCGCAGGCCTGCCTTGGCTATACCAACCACACCCTTCTGCCCGAGGCGCTGGAACGCTGGGCCACCTTCACCTTCGGCAACGTGCTGCCGCGCCACATGCAGATCGTGGAACGCATCGACGGCTGGCACCGCCGCAGCTACCCGGCGCGGCCGCATTATGTCGGCATCGTGAAACATCACGAGGTGCGGATGGGCGAGTTGGCCTTCATCATGGCGCACAAGGTCAACGGCGTCTCGGCGCTGCATACCGATCTGGTCAAGAAGAACCTGTTTCCCGAACTGAACCGGCTTCATCCCGGCCGGATCATCAACCAGACCAACGGCGTCACCCCGCGGCGCTGGCTGCGGATGGCGAATGCGCCGTTGTCGGCGCTGATCACCGACACCATCGGCGAGGGTTGGGAGGACGACCTTGACCGGCTGAAAGGGCTTGAGGCGCATGTGACGGATGCGGCCTTCCTTGGCGCCTTCGACGCGGCTAAGCGGCAGAACAAGGTGCAGCTTGCAAACTGGATCACGGCGGACTGCGGGCTGAAGGTCAGCCCCGATGCGCTGTTCGACGTGCAGGTGAAGCGCATCCACGAATACAAGCGTCAGCTTCTGAACATCCTGGAAACCATCGCGCGCTGGCAGGCGATCCGGGCCAATCCGGGCGCCGGCTGGGTGCCGCGGGTCAAGATCTTCGGCGGCAAGTCGGCACCGGGCTATGCGGTGGCCAAGGAAATCATCCATCTCATCAACGATGTCGGCGCGGTCATCAACTCTGACCCGGTGGTGGGCGATCTGCTGAAGGTGGTCTATCCCGCGAACTACAACGTCTCGATGGCCGAGCGTCTGGTGCCGGCGGCGGATCTGTCGGAACAGATCTCGACCGCGGGCAAGGAAGCCTCGGGCACCGGCAACATGAAGTTCATGATGAACGGCGCGCCGACCATCGGCACGCTCGACGGCGCCAATGTCGAGATCCTGCACGAAGTGGGGGCGGACAACTTTTTCCTGTTCGGCCTGACCGCCGAAGAGGTGATGAAGCGGCGCGAAGATCCCGACCATGCCCGCAAGGCGATCGAGGACAGCCGGGCGATGAAGGATGTGTTGCAGGCCATCGCCGAGGGCCAGTTCAGCCCCGACCAGCCCGATCGTTACCATGGCCTTGTGCACCGGGTCTGGCACCACGACTATTTCCTTGTGGCGTCCGATTTCGAGGCGTTCCGCGCCGCGCAGGCCGAGGTCGACACCGCCTACCACGACCGCAGCCGGTGGCAGCGGATGGCGGCGCTGAACACCGCGCGCTCCGGCTTCTTCTCGTCGGACCGGACGATCCGTGGTTACATGCAGGATATCTGGGGCGTCGAGTCGGCCCTGCAACGCTAGAGGTATCATGTCCAAGGCCCCGGAAACGCTTGTCGATCCCCGTGTCGCACAGGCCATCATCACGGGGGCGCATGGCGATCCCTTCTCGGTTCTGGGGCTGCACGGGCGGGGGCGGGGCTTCGTGCTGACCGCCTTCGTGCCGGGCGCCGATCGGTTGACGGTTCTGGCCGGAGCCGAGGTTCCGGCCACCCCCGTGCCGGATTGTCCGGGCCTGTTCGCCGCCCGGATGACCGCGCGCGAGCCCTACCGCTTGCGCGCCGAAGGTCATGGCGTGGTGTGGGAGTTCGACGACCCCTACCGCTTTGGTCCCGTTCTGGGCGAGATCGACGAATATCTGCTGGGCGAGGGCACCCACCGCCGGCTCTGGCAGGTGCTGGGCGCCCGTCCGGTCATCCATGAAGGTGTGGCCGGCACGCGGTTCGCGGTCTGGGCGCCCAATGCCGAACGGGTCTCGGTGGTGGGGGATTTCAACATCTGGGACGGCCGCCGGCACCCGATGCGCCGACGGGGCGCGACCGGCGTGTGGGAAATCTTTCTGCCCGGCGTGGCCGAGGGGGCGGCCTACAAATACGAGATCCGCGGCCCGGGCGGGCAGATCCTGCCGCTGAAGGCCGATCCGGTCGGTTTCGGCTCGGAACATCCGCCGCGGACGGCCTCGGTCGTGCGCGACATTTCGGGGGCGGAATGGGCCGACGGTGACTGGATGGCCACCCGCGCGGCGCGGCAGTCGATCGAGGCGCCGGTCTCGATCTATGAGGTGCATCTGGGAAGCTGGCGCCGGGCTGAAGGCGGGCGGATGCTGTCCTGGCTTGAGGCCGCCGAACAGCTGGTCGATTACGCCTGCTGGATGGGCTTCACCCATATCGAGCTGATGCCGGTTTCCGAACATCCGTTCGACGGATCGTGGGGCTATCAGCCGGTGGGAATGTTCGCGCCGACCATCCGCCACGGCACCCCGGCCGAGTTCCGCGCGCTGGTGGATGCCGCGCATCGCCGCGGCCTTGGCGTGCTGATCGACTGGGTGCCGGGGCATTTTCCCACCGATCCGCACGGACTTGGCCGGTTCGACGGCACGGCGCTTTACGAACACGCCGACCCGCGCGAGGGGTTCCATCAGGACTGGAACACCCTGATCTACAACTATGGCCGGGTCGAGGTTGCGAATTACCTGACCTCGAACGCGCTTTACTGGCTTGAGGAATACCATATCGACGGGCTGCGGGTGGATGCGGTGGCCTCGATGCTGTATCGCGACTATTCGCGCAAGGATGGCGAATGGGTGCCCAACAAGGATGGCGGTCGCGAGAATTACGAGGCGATCGAGCTTTTGCGCCGTGTCAATGCCACCGCCTATGCCGAAAGCCCGGGCGTGATGACGGTGGCCGAGGAAAGCACCGCCTTTCCGGGCGTGTCGCGCCCGGTGCATCAGGGCGGGCTTGGCTTCGGCTTCAAGTGGAACATGGGCTGGATGAACGACAGCCTTGATTACATGGCGAAAGACCCGGTCTACCGACGCCATCATCACCATCAGATGACTTTCAGCCTGCATTACGCATGGTCGGAAAACTATATCCTGCCGATCAGCCATGACGAGGTGGTGCATGGCAAGGGCTCGATGCTGGGCAAGATGCCGGGCGAGGGCGCGGAGAAATTTGCCAATCTGCGGGCCTATTACGGATATATGTGGACGCATCCGGGCAAGAAGCTCATGTTCATGGGCTGCGAGTTTGCGCAAGGTCGCGAATGGACCCATGACGCCAGCCTTGACTGGCACCTGCTGGACCATCCGCTGCACCGCGGCGTTCAGACGCTGGTGCGCGATCTGAACCACCTTTACCGCACGACGCCGGCGCTGCATCGCAATGACGCACGGCCGGAAGGCTTCATCTGGCTGGAAGCGAATGACGCCGATCACTCGGTCTATGCGTTCGTGCGCCGCGGGCGGGTGGACGAGCCGATGGTGGTGGCGGCGATGAACTTCACCCCCGTCGCGCGTCAGATGCGGCTGGGTTTTCCCGCGCCGGGGCGCTGGGACGAGGTGCTGAACACCGATGCCGAAATCTATGGCGGCTGGAACCTTGGCAACGGTGGCTGCGTCGTTACGGACGCCACCGGCTGGCACGGACAACAGCAATCGGCCCTTGTCACGCTGCCGCCGCTGTCTACGGTGATCTTCAGGCAGGGCTGACTCTCGGACCCCCGAGTCCGCCCGGATCGAGCGGGACTGTCAGGCGGGAAAAACCCGCCGCAACGGGAGGATGGAATGAACAAGAGAGCCCCCATGAGGCTGACCAATCAGGCCATGGCCTTCGTTCTGGCAGGGGGACGGGGCAGCCGGCTGAAGGAACTGACCAACACCCGCGCCAAGCCCGCGGTCTATTTCGGCGGCAAAAGCCGGATCATCGATTTCGCGCTGTCGAATGCGCTGAATTCCGGCATCCGCAAGATGGCGATTGCCACGCAATACAAGGCCCACAGCCTGATCCGCCATATCCAGCGCGGCTGGAACTTCTTCCGCGAAGAGCGCAACGAATATCTCGACATCCTGCCGGCCAGCCAGCGGGTGGATGAACACAAATGGTATCTCGGCACCGCCGATGCGGTGACGCAGAACATCGATATCGTCGACAGCTATGACATCAAATATGTCATCATTCTTGCGGGCGATCACGTCTACAAGATGGATTACGAGATCATGCTGCGCCAGCATGTCGAGACCTGCGCCGATGTCACCATCGGCTGTCTGACGGTGCCGCGCGCCGAGGCCACGGCCTTTGGCGTCATGCATGTCGACGAAAACCTGCGCATCACCGACTTTCTGGAAAAGCCCGCCGATCCGCCGGGCATTCCGGGGGATGAGGGCAATTCGCTGGCCTCGATGGGGATTTATGTCTTCGACTGGGCCTTCCTGCGCGACCTGCTGATCCGCGACGCCGAAGATCCCAATTCCAGCCACGATTTCGGCCATGACCTCATTCCCGCGATCGTGAAGAACGGCAAGGCGATGGCACATCGCTTTGCCGACAGTTGCGTGATGAGCGGGCTGGAGACCGAACCCTACTGGCGCGATGTGGGCACGATTGACGCATTCTGGCAGGCCAATATCGACCTGACCGATTTCGTGCCGAAACTGGATCTTTATGACCGCGAATGGCCGATCTGGACCTATTCGCAGATCGTGCCGCCGGCGAAATTCGTACATGACAATGACGGCCGGCGGGGCATGGCGGTCTCGTCACTGGTGTCGGGGGATTGCATCGTCTCGGGCAGCGAGATCCGCAATTCGCTGCTGTTCACCGGCTGCCGGACGCACAGTTATTCGATGCTGTCGCATGTGGTGGCCTTGCCGCAGGTGACGGTGGGGCGAAATTCGGATCTGCGCAACTGTGTGCTGGACCGGGGGGTGTTCATCCCCGACGGGCTGGTGATCGGGCGCGAGCCTGACGAGGATGCGCGCTGGTTCCGCCGATCGGACGCCGGGATCGTGCTGGTGACGCAGGACATGCTGGACGCCCGGGCGCGGGCGCTGGGTTGACGCCGAGGAGCGGGGGCTTCGCGCCCCCGCACCCCCGCGGGATATTTGGGCCAGAATGAAGGACAGTCTTGGGATGGACGCTGCACGGGGGCGGGTGTTGTCGGTGGCCTCGGAATGTGTGCCGCTGTTGAAGACGGGGGGGCTGGCCGATGTGGTCGGTGCGCTTCCCGGGGCGCTGGCCGCCGAGGGCTGGGAGATGCGGGTTCTGATGCCCTGTTATCGGTCGCTATGTTGGCGGCTGGAGGGGATGGAGCAGGTTCTGGTGGAGGAGGCCTTGTTCGGGGGGCCGGGCCGGGTGATGGCGGGCGAGGTCGCCGGGCGGCGGATTCTGCTGCTGGATGCGCCGCATCTTTATGACCGCGAGGGCGGGCCTTATGCCGGGCCCTGGGGCGATTGGGGTGACAATGCGCAGCGGTTTGCAGCGCTGTCCTGGGTGGCGGCGCGGATCGCGCGCGAGGGGTTGGCGGATGGCTGGCGGCCCGACATTCTTCATGCGCATGACTGGCAGGCGGGGTTTGCGCCGGCCTATCTGGCCTATGGCGGCAATGTCGGGGTACGCTCGGTTCTGACGGTGCACAACATCGCCTTTCAGGGCTGGGCGCCGGCGGCGCTGCTGTCCGAGTTGCGTTTGCCCATGGATGAGTTTCATCCCGCGGCGCTGGAATATTACGGCGGATTGTCGTCTCTGAAGGCGGGGTTGGTGACGGCGGATCATATCACCACCGTTTCGCCGACCTATGCCTGCGAGCTGATGCGGCCCGAGTTCGGGATGGGGTTACAGGGGGTCATCGCGGCGCGGGCGCCCAGTGTCACCGGCATTCTGAACGGGGTGGATACCGACATCTGGTCGCCCGAGGCCGAGGAGCGACCGTTCTCGGCCCGCACGTTGAAGCGCAAGGCTGACAGTCGGGCGGTTCTGGAGGGCGCGTTCAAGCTGCATGTTCCCGGGCCGCTGGCGATTCTGGTCAGCCGTTTGACCTATCAGAAGGGGATCGATCTGATCCCGCAGGTCTTGCCCGATTTCATCGCGCAGGGGGGCGGTCTTGCGGTGCTGGGCACCGGGGACGCCCCCTTGGAGGATGCGATGCGCGAGCTGGAGGTTCGCTTTCCCGGCCGGGTGGGTGTGCGGATCGGCTATGACGAGGGGTTGTCACATCTGATGTTTGCCGGCGGCGATGCGGTGTTGGTGCCATCGCGGTTCGAGCCGTGCGGACTGACGCAGATGTATGGCTTGCGTTATGGCACGGTTCCGGTGGTGGCGTTGACCGGGGGGTTGGCCGACACGATCATCAATGCCAATCCGGCGGCGATGGCGGCGGGTTGCGCCACCGGCATCACCTTTCATCCGGCCGAGCCGCCGGCCTTTGCCGAAGCGTTGCGGCGGCTTTTGCATCTTCACGCCGATCCTGCTGCCTGGGAGAAGGTGCAGAGGAACGCGATGAAGCATCCGGTGGGCTGGGAGACCTCGGCCGCGCGCTATGCCGCGCTTTACCGGGAACTGCTGGCGTGACAGCCGCTGTGGCCTGCGGGCTTGCCGGCATCGCCCCCGTGCCCGGCCGGCCTTGGCCGCTGGGCGCGAGTTTCGACGGCGAGGGGGTGAATTTCGCGCTGTTCTCGGCCCATGCCGAACGGGTGGAGCTTTGCCTGTTCTCGGCCGATGGGCGGCATGAGGTGCAACGCCTGCCGATGACCGAGAGGGATGGCGACATCTGGCATCTGCGGCTGAACGGGGCGTTGCCGGGCCAGCTTTACGGCTACCGGGTGCATGGCCCCTATCGTCCCGAAGAGGGGCATCGCTTCAATCCGAACAAGCTGCTGCTTGACCCCTATGCCCGCAGGATCGAGGGGCGGCTGCGCTGGTCGGATGCGGTGATGGGCTATCGGGTGGGCAGTTCGCGCGCGGATCTGTCGTTCGACAGCCGTGACAGTGCCTTTGCGGTGCCGAAATCGGTCGTGGTGGGCGAGACCTTTGCCTGGGGGCCGGATGCGCCGCCCGACCATCCGCTGACCGAGACGCTGATCTACGAGGCGCATGTGCGCGGGCTGACCATGCGGCATCCGGGGGTCGAGGATGGGCTGCGCGGCACGTTCCTGGGTCTCGCCTCGGACCCGGTGATCGAGCATCTGACAAAGCTGGGCGTGACGGCGGTGGAGCTTTTGCCGGTTCAGGCGTTTCTGGATGACCGTTTTCTGGTCAACCGGGGCCTGACGAATTACTGGGGTTATCAGACCATCGGCTTTTTCGCGCCAGAGCCGCGCTTTCTGTCAAAGGGCGCACTTTGGGAATTCGCGGCGATGGTGCGCCGCTTTCATGCCGCCGGGATCGAGGTGATCCTGGATGTGGTCTACAACCATTCCGGCGAGGGGGACGAGCTTGGCCCGACGCTGTCCTTCCGCGGCATCGACAACCGCAGCTATTACCGCCTGACCGAGGGTGGGCGGCGCTACGCCAACCACACCGGAACCGGCAACACGCTGGATCTGGGCCATCCGATGGTGCTGCGGATGGTGATGGACAGCTTGCGCTACTGGGTCGAGGTGATGCATGTCGATGGCTTCCGCTTCGATCTGGCCTCGGTTCTGGGGCGCGATGGCGAGGGGTTCGACGCCTCGGCCGCGTTCCTTGACGCGATCCGGCAGGATCCGGTGCTGGCGCGGGTCAAGCTGATTGCGGAACCCTGGGATCTGGGGCCGGGCGGCTATCGGCTGGGCGGCTTTCCGCATCCGTTTCTGGAATGGAACGACCGCTTCCGCGACGATGTGCGCCGGTTCTGGCGGGGTGACGCCGGGGTGACGGCGGAGCTGGCGCGCAGGCTGCTGGGCTCGGCCGAGCGGTTCGACCATGGCTCGCGTCCGGCCACCAGTTCGGTGAACCTTCTGACCGCGCATGACGGCTTTACCCTGCTGGATCTGGTCAGCCACGCCCGCAAGCACAACGAGGCCAATGGCGAGGGCAATCGCGACGGCCACGACGACAACCATTCCGACAACATGGGCGTCGAAGGCGCGACCGACGCCCCCGCGATCCTTGCCGCACGCGCCTTGCGGCGGCGCAACCTGCTGGCGACGCTGTTTGTCTCGCAGGGCACGCCGATGCTGTTGGCGGGGGACGAGATCGGCAACGGGCAGGGCGGCAACAACAACGCCTATTGTCAGGACAATCCGATCGGCTGGGTCGACTGGCCCGCCGCGGATCAGGCGCTGGCGGCCTTTGTCGCGCGGCTGTCTGCTTTGCGCAAAAGCCTGCCGGTGCTGCGGCAGAAAGGGTTCCTGCATGGTCGGCCGCGGCCTTCGGACGGGCTGGCCGATGTGATCTGGCGCCGGCCCGACGGGCAATCGCCCGGACCGCATGACTGGCACTCGCCGCGGTTCCGCTGCATCGGGCTTGAGATCCGCGGCGATGCCGACCGGCCCGATAGCGGCGAAAGCCCCGTCTTCATCGTGCTGAACGCCGGCGAGGCGGTGCGGCTGGTGCTGCCCGAGACCGCCCGCGACTGGCTGCTGGTGCTGGACACCACGCGGCCTGACGCCGCGCCCGAACCCTTTCGCGGGGGGCTTGAAGCCCCGGCGCAATCCGTGCTGGTCTTTGTGCCGGCGCCAACCGGAGAAACAGGATGACCGTCACCACCGTATCGACCACCCCCTTTGCCGACCAGAAGCCCGGCACATCGGGGCTGCGCAAGAAGACCCCGGTCTTCATGCAGCGGCATTATCTGGAAAACTTCGTGCAGGCGATCTTTGATGCCATCGGCGGGGCCGAGGGCAAGTGTTTCGTGCTGGGCGGGGACGGGCGCTATTTCAACGACCGCGCGGCGCAGGTGATCCTGCGCATGGCCGCGGCCAATGGCGCGGCGCGGGTGATCGTGGGGCAGGGCGCGCTGCTGTCGACGCCGGCCGCCTCGCATCTGATCCGGCTGCGCGGCACCGATGGCGGGATCATCATGTCGGCCAGCCACAACCCCGGCGGCCCGACCGAGGATTTCGGCGTCAAGTTCAACATGCCCAACGGCGGACCCGCGCCCGAAGCGGTGACCGAAGCGATCTTTCTGGCTACGAAAAACATTTCCGCTTACCGCATGCTTGAGGCGCAGGATGTCGACCTGTCGGTGATCGGCACCACGCAAATGGGCGCGATGACGGTCGAGGTGGTGGACCCGGTGGCCGATTACGCCGCGCTGATGGAAAAGCTTTTCGACTTTGCGGCGATCCGGGCCCTGTTTGCCAGCGGTTTCCGGATGCGCTTCGATGCGATGTGCGCGATTACAGGGCCTTACGCGACCGAGATTCTGGAAAACCGCCTTGGCGCGGGGCAGAGAACGGTGGTCAACGGCACGCCTCTGCCAGACTTTGGCGGGATGCATCCCGACCCCAATCCGACATGGGCCAAGGCGCTGATGGATGAGATGTTCGCCCCCTTGGCGCCTGATTTCGGCGCTGCCTCGGACGGGGACGGCGACCGCAACATGGTGGTGGGGCGCGGGATCTATGTCTCGCCTTCGGACAGTCTGGCGGTGCTGGCGGCCAATGCGCATCTGGCGCCGGGCTATGCCGCGGGGCTGAAAGGGGTGGCGCGGTCGATGCCCACCTCGGCCGCGGCGGATCGGGTGGCGCAGGCGCTGGGGATCGAAGAGTTCGAGACCCCTACCGGCTGGAAGTTCTTCGGTAATCTGCTGGACGCCGGCCGCGCCACGATCTGCGGCGAGGAAAGCTTCGGCACCGGGTCCGACCATGTGCGCGAAAAGGACGGGCTGTGGGCGGTGCTGCTGTGGCTGAACATTCTGGCCGTCCGGGCCGAGGGCGTGCGCGACATTCTGGAAGACCATTGGCGGAAGTTCGGCCGCAACTACTATTCCCGCCACGATTTCGAAGCGATCGACAGCGCCGCCGCCGACGCGATGATGGACGAGTTGCGCGGAAAACTCGCGGGCCTTGGCGGGCTGGCCTTCAACGGCCACCTGCGGGTGGCCGAGGCCGACGATTTCGAATATCTTGATCCGGTCGATGGCTCGGTCAGTCGCCGTCAGGGCATCCGCATCCTGTTTCAGGACGGCAGCCGGATCGTCCTGCGCCTGTCGGGCACCGGAACCGAGGGCGCGACCCTGCGGCTTTATCTGGAACGCTACGCCCCGGGGCCCGAGGGGCTGGACCTTGATCCGCAGCAGGCGCTGGCGCCGGTGATCGCCGCCGCGCATGAGATCGCGGGAATTGCCCGCCATACCGGCCGAACCGAGCCCGACGTTGTGACCTGATCCGACCTTTGGCCGGGTTGCCGGGGCGGGGGGCGGTGTTAGCTTCGTGAAAAGACGAGAAGGCTTGCCATGACCGACGCTTCCCGCCCGCTGCACTCTGCGCTGATCATCGACGACCATCCGCTGTTTTGCGACGCGCTGTCCATGACGCTGAAGGCGGTGGCGGGGATCACTTACATCGAGACCGCCGACCGGCTGGAAACGGCGCTGGCGCGGCTGGATCTGCAACCGGCCTTCGATGTGCTGGTGCTGGATCTGAACCTGCCGGATGTGAACGGGCTGGATGGGTTGATCCGGCTGAAGGCCAGCGCGGGGGCGGTGCCGGTGGTGGTGGTATCCTCGCTGGCCGACAACCGGGTGATCGGGGCTGCGATCAAGGCGGGGGCGGCGGGCTTCGTGCCGAAACATTCCCGGCGCGAGGTGTTCCGTGCCGCCTTCGAGGCCGTGCGCGAGGGGCGCGGCTTCACCCCCGAGGGCTTCACCCCCCAGACCGATCCCGCCGCCCCCGCCAGCCAGCGCGAAGAGGCGATCGCCCGCCTTGCGCTGCTGACCCGGCAGCAGGCCAAGATCCTGCAACTGATCTGCGAGGGGCGACTGAACAAGCAGATCGCCTATGATCTGACGATCGCGGAAACGACGGTAAAGGCCCATGTCACCGCCATCATGCGCAAGCTGGGCGTGCAAAGCCGCACTCAGGCGGTGCTGATGGTGCAAGAGGCCAGCTTTGCCAGCCTGATGCCCGAAAACGGCTGATGCGGGATGGCTTGCCAGCTGCGCGGACGCTCGATTAGGGTTCCGCGCAGGGGGGGGGGGATGGCGATGACCATGCGTCAGGATCGCAACGCGGCTGCGCGCACCATACTGGCCAGCGCCCACGCGCCGGCCGATGCGTCCGATCTGGCGGCGCGGTTGGCGGCGTGCTTGGGTGCGGGGCCGTTCGCGCTGGTGATCCTGTTTGTTTCGCCCGCCGCTGACATCCACGCGCTGGCTGACGCCTTGGGCGCGGCCTTTCCCGGGTTGCCGGTGATCGGCTGCACCACCGCAGGCGAGATCAGCGCCGAAGGCTATACCGAGGGCGAGGTGGTGGCCGTGGCCCTGACGGCCGATCACTTCGCGGTGGCGCCGGTGCTGATCGCGGATCTGGCCCGGCTGGACCGCGAGGCGCTGATCGGCCGGCTGATCCGCGAACGCGCGGCACTGGCGCGCAGCCGGCCGGACTGGGGGCACGAATTTGCCTTTCTGATGGTCGACGGCCTGTCGATCCGCGAGGATGAGCTGGTCTCGGCGCTGGCTGCGGGGCTGGGGCCGGTGCCGCTGTTCGGCGGATCGGCGGCCGACGGGGTGCGGTTCCGCGAAACCTTCATCCTGCATGGCGCCGAGGTTCTGCGCGATGCCGCCGTGCTGGCGCTGGTGCGCACCGATTGCCCGGTGCGGGTGTTCAATCTGGACCATTTCCGGGCCACCGACCGCCGCATGGTGGTGACCAAGGCCGATCCCGCCCGCCGCATCGTCCGACGCATCAACGCCGAGCCTGCGGCGCGCGAATATGCCCGGTTGCTGGGCAAGGATCCGGGCCAGTTGGACAGTTTCACCTTTGCCGCCCATCCGGTGGTGGTGCGGGTGGGGGGCAAGCACCATGTCCGCGCGATCCGAGAGGTGGCGCCGAATGGCGATCTGATCTTCTTTTCCGCCATCGACGAGGGTCTGGTTCTGACATTGGCCGAACCGCAGGATCTGGTCCGGCATCTGACTGGCGAGCTGTCTGACCTTGGACGTGACCGGGCGCCGGCGGCGATCCTTGCCTGCGATTGCGTGTTGCGCCGGATGGAGGCGACGGACCGCCAAAGCATCGGTGCCGTGTCGGGCCTGCTGCGCCAGCATCGGGTGGTGGGCTTTTCCACCTATGGCGAGCAGTTGAACGGGATGCATGTCAACCAGACCATGACCGGCGTCGCGATCTATCCCCCCGAGGCGCCATGACGCTGGCGCTGATCGACCCCGCGGACCCGCCGGAACGGCAGCGCGACAAGCTGCTGGAAATCGTCAGCGCGCTGATGGCGCGGGTGGAACGCACGACCGACGATGGCGGCGCGGCCTATGCCCAGTTCCAGCGCGCCGCGATGCTGGAAGATCAGGTGCGCGAACGCACCGCCGATCTGGAACGCACGCTGAATCTGTTGAACCATTCGAACGAGCGTCTCGCCGAAGCCACCCGCGCCGCCGAGGAAGCGCGCCAGAACCTCGCCAATGCCATCGAGACGGTGCAGGAAGGTTTTGCCCTGTTCGATGCCGACGATGTGCTGGTGCTGTGCAATTCGCGCTTCGGGATGCACATGCTGGATGTGCAGGACGATCTGAAACCCGGCCTGACCTTTGGCACCTATATCGACCGGGTCAGCCGCTCGCGCTATCTGGCGCTGCCCGAGGCCGAAACCCCCGAGGATTGGGCAATCCGCCGCAAGCGCCGCCATTACGACCGGCATGTGATCTTCAACGTCCGGCTGATCTGGGACCGCTGGTTGCAGGTGTCGGAACACCGCACCGCCGATGGCGGCACGGTGATCCTTCAGACCGATGTCACCGACCTGATCCGGCTGGAACGGCTGGAACGCGGCAAGATGCTGGACGATCAGGCCCGCGTGATCCGCGCCACGCTGGATCACATCAATCAGGGCGTCTGCATCTTCGATGCCGAAGGCCGGCTGGTGGGCTGGAACCAGCGGTTGGGCACGCTGCTGGCGATCCCGATGAACCGGTTTCGGATGGGCGTCAGTTTCGGCTATCTGATGGAACGCTTTGCCCATGAGATCGCCTTTGGCGAGGGCATGGATGCCGAAACGCTTGAGCTTTGGGTTCAAGCCCGCCATGACCGCGCGCCGCTGTCGTTCGAGATGCGCCGCGGCGCGGATGTGATCCTTGACGGCTTCGCGCAGGAAATGCCCGACCGTGGCTTCGTGATGAGCTTTACCGACGTCACCGCCGAACGCGCGGCAATCGAGGCGCTGTCCCGCGCGAACGAGACGCTGGAGGCGAGGGTCATGGCGCGCACACTGGAACTGGAAGATGCGCTGGCCCATGCCGAACGGGCCAATGCCTCGCGCTCGCGCTTTGTGGCGGCGGCCAGCCACGACCTGTTGCAGCCCCTTTCGGCGGCCAAGCTGTTCATCGCCAGCATTGGCGACGAGGCGGTGGCGCCCGCCAGCCGCGAGGCACTGGCCAAGGCGCAGAACGCGCTGGATTCGGTCGAAGGGATTCTGGGTGCGCTGCTGGATATCTCAAAGCTGGAATCGGGGCGGGCGGCGGTCTCGGTGCAGCCGGTGCGGCTGGATCGGCTGATGGCGCAGTTGCGCGACGAATTCGCGCCGATGGCGGCGGCCAAGGGGCTGCGGCTTGTCGTGGTGCCCTCGGGCGTTCTGGTGGCCTCTGATCCGACCTATCTGCGGCGCATCCTGCAAAATCTGATCGGCAATGCGATCCGCTATACCGTGCGGGGCCGGGTGCTGGTAGGGGCACGGCGCCGGCGTGGGGTGGTCCGGCTGGAGGTCTGGGATACCGGGCCCGGCATTGCCGAAGCCGATCAGGAAGAGATTTTCAAAGAGTTTCACCGCCTGAACGCGCCCGCCTCGGCATCGGAAGGGATGGGTCTTGGCCTTGCCATTGTCGAGCGGGCCTGCGGGCTGCTGGGGCATCCTCTGGGTCTGCGGTCGGAAATCGGGCGCGGCACCTGTTTCATGGTGCAGGTGCCGCGTGCGGAAAGCCCTGCCATCCTGCCCGCGGCGGGCACGCCCGCAGTCCGCGCGCAGGCCAAGGTGGCGGTGCAGGACAAGATCGCCTTTCTGGTCGAGAATGACGACGATCTGCGGCAGGCCATGGGGCTGTTGCTGGAAAAGTGGGGCGTCAGCGTGCTGGATGCCCCCTCGGGCGAGGAGGCGTTGGATCTGATCGAGGAAATCGGCATTCTGCCCGATTTCTTTCTTGTCGATCAACAGCTTGGCGCAGGCATGACCGGGGTCGAGTTCATCCGCGCCCTGCGCGGTCGGCATGGGCCTGTGCCCGCCTGCATCGTCACCGCCGCCCGCCGCCCCGAAGTGGCCGCCCAATGCGCCGATGAGGGCATCCGCCTGATCCAGAAGCCGATCGACGCCCGCGTGCTTGAGCAGTTTCTGGGCGCGCTTTAGGCGCCGCCCGCGACACTGCGACCAAGGTCATATAGCCGCACCGCCGCATTTCGCCCTAAGCTTCGGCCAACGAGGGGGAAACTCATGCAACTTGCCGATCAGAGAACTATCGACGCCGATCCCGCAACCGTCTGGGCGGCGATCCTAGACCCCGAGGTGCTGCGCGTCTGCATCCCGGGATGCGAAAGCCTGTCGGGCAATCCCGATGACGGATACGAGGCGACGGTGGTCCAGAAGGTGGGCCCGGTGAAGGCGCGCTTTACCGGCCATGTGACGCTGTCGGACATCGTGCCGGGGCAGGGGCTGACCATCTCGGGCGAGGGCAAGGGGGGCGCTGCCGGCTTTGCGCGGGGCTCGGCCAAGGTTGCGATGGCTGCGGCCGAAGGCGGCACGCTGCTGTCTTATGATGTCGACATGCATGTGGGCGGCAAGCTGGCGCAACTGGGCAGCCGGATCATCGACGGCTTTTCGCGCAAGATGGCGGATCAGTTCTTCGAACGCTTCCAGTCCGCGGTCGAAGGCCCGGCCGAAGGCGAGGAACCCGAGGCGGTGGCCGTCGGCGCCGAGGGCGAGGCGCCCGCAAAGAAGGGCTGGTTCAAGCGCATGATCGTGCGCTGAGCCGGAACAGGGACCAGGGAGGGTATTCATGAAAGTCACGATGACCGTGAACGGCAAGGCGATGTCTGCCGAAACGGAAGGGCGCACGCTGCTGTCCAGCTTTCTGCGCGAGGGGCTGGGGCTGACCGGCACCCATGTCGGCTGCGACACCACGCAATGCGGCGCCTGCACGGTCCATGTCGATGGCCAGCCGGTGAAAAGCTGCACGGTTCTGGCGCAGGACGTGGCGGGCAAAACCGTCACCACCATCGAAGGCATGGCCAATCCCGACGGTTCGCTGTCGGTGATCCAGCAGGCGTTTCAGGACAACCACGGGCTGCAATGCGGCTTTTGCACGCCCGGCATGGTGATGGCCTCGGCCGCGCTGCTGGCCGAGAACCCGCATCCGACCGAGGACGAGGTTCGCCATCATCTGAAGGGCAATATCTGCCGCTGCACCGGCTATCACAACATCGTCAAGGCGGTGATGTCCGCCTCGGGCGCGACCAGCCAGAAGCTCGCTGCCGAATAAGCGGGCCAGACACAGGAAGGGGAGGTTTTTCATGCCCAAGGACGGAGGCATCGGCGCAAGCACCTTGCGCCGCGAGGATATCCGGTTCCTGACCGGAAAGGGCCGCTACACCGCCGACATCAACCTGCGCGGACAGGCCTTCGCCTGTTTCCTGCGCTCGGACGTGGCGCATGGGCGGATCCGGTCCATTGACACCAGCGCCGCCGAGGCGATGCCCGGCGTGCTTGCGGTGATGACGGGGGCCGATTTCACCGAAGTCGGCGGCAACCCGACCGGCTGGCTGGTGCAAAGCCGCGACGGCGCCACGATGAAGGAACCCAAGCGCCCGGTTCTGGCCCATGGCAAGGTGCGCCATGTGGGCGACGCCTATGCGCTGGTGGTGGCCGAGACCTATGCGCAGGCCAAGGACGCCTGCGAAGCGATCGTGGCCGAGATCGAGGAACTGCCCGCCATCGTCGACATGGCCGCCGCCGTGGCCGACACCACCAACCGCGTCCATGACGAATGCGCCGACAACGTGGTGTTCGACTGGGGCTGGATCGAGGAAAACCGCGCCGCCGTCGAGGCCGCTTTCGACGCCGCGCCCCATGTCACCACGCTGGAACTGGTGAACAACCGCCTGTCGCCCAATGCGATGGAGCCGCGCGCCTCGATCGGTGATTTCGACAGCGGGACGGGCGATTACAAGCTTTACACCACCTCGCAGAACCCGCATCTGACGCGGCTTCTGATCTCGGCCTTTGTCATGGGCATCCCGGAAAACAAGCTGACGGTGATCGCGCCCGACGTGGGCGGTGGCTTCGGCTCGAAGATCTATCACTACGGAGAGGAAGCGGCGGTGCTGGCGGCCTCAAAGCGGCTGGACCGGCCGGTGAAATGGGTCTGCGACCGATCCGAGGCGTTCCTGTCGGACGCGCATGGCCGCGACCATGTGACGAAGATCCAGCTGGCGACCGACACCGAGGGCAACTTTCTGGCCCTGCGGACCGAGACGCTGGCCAATATGGGGGCGTATCTGTCGAACTTTGCCACCTGCACGCCGACCTTCCTGCATGGCACGCTGATGGCGGGGCCCTACAAGACCCCGCATGTCTATGTGAACGTGAAGGCGGTGATGACGAACACCGTGCCGGTCGACGCCTATCGCGGCGCGGGCCGGCCCGAGGCCACCTATTCGCTGGAACGGGTGATTGACAAGGCGGCGGACGAGCTTGGCATCGACAAATGGGAGATCCGTCGCCGCAACTTCATCAACCCCGATCAGTTCCCCTATCAGACGCCGGTTGGCCTTGTGTATGACACCGGCAACTACCACGCCACGATGGACAAGCTGCGAGAACTGTCCGACATCGCGGGGTTCGAGGCGCGGGCGGCCGAAAGCGCCGCCAAGGGCAAGCTGCGCGGCTTTGGCCTGTCGACCTGGATCGAGGCTTGCGGCATTGCGCCGTCAAACCTTGTGGGGGTGCTGGGCTGCCGGGTGGGGCTGTTCGATGCCGCGACGATCCGGGTCAATGCCACCGGCAACATCTCGGTTCTGGTGGGCGCGCACAGCCACGGGCAGGGGCACGAGACGGTGTTCGCACAGCTGATCTCGGAAAAGCTGGGCGTGCCGGCCGCCTCGGTCGAGATCGTCCACGGCGACACCTCGAAGATCCCGTTCGGGATGGGCACCTATGGCTCGCGCAGCCTTGCGGTTTGCGGCTCGGCGATGATGAAGGCGGCCGACAAGATCATCGACAAGGGCAAGAAGATCGCCGCCCACATGCTGGAAGCGGCCGAAGGCGACATCGAGTTCAACGACGGCAGCTTTTCGGTCGCCGGCACCGACAAGCAGAAAAGCTTCGCCGAGATCGCCTTTTCGGCCTATGTGCCGCACAACTACCCGCTGGAAACGCTGGAGCCGGGGCTGGAGGAAACCGCCTTCTACGATCCCGCGAACTTCACCTACCCGGCGGGTGCCTATGGCTGCGAGGTCGAGGTGGACCCCGAAACCGGCGCCGTGGACATCGTCCGCTTCACCTGCGCCGACGATTTCGGCAATGTCATCAACCCGATGATCGTGGCGGGTCAGGTGCATGGCGGGGTGGCCCAAGGCATCGGGCAGGCGCTGCTGGAAGGCGTGGTCTATAACGAGGATGGCCAGCTTCTGACCGGCTCTTACATGGATTACGCCATGCCGCGGGCGGATGATCTTCCGAACATCGATGTGGACCATTCCTGCGTGACCCCCTGCACCCACAACCCGCTGGGCGCCAAGGGCTGCGGCGAGGCCGGCGCCATCGGCACGCCGCCGGCGGTGGTCAATGCGGTGATCGATGCGCTGCGGCGCGGCGGTCACGGGCAGGTGACGCATATCGACATGCCGCTGACGCCGTCGCGCGTCTGGCATGCGATCCACGGCTGAGGAGGCGAGGATGCACGATTTCGAACTGGTGAAACCCGCCTCGGTGGCCGAAGCGGTGGCGGCATTGGCGGCCGAGGGCGCGCAGGCGCTGTCGGGGGGGCAGACGCTGCTGCCGTCGATGAAGCAGCGGCTGGCGGCGCCTGATCGGTTGGTCAGCCTGCTGGACATCCCCGAGATGCGTGGCGTCTGCCATGGCGACCGCGGGCTGGCGGTGGGTGGGGCCACGCCGCACGCGGTTGTGGCGCGCGAGGCCGCGGCGCGGTATCCGGCGCTGGCGGCGCTGGCGGGCCAGATCGGTGACCCGGCCGTGCGCTCACGCGGGACCATTGGCGGAAGCCTTGCCAACAACGACCCCGCCGCCTGCTATCCGGCGGCGGCGCTGGCCTCGGGGGCGACCATCGTCACCGACCGGCGCGAGATCGCGGCCGACGACTACTTTCAGGGCCTGTTCACCACCGCGCTGGACGAGGGCGAGATCATCACCACCGTCCATTTCCCGATCCCCGAACGCGCCTGCTACATGAAGTTCGAACAGCCCGCCTCGCGGTTCGCGCTGGTGGGGGTGTTCGTTGCCAAATACGCCGACGGGGTGCGGGTGGCGGTCACCGGCGCGGGCGAGGATGGCGTGTTCCGCTGGACTGACGCCGAAGATGCGCTGACGGCCGACTTCCGCCCCGAGGCGCTTCAGGGGCTTGTCGTCGATGCCGATGGTCTGATCGGTGACCTGCACGGCACGCCGGCCTATCGCGCCAACCTGATCGCGGTGCTGACAAAGCGCGCGGTCGCCGCGGCCTGAACCGGAACCGGGGGGCGAGATGCCCCCCGGATCACCTACAGCAGACCCTGCGCCAGCGGCGCCACGAACGGATGTGCCAGCCCCGCCATCGCGATCGAAATCCCCATCGGGAACCGCCGGCTGCGCTGCATCGAGGGCCAGCCGCTGCGCTGTGCCACCGGCAGCAGCCGCACCAGCAGGATCAGCGCGATCCCCAGCAGCATCGCCGCCGCAAAGACATTGGCAAAGATCGCCATCGTCGGAACCGGCACGAACAGCAGCAGCGCCGACAGGATCTTCACGTCGCCGCCGCCGATCAGCCGCAGGCAGAAGGCGCCGAACCCCAGCGCCAGCACCGCCGCCGCGATCACCACCCGAAGCAGCAGATCCTCGGCCGGGAACCACGGCAGACAGGCCAGAAACAGCGCCACCGTCCCAAGGCTGAGCGCATTCGGGATCTTCATGTGACGCAGGTCTGACGCCGCCACCGCCAGAAGGATCGGCGCCAGCAGCATCAACGGCACAAGCGAGGTCGCCTCCATCTCAGGCGGTCCGCAACTGCGGGTGCCGCGGTGCCGGGCGGGTTTCCATCAGCCGGAACACCAGTTCGGCCAAAGAACTGGTGCCGGTCTTGGCATAGATGCTGCGCAGATGCGACCGGACGGTGGTTTTCGCCAGCCCCAGTTCCGATGACACCCCCTCGACCGACAGGCCGCGGCTGAGCAGCAGGCAGACCCGGAACTCGGCCCGGCTTAGTTGCATCGGGTTCGCCTCGCTCAGGATCGGCAGGTCGGCGGTGATCTCGGCCCGGGTGCGATGGCTGGTGATCGTGCGGGTGACAATTCCGACCTGCCGTTTGCCCCAGCTGCGCACCATCACCGGCAGCACCGCCGACAGCGCGGCATGAACCTGTGGGCTGATCTCGTCGCGGAAGTGCAGCTCGACGTGATCGCGCTGGCCTTGACCGGCAGCCAGCACCAGAACCGCGAATTCGCGCATCCGCCGCGCCGCCTGCCATTCGCCAAGCGCAGGGTTGCGGGTGGCGTCAGTCAGGCTGGCATCGACAGAGCCCAGCCAAAGACTTGCCGGCCGCGGCTGTTGCAGCGACGGGCCGAAATGGCCATCGGCATAGCTGGCGATCAAGGGCCGCACCGGATCGCCCTGCCGTTCGTCATGGACCGCAACGCGGGTCGGGCGGGCGCCGCTGCCGGCCAGTGTCCGCACCACCATTCCACATTCCGCCCCCACGGCACGGATCAGGTGACCAAGGGCGTCCGAAAGCGTCTGTCATCCCTGAAGCGCCTCGCACCATTCCGCAAGGGCGTCCATGACGGCGACATGAACGGACTCGGGTCGCTGCCCTGAAGGGGTAGCCTCCCAATGTTTCGTCATACAAAATTCCCCGCCAAAAACATCGGCGTGACAATACGCGCCGACGGGAAAACCAATACCAAAGACTATCCAGTTATCTCCAAATAATCCTTCGCCCCACCTGAAACGACAATTCCTTCGGGGCGGATTGATGTCAATCTTTGGCCCCCGAAGGTTCAAGAAAGGGCAATATTTTCAGTCAGGGGTTGTAAGTTAACTGAAATGAGAACAATCAAAAGTTGTCTTCGCCTGCACGCTCTGCGCGGCGATCGGGAATCACTGCTCAAAGTATCGGATATAGCGGATCACCACCGGCCCCAGCGTCAGCAGCAAAAGCGCCGGCAGCAGCAGGCTGGCCAGCGCCGCCGACATCTTCACCGGCAGACGGTTGGCGATTTCCTGCGCCCGCAATTCGCGGGCAAGCCGCATCTCGCGGGCATAGACCGTCAGTGCATCCGACATGGAGGTGCCGAACTGCATCGACTGAAGCACCACATTGGCAAACGAGGCCACTTCGTCCACGCCGGTGCGGGTGGCCATCTGGGCCAGCGCACGGTCGCGGGTCCGACCGGCCTGGATCTCGCGTTGGGCGGTCAGGAACTCTTCCGACAGTTCGGGCGCCGTTGCGGCCAGTTCGTTGCCGACGCGGATCATCGCCGCATCGAAGCCCATACCGGCCTCGACCGAGATCTGGATAAGATCGAGCGCGTTCGGGAATGCCTCTTCGATGGCACGGTGGCGCTTGCCGGCCCGCGCCGACAACCAGTAGGCCGGTCCGAAGAAGCCCACCGCCACCAGAACGGCCATGATCTGGATCAGCGCCAGTTGCGACAGGCCCGCGATCTTCTGTTCCAGCCCCGTGGGCAGATCCAGCACCCCCGCGCGCGACCCCCAGATCACCGCCATCACCCCCAGCGGCAGCACGATCCCCAGCAGGATGCGCGACAGGTAGTAGTTCCGCAGCGCATGTTCGCCGGTCATGCCGGCCATGGCGAGTTGCCGCTGAACCTGCATCCGCTCTTTCTTGTCGGTGGGCACCAGCGCCTTCATCATGCCGGTGGGCGTCACATCGGCGGTGCCGCGCAACAGGCCCGCATCGGCAATGCTTTCCCGCCTGGGCGCCTGCCGCGCCATCCGGCGCAGGGCGGGATCGGGCTTCAGGACGCTTGCCAGCCCCGCGACGGCAAGCAGCGATCCCAGACCCACCGCAATGGCGGCGATGGTCGCAAGGTTGGCCTCGACAAGCTGGGTAAGGGTCGCAAGCATCGCCTTCTCCTTCGGGTCAGATACGGAAGTTCACCATCCGCCGCATCACCACGAAGTTCACGGCGAACAGCAGGCAGACGATGATGGCAAACGGGCGGAACAGCGGATCGCCCGACACCTCGGCGTAGTAGGTGGGCGAGGTGATCGAGGTCGCGCCCAGAATGAACAGGGGCAGCGACGAAAGAAACACCGACGTCAGCCGCCCCTCGGCCGAGATCGCCTGGATGCGCTTGCGCATCGAGATCCGGTCGCGGATCACCTTGCCCAGCGTGGCCAGCACACGGGCCAGATCGCCGCCGGTGCCGTGCTGGATCGCCACGGCAACCGACATGTAGCGCACGTCCTCGACCCCGGTGCGGTCGGCAAAATCGGCAAAGGCATCCACCAGATCGTCGCCAAAGGCCACCTGATCCACCATCACCCCGAACTCGGACGCGATCGGGTCGGCCATGTCGCGTGCGACCGAGGCCATGGTGGTGTTCAGCGGATGGCCCACCCGCAGGCCGCGCGCCATCAGATCCAGCGCGTCGGGCAGTTGCGCCACCAGCGCATCCATCCGGCGGGTCTTGATCTTGTGCACAGCGAAAAACGGCAGCACGATGCACAGCAGCGCGGCCACGCCCGCCCCGACCGCAGGCGGCACCACCGCCGAGGCGACGATGGCCATGCAGGCCGCGCCCAGAAAGCAGGCCGCAACGAAGGTCTGCGGCCGGATCGCCACCCCCGCCTGACGCAGCGCCTGCGGCAGGGTGCCGATCAGCGGCATCCGCTCCAGCGCCCAGCGGTCATGGCGCGGCTTCAGGATCTGCAACACATCCGACGCGGTGGCCCCGCGGCCGATCATCCGCATCCGGCGGTTGCGCACCTCGTTCAGCGTTTCCTTGCGGCCCAGAACCTGCCGCAGTCCTTCAAACGCCAGCAGAACGCCCAGAAAGATCCCGGCATAGCCCAGTGCCTCGATTTCAGTGCCCTGAAACGGCATGTCAGCCCCCGTCCGAGGTGAAGTTCATCTGCCGCAGGTCGATGCCAGCGGCCTGAAGCTGCGGCAGGCAGCGCGGCCGGATGCCAGTGGCGCGGAACTCGCCCAGCACCGCGCCGGTGGCCGAAACGCCGGTGCGACGGAACACGAAGATGTCCTGCATGGTGATGACCTCGCCCTCCATCCCGGTGATTTCAGAGATGCTCATCACCCGGCGGCTGCCATCGCTAAGGCGGTTCAACTGCACCACCAGATGCAACCCCGAAGCCATCTGCGACCGGATCGCGGAAACCGGGAAATCCAGCCCGATCATCGTCACCATCTGCTCGATCCGGCCCAGCGCGTCGCGGGCGGTGTTGGCGTGAACCGTGGTCATCGATCCGTCATGGCCGGTGTTCATCGCCTGAAGCATGTCGAAGGTTTCGGCGCCACGGACCTCGCCGACGATGATGCGGTCGGGCCGCATCCGCAGCGCGTTCCTGACCAGATCGCGCTGGGTGACCGCGCCGGTGCCCGACGGACCCGGCGGCCGGGTTTCCAGCCGCACCACATGTTCCTGCTGAAGCTGAAGTTCGGCCGCATCCTCGATGGTGACGACGCGTTCGCGCTTGCCGATATAGGATGACATCGCGTTCAGCATCGTGGTCTTGCCAGAGCCGGTCCCGCCCGAGATCAGCACGTTCAGCCGCGCCTCGACCACGCCGCGCAGAAAGGCCGCGGCGGCGGCAGGCATGGCGCCGACCTCGACCAGACGATCCATGGTCAGCGGATGGCGGGCGAATTTCCGGATCGACATCGACGGCCCGTCGATCGCACAGGGCCGGATGATGGCATTGACGCGGCTGCCGTCTTCCAGCCGGGCATCGACCCAGGGGGTCGACTCGTCCACCCGGCGACCGACGCGCGACACGATCTTGTCGATGATGCGCAGAAGGTGCTTTTCGTCGCGGAACCGCACGCGGGTCTTTTCCAGCACGCCCGCCCGTTCGACATAGACCGAGCGGTGGGTGTTCACCAGAATGTCGTTCACCGTGGGATCGGCCAGCAGCGGTTCCAGCGGGCCGAAGCCCAGCACTTCGTCCAGCAACTCGTCGATGAGTTGCTTGAAATCCTCGGCCCGCATCGGCCGGCCGCGTTCCGACAGCACCTGACTGACCAGCGTCGCCACTTCGCGGCGCAGTTCCTCGGGCTGGACCTTGTCGATCACCGACAGGTTCAGCCGCTCCAGCAAAACGTCATGCAACTCGCTTTTCAGTTCCAGCCGGGCGACCAGCTCGGCTTCCTGCGGCGAGGGTTCGGGCGCGGTTACGGTTGCCGCAGCCTTTGCAAGTTCCACGACCGCGCCATTCGACGGCTTTTGTGACCGGGTGAACTGGGTGAACACTTAGTGGGCCTCCTTGGTCCGGATGGCGGCAGGAAAACGGGTGAGCGTATCGGAGGCCAGACGGCCGATCGCCTTGGCAAGGCTGGACCGCGCGGCCACCGCCGACAGCGGCTGGCCGCGGTCGGCGGCATTGTGGGCGGCCTTGGGATCGTGCGGCAGCCAGTGCTCCAGCGGACGTTCCAGCACACGCGCCGCCTCGCGGTGCAGGGCCGAAGCGAAGAAGGGTTTGGATTCGTGGTTGATGACGACCTGAACCGGCAGGGCGATATTGTCGGCGGTGAAAAAGTCGATCAGCCGCCGGCAGTGCCGGACCGAGGATACCGCGACATCGGTCACGATCATCATCTCGTCGGCACGGCGCACCACCGGCTCGATCCAGGACACCAGCGCGCGGGGCAGGTCCACCACGACATAATCGTGGGTCGCGGTCAGCGCATCCAGAAGCCCCGCGATCTGTTCCGACCGCAACGCTTCCAGCGGGGCGAATTTCGTCGGCGCCGCCAGCACCGACAGCCCGCTGGGCAGCACCGCCATCGACTGACGCAGGAAGGTCGCGTCTGGGATCGTGCCGTCGGCCGCGATCCGCAGCAGGATCTCTTGTTCCGGCAGATCGAGGTAAGATCCCACGGTGCCGAACTGAAGATCCAGATCCAACAGCGCCACCCGCGGCTTGTTCTGACCGCGCGCGGTGCGGGCAATGATCTGGTCGGCCAGATTCACCGCGACCGTCGTCGCCCCCACGCCGCCACGCGCAGGCGCCACCGCAACGATCCGGCCCGGCCGCCCACCATCACCGCCGCCGCGCTTCTGGCGCAGACGCTCGACGCTTTCGGGCAGTTCTTCGGCCAGGATCGAGACCGGCAGCACCTGATCGATCCCCGCCCGCGTCAGCGCATGGGCGTCCGTGATCGACAGGCCCGCATCCGCCAGCGCCACCAGCATCGTCCCGCTGCGTCGGCCCGTCGCCAGGTCCGCGGCAGCCTTCAGTTCCGCCGCATCCCCGCCCGAGGTCTGGAACAGGATCATGTCATAGTCGGTGGCCAGCTTCACCGCCTGGCCGTTCATCTCGGTCAGCCGCGCGGGTCGGGTGTCCACCCGCAGACCCGGTTGATCCACCAGCATCGACTCGACGCTGTCGAGAAGCTGCCGGTCCGGCGAGATCACAAGGATCGATCTGTTCATGCTCAGCTCCTTCGATGCGACGCCGTGCGCCGCCGATCCTATCCGTTGTTGCCCTGCGCGAGGTCTTCGGCCGGAAGCGAAACGCTCATGTTCGGCATCGGCACCGTCATCGGCAGGTCCGAGTTGCCGGCCCCCGCCAGCGTGGCCAGCGCGGCCAGCGGCGTGACAAACCGGAAGCTCAGGTCTTCAAGTTGAACGGTCACCATCGGCACATAGGGCCCGCCCAGAAAGCCAAGGTTCGCGTCATACTCATATCGGAACCGCAGGTTTTCCCGCGTCGCCTCGCTGGGCAGGATCGGGGAAAGCAGCACCCAGATTTCATCCGACGTCGCGGTCCGGTTTGCGGCCGTGCATTGGTAGGTCGGCTCGGTCCGACACACCCCGGCCGCAACGCGGCAGCCGGTGCCGTAAGCGTGGCTGGGATCGGTTCCGCGGGTGTAGAACTGGGGCACGCCCACACAGGCCGGCGGGCGGACGGCGGCTATCCGGGCCGCACGCTCCATCGCCTTTTGTGCCATCACATATTCAGCGCCCATCCGGCCGAAATCGATCAGCCCCAGAAAGATCAGCAGGAACAGCGGCAACACGATCGCCAGTTCCACCAGCGTTGTGCCATCCTCGGCCCGGCCAAAGCGGGCAAGGGCAGGGCGCCCGATCCGGGCAAGGGGAATGGGCCGCGGACTCATGTTCCGAAGATCCTTGCGCGGTCGGTGATCGTGGTCGTGACCGCGGCCTGCTCGGCGCCGATCAGCGTGAAGATGCCCCCGAAGGGAAAGTCGATGGTGACCCGGGCCGAGACCGTCGCCACCGCGACCTTGCCGCCGCGCAGCCCCTCGTCGTCGCAGACATGGCTGGGCGTGACCGAAATCAGCGTCACATCCCCCGGCAGCACACCCTTGCCGCCGCGATCCTTGCCGACGATGGTCTGCAACTGCGCGGTATAGCCCGCCAGATTGCCGCCGGTGTCGCAGATATTGGCCGGCGCCACCCGCGCCAGATAGCGCGCGGCATCGCGCACGCCGCTGATCGCGGCCTGATAGCTGATGAACATCCGGCTGCCTTCGATCATCACGGCAAACACCACCAGCATCATCGGCAGCACCAGCGCGAATTCGACCAGCGCCACGCCATCCTGTGCGGCGGAAAATCGGCGGATCATGCGGGAAAAGGCCCTGGCCATGGCGTCACCGATACAGCTGCACGACATCGTGCATCATGCCGCCCGAACCGCCCCGCGCCTGCGCCGAGCCGACGATCTCGGCGAAGATATCGAAGTTGTTGGTGTCATACACATAATCGTCCTCGATCCCGTTCGCGCCTTTCAGGCCGACCGGCTCGGTCAGGAACAGGCGGAAGAACTCTTTGACCGGCACGCCCGTCGCGCGGCCGTGGATGTCGAACGCGATATTCCCGCAATCGACGCCGGCCACGGTCAGCACGCGACGGTCCGGGTCCGAGGATTGCTTCTTGGCGCAGATCGGGCGGCCGGTTTCCTGGCTGGTTTTCGGCAGGATTGCGGTTGTGGACGAGGGGCCACCCGCCGAAGCGATCTCGGCCAGATAATACTTGTAGCGGGTCTTGGCGCCGGGATGGGGGTCGGTGCCGTAGTTCAGGGCCACATAGTCCGCACGGCCCTTCGACCAGTCGCCATCGCCGAACCGCTCGCCATCGCCCGACTGTCCGCAGGTGCCGTTTTCAAAGCAGGTGTCGCGCGGCAGCCCCAGCGTGTCGCCGGGCTGTCCGGTGCCGGGTTCCAGCTTGCCGCAAGATCCCTTGTTCTTGCGTTTGTAGCCGATGATGACATTGGGCGCGGCCGAATATTCGGCCTTGTTGCTCAGGTTTTTCACGCTGCCTGCGAAGATGTCGAACCGGATGTTCAGGATCGCGTTCTCGATCCCGTTGCGCTGGCCCGGCACGGTGTCCACACCGCGCTGGTTCACGCATTGGGTGATGGCCCCTTCGGCGCCCAGCAGGCACTGATCCAGCTTGCTGCCATTCAAACCGGCGCAGGTCGCGCTTTTGTCGGCAAAAAGGTCGGGGTCCAGAAAGCCGAAGTTGCCCGGCGCCCAGGCGCCCCCGCCGCCGCCGGCACGCAGTTGCACCATGTGGCCGATATGCGCATCGGCGCGGAAGGTGGGGCTGGGCAGGCAAAAGAACATCGGCGTGATGTCGCAGGCGTATTGCGTGAAGCCCGCGACGGCGGTGGCGCCCACGGTGTCGCGGGCGGGCTGTGTGCCGGTCAGGGCATTAAAGGCGGCGGCGAAGGTGAAGGGCACGCGGCGCGCGGGCACCGTCACCCGGACATAGATCGCGTCGGCGGGGTCCGTGGTCACGGCGGTAAGCGCCGAGCTGTCGTCGGCAGGCAGCGCGCTGTAGAAGGTCAGGGTGAAATCCTGCACCTGATCGCCCAGCTTCTCGCCGCCCAGATCGCGCCCGCCCGTGGCATAGGTCTGGCTGTCGGTGATCAGCCGGTTCGCGGCATCGGTCGCGCGGGTGATGGCGTCGCTGTGGCCATCCAGCTCACCCGCGGCGGCCAGCGCCACCTGATCGGCAAAGCCCTGCAACTCGGACTGGGTCGAGGCCATGCGCCCGGTATCGAACGACAGCGCCACAAGGCCCAGCATCACGGCAAGCGCCACGGCCCACAAAACGAGGATGGCCCCTTCGTCGTCATCGCGAAGGGTTCTGCGACAGGTCATGGGGCACCCCCCGATCTAAGGATTGCGGTCTGAACGATTGCAGTCCGCCGACGGCGGTCAGTTGATCTCGACGGTTTCGACCGCGCCGGCGGCACGGCGGACCTTGATCGTCGCCTTGGCGGCCGGGGCCTCGCCTTCGTCGGGCGCGGTCTGCGATTGCAGGATGTCGGCAAGGCTCATCGCGGCCAGCGGCTTGTCCTCGCCCGCGTCCAGCGTGCGCAGCGTCAGGCTAAGGGTGCCCGCCTTTTGCGCAAGGGCCAGCGCCTGCCCCTGTTCGGGCGTCACCTCGACCGTCACGGTCTTGGCCACATCGGCCTGTTCGCGGTTTTCGTCGGTCTTCTGATCGACGCCGACGATGCGGATGTTCTGAAGGATGGTCACGGCGCGCATATCGTCACCGCGGCCTTGGGTCAGCATGATGTCGACCCGGTCGCCGGGGGTCAGCAGCCCGGCCACGGCGGTCACCGCATCGACCTTGATCGACATGGCGCGGGTGCCGGGCGACAGGTTCTGCACCACCGTCACCTTGTCACCAAAGCCCGAGATCTTCGAGGCCAGAACGATTTCCCCGGCCGAGATCTGCCGGGTGGCGCGGCGCGGCTCGCCGCCCTGTTTCGGCAGCAGTTGCGCGGCATTGGTCACCGCCCCGGGCGGCAGCGCCGCCTTGGGCCAGGCGATCGCCTTCAGCATCTGGGGCTGAATCGCGGTGCCGAACGGAATGTCACGGGTGGCCACCACGACCTGAACCATCTCGGTCACCTCGCCGGGCTGGTTCAAGGACAGCGCCGGCGTCGCCAGCAGATACTGCCGCGCCCCGATGGCCGAGCCCCCGGCAATGGCAACGCCGAGCATGGCGACGAGAACGGAACGCATGGCCATTGAGGTGCTCCAAAAAATTACCTTGGGAACGGCGCCGAACTCAAAAGGTAAAGCCCGGCGTCGAACTAGGGCCGGTTAGTTGTTGTCGAGAATGGTCGTCGCTTGACCCATTTGGGTCGACACCGAAGTGCCGAGCGTCGTGAGCGCAGCGCCGCCGACAACAACGGCGAGGATGATGGCAATGCCATATTCAACCAGCGTCACGCCTTCTTCGTCGCGACGGAACGAGCGGAGCTTGGAGGAGAGGAACTTGAACATGAATATATTCCTTGTGAACAGGCCGGGAGGATGCCGGCAGGGTGGTCTTTCCAGAACCGGCGTTGCTGTCCGGCTCGACGATCAATTTCGTCGAAAATGTGGCGCTCCGCATCGTCTGGAACGATGAGATATGCCACCTGTGATTGTATTTTCGTGATTTATCGGATCTTTAGCGTCTTATACATCCTTTTGCGCCCGACATTCGCCGCCCCAGTTCCGCCCGATTCCCGCCCCGTCCCTGCCGCCGTGCCGCCGCCCCCCCGATCCCGCCCGCCGCCGCAAATTCGCCCCACCCCCGCGCAAGGGTTTGACCACAGCCCCGAGCAAGCTAGACTTGGGCGATCTCAGCCGCTAGAACGCCCGTTAGCGCTAACACGAGCGGGGGAGCCATGGTTTCGCGAGTCATCCCGGTGGACATCTTCGATCTGGTCATCTTTGGCGGCACGGGCGATCTGGCCCGGCGCAAGATCCTGCCCGGGCTGTATCGCCGCTATCTGGGCGGGCAGATGCCGGCCGACAGCCGCATCATCGCCGCTGCCCGCAGCGACATGGACGACGCGGGCTATCGCGAACAGGTCCGCGCCGCGATTGCGGAATTCGTCGCCGCCGACAAACGCGACCCGCAGGTGATCGAGGCGTTCCTGTCGCGCATCCATTACGTCGCCATCGACGCGACCGGCACTGCCGGCTGGGCGCAACTGAAAGAGATGATGCGCCCGGATGTGGTGCGGGCGTTCTATTTCTCGGTGGCGCCGGCGCTGTTCGGGGCCTTGGCGGAACGGCTGCACGATCACGCCATCGCCGAACCGCAAAGCCGGATCGTGGTGGAAAAGCCGTTCGGGCGCGATCTGGCCTCGGCCCGGGCGCTGAACCGGGTTCTGGCGCAGCACTTCGCGGAAGAACAGATCTACCGGATCGATCATTATCTGGGCAAGGAAACCGTCCAGAACCTGATGGCGGTGCGCTTTGCCAATATCCTGTTCGAACCGCTGTGGAAGGCGCAATACATCGACCATGTGCAGATCACCGTGGCCGAAACGGTGGGCGTGGGCGGGCGCGGGGCCTATTATGACACCTCGGGCGCGATGCGCGACATGGTGCAGAACCACATGATGCAGCTTCTGTGCCTGATCGCGATGGAGCCGCCCTACCACTTTGACCCCAACGCCGTGCGCGACGAAAAGCTGAAGGTGATCCGCGCGCTGGACCCGGTGCGCCCCGAAGACATCGTGCGCGGCCAGTATCTGGCCGGCGGCGGGCAAGAGGGCTATGTCGCCCATTCCGGCAATCCCCACAGCCGGACCGAAAGCTATATCGCGATGAAGCTGCATATCTCGAACTGGCGATGGAAGGGCACGCCGTTCTATCTGCGCACCGGCAAGCGGCTTCGGGCGCGGACGTCGGAAATCGCGATCACCTTCCGCGAGCCGCCTCATTCGATCTTTGACGATGCCGAGGACTGGCGCGAGAATGTGCTGGTGATCCGGCTGCAACCCGACGAGGGCATCAACCTGAAGGTGATGATCAAAGAGCCGGGACCGGGGGGGATGCGGCTGACGCAGGTGCCGCTGGACATGTCCTTCGCCGAGGCGCTGGGCGAGGAAGGCCGCGATATCCCCGACGCCTATGAGCGGTTGATCATGGATGTGATCCGCGGCAACCAGACCCTGTTCATGCGCGGCGACGAGGTCGAGGCCGCCTGGGCCTGGGTCGATCCGATCATCGATGCCTGGGAACGGCGCGGCGACCGGCCCAAGGGCTATGAGCCGGGAACCTCGGGGCCGGAAGACGCGCTGATGCTGATGCACCGCGATGGCCGGCGCTGGCGCGAGATCCGCTGACGGCCGACGAAGGGAGAGGTCATGCAGTTTGTCGAATATCCCGACCGAGAGTTCCTGATGCTGTCGCTGGCCGATACCATCGCCGGCGAGCTGGCCGATTTTCTGCGCCGCGAGGGCCGTGCCAGCCTGTGCCTGCCCGGCGGCACCACTCCGGGGCCGATGTTTGACACCCTGTCGGGGGTGGATCTGGACTGGTCGAAGGTGACGGTGTTTCTGAACGATGAACGCTGGGTGCCCGAAGACAGCCCGCGGTCGAACACCCGGCTTCTGCGCGAGCGGCTGCTGACGGGGCCGGCGGCGGCGGCGACCTATCTGCCGCTTTATTCCGACGCAGGCACGCCCGACGCGGCGCTGGCGGATCTGGCCGCCGCCATTGCGCCGCATCTGCCGATTTCGGTCCTGCTTCTGGGCATGGGCGAAGACATGCATACCGCCTCGCTCTTTCCCGGCGCCGACCGGCTGGACGAGGCGCTGGCCGAGGACGCGCCGCTGCTGATGGCCCTGCGCGCCGAGGCCGCAGACGAGCCGCGGATCACCCTGACCGCCCCCGCGCTGAAGGGGGCGCTGGCGATCCATGTGCTGATCACCGGCGCGGCAAAGCGCGCGGCGCTGGAACGGGCGCAAGGGTTGACGCCGAGGGAAGCCCCGATCAAGGCTCTGCTTGCGAATGCAACGGTCCACTGGGCGGAATAGGAACGGATGAAGCAGATCTGGCAGGCGCTGAAGGCGCATCAGCAGGCGGTCGAACACCGCGCGATCCTCGATCTTTTCGCGGATCCGCGGCGGGCGGAAAGCTTCTCGGCCCGGTTCGATGACATGCTGTTCGACTGGTCCAAGACCAATATCGACGGCACCGCGCGCGATCTTCTGATCGACCTTGCGGCGGCGGCCGGGGTGGCGGCCCGGCGCGAGGCGATGTTCACCGGCGCCCGGATCAACGAAACCGAGGGCCGCGCCGTGCTGCACACCGCATTGCGCGCCATGGACCGGCCGGTGTTCGTCGATGGCCTCGACGTGACGCCGGCGCTGCGTGAAACCCACGCCCGGATGCAGGCCTTCGTGCGCGACGTGCATGAAGGGCGGTTCACGGGGCAGGGCGGGCCTATCACCGATGTGGTCAACATTGGCATCGGCGGCTCGGACCTTGGCCCGGCGATGGCCTGCCTGGCGCTGGCGCCTTATGCCTGCGGCCCGCGCTGCCATTTCATCTCGAACGTCGACGGCGCCCATGCCACCGACACGCTGAAGGGGCTGAACCCGGCGACGACGCTGGTGATCGTGGCGTCCAAGACCTTCACCACCATCGAGACCATGACCAACGCCGAAACCGTCCGGCGCTGGATGGCACAGTCGGTCGCCACCCCGGCCGCGCAATTCGCCGCCGTCTCGACCGCGGCCGATCGCACTGCGGCCTTCGGCATCGACCCCGCCCGCGTCTTCGGCTTCGAAGACTGGGTCGGCGGACGCTATTCGATGTGGGGTCCGATCGGCCTGTCGCTGATGCTCGCCATCGGCCCGGACCACTTCGACGCCTTCCTTGCCGGCGGCGCGGCGATGGACCGCCACTTCCGCACCGCCCCCCTGCGCGAGAACCTGCCCGTGCTGCTGGCGCTGGTCGGGATCTGGCACAACCAGATCTGCGGCCACGCCACCCGCGCCGTGCTGCCCTATGACCAGCGCCTCGCGCGCCTGCCCGCCTATCTCCAGCAACTCGAGATGGAATCGAACGGCAAGCGCGTGGCAATGGACGGCCATGACCTCACACTCGACTCCGGCCCCGTGGTCTGGGGCGAACCCGGCACCAATGGCCAGCACGCCTTCTACCAGTTGATCCATCAGGGCACCCGCACCGTCCCCTGCGAGTTCCTGATCGCCCGCGAAGGCCATGAACCTGACCTCGCCCACCAACACCTTCTGCTGGTCGCCAACTGCCTCGCCCAGTCCGAGGCGCTGCTGCGCGGCCGCAGCCTGCCCGAAGCCCGCGCCCTGATGGCGGCCAAGGGCCTCACCGGCTCGGACCTCGACCGCCAGGCCCGCCACCGCACCTTCCCCGGCAACCGCCCCTCGACCACACTCGCCTATCCGAAACTGACCCCCGACATGCTGGGCCGGATCGTGGCGCTTTACGAACACCGCGTCTTCGTCGAAGGCGTGATCCTCGGAATCAATTCCTACGATCAGTGGGGCGTCGAACTCGGCAAGGAACTGGCGCTTGCGCTGCAACCCCTGCTGTCCGGCGACGACTCCGCCGCCATCAAGGACAGCTCCACCCGCCAGCTCGTCGCCTGGTTCCGCTCCTGACCCGGGCTTTCATTCTGGCTCAAATATCCTCGGGGGGCTCCGGCCAAGGGCCGGAGATCGGGGGGCAGACAGCCCCCCGCGCCTGGCGGGCCGACAGTGCCCCTGCCGGCCCCGTCGGCCTTACAACACCGCGGTGACGATCACTTCCACCCGGTAGTCCGGCGCCGCCAGCCGGGCCTCGCCGGTGGCGCGGGCAGGGCAGTGGCCCGCCGGCACCCATTGATCCCAGACCGCGTTCATCTCGGCAAAGTCGGTGATATCGGCCAGCCAGATCTGCGCCGAGACGATGCGGGTTTTGTCGGTCCCGGCCAGCGCCAGCAGCCGGTCCACTTCCGCCAGACAGGTGCGGGTCTGATCCGCGACGCTGTCGCCGGGGTGCCCGACCTGGCCGGCCAGCCAGACCATGCCATTGGCCGTGACGGCCGCGCTCATGCGCTGGCCGCATTCGATGCGGGTGATCTCGGTCATTGCTGTCCCTCCTGAACTCGATATCCCCCCTTAGCCGAGCCGCCGCTGCAAGAAAAGTCGCGGATCGGGCCGGAACCACCCCGATCGCAGGACGAATCGCCGCTTGCCCGCTTGTGCGTGTCCCTCCCGTTCCGCCTGTGTCACGAAATTTTTCCGGTCCACCCAAGGGCCGCTTTCCCGCGCCCTTGTCCGCCGTCTTGTCCGATACCGGGAAGAATGTTCCGCGATCGCCGCCCACATGGAACATCGTCGCAGGGGTGGGCTATCCCGTGGCGCCCTGCCGGAATGAATGCCCTTGAAAACCCCCCGGCAATCGCAAATGTCAGGCGCGACCCGTATCGACCAAGGACACCTTTCATGATGCGTATGATCCCGCTTGCCGCCGCCGCCGTGCTTGCCCTTCAGGCCCCGGCGGTCGCACAGCAAGGCTTCGGGCCGCTGCTGACGCCGCAACAGGCCGCCGAGGCCGCCGCCACGCTTGCCCCGCTGTTCCTCGACATCCGCGTGGCCGAAGAGGGGGCGCCCGATCCCTACACCGCAGGCCATATCCCCGGCGCTGTGCCCGCGCCCTATGGCCTGTTCCGCGGCCCGAAGGAAAGCCCCGGTTCGCTGGTGCCCGCCGACCGCCTGACCGAGGTTCTGCGCGGTCTGGGTGTCACCCAGGACCGCCCGACGGTCGTCGTTCACGCCGGCACCGACGCCACCGACTTCGGCGCCGCAGCCCGCGTCTACTGGACGCTGAAATCCAGCGGTGTCAGCCAGTTGGCCATCATCAACGGCGGCATGCGCGCGTGGGAACAGGCCGCCCTGCCGTTGGACACCACCCCCGTTACGCCGGCACCCAGCGACATCACCGTGACCTTCGCGGACGACTGGCTTGCCACGCGTGAGGATGTGCTGGATGTGGTCGAGGGCCGCGCCTCGGCCAAACTGATCGACGCCCGCCCGCAAGAGTTCTGGGAAGGCAAGAAGGCCGCCCCCGCCGCGGCCCGCCCGGGCACGCTGCCGCAGTCACAGTATTTCACCCATGACCGCTGGTTTGGCGACAATCCGGCGCTGATCGACGCGGGCCGCGCCCAAAGTCTGGCCGCGCAAGCGGGCTATACCGGCGGCGAGCAGCTGGTCTCGTTCTGCAACACCGGCCACTGGGCCGCGACCAACTGGTTTGCGCTGAGCGAACTGGCCGGGGTCGAGAATGTGAAGCTTTACCCCGAATCGATGGTGGGCTGGTCGAACGCCGATCTGCCGATGGAGAATGTCCCCGGCGCGCTGTCGAACCTCTGGCACCAGATCAAGGGCGTGTTCTGACATGAGCGGCACAACGCTTGCGGGCGCGCCCGCGGGCTCGATCTTCGGGGGGCGGGTGCTGCCGGTGGCGCTGGCTGTGCTGGCAGTGCTGGCGGTGGCGGTGCTGGCGGGGGGCCGCTATGGGCTGCTGCTGGCCATTGGCCTGGGCTTTGGCGTGGCACTGGAAGGCTTGCGCTTCGGCTTTGCCGGCCCGTGGCGCGCGATGATCCTGCGGCGGGAACCCGCGGGGCTGCTGGCGCAGCTTCTGGCCATCGGGCTGGTGGCGGCGGTGGCCATGCCGCTGCTGGCCAGCCATCCGCAAGAGCTGTCGCCCGCCCATGCGCCGGTGGGCTGGGCGATGGTCGGCGGGGCCTTCGTCTTTGGTGTGGCGATGCAGCTGGTGCTGGGGTGTGGCTCTGGCACGCTGGTCAATGCCGGCAGCGGCAATGTGGTCGGGGCATTGGCGCTGCCGTTCTTTGCCATCGGCAGTTTCGCAGGCTCTTTGCATCTGGGCTGGTGGAACGGGCTGGGCCTTGCGCCGGTCGTGGCGGTCGAGGGCGTGTCGGGGTTGGCCATCACGTTGGCCGGGCTTGCCGTGGTGGCGGGGCTGGCGATCCGTCTTGGCGTGCCCGGGGGCAGCCGGCTTCCGCGCCGGCTGTGGCTGGCCGCGGGGGTGATCGCGGGGCTGGCGCTGCTTAATCTGGTGGTGGCGGGGCAACCCTGGGGCGTGGTCTATGGCCTTGGGCTGTGGGCGGCCAAGGGCGCTGCGGCGCTGGGGGCCGACCTGTCGGCCAATGCTTTCTGGGCGGCGCCGGCCAATGCCGAAAGGCTGGCCGCAAGCCTGCTGACCGACGTCACCTCTTTGACCAACTTCGGCATCATCGCGGGCGCGCTGCTGGTCAGCCTGTGGCGTGGCGGTCTGGGTGCGGGTCTGCCCCGTCTGCCGGTGCAGGCCTGGGTCGCGGTGGTGGTCGCGGGCCTGCTGCTGGGGTATTCCTCGCGTCTGGCGTTTGGCTGCAACGTCGGCGCCTTCTTCAGCGGCATCTCGACCGGCAGCCTGCATGGCTGGGTCTGGTTCTTGGCGGCCTTTGCTGGGTCGTGGCTGGGCATCCGGCTGCGCCCCGCCCTTGGGTTGGAGGCCAGGCCATGACCCGGCGTCCGATAGCCCTTCTGGTCGTGCTGGGGATCGCGGGCGTTCTGGCGCTGGATGCGACCATCAGCAAGCCGCCGAACCCTTACCGCGCGCCGCCGCTGCTGGCGCTTGGCTCTGGCCTTGCCCCGGCCGGGGCACATTGCTCGGCCGCAGGATCGTGATACCGACCAACGGCCCGCCCTGAAGGGGCGGGCCGTTGGCTTTTTATGCGTCTTTTCCGACCTCAAGGCGGTTGACACTTGGCCAAAGCGGTCAGTTAATCTGACCATGCGGGCGGTTGGGAGGCCGCCCGCCTTTCGCAGGACAGACCGGATCTTCACCGCAGGCCCGTTGGCCGGCGCGGTCCGCCCTGCCGTGACGGTTCACCATGGGAGGAAGACATGAAGCGACTGACGACGTCCCTCGCGGCACTTTCCCTGACCGCGGGACTGGCCCAAGCGCAGAATACCGACGTTCCCGACAACCTCGAGAAACTCTCCAACTTCCAGTCCACCGGAACGACCGACTTCACCTTCATCGAGCAGCACGGCGAGTTCGCCGATGGCATCAAGCGCACGCTTGAACGGATCAAACTGCCACCCGGCTTCCGTATCGGCCTTTATGCGGTGGTGCCCGATGCGCGTCACATGGCTGTGGGGCCGCAGGGCATCGTCACCTTCGTCGGCACGCGCAAGGACAAGGTCTGGGCCGTCACCGACCGCAACAAGGACCGGGTGGCCGACGAGGTAAAGGATTTCGCGCCATCGCTGCGCTTCACCATCCCGAACGGGCCGTGCTTCTCGAAGGACGGCTTTCTGTATATCGCCGAGCAGAACCGCGTCCTGCTGTTTCCCGCGGCCGAGTTCTTCTATGAATCCGCGGATGTGGCGGCCTTCAACCTTGTGAAACAGGGCGATCTGATCCCGGTGGACGAGGAAAGCTTCAACCACACCGCGCGGGTCTGTGACATTGGACCGGACGGGATGATCTACATCACGCTCGGCCAGCCCTTCAACGTGCCTGCGCCCGAAAAGCGCGAGCTTTACGACGAATGGGGCATCGGCGGCATCATCCGCATGAAGACCGACGGCACCGGGCGCGAGGTTTTTGCCCGCGGCATCCGCAACTCGGTCGGGATGGATATCCATCCCGACAGCGGCGAGGTCTGGTTCACCGACAATCAGGTGGACGGGATGGGCGACGACATTCCCCCGGGCGAGGTGAACCGCGCGACCGCGCCGGGCCAGAACTTCGGCTTCCCATGGTATGGCGGTGGCAGCATCCGCACCAACGAATACAAGGACGAAGAACCGCCCGCCGATGCGGTGATGCCGGTGGTCGAGATGGATGCCCATGCCGCCGATCTGGGCATGATGTTCTATACCGGCAGCATGTTCCCGCAGGAATATCGCGGTGCGATCTTCTCGGCGCAGCATGGCTCCTGGAACCGGACCACGCCGGTGGGGGCGCGGGTTATGGTGACCACGGTGGCCGAGGATGGCACCGCCACCGCCAAGCCCTTCGCTGAAGGCTGGATCGACGAGAATGGCGAATATCTTGGCCGTCCCGTCGATGTGGCGCAACTGCGCGACGGGTCGATCCTGGTGTCGGACGATCTGGTGGGGGCGATCTACCGCATCTGGTATCAGCCGGAATGAGACGGGCCGCCCTGATCCTGGGTCTGGCCGGGGCGCTTGTCGCCCCGGCCGGCCTTCACGCCGATCAGGCGGGCGATCCCGCGGCCGGCAAGGCTGCGACAGGGCTGTGCCGGACCTGCCACGGGCTGAACGGCTATGCGCGCATTCCGATCGCGCCCCATATCGGCGGCGAGCATCCGTCCTATATCCGCCACCAGTTGACCGCCTTCCGCGACGGGACGCGCGTGCACGAGATCATGTCGGTGGTGGCCGCGCCGTTGTCCGACCGGCAGATCGCCGATCTTTCCGCATGGTTTGCGGCACAGACGTTCCGTGTCGCGCTGCCTGCGGGGGTGCGCCCCGAGGATGCACCCGCGGCCTGCGCGCTCTGCCACGGCGCCGACGGGGTGGCGGTGCTGAAGGATGCGCCCAATCTTGCCGGCGAGAATGCGATCTATATCGACACCCAACTGAAGGCATTCCGCACCGGCCGGCGGGTGCATGAGATCATGTCGCCCATTGCCGCCGAACTGAGCGACGCAGAGATCCGCGCCGCCGCCGAATGGTATGCCGCGGTCAGGCTTGAAATCGATCCCGCGCCCTGACCCTGTGCCCGGTCGGTCGCCGGTCAGACGGGTCGGCCCCCGCTGGCCCGTCTGCGCAGCGCCGCAAGTCCCGCCAGCCCCAGCACCAGCCCCCAGCCGGCAGTGGGAAACGGCACCGCCGTCAGGCTTGCGGTGTTGGTCGGCGCACCGGTAATCCGTCCCATGGTTGATGGGACGCGGACGTGGAAATTTCTCGGCAGGATGAACGAGGGGATTTCGATGAAGAAGAGATGAATCGCTGATCGCGTCAGGCGTGGGGCCTGCGACTGAAGCGCATAAAGGCTGTCGTCCAGTGCCAGGAGCGTGTGGCGCCGGAAGGCCACGACCGTCGCCTCCTTGGTCTGCGTCAGCACAGTGGAACGTGGGTCCGTCGGCCCGGTCTTCATATCTCGACCGTCGTCCGCTTGCGCCACCGTCTTGGAGGCGTCGGGAAAACGATCCGTTTTCCGATCCTCCTTACTGCCGCGTTCCCGGCTCGGGTGCGCGGGCGACGTTTGAGATCACCGAATTGCGGCTCTGACGGCGAACGTGGTCATGGCGCTGCCGTGACGAACCTGTCCCATAGTGCATCCTTCCATTCCGGAGAAAGAAGCGCACCATCAGACCGTGGGATCAAGCAGCTGATCGTGTACGTTGTTGTAAAGACGCAGCAACGCCACAAGGTTCCAGCGGCCTCTTTGCCCTCGATCCGGGCGTCCACGGTATTTTCCTGTCACTGGCCGGTCGTTGGGAGACGAGCCAACGCCCTGTCGTCACCATTTGTTCAATGGCCGTTTGTTGGCGGATCTCAGGCATTCTCGGCTATTTTCGGATATCGCCGCGCGTAGCCAGTGTTTCTGTGCGGTCACATGATCGCGGGCCGCGCCCACCGCAAGCGCCCGACCCTCATGCCTCGGACACGAGTGATCCGCGGGTTCCGCTTGATCAGAATTCCGGCCGTCCCGTGGTCGCAGATTCGACACGGGACCGAAGGCGCATCCGGTGTCGGCGGTGTGCCCGGGATCGGGGCTGCGTCAGATCAGGGTCTGGCCTTGACGACCGGCTTCGAAAATTTTGGTTTTTCAACAGTCATTTACGCCGAAACAGCCATATGCTCGCCGAACTTGCCCTGCAACATGAAGGCCTTGCGTTTGCCTGCCGCCGCGGCTATTCAGGCGCGGTGCGGGTGTAGCTCAATGGTAGAGCGAGAGCTTCCCAAGCTCCAGACGAGGGTTCGATTCCCTTCACCCGCTCCACCCCATCCCGTAAGCTATTGATTTTGCGCTAAAATAAAATGGCGCCGGAATGCCGCTGCCTAATGCGCTGGCCAACGAAAAGGATGCTTGATGCGCCGTCCTGACACGGGGTGCGACAGGTGGCCGCCATCCGGCCACCCGTCCTCGCGGTTGTGGATCAGGCCCGTCCGGCCCCTTGCTCGACCACGGCGCAGAGCGCCCGGAGCGCGGCCTCTTCCTGCATTGCCCGCTCTGCCAGCGCATCCACCGACCGCTGGCCGAAGCCTGCGCCCAGGAGCGCGTCCCTCACGGCGTCCAATTCCATAGGCAGGTCCGGGTGCTGCCCGAGCGCGTCGAGCATGTCGTGCAGGATGATGCCATGCACGGCGGCGGCGAGGGCGGCAGGGGCGGGGATGGTTTCGATCTGCATGGTCTGTCTCCAATCAGCATGGGTTCGGTGAGTGCGGAGACGGTAGCACATCGCGGCAATTCGTAAAGAAACGATATTTTCCAACAGCTTAGTTGGAAACTTTCCAGCGATTTGCCCAACGGGTGCGCCGAAGCGGTTGACAGCAGCGACTTCCCGGTGCCGCCGTCACCATAGAGCAGGGTCACGTTCCGGCTCGGCACCAGATCGCGGACCAGCCATTGCCGTTCGGGGACGGACAGCGAGGCGAGGGCGCTTGCGGGGAAGAATGCGCCCCCTTGCACGCGGCCGCACCCTGCGGCATCATCGCGCTTGCTCGACTTCCCATTCGCCCCGGCCGCGCCCGCCAGCGCGCCGGGGTTTTCAATTCGGCCCATTTCACGCCTCCTGCCGAAGGACGGGCCGATAGGCGAGGACGTTGCCGCGGCACGGCGCGGCAACCACATGTCCGCGGTCCCGAAGGGCTGCAAGTGCGCGATGAGCGGTCGTCTTCCCGATCTTCAGGTCATCGGCGACCTGGTCGAGGACAAGCTCCACACGCGATTCGCCGCCGGTGAGCTTCGTGGCAAGCCTCGTGGCAATGCGCGACGTGACGGGCGCAAGATCCCGGTCATCGGCGACTTGGTCGAGCCACTTGAGCAGATCGTCGCTAGAGAGTGCGCCCGTGGGCGCTGATTGATACTGCATGGGGTTCCCCCACTGCCCCTCCCGCTCGGGAGGGTTGATTGATGCACCCCATGGCGTGTCGCCACCTCACCAATCAGCAGTAATCAATCCCACGCAGGGAGCGTTCGCGGGCATTCCCAATATCGGAAATGTCCCGCGTTTCGTCAATGCGCGATCACGCGGTGCGCACCAGCTCGATCACCCGGCCGGTCGCCTCGCCGCGCAGGAACCGCGCCCAGTGATCCATCATCGCCCGCCTGCGCTCGATCATGTCGGTGCGGCGGTAGGCCCGCTCGACCTCGGACCCCACGAGGTGGGCGAGGGCAATCTCGGACATGTCGCGGTCATAGCCCAGCTCGGCCGTCCAGTCGCGGAACGAGCTGCGCAGGCCGTGGGGCACCGCGGGGCGGCCGGTCCGGGCGTCGCGCCACCCGGCCTTGTCCACCGGCAGGCCGGCCGCCTTGGCCTCTGCCTCCGCGTCCTCCTGCATCCGCCGCATCACGGCCGAGATGCTCATGTCAGAGATCATCCCGCCCCGTGTGCTGGGGAAGACGAGGTCGCTGCCCAGCATCCGCGGCACCGCCTTCAGGATCGCCACTGCGTCACCCGAGAGCGGCACCCGATGCTCGCGCCCCATCTTCATCCGGTCGGCCTGGATCACCCACAGGCCCGCGCCCAAGTCGATCTCCTGCCATGTCGCGCCGCGGACCTCGCCCGAGCGCGCCGCCGTCAGGGCGGCGAAGCGCAGGGCCGTGGCCCCCATGCCGTCGCGCTGGCCGAGCTCCTCCCACCAGTCGGACAGGCGATTCAATGGGACGGCGGGGAAGTTGCCGGCGCGGCCCTTCGCGACCGCGGATGGCGATGGCATGAGCTCCTTCAGGTTTCCTGCCCACCGGGCCGGGTTGTCGCCCGTCCGGTGCTTCGAGACCGTGGCCCACGCGAAGATCGCCTCGAGATAGCCGCGCATCTTCTGCGCCGTGTCGGGCTTCGTCGTCCAGATCGTGTTCAGGGCTCGCACCACGTCGTGCGGCGCCACCTCCTGCACTGTCAGGTCGCCGATCTCCGGGAAGGCATAGGCCGTCAGGGTCGAGCGCACCGCCTTCTGCGACTTCTCAGGCCGGTCAGACAGCTTCGCCTTGATCCACCTGTCAGCGGCGTCGGCGAAGGTCAACGTCTTGCGCCGCGCGGCCGCCAGAGCGGCCCGCGCCTCCTTCCGCTCCTCGATCGGGTCAATCCCTTCGGCGATCTTCCGCTTCGCCTCCCGCGCCCGGTCGCGCGCGTCGGCCAGGCTGACCTCAGGATAGGCCCCGAGGCCGATGGCCCGCCGGCTACCTGCGACCATCGTGCGGAGGATCCATGACTTCGACCCGTTCGGTGTGATCTGCAACAGGAGCCCGGCCACCCCTCCCGCCTGCACCCACACGTTGCGCTCATGCGTGCCGGGGTGCGCCGCCCTCTTGATGTCGAGCGCCCCGAGCTCTTTCGCCCGTTTCGGCATTCCTGTAGCCTCCAATCAGCAATCCGCAGTATGGATCGGAACCGGAATAGAACCCGCGTCCGCTTGCCAAACCGCCTCCCATCGGCCTCGCCGGCGGCGAGGGAGCCGAAGAACGGCAGCAGATCCATTTTCCCGCCAGCCACGCCGCTGGCCAAAACTGATGCTACTGGATGCGTATAGACGCAACTGGAAAATACAAGCGGTCGCCAAAAATCCCTTGTTTTACAGGCAAAATGCAACTGCCTGATACAGGGTGCAACAGCCTATCGGCTCCCTTCACCCGCTCCATAACGCCGCTGCTGGCTGATCTCTGGAAATCCTTGCTGACTTTCGCCCTTTGAGGCGGGCTGTCGTGCATGTTGCCTGTCACAGGCGGGCAGGTGGTCCTGATGCCCATCCGCAGCCCGTCGCGGCGCTTTTGGTGAACGCAGGCGTCTGTTCATCGCGCCACTGTTTGCGAAGCGGCCCGGGGTGGTATTGTCAATGCCTGACGGGGGACTGCGCGAACGGACCTTATGTTCGCGGCGGCAGCACGCCCGGCGGAAGTGCCAGACCTGCCGCGCGCGGATTGCCGCGAAAGGCCATTGCCCGCGTCGTGAAATTCGCCCGGACCATGCTGCCGTGCCACCACATCCGTTTGGCCCGGAGATAGGCGGCCATATGTGCAGGGTCCGGGCGCGCCGGATCAGCCGCGACGGCGGCGGCGGTCGGCGCTGCCGCCGGTGTTGAAGTTGACGACGGGCAGTGTGACCACGCGGGACAATTCGGGGAACGGGTCCACCGCGTGGGGGATCGCGTTGGCATTCACGAAATGCTCTTGAAAGCGCGGCTCGATGGCGGTCTCGATCTTGTGGATCTGGCGCACCAGATCCTCGACGCCGTCGCGCGCCGCGACCGAGGCCAGCGCGATCCGCGCGCCCGTGCCCGCGGCGTTGCCGGCCGAGATCACCCGGTCCAGCGGCACGTCGGGGATCATTCCCAGAACCATTGCGTGTTTCGCGCTGATATGGGCGCCGAACGCCCCGGCCAGCACCACCCGGTCAACCTTGTCGATGCCGATTTCGTCCATCAACAGCCGCGCCCCGGCATAAAGCGCCGATTTCGCCAGCTGAATCGCCCGGATATCGCCCTGCGTCACCAGTATCCGCGGCCCGCCCGCGGCGCTGGCGTCGTGCAGCAGATAGGAATGGGTCCGCCCGTCCGGCTCGCAGCGCGGGGTGCCGGTCTGCTCGGCCGAGCCGATCAGGCCGCGCGGGTCCAGAAGCCCCGCCATGCGCATCTCGGCCACCGCCTCGATGATGCCCGATCCGCAGATGCCGGTGATCGGGCCCGCCGCCGCGGCAAAGCCCGGATCGTCCGACCACAGGTCACAGCCGATCACCCGGAAGCGCGGCTCTTTCGTGGCGGGATCGATCTCGACCCGCTCGATCGCGCCGGGGGCTGCGCGTTGGCCGGATGAGATCTGCGCGCCCTCGAACGCGGGGCCGGTGGGCGAGGAACAGGCCAGAACGCGATCCTGATTACCCAGAAGGATCTCGGCGTTGGTGCCGACATCGACGATCAGGACCATGTCGGTCGACTTCTGCGGTTCTTCCGACAGCGCCACCGCCGCACAGTCTGCGCCGACATGGCCGGCGATGCAGGGCAGCACATAGACCCGCGCTGCCCGGTTGACCGCGCCCAGATCCAGATCGCGCGCGTCCAGCGAAAGACTGCCCCCCGTCGCCAGCGCAAAGGGCGCCTGACCCAGTTCCACCGGATCGATTCCCAGCAGCAGATGGTGCATCACCGGATTGCAGACGATCGCCAGTTCGTAAATCGCGCCCGGTTCCACCCCCGTTTCGGCCGCGATCCGGGTTGCCAGCGTGTCGATGGCCTGCCGCACCGCGGCCGTCATCTCGATATCGCCGCCGGGGTTCATCATCGCATAGCTGACCCGGCTCATCAGATCCTCGCCAAAGCGGATCTGCGGGTTCATCACGCCGCTGGACGCCAGCACCCGGCCATCGCGCAGGTCGCACAGATGCGCGGCGATGGTGGTCGAGCCAAGGTCGATGGCCAGCCCGTAAAGCCCGCCGTCGAAGAACCCCGACCAAAGGTCAAGGATGCGGGTCCGGTCATCGTGGTTGCCCTTGTGCAGCGCCACGGTCACCTTCCAGCCGCCCTTGCGCAGCGCGGGCTGAAGCCGGCGCAGGATCGCCAGATCGGCCGTCACGCCCTCGATCCCCCACTGGTCGCGCAGCGCGGCTTGAAGCCGTTCGAAATCGCCCGAGGGCTCGTGCATGTCAGGCTCGGCCACCTCGACCAGAACGGTGCGGGTGGCGGGGTCCATCGCGATCTCGCGCTCGGTCGCGGATTTGCGGATCACCTGCTTGTGGACCTGACTTTCGGGCGGCACGTCGATCACGACATTGCCCATGATCTTCGCCTGACAGCCCAGACGACGCCCGTCAATCATGCCGCGCTTCGACTTGTAGCGTTCCTCGACCGCGTTCCATTCGGACAGCGCGTCGGCCGCCACCGTCACGCCATGCTTGGCAAAGTCGCCATAGCCGGGCTGGATCTGGCATTTCGAGCAGATCCCCCGCCCGCCGCAGACCGAATCCAGATCCACCCCCAGTTGCCGCGCCGCCGTCAGCACCGGAGTGCCCACGGCAAAGCGGCCGCGCTTGCCCGAGGGCGTGAAGATCACCAGCGGATCGGACATGGCGGACTCCTGCATAGCAAAAAAGGGCGCCTTGGCGCCCGGCAGCGACGGTGAAAGGGGGCCGCAACCCGCGGCCCCCGCAAGGATCAGCCGCGGGCGCGGCGGCGGCCGCGGCCACCCGCGGCGGCCTGTGCGGCGCAGGCTTCGGGGAAGCTGGCGCCTTCCTTGACCGCGTCAAGGATGCGCGAGAAGCGGATCCATTCGGCGCCGTTCGGGTCGTGGTTCATCAGCATGTTGGCGGCGCGGATCGCCTCCATCTCGACCGAGCGCACCGGGTTCATGATCGCCGAGGTCATGCCGGCGCCGATCGCCATCGGCAGGAAGGCCGCGTTCACACCATGCCGGTTCGGCAGGCCGAAGGACACGTTCGACGCGCCGCAGGTGGTGTTCACGCCCAGTTCATCCCGCAGCCGCCGCACCAGCGCGAACACCTGCTGGCCCGCGCTTGCCATGGCGCCGACCGGCATCACCAGCGGATCGACCACGATATCATGGGCCGGGATGCCGAAATCGGCCGCACGCTCGACGATCGTCTTCGCCACGGCAAAGCGCACGTCGGGGTCGGGGCTGATCCCGGTGTCGTCGTTCGAGATCGCCACCACCGGCACGTTGTATTTCTTGACCAGCGGCAGAACCAGTTCCATCCGCTCTTCCTCGCCCGTCACCGAGTTCAGCAGCGGCCGGCCCTCGCAGGTCTGAAGCCCCGCCTCCAGCGCGCCGGGAACCGAGCTGTCGATGCACAGCGGCGTGTCGGTGATCGCCTGAATCCGGGCGATCAGATCCTTCATCAGCGGCGGTTCGACGAAGTTGTTGTCGGCATAGCGCGGGTCTTCGGCCATCTTGTTGGTAAAAACCGCGCCCGAGTTCACATCCAGCACCATCGCCCCGCAGGCGACCTGTTCCAGCGCATCCCTTTCGACGGTCGAGAAATCGCCCTGTTCCAGTTCCGCAGCCAGTTTCTTGCGGCCGGTGGGGTTGATGCGTTCCCCGATCACACAGAAGGGTTCGTCGAAGCCGATGACGACGGTTTTCGTTTTGGATTCAATGACAGTACGGGTCATGCTTCAACCTTTGCCTCAAGATTTGCCGGGATACCGGAACGGCCGCCGTTCGCTGTCACCCATTCGGCATTGGCCTTGATGCCGCCGAGCGGGAAGAAGTGAACAGAGTCAATGCCGAACAGGTGGTTCTTTGCCTTGTGTGCGGCGATGCCGTTCACAAAGTCGGTGGGCTCGTAGGGCAGCAGCAGTTTGGTCACATCGGTCGCGCGCTTTTGCAGCACGCGCATCGACGGACCCACCCCGCAGGCCACCGCGAACTTGATCATGGTCTGAAGTTTGGCCGGCCCCGCGATGCCGATATGAATGGGCAGCGCGATGCCTTCGGCGGCCAGACGCTCGGCCCAGGCGATCACCGGGTCGGGCTCGAAGCAGAACTGGGTGGCGATGGCCATTTTCGCGTCGGTCCGCTCCGAGAACGCCTGCTTCCAGCGCAGCGCCTCCATCACCATCCGGTCCGAGCCGTCGGGATCGATGTCTTTCGATCCTTCCGGGTGGCCTGCCACATGCAGCCTGTCGAACCCGTCGAACAGCCCGGTTTCCAGAAGCTGCATCGAGGACTGGAAGTCGCCCTGCGGCGCGCGCAGGCCGCCGGCCAGAATCAGGCCCTGCTTCACATCGGCTTCGCCGCGATAGCGGGCGATCCAGTCGGCGAGGGTCGCGCGGTCCTTGATGATGCGCGCGGGGAAATGCGGCATCACCGGAAAGCCCTCGGCGTTCAGCCGCCGGGCGGTGGCCACCATCTCGTCGATGGGCGTGCCGTCGATATGGGCGATGTAGACCCGGGTGCCGCGGGGCAAGAGGTCGCGGAAATCCGCGACCTTTTCGGCGGTGCGCGGCATCACCTCGATGGAATAGCCCTTCAGCAGCGCCTCGACCGGCGCGGCGACTGTGGGGGCGGCCGCCTCGCGGCGGAGTTTGAAAAGCGCCATGGCGGCCTCCTTCAGGCGGCGGGGCAGGTCAGGCCCGGCCATCGTTGTCGATCAGCGCCTTCAGGCGCGCGGCATCGTATTCGGTATCCAGACGCAGGGCGGTCGCGCGGGCGAGGGCCTGGGCATCATCGCCTTCGGCCTCGTGTGCAACCTTGCGCCATTCGGCAAGATAGGCATCGGAATCCCGGGCGCCGATCTTCATGGCGCAGCGGTCAATGGCCTGTTCGAACCGCTCGGGCAGGGGGGCCTTTGCCCCCTTCCGGCCGCGGCCCACGATCACCTGGGCCGGTATGTCGCGCCAATAGACGATCGTCACTTCGGTCATCGCTGATTCCCCTTCCTCGTCTCCTCATACGTGTCGCAAAGTCGCGATCGGCGTCGGATTTCGACATGGTGCGCGCACAGAGCGACGCCGGTCACCGCGGCTGCCCTGGCCGGTCCTGCATAGCCGGAAAGACGGGCAGGCGGGAGGCATGCGAAGCTGAAAAATCCTCATGCAGATGATGAGCCGGAACCGAAGGTCGCTGCGACGATCCGACCTTGCGAAGGGGGGCCTGCGCGCATACTCTGACAGCAACCATGAATGGAGGGCGAGATGACGCCCGAGCGTCCCAGGGGTGCGGACGCGATCCCGGAGCGCAGCGATCTTGCGGTACGCCTTCCGGTAGAACCATCCGTCACCCCATCGAATGACCGGGGGCAGCTTTACGCGGCGCTGGACCTCGGCACGAACAGTTGCCGCATGCTGATTGCCCAACCCAGGGGCAGTCAGTTTCAGGTCGTGGATTCGTTTTCCAAGACCGTCCAGCTTGGCGTCGGGCTTGAAGTATCAGGCCGGCTTTCGCGTGCCTCGATGGGGCGCACGATTCAGGCGCTGCGGATCTGTCACAAGAAGATCGAGAAGCATCAGGTGCGCCGGATGCGTCTGGTCGCAACCGAAGCCTGCCGCCGCGCCAAGAACGCCCGCGATTTCATCCGCCAGATCCGGCGCGAGACCGGCCTTGCGCTGGAAATCATCGCCCCCGAGGAAGAGGCCCGGCTGGCAGTGATCTCTTGCGCGCCGCTGGTCTCAAAGCGGACCGAACAGTTGCTGGTGGTGGATATCGGCGGCGGCTCGACCGAACTGGTCTGGATCGACCTGTCGGCGGTGCCGCAGGACGAGCGGCCCCGCGCGATCATGCGGCTTCATGCCGGGTTCACGCCCAAGGGCATCGGTCCCGAAGCGCGGGTGGTGGACTGGATCTCGGTTCCGCTGGGCGTCGCCACGCTGAAGGACCAGTTCGTGGATGTGGACGACGATGCCGCCCGTTTCGCGCTGATGAGCTGGTACTTCGAGGAAAACCTCGCCAGTTTCTCGCCCTACAACGCCGAAAACCCGCGCGAGGGGTTTCAGATCATCGGCACCTCGGGCACGATCACCACGGTGGCGGCCTCGTTCCTGGGCCTGCGCCGCTATGACCGGACCAAGGTCGATGGGCTGCACATGACCTCGGACCAGATCGACACGGTGATCCGGGATTATCTGGCGCTTGGCCCCGAAGGCCGGCGCACCGATCCCCGCATCGGGCGAGAGCGTCATTCCCTGATCATGTCGGGGGCTGCGATCCTTCAGGCGCTGATGCGGATCTGGCCGACCGACCGGCTGTCGGTCGCCGACCGTGGCCTGCGCGAGGGGCTTTTATATGCACAGATGAGCGCCGACGGCGTTCTGGAAGACGGACCCTACAAATGACCACAAAGAACACCTCGGGGCGCGGGCAGCGCGAATTGCGCGTTCGTGTCAAGACCGCGAAGGGGCGCAAGCTGTCCTCGACGCTGTGGCTCGAACGGCAGTTGAACGATCCCTATGTGGTCCGCGCCAAGAAGGAAGGCTTCCGGGGCAGGGCGGCCTACAAGATCATAGAACTGGACGACAAGTTCGGGTTCCTGAAGCCCGGCTGCCGTGTGGTCGATCTGGGCTGTGCGCCCGGCGGCTGGTGTCAGGTCGCGGTCGAGCGGGTGAATGCGCTGGGGGAAAAGAAGAACAAGCCGCAAGGCACCGTTCTGGGCGTGGACCTGCAAGAGGTGGAACCGATTGCGGGCGCCGAGATCCACCAGCTTGACTTCCTGTCGGACGATGCCGACGAAAAGGTGAAAGGCTGGCTGGGCGGGCGCGCCGATGTGGTGATGAGCGACATGGCCGCCGCGGCCTCGGGGCACAAGGGGACCGACCACCTGCGCATCATCGCGCTGTGCGAGGCGGCGGCAAGTTTCGCCTTCGACGTGCTGGAAGACGGCGGCACCTTCGTGGCCAAGGTGCTTGCGGGTGGTGCCGAGAACGAGCTTCAGGCGATCCTGAAGCGCAATTTCACCAAGGTCGCCAATGTGAAGCCCCCGGCCAGCCGCGCCGACAGTTCGGAAAAGTTTGTGGTGGCGATGGGCTTCCGCGGTCACAAGGATGAGGCCTCGGGCCTTCCCGACACCGAGTGATTGCGGCAACCCCATCCACCAGATGCCGGAACTGAACACCAGGACGGACGTGACCGACTCGCATGCAAGGCAGCCGCAAGCTACGCGAAGACGGCGCTGCCTGGCGGCACAAGTGAGGGTTCGGTGTCCATCCAGACCGTAAGTTTCAAGGCCGAAAAGAGAAAAGTAGCCAGTCGGACAAGCGGCGAGGTCTCAGTTGAGACCTGATTTCCAACCTTTACACAGGCGACAAGGCCCCGTAGCACAACAGAAAAACGGAGGCGCCGTCCAAGCATCCTGTCAAGTGGCGACAGGGTATTGAAACGTAACAGGAAACGCGTATAGCTGTTCGGACCGAGCCGTTTTCTGAACCGCTTTCGCGGCCCCGTAGCACAACTGGATAGTGCAGCGGTCTTCTAAACCGCAGGTTCCGCGTTCGAGTCGCGGCGGGGTCGCCAAATATATGATTTTATTGAAGATGACGTTCGACATCCAAACGCCGACTTTTCGACAAAAATCGGTATTTTGAACGGCCCGGCAGCGATCAGGCACCAGTGTGGCCGGATCTAGGAGGTCAAGCGTGCCGTTCATTGTCCCAGCCTTGAGGCGCGGGCCCTCAAGCGGCCGTCACCTCCGACTCGGCCTCACATGCATCAAGGTGGAAGTGCCGATGAAGGGTTCTGCCTCAGGCGGGGCAGCGCGCGCTTGATGTCATCGCGGAGGTAGATCGGGCCGTAGTCCTGCCCGTCTGGCCGGTATGGCGCGATCCCGTTGGAGGTCAGGCGTGCCAGGATCGTGTTCCTGTGCTCTCCAAGCTCGACCTCCAGCGTGGTCGTGGTTGTGAAGCGTAGGTGGAATGCGGCGATGTCGGCATCGGTCATGTAGGGCCGCAGGACTCCTGTCTTCGGATTTCGCACGACGCGTGCGGGCGTGTGACCGGCCGCTAAGAATGCGAGAAATTTGCCGCCGTCCCGAATCCCCACGCTTCGGCCGAAGGCCGCCGCGGGAAGAAGCCCCTCATCCGCCATCCGTGACGGAGGCTCCGCCAGCGAGTCGACCGCGGTCTTGCGCACCACAAGCCCGCTGTAGCCATCGGTTCCAGCCCGGCGCCCGACCTCAAGCCTTGCTTCCCGGATCGCGGCGATAAGTGCGCCAACACGCACTCCGGTCCGACGCTGCGACCACTGAAGGCTCTCCCACGCATCGTCCTCGGCGCTGACTGCCACCGCTTTGGCGTTCAACTCGTCGACCAAGTCCGTTCCATCAGCGGTCCGCCACGGAGACTTGATCGCCGGGATCCTCGTCCGGGGCATCAGTATCCCATCTTCCTCCAGCGATTTCAGCTCGTTCCGGGTTGCTCCCATGGCCTTTTGCATCTCGAGCGGTCCGACCAAGGTCGGGATCTCGCCCAAGATGTCCGCATACCGACGGGCGTCGAAGGTCTTCCGGTTGTCGGGGCGGTCATCCTTTGGCTGGAGGGCCCCGGTCTCCGTCAGGAACTGTCCCAGCAGAGCCGCAGTGACGCCGGTTTCGGATGCGGCCGTCCGCAAGGAGTGCAGGCGGCGTTCCGGCAAGGGTTCCCCGAACAGCATCTCGCCGGCCGCCAGAGGCCAAGTGTCGAGGATCACACCTCGGACGATCGCACGGAAGGGCTCGAACGCGGCCTCCGCCGAGTAGTCACGATCCAGTTTGGCGAAAAGATTGCCGAACGCCTTGCGTGGCGTATCACTTGCCCCACCGGCGAGGGCCGCCAGATCGGCGAGAGTCTCGCGGATCGCCGGCTCGCCACGCCGAACGACGTCGAAGCCAGCGGCCTGTGCCATTCGGAGTGGATCACAACTTTCGGGCATCTCGTGAATGCCGAGGCGCAGCATCTCTGTCCCGAGCAGCCGAATGAAGGCCGTCGCTGCATAGAGAGAGTGACCGGCAAGCCAGGTCCCGTCCCGCGCGTCCTCCAGACGGCCATCAAGCCACACATCGTAAGGCGACAGTTCCACGCGAGCCTGCTCGGCCTCGCACGACAGAATACGCTCCTCGATTTCGGCGAGCCGGGATCCGATGTCGAACCGCTCGGTGACCAAGGCTGCATCCCACGTTGGGACGAGTGGATGGCGGTGTAGGAGACAGACGCTGACTTCGCGTAACTGCCAGTCCCCTCTCATCGCCATTGCCTCGATCGGCGCCCCGTCGTGCGCCGCGGCATCCTCCCTCAGGCATACGGGGCAGCCCCGCACCACCGGGTTTCGGAGGGCTCGCGAAACGAAAATCTCGTTCCGGAACCTCATGCGCACGTTGCCGACGCGCTCACCGGTCCAACTGAGCATGTCCGCCAGGACATCAAGAGGAAGGCCGCCAAGCTCGCCGATGCGCTCCAAGGCATGCTGATCGAGGTCGATCGCACGCTTCAGCGAGAATCCCATGTCGACGCAGAAGTCAGCGGCACTGACGCCGTTCGTCGCGGCGAGGCGCGATACGAAGGAGTGGAATGTTTCCCGGTGAACCGGAAGGGGGCGCAGGAGCTGTGCGGTGCTCAACACGGAACCGGAAGAAGAGCTGGATCAAGATGGCTGCGGATTCAAGACTGCACGACCAGATGCCTCTCATGCAATAGCGGCGGCCGTGAAATCTCCTTGAGGGCGTCGATGGGATTTCGGTCCTTCTGGGCTGATTGCGGCCGCTGCCAGGTTGTCGAGATCGACGTTACGCAGGAGGACCTGTTCCAGATCTTCGCCGCTTGTGAAGTGGTGGCTCTGCACCATGTACTCGATGTGGCCGTTGAAACGCTCGGCCGTGCCGTTGGTCTGCGGGCGCAACGGCGGCGCCCGGCGATGCTCAATGCAGAGGTCGGGCAGAAGCGGTCGAAGTCGTGATCGCCTTTCGCGGTGCGGGGTTGCAAGCAGAACAACCTCTGATTGCGCTCCTTTCCGTTGTTCGTGAGCACTCAGGCGGTGCGCACCAGTGCCGGCTTCTCGCGACTGCGCAGAAATTGACACCCTGGCCGGGCGCCGACCCGTCACCGCCGGTCGACCTCGACATATGCTGCGTTGCCGCATTCCCGGAAGGTGCCATACGTCTTGCTCCGCAGCGAACACCCTGCCAAGGTGGTAGCGATACGGAACAGAGCGGACGCTCGCGGCACCCGGCGCGATATCGTCGCCATCACGTGAGGAAGCGGTAACCGGACGAGTTGGAGAACCGCCTGACCACGATACGCCATGATGCTGTATGAGAAGACATTGCTAGCGTGCTTGCGCGCCTTGAATTAGGGCATTGCCGTCCCGGAATATCTCGACGAGATGGAAATTTTCAAGATTTTCCCAGTATTTCGGTTTGATGTGCTCGAACAGGATGATTTGAAATACCTTGCCCGCGCTGTTCGTTTGGGAAATGAAATGGTCGAGCAGTTTGAGGGCAGAATGGACCTTAGCGACGTCGCTTTCGTTAACGTCCCGATCCTCCTCATCGGGTTGCTCACTCTTCGCGCCGCCGTTCTCGTCATCTCCCCAGTATGGCCTGGAAAATTGATCGATGATGAGAAATGGTGCCACATGCCGACCTCCGTTCGCCATAATGACCTCATGCAATCCCAGGAAAAGAAACAGGTGGAGGAACATGTGATTTGAGCTGCTGCCAACGTTTTCTATGAACGTCGTCTTTGGCTTTCGTAAATGAAGCTTCTTTTCCTTGTAGTCGAAAGAAGCGCGATACTCGCCGTAATTTCCAAGAGCCACGCTGAATAAGGCGATATATTCTTAGATTGTCTCGTCGAGAACGCTTGTGAAATGCTTCTGGCGCTCCTCCGCTGACAGGACCGTGATTTCGCCTATTTGCCTCTCGAGATTTGCAATATCGGCTTCAAAGTTGCGTGAATTATCTTGATCCGATCCTGTGAGCGATTCAAGCTTGGCCTTCACCTCGCCAATGAAAATATATCGTTCTTTTTCACTTTCGAAAACCGAGCTGCTCGAAGGCAGCGCTTGAAGTTCGCTTTGCAACTGCCTGCGTCGAGCTTCCAGTTCTTTGATTAATTCCCCGATATTGCTGTCCAGAGGGGTTTTCTTGGATATTTCTTTGTTGATCGCCATCAAACCCTCTCCCAGTCGCTCGAGGATTTCGAAAAAGACGGAAGTACGAACAGTATCAGTGTAGTTGTCCCGGAGATAGGCGACCGGCTTTAGGCTGTCGGCGGTTTCGGATAGAATACTTTTATGTGTGCTGTATTCGCCCAAGAATTTGCGAAGTCCGTTAATCTTTCGAGAAACCCGATAGATTTCGGCAGATATCTCCTCGTGTCTCCCCAAGACAAATATTTCCGAACCTGTCTCTCTTTCAAAAACCATCCGCTGCAAAGTCGCCACCGCTTGCTCGGCGTCCGAACTGTCGGATATGAGTCCGTAGGACATTGCCCGGGCGGTCGTCTCGGCAAGCTCGCCGTAGAACGCCTCGCGATTTTCGTCTGTTTTTGCCGATTGCTTCTGCAGGCGCGCCAAGCGCTTCTCGAGCTGCGCGCGCTTATCGCGTTTGAGGATGTTTTCGACAGTGTCGATCCCCACTGCAATGTCGAATATGCGCGGCAACGCCTCACGGGAGCGGGGCTGATCCTGCTTGTCGAAAAACTGCTCGCTGTGAGTGATAATGTCCTGTGAGATCGTGTTGAACAGCAGGAAGTAGCGAAGCGATATACGCGAACCTGCCTGCAGATACCGCCCGCCGAATGGGATCCTGACATCCTGATCGATACCGAAATCGGCGCCGAGCTGCACCTTCAGAGCCGGTTCCCGAATGTTTGCCTCTGGGGCGTCGTCGGGGATCTCGCCGATGGACGAGAAATAATAGTCACTCGAGACTTCTTGGCCGCTTGGTGCCCTTCTTGCCAGTGTATAGACCTTGTCGTTCACGTGTATTTTCAGGCCATACCAAAGGGTGTTTTCGTTGATGATGCTTTCCGAAATGCGGTGTCGGCTGGCGAAGAAGCAGTAATCGAAGATATCAAGGATTGCGGTCTTACCCGTGTGGCTGGCGCCCGTGATCACGTTCACCTTGTTAGGAAGGAACGACAGTGTCCGGATTTTACCACTGGCCAGCCAGAGATGAAGGCTTTCGACATGGAATTTCACAGTTCGATCCTCGTATTGAGGTAGAAAACGTCGACGCTGCCGGAGATGATCGCGGCGATATTGGACGAGGCGCAATGAATCCGATTGGCCCGGCTGCCCATGGCCGCGGTGATCGGCATCGGCGCGACAATGGCAGCGCCGTCTGAACGAAATTCAAGGGAGCCAATTTCGTTCAACAGCTGAAGTGCATTGACGGTGGGTGCCAGACAGGCACGATAGCGTTCGGCAAAATTATAAAAATATTGAGTTTTCTCGATGAAGTACTGCTCAAAACTGACGATCCGGAAACGGGCATTTGCGAGCTGTCTCACCATATCGCGATGCGCCACAATCGGCAGGATCAACATCAAGCGCGGGAAAGTTAGAAATTCTGCCTTTTCCAAAACGGCTGAGATCGCGAAAGCATCAATGCCTAGGTTGTTATAGAAGCTGCTCAGTTTCAATTATACAGATCTTTCCAGTTGTGCAGCCAACCCATGACGGGCCGATCGGACAGTTCATAGAAGCCGCCGTTGCTCATTCTGATGGGCAGATCCTGCGAGGCGAGGGGCAGTTTAACTTTGCGTAGCTCTTGAACGATACCCCGCGCCGCAGCCACTGCCGCCGGCCCATCCGGTGGTGGTCTGCGGCCAGGGTAACCGGCGAGAAAAGAGTTGTCCCAGTAAGTGTCGGCCTCTTGCTCAAGGGCATCGACATCAGACTGAGTAATATCACCGTCTTGAATCCACTTCTCGATATTATCCCGGAAATTCAATCGCATGGTGGTGAATTTTGTTAGAGTTTCGACGTCATCTGTCGTAATATCTTCGATGTCCACGAGCTGCTTGATGAAAGTCTGGTCTGAAAGATTTCCAGGAAGGGCTGGAGTAAGATCTCTAATCAAAAATCCCGCACTTCTCGCCTTGTCGAAATCTCGCCGGCATTCTCGATTGAATTGCTCAAAGCTAAAGCTGATTTTTTCTCCCGCTTTCACTTTCGCAAATGAGTTCGCCCGGATTTTGGAGTCCACGGCCTGAAACACGTCATCGACCCTGGTAGGGTGGATTTGCTTTTCCAAAATCGAGTCTTTGCACCTAGTGATGATCTCATCGAGGCCCAGTCCGAACGATAAATTTCGAAGGAACGCCTCCGATACACAAGGGTCAAGGCTCAGGAGCCCGTCAATATATCCTTGGATGGTCTCATCTTTGGTCTCGACCTTAAGCGCCTGGATATCCGCTATGAAATCCGCGTGCTGTTTGGAGCCATTCCAGAACTCATCAATCGAAGACAAGAAAGAGTTCCGGGCGTTTTCGGACTTGTTGGATGCGAGAAAAAATGAGGTAGTCTTTAGAAATGCCAGTTGATCAGCCACGGCAGTCCGTCCGTCTGCCGGATCGACAATCAGTTTGCACCAGTTAGAAATCGATTTCCAGAGATCAGGGTCGAGCGTGGTAAGGTTTATAGGATTTCCTTGCGCATTTTTCTGGACGGTATGCTTCAATTGGACGAGCAATTTTTTTCCGTCCGCACGCTCGATGTAAACATCATCCAGAACTTCGTAGCCCGCAGTTTGGCCGCTCTTCAGGTTCAGGAGCTCATTCAGAAAATAGTAATACTGGTAGTCGAATCCGATTGACTTGTCTTCTGCGCTTGTTTTGTCGACGCGTGACCTCTCGTTCATACCCCACCTATCGAACGCGCAGGAACCTAAGCCCTTTGGAGTTATGGATATATTAGCGTCTCAAGTGTAGCAGTCAATCAGTCTGCCCTGACGTAAGAGGTGGCTCGGTTATCTAAACAGGGTAAGGGTGTTTTCCAAGTGGTGTTCCGCGCTTGTTATGCCGCTGCCGCTTCAGGCATCGGTTGGTTGAAGTAACTTGATCGGGTGTTTTCCCGTCAAGCGACAAATGTGGCCGTCGGCTGTTGTAGAAGCCGAGATTGCGGCTGATGCCGACCGGGGCCTCGGGCACGCCGGCATGCCTGCGCGTTCACGGCAAGCATCAGCCAACCGCATCACAGGTTGCTCGATTGACCGCTTTCGCGCCGTCGCTGCGGTTGGAACGCCGCACCGTCGGGCGGCTCTTCGCCCTCTGCGACGCCCGGTCGCAGCAGGCAGGCTAGGTCGTGAGCCGGCGGCCGACCCTCCCGGCGAAGACTTCCCAAGCGGCCAGTCGAGCGCGTTGCCGTGAGAGGACCGAGCAGCCGAAGATGCCTGTCGAGTTGCCTCGCTGCATCAGGATTACGATTGTCCACCGCGACGCGGCTGCACATCGTAATTTAGCTGACAACATCTGCGTCATTCAGCTTTTGGGTGGCTCTTGAGCCAATGCTCTGCAACATCGATACGATGAGCGTGATTTGCTGCAAGCGTCAGGTAAAAGTGCATTAACATCTCAATTGTTCGTCTTGGCTGAATGGATAGGTAGTACCGGTAGACACTTGCATTCTGCACATATCGGTTATCCGAACGCCCTCCTTCGGAAAGAGTGCCCTCACAATACGCCCTAATATCTTTAGGCTATCGATTGCCTATGTCTTCCAAAAGCCCTGCATCATAGCGCCAAGGGTTGATCTCATGATCGACTTTCCAGACATCAAAAAATCCAGACTCGAGATAAAGCTGCATGATTGTGCTGTCATGCTCGGGATGTTCCAGCACCAGTTTATCTACGTCACTGAGATGCTGGATGGATTTGTCAATCATCCGAGCCCCGTTCAGGATGTGGTTTGTCGACTGCCGCATCAGATCAAGGCCGCTGGGATGGTCCTGCCAAGCCTGAAACTCTTCATCGGTCACTTCCAAGGTGGCGCCGGCGACTTCGACGAGCATCGTGCTGCTCAGTAAGTCCTTGGGGGTGCAGAAATTGGTGTTTTTACCAGATTGTAGCCACTTTTAGCATAAGCTTGCGCCACAAGGCGGCTACAGAACTGTTTAGAAGTTCCTCTCTTCCCAAGTCCCTTCCACGCCCTGCCAGCTTCAATTATGCCATATTCGCTTCCGACGCGTTCCCGGACATATCTGCAAATTTCATTTGCGGCCGGGGCAGGCAGCTCCTCCTTGAGGCGCAGAACAAAAACAGCGTTGTGCTCCTTGAAAAACAATCTCTGTGTATTATTCGAATGCACACCATCCCTCGTCGCATCGATGACCGAGCAGTGTCCAACATATAGCATGGCGTGAGAAATTGGGCTGGTGGTCGTTGCGCGGATGAATTTACTGATCCCCTCATCGCTGGTGGTCAGTATTACGTCTGCAATCTTTAGTGCTTTCTCGTTAAGTCTTTTTCTCATGGAACCTATGCCGTCCATAGTTTTGCCTTGGGGGGCGTAAGGGCGTCGCATTCCGGAAGGTAGTACGGCTGTCCTTAATACTCTGGCTTGAGTTTGTGCCAGTCTTTTATAGCGTCCGAGGGCGTCTTTCTGTCCAGTGCAGATTGCGGCTTTCTCCCGCTTCTGCGGAATCGATGCCGCAACCTCACCCGCTGCTCACCGTCCTTTGCTTCCCCGTGGCTAGTGAACCCGGCTCCAGCCCCGTAGCTTGATCCTGACTGGGCCCTCATTTGTCTCCGGCTGGGCCTCGGTTTCAGGTCGGATCACCCGGATCCCATAGTGCGACTGGCCCGGTGCTATCCCGATCTCGAAGACATCGCCGGCTTTGGCGCCGGCGTCGCGGAACCACGCGGTCATGTAGGTGATGCGATACTCGTTCCGGGTGCCGTTCTCGTCGTGCAGCCGGTTGTTGTAGTAGACGAAGCGGAATTTATGGGGCACGCCGTCCTCTCCCACGCAGGTGAGCCAGGCGGATGGATTCTTGATCGAGGGATCGAGAGGCGGAAGGATCGCCAGCAGTTCCTTCTCGCCCTTGGGAATGAGAACGCCCGCCTGATGGCCGCCGGTGGATCCGACGTCGTTGGCACTCAGGGTTTTTCGGAAGGCTGCTTTCGTCATGTCGTCTCCGGAGTAATCTCAAGGGCTCGCCGGAGGTCTGCACTGTCCCGCATCGCGGTCGGTACGGTCTCGTTGCCCAGTTCCTGCTTCCATGCCGAGCGGTCCAGCATGACCCGCTCGACGGTGTCCTCGTAGAAAAGCCGGTAGACCGTCACCGGCAGGGTCTGGCCACGTCGATGGGCGCGTGCGCTCGCCTGCGCCTCGAGCGCCGGGTTCCAGACCGGGGTCATGTGGATGACGATCGTCGCGGCGGTGATGTTCAGACCGGCACCGGCGGCTTTCGGGTTCAGGACAAGGCAACCCGAACCGTCATGGGCGCTGAAGTCGTCGATGATCTTCTGGCGGTCTTCCTGCGGCGTCGCTCCGTTGATCGCACCCCAGAAAGCAATCGGGAGATCGGCCCCCGCCTCGCGCAGAAGGTCGCCGAGTCTGTTGAACAGGGCGAAGACGAGGACCTTCCGGCCGTTGCGGAAAGCCTCCCGCAAGAGTTCCACGGTCCGCTCCAGCTTGGGAGTGATCAGGGGCAGATCGTGACCGCGTTCCAGTTCCGCGAATTCGCCGTCGGCGTCGTCCGCATTGGACGGCCGCAGCCAGGGATGCGCGCAGAAGAGCTGGAGTTGCAGGGTCGCGACCAGTGGCCCCGCCACCGGATACCGGGCCAGCGTTTCCTCGCGCGCCCGCCGGTAGCCCTCGACCAGAGGTCCGTCCAGCTCCAGCGGCAGATCGATGTCGATCCGTTCCGGCAGGTCGCCCGCCACGTCCGCCACCCGCCGCTTCAGGATCAGCGGGTCGGTGACGGTCGCGAGATCCCGGGCGGCTTCCAAGGTGTCCGGCCAGGTCTTCTCGAACGACTGCCGAGTGCCAAGCAGACCCGGCACCACGAAGTCGGCCAGCGACCACAGGTCAACCAACGTGTTCTCGACGGGCGTCCCGGTCATCGCCACCGCATGGCGGCGGGGAATGGTGACGATCGATCGCCTGCGGACCGAGTCCGGGTTCTTGATCGCCTGCGCCTCGTCACAGATCACCCAGGACCACTCGAAGGCGGAGAAGATGGCGATGTCGTTCACCATCGTGTCGTAGGTGGCGATGACGACGTTGCTGCCCTGCAGCCCGCGCCACGTCCCGGGACGCTGCGGTCCCCGGTGGACCGCAACCGTCAGCGAGGGCGCGAAGCGCGCGATCTCCCGGACCCAGTTCGCGATCAGGCTCGTCGGGCAGATGACAAGGGCCGGGGCATCGGCAGGAGGCGGAGAGAGCAGCAGGAGTGCGATGATCTGGAGCGTCTTTCCCAGCCCCATCTCGTCCGCGAGGATCAGGCCGCCGTTGCGCGCGGCCGCCTCGCGCATCCACGCCACGCCCCGGGCCTGATAGGGGAAGAGGGTCGCCTGCAGGCCCGGCACGTCCACGACGCCGGGCAGATCCTCGGCGGCCGTCCCTCCCGGAGCAAGAAAGCTTTCCGAGGCGGAGACGGCAATAGGCATGTCCTCGCCGCGAAGCAGACGGATGGCGTCGCCGAACCGGATCCGCCCTTGGTCGAGGTCGCCCGTGGCGGCACGGACGAGGTCGCCGACATCCGAGGGCAGCGGTCGCAGGACCGAACCATCGACAACCCAGCCATGGGCCGGCGTCGGGGCGGGAAGTTCCAGACGGTTGCCGCGGACGGTCCGGATCCCGATCAGCCGCACAACGATACGGCCGCTCTCGAGATCGAGGCGGATCTCCGGATCGAGAACGCGCTCCGAGAGGGTGAAGCCTTCAGGCAAATGGCCGGCAAGATCGTCGAAACGATGGGGGAGCGCCGCGAGATCAACCATGATGGATCCCCATCATGCCCATCAGTTCCTCTGGCGTGTACGGCCACGGGCGGCCGGTGTGAACGGCGCGGTGGCAACTCGGACAGAGAGGCACGAGGTCCGTTTCCGGATCGTACGGCCGGGGTTCTTGCAGCATCGAGACCGGTTCGAGGTGATGGACCTCGATGATGCCGCCCGCCGCGCCATAGAGGGCCTCCGGATCGGTTCCGCAGATCCGGCAGGTCCGCCCATGGATGCGCAGGCACAGGAGCCGGTTTCGCGGGTTCCGCTCGCGCCGGTTTACGGTCGCCCGGCTGAGGGCCCCTTCGACCGCGGGGAGGTCCGTCCCGGGCACCTCCTCCACGACGTCATAGCCGATGAGTTCCGCCATGGCCGCCATCAGCGGCACGAGAACCTCCCGGCAGGTCAGGATCACAGCCTCGTCGGTGTCCGGGTTGATGGTGTCGTGCCGGAAAGTTGCGGTGATCCCGAAGCGGGCATCCGCCACCGTCCAGTCGTCCAGTCCCTGATCCCCTCCTCCTTGGCCAACTGGCCCAGGGGCATGTTGTTCGGCGGCAGCATCTTCGTGAGAACCGCCGCCTTTCGTTCCGGTGGATAAGCCAAACCCGTCGTCCTGTTCCGCCCGCCTCAGGATACACTTCCAGTTTCAGAACCGGGAACAACTACCCTGACGGAGGGGGCCCTTCCGGTTGTCAACGAAGCGGAAGCTCAGCAGATTGCCTCTGAGGTCGCCGCCATAGCCGCCAACCTCAACGCTGCGACCGGCCAGATCGTCGGAGAAATAACCGCAAGCGCATCAGCCAGCATCGAAGGCGCTGCCATTGATAATGCTCCACAGGAATGATAAAGTGTCCTCGACGCGCGTTCTCATCGTCAGTAGCTGAGCATGCGTGAATTTCCCCGAAGAGCGATGCGCTCCGTCATTAAAGACACCGAAGAGCTGAACGACGTTTGAATAGCCCCGAGTTTCTTAGACACCTTCGTGTGTCATCTTCCTCTGCCGTTCGAACTCGACTGGTGACAGCATTCCGTTCCTCGCATGCTTGC
>NZ_OAOQ01000005.1 GCF_900207575.1 Cereibacter ovatus
CCAGCCTCCATGGAGAAACTCCGTCCTGATCAACATCAGGCTCCAATCAGCCGATTACGACCAAGCCAGGAAGGTGGGGTTCAGGCGACGCTTACAAAGAAGCCGATGGGGTAGCGATTGAACTTCTGGCGCTGGGGCTTGTCACCCTCGACATCCGGCAGCCGCGAGAAGCCATGCCGCTGAAGGCATCGATGCGGCGCCGAACGGGTCAGATGCGGGATCGACGGCTGCAGGGCATAGAGGCAATCGTCCAGCGGAAGCAGCGTATGGCGCCGGAACCCGACAATCATCGTCTCTTCGGCCTCGGTCAGGACGGTCGACCGCGGTTCCCTCGGCCCGGTCTTCATGTCCTCGACTGTCGCCCGCTTGCGCCACTTCGCCACCGTCTTGGGGTTGATGCCCAGTTCCCGGCTCGGCTGCGCGAGCGAAGCTTGCGATCGCTGTATTGCAGCTCTGACGGCGTGCGTGGTCGTCGCGCTCTAGTGACGAACTATGTCCCATAGTGCTTCCTTCCATTCCTGCAAATGGATCGCACCATCAAACCGTGGGATCAAACACCTAAGCAGAACACGGGTCCGTCAACGTGGGTGGGTGTGCGGCGGCCCACATCGCTGCCTGCGGCCCGTGGCTGCGGAAATGCCCTGCGGGCGTCCGCCCTTGCTGCGGGCAGACGCCGAATCGAGGGCGGTCAGCTTCGACCCTGTCGGGTTCGCGGGATGGTCAGAAGGAAGGTCGTGCCCGTGCCGACCTCGCTTTCGAAGGTCAGGCGGCAACCGCTGACCTCGGCCAGTCGCCGTGCGATGGTCATGCCGATGCCGGCGCCGCTGATGCTGCTGTTTTCGCGACCAAGGCGGTGGAAGGCCTTGAACACCTCGTCCTGCCGTTCGGGCGGGATGCCTACCCCGGTGTCGTGGATGCTGACCCCCACCATGTCGGGCGAGCCGAGATCGAAGCGCACCGTCACGCTGCCGCCGGTGACATTGTATTTCACCGCATTCGACAGCACTTGATCGAGGATCCGCGACAGCATTTCGGCATCGCCGACCACCGACGGCAGCGGCGCCTCGGGCGGTTCGACCCGCAATGTGACATCGCTGCGCGCAGCCTCGGGGCGGATGCGGTCGCAGGCGCTGGCAACAATGGGCATCAGATCCATCGAGCTTGTAGAGATCCGCACGTTCTGACGTTCAAGCCGGCTGAGATCCAGCACCGCATCGACCAGCCGCAGCAGGTTCCAGCCCGCCCGCGAGATCGCCCGAACCTGCTTCATCCGCTCGCCGTCAAGGCTTTTGCCTTCCGCCACTTCGAGAAGCTCGGAATAGCCGATGACAGACGTCAGCGGCGTTCGCAACTCATGGCTCATTGCGGACAGGAAGTTCGATTTCGCCTGGTTCGCGGCATCCAGCTTTGCGCCCATCGTGACCAGATGCTCGCCCACCGTCTGCAATTCGCTGATCGGATAGTTGTGCGTCGCAGAAACGGTTCCCCCTTCCGAGATCGTGACCATCCGCTGTTCGAGATCACTCAGCGGTTGGGCAACCCGCGCGCTCATCACGACCGAGCGGCGCCAGAGATAGGCGAAGAACGCGGCGTAGAACACCAGAAGGACGGCGATCATGATCTCGCTGACCACGGTCAACTGACTGCGCAGGTTGGCGGATTCAGTCAGCAGGCTTTCTTCGCTGGTCAGAACCAGCAGGGTCCAGCTTGGCCCTGCCACGGTGGACCAGGCCGCGATCATCGGCTGTTTCAGATCGATCCTGCGCACGCCTTCGCGCTGCGAGCGAAGCGCCTCGGCCAGACCGGCCAGTTCCGGCCGGCGAAAGATGTTGAAGGCGTCCGGCTTGAACGTGTCCTGCTGGATCGCATTCTCGTAGTCATGCGCCACAAGTTCGTTCAGCCCCAGCTCAGCTTCGCCTTCCTTCGGAAGGGCCAGAATGGTGCCGTCGCGGCCGACAAGGATCGCAAAGCCTTCGCCCGGGATCTGGATGTTCAGAACCCGACGCACGATGGTGGCAATGGTGATGTCGATGCCGACCACCCCTTCCAGGCGCTCGGCGCTGTAGACCGGCGCGATCGATGACACCATCCAGCCGCTGCCCGCGGGGTCGACATAGGCATCGGTCCAGACCGGGACGCGCGCCGGATTGTGCTTTTCGTCGGCCTCATAGTAGAAATTGTAGGCGGGGATATCCATGTTCGAGGGATAGATATCCAGCACCTCGAAATAGGGATAGATCCTGTTCAGGGAATCGTGGGTGTTCAGATAAAGTTGTGAAACCAAGGGGTCGGCGTTCTTGATCGATTTCATGATCGGATCAAGACGCACGGTGCGCCAGACCTTTTCGCGCTCGGCCTCGCCAATGGGGACATGGCCGGAATAGAACACGGCCGAGTTGCCGGTGTCGCGCGTGGTGTAAAAGGCGCCATCGGGGGCATAGGCGTGGCGGGCCTTTTCCTCATCGGGCACGTCGGCCGGCATGGCAAGGGCGCGGGCGGCTTCGTCGGCGTAGATCCCGGTCATCACCGCGACAGCCTGAAGGCGGTGGGCGATGATATTGGCCTCGCGCGCGGCGGCGTCGCGCAGGGTGTCGGTCGAGATGCGGGTCATGGCGGCGGCGCCGCGGTCATAGACCACCTGACTGGTGGCCCAGTAAATGCCGATGAAGCCCAGTTCGATCAGCAGAAGCGGAACAAGGGCAGCCTTGATGTAAGAGCGCCACAGCCACTTTTTCAACGGAACCGGGGTAACGGGGCCTGCCTTGGCGTTCCGAAACATCTAACCTGACCTTTACTGATCGAAATGGGCAGTAAGCCCGCCGAACTATCGGCGCAATCTATTGCAAAACCCCAGCTGCGAGAAGCCGGCCGCAACTTTCTTTAGATTGGCCATACATACTTTCGGATTGTTTCTTCCGGGCATGCGGGCACTTTGCCGCAGAAATCCGCGCGTCGCAGGCGGAATTGCATGCCGTTCCCGTCGTTCCGGCCGGTCGTCCCACGGAACAAGCCCCCGGGGTTTTCGGTTGTTCGCCACAGGAAGCACCGGCCCTTGCCGGAGGGCGATGGGGACGCAATGCAGACAGAGCGGAGGACGCAACCGGGGGAACCGGCAGACGATTCCAGTGCCGAGGCCGGCCCTGCCGCCGATCCGGTTCACCTGAACCATCTGGCGGCGATCCGACGCCTGCTGGGGTGCATTCTTCTCGTTCTGGTCATCATGGGGCTTTATTTTGCCCGCGATGTGATCCTGCCCCTGATGGTCGGGCTGCTTCTGGCGCTGACGCTGAGTCCGGTGGTCCGGGCGATGCAGCGTATCGGGGTCGCGGCTCCGGTGACGGCCACGGCGCTGATCCTTGCGCTGGCGGCGGTGCTGGCGGTTGCGGCCTTTTTGTCCAGCGGGCCGGTCGCGGACTGGATCAATCAGGCGCCCCGGCTGGGCGATCAGCTGCGCGACCGCCTGCAATCGCTGCTGAGGTCGTTCCAGGCGGTGCAGGATGCGTCCGAGCAGATGTCAGACTTTGCGACCGATGCCGAAGATCCCACGGTGCAGCGCGTGGCGGTTCAGTTGCCCGGTATCCTCGGTTCCGCGGTGGGCAGCGTTGCGGCGATCCTGACGACGGGGGTGGTGACGCTGGTGCTGGCACTGTTCCTGCTGGCCTCGGGCGATCTGTTCTACATCAAGCTGATCGAGGCTTTCCCGCGTTTCGGTGACAAGAAGCGGGTGCTGCGCATCGTCTACGGGATCGACCGGCGGGTTTCGCGCTATCTGCTTTCGGTCACGCTGATCAATGCGGGGCTGGGCGCGGTCATCGGTCTGGCGATGTGGGGGGCCGGGATGCCCCGGCCGCTGATCTGGGCGGTTGCGGCCTTCGTGCTGAACTTCCTGCCCTATATCGGTGCGGTGGCGGGGGTCGGGCTTTCGGCCGCGGTGGCGCTGGTGCATTTCGACCCGCTGTCGCAGGCGCTGCTGGTGCCTGCGCTGTATCTTGTCTGCACCATGGTCGAGGGCCAGCTTGTGACGCCCATCGTTCTGGGGCGACGGCTGGAGTTGAACACCGTGTCGGTCTTTGTCACGGTGATCTTCTGGGGCTGGCTGTGGGGGATTGCCGGGGTGCTGATCGCGGTTCCTTTCCTTGTCTGCCTCAAGGTGGTCTGCGACAATGTCGAGGCGCTGCATGTGCTGGGCAATTTCCTTGGCGCACGCGATCCGCTGCCCGAACTTGATCCCGCCGACCCGGCCGACAGCGGCCGGTGGCAGTCAAACCCAACGGAGGACCGGTCTTGAGCATCGTCTGGACCATTCTTATCGGCTTCGTCGCCGGCCTGATCGCGAAACTGCTGCATCCCGGCGACCACGGGCCGCGGGGCTTCATCCTGACCACGCTTCTGGGCATCGGCGGTGCGGCCATGGCGACATGGCTGGGCCAGACCGTGGGCTTTTACCGGCCGGGCGAAGGTGCGGGCTTCATCGGCGCGATCGTGGGCGCCATCCTTGTGCTGATGATCTGGGCCGCGCTGACCCGCGATCGCAACCGCGGTTAGCCGCTTGCATCCCGGCATCACCGGGCACCACCCCAGCCGGAGATCCGCCATGCCCCATGTCCTTGTCGCCGGAGTGCTGCATCCGGCGGGGCTTGACCTTTTGCGCGCCGCGCCGGGGGTCACCGTCCATCATGTCGAGGATAACGCCGCCGCCGCCTATCTTCCCCATCTTGCGGAGGCCGATGCGCTGGTGGTGCGGACGCAGCCGGTGACGGCGGCGGCGCTGGCGGCGGCACCACGGCTGCGCATCGTCTCGCGGCACGGGGTGGGCTATGATTCGGTCGATGTGGCGGCGCTGAAGGCGCGCGGGATCACGCTGGCGGTGGTGGGGGATGTGAATTCGCTGTCGGTGGCCGAACATGCGATGATGTTGATCCTTGCTGCGGCCAAGCGGCTGCGGCAGGCCGATCTTGCGGTGCGCGAGGCAGGGCGCTGGGACTGGCGCAACCGGATGGAGCCGGTCGAACTGGCGGGCCGCCGGCTGTTGATCCTTGGATATGGCCGGATCGGCCGGCATCTGGCGCGGATGGCTTTGGCCTTCGGGATGGAGGTCCGCGCCTTCAGCCCCTCGGTTCAGGCCGCGGGCTGGCCCGAAGGCCCCGTCTCCCCGGTGACGCTGGATGAGGGGTTGCCTTGGGCCGATGTGGTCGCGGTGAATGCGCCCAAGCGCGCCCGCCCGCTGATCGGTGCCGCGGAACTGGCGCGGATGAAACCCTCGGCCATCCTTGTCAACACCGCCCGGGGGGGTGTGGTGGATGAGACCGCCCTTGTCGCCGCACTGCGCGGCGGCCGGCTGGCCGCGGCCGCGCTTGATGTGTTCGAGGACGAACCGCCCCCGCCCGACCATCCGCTTCTGACGCTGGATCAGGTGATCCTGACCCCGCATATCGGCGGCGTGACCGCCGAGGCGGCGCGGCGGATGTCGGTCCAGTCGGTGCGGAACGTGCTGGATTTCTTCGCGGGCCGGCTTGATCCGGCGCTTTGCGTGCCGCTTTGATCCACGGGTCACGGCGTCCATCCGGCGGCCACCGGACATCCCGCCTGCAAGGCTTGAGCCTGCCGCCGGCACATGCTATCAGACGCCTCGCGCGGGTATGGTGAAATGGTATCACACGAGCCTTCCAAGCTCTTGGCGCGGGTTCGATTCCCGCTACCCGCTCCATCCTGATCCGTGAAAGAACGCTGCGTGGCCTATCCGCCCATCTTCTGGGCGGCGTTGGCGGCTTCGACATCCATCCAGAACGGTTCGAACACGTTGCCATCGGGATCGGTGAAGGTGCGGCCATACATCCAGCCGTGATCTTCGACGGGGTGCGGCTCGGCCCCGCCGGCGGCCAGAGCGGCGGCCATCATGTCGTCGACCGCGTCGCGGCTGTCGCGCGACAAGGCCAGCAGGACCGCGGTCGTGGCCTGCGTATCGGCGCGGGGCAGGGGGGAAAAACCCTGAAACCGCGGATGTGTCAGGATCATCAGAAAGATCGTGTCCGAGATCACGACACAGGCGGCGGTCTCGTCGCTGAAGGCGTCATCGATCCCGAACCCAAGCGCGGAATAGAACGCGCGCGAACGGTCAAGATCCGCGACAGGCAGATTGACAAAGATCTTCTGGGGCATGGCCAGTCCTCTGTGACGCGGGGGAAAACCCGCATCCAGACGAACGAAACCGGCCGGCGATGCGTTCCCTGCCGTGGCCGGGGCCTGAGCGGTCTCAGGCCCGAAACTCCACCGGGATCAGATGTTTTCGGGCTGCGGCATCCCAAGGACGTGATAGCCGCCGTCGACGCGGACAATCTCGCCGGTGGTGCAGGCGCCGTAATCCGACGCCAGCCAGACCGCCGTGCCGCCCACCGCTTCCAGCGTGGCATTGGCGCGCAGCGGGGCGTTCGCCTCGGAATGGCGATAGGTCGCCCGCGCCCCGGCAATGGCCGCCCCCGCCAACGTTTTCATCGGCCCGGGCGAGATCGCATTCACCCGGATCTTCTGCGGCCCAAGGTCATTGGCCAGATAGCGCACCGCCGCCTCAAGCGCCGATTTCGCCACGCCCATCACGTTGTAATAGGGCGTGACCCGGTTCGATCCCTGATAGGTCAGCGTCAGCAGCGTGCCGCCATCAGGCATCAGTTCCGACGCGCGACGCGCGATGTCGATGAAGGAATAACAGGAAATCGTCAGCGAGGTCTTGAAGTTCTCGCGGCTGGTGTTGATGAAGCGGCCCGCCAGTTCCGACTTGTCGGAAAAGGCGATGGCATGAACCACGAAATCGATGGTGCCCCAGCGATCCTTCAGCGCGCCGAAGCAGGCATCCAGCGAGGCATCGTCGGTTACGTCGACATCCACCAGAAAATCCGACCCGACCGAGGCCGCCAGCGGCTCGACCCGCTTGCCGAACGCCTCGCCCTGATAGGAAAAGGCCAGTTCAGCCCCCTCGGCCGCCAGCGCCTTGGCGATGCCCCAAGCGATCGAGCGTTCGTTCGCGACGCCCATCACAAGCCCACGCTTGCCTTTCATCAACTCGGCCATGGTCGGACCTCAGTTCCTGAATTTGCTCATGACCAGCGTGGCGTTGGTGCCGCCAAAGCCGAAGCTGTTCGACAGGACCGAGTCCAGCTCGACATTCTCGCGCAGGGTGGTGGCGATCTCGTCGGGGTGGATCTCGGGGTCGAGCTGGGTGATGTTGGCCGACGCCGCGATGAAATTGCCGTTCAGCATCAGCAGCGAATAGATCGCCTCATGCACGCCGGTTGCGCCAAGGCTGTGGCCGGTCAGCGATTTGGTGGACGAGATCGGCGGCACGGCGCCTTCGCCGAAGATGCGGCGGATCGCCTTGACCTCGGTCACGTCGCCCGCGACGGTCGAGGTGCCATGCGCGTTGATATAGTCGATGCGCCGCCCTTCGGGCAGGGTCGAGATTGCCAGCCGCATCGAGCGTTCGCCGCCTTCGCCCGACGGCGCCACCATGTCGGCCCCGTCCGAGGTCGCGCCATAGCCCGTCACCTCGGCGTAGATCTTCGCGCCGCGCGCCAGCGCGTGGTTCAGTTCTTCCAGCACCACGACGCCGCCGCCGCCCGCGATCACAAAGCCGTCGCGCGTCGCGTCAAATGCCCGCGAGGCGGTCTGCGGCGTGTCGTTGTATTTCGACGACATCGCGCCCATCGCGTCGAACAGGCAGGACAGCGTCCAGTCCAGTTCCTCGCCGCCGCCGGCAAAGACGATGTCCTGCTTGCCCATCTGGATCAGTTCGGTGCCGTTGCCGATGCAATGCGCCGAAGTCGAGCAGGCCGAGGTGATCGAATAGTTCACGCCCTTGATCTTGAAGGGCGTGGCAAGGCAGGCCGAGTTGGTGGACGACATGCAGCGCGTGACCATGAACGGCCCCATCCGCTTGGGCGAGCCCTTTTCCACCACGATGTTGTGGGCTTGGAAGAAGTTCGAGGTCGACGGCCCACCCGATCCCATCACAAGGCCGGTGCGCGGGTTCGACACGTCCGATGCATCCAGCCCCGAATCCTTCACCGCCTGATCCATGGCGATGAAGTTGTAGGCGGCACCCGGCCCCATGAAGCGCAGGTCGCGCTTATCGATGTGGTCTTCCAGCACGATCTGCGGCATGCCGTGGATCTGGCTGCGGAAGCCGCGCTCGGCATATTCCGGCGAGGCCACGATGCCCGAGCGCCCCGCGCGCAGGCTGGCTTCCACTTCAGCGGCATTGTTTCCGATCGGCGAGACGATGCCGATCCCGGTGATGACGACGCGGCGCATGGGCTTTCCTCCCCCGGGTCAGGCCGCAGCGGCCAGACCGACTTTCATATCCTTGACGACATAGATTTCTTCGCCGTCGGCGAACACGCGCCCGTCCGCCACACCCATCTTCAGGCGGCGGTCGATGACACGGGTGAAATCGACGTGATAGGTGACCAGCTTGCGATCGGGCCGCACCATCCCGGTCAGCTTGACCTCGCCCACACCCAGCGCGAAGCCTTGACCCTGCCAGCCGCGCCAGCCCAGATTGAAGCCGGTCAGCTGCCACAGCCCGTCCAGCCCCAGACAGCCCGGCATCACCGGATTGCCGGGGAAGTGGCAGGCGAAGAACCACAGGTCGGGATGGATGTCGAACTCGGCCACCACATGGCCCTTGCCATGCAGACCGCCATCGGCGCTGATCTCGGTGATGCGGTCCATCATCAGCATGGGCGGCAGCGGAAGCTGCGCATTGCCCGGCCCGAAAAGCTCTCCGCGGGCACAGGCCAGCAGGGCCTCCTTGTCGAAGCTCGTCGGATAGTCCGCCATCATTCCCCCGCCGTCCCTAGGTCAATCAGTCCCCTCTATCACCCGTGTCTTGGCGCTGGCAAGGGCGCTGGGCCGTCCCAAGCGGCCTGCGACGACATGGAAAAACATGGGTCTTTCCGTTTGAATTTTTTCCGGGTGATGCGATATGATAAGAGTTATGGCACATGATACTATGGCACGGACGGCAATCGAACGCGGCACCGAGTGGCTGGCAAGGGGGGGCTTGCGTCCCACCCGTCAGCGGGTTGCCTTGGCCGCGCTTCTTGTGGGTGACGGAAACGACCGGCATGTGACGGCGGAAGGTCTGTTCGCGCTGGCCACGCGCGCCAATGACCGGGTCAGTCTGGCCACGGTCTACAACACGTTGCGCGCCTTCTGCGAGGCCGGTCTGATGCAGGAAGTCGTGGTTGACGGTGCCCGCAGCTATTTCGACACACGGATGGATGACCATCCGCATTTCTTCTGGGAAGACACCGCCGATCTGTTCGACGCCCCGGCCGAGCAGCTTCAGATCGCGCGCCTGCCCGACCTGCCGCCCGGTGCGGAACTCAGCCGGGTCGATGTGGTGATCCGTCTGCGGCGGGCCTGACGCCGCGCGCTTTTTCGGCCCCCCACTGCATCGCGCCGCCCGTTCCGCGGGCCTCGGGTCTGTCTGGTCCGGGGCTTTCGGAACCCGTGCGGCGGCCGGCGTGTTGCCCAAGCCTGAACCACTGGCAGGAGCGGGCAATGCTGATACGTTTTGGATACGAAATCTCGGTCACTTGTGCGGCCGAGACGCCGATGATCTGCCTGCTTGACATCCGCGACGAGCGTCGGGGCGATCTGCGCAAGCCGGAACGGGTGACGGTCTCGCCCGATGTGCCGATGACGCTCTATCGCGACATGTTCGGCAACCGTTGCCGGCGTCTGGTGGCGCCGGCGGGCGCGTTCACCATTGCCGGCGATGGGGTGCTGGAAGATGCGGGCCTGCCCGACCCCGAGGACTGGTCCGCCCCCGAGACCCCCGTGGCCGATCTGCCGCCCGAGGTGCTGGGCTATCTTCTGGGCAGCCGCTATTGCGAGACCGACCGGATCAGTCCCGTCGCCTGGGATCTGTTCGGCGCCATCGCGCCGGGATGGGGCCGGGTGCAGGCGATCAGCGATTTCGTCCACAACCACATCCGCTTCGATTATCAGAACGCCCGCGCGACCCGCACTGCTTTCGAGGCATGGCAGGAAGGCACCGGCGTCTGCCGCGATTTCACCCATCTGGGCATCGCCTTCTGCCGCGCGCTGAACATTCCGGCGCGTTATGTGAACGGCTATCTGGGCGATATCGGTGTGCCGCCCGGCGGGCCGATGGATTTCTGCGCCTGGATTGAGGTCTGGATCGGCGGTCGCTGGCATGCTTTCGACCCGCGCAACAACCAGCGCCGGATCGGCCGCATCGTGGTGGCACGCGGGCGCGACGCCGCCGACGTGCCACTGATCCATTCCTTCGGCCCGCATCGTCTGACCGGCTTTACCGTGCGCTGCGACGCGGTGGCCGAGGCCACGGCCTAAAGCCGGATCGCGCCCGCCGCCTTTGCCGCGCTTCCATCCACGCCCCAGCGGGCAAGGATCTCGGCACTGTCGGCGCCGGGCCGGGAGGGTGGGGCCGGGGGCGCGGCGCCGGTTGCGGAAAACCGCGGGCAGGGTGCCGGTTGCAGCACCCCGGCCACCGTCGCAAAGCTGCCTCGCGCGCGGTTCTGGGGATGGTCGGGCGCCTCGGCCCAGGACAGCACCGGCGCCACGCAGGCATCGGTGCCCTGAAACAGCGCCACCCATTCGTCGCGCGGGCGCCGCCTCAGCACCGCTGCAAGGCGTTCGCGTTGCGCGGGCCAGTCGGCGGCGGGGCCCTGATGCAGCCCGTGGGCATCCTCGCCCAGCCGGTCAAGGAAGGCGCGGGCGAACTTGCCCTCGATCGGCGCAACGGCAAGGAATTTTCCGTCGGCACATTCATAGGTGCCATAGAACCACGCCCCGCCATCCAGCAGATTGGCCTGCCGCGCGTCGACCCATGCCCCGCCGGCGCGAAAGCCCCAGATCATCGCCGCCAGCAACGAGGCCCCTTCGGTCATGGCGGCATCGACCACCTGACCCTCGCCGGTGCGCCCGGCATGGATCAGCGCGGCCAGCATCCCGAAGGCCAGCATCATGCCGCCGCCGCCGAAATCGCCGATCAGGTTCAGCGGCACCGCGGGCGGACGATCCGCCGGCCCCAGCGCGCCCAGCACCCCCGACAGCGCCAGATAGGTCAGATCATGCCCCGCCGCCTGCGCCAGTGGCCCGTCCTGCCCCCAGCCGGTCATCCGGCCGTAAACCAGCCGCGGGCGGCGGGCCAGACAGACATCCGGCCCAAGGCCCAGCCGTTCCATCACCCCCGGCCGAAATCCCTCCATCAGCCCGTCGGCACGGTCGATCAGATCCAGAGCCAGCGCCAGCCCTTCGGGCCGCTTCAGATCCACCGCGATCGAGCGCCGCCCGCGGGCCATCACGTCATGGTCGCTGCCCATCAGCGGGATGTCCGAGCGCGCATCCAGCGGGTGGATGCGGATCACCTCGGCGCCGGCATCGGCCAGCATCATCGCGGCAAAGGGGCAGGGACCAAGCCCCACCATCTCGATCAGACGCAGGCCCGACAGCGGGCCGCTCGCAGCCGGGGGGGAACCGCCCGGCCCCGCGCTCATGCCATGCCCCGCAGGATCAGCATCTTCTGGATGTCCGACGTGCCCTCGTAGATCTGGCAGACGCGGACATCGCGGTAGATCCGCTCCACCGGAAAGTCGCGGGTATAGCCGTAGCCGCCGAAGGTCTGGATCGCATCCGACACGATCCGCTCGGCCGCCTCGGAGGCGAACAGCTTGGCCATCGCGGCTTCGGTCAGGCAGGGGGCACCTGCATCCTTCAGCCGTGCGGCATGAAGAACCATCTGCCGTGCCGCTTCCAGCCGGGTTCTGGCATCGGCCAGCCGGAAGCCCACCGCCTGATGATCGATCAGCGCCCGCTCGAACGAGGTGCGGTCGCGGGCATAGGCCACCGCCGCGTCAAGGGCTGCCTGGGCCATGCCGACCGATTGCGCGGCGATGCCGATCCGGCCGGTTTCCAGACTGGACAGCGCGATCCGATAGCCCTCGCCCTCGGCGCCGATGCGCATGGTTTCGGGCACTTCCAGCCCGTCAAAGCGCAGGGCGCAGGTGTCGGATGCATCCTGCCCCAGCTTTTCCTCGACCTTGGTCACCTGATAGCCGGGGGCGGATGTGGGCGTCAGGAAACAGGTGATGCCGTCCTTGCCGCGGGTGCCGTCGATCCGGGCGAACAGGATCGCCCAGCCGGCCAACTGCCCCGAGGTGATGAAGATCTTTTCGCCGTCGATCACATAGCCGTCCCCGCGGCGGCGGGCGCGGCTGCGCAGGGCCGAGGCATCCGACCCCGCCTGTCCTTCCGTCAGCGCGAAGGCGCCGATGAAGGCGCCCTGCGCGGCGGGGCGCAGCACCGTCTGCCGCTGCTCGTCGGTGCCGAACCGCTGAAGGATGGCGTTGAAGGGCGCGTTATGAACGCTCATCACCGTCGAAACCGAACCGTCGCCGGCTGCGATCTCGATCAACGCCAGCGCATAGCTGACGTAATCGGCGCCGACGCCGCCCATGTCCTCGGGGACGGTCATGCCCAGAAAGCCCAGATCGCCCAGGGCTTTCAGCACCTCGGGTTCGATGGCGCGGGCCTTGGCGCGGGCGGCGGCGCCGGGGGCCAGCACGTCTTGCGCGAAACTGCGGGCGGTCTGCTGGATCAGCCGTTGGTCGTCGGTAAGCAGGGTCATTTCGGTCCCATCCGTAAAGCGCCATCCAGCCGGATCGCCTCGCCGTTCAGCATCGGATTGGCGATGATATGCTGGACAAGGGCCGCGAACTCGGCCGGCTGGCCCAGTCGCGAGGGGAAGGGGACCGCGGCGCCGAGGCTGTCCTGCGCGGCCTGTGGCAGGCCCTTCAGCATGGCGGTCTCGAAGATGCCGGGCGCGATGGCGCAGACCCGGATGCCCAGCGGCGCCAGTTCCCGTGCCGCCGGCAGGGTCAGCGCCACCACACCGCCCTTGGAGGCGGCATAGGCGGTCTGGCCGATCTGTCCATCCCATGCGGCAATCGAGGCGGTGTTGATCGCGACACCCCTTTCGCCGGTCTCCAGCGGGTCCAGATCCGCCGCGCCGGCCGCAAACAGCCGCAACAGGTTGAAACTGCCGATCAGGTTCACCTCGACCGCGCGGCGGAAGTCGTCCAGCGCCATCACCCCGGCCCGGCCCAGCATCCTCTTTGCCGGCGCCACGCCCGCGCAGTTCACAAGGATGCGCGCCGCGCCATGCGCCGCCGCCGCCTGCGCCACCGCCGTCTCGGCGCTGCTGGCCGAGGCGACATCGCAGGCCACCGCCAGCCCGCCGATTTCGGCCGCGACCGACCTTGCGGCCTCAAGGTTGAAATCCAGCAGCGCGACCTTTGCCCCCGCCGCGGCCAGTGCCCGCGCCGTGGCCTCGCCCAGACCCGATCCTGCGCCGGTGACCAGCGCCGCCTGTCCTGCCACCTGCATCACGCCACCTCGATCGCGATGGCCGTCGCCTCGCCGCCGCCGATGCAGAGCGAGGCGATGCCGCGCCGCAGCCCGCGTTCGCGCAGCGCATGGATCAGCGTGACCACGATCCGCGCACCAGAGCAGCCGATGGGATGGCCAAGCGCACAGGCGCCGCCGTTCACATTCACCCGGTCGTGCGGCAGATCCAGATCGCGCATCGCGGCCATGGCGACCACGGCGAAGGCTTCGTTGATCTCATACAGATCGACGTCGCCCGCAGCCCATCCCAGACGGTCCAGCAGCTTGCGGATGGCAAAGATCGGCGCCGTGGTGAACAGGTTCGGCGCCTGTGCGTGGCTGGCATGGCCGCGGATCACCGCCAGCGGCGTCAGGCCGCGGGTTTCGGCCGCGCCCATCCGCGTCACCACCAGCGCCGCCGCCCCGTCCGAGATCGAGGAACTGTTGGCCGCCGTCACCGTCCCGCCCTCGCGGAAGGCGGGGCGAAGCTGGGGGATCTTTTCCGGCCGGGCGCGGCCGGGCGCCTCGTCATGGGCCACACCGCCCAGCGTCACCACTTCCGGCGTGAAGCGCCCGTCGGCAATCGCGGCCTGCGCGCGGGCAAGCGATTCCAGCGCATAGGCATCCTGCGCCTCGCGCGTGAACTGATAGGCTTCGGCGCAATCCTCGGCAAAGGTGCCCATGGCGCGGCCCTTGTCATAGGCGTCTTCCAGCCCGTCGAGGAACATGTGGTCCAGCACCCGGCCATGGCCGATCCGATAGCCTGCCCGTGCGCGGTCCAGCAGGTAAGGCGCGTTCGACATGCTTTCCATGCCGCCGGCCACCACGATATTGGCGCTTCCGGCGCGGATCATGTCATGGGCCAGCATCACGGCCTTCATTCCCGATCCGCAGACCTTGTTCAGCGTCGCGCAGGGCACCGCTTCGGGCAACCCCGCCGCCAGTGCCGCCTGCCGCGCCGAGGCCTGCCCCAGCCCCGCGGGCAGGACGCAGCCCATCACCACCTCGTCCACCGCCTGCGCGGTCAGGCCCGCCCGGACCAGCGCCGCGGAAATGGCGGTGGCACCAAGGTCCACCGCGGTTTTCCCCGCCAGCGCGCCCTGAAACGCCCCCATCGGCGTGCGCGCCGCGCCCGCGATCACGATCGGTTCCGCTGTCATCAAGCCCTCCCCTTCCTGTTGACAAGCCGGAAGACTAATCCACCGCGCCGCGACCGCGAAACCGGGAATGTCGCGCGTGCCGCAGCGTCAGATGCGGCCAAGGCCGCTCACGCATCCGCGATGGGACGGACCTTGACGCGCCCCGTCTGCCGGGGCACCCAAAGCGCGCAACCCGAACACGCGGAGCCTGCATGGTCCTTTCCAGCCTTTCAGACCGCCCCGGCCGGCGCCTTGTCCTTGGCGGCGCGACGGGGCTGGCGCTTGCGCTGGGGCAGGCGCCGTTCGGGCTGTGGTGGGTGGCGCTGCCGGGCCTTGTCGCGCTGACCGCGCTGGTGGCCACCGCGCCCACCCGGCGCACGGCTGCGCTGACGGCGCTGTGCGGGGGGGCTGCGCATTTCGCACTGGCGCTGAGCTGGATCGTCGAGCCGTTCCTGATCGACATTGCCCGTCACGGCTGGATGGCGCCCTTTGCGCTGTTGCTGATGGCGGTCGGGCTGGCGCTGTTCTGGATGGCGGCGGGCTGGCTGTCGGGGCTGGTTGCCGCCCCGCGCCGGGCGATCGGCTTTGCGGTTGCGCTGGCCGCGGTGGAGCTGGCGCGGGGCTATGTGCTGACGGGCTTTCCGTGGGCGCTGGTGGGCCACATCTGGGTGGGCGCGTGGCCTGCGCAGGTGGCGGCACTGGCAGGGCCGTCGGGGCTGACGCTGATGACGACGCTGGCCGCGGCCCTGCCGGTGACGCTGCGCTGGCGTGGGCTGGCGGCGGGGGGGGCGATTCTTGGCGCGGCGGCGGCGTTCGGGGCGTGGCGGCTGGCCCAGCCGGACCCGGCCGCGCCGGGTGTCACGCTGCGCCTTGTCCAGCCCAATGCCGAGCAGAAGCTGAAATGGGATCCCGACATGGCCGCCGCCCATTTCGCCCGCCTGCTGGCCCTGACGCGCGACGGGCCGCGCCCCGATCTGACGATCTGGCCCGAAACCTCGGTGCCCTATCTGCTGGACCGCTCGCCCGGGCTGCTGGATGAGATCGCGGCAGCGGGGCGCGGTGCGCCGGTGGCGATCGGCATCCAGCGCAGCGAGGGTTGGCGGTTCTGGAACAGCCTTGCCGTCGTAGCCCCCGATGCGACCATTGCCGGGCTTTATGACAAGCATCATCTGGCGCCCTTCGGGGAATATGTGCCGATGGGCGACACGCTGTTTGCGCTGTTCGGTGTCCGGGCCTTTGCCGCGCAGGAAGGCTATGGCTATTCGGCGGGATCGGGGCCGGCGGTGCTGGACCTTGGGCCGGGTCTGGGCCGGGTGCTGCCCCTGATCTGCTATGAGGCGGTGTTTCCGCAGGATCTGCGCACGGACACCCGCGCCGAGTGGATCCTTCAGATCACGAATGACGCGTGGTTCGGCACCTTCAGCGGCCCCTATCAGCACCTGGCCCAGACCCGGTTGCGCGCCATCGAACAGGGGATGCCGCTGGTGCGCGTGGCCAATACCGGGGTCTCGGCGCTGATCGATGCAAAGGGCAGGGTGATGGCGGACCTGCCGCTGGGCGCGGCCGGTTACAAAGATGTCGCACTTCCTGCCACCTTGCCGCCTACGCCGTTCTCACAAAAGGGGGAATTGCCGGTTCTCTTTATTCTGGCGGTCCTCTGCGGCTTTCTGGCCCTGTCCCGCGGCCCTCGGCGCGCTTGACCGGGGGGCAGGCGGGGTGTAGCGCGGTTTCAACCGTCACAACGGCTTCCTGGCGTGACGGGGATAACCCCAACGGAGCACTTCCCAATGTCCCGCAAGAACTACGTCTTCACCTCCGAGTCCGTCTCGGAAGGTCACCCCGACAAGCTGTGCGATCGCGTGTCGGATGCCGTCCTCGATGCCTTCCTGGCCGAGGAGCCGAACGCCCGCGTCGCCTGCGAAACCTTTGCCACCACCAACCGCGTGGTTGTCGGCGGCGAAGTGGGCCTGTCGGACCCTGCGAAACTCGACGAGTTCATGGGCCGCGTGGACGGGATCGTCCGCGACTGCGTGAAGGATATCGGCTACGAACAGCAGGAATTCCACTGGCGCACCATCGAGGTGCAGAACTACCTGCACCGCCAGTCGGCGCATATCGCGCAAGGGGTTGACCGCGACGGCGCGGGCGATCAGGGGATCATGTTCGGCTATGCCTGCCGCGAGACGCCCGACCTGATGCCGGCGCCGATCCAGTATGCCCACGCCATCCTGCGCCGTCTGGCCGAGGTTCGCAAATCGGGTCAGGAACCCGACCTGCGCCCCGACGCCAAGTCGCAGCTGACGTTGCGCTATGAGGATGGCAAGCCCGTCGAGGTGCGCTCGATCGTGCTGTCGACCCAGCACGCGTCCGAGCATCAGACCTCGGATGACATCCGCGCCATCGTGGAACCCTATATCCGCGAAGTGCTGCCCGAAGGCTGGGTGACCGAGTCCACCGAATGGTGGGTGAACCCCACCGGCACCTTCGTGATCGGCGGGCCGGATGGCGACGCGGGCCTGACCGGGCGCAAGATCATCGTGGACACCTATGGCGGCGCCGCGCCGCACGGTGGCGGCGCCTTCTCGGGGAAAGATCCGACGAAGGTCGACCGCTCGGCCGCCTATGCCGCGCGCTATCTGGCAAAGAACGTGGTGGCGGCGGGTCTGGCCGATCGCTGCACGTTGCAGGTGTCTTATGCCATCGGTGTGGCCAAGCCGCTGTCGATCTATGTCGACACTCACGGCACCGGCAAGGTCGACGAGGCCGCGATCGAACGCGCTGTGGCCGAATGCATGGATCTGACCCCGCGCGGCATCCGCGAGCATCTGAACCTGTGCCGGCCGATCTATGCCCGGACCGCGGCCTATGGCCACTTCGGCCGCGCACCCGAAGCCGATGGCGGTTTCTCGTGGGAGCGGACGGACCTGACCGAGGCGCTGCTGAAAGCGGTTTGATCCCGGGCCTTTGACGCACGCCAAAGCCCCGGCGCGGTGATACATTCCGCGTGGTGGGACACGAGACAGGGCCGGATCAGCCGGCCCTGTTCTTTTTGATTTCGCCGGGTCTTCACGGGTGTCGTGCGGCAATGTCAGGCGCAGGGGCTGGTTTCGGCCGACACCGTCCACATCGACGCCAGTCTGATCCGGGCGGATGTCAGCATGGATGCGATGGTCGCGCGCCATCTGGATGCGGTCGAAGAAGCCAATGCTACCGAGCGTGATGCGCACACGAGCGGCAGGTTCAAGAAGCTCTGCCGCACGGACCCGGACGCGCCCATGGCGACGTGTCCTAAGGTTCCGCTGCGCCCGGCCTAAAAGCAGCACACAGCCTTGCGGGCGTTGCGGTTGACGTGGAATCGTGACCGGCGAAGAGCACGACACGGGCCGGTTCGAGGCGCGCCTCGACGTCATCGAAGATATCGATAGCGCGCTTTCGATAAGGTGTCATGCGGCGGGCCGACCGTGCGGGGGTGGGGCCTGAATCCCACGAATTCTGCGGGCCAGATTGCCGAAAACCTCGGGGTTTCGATGCCACATCAACACCTTCGCCGGTGTTCGGGCCGGACTGCCCAATTCCGGGCAGGCTTTCAGGCCCGGCGTGAAGGGCAAGCGCCGCACGGCAATAAGGATACAATTGTTTGACCTTTATCAACGTGAGCGATCCGGCCGACCTGTAGGCTTGCGACATGAAGTGCCGTTTGCCCCATCTGTGCCTTTGCCTGACGCTGGCCTTTGCCCTTGCGGCGATGCTGGCGTCGACCGCTTCGGCGGGCCTGCGGATGGCGGCCATGGGCCCGCTGACCGAGATGGTGATCTGCGATCACAAGGACGGTGCATCAACCATCCTGATCGATCGCGCGGGCCAGCCCGTCAGCCCCAAGCGCGACTGCTGCGACGGCCCCTGCGCCGTCTGCCTTGGCGCGGTGACCGCCGCCCTGCTGCCGACCGCGGCGCCCTTGGGTCTTGCGGCGGGCGGTGCAAGCCGGTGCCTGTCCGCGCCGCAGTCGGTGGTGGCCCCGCGGCCTGAAGCTGTCAACCGGGCCCGCGGCCCCCCGTCCGGGAAAGTCTGAGTCATGCGATTTCCGTCGGCCCCGTGCCGCATCCTGCTTTTGTGGATAGTCATCGCCCTTGCCGCTGCGGTTGTGCCGGCGGGGATGTCGCGGGCCGATGCGCCCTTTGTCACCGGGTTTGCGGCCGAAGTGCAGGCTGCGGATCTTGTTCCCGGCGCCGATGGCTATGGGCCGCTGCGCGAGGATCTGGCCGTCGTTCCCGTGCTGAAGGGCACCGAGACGATCGGCTATGCCTTTGTCACCTCGGATTTCGTCGGCACCACCGGCTATTCCGGCAAACCCATCCATGTGCTGATGGCGGTGGGGCTGGATGGCCGGGTGATCGGCGTCGAGCTTGTCAAACATTCCGAACCCATCGTTCTTGTCGGCATCCCGGATGCGCGGATCCGCAAGATGGTGGCGGGCTATATCGGCATGGATCTTGTGGCCGAGGCCGCCAAGGAAGGCGGGGCGCACCAGATCGACATCATCTCGGGCGCGACTGTCACCATCATGGTGATCGACGATTCCATCGTGCGCTCGGGGTTGAAGGTGGCACGCGCGCTGGGGCTGGGCGGGCTGACCGCGGTGGCCGCACATCAGGGGCCACGGTTCGAACCCGACCCCGACGCCGCCGCCCCGGCCGACTGGCTGGCGCTGACCGGCGATGGAACATTGCGCCGGCTGTCGCTGGATGTCGGCCAGATCAATGCCGCCTTTGCCGCCCACAGTGACCCACGCGCCGCCCAAAGGCCCCATCCGGGCGCCGAGACCGAGATGTTCGTGGACATGGTCGCGGGGCTGGCCAGCGTGCCGGGCATCGGGCGCAGCCTGCTGGGCGAGGCCGAGTTCTCCAACCTTTCCAACTGGTTGCAGCCGGGTGATCACGCGCTGATGCTGGCGGGGCGGGGGATCTATTCCTACAAGGGATCGGGCTATGTCCGTGGCGGGATCTTTGACCGGATCGTGCTGGTGCAGGGCGACGTCTCGATCCGCTTCCGCGACCGGATGCACCGCCGGCTGGGCGCCATCGCCGCCGCCGGCGCGCCGCGGATGACCGAGATGGACCTGTTCCGCATCCCGGCCGACTCGGGCTTCGACCCGACCGAGCCGTTCCGCATCCAGCTGCTGGTTCAACGCGAGGTGGGGCCGATCGAGAAGGTCTTTGCCACCTTCGACCTTGGCTATCGCCTGCCCGACCAGTATCTGCGCGCCGTGGCCCCCCCCGCCGCGCAGGCGGTGGACATCCCGTCCGAGACCGCCGCGCAGGCCGAACTCTGGCAGCGGATCTGGCGGGACAACCGCGGCCGGATCGTGGCGCTTCTGGCCATGCTGGGCGTGCTGACGGCGGCCTTCTTCTTCCAGTCGTTCCTGACCGCCTCGACGCGGCTGACCTTCTGGTTCCGGATCGGCTTCCTGTCGACCACGCTGGTCTTTCTGGGCTGGTATGCCAATGCGCAGCTGTCGGTGGTGAACCTGATGGCGCTGATCGGCTCGTTGCGCGACGGGTTCAGCTGGCAGGCGTTCCTGCTGGACCCGATGACCTTCATCCTGTGGTTCTCGGTTGCGGCGGCGCTGCTTTTCTGGGGCCGGGGGGCTTATTGCGGCTGGCTTTGCCCCTTCGGCGCGTTGCAGGAACTGACGAACCGGCTGGCGAAACTGGCCCGCATCCCGCAGGTGACGCTGCCGTGGGGCCTGCACGAACGGCTGTGGGCGGTGAAATACATCCTGTTCCTTGGTCTGTTCGGCATCAGCCTCGCATCCATCGAACAGGCCGAGCATCTGGCCGAAGTCGAGCCGTTCAAGACCGCGATCATCCTGAAGTTTGATCGCGCCTGGCCCTTCGTCCTTTACGCGCTGGTGCTGCTGGGGATCGGGCTGTTCGTCGAACGGTTCTACTGCCGTTACCTTTGCCCGCTGGGCGCGGCTTTGGCGATCCCGGCGCGGGTGCGGATGTTCGACTGGCTGAAACGCTATCGCGACTGCGGCAACCCCTGCCAGACCTGTGCCCGCGATTGCATGGTGCAGGCGATCCACCCGACTGGCGAGATCAATCCGAACGAGTGTTTGAATTGCCTGAACTGTCAGGTCCACTACCAGTCCAAAACCACCTGCCCGGTGGTCATCCGAAAACTCAAGCGCCGCGAGACGGCCTCGGCCGGGACCGCCGCGGTCCGCGAGACGCTTGAGAAGGCGATCCAGAACCATCCAAACGTGAAGGGAAAAACCCATGTCTGACAACGAAAAGGGAGGCATCAGCCGCCGGGGCCTGCTGGGCGCGACGGCAGGGGGTGTGGCGCTTGGCGCACTGGCACCGCGGGCGGCGATGCTGGGGGGAGGAGCGGGCCTTGCCACGATGGCGGGCATGAGTTCCGCCGCGGCCGCGGCCAAGATCCACCTCGCACCCGGTGAACTGGATGAATATTACGGTTTCTGGTCCTCGGGGCAGACGGGCGAACTGCGCATCCTTGGCGTGCCCTCGATGCGCGAGTTGATGCGGGTGCCGGTGTTCAACCGCTGCTCGGCCACCGGCTGGGGCCAGACCAACGAGTCGCTCAAGGTCATGACCGAGAACATGACCGAAAAGACCCGCAAGTATCTGGAAGCGAACGGCAAGAAGGTCCATGACAACGGCGACCTGCACCACGTCCACATGTCCTTCACCGAAGGCAAGTATGACGGCCGCTTCCTGTTCATGAACGACAAGGCCAACACCCGCGTCGCCCGCGTGCGCTGCGACGTGATGAAGACCGACGCGATCCTTGAAATTCCGAACGCCAAGGGCATCCACGGCCTGCGGCCGCAGAAATGGCCGCGCACCACCTATGTCTTCGCCAATGGCGAGGACGAGGCGCCGATGGTGAACGATGGCAAGGTGCTGGACGACCCGTCGCAATACGTCAACTTCTTCACCGCCGTCGACGCAGACAAGATGAAGGTGGCATGGCAGGTGATCGTCTCGGGCAACCTTGACAACACCGATGCCGATTATGAAGGCAAGTGGGCCTTCTCGACCTGCTACAACTCGGAAATGGGCACCAACCTCGGCGAGATGATGGAAGCCGAGATGGACCATGTGGTGGTCTTCAACATCGCCGAGATCGAAAAGGGCATCGCGACGGGCGATTTCATCGAACTGAACGGGGTGAAGGTGATCGACGGCCGCAAGGGCCAGAACAAGAACTACACCCGCTATATCCCGATCGCGAACAACCCGCACGGCTGCAACATGGCCCCGGACAAGATCCACCTGTGCATCAACGGCAAGCTGTCGCCGACGGTCAGCGTGATCGACGTGCGCAAGCTGGATGCGGTGTTCTATGACGGCGCCGAGCCGCGGTCCGTCATCGTGGCCGAGCCGCAGTTGGGCCTTGGGCCGTTGCACACCGCCTTTGACGGCAAGGGCAACGCCTATACCTCGCTGTTCCTCGACAGTCAGGTGGTGAAGTGGAACATCGAGAAGGCCATCGCCGCCTATAACGGCGACGAGGTCGATCCGATCATCCAGAAGCTGGATGTCCATTATCAGCCGGGCCATCTCAAGACCTCGATGGGTGAAACGCTCGAGGCGGACGGCAAGTGGCTGGTGGTGCTGTGCAAATTCTCGAAGGACCGCTTCCTGAACGTCGGCCCGCTGAAACCCGAGAATGACCAGCTTGTGGATATCTCGGGCGATCAGATGGTGATCGTCCACGACGGGCCGACCTTTGCGGAACCCCATGACGCGATTGCAGTCCATGCTTCGAAGATGACGAACATCCGTTCGGTATGGGATCGCAACGATCCGATGTGGGCCGATGCCCGCGCGCAGGCCGAAAAGGATGGCGTCAACATCGACGACTTTGTCGGCGAGGTGATCCGCGACGGCAACAAGGTCCGGGTCTATCTGTCGGGCATCGCGCCGGCCTACAGTCTGGAAAAGTTCACCGTGACCGAAGGCGACGAGGTGACGGTGATCGTGACCAACCTTGACGAGGTGGACGACCTGACCCACGGCTTCACCATGGGCAACCACGGCGTCGCAATGGAGATCGGGCCGCTGGCGACCGCCTCGGTCACCTTTGTGGCGGGACAGCCGGGGGTCTACTGGTATTATTGCCAGTGGTTCTGCCACGCGCTGCACATGGAGATGCGCGGCCGGATGTTCGTCGAGCCGAAGGCGGCCTGACGATGTTTCGCCTTGGCCTTGCGCTTTTGTGCCTGCTGGCCGGCCCGGTTTCGGCGGCCGAACGGCTGGTGCCGGCCGGGGCCGGGGCGCTGAAAACCGCCGTCGTCGGGGCCGACCCCGGCGACGTGCTGATCCTTGCGCCGGGCCGCCATGACGGGCCGGTGCATCTTGACCGGCCGCTGTCTCTGCGCGGGCAGCCCGGGGCGGTGATCGACGGCGGCGGGCAGGGCTCTGTCATCACGGTGACCGCGCCGGATGTGACGGTGACGGGGCTGGAGATCACCGGCTCGGGGTCCTCGCATGAGGGGATCGATTCCGGCATCCGGCTGCTGAAGGGTGGCGACCGGGCGCGGGTCGAGGGCAACCGGCTTCTGGGCAACCTTGTGGGTGTCGACATCCACGGCGCGGCCGATGCGACGGTGCGCGGCAATGTCATCGTGGGCCGCGACGGTGCCCGCATGAACACCCGCGGCAACGGCATCTATGTCTGGATGGCGCCGGGCCTGCTGGTCGAGGGCAACGACATCAGCCTCGGCCGTGACGGGATCTTCGTCAACGTCTCGGATCGAAATGTCTTTCGCAACAACGTGATGCGCAACCTGCGTTTTGCCATTCACTACATGTATGCCCACAATTCCGAGGTGACGGGCAATATCTCGATCGGCAATCACCTTGGCTATGCGCTGATGTATTCGCATCACCTGACGGTGACCGACAACCTTAGCCTGCGTGACCGCGACCATGGGCTGATGCTGAACTATGTCAACAACGCCGAGGTGGCCCGCAACCTTGTGCGCGGCGGCACCGGCAAATGCACCTTTATCTACAACGCCCACCGCAACGTGATCCACGACAACCGCTTCGAGGGCTGTGGCATCGGCATCCACTTCACCGCCGGATCGGAAAAGAACACCCTGACCGGCAACGCCTTTGTCGGCAACCGCACGCAGGTCAAACATGTCGGCACCCGCAGCGTGGAATGGAGCCATGCGGGGCGCGGCAACTTCTGGTCGGACCATCCGGCCTATGACCTGAATGGCGACGGGATCGCGGATGCAACCTTTCGCCCGAATGATCTGATGGACCATATCCTGTGGTCGCAGCCCGCAGCGGCGCTTCTGGTGGGATCGCCCGCCGTGCAACTGATCCGATGGAGTCAGGCCAGCTTTCCCGCGACCCTGCCCGGCGGCGTGCGCGATTCCCATCCGTTGATGTCGCCCGTGGCCATTCCCGTGCCCGATGACGCGGCCCGGCTTGAGACGGCCGTTCCGAACTGGCCGCAAGGAGAATCCTTCGATGCTGACACTCTTGCAGGTCACTAAGGCCTTTGGCGGGCTGACGGCCCTTGACGATATCAGCCTTGCCGTCGCCCCGGGCGAGCGTGTGGCGCTGCTGGGTCACAATGGCGCCGGGAAATCCACGCTGATGAAGATCGTGCTGGGGCTGATTGCGGCCGACAGGGGCCGGATCGCCGTGGGCGGTCATGCCCCCGGCAGCCGTGCCGCCCGCGCAATCACCGCCTATCTGCCGGAAAACGTGGCCTTCCATCCGGCGCTGACCGGGCTGGAGACGGTGCGCCACTATCTGCGCCTGCGCGGCGAGGATGCGCGCAAGGCCGGCGATCTGCTGGATCGGGTGGGGCTGGGCGCGGCGGCCGGGCGGCGGATCGGCACCTATTCCAAGGGGATGCGGCAGCGTGTCGGCCTTGCGCAGGCGCTGATCGGCCACCCGCGGCTGCTGGTGCTGGACGAGCCGACAAGTGGGCTTGATCCCGTTTCGCGGCGCGATTTCTATGCGCTGCTGGCAGAGCTTGCCGCCGAAGGTGCGGCGATCCTCTTGTCGTCCCACGCCCTGACCGAGGTCGAGGCCCGGACCGACCGGATCGTGATCCTGTCGGGGGGGCGGCTGATGGCCAATGATACGCTGGCCAACCTGCGCCGGCAGGCGGCGCTGCCGATCCGGTTGCAGGTCTCGGCCCGGCCGGGCGCGGCTGACGAGGTGGCCGAGCGGCTGAAGGGCGGCCGGCGCAACGGGGTGGTTGTCGATCTGTCCTGCGCGCCGGACGAAAAACTTGACCGGCTGGGTGCGATCACCGCGCTGGGGCCGATGGTCGAAGATGTCGAGATCCTGCCTCCCAGTCTTGAAGACCTCTACACCCACTACAGCCGGAGACCGTCATGAGTCGCATCCTTGCCTTTGCCGCGTCCGAGGCGCGGATCGCGATGCGCAACCGCTGGGTGGCCATCGTCACGCTGCTGATGGCGCTGTTCTCGCTGGTGCTGGCCGCCGCAGGCTCGGCGCCCACGGGCGAGTTGGGCATCGACCGGCTGTCGGTGACGGTGGCCAGCCTGACCAGCCTTGCCGTCTATCTGGTGCCGCTGGTGGCGCTGCTGATGTCCTTTGACGCCGTCGCCGGCGAGATCGAGCGCGGGACGCTGCCCCTTGCCCTGACCTATCCGGTGTCGCGGGCCGAGGTGCTCTTTGGCAAGTTCTTGGCGCATCTGGCGATTCTGGCGCTGGCGGTGGCGGTGGGATACGGCCTTGCCGCCGTGGCGGCACTGGCCGTCGACCCCGAGGCCGTGGCCGGCCTGCCCGCGCTGTTCCGCCTGTTCTGGAGTTCGCTTCTGCTGGGCGCGGCCTTCCTTGCCGCGGGCTATGCGGTTTCGGCCGTGGCGCGGCGGCCGGGGGCCGCGGCGGGCATGGCGATCGGGCTTTGGCTTGCGCTGATCGTGCTGTGGGATCTGGGTCTGCTGGCGGCGGTGGTGGCCGATGACGGTGGCACCTTTACCACGCAGGTCTTTCCATGGCTGCTGCTGGGCAATCCGGCCGATGCCTTCCGGCTTTACAATCTTGCGGCATCGGATGCGACCGCCGCTGCCGCCGGTGTGGGGGGCGCGGCCGCCGCGATCCCGCCGGTGCAGGCGCTGGCATCGGTGCTGATCTGGCCGGTGCTGGCCTTCGGTCTGGCCATCGCCGCTTTCCGAAGGGTCACGCCATGAAGCGCCTGTTGCTTGCCGCCCTTGTCCTTGCCGCCTGCCGCGAAGAACAGGCGCCGCCCTCGCCCGTGGCCCTGACACCCGAGGCGGTGGGCCATTACTGCCAGATGAACCTGCTGGAACATCCCGGCCCCAAGGCGCAGGTGCATCTGGATTTCGGCCCGCCGCTTTTCTTCAGTCAGGTGCGCGACGCGCTGGCCTATCAGCGCATGCCCGAGCAAAGCGCCGCGATCCGGGCGATCTATGTCAACGACATGGGCGCGCCCGGTGCCAGTTGGCAGGAACCGGGGCCTGCCAACTGGATCGATGTCGGGGCGGTGGTGTTCGTGACCGGATCAGATGTGGCCGGCGGCATGGGGGCGCCCGAACTGGTGCCCTTTGCCGCCCGCGCCGCGGCCGAGGACTTTGTCCTGCGGCACGGCGGGCAGGTGGTGACGCTGGCCGAAATTTCTGACGCGGCCCTTCTTGCGCCCGCCCCCGCACAGGGGGGCGACGATGCCGATTACCAGAAGATGCTGGGCCGCCTTCCGGCCCCAGATGCGGAGTGATCCCATGACCCTGCACCGCCGTCGTTTCCTTTGCATCTCGGCCGCAGCCTTCGCCACCGGTCCCGCGCTTGCCGCCGCGCCGCTGACCCGCATCCACGGGCAGGCGATGGGAACCGGGGTGCAGATCCTGCTGGCCCATCCCGATGCCGCGGCCATCGGTCAGCGTGCCCTGGCCGAGATCTCGCGGCTGGAGGCGATCTTCAGCCTTCATCGCGACTCGGCGCTTGTTCGGTTGAACCGCGATGGCCGCCTTGTCGCCCCCCCGCCCGAGTTTCTGGATTGCCTCAGCATTGCCGGGCGGCTGCATCGGGTGACGGGCGGGCTGTTCGATCCGACGGTTCAGCCGCTTTGGCAGCTTCATGCCGCGCGCCATGCTGCGGGCGGCCCACCCTCTGCGGCCGAGATTGCCGAGATGCGGGCGCGTGTCGGCTGGCAGCGGGTGCAGTTTGACACCGGCCTTGTGCAACTGGCGCCGGGAATGGCGCTGACGCTGAACGGGATCGCGCAGGGCCATATCGCGGACCGGGTGGCGGCGCTGCTGTCGGCCGAGGGGTTGACGGATGTGCTGGTGGATACCGGGGAACTGGTCGCCCCCGCCGGGCAGCCGGGCGGCGGCACCTGGCCGGTGACGCTGGCGGACGGGCAGGGCCGGTTCGCGTTGCGTGGGGCGGCGCTGGCCAGCTCATCCGTGCTGGGGACGAGCTTCGACGCGGGCGGGGCTTTCGGGCATATCCTCGATCCGCGCACGGGCCAGCCTGCGCCCGCACGCTGGCGGCTTCTCAGCGTGACGGGGCCGACGGCGACGATTGCCGATGCGGCCAGCACCGCCTGCTGCCTGATGGACCGCCCCGACATCGACCGGACGCTGGCGGCGCTGCCGGGGTTTCGGCTGGCTGCGCTGGTGCCGTATCCCGCCACGCTGTAGATGGCCGTGGGGGGCGTCCATCTCCACGGGGCCGCGGGGGTGTCGCGACAAATGGCTGACCGGCACGCCCAGCATGCGTGGGCAAGCCGGATGCCCTGCCGGCCTGCCCGCGCGCTCAGGCCGCCTGATCCGTCGCGGGACGCGGGAAACCGGATGGGCGCCGGATGACGGAACGTTTCAGATAACGGTCGATCCCGAGATCCGCACTTTCGATCTCGGGGGCGTGACCAGAGACAAGGTCGGCCAGAACGCGGGCCGATCCCGCGGCCATCGTCCAGCCCAGCGTGCCGTGCCCGGTGTTCAGGAACAGCCCCTTCACATGCGTCCGGCCAATGACCGGGGTTCCGTCGGGCGTCATCGGCCGCAGGCCGGTCCAGAAACTTGCGCGGCTCTGGTCGCCCGCGCCGCCGAACAGATCCTCGACCGAGCGCACCAGCGTCGCGCGCCGCTTTTCGTTCAGCGACAGATCGAACCCGGCGATCTCGGCCATGCCGCCCACGCGGATGCGGTCGCCTAGGCGCGTGATGGCCACCTTGAAGCTTTCATCCATCACCGTCGAGACCGGCGCGCGCGCCTCGTCCATGATCGGCACAGTGATCGAATAGCCCTTGAACGGATAGACCGGCAGATCGATGCCCAGCGGCCGCACCAGCGCCGGCGAGTGGCTGCCAAGGGCCACCACCACCGCATCTGCCGCCACCTCGCCGCCCGAGGTCACAACCGAGGCGACGCGTCCGCCCGTCACCACCAGCCGCTTGACCGCGGTGCCATAGCGGAAGGTCACGCCCGCGCTTTCGGCAAGCGCGGCAAGGCCTTGGGTGAACTTGAAGCAGTCTCCCGTCTCGTCCCGGGGCAGCCGCAGCCCGCCCGCGATCCGGTCGCGCGCCGCCGCAAGGCCCGGCTCGGCGGCAAGGCAACCCGCGGCGTCCAGCAGTTCGAACGGCACACCGCCCGCGCGCAGCACCTCGATGTCCTTGCCCGCCGCATCCAGGTGTTTCTGCGTGCGGAAAAGTTGCAGCGTGCCCTGCTGCCTTTCGTCGAAGGCAAGGCCGGTCTCGTGGCGCAGCGCGGTCAGGCTGTCGCGCGAATATTCCGCAAGCCGCACCATGCGCGCCTTGTTCACCGCATAGGCCGACGCCGTGCAGTTGCCCAGCATGCGCGCCAGCCAGCGGATCTTTTCGGGATCGGGCCGCGGCTGGATGATCAGCGGCGCATGGGCCATGAACAGCCACTTCAGCGCCTTCAGCGGAATGCCGGGGGCCGCCCAGGGCGAGGAATAGCCGGGGCTGATCTCGCCCGCGTTGGCGAAAGAGGTTTCCAGCGCCGCGCCCGGCTGGCGGTCGATCACCGTGACCTCGTGACCGGACCGGGCAAGTTGCCAGGCCGAGGTGACACCGATGACGCCAGCGCCAAGAACGACCACCTTCATGCAACTTCCTCCCTGCGGACATCCAAGCTGCGGGATATTATGGCGATTCCTGAAGAAATCTTTTGGTGAAGGTGACCGCGCCGGAGTCATCCAGCGCAAGGATCTGCGGCTTGTCGCTCGCCATGCCGAAGGAAATCGCGCCATAGCGTCCATGGACGCAATCGATCCCCGTTCGGCCGCTTCGGGGCGGCTTTCGCAGGGCACAGCGCGTCCCCCTAATGGCATCATCGCCGCGATCCGGGTCGAGAGTGGATCGCGTGTCGTCTGCGACATCCAGATCATGCGCCCCTCTGACCCACCGCGCCCGGATTTCTGACAATCACGCCCGACGGTCGCGCCCGATGTGTCGAGGCCCGAGGTCTGTGCCGCAGGATGGCGTGGTCGGAAGTTTGACGCTGCGCAAGCTTTTGCTTGGGCTGCGTGTTAGGTCTGTGTCATGGTCAAGGCGCGGCTCAGTATGGATCGGTTGGCGGCAGCCCTTGGCGGGCAGCCGCGGGCCGCAATCGGCGGGGGGGTTTGCGCAGTGCGGCGTGGCGGGCGGCCTTGGCGCGGGGCGGGCGCTGTCCAAGGCGGATGGGTGCGGGCCCTTCTGCTTGTTCTGGTTGCGTCCTTTGCGCTGCTTGGCTTCCGTCCGGGTGCGGCGCCGGTCGGGTTTGATGCGGCGGCGCTGTTTCCGGGCATGGAGATCTGCCACGATGGCCCGGTGCCGGAACCGCGCGACGCGGACAAAAGCTGCGTCTTCTGCCACCTGATTGCCGGGGCCTTGGCCGACCTGTCCGCGCCTGCACAAGGCGCGATGCGCCCCGTGCGCTTCACGCGGCTGAACCGGCCGCGTGGCACGGGTCTTCCTCGTCCTCGGTCGCTGCGGATCGCGCGGGCGCGGGCGCCTCCGGTTTCGGGTTCTGTGATCGCGTGAACCCACCGTGGCGCCTCGGCGCCGATCCGAACCTGGACACCAGACATGAAAACCACCCTTCTTCTGGGGGGCGCCTTCTGTGCGCTTGCCCTTCCGGCCCTTGCCGGGATCACGGTCACCGATCTGCGCGGCCGCGTTGTCACGCTGGATGCGCCCGCAAACCATGTTCTGCTTGGCTTCAACTACGAGGATTTCCTGGCCATCACCGGCCCGGGGGGCGAAAGCAGGATTGCGGCGCTGTCGAAAACGCCCTGGGCCGAGTGGCGCCCCGCCCAATGGGCGGCCTACACCGCGGCACTGCCGTCGCTTGCGGCCCTGCCCGATGTGGGTGACGCCGAGACCGGAACCTTCTCGGTCGAGGCCGCCATTGCCGCGGCGCCCGATCTGGCGATCCTTGCCGGCTGGCAGGTCGATGCGCTTGGCGAGGGCGTGGCACAGCTTGAGGCCGCCGGCATTCCGGTCGTGGCCATTGACTACAACGCGCAGACGGTCGAGGCGCATGTGGCCTCGACCCGGCTTCTGGGCGCGGTGATGGGAGAGCCGGACCGGGCCGAGGCGCTGGCCGCGCTTTATGCGGCGAAAATGGCCGACACCGCCGCCCGCGTTGCCCGCGCCGGCGACGGATCGCCCAGCGTCTATGTCGAACTGGCGCAGAAGGGGCCGGGCGAGATCGGCAATTCCTACGGCAAGGGGATGTGGGCCGGGGTGATCGAGGGCGTCGGCGGCGACAACATCGCCAAGGGCCAGATCGAGAACTGGGGGCCGCTGTCGCCGGAATATGTGCTGGCGCGCCAGCCTCAGGTGATCCTGCTGGCGGGATCGGAATGGAAGAACAAGCCCGAGGCGGTGCTGCTGGGCTTCGGTCAGGATGAGGCGCTGGCGCGGAAGCGCATTGCAGCCTATCTCGGCCGCCCCGGCTGGGCCGATCTGCCGGCCGTGCGCGAAGGGCGCGTCTTCGGCATCTACCACGGCGGCGCGCGCACGCTGTCGGATTTCGTCTATGCCCGCCATATCGCCAAGGCCCTGCATCCGGCGGCCTTTGCCGATGTCGACCCGGCGGCAGAGCTGGCGCAGTTCTACGCCGACTGGCTGCCGGTCAAGCCCGAGGGCCCGTTCGTGGTGCAGGTGCGATGACCGTTGCGCTTGCGATGCCGGGCCATGCGATCCGCCGCGAAACTGCGGGCCGGCTGGCCATGCTGGGCGCCGCCGCGCTGGTCCTGCTGGCTCTTGCCGTGACCGACCTGGTCACCGGACCCTCGGGGATGCCGCTGGGCAAGGTGCTGGCGGCCTTTGCCGCGGGCCCTGACGGCGCCGACCGCGGGGCGGCCACGATCCTGTGGCAGCTTCGCATGCCGCAGACGCTGACCGGGGTTCTGGTGGGGGCAAGCCTTGGGGTGGCCGGGCTGGTGATGCAGACGATCCTCGCCAATCCGCTGGCCAGCCCTTACACGCTGGGCTTCTCGGCCGCGGCGGGGTTCGGCGCGGCGTTGGGGATCATGTTCGGCGGGCTTTTGCCGCTGGCGGTCTGGATCGTGGTTCCAGCCTCGGCTTTTGCCATGACGCTGGTTGCCTGCTGCCTGATCTATGCCATCGCCCGGGCAAGAGGCGCCTCGCCCGAGGTGCTGGTGCTGGCGGGTATCGCCACGCTGTTCTTCTTCCAGTCGCTGCAATCGCTGCTGCAATTCCTTGCCGCCCCCGAGGTGTTGCAGCAGATCGTGTTCTGGCTGTTCGGAAGCCTTCTGAAATCCAGCTGGACCTCGGTTCAGGCGATCTTTCTGATCCTCTGTATCGCGGCACCGATCCTTGCGCGCGACGTCTGGAACCTGACCGCGCTGCGGCTGGGCGAGGCGAATGCGGCCAGCCTTGGCCTTGATATCGACCGGCTGCGGCGGCGCTGCTTTGCGCTGGTGGCGCTGCTGACGGCGGGGGCGGTCAGCTTCACCGGCACCATCGGCTTCATCGGCCTGATCGCGCCCCATGTCGCGCGGCGGATGGTGGGCGAGGATCACCGCTTTGCCCTGCCGGTGGCGGCGGTGCTGGGGGCGGTGCTGCTGGTTGCGGCCTCGGTCATCGGCAAGCTGATCTCGCCCGGGGCGGTGATCCCGGTGGGCATCATCACGGCAATCGCGGGCATCCCGATGCTGCTTGCCGTGATCCTGAAAGAGGGGGGACGGCGATGAGCCTTGACGTCGAAGGGCTTTCGGTGCGGCGCGGCCGGCGCGAGGTTCTGGCGCCCGCCAGTTTTGCGCTGCCGCCCGGCTGCGTCGCCGGCGTCGTCGGGCCGAACGGGGCGGGCAAGTCCAGCCTTCTGGCGGCGGTGGCGGGTCTTTTGCCCGCCGAGGGCCGCGTGCATTGGCAGGGGCGCCCGCTTGTCCCGCAACAGGTGGGCTTCCTGCCGCAATGCTTCGCCGTGAAGTCGCGTCTGACGGTTCTTGAATGCCTGCTGCTGGGGCTGCGTGAAAGCCTTGGCTGGCGCGTGCAGCCCGCGCAGGTCGCCGCGGCCGAACGGATGCTGGCGCGGCTGGGCCTGTCGCAGCTTTCGGATCGGCCGATGGAGGCGCTGTCGGGCGGCCAGCAACAGCTTGTGCTGCTGGCGCAGCGCCTGCTGCGGCGGCCGGTGCTGCTGATCCTTGACGAGCCGACCAGCGCGCTTGACCTGCACCATCAGGTGCAGGTGCTGCGCCACGTCCGGGCCCATGCCGAGGAAACCGGCGGCGTGGTGCTGACGGCGCTGCACGACCTGACGATGGCCGCGCGCTTTTGCGACCGGCTGCTGCTGATCGAAGCCGGAACCCTGACGGCCGAAGGCCCCCCGGCCGAGGTTCTGGACGAGCCCCGCGTCACCCGCATCTGGCGCATCGACATCGAAATCCTCGCCTCGCGCGAAGGCCACCCGGTGATCGTGCCGCACTGACGCCCGGCGGGTAACGCCATCAGGGCCTGTCCTTGTTTTTCGTCATCCAGGACAGGCCCCGATCGCGTTTCGTCGCGCACGGGTGGGCCGTGCGGTCGATGTCGGGCACCCGCCGATCCAGGATGCCGCTGACCATCCCCGCCCCATCAGCACGAAAACCGGCAGGAAGGTCGCGGCAGGCGTGATCTTGGTGGCGGGTTCGATGGCAGCCCTGTGCGCTGAACGGCCGCCCGCGCCGGTCTGGGCAATGACCGGTGCGGGAAGAATCCAAGGACTGCCGGTTCGAATGGCCCATCCGGCGGCAATTTCACACGGCCGTTGATCCGGCGCGCCCGGTGATCGGGCCTCGTCGGGCATCGCAGGGCCTGCCCGACCTGCGACATAGCGTCTGCGATCCGGCCTGCCATGCTGAGCCGCGACCGGCCCCGCCCGATCTGGTCCAAGGCCGCCGTCAGGGCGGATGCGGCAAAAGCACCGACGCGGGTCGCTTTTGCAACATGTTGATATAGATATGATTATCGCGGGTCCGGCCGCAATGCCCGCCCTGTAGCAGGCTGCGAACCCGGATCGAACCGTGGCCTCGTCAGTGTGAACCTGCTGGCGCATGACCCCACCCAGCCGGACAATTTCAATTTTTTTGAAGGCTTCTTGCTGATTTTCTAATATTCATGAACGCGATCCTGACGCAATTTCCGCCCCGACAACGGCAGGAGTGGCCATGGCGATCGAACTGGACGACCTCGGGCTGAGCCCGGAGCTTGCGGATGTGATGCAGCGTCTGGCGCGCGTGGGGGCGCGGATGGCCCGTATCATATCGCGCAACGGGCTTGAGGACGACCTTGCCGCGGGGGTTGGCACCAATGCCGGGGGCGACGGGCAGAAGGCGTTGGACGTCATCGCTGACGATGCCTTCCGCGAGGCGCTGACCGGATCTGCGGTGGCGTTCTACGCATCCGAGGAACAGGATGATGTGGTGACGCTGGGCGCGGGCAGTCTTGCGCTGGCGATCGATCCGCTGGACGGATCGTCCAACATCGATGTGAACGTGTCGATCGGCACGATCTTTTCGATCTTCCCCGCCGCCGAAGGCCCGAACGAAAGCTTTCTGCGCCGCGGGACCGAGCAGCTTGCCGGCGGCTATATCATCTATGGGCCGCAATGCGCGCTGGTCTGCACCTTTGGCCGCGGCGTGCAGCATTGGGTGCTTGACCTGGATGCACAGGTTTTCCGCCGTGTCGCGGATATCAAGCAGCTGCCGGCGGAAACCTCGGAATATGCGATCAACGCCTCGAATTATCGCCACTGGTCGGCGCCGATCCGCGCCTTCATCGACGATCTGGTGGCCGGTGCCGAAGGCCCGCGGGAGCGGAATTTCAACATGCGCTGGGTCGCCTCGCTGGTGGCCGAGACGCACCGTATCCTGATGCGGGGCGGCGTGTTCCTTTACCCTGGCGACGAGCGCAAGGGCTATGCCCGCGGCCGGCTGCGCCATGTCTATGAATGTGCGCCGATCGCCTTCCTGATCACGCAGGCCGGGGGCGGCGCCACCGATGGCAGCGAAGGCATCCTGACCGTGGTGCCGGATGCGTTGCACGCCCGCACGCCCTTTGTCTTTGGCTGCGCGGGCAAGGTTGCCCGCGTCACCGCCTACCATGACCTGCCCGGCGAAGAGACATCCGCGCTTTTCGGCCGCCGCGGCCTGTTTCGGAGCTGACCAGTGTCAAAAAAGTTTCCCATCATTTCCGTTGTCGGATCGTCCGGGGCTGGCACCTCGACGGTGAAAAACACTTTCGACCAGATCTTCCGCCGCGAGGGCGTGAAATCGGTCTCGATCGAGGGTGACGCCTTCCACCGTTTCAACCGCGCCGACATGAAGGCCGAACTGGAACGCCGCTATGCTGCGGGCGACGCGACGTTCTCGCATTTCTCCTATGAAGCCAACGAGTTGGCCGAACTCGAGCGCGTGTTCCGTGAATATGGCGAGACCGGCCGCGGCCGCAGCCGTCACTATGTCCATGACGCGACCGAATCCGAGAAATTCGGCGTGCCGCCCGGCCATTTCACCGATTGGGCCCCGTTCGAGGAAGGCACCGACCTGCTGTTCTACGAAGGGCTGCACGGGTGCGTCGTGAACTCTGAGGTCGATCTGACCAAATACGCTGACCTGAAGATCGGCGTGGTTCCGGTCATCAACCTTGAATGGATCCAGAAGATCCACCGCGACCGGGCGCAGCGCGGCTATACGACCGAGGCCGTCACCGATGTGATCCTGCGCCGGATGCAGGCCTATGTGCATTGCATCGTGCCGCAGTTTTCGGAAACCGACATCAACTTCCAGCGGGTGCCGGTGGTCGACACCTCAAACCCGTTCGTCGCGCGCTGGATCCCCACGCCCGATGAAAGCCTGATCGTGATCCGGTTCAAGAACCCGCGCGGGATCGACTTCCCGTATCTGACCTCGATGATCCACGGATCATGGATGAGCCGGGCGAACTCGATCGTGATTCCGGGCAACAAGCAGGATCTGGCGATGCAGTTGATCCTGACCCCGCTGATCGAGCGGATGGTGCGCGAGGCACGCCGCGCGCGGGCCTGAACCGACGGATAAAGCCTTGACATCATGGCGGGCCCATCCGGGCCCGGCCGGGAAAGATCTGGGCACAAGCAGGGAGAATGCGGTGAAAGACATGCAGATTTCACACGAGACGCGGATGGCCAACGCCATCCGGGCGCTGGCGATGGATGCGGTGGAAAAGGCCAAGTCGGGCCATCCGGGGATGCCGATGGGCATGGCCGATGTGGCGACGGTGCTGTTCAACCGCTTTGTCCTGGTCGATCCGTCGGCGCCGAAATGGCCTGACCGCGACCGCTTTGTGCTGTCTGCGGGCCATGGCTCGATGCTGCTTTATGCGATCCACCACCTGCTCGGCTATGCCGATATGGACATGGACCAGATCCGCGCGTTCCGCCAACTGGGCGCCCGCACCGCCGGCCACCCGGAATACGGCCACGCCGACGGGATCGAGGTGACGACCGGCCCGCTGGGGCAGGGCATCGCCACTGCCGTGGGCATGGCGCTGGCCGAGCGGATGAAGGCCGCGCGCTATGGCGATGCGCTGGTGGACCACTTTACCTATGTCATCGCCGGCGACGGTTGCCTGATGGAAGGCATCAGCCACGAGGCGATCGACATGGCCGGGCATCTGGGCCTTGGCCGGCTGATCGTGCTGTGGGACGACAACCGCATCACCATCGACGGCGATACCGAGCTGTCGACCTCGACCGACCAGATGGCGCGCTTTGCGGCCTCGGGCTGGCATGTGCAGGCCTGCGACGGCCACGCGCCCGACCAGATCGCGGCGGCGATCGAGTCCGCGCGCCACGACCCGCGGCCGTCGATGATCGCCTGCCGCACGGTGATCGGCTTTGGCGCACCCAACAAACAGGGCGGCCACGATGTCCATGGCGCGCCGCTGGGGGCCGAGGAAATCGCCGCCGCCCGCGCCTTTCTGGGCTGGGATCATCCCCCGTTCGAGATTCCGGCCGACATCTATGACGCGTGGCACGCGATCGCCGCGCGCGGCGCCGCCGCCCGTGCCGCATGGGAAACCCGGCTGGCCGCCAGCGCGGCGCGCGATGCCTTTCTTATGGCCGAGGCGGGCGACACCTCGGCGCTGCCTGCGGCCATCACTGCCTGGAAGGCGAAGCTTTCGGCCGACAAGCCCAAGGTCGCGACCCGCAAGGCCAGCGAAATGGCGCTGGAGGTGGTGAATGGCGCGCTGCCCTTCTCGGTCGGTGGCTCGGCGGATCTGACGGGGTCGAACCTGACGCGGTCGAAAGGCATGGTTTCGGTGAAACCGGGGGCCTTCGGCGGTGACTATATCCACTATGGCATCCGCGAACATGGCATGGCGGCAGCGATGAACGGCATCGCGCTGCATGGCGGCCTGCGGCCCTATGGCGGCACCTTCATGGCCTTTGCCGACTATTGCCGGCCCGCGATTCGGCTTTCGGCGCTGATGGGGGTGCCGGTGACCTATGTCATGACCCATGACAGCATCGGTCTGGGCGAGGACGGCCCGACCCACCAGCCGGTGGAACATCTGGCCAGCCTGCGGGCGATCCCGAACCTGACGGTGATCCGTCCCGCCGATGCGGTGGAAACCGCCGAGGCGTGGGAAGTCGCCATGACCTCGACCGCGACGCCGACGCTGTTGGTGCTGTCGCGGCAGAACCTGCCCACCGTGCGCCCCGAGCACACCGACGAGAACCTGACCGCCCGCGGCGCCTATCTGCTGCGCGACCCGGAAAACCGTCAGGTGACGCTGATCGCCACCGGGTCCGAGGTGGAACTGGCGCTGAAGGCCGCGGATCTGCTGGCAGAGGAGGGGATTGTCGCCGCCGTCGTCTCGGCCCCCAGCTTCGAGCGGTTTGCCGCCCAGCCGCGCGACCATGTGGCCAAGGTTCTTGGCACCGCCCCGCGTGTAGGCTGCGAAGCGGCGCTGCGGCAGGGCTGGGATCTGTTCCTGGGGCCGACCGACGGCTTCGTGGGCATGACGGGCTTTGGCGCCTCGGCGCCGGCGCCCGCGCTTTATCACCATTTCAACATCACAGCGGAAGCCATCGTCGCCGAAGCGAAGAACCGGATCTGAGGGAAGAGGGATGACAGTCAAGGTTGCCATCAACGGCTTCGGCCGCATCGGCCGCAACGTGCTGCGCGCCATCATCGAATCGGGGCGCACCGATATCGAGGTGGTCGCGATCAACGATCTGGGGCCGGTCGAGACCAACGCGCATCTGTTGCGCTTTGACAGCGTGCATGGCCGCTTTCCGGCCACCGTCACCACCGGCGCAGACTGGATCGATGTGGGCCGCGGCCCGATCAAGGTGACCGCGATCCGCAACCCGGCCGAGCTGCCCTGGGCGGACGTCGATGTGGCGATGGAATGCACCGGCATCTTCACCACGAAGGAAAAGGCTGCCGCGCATCTGCAAAACGGATCGAAGCGGGTTCTGGTTTCGGCACCGTGCGACGGGGCGGACAAGACCATCGTCTTTGGCGTGAACCATGCCACGCTGACGGCCGAGGACATGGTGGTGTCGAACGCATCCTGCACCACCAACTGCCTGTCGCCGGTTGCCAAGGCGCTGAACGATGCCATCGGCATCACCAAGGGCTTCATGACCACGATCCACAGCTATACCGGCGACCAGCCGACGCTGGATACGATGCACAAGGATCTGTATCGGGCGCGCGCGGCGGCGCTGAGCATGATCCCGACCTCGACCGGGGCGGCGAAGGCGGTGGGCCTTGTGCTGCCGGAACTGAAGGGCAAGCTGGACGGAGTGGCGATCCGGGTGCCGACGCCCAATGTCTCGGTGGTGGATCTGGTGTTCGAGGCCGCCCGCGACACGACGGTCGAGGAGGTCAACGCCGCCATCGAGGCCGCGGCCGACGGCCCGTTGAAGGGCGTGCTGGGCTACACGAAACAGCCCAACGTCTCGTCCGACTTCAACCACGATCCGCACAGCTCGGTCTTCCACATGGACCAGACCAAGGTGATGGAGGGCCGGATGGTCCGCATCCTGAGCTGGTACGACAACGAATGGGGCTTTTCGAACCGCATGGCCGATACCGCCGTGGCGATGGGCAAGCTTCTCTGACAGAAAGCCGGGGGGCGCTGCCCCCCGGACCCCCCGGGATATTTCGGCCAGAATGAAGGGCCGACAGGCAAGGATTTCCACATGGCACTGATCACGCTTCGCCAGCTTCTCGACCACGCCGCCGAATATGGCTATGGCGTTCCCGCCTTCAACATCAACAACATGGAGCAGGGTCTTGCGATCATGGAGGCCGCCCGCGCCTGTGACGCGCCGGTGATCATCCAGGCCAGCCGCGGGGCGCGCGGCTATGCCAATGACATCATGCTGGCCAAGATGATCGAGGCGCTGGCCGCGATCTATCCCGAGATCCCGCTGTGCATGCATCAGGACCACGGCAACAATGAAGCCACCTGCATGACCGCGATCCGGCACGGGTTCACCTCGGTGATGATGGACGGATCGCTGAAGGCCGATGCCAAGACGCCGGCGGATTACGACTACAACGTGGAGATCACCGAGCGGGTGAGCCGGATGGCGCATTGGGTCGGCGCCTCGGTCGAGGGCGAGCTGGGTGTGCTGGGCAGCCTTGAGACCGGCGAGAGCGAGGCCGAGGACGGGCATGGCGCCGAAGGCAAGCTGGATCACAGCCAGCTTCTGACCGATCCGGATCAGGCGGTCGATTTCGTGAAGAAGACGCAGGTGGACGCGCTGGCCATCGCCTGCGGCACCAGCCACGGCGCCTACAAGTTCAGCCGCAAGCCCGATGGCGAGATTCTGGCCATGTCGGTGATCGAGGCGATCCACAAGAAGCTGCCCGACACCCATCTGGTGATGCATGGCTCGTCCTCGGTTCCGCAGGAGTTGCAGGACATCATCAACGAATTCGGCGGTGCCATGCCGCAGACCTTCGGCGTGCCGGTCGAGGAAATCGTGCGCGGCATCAGGATGGGCGTGCGCAAGGTCAACATCGACACCGACTGCCGCATGGCGATGACCGGCCAGTTCCGCCGCATCGCGCAAGAGAACCCGTCCGAGTTCGACCCGCGCAAGTTCCTGAAGCCCGCGATGGATGCGATGCGCGACCTGTGCAAGCTGCGTCTGGAAGCCTTCGGCACCGCTGGCAATGCCGGCAAGATCAAGGTGATCCCGATGGACGATATGGCGAAACGCTATGCCAGCGGTTCGCTTGCGCCGAAAACCGCCTGATCGAAAGGACAGATCATGGACCAGTCCAACCGTTACGCCCGGCTTGACCTTCGCGAAGCCGATCTGATCGCAGGCGGCCGTCATGTGCTGTGTGCTTATGTGATGAAGCCGAAGGCCGGCTATGGCTATCTCGAGACGGCGGCCCATTTCGCCGCCGAAAGCTCGACCGGGACCAACGTCGAGGTCTCGACCACCGACGACTTCACCCGTGGCGTCGATGCGCTGGTCTATGAGATCGACGAGGCGCGCGAGCTGATGAAGATCGCCTATCCGGTCGAGCTGTTCGACCGCAACATCATCGACGGCCGGGCGATGCTGTGTTCGTTCCTGACGCTGACGATCGGCAATAATCAGGGCATGGGCGACGTCGAATATGCCAAGATGCACGATTTCTACGTGCCGCCCTGCTATCTGCGGCTGTTCGATGGCCCGTCGATGAACATTGCCGACATGTGGCGGGTGCTGGGCCGCGACGTGCGCGATGGCGGCATGGTGGTGGGCACCATCATCAAGCCCAAGCTCGGCCTGCGCCCGAAGCCCTTTGCCGATGCCTGCTATGAATTCTGGCTGGGCGGCGACTTCATCAAGAACGACGAGCCGCAGGGCAACCAGACCTTCGCGCCGCTGAAAGAGACGATCCGTCTGGTGGCCGATGCCATGAAGCGCGCGCAGGACGAGACCGGCGAGGCCAAGCTGTTCTCGGCCAACATCACCGCCGACGACCATTACGAGATGGTGGCGCGCGGCGAATACATCCTGGAAACCTTTGGCGAGAACGCCGACCATGTGGCTTTCCTGGTCGACGGCTATGTGACGGGTCCGGCGGCGATCACCACCGCGCGGCGCAGCTTCCCGCGGCAGTTCCTGCACTATCACCGTGCGGGCCATGGGGCCGTGACCTCGCCGCAGTCGATGCGTGGCTATACCGCTTTCGTGCTGTCGAAGATGTCGCGCCTGCAAGGGGCCAGCGGCATCCACACCGGCACCATGGGCTACGGCAAGATGGAAGGCGAGGCCGCCGACAAGATCATGGCCTTCATGCTGACCGATGACGCCGCGCAGGGGCCGTTCTACCATCAGGACTGGCTGGGAATGAAGGCCACGACGCCGATCATCTCGGGCGGGATGAACGCGCTGCGTCTGCCGGGGTTCTTCGACAACCTTGGTCATTCGAACGTGATCCAGACCTCGGGCGGTGGCGCCTTCGGCCACCTCGACGGCGGCACGGCTGGCGCCAAGTCGCTGCGTCAGGCGCATGATGCGTGGAAGTCGGGCGTGGATCTGGTCACCTATGCCAAAGGCCACCGCGAACTGGCCCGCGCCTTCGAAAGCTTCCCGAACGACGCCGACAAGTTCTACCCCGGCTGGCGCGAGGCGCTGGGGCGCGGCTGATCAATCGCACGAAGAACGCCCCCGGCCCGTCAGCCGGGGGCGTTCTTCGGCGGTAGGTTCCGGCCTCGGGTCTGTTGCCTTTGCTGCAAGCCACAGCCCGGCCGAAAGATCAGAGCCCTCTGGTCATGAACAGGCTGTTCGGGTCATCGCGATAGTCCGCAAACGGGGGGCAGGGGACAAAGCCCGCGGCGGCGTAAAGCGCGCGGGCGGCGGCGAAGGCGGGCTCGACGCCGGTTTCAAGGCTGAGCCGCACAAATCCGGCCGCGCGGGCCTCGGCCATCAGATGGTCAAGCATCCGGCGGGCCAGCCCTTTGCCTCGGGCTTCCGACAGGATGTGCATCGACTTGATCTCGGCATGGGTCGGGTCGATGGCCTTGATCGCGCCCATCCCCAGCACGCTCTGGCCTTGCCGCAGGCTGAAGAACGCCACGCCGGGCACTGCAAGCTCTGCCGGATCAAGGGCATGAACGCTTTCCGGTGGCGAGCTTTCCCACATCAGCGTCAGGTGCCGCTGGAATACTGGCCGCAGTTCGGGGGCAAGCGGGTCGTCTCGCCGGATGACCGGGCTGTCTTGTGGGATGGTGGCGATGTTGGCCATGGCAAAGTTTTCCCCCTTCTCGACAGGCTCGGACCTTGCCGGGCGCGTTCCCATGTTAGGCGGCGCCTTGCATGAAGGCCACGGGGGATTTCGGGGCCAGCGCCGAATGCCCCCCCCGCGGTGCCAGCGCCTGCCCGATAGGCGATGTGCTTGTCGTGGCGCAACGTCTGGCCGGCAGAGTCCGCGCAAGACTGCGGCCATGCACACGTCGTCACCCCCCGCGCCCGTGCCTCCGGGCGATCTGCTGATGTGGATCCTGATTTTGTCGGAACTGCTGGTGTTCGGCGCGGGTCTTGCCGCCTTCCTTGCCGTTCGTCTCGGTGATCCCGAAGGGTTCGCCGCGGCGCAGGCGCAGCTTCACCGCGGGCTTGCGGGGGTCAATACGCTTGTTCTGGTTACCTCGGGGGCCTGTGCGGCACTGGCGACACGGGCGGCGGCATTGTCACGAAAACCCGTGGCGCGACTTTGGCTGCTGGCGGCGGGGGCGTTGGGGGCGGTCTTTCTGGGCATCAAGGCCACCGAGTTCCGCGACCTTGCTGCTTTGGGCTTTTCCACCGAGACGCATCCGTTCTTTACCTTTTACTACCTGTTGACCGGCTTTCATGCGGCGCATGTTGCGGCGGGTCTGCCGCTGTTCCTGATTGTCAGCTGGCGTTGCTGGCCGGCCGGCGTCGAAATGGCGGCTGCGTTCTGGCATATGGTGGATCTGGTCTGGGTGCTGATCCTGCCCGTCATCTATCTTCTGAGGTAGACATGGGCGGTCGCGCGATCCTGAAGACATGGCTGGCGCTTCTGGTGCTGTCGGCGCTGTCGACGCTTTACGCCGAGCGTCCGCCGCAGGGCGACGCGCTGGCTGTGGGGGCGGCCGGGTTGCTTTTGGTGACGTTGGCGAAGGCGCGGGCGATCCTGTCGGTCTATCTGGGGCTTGCGGTGGCGCCCGCATGGCAGCAGGGCGCGACGCTGGTGCTTCTGGCCTATCTGGCGCTGCTGGGGGCGCTGTATCTGGCGCCGGTTCTGGCGTGACCGGGCCGGGTGGCCGGCGCGGCCGCGCCTTGCCCTTTGGCAATCCGGAAACCGATCCTGCGCCCGCAGATGCGCGTCGTGCCGCTGAAGGTCAAAGAGATCCGGCCGTGGTCGGTCTGTCCCGTGCCGGGCGCCTTGAAGATCGCATCCCACCCGGCGGGCAAAGCCTGCAATGGGCCGTTGCCTCAGTTTCGGGGTTGCGGGCGATGGCCGCAACTCGTCATCCGGAACTTCAAGATAGCCTTGCCCAACAAAACCGTGTCGTTTAAACAGACGACGCGTCGCCCTCTTAGCTCAGTCCGGCCAGAGCAACCGCCTTGTAAGCGGTAGGTCGTCCGTTCGAATCGGACAGGGGGCACGCGCTGGCCAATGGCTGGGCGGCATGAAATCCGTGAAACTGGTCCCTTTATGGCATCGCGGTGCAGATCCGGTGCGGCCGGGGGGGGCGCATGTCGGGCTTGTAAGCCTCGGCGCAAGAAATGCTGTTGCGCAGGTGATCTGCCCCGTGATTTTCCCGCGCTTGCGATAAGGCTTGGGCGTGGTGAGGGGGCGATGGTCTTCGCTTCCGTCCCTGTCCCTGCCTAGCCGCGCCGTCGCAAGGATCTTGCCCGAGGGCGGCTGGACGCTGGTGGGGCAGGTGGCCGGATCATGGGGCGCGCGCATTGTCGGCGGCATCGGCCATGCGGTTCGCGATCGTGCCATTCGCAGGCTTGACCATGATGCGCGGGCAATGCGGCGACAAGACCCCGGGCATCGCGCGCCGGGCCGGTTTGACCATGATGTGCGGCAATGCCCCTGCCGTTGGCCGCTGCGCTTTCGCGCCATACCGAACGGAGACATTCACGATGTTGCGGCGTTCAAATGCAAAAGGCCGGCACGAGGCCGGCCTTTTCATCGTCTGTCGATAATCTCAGGCGAGCGCGAGGTTCGTCGCCGACTCACGACCGTTACGGTCGCGTTCCAGATCGAACGTGACGGCCTGACCGTCGTTCAGCTGACGGATGCCGGCCCGCTCAAGCGCCGACACGTGGACGAAAACGTCCTTCGAGCCGCCTTGCGGAGCGATGAAACCGAAGCCTTTGGTGGCGTTGAACCATTTCACGGTGCCGTTGGCCATCGTGATATTCCTTATCATGACTGCCGCTCACAGAATGCAGCGACTTGGCAAAGCTGAAGATCGAGAGCTGAGCCGTCAGGAACAGGTTCGAAAACAAGAGTTGCCTGACCCATATAGACCATCCCCGACCATTTTGGGAGACTTTCTCGCCGCTTATCGGAACAAATCGCGTTACGCCTTGAAACGGTTGCAAATTATTTCTCTTTGCGGCGATGCGATGGTGCGGGTTGTGGCAGATTCAGGGGCGATCCGTGGCATCTTCGGGGCGCGCGGGGTCGCGGACGCACCCTTGCGATGCCTGATCGCGCCGTTTCCCGCCCGACGCCATGACAAGGCCGGCGTCGTGTCCCGCCTTCGGTCCGGGCAGACCTTACGGCCGGGGCCGATCCTGGTGGCCCGTCCGTGCAACCCTGGCTTGTCGGGTTGGCCTGCCGGCGGTATGGTCAAAAAGGCGCTTCAGGGTCGGTGAACCGGATGGACGCGGCGAAGATCGGCATCTTCTACCTTGGCCTGTTCTGCTTCGCGCTTGCGATCGTGGGCGAGTTTTCCCTGGGTCTTGTGCTGGGCGCCATGGGCAGCGCCAGCGCCAGCGCCGACGCAGCGCCGGGGCTTGGTATCCGGATGCTGGGGCTTCTTGACCTGGCACTGGCCTGGACGCTGCTGCTGATGGCGGTCGAGATGGTCCGGCCGATCGGACCGCTGGCGAAGATCCAGGGCTTTGTCACCCTCGTCCTGTCGTTCTTCGGGATACTGGGCGGGATCGCGCTGATCTTCACCACCCTTGCGCTGCTGATCCTGATGGTCTCGCTGCTGCTGGCGATTCCGTTCGGCACCATCGTCTACATGGCGACATGGGCCGATTTCCCGGCGGGATATGCGCGCGGTGCGCTGGCGCTGCTGATGACATTCAAGCTGATCGGCACCGGCCTTCTGGTGGTGGCCAGCCCGGCGCTGATCCGCAACAAGGGGCTTCTGGTCTTGTTGGTGCTGTCCATCGGGCTGACCTTCCTGACCGGGCTGCTGATCGGTTTCGTTCCGGGGGTGGTGTCGGCGATTGCCGATGCGATCGCGGCGCTGATCTCGGCGATTGTCGGCACGGTGTGGATGCTGGTGCTGCTGATCGGTGCGCTTGGGTCGATCCTGCGCGCGATCCGCAGCACTGCGACCTGATGAAGCATGTCCGGCAGGTCGCAAACGGCGCGTGCAACGCAGACGGGAATCGGTTAATCATAGGTTGAAGATGCACGCGTAATCTCCGGATTTTCGGAGTCGTTTCAATGACGGTCGATGCGCTTATGAATTGGGTGGGGCGGCAGGCGGGAACCGTTCCGGTTCATCTGCGCACCATGGGCGACGAGCAGCCCGAAGGCGTCATTCTTTCGCTGCTGGCCGTCAATCCGCTTGCCTCGTTCGAGGCGAACGCCTTGCGACTTGAACTGACCTACCGCCTGACGGTGCGCCTGGCCGATCCGGTCGCCGCCCATGATCTGCTGTGCGCCATCGCCTTCGCGGCGATCGGGGCGCCGGATCTGCCCGCGCAGGATGGTGTGCGGGCGCGGGCCCTGGAACTGCTGACCCCGGCCGAGGCCCGCCTGCGCCACGGCCCACCCGCCGAGCCGTGCCTGCACCTTGTCGTCACCCTCGAGCGTGCGCGCGAGGGCGCCAAGGCGCTTCCCGTCAGGGAGCGTGTTCTTCACACCACCCAGACCGTGCCGCGCCGCGCCGCGGACGCAGAAAGATGACCCCGAAGCCAAGGGAGGATCGCCGCGATGCCCGAGTATCTGACACCAGGTGTCTATGTCGAAGAAGTGGCCATGGGCGCCCGCCCGATCGAGGCGGTGGGAACCTCGACCGCGGCGTTCCTTGGCCGTGCGCCTGACGCCACCGCCCGCGTGGGCGAGGCGGTGGCCGTCAACAACTGGCGCGATTTCCTGCGCCAGTTCGGCGGCGAGGCCCCGGTTTCGACCCCGCTTTCCCACGCGGTCGCGGGCTATTTCCTGAACGGCGGTCGCCGCGCCTGGGTGGTCAACACTGGGCCGGGCGACAAGTTCGACGACGGCCTGCGGGCGCTGGCCGCGGTGGATGAGATCGCCATCGTCGCAGCCCCCGGCCAGACCTCGCCCGCGGTTCAGGATCTGCTGCTGGGCCATTGCGAATTGCTGGGGACGCGGTTCGCGATCCTTGACGGGCCGGCGGAAGCCGCGGATCTGTCGCTGCTGACGCGGGTGGCGACGCTTGCCGCCCCGGCCGCCCCTGCGGCGGCGGAAGGCGAGACGCCGAAAGAGGGCAAAGAGGCCAAGGGTCAGCGCGGACTGCGCCCGCGCGAAAGTGAGCGCGGTTATGGCGCGGTCTATTTCCCGCATCTGGTGGTGCGCGATCCGTTCGATCCGGCCCAGCTTGCGACCGTGGCGCCCTCGGGTCATATCGCGGGGATGTTTGCGCTGAACGACAGCCAGCGCGGGGTGTTCAAGGCGCCGGCCAACATGGTGGTGCGCGGTGCGCTGGGTCTGTCGCAGCGGCTGACCGATGCCGAACAGGGCGTGCTGAACCCGCGCGGCGTCAATGCGATCCGCATGTTCACCGGGCGCGGCATTGTGCTGTGGGGGGCGCGCACGCTGGCGCCGGCCGCCGGCGAATGGCGCTATGTGCCGGTGCGCCGGCTGTTCATCATGGTCGAGGAAAGCATCCGCCGCGGCACGCAATGGGTGGTGTTCGAACCCAATGACGAACGGCTGTGGAAAAGCATCCGGCGCGATGTTGGTGCCTTCCTCATGCTGTTGTGGCGCGACGGGGCGCTGCAAGGGGCAACGCCCGAGGAAGCGTTCTTCGTGAAATGCGACGCCGAGACCAACACCCCCGATGAGATCGCCGCCGGCCGTGTGGTGATCGAGGTCGGCCTTGCCCCCGTCCGCCCGGCCGAGTTCGTGATCTTCCGCATCGGCCAGACCAGCGCCGAAATGTCCTGACGCCCTGGAAGGAGCACGCCATGCCAGACACTCAGACCGCCCGTGCCGCAGACCCGATGCGCAACTTCCAGTTCCGGCTGGAAATCCCGGGCGTGGCCCAGGGCCATTTCACCGAAGTCAGCGGGCTTGGCGTCCGCGTCCATCCGATCCGCTACCGCGAAGGCGGCATCGGTCAGATCGTGCGGACGATGCCGGGCCCGGTGGATTACTCCGAGGTCACGCTGCGTTATGGCCTGATCCGCGACCGCGAATTGTGGACCTGGATGCAATCGACGATCCAGGGCCGGATTGAACGGCGCAACATCTCGATCATGATGCTCGATACCGATGGCGCGACCGAGACGCTGCGCTGGAACCTGTTCAACGCCTGGCCCTGCGAATGGCAGGGGGCGCCGCTGGATGCGATGGGCCGCGATGTGGCGGTCGAGCTGTTGCGCATCTCGTTCGACCAGATGGAGCGGGCCTGACCGATGACGGCGCCGGGGCTTCTGCGTCGGATTCTTGCGCGGGCCCTGCTGCGGCTGGCGCGGATGCTCGACACGCCGGAAGCCGAGGCCACGACCCGCGCGGCCCGGCTGCGGGCAAGGTTTCCCGACGCGCCCGAGGTCTGGATCGCCGCAATTGCGGCCCTGGGAGAGCCGGTCGAAGGCCCGCTGCCTGCCGCCCGCCTGCCCCGGCGCGACACTGCGCCGGCCCTGCCGCACCCCCCCCCGTCGGTGACGGATCTGCCAGTGCCCGGGTTGCCTTTTCCCGATCGGCCGTTGTCCGATGTCCCGTTGCCCGACCTGCCCGCGGCTGGACAGTCCGTTCCAGGCGCGCAAGGTCCAGACCTGTCACCGCCGGCGCGCCACGCACCGCCCCGACCTGCGGCAGTCCAGCCCCCGGCTGTCGGGCCTCTGTCGCACCTGCCCCTGCCGCGGGACGGTGCAAGGTCTGGCCTGGGTCCAGATGCGCTGACGCCGCCCGGACCTGCTCTTTCGGGGCCGCTCGCACCCCATCCTGCGCGACCCGCCCCCTCGCGGCTGGCGTTTGATCGCAGCCCGGCCGCGCCATCCCCTCCGGCGCCAGCCGTCGCGCCTTCGCCATCCGCCCGCCCGGCCAGGCACCCCGCCCGGCCGGCGTTTTCCCACAATCCTGCGCCGGTGCCCCCGAACCCGACGCAGGTGCAGGCCGTCCCGCGGGATGTCCCGCCCTCGCCCCCCCCGGTCCCGGTGGCGCAGGAACCCCCCGCGCTGCGCCCTACCGTCTGGCTGCCCTTGCCGGGCTCTGTCCGGCAGGATCGCCTGCCAGTGCCCGTGGGGCCGTCCGCGCCGGACAGGCCCCCGCCGCGGGTGCATCAGGGCTGGCCCGCGCCGCAGGCGCCGGTCGCCCGGCAGGTCCACCCTCTGGCCGAAGCGCCCGTTCCCGAAGATTCCGCGCCGCCGCTGGCGCCGGTCCCGCCAAGGCCCTGGCCTGCGCGACTGGCGACAAGGCCGGTCTTTCATCCGCCACAGCCGCCCGCGGATCCCGTGCCGCCTGTCGTGGCCGGGCGCGAACCGCGGCCCCCCTCGGCCGGGTTCGGTCCCGACCTGCCGGCGCAGGGGCGCGGTGCTGTCGCCTCGCAGCCCTTGCCGATCCGGTTGGCGGCCGCGACCGATGCTGCCGCCGCTTGGGTCGCACTGCCGGCGTCTGACCTTCCGGCGCCCGATCGCCATCGGGCGCCGCCCCGCTATCGCGACCGCGTTGCCGCGCTGCCGATCCCGGATCAGTCCTCCTGGCCCGCACTCGACACTCGGCACGATACGGCCAGTGGCCCCGCCGATCCTGCGCCCCGGCCCGCGTGGCCCGCACTTCCGCCGCCGCTGGCGCCAGCCGTGCCGCAACCCCCCGGCCGCCGGGCCGACCTTCTGCCCGATCAGGAGGCCCGCGGATGGAGCGCGTGACCTTCCTGATCGAGGCCACCGGCGCGCGGGTGTCGTGTCTGCTGAACCCCGAAAGCCTGACGCTGACCCGCCGCGCCGGCCTGCGCGAACGGTCGGGGCGGGGCGGGGCGCTGACCGGGGCAGGGGGCAGCCATGATCCGCTGATCGCCACCGGCGGCGGGGTGACGGAACTGGATCTGCATCTGCTGTTTGACACCGAACTGGCGCGAAGCCTTGATCCGCGACCGGCGCTGACCACCGCCACCGGCGAGGGCGACACGCCCGCCCCTGCGCGGCCCGAACCCGATGTGCGCGACCTGACCCGGCCGCTGGTGGCGCTGGCCGAACCCGGACAGGGCGCCACGGCCGAGATCCGCGGCACGCCGGTTGCGCGGTTCATCTGGGGCCGGGCGTGGAACATGCCTGTCGTGGTCCTTGCCGTGGCCGAACGGCTGGAACGCTTCGGCCCCGGCGGGGTGCCCGGCCGGTCGTGGATGAGCCTGCGGTTGCGGCAGGTGCCCGAGGCCGAGACGGCCGCCGCTGGCCCGGTGCCGCCCGCCCCGCCACAGATCGGCGACACGCCCGAGACAGCACCCGAACTGACCGCGGACGCGATCGAGGCGGTGGCCGATGCGGCCGGGCTTCCCACAACCCCGCTTTATCTGGCGGCGTTCTGGCTGACCGGCCGCCCTGAGGACTGGCCCGCCATCGCCGAGGCCAGCGGCATCGAAGACCCGCTGCGGATCGAGGCGGGCACCGTCCTGACCGCCGCCAGACCCGAGGTCTCGCCATGACCGCCGCCCTGACCCCGCGCCCGCGCCTGCTGGTTCTGATCGACGGGACCGAAATTACCCCCGCGCTGGCGGCCGCCCTGTCCGAAACCGTGCTGCGGCAGGGCCTTGGCGCCTCAGCGGCGCTGGAGCTGACCTTTGCCGATCCCTTGGCCGCTGACGGCCTGAAGCCGGGGCTGTCGGTTGCGGCCCTGATTGACGGCCGGGCGGTGTTTTCCGGCCGCATCACCCAGCTTCGCGAAGACAGCGGCAGCGCCGGCCGGACCGTCCACCTTGTGGCGCGTGATGCGATGATCCGGCTTGCGCGGCGTCAGACGCTGCGGGCGCTGGCCGATGTCTCGGCCGGGGATGTGGCGGCGCTGCTGGCCGCCGACCTTGGCCTTGACAGCCTGAGCCTCGAGCCCACACCGAAGCGGACGCTTGTTCTGCAACATGAACAGACCGATCTTGATTTTCTGGCTGATCTGGCGGGGCAGGCCGGGCTGTTCCCGATCCTGCGCGACGGCCGGCTGATGTTGATGTCGCTGGCCGGGGATGGCGACGAGCCGATCCCGCTGGTGCTGGGCCGGAACCTTCACGCCTGCGAGGTGGCGCTGGCGGCCGACCGCTGGCTGGATGGCGGCACGATCCACAGCCGCGATCCGGTCAGCCTGAAGCCGCGCGCCTCAAGCCTGACGCTGGCGCGGCAGGACCGGGTGGTGGACATGCACGACCCCGGCGCCGATCCGCCCTCGGGGCAGCGGATGCTGCTGAACCGGCTGGCCGCAACCGATGCCGAGGCCGAGGCGATGGCGCAGGCCACACTGGACCGGGCCGCGGCCGACACCGCGGTGGCCGAAGGTCTGGCCGAGGGCAACGCCGACCTTCAGCCCGGCCGGACGGTGATGGTCGATGGCGTGCTGCCGGCGCTTGCGGGGGGGTATGTCGTGACCCGCACGCTGCACCGGCTGTCGGCCTCCGAGGGCTATGTCACGGAATTTTCCACCGAAGCGCCGCGACTGCGGCCGGCGCCTCGGACGCCGATGGTGGCGTTGGGGCGGGTGTCGGATGATGCCGACCCCGACGGTCTGGGCCGTTGCCGGATCGTGCTGCCGGATTTCGGCGATCTGGATGCCGGCTGGATGGCCAGCATTGCGGCCGGTGCCGGTCGGCGGCGGGGGGTGGTGGCGCTGCCCCTGAAGGGCGACGATGTGCTGGTGCTGTTCCCCGAGGGCGACCCGGCGCGCGGCTTCGTTCTGGGGGGGCTGTTCGGCGCGCAGACGCTTCCCTCCGGGGCGGCGCGCAGCCCGCACGGGATCGTTCTGCGCAGTCAGGGCGGGCAGATCCTTGACCTTGGCGGCGGAGGCGGCGCGTTGAAGATCGCGACCTCGGGCGGCAGCCTGCTGGAAATGGGCCCGGATGAGGTGCGGCTGGCGGCGGCCGCCGATCTGCTGATCGAGGCGCCAAAGCGGACCATCACGATCCGGGCCGGCGCGATCCGGTTCGAAAGGGGGTAGGCGATGCCGAATGTCCTGACCGAAGCGGCCCATCTCAGTTGCGCCCATGGCGGGCGGGTGGGCCTTGCCGCCTCGCAGGATCTGGTGCGGATCGGGCGCGTCCCGGTGCTGGTGCGGCCCGACCTGCTGGGCCGGCCGATCGCGGCCTGCCCGCATGCGACGCCTTCGACGCCGCCCTGCCTTCAGACGGTGGTGGTGGATGACGCCGCATCCTATTCCGGCTTTGTCACCATCGACGGCCGGCCGGTCGCCAAGGCCACGGCACAAGGGCGCACCGACTGGAGCAAGCTGGGCGTCGTGCCCTTCGGCGTCGATGCCGCCGGGCAGGATTTCGTCAGCGTAAGCGAGTAGGAGGCGACGATGACGGCCTTGCAGGGATGGCTTTTCGCATCACCGGGCGGCCCGGCGCTGACGGCGGGCGGGGGCGTGGCGACGGTCACGGGGGCGGCGCTGATCCGTCAGTCGCTCATGCTGCTTTTGGGGACGGTGCCGGGCGAACGGGCGATGCGGCCGGATTATGGCTGCCCGCTGGACCGGCTGGTGTTCGCGCCGAACGATGCCACGACCGCGGGCCTTGCGATCCACTATGTCCGGCAGGCGATCCGCCGGTGGGAGCCGCGGATCGAGGTGTTGCGGCTGGATGCCGGCCCCGACCCGCAGGGCCCGCCCGAACGGCTGCGGATCTGGCTGGATTATCGCATCCGCCAGACGGTCGAGCGCGGCACTCTTGGCTTCACACTGGATCTTGGAGGGGCGGATGCGTGACGATGACCTGATCGATCGCCGCCGCTTTGCCGATCTTGTGGACGAGGCGACCGCGATCATCCGCGCCCGCTGCCCCGACTGGACCGACCTTTCGCCGGGCGATCCGGGGGTGACGCTGCTGGAAGCCTATGCCTGGCTGACCGAAACCATGCTTTACCGGCTGAACCGCCTGCCCGCGCGGCTGCATCTGGAACTGTTGCAGCTTCTGGGCGTGGCGCCGCTGCCGGTGGCCGCCGCCGAAACACTGCTGCGCTTTACCCGCAGCGGCGAGGATCTGCCGGCGCTGGACTGGCCCGCCGGGCTTCGGGTGTCCGACCCCGAGGGCAAGGTGGTGTTTTCCACCTGCCGCCCGTTGAACCTTGCGGCCGGCGCGACCGTGGCCGAAGTGCCCGCCGTTCACGCCGAGCCGGTCGAGGGCGAACTTCTGGGTGTGGGCACCGGCGAGGCGGGGCGCAGCTTCACCCTGCGCCGCGGTCCGCTGCCGCGCCCGCTGGCGGTGGCCGAAACGCTGCGCATAGGCGTCGAATGGCAAGAGGGCGCATTGCCCGAAACCGCCCGCACCATCAGCCTTGATGGCCGCGTGTTCCTGCTGTGGGACGAGGTTCCGGGCTTTCGCCCCGGTCTGCCGCGCCGCGCCTTTATCGCCGATCGCGCGGCGGGCCGGATCAGTTTCGCGCCGCTGTCGGGTGTGATCCGCACCGGCGAGGCGGCCGGCTTCGAGATCCCCGCCCGCGGTGCCGAGATCCGCGCCTGGTATCTGGCGGGTGGCGGCCGGGCGGGCAACGTGGCTGCGCTGACGCTGACGCAGTTGCGCCAGCCCGTGCCGGGGCTGAGCGTGACCAACCCCTCCCGTGCCACCGGCGGCGAGGATGCCGAAACCCCCGCAGCCTTCGTCCTGCGCGGCAGCGAGGCGGTCCGGATGCCCGAATCCGCCATCACCGCCACCGATTTCGAACAGGTGGCGCTTGCCGCCGGCGGCGTCGCCCGCGCCAGCGCCGAGGCTGAATCCGCGCTGTGGTGTTTCGGCCGGCCCGGCGTGGTCGAGGTTCGGGTGGTGCCGCAGGCCCAGCCCGATCCCGAAAGCGGTGCGCTGACGGATGCGATGCTGGCCGCCCACCGGCAGGAACCGCTGCGCGCCCGGATCGAGGCGCTGCTGGATGCCCGCCGTCCGATCGGGGTGCGGGTGGCCGTCCGCTGGGCGAAATGCCGAAGCATCGCGGTCGAGGCGCGGATCGCGGCCTCGCCCTCGGAAGACCTGAAGGCGCTGGAACAGCGGGTGACGCGGCGGCTGAACGCGCTTTTGTCGCCGCTGGGGGGCTGGCCCTTTGGCAAGGCGGTGCGGATCTCGGACATCTACGAGGCGATCCTGTCCGAACCCGGCGTCCGCTATGCCGAAGGCGTCCGCCTGTCGACCGATGACGGGCCGGAGGGCGCGGTCAGCCGGCTGGTGGCCGATCCGCACCAGCCGCGGACGCTGCACGCCCTGATGGCCGACGGGCTTTACCGCTCGCTCGACGATGCGCAAAGCTGGGAACGGGTGGCGTCCGAAGACGGCGCCCGCCCGACCGTCATCGCCACCGACCCCGCCACGCCCGGCTTTCTTGCGCTGGCGCTGGAACGCGAGGGGGGCCAGACGGCCATCCGCGCCTCGGGCAGCTGTGGCGAGGCGTGGGAGGATCTTGAGGTTCTGCCCCGGCCGGTCCATGGCCTTGCCGTCATCCCGCGCGACGGGCGGCGCTGGCTGGTGATCGCCGGCCCCGAGGGCTGTCTGCAACGCGATCTTGCCGCGCCGGGCGTGATGCCGACCGAGGTCGCGCCCGGACTGGCAGGGTTTTACGCGGTGGCGAGCGCCACCAATGCCGCAGGCGTTGCGTTCGTCGCGCTGGCCGCGCGGTCGGGCGGCGGGGTGTGGCTGTCGTCGCGTGCCGGCGCGAACGGCAGCTTTCAGCTTCTGCCGGGGTCGCAGGATCTGGATATCCGCGCGCTGGCATTCTCGCGCGAGGGGGGGCAGTTCTGGTTGTGGGCTGCGGTCTGGTCCGAAGCCGGGCAGGCGGGGACCGGGCCGATGCGGATCGCGGTCCGCGCGGACGGGCTGGACCCGCTGGGCTGGCAACGCTTTGCCGAAGGGTGGAAGGGCGGATCCTGCCTTGGGTTCGATGTCGCGGGCGGGCAGGTTGCGGCGGGCACGCGGGATGCGGGTGTGCTGATGCTGGATGTGGCGATGGCCAAGCCTGTCTGGCGCGCGGCGCGGCTGACATCGGGGCTGCCGATCGACGCGGACCGCGCGCGGCTGCTGCCGGTGTCGGCGGTGGCGCTGCGGCCCAGCGGGCGCACGCTGCTGGCCGGCACCGCGCAGGGCCTGTTCCGGGCCGAACCGGCCGAGCTGACCTTTGCCCGGATCGAGGGCCGCCGCTTCTCCGACCGCCTGCCGCTGCCGCCGGGCTGGCTGCCCTGCGCCGGAAGCCACCGGCTGCGGTTTGGCGCGGATGCCGCGGAGGATGCCGATGCAACCGGCTGAAATCGCGCTACTTCTGCCCGAGATCTATCGCCGTGACCTGACCGATGGCACGGTGCTGGACGGCCTGCTGCATGTGATGTCGGCGCTGCATGGATCCCTGGAACAGGCCATTGCGGACCCGTCGGTTCTGGTCGATCCCCGCCGCGCTCCGGATCGGCTGGTGCCGGTTCTGGCGGCCTGGGTCGGCCTTGGCTGCTACCTGCGCACCGACCCCGGTCAGGACCGGCCCACCCCGGCCGATCTGCGCGAACTGGTGGCGGTGGCCGCGGCGCTGGGTCGGCGTGGCGGCTCTGCCGCGACGCTGCGCCGCCTGCTTGAGACCGCCACCGGCATCGACGGCTTTGCCATCGAGGAAAGCCAGGATCGTCCGTTCCATTTCCGCGTGCTGATGCCGCCCGCGGCCCAGTCCCGTCTGGATCTGGTGCTGCATGTCATCGCGACCGAGAAACCCGCCTTTACCACCTTCGAACTGGTGTCGGTCCTTGATGCCGACACGAACCCAGGGAGTTGACCAATGCCTTCCTTCCAGATCACCGAAGCGCCCTCTCGGCTTGAACTTGGCAATCCCGACGCGGGCGGGCTGACGCCTCCGGGCAAGGCCACGTTCCTTGTGCGCAACATGGGGCCCGCGGCGCAGGTGGGGCGGATCTCGGTCGAGCCGCTGGAGGGCGCGCGTGCCGACTGGTTCCAGATTGCGGGGGCGCCGGCGACCTCGCCCGGCCGGACCGAACGCGATTTCGTCTATGGCGGCAATCAAAGCGTCGAGGTGACGGTGCGCCCGCCGGCCGGGGCGCCTGCGGGCAATTTCGGCTTTCGGCTGCGCGTTGCGTCCGAAAGCGATCCCGATACCGATTATGTGCAGGGCCCCTCGGTTGCCTTCACGCTGAAACCCGCGCCGGTGGCGCCGCCGCCCGCGCGGCGCATCCCGTGGTGGATCTTTGCCGCGGCGGCGGCGCTGACCGCGGCGCTGGTGGGGGTGGGGGTGTTCCTGTTCGTGATGCGGACCCCCGCCACCCCGATGCCCGCCGGCCTTGTCAGCCAGCCCGCCGAGATCGCCGCCTTCCGGGTCGCGGAAATCCCGCGTCCGGTCAGGTTCACCCTGTCGCGGCAAGGGACCGAGGTCGCGCTGTCGGTGCTGTCCACCCAGCCCGCGGAAGGCGAGGGGGTGGACGAGGACGCGGTGGTGGATCTGACGGTGCGCAGCCCCGACGGGCCCTGCGCTTCGCTGATCTGCATGTTCCCCGGCGCCGAATTCCCGCCGGATGTGGTCAGCGCGCTGTCGGCCGAGGGCTTCGATGCCCGCTTTGCCCCGGCGCTGACGGTGGTTGAAAGCCGGGTCCAGTTGGATGCGGCCAAACTGTCCGACATCAAGAACGCCCAGCCCCCCGCGGCGATGGTGCGGCTGCCGCGGCTGACCGGGCTGACCGTGACGCAGGTCAAGCAGACGCTGAGCGACCTTGGACTGGGGATGGAGCTGAACACCGTCACCGACGGCCCCGAGGATGACGTCGTCCGCCGGACCGAGCCGCAGGCGCCGACCAACATCGCCGAAGGACAGATCGTCAAGGTGTTCTACCGGCCAAAGCCCTGCACCTCGCCGCGCTGCCTGAAGATTGACCGTGTGCTGATCGCGCCCAAGGTGATGGACAAGTTCGAGTTGAGAACCATTCAGCCATGACCGTGGCAGCGTCTGATCCTTCGCACAGGCGGGATTGTCCATGCGCAAGGGGCTGATCGGGCTGGCGTTGATCGGCCTCTTGTTTCTGGGGCTGATGCTGTTTGCGCCATCGGGCGCGGACAAGGGTGAGCCGCCGAACTGGACCCGATCCCTGGGTGATCTTCTGGGCGGGTTTGCGCCGCGGGTGCGCAGTCTGGGCGGCCAGACCGAGATCGTGCTGGAAAGCGACGCGACCCGCCGCGTCGCCATTCCGGCGGCGCCCGATCAGAAGGTGCGGCTGCTGACCCTTCGGCATCTGTCGGGCGGGGCGGTGGTCGCGACATTCACCTGCAAGCCTACGGCCAAGGACCGCTGCGACCCTTCCGAGGCCACCGGCTGCCTTGGGCTGCCGCTGGATCCGGCCTGCGAGGAACAGGTCAAGGCCAAAGACCGCGGCCAGGAGGTCTCTTTCACCATAGGCCCGGGGGGCGGGACGCTGGACCTGCGATCGACGTCTGCCGCCAGTCGGCTGGGGGTGGCGCAGTGATCGGGTGCCGGCGGTGCGGGGAAAGGGCGATGGATCGGCGGTTTTGCCAATCCGTCCCGAAGACTGCGCGTTTTGGCGCGGATTGAACGAATCGACAAAGGGTGCCACACTTTTTGGTGAATTTTCTTGCAGATAAGTCGCGCAGGGCGGGTGCGTCCTGTCATCGGTTAAGGATCTTGTCGGCACCCGGTCCGGGTGGTGCCGTCTTTCGTTCGTCCCACGATCACGGGGGATCGTCCCATGCCCATCGTCACAGCTTTCCGGTTCAAGGCCGCCTTGATCGCGGCAATCTGGCTGTTTGCGGCCCTTGTCGCCGCCGAAAGGGCCAGTGCGCAGGCCAGCCTTGTCACCTTCGACGACATCAAGCGGATCTCTCCGACCGCGCGGGATGAATATGCGCAGGCCATGGTCGATGCGGCGCCGCTGTTTGCCAAAGCGGGCATCAACACCCGCCTGCGGATGGCGCATTTTCTGGCGCAGGTGATGACGGAAACCGGCGGCCTGAAGCGGCTGGATGAAAACATGAACTATTCCTACAAGACGCTGATCCGCGTGTTCAGTCGGCGCACCATCTCGGATGCGAAGGCCCGCCAGATCGCAGGCAGGCCGGTCGAGATCGCGAACTGGGTCTATGGGGCGCGGCTGGGCAACCGGGGCCGCACGACGCAGGACGGCTGGAACTATCGCGGCTCGGGGTTCATCCAGTTGACCGGGCGCACGAATTTCCGGCTGCGCGGGCAGGAACTGGCCCTTCCGCTGGAAGACGATCCGGAACTGGCGCGCAAGGCCGATGCGGGGCTTCAGGCGGCCATCGGCTACTGGACCTCGCGCGGGATCAATGCCGCGGCCGACAACAACGACCACCGCCGCGTCCGTATTCTGGTCAACGGGCCGGCCGCGCATGGGTTGGATCAGGCACGGATTCACTTTTCGCGCGTATGGACGCGGGTGTTTGCGGCCAAGCCGCCGTCGCCGGGCGAAGTCGCCGTCGAGATGACCGAAGCGATGCCGTCCGAAGCCGATCTGTTCGACAACATCCTGATCGGCGGCGGCATCCTGTCCGAAGATGCGCTGGCCACCGAAGCCGGCGCCGCCGAAGCCCGCGCCGAGGCGCTGCGCGAGGTGCAGCGCGATCTTGGTCTGCCCGAAACCGGCGTGCTGGACGAGGCGACGCAAGACGCGCTGCTTGATCCGCGCGAATGGCGGCATCTGGACGAGGGCGAGGCGCAGGCCGCCGAGGCCGGTCCCGATGCCGAGCGCAGCGTGATTTTCCCGATTGCGGACGGGGGCGGGCAGACCGCGGCCACAGCGGCCCTGATGCCGGAACCCGGCAGCGGTGCCATCGTGGCCGATCCGAACCTGCCCGAAGCCGAGCGCCAGTCGCTGGGCCGTGCCAGCGGGATCTATGCCCGCTATGAAATGGGCGATGCCGACATCGATCCCGAAACCTTCACGCCGTTCTCGGTGATCGGTCAGGACGAGCGCGTGGCCGTGACCGAGACCGTCTCGTATCCGGCGCGGGCCGTGGTGCAGATCCTGTTCGAGACCGCTTCGGGATCGCAGCGCATCTGCACCGGGGCGATGGTCGGGCCGCATACGGTGCTGACGGCGGGGCATTGCCTGCACAGCGGCACCAGCACCGGCCAGCTTTACCGCAACTTCCGCGTGATCCCCGGCCGCAATGTCGGGGCGGGTCCGTTCGGGGCCTGTCGCGCCACCCGGGTTTTCGTGCTGGCCGGCTGGACCGGCGCGCAGACCGGGGACGAGGCGCGCTATTACGATCTGGGCGGCCTGCGGCTTGACTGCGAGGTGGGCCGGGCCACCGGCTGGCTTGGCGTGCGGGCGCTGGCCGATGCCGAGACCGGGATCGAGACGGTGGTGCATGGCTATGCCGCCGACCTCTCGCCGCCCGGCCGGCAGTGGATCAGCCGCGACCGGCTGCATATCCTTTGGGATCTCAAAGGCTTTTACCAGAACGACACGTTCGGCGGCACCAGCGGATCGCCGGTGCTGGCGGGGGGCGCGCCCGATACCATCATCGGCGTGCACACCAACGGCCTGCATGGCGAAGAGCCGTGGGCCTCGTTCAACGCCTTTACCCGGATCACGCCCGAGCGGCTGGCCCGGATCAGGGACTGGATCGGGGAATGACCATGCAGGGCTTCCGATGTGCCGTCATCGCGCTTGCGATTGCCCTGCCGGGGCCGGGCGCGATGGCGGATGTGGTGGATGAGACGACGGTCTATCTGGAATGCACCGCGGGCGGCGTGACCCACCGCGGCACCGGGGTTGTGGTCAGCCCCAAGGGATTGGTGCTGACCGCGCAGCATGTGGTGCCGAAGGATGCGGCCTGCGTCGGCTCGATCGGGCTGGCCGATCCCAACACCGCCAGCCGGATGATCGTGCGGCCGACGAACCTTCCCGTCGATGCGGCCCTGCTGCAATTCGCCCGCCAGCAGCCCTATGCCTTTGCCGGCTACTGCGATCTTGAAGACTGGATGGTGCGGCGCAAGATTTTCGTTGCGGGCTTTCCCGGCAATACCGAAACCGGCGCCCCGTCCTATCGCGAAGGCGTGCTGTCGACGGTGCTGCCGAATGCGGCCGGACTGCTGGAAACCGACGGCCAGACCGTCGCCGGAATGAGCGGCGGGCCGGTGTTCTCGAACAATCTGGCCGGGATCGTCGGCATCGTGATCGGCGCCAAGTTCGACAGTCTGGGCACCGTCAGCTTTTACGGCATCCTTCCCGCCTCGGCCTATGCGCAGGCTTTCGGCCTGACCCCCAGCGCAAAGCCCTGCTACCATCAGCACCGCGAGGTCGATTTCACCGATCCCCGCACCGGCACCTGGACGGCGACATGGAAGGCGGGCGATCCACCGCTGCCGCTGGGTGTGCATGAAGATGAAGGGCTGTGTTTCCTTGCCGGTGTGGGCGGGCTTTTCAACGACGCCGAGGATACGGCGCGGGTGGACCGGGTCGACGGGCAATACCGGCTGACCGGGAACAACAGATCGGGTGGAAGCCACAGTGCGGTTGCGCGATGCATCTGGTTCGAATGACGGGCAGGGCGCATGGCCCTATGCGCCGCGGCCCTGTCGCATGGGGTGCGGCTGTGCTGTTGGCGTCGGGTCTTGCCGTTTCCGCTGCGGCACAAACGCCTGAAAACAGCGCCGAGATTCTGGAACGCGCCACCGAGGCGGTTTTTCATATCGAGGTGACGGGCACCCCCTCGGACCCGGCGAACCCGACGCAAGAGGCCGCCCGTTCCGGCAAGGCCTTCGCCATCGGGCCGGAGATGCTGGTCACCGCGTTGAATGTGGTGGGCGACGAAACCGAATGGATGCTGGCCCGCACCACGCGGGACGAGGTGACACGCGCGGTCCGGCCGCTGTCGCGGACCGTTCAACTGACTGATGGCCGAAACTTCCGCATTCCGTCCGGCGATGTGCTGGTGCTGGCCGCGCCGGCGCGGGCGGTGGATGCGGCGGGCATCATGGTGCCGGACCTGAAGCTGAAGGATTACTTTCATTTCAGCATGTGCGATATCGTCGAGGGGCAGCATTACAGCGCCCTGATGACGACCTCGCAGCAGCCGGGGGATGCGCGCTCGGTCGAGAGGCTGGAACTTGTGCCGCTGATCGCGGCGGGATACCGCCCGGGCGACTATGGCGCGCTTTACCTGTTTGAATCCGAAGGCGCGCCGCCCTTCGCGCCGGAACCCTGGGGTCACGGCGGCTCGCCGATCCTTGATGCCGACGGCAATGTGGTCGCGCTGATTTCGGCTGTGACGGTGACCGGCGGCGGGCCGATTGTGCTGGCCACCCCGATCAGCCCGCTGTTTCCGGGCCTTGGCCCGATGCTTGCGCGCGAACCCGAGAACGCGGCCGCCACACAGGCGCAGCTGAAATGTTCGATGGTCGATGCGGTGCGGCAGGTGCGCAACCAATTGAAAAGCCATGCGATATGGTCGATCGCGCCGCGCCCCGCCGATAACCCCGACGAAGTTGACATCGTCTTTGAATATGACAGCGCCATTGATCCGCCGAACATCTCCAGCATCGAGGTGCGCTATATGTTCTTTGGCACCGAGGTCGAGGGCCTGCCTGCCGGCCGTATTCCGCATCGCCCCGCCGCCGAGGATGTGATCACCCTGCGGCCGAACCCGAAAGAGCCGCGGACCTTTGTCACCTCCGAGATCGCGCGGGTGGGGCGTGTCAGCGTGGCCAACTACGTCAAGCCCGGCAATGGCGCGATCGAGTTTGTCCGGCTGATGATAAAGGCCCACCTGACCACCGGCGAGATCGTCGAGAACCGGACCAAATATTACGATATCCAGTGGAGCGATCTCGATTAGCATGTGGGGCAGGACCATCACCCGATTGTCGACATGGCTGTGGGCGGCGGCTGTGGTCTGCTGCACGGCCGCACTGGCCGAAACGCCGGTTCTTCTGGATCGCGTCCGGCCGTTCGATCTGCCGGTCGGTCTTGATCGCATCTATGGCGGCGGGGCGGATCTGGTCGTGGGCACCAGTCAGGCCGAGCGTCTTGTGGTGCTGATCGATGCCCGCGACGGGCGGGTGCTGGCCCGGCAGGATCTGGGCGGGGTGCCACATTCGGCGGCGACCGCTGCGGTGCCCTCGGCGCCGGGGATGGTGTCGGTGGCGGTGGTGATCGCGCAGGAGGGCGGCGGCTTTGCGCTGCGGTTGTTCGCGGCCAATGCCGCCCGGGGGTTCGTTGCCGCCGATGCGACCAAGGGGGGCCTTGCGAAAGCCCTGCGCGATCCGGGGGTCAGCTTTCTGCCCGCCACAGTTGAAAAGGGCCGGCCCGGCACGGCGCTGGTGATCTGGGATCGCGCCGACCCGCCCGGATCGGGGCAGATTCTGGTGCTGCGCGGCGGCGCGGGACGGCCCGTCGCCCCCGATGATCAGCCCCAGCACATGATCCCGATCGGATCGCCCGAATGGATGCTGGCGCTGCATCCCCCGGCCGGGCGGGCCACGGTGATCGATGCGTTGACCGGCGCACGGCATGACAATGTGCTGATCGAAAATCTGGGCGATGGCCCGCCCGAGCAACTGGCGCTGTTCGTTCCGGCCGAGGTCCATGGCGGCACCGGGGATGCGCTGATCGCGAACGGCAGCAGTGGCCAGTTGATCGCGTTGACCGTGTCGCCGGGCTATCCGCCGCTGCTTGACCCGCCGTTGCGCATCGGACTGAACGCGCTGCGCGGCGACCGGCCCGAAGGGTTCATGCCATGGATTGCCGCCGACAGGGCGCAATCGCTGATCGTCGTCGGCGCCAGCGGCAGCCCGTCGATCCTGATCCTGCGGCGGTTCCGGGGCGGGATCGAGACGCTTGCCAGCGCCTCGCTGGTCATGCCGGTCCGCGACGGGGTGACCTTGCAGGGCCCACGCCCGATCGACCGCGAGCATTTCGCCCTGCTGGGCGCCGATGGCCGGCAGCTTCTTGTCCTTGATCTGCAAGAGCTGGGGGTCAGTTTTCAGGAAAGCCTGCCGATGCCCGAGCCGCCGCCTGCGGTCACCGCGCTGCCCCCGCCGCCTCTGCCCGGGGGCGCGTTGGAGCCGCGGCCGATGCTTGATCCGGCCGACACCCGTCAGGTTCAGCGTGTTCTGGGCGCACTGGGCTATCCGGTCGGCAGTATTGACGGCATCATGGGGCAGCGGACCACCGCCGCCATCCGCGCGTTCCAGTATGACCGGAAGCTGGAAACCACCGGCCTGCTTGACGATGCGACGGTTGCCAAACTGACCGAGGGGCTGCCTGTCGGCCGGAAGTCCGCGCTTGACCGCGCGGTGAAAGAGTATGCCGCCTTTCTTGCGGGCTTTCCCGATGCACGGGCGCTGGCCACGCGCATCCTTGCGCCAGAGCCGTCGCAGGAAGACCCCAATCACCCCTGCTTTGGGTTGAATGACCTGCCTCCGCCGCAGCTTTGGCCGAATTCGGTCAAGGTCGTTCAGCTTCTGCGCCGGCTTGAGGCTGATCTGGGCACACGGGTTCACATCATCTCGGCCTATCGCACCCCGGCCTACAATCGGTGCAGCAACTATGAACCGGCATCCGAGCATCAGAATTTCGGCGCGATCGACATCCGGCCGGCCGATGGTCCGCCCACCGATGAAGGCTATCTGCGGTTGCAGACGGCGCTGGAGCAGCTTCAGGCCAAGGGGCTGACGACGGTCAGGCTTTATTGCTGCCTGAACGGCCTGCATGTCGAGCCGCTGATCGGCGCGTGGCACGCGGCGATCGCCTCTTATCCGGCACGGGAAAGCGGATGCCGGCTGGCGCGCGACGATGCGGACGAGTTCGCCCGGCTGCTTGCCGGAACGCCATTGCGCGGGCGCGAGGTGATGGTGCTGCGTATGCCGGCCTCGTCGGTCTACACCGTGACCATCGATACCGGCAACGACAAGGCCGCCGCCCGGAACGCCGCGGATCTGATCCGCGCCCTGTCGAAGAAAAGCATCGATCGCCGGACCGGCAAGGATGCGTTCGTGATTCAAGGAACGGGTCTGGCCACGGATACCGATTGCCTGCACACCCGCGTCATCAACTAGCCCGGCCCGGCGCCATCCGGCCAGCCATGGCCCCCCTTCGGACAGGTGCGGCGCGGGCGCCATCCCCGCCCGCGCCGATTTTGCCCCTTTGTGACGCGATCACAGTCACCCGCCACGTCTTGCGTTAAGGCTTCCGCTTGCGAACCCGCCCCGGCCTTTCGCCGGGGGATGTCCTGCCCTATCTGAATCCGCGACGGCCACCCCGCCGTCGCATGAAGGAGCCCTGACGTGCCGCACCGCAAGATCGAGTCGAAAGCCCTTGCCGTTCCAAGTTCCCGCCTGTCGCGGCTGGCCAAGCTGGGCGGTCTTGCCTCGGGGATCGCGGGCAATGTCGCGGCGGAAGGTGCGCGGCAACTGGTGCGCGGACAGCGGCCCAACATGGGCGCGCTGCTGCTGACGCCGGCCAATGCGATGAAGGTGGCCGATCAGCTTGCGCAGATGCGCGGGGCGGCGATGAAGGTCGGCCAGCTTGTGTCGATGGATGCGGGCGACGTGCTGCCGCCGGAACTGGCGCAGATCCTGGGCCGGTTGCGGGCCGAGGCGCATCACATGCCGGGCCAGCAGTTGAAAAAGGTGCTGACGGATGCCTGGGGGCCTGACTGGTTGCGCCGGTTCCAGAAGTTCGACGTCCGGCCGATCGCGGCGGCCTCGATCGGGCAGGTGCATCGGGCGGTGACCCGCGACGGGCGCGATCTGGCGATCAAGGTGCAATACCCCGGTGTCCGCCGCAGCATCGATTCCGACGTGGACAATGTGGCGGCGCTGATGCGGATCTCGGGTTTGGTGCCGCGTGGCATCGATCTGGCGCCCATGCTGGCCGAGGCCAAGCGGCAGTTGCACGAGGAAGCCGATTACGAACGCGAAGGCCGCTGCCTTGCCCGGTTCGGAGAGTTGCTGTCGGACAACCCCGCCTTCCGCGTGCCCGCGCTGCATGCCGATCACACCACGACCTCGGTTCTGGCGATGTCCTTTGTCGAGGCGGTGCCGGTCGATGATCTGGCCGAAGCCCCGCAGGCCGAGCGTGACCGCGTGGTGACGCTGTTGATCGATCTTCTGTTCCGCGAACTGTTCGAGTTCCGGCTGATGCAGACCGACCCGAACTTTGCCAACTATCGCTATTCGCCGGCGACGGGGCAGGTCGTGTTGCTGGATTTCGGTGCGACCCGCGCCTTTCCCGAAGGCTTTGCCGATCTTTACCGCGGGCTGTTGCGGGCCGGTTTTGCCGGCGACCGCGATGCCATCCGTCGCACCGCGCGCCAGATCGGCTTTCTGGCCGAGGACACGCCCGAAGGGCTGGAACAGGCGATGCTGGCGATGTTCGAGATGTCGCTGGAACCTTTGCGCCAGAAGGGGGCGTTCGATTTCGGCGCCTCGGATCTGCCGGTGCAGATGCGCGACGCCGGCATGGCCATGGCGGCCGAGCGCGACCATTTCCGCATCCCGCCGATGGACACGCTGTTTCTGCAACGCAAGTTCGGCGGGATCTATCTGCTGGCAAGCCGGCTGAAGGCCAGGGTCGATCTGCGCGCCCTGATCGAGCCTCATCTGTGACCGCCTGTGCCGCCGGCAAGGGAAAGCCCCGCCCGGCGGCACAGGCAAGGCGGCGTCAGCCCGGAAGGGCCGCCAGTTCGTCCCAGCAGGCCAGCGCCTTTGCCGCATACATCATGCCGGGGCCGCCGCTCATCTGGATCGCCATGGCCAGCACGTCGCACAATTCATCGCGGCTGGCGCCGGTCTTCATCAGCGCCTCGATATGCAGCACGATGCAGGGCTCGCACCGCTGCACCAGCGCCATGCCAAGCGCCACGAATTCCTTTTCCTTGTGCGACAGGACGCCGGTTTCCTTGACAGCCTTCGACAGGGCGCCGAAGCCCTTGGTCTGTTCAGGCGCGGCCTTGTAAAGGCTGCGCAGCTCGTCGCGGATGTCGTCGATCTTCTGCTTGTAGGTCATCGTCGTCCTTGCCTTTCCGTTGAACCCTGGGCCGCGATGCGGCGACAGGGGAAGTGACAGCCCGCCCTTATCCTGATCCGGTGCCCGCGTCGGTGACCTTGTCACCGAATCCGGTGCAGCGCAAAGCGCGCAGCACGGCCGGCCTGTGTGACGCAGTCACCGTCCGGCCCGCGCGCTTGCGCTATCAGCCCGTGCGAAGGGCCGCGGCGGCCCTGGTCCAGTCTGTTCCTGCCCACGGAAGGAAGCCCACATGTCCACAGCCACCATGGCCCCCGCGCAGGACGCGCGGCTGGCCCATTATCCGGTCACCTTCTTTGCCATCGGCATGGGGATGCTGGGCCTGACGATTGCCCTGCGAACCGCCGAATCGGCCTTTGGCTTCGGGGCGCAGGTGTCGCAGGCGGTTCTGGTCGTCTCGGTCGTGCTTCTGGGCCTTGTGGCGCTTGGCTATGCGGCCAAGGCGGTGCTGCATCCCGGCGCGGTGGCGGCGGAATGGCATCATCCGGTGCGCATCGCCTTCTTTCCGGCGATCTCGATTTCGCTTCTGCTGCTGTCGGTGGCGCTGCTGGGCCAGTGGCCCGCGGTCGCGCGGATCGTCTGGATGGCGGGCACCGGCTTGCAGGGCATCCTTGCGCTGGCGGTGATCGCGGCCTGGATCGGCCATCGCAGCTTTCAGCCCGGCCAGTTGACGCCCGCCTGGTTCATCCCGGCGGTGGGCAATGTCATCGTGCCGCTGGCGGGGGTGAAGCTGGGCCATCCCGAACTGTCGTGGCTGTTCTTTTCCGGTGGGCTGCTGTTCTGGATCGTGCTGTTGACGCTGGTGATGAACCGGCTGATGTTTCACGATCCGCTGCCGGGCCGGATGGTGCCGACGCTGATGATCCTTGTCGCCCCGCCGGCGGTGTCGTTCGTGGCATGGCTGCACCTGACCGGCGAGGTGGGCGCCTTTGGCCATATGCTGCTAAGCATGGCCTATGTGTTCGCGCTGATCGTGGCGACGCAGGTGACGAAGTTCACCCGGATGCCGTTTGCCTTGTCGTGGTGGGCGCTGTCCTTTCCGTTGGCGGCGCTGACCATCGCCAGCTTTTCCTATGCTGCTGCCGCCGCCTCCGAGGCGCATCGCTGGATCGGGGCGGGTCTTCTGGGGCTGTTGACGCTGGTGGTGGCGGGGCTGATCCTGCGCACCGCGCTGGGGATCTGGCGCCACGAGATCTGCATCGCGGAGTGACCGGCCCCGCAGGAGGCCCCCCGGTGGGGGCCGCCTGCCTGTCGCGCATCAGGGGCGGGTCAGTCCCGGTGCGCGGCCCGCGGCGAGATCAGCGCCTGCGCGACATAGGCCACCATCGTGATCCCCGCGCCGCCGATCACGCCGATGCCGATCAGCACCACCACATCGATGGCCCCGCCGATGTGGTAAAGATGCGAGTTGGTGATCCATTGCACGAAGGCGATGGCCAGCACCGCCCCCACTGGCGACAGCAACTGCGCCCGCACGAAATGGTGGCTGACCAGCCCGCGGTCGCGGATCACCAGTGCCAGGAACAAAAGCCCGAACAGCGCGGACAGCACCGCCATGGTCCAGAACAGGCCGCGGCCATACATTTCCTCGAACACGGCCAGAAGGGTCAGGAAGCTGAAGGTTTCCATCGGTTTCTCCTTATGCGCGGCCGCGCAGCATGGCGTTGTAGGTGGCTTTCAGCGCGATCTCTTTCATCAGCCACGAGATCCACAGTTCTTCGAGCGGGGCGACCACGCCGGGGAAGGATTCGACAAGGTTGTTGTTGTAGTCGAACTCGACCAGCATCGCGCGGCCCACGCGGGTGATCATCGGGCAGGACGTATAGCCGTTGTAGCGCGCGGTGCCCTCGCGGCCCTCGATGGCGGCGATCAGGTGATCCTCGACCACCGGGATCTGCCACTTGACCGAGGCTGCGGTCTTGCCCTTGGGCACGCCCGCCACATCGCCAAGCGCGAACACCTCGGGGAAGCGCGGATGGCGCAACGTGGCCTTGTCGACCTCGACCCAGGACTGGCCCACCCATTTGTCGGCCCAGGGAAGCGGTGAATCCCGCACCACATCCGGCGCCCGCATCGGCGGAATGACGTGGATATAGTCATAGGGCCGTTCCACCGGCCCTTCGGGCGTGCGGAAGGTGGCCAGTTTGCGCCCGGCGTCGATGGCGGTCAGAACATGGCTGTAGGCGGTGGCGATCTGGCGGTTCTCGAACAGCATCCGCACCTTTTCATGCACGATCGGCACCGAGAACAGCGCCTCGTTGTTCGAGAAATAGGTGATCTCGCTTTTGGGCCGCCCGCCGCGGGTGCGGGCGATGTCGTCGATCAGGAACGTATGCTTCAGCGGCGCGCCTGCGCATTTCATCTCGGTGTCGGGGCGGGTGAACAGACCCTGCCCACCCTGTTCGGCAAAGCGCGCGGCCGCGGCCCAGGTGCGGGCGGCATGATCGGCCCCGGCATAGACCGAGCCGACCCCGTCGCGCCCGATCATGTCCAGCGAAAAGCCCTCGATCGCGGCGTAATCCAGCGTCAGGCCGGTGGCCACCACCAGATAATCATAGGCGATGCGGGTGCCCTTGGCGGTCGTGACGGTCTTGCCCAGAGGGTCGATCTCGGCGGCGGGCTCCTGCAACCAGTCGATGCCCGCGGGCAGCCATTCCGCCGTGGTGCTCAGGGCGTAGCGGGCGGGTTTCAGCCCCGCCCCGATCAGCGACAGGCCGGGCTGGTAGAGATGCTCTTTCCGGCTGTCGACAATGGTGATCCTTGCGCCGTCCAGCCGTTCGACCAGCCGATTGGCGAAGGCCGTGCCGGCCGCCCCCGCGCCCAGGATGACGATCCGCGCCCCGGTTCTGACCTTTGCCGCACGCGCCGCCGGTGTGCCTGCCGCCAGTGCGATCCCTGCGGCGCCAAGCCCGAAAAACCCCCGGCGTGTCAGTGTTTGCCACGTCTGCCTTGTCATGCGGCACCCTCCTCTTTACATGCAAAAGCTCGCATGTCTTGGGCCGGGCGCCTTGACATAGCGCAACATATCCCGGGCAGACGGGGGTATCGATGGGATTGGCCGCGGTCATGCGGGCATCACATCCCTGGCCAGGGCCGCGTGGGCCAGTCGCGGCGATAGATGTCCTGATCCGGGCCGTCCTGCAAGGCCGCGGCCCGCCAGGCCCGGAACGACGGGTGGCGCAGATGCGCGGCCACATAGGCCGCGGCCTGTGGCCCGACATGCAGGTTGTGCCCGGCAATCCGGGCCGCAACAGGCGCAAAGAAGGCATCCGCCACCGAATAGGCCCCGCACAGCCAGTCGCCCGCGGCGCCGGTCCGCGCCCGCGCATCGGCCCAGATCGTCTCGATCCGCGCCAGATCGGCCAGCACGGCCCGATCCGGGGCGCAGTCGGAATAGCTGACGCGCAGGTTCATGGCGCAATGGCTGCGCAGCGCCGGAAAGCCGGAGTGCATCTCGGCTGCAAGCGACCGTGCCACCGCCCGCGCCGCCGGGTCAGATGGCCAGAGCCCCGCCCTGGGCTGACGCGAGGCAAGTTCCTCGGCAATGGCCAGGCTGTCGGATACCACCACCCCGTCAGGCGTCCGCATCACCGGCAGGGTGCGGGCGGGCGGAAAATCCGCGAGGGCGCGCGGCAGATCGTCGGAATAAAGCCGGCAGGTCCGAACCTTGACCGGCAGGCCGAAGGCGTCGAACAGCAGCCAGCCGCGCAAACTCCAACTGGAATAGCTGCGGTCGCCGATCAGAAGGGTATAGGTCATGGGGCACCTCCGGTCCGCAACCTATGCCGGGATCAGGGGCCGGCCAAATTCATCCTGATGAAGCCGCCCATCACCGCCACCGATGATCGGCGGCGGGGCGCCCTTGCCCCCGACCGCCGGACGGCATCAGCCGCAGGCTTTCACGGCCGGCGCATCGCCCGGGACGGCAGGACCGCGGTGCGGAAAACCCGCGAAACCCGCGGCGTCAATCGATTGCGACCACAGATAGCCCTGGCCGGAATGAACCCCCATCTGCGTCAGGATCTGACGCTGCGCTTCGGTTTCCACGCCTTCGGCCACGGCCCGGATGCCCATGCCGCGGGCGATCTCGGCGATGGCGGCGACGATGGCGCGATCGTCGCGGCGGGCTTCGACGCCGGTAATGAAGCTGCGGTCGATCTTGATTTCCGCCACCCGGATCTGCTTCAGATGTGCAAGCGAGGCATGGCCGGTGCCGAAATCGTCCAGCGACAGTTCGTATCCGCGATCGGCCAGGGCATCGAAAATCTTGTTGGCGGCATCGGTGCCGCGGTCGATGAAACAGTCTTCCGTGACTTCCAGGATCAGATCGCGCCCGGTGATGCCGTGCGATTCGAACATCTCGATGGTCTCGACCAGCATCGACTGCGATTTGAAATCGTCCGGATGCAGGTTCAGCGCGATCTTGCCCGGATCGAACGCGCCCCTGCGCCATGTCAGGATGTTGCGCGCCACGATCTCTGCGATGTAGCGGGTCAGCCGTGGGATCAGGCCGCGTTCGGATGCGATGGCCAGAAACCGTTCGGGCGCGATGTTGGCGCCGGTCGCGGATTTCAGCCGCACCAGCGCCTCGGCGCCGATCAGCCGCCCGTCGGACAGGGCGATCTTGGGTTGGTATTCGACATAAAGCAGCCCCTCGTTCAGCGCCGTGCGCAGGGCGGCTTCGATCTCGTCGTTGGTCTTCACCTGCCGGCGCAACGCGTCGTCGAATCTGACGCACTGGCCGCGGCCGATCTCTTTCGCGCGGTTCAGCGCCAGATCGGCCTTCAGCAACAGATCGCTTGGTTCCGATGCATCCATCGGGCAGGTCACGGCGCCGATCGAGGCGCCGGAATGGATGTGGCGCCCCGCCAGATGTGCTGGACGAGCAAGCGATTTCAGCAGGCGGTCGGTGACCGTGCGAACCGCTTCCTCATCCGCGGCATCCATCAGAATGACCGAGAACTCGTCGCCGCCCAGCCGGGCGATGACATCGCGTTCCGAAAGACCTTTACGCAGGCGGCGCGCGATCTCTGCAAGAAGCTCGTCCCCGGTGCTGTGGCCGAACAGGTCGTTCACATGCTTGAACCGATCAAGATCCATCAGCAGGACCGAGAACGGCCGCCCCGTCCTGCGATGGTGGGCGACGGTCTTGCGCAGGCGGTCGTTGAAGGCCTTGCGGTTCAGCAGCCCGGTGGTGTCGTCGATATTGGCCAGCAGATAGTTTTCGTCCCGCGCCTGCCGCAGTTTTGCCACCGCCCGCGACAGTGCCGCCACGGATTCGTCGCGCTGGCGGGCGGTCTCGCCGGCGATGAAGGCGAAGTAGGCCAGGAAGGACGCATAGACGATGCCATAGCCGGTCACCGACCAGGCCATGTCCCACCCGCCGATATGGGATGAGACGATGATCGCCAGAAAGATTGTCGCCATGTAGCTGAGTGCTGCGACAAGCGCCCGGTGCAGCATGAAGGTTCCGCCCGACAACATGCCGGTGCAGACCAGAATCACGACCATCGGCTGGCCGGGTCCGTGAAAGCCGATGACATAAAGCGGCAGGATCGCCCAAGGCAGCGCAAGCAGGATCGAGGTTTGCACAAGGCGACGCGCGGCCCGGCGCGACACGCTGCCGATGCTGCGCCCACGCGCCTTGCGCGACATCCGCGTCATTGTCAGGCAAAGCATGAGAATCACGCCAAGCCACAGCGCCAGGAAGGGGATGGCTGCGGGCTCGAACGCGCCGATGGCGTAGATTAGCGCGTTCAGTCCGGTCACGAACGCGCCGACCGCGGTGCTGCTGACCACGCTGGCGGCATCCTCGGGACTCGGGTGTTTGGTCAGCGCCGAGCCGGCCGCAGTCAGAGCGGATTGAATCCTCTGTCGTATGACACCTAGATTCACGTCACCCCTGCCCAATCATGAACGATATCCGGAATGCCACGGGACGCGCCATCCGCGGAATCTCTCAATTCGGCTGCCCTGACGGCATGCCCTGACAGGTTTTCATCCGGAATGTCGAAAGATCATGCCATCAATTCGAAAGAATGGGCCGGGCCAGCCGCCGGGTGCGGTCCTGACGGGGGCCTGATGGGGCCGCCATCGGGTGGTTTGCAAGACCGCCTTTGGGCGTGGGGTGTGGTGCCGCGATCTGTCAGGCGGCGGGCCTTGCCGGCCCCGGCCCGTTACCGGGTCCGGCGCGCTTGCCGGTGCGCCGCACGGGTGGCCGTCAATGCGTGCCGTGGCCTGCCACGCGGGCCGAGACTTCCTGCAAGCCATGGACCAGCGAAACGCCCATGACGCCGTGATAGATGATCGATGCCCCGAGGACGTGGAAGAAATAGATCCAGCCGCCCGAGATCCCGGCCGCCACGGTCACCACCAAGGATGCCACCGCCGATACGAAAAGCGCCAGCAGGATCGCGCGACCGTTCGGGCCAAGCCTGCGGGCGACAATGGCGCGGCGTTCAAGCTCGGTCGCGCCAAGCAGCAGGGCCAACGAAAAGCCGAAGGACAGTGCAAGGAACTGGAACAACTCGAACATCCTTTCGCGTTGCGACCGGCGCGGGGTGCCGGTTTCCACCGGACTTGCATTACCAGCCCGATAACTCCCCCACAATGAGGCAGAATATCCGTGGGGATGCAACAGCATCCGCTTGATCGGGGCATTTGGGCCGCGATCGACCCCGCAATGAGCCAGAATATCCCGGGCGCAACGGCGCCGTCCGTTCCCGTTCGGGCTGCTGCCAGCTTTCTCTGCAACCACGCGCGGACAAGAAGGAACGAAGCCCCATGTCATGGCCAGCCCGCCCGGATGGCCAGACGCATCAGGCCGCACCCGGCCCGCCTTTCAGCCGTTCAGGGGAACCCTTGCGGTCGCGGGGTGTTTCGATGCTGGCCGACAATGGCGCCTTCTGGCGGCGGGCGGTCGGGATCTTTGGCCCGGGCGTCGCGCTTGTGGTGTTCGGGGCTGCGTTCTGGGTGCTGACGGGTCTTGTCGTGGGTCTGCGGGCCGTGGGGCCGCTGCACCGGCCGGATGCGGGCCTTCCCTCTGCATGACCGGGTGATGGATGTCATCGAGGTGCTGGTGACAGTCACCCTGCTTCCCCGTGAGATCTCGGGCGGTCTGATGGATCGTGACAGCGAAGGCCAAGGCGCGTGCGGCACGGCAGAACCCTGGCGCGGCGGTTCGATGGCCCGCCATGTCCGGGGCGGTTCGTCTCGCCCGACCCGGACCGCCGGCAAAAGGGCTTCGTTCGGCCCGGATGCTTGCCCGGCCGGCGCATTGGCCGATGAGGAATGCGACATTCCCCGCTGCCGATCAGGCGGCAGGGGTCAGTCCGAGACCTTCTTCACGAATTGCGATTTCAGGCCGATCTGGCCAATCCCGGGGATCTTGCAATCGATGTCGTGGTCGCCGGCCACCAGCCGGATGCCGCGAACCTTGGTGCCGACCTTGATCACCGAGGACGATCCCTTCAGCTTCAGATCCTTGATCACCGTCACGGTGTCGCCGTCCGCAAGCACATTGCCCAGACTGTCCCGCACGGCGGCGCCGGTTTCGGCCCCTGCCTCGGGGGACCATTCATGCCCGCATTCAGGGCAGGTAAGCAGGGCGTCCGCCTGATAGGTGAAGGCGGAATGGCATTCGGGGCACGGGGGCAGGGTCTCGGTCATGCCCCGCCCATAGCCTGAAACCCGGCCGCGCACCAGAACGAGATCGTCGCGCCTTGGTGGCACTGTGGCCATTCGGGGCCTCCTCTGGCCAAAGCTGGCCGCCCCCGTTGCAGCGGACGGTGCCCCCCGTGGCTGCCGGCAGGCAGACCGGCATCAGACGGTAGGGCGCGGCCTGCACGCGGAATGTGGCCGGACAGGGCCGATCCCGGCAAGGTCGCAGGCGTCAGGCAAGGCCACCGCAGCGGGTGGCCAAGCGATCAGCCGGCTAGAACCACTGTCCCGGCTCCATCAGGCCCAGATCCATCAGTTGCTGCGACGTCCATTCGAACGGGACCGAATTGCGCCAGCGAAAGCTGGCGATGTCATAACGCGACCCGGGATTGGTTTTCAGCGCCTTCGCCGTGCGGAACGAACAGATCGCGGTGGTGATGTTGTGATGCCACGGGCAGGCGTAGGTGTTCAGTTCCTCGTCGGTGAAGGTGTAATCGGGCCGCAGCACAAGCCCCGGCTTCGCGCGAAACAACGCGATCCTGTCGATCTTGCGCCGGGATTCGGGGATGTGTTCCTCGAACCGCCAGCGCAGGCCGCCGAAGAAATCCAGTTGCCGGTCCTTCGGCTGACCATGGTTCAGCGGATCGGGGCGGCCAAGCGCGTAATAGCCGGAACGGTCCAGCATCGCATGCGACAGCGAGACCGCATCGGGGAAGCGATCCAGATCGCTGGCGTAAAGGTCGATGACATAAGACAGCACCGCCTCGCGGCGTTCTTCTGCGTGGAAGGCCAGCATCTCGGCGATGCTGCGGGTTTCGCAGAACGGGTGGAACAGGAATTCGGCGTTGTAGCAGTAGTAAAGCCACTGGCCCGGCGCCGCGGGGATCAGCCGGTTCACCGCCCCCACCAGCGCGTCGGGGGCAAAGATGTCGTGGTCGATCCGGTGCAGGCCGTCGTCCGGCCCTTGCAGGATCAGGTCGGGATGGGCCAGCAGCACAATGGCGCGGAATCCGGCGCGGGCGTGATGGTCAAGGGTCGCGCGCAGCTCGGCCTCGTCCTCGGCCATGATGACGGCGATGGGCCCCTGCGCCAGCGCCGCCCTGCCGCGCGACAGGAAATCCTCAAGGCTGGGGTAACGCATCCTTGTCCTCTTTCGGTCCACCGGCAGCTTTCCCAGCCGCCCCGCCGGATTGCAAGCCCCCTGCGATTCCGGTTAAGACGCCGCCTTACCGCAAGGGGGCCCGCGCCATGTCCGACACCCGCAAGCTTTTCATCAAGACCTACGGCTGCCAGATGAACGTCTATGACAGCGAGCGGATGGCCGAGGCGCTTGGCGCGCAGGGCTATGTTCTGACCGAGGTCGCCGAGGATGCGGACATGGTGCTGCTGAACACCTGCCACATCCGCGAGAAGGCCGCCGAAAAGGTCTATTCCGACCTTGGCCGGCTGAAGCCGCTGAAAGCCGCAAAGCCCGATCTGAAGATCGGCGTGGCGGGCTGCGTGGCACAGGCCGAGGGCGACGAGATTCTGCGCCGGATGCCGCTGGTCGATCTGGTGGTGGGGCCGCAAAGCTATCACCGCCTGCCCGAGATGCTGGCGCGCACCGAAGGCGGCGCCCGCGTCGTCGATACCGAATTCCCCCCCGAGGACAAGTTCGACCACCTGCCCGAACGTAAGGCGATGCGCGGCCCCTCGGCGTTTCTGACCGTGCAGGAAGGCTGTGACAAGTTCTGCGCCTTCTGTGTGGTGCCCTATACCCGCGGCGCCGAGGTCAGCCGCCCCTTCGCCCGCCTGACGGCCGAGGCGCGCGGGCTGGTGGACCGGGGCGTGCGCGAGATCACGCTTCTGGGCCAGAACGTCAACGCATGGCGCAACGACGGCAAGGGTCTGGGCGATCTGATCCGCGAATTGGCCCGGATCGAGGGGCTGGCGCGCATCCGCTATACCACCTCGCATCCCAACGACATGGCCGAGGATCTGATCGAGGCGCACGGGACAGAGCCGAAGCTGATGCCCTATCTGCATCTGCCGGTGCAGTCGGGGTCCGACCGCATCCTGAAGGCGATGAACCGCAAGCACAGCGCAAGGGATTATCTGCGTCTGGTCGACCGCATCCGTGCCGCGCGGCCGGATATTCTTCTCACATCGGATTTCATCGTGGGCTTCCCCGGCGAGACCGAGGCGGATTTTCAGGCGACGCTGGATCTGATCCGGGCGGTGGGATTCGGGGCGGCCTTCTCGTTCAAGTATTCCGCGCGGCCGGGCACGCCTGCCGCCGAAAAGCCCGAACTGCCGGCCGAGGTGTCCGACGCGCGGCTTCAGACGCTTCAGGCGCTGATCGCTACGCAGCAGCGCGCCGCGCAAGAGGCGATGATCGGCCGCGAGGTCGGCGTGCTTTACGAAAAGCCCGGCCGGTTGCCGGGGCAGATGGTGGGCAAGTCCGACCATCTGCACGCCGTCCATGTGGCCGATCCCACGGCGAAGGTGGGCGATCTGGTGCGGGTGCGCATCACCGCCAGCGCACCCAATTCGCTGGCGGGCGAGCGGCTGGCGGACTAGGGCCGCGATCAACCGGAAACAGGGCCGCGGCGCCGTCCGCGGCCTTGTTCATGGCTTGCGTCTTTCCTGTGCAGGGTCACAAGAATTTGTGTTCCCGTCACCAAAAATCTTGCCTTGGGGCGCTGGCGGCCCCACTCTTTACCCATAGCCCTCCAGCACAAGGAGATGTCGTTGGGCATCAGCGCGCTGACCCCCCCGAGTCCGTCCGAGGATGTCGTGGAAACGACCCTCGAGTTTCCTGACAACCGTCTGCTCATTGATCTGTGCGGCGAATATGACCGCAACCTTGCCCAGATCGAACATCAGATGGGTGTGCATATCCTGCGCCGGGGCAACCGGCTGGCGGTGATCGGCGACAGGGAGGCACGGGATCAGGCGGCATCCGTGCTGCGCGGGCTGTATTCGCGGCTGGAAGCGGGCAGGGGTGTGGTCGCCGGCGACGTCGACGGCGCGATCCGGATGGGCCGCCCCGCCCCCGATGCCGCGCAGGGCGAGCAGATCGAACTTTTCACCCCGGGAAAATACGAGATCCGCACCCGCAAGAAGCCGGTCGAGCCGCGCACCGAGGCGCAGAAGGCCTATGTCGCCAATCTGTTCGATCACGAACTGGCGTTCGGTATTGGCCCTGCGGGCACCGGCAAGACCTATCTGGCGGTGGCGGTGGGGGTAACCATGCTGATCGGCGGCATGGTCGACCGGATCATCCTGTCGCGCCCCGCAGTCGAGGCGGGCGAGCGGCTGGGCTTCCTGCCCGGCGACATGAAGGAAAAGATCGATCCCTACATGCAGCCGCTTTACGATGCGCTGAACGACTTCCTGCCGCAAAAGCAGTTGCAGAAGCTGATGGAGGAAAAGCGGATCGAGATCGCGCCCTTGGCCTTCATGCGGGGGCGGACGCTGTCGAACGCCTTTGTCGTGCTGGACGAGGCGCAGAACGCCACCACCATGCAGATGAAGATGTTCCTGACCCGTCTGGGCGAGGGCAGCCGGATGGTCATCACCGGCGACCGGACCCAGATCGACCTGCCGCGCGGCACGGCCTCGGGGCTTGCGGATGCGGAACGGGTGCTGAAATCGGTGCGCGGCGTGTCGTTCAACTATTTCACTGCGCGGGATGTGGTGCGCCACCCGCTTGTCGCCCGTATCATCGAGGCGTATGAGGCCAGCGATGGAGCCGCTGGTTGACATAGTCATAGACGACTCGCGCTGGGAGGATGCAGACCTTCCGGCGCTGTCCGCCCGTGCCGCCGAGGCGACTCTGACGGCGCTTGGCCTTCCCTGCGAGGGCTTCAACCTTGTGGTGATGGGCTGCGACGATGCCCGCATCGCCGAGCTGAACGGCCAGTTCCGCCAGAAGGGCCAGCCCACCAACGTGCTGTCCTGGCCGTCAGAGGAACGCGCCTCGGACGTCGTGGGCGAGATGCCCGAGCCGCCCGAGCCGGGCGAGCCCGATGACCCCGAACATCTGGGCGACATCGCCATCGCCTACGAGACCTGCCTGCGCGAAGCCGCCGAGCAGGCAAAGCCCTTCTCGGACCATGTGACACATCTTCTTGTTCATGGCATTCTTCATCTTCTGGGCTATGACCACATTGAGGACGCGGATGCCGACCTGATGGAAAGAACCGAGACCCGGATACTTGCGGGGCTGGGGGTTCCTGACCCATATTGACTGCGCGTCGCACCGGGCGCGACTTTTCGGAAAGGACCGATGGACAGTAGCAGCGACGGGTCTATGGCAGCGCAAGGCGCGCCAGACCAGACCGAGGACGACCAGGCCGAGACCAGCCCCCGAGGCATTTTCGGCCGGATATTCAGCGCCTTCTCGCCCGATGGTGCGGGCGCGGCAGATGGGGCGCATCACGCCCTGACGCCGGCGCAAAGCAGCCTGACACTTCCCGGTATCGGCAACCTGCGCCGCCTGCGCGTGGATGATGTGGCGATTCCCAAGGTCGAGATTGCGGCCGTTCCGATCGACATCGGCAAGGATGAACTGGTTGCGGTGTTCCGCGAACACGGATTCTCCCGCCTGCCGGTGTACCGCGAAACGTTGGACCAGCCGGTGGGCCTTGTGCTGCTGAAGGATCTGGCGCTTTTGCACGGGTTCGACGGCACTGCCGAGTTCAACCTGAAATCGATGCTGCGTCCGCTGCTTTATGCGCCGCCCTCGATGCCCATCGGCGTGCTGCTTCAGAAGATGCAGCGCGAACGGGTGCATATGGCCCTTGTGATCGATGAATATGGCGGGGTGGATGGCCTTGTCACCATCGAAGACCTGATCGAAACCGTCATCGGCGAGATCGAGGACGAACATGACGAGGCCGAGGGCGCGCTGTGGGTGCTGGAAAAGCCCGGCGTCTACATGGCCCAGTCACGCGCGCCGCTGGACGAGTTCGAATCCGAGATCGGCCTGCGCCTGCGCCGCGACGAGGAAGACGAGGAAATCGACACGCTGGGCGGTCTGGTGTTTCTGCGCTCGGGTCGGGTTCCGGTGCGCGGCGAGATCGTTCCCCATGAAAGCGGGGCCGAGTTCGAGGTGATCGACGCCGATCCGCGCCGGTTGAAACGGCTGCGGGTGCGCCTGCCGGGCCATGGCACCAGCGGCAAGCCGGCGATGGCGAAAGCGGCCGAGTGACCCCGGCCGCCGCACGCCTTATTTCGGCGGCAACCGCCAGCTTTGCCCGGGCCTGAGCGTTTCGCGCCAGGCCCGGCCATCCTGCGGCTGATCGGCAAGCGTGGCCTGCACGTCGCGGATCACCTCGTCGCGCAGCCGGTAATACTGGTGGCGGCCATGCGTCAGCGCGGTTTCACTGACCTGCCGGCAGTCGATGGCAAAGACGCGCTCGCCAACCTGATCAAGGTTCTGTGGCCCGTCGGCGCCCAGTCGGTCGGGCATCCCCTTGGTGCGGTCGGAAATCGTCAGCGCCACGTCATTGGCGGCGTGATAGACAAAGATCCGGTTGGCCAGATCGTCCAGATGCCGCAGCTTCAACGGCACGTCCAGCGCGTCGTTGTCCTCGTCCGCAGCCATCAGGAAGGCGCAATCCACCACCCGGGCGATCCGCCCGCCGTTCAGTTCCGCGAACTTGCGCAGCGCGTGGCGCAGCGCCCAGTTGCCCATTGAATGGGCCATGACATGCAGCCGCCGCGTGCATTGCTTCAGCGCCGACTTTTCGGGCACCTGCCCGTCACGCCGGGCGGCCAGCACCACCTTGTGATCCTCTTCGCGCAGCCGGGTCAGGAATTCGACCAGTCGCATCAGCGCGCGGCCCATGGCAAGGCCCGACGCCTCGGCATCCTCGCGGTCCGAGAAATAATCCCACGCCGGCTGCACCCGGCCGTTCGAGGGCCAGGAAAACAGCACGACCATCACCTGCTGGGCGGGGGTGGAATAGATCTCTTGCAGCGCCGCCGCGCGGCGGACCGAATCCTCGAAGGTGTTGGCAAAGCCGGGGATGAAGATGATGACATCCCGATCCGCAGCCTTCAGCGCGACGCGCAGTTCCTCGAACAGTTTCTGCGAGCCAAGCTTGACCCCGTCGGCCTTGCGGCTGTCCAGAGTTTCGGTGAACAGCCGCGTTGCGCCGACCGACCACTGATCGTCGTCCTTGGGATCGTGGCCGGCAAAGGCGATCTCGGCCTTGCCGACGCGAAAGATCTGTGGGCCACCGGCATTGAACCGTTCGCCGAAGACGCGCCCGTTGGCCGAGGTTTCGTGTAGGACATTTCTGTTGCTGGCAAAATAGATGGTCGCCATCGTCTTACCCCCTAATGACTGGCGCTGCCGGGCGGGTGCCGGGTCGGGATGCAGGGCCGGAAGTGACGCGGCGCCGATCCAGGAAGCGGCCGTCCGGAAGTGGGCGCAGCATAGCAGAGCCGGCCCGCACCACAAAGCCGGGTTCCCGCTGTGGCCGACCGGGGCAGGTGCCGGTGCGGTGCCTTGCGGTTGTGCAGGGCCGCAAGCGGCGCGGAGAGATTCAGCCGAATTAGGGCGAATCCCATGCGAAAGGATATTTGCGGCCGGCTTGGGAATGGCGATTATTACGCATCCTGTTCCGCATATCGTCCATGGGTTGAGTCGTGCCATGCCGCTGATCCTTGCCGAAGCCGGGCTGTCCTTGGCGGCCGCACGGTGGGCTGATGCGGGGTTCAGGGCCGACACACAGTCCCGCGGACGGAGCGGCACTTCGCAAAGGAACCGGACATGATCGTGATCGCCTCCAGAACCGCGGGTAACGACCGGACGGGCGCCGTCATCACCGATCGCCACTTTGGTGTGAATCTGCTGTTTGATCGCGATACCCTTGATCCGTCGGGCACCTATATCCGCGCCCTGCAAGAGATCGGGGCCTCGACTCTGCGCTATCCCGGCGGGATGCTGTCGGAACGGTTCTTCGATCTGGCAAACCCGAACGGGTCGATGCAGAACTATCTGTATGGCGATGCCACGCACCTGTTCGACCCCGATCTGACCGGGCCGATGCAACCCCGGACGCTGGGTCTGTGGGATGCGGTGTCGGCCGCGGGCGAGGCGGGCTTTGCCCTGACCTTCGTCATGCCGACGATCCGCTTTGCCGGCACCACCCGCGATGCGGCCGGCAACCGATACGAGGCGGTGGATGCCGCCATGGTCAAGGCTTTCACCACCGAGTTTCTGGCCCGTGCCCTTGCCGCCGGCGTGACGGTCGAGGCGATCGAGCTGGGCAATGAGTGGTGGGCCGACAATACCGCCTTCTTTGGCGAGACGCTGAGCGCCGTGGAATATGGCCGCATCGCCAGCCGGCTGGCAATGGTGGTCCAAAGCGCCATCGATGAGTTTCGCGCCGCGAATACCCTGCCGGCCGGCTGGGCCGAGCCTGAAATCGTCGTGCAGGTCGGCCCCGGCGGCAAGGCGGAATGGGTGCAGCCGAATGGCGAGCCGGTTCCCGAAGGCTATAGCGGCCCGACCGTCAGCTCGACGTCGCTGATCTTCCGCGAGTTCAACCTTGAGGCCGAGCAGAGAGCGATCGACGGTATCGTGACCCACCGCTACCTGACCGGATCTTCGGTGGATGGCTGGGCCTATGACCCGTTCGACAGATGGGACAGCCTTACCGCGCAGAACGCCAACTTTCAGGACATGTCGCGCTATGTGAGCGAATGGAACGTGGCGGCCCGGAACGAGTCCGCGACCGGGCTTTTGCAGGTGCCGTGGCTGGTCGCGCTGTTTGCGGAAGCGGTCGAGGCTGGCGTCCGCCACGCCAATGTCTGGACTGTGCAGCAAAACAACATCACCAGCCTGTCAACCGCCTCTGGCCTTGCGGGCGATGCCTATGAGGGTCTGACCGCCGCCGGCGAGGCCTTCCGCATCCTGAACGAGGAACTGATCGGGCTGCAACTGATCGATACGCTGCCTGTCATCGGTGACATGCAGGTGAGGGTTTTCGGCAGCGACGCCCGGACGATGCTGTTCCTGTCCAACATGACCGGCGAGGTCGCGACCGGCACTTTCGACGTGTCGGATGTCGCCGCCGGTTATCGCCATGTCTGGGCCACCACCATCGGCACCATGGGCGCTGATCCGCTTGATCCCGGGGCTGCGGCGCGCATCGGCGTGCTGTCGCAGACCGATCTGATGGCGGGGGGCGGCCTGTCGGTCTCACTGGCAGCCTACGAGTCGATCTGCGTCGAATTCACGCTGGCCACCGTGGGCGTGACGATGTCCGGGGGCGCGCTGGATGACCGGCTGGCCGGCTCGGGTGCGGGTGACACGATTTCGGGCGCGGCGGGCAACGACCGGCTGGATGGCTTTGCCGGGGCGGATGTTCTGTATGGCGGAACCGGCGCCGACCGTCTGTTTGGCGGCGATGGCAACGACACGCTTCACGGCGACGGCGGGAATGACGTCCTTGGCGGTGGGGTCGGTCTTGACCATCTGTTTGGCGGTCCGGGCAATGATGTGCTGCGGGGCGACGCGGGCAACGACCGGCTGACCGGCGGTGCCGGGCGCGATACCATGACCGGCGGGGCGGGGTCGGATGTCTTCGTCTTTACCGACCTTGCCGACAGCGCCGTGGCTGCGCCTGACCTGATCACCGACTTTGCGCGGCGCGTTGACAAGATCAGCCTGTCCCAGATCGATGCGAACAGCAAGCTGGCGGGGGATCAGGCGTTTACCTTCATCGCCACGAAAGCCTTTGGCGGCACGGCAGGGCAATTGCGCTACTTCGCAAACGAGGGCGGACGGATGATCGAGGGTGACGTGAACGGCGACCGCATCGCCGATTTCCGCATCTTCCTTGACGATCCGGTGACGCTGAGCGCCACGGATTTCCTGCTTTGACCGCCGGCCCCCGCGTCAGACGATCCGGCGAAAGATCCGCAGCGCCCGCGCCTTCCAACCGCTGAAGGGCGGCTCCATCAGGAAGCCGCCGTTCAGACGGCTTTGGATCAGCACCGGCTTCATGTGGCTGAAACGGCGAAAGCCGTCCTCGCCATGCCACGATCCGGTGCCCGAGGCGCCGACCCCGCCAAAGGGCAGGCCATTGCAGGCGACATGCAGCAGCGTGTCGTTCACCGCCATTCCCCCCGCCAGACTGCGCGCGATCCACGCCTGCCGATCCTCGGCCGCCTCGGCGAACAGATACAGCGCCAGCGGCCGCGGCCCGTCCGCCACGCGGGCCAACGCCTCGTCGCGGCTGTCATAGGCGATGACCGGCAGGATGGGGCCGAAGATCTCTTCCTGCATCAGCCGCAGGTCGGGGGGCGGGTCCAGCACGATCGCGGGGGCCATCCGGCGCAGGCCCGGCCCCGGGGCGGCCCCGACCGGGCGGATCACCCGGGCGCCTGCGGCCTCGGCCTCGGCCAGCAGGGACTCCAGCCGCGTCCGGTGCCGGTCCGAGACGATGGCGCCATAATCCGCGCTTGCCGCGCCTTCGGGCAACATCCGGCGCATCGCCTCGGCCAGACTGTCCACGAACGGCCCGATCAGCGGCCGGTGAACCAGCGCGTAATCCGGTGCGATGCAGATCTGCCCCGCATTCGCCAGCTTGCCCCATGCGATCCGCCGCGCCGCGCGCTGCGGATCGGCCGAAGCTGCAAGGATCGCCGGCGACTTGCCGCCAAGTTCCAGCGTGACCGGCGTCAGGTTCCGCGCCGCCGCCTCGGCGACCTTGCGGCCGACCGCGGTCGATCCGGTGAACACCAGATGATCGAAAGGCAGGGCGGCCACATTCGCGGCCACATCGGGGCCGCCGGTCACGCAGGCGACCTCGTCCGGGGCGAAGGTTTCGGTCAGCAGCGCGTTCAGCACATCCGCGGTGGCGGGCGTCAGCTCTGACGGCTTCACCATCGCCCGGTTGCCCGCGGCCAGAACCATCGCCAGCGGCCCTGCCGTCAGATAGACAGGGAAATTCCACGGCGCGATGATGCCCACCACCCCCAGCGGCTGCGGCCGCAGCAGCGCCTTTGCCGGTTGCAGATAGGCCGGCACCGCGACCCGGCGCGGCCGCATCCAGCGCCGCAGCGACCGGCGCGCGAAGCGGATGTCTGCGATGGGCAGGGTGATGTCGAACAGCCCGCTTTCCGCCGCGCTGCGATGGCCGAAATCGGCATGAATCGCGGCGACAAGGCGGGACTCCCACGCCTGCAAGGCGGTTTCCAGACGCCGAAGCCGGTCGATCCGTATCGGGGCATCCGGGTCGGGATCGGCCAAATGTGCGCGGCGCAGGGCATCGAGAAGCAGCGTCGTGTCCATGAAATCCTCTGGTGGTTCCATTTGTCCTGTCTGTCTACCCGAAAGGATCGTCGATTTGTCCGGCGCAGGGACTCAAATGATCCTGCGGATGTCCGTTTCCCTCTGGAGTTGATCGGGCATTCCCGGCGCGCAACATCAGGCAGAGCGACAGGAAGGATGGCATCACCATGCAGTGGAGTCAGGGCGGGCAACTGTCCAGAGTCAGAAAAGGGTGGGTCCGATGACGCGGACCGTTCTTGCGGTAGACGATTCGCCCTCGATCCGGTGCATGGTGGCGCTGACCCTGCGCGAAGCCGGCTATGACGTGATCGAAGCCGGCGACGGGCAGCAGGCGCTCGAGGTTGCTTTGTCGCGCCGGGTCGATGCGATCCTGACCGATCAGAACATGCCCAACCTCGATGGGCTTGGCTTCATCCGGGCCTATCGCAGCCACCCTTCGGGACGCGGCACGCCCATCGTGTTTCTTTCGACCGAATCCGCCGACGGGCTGAAAGCCCAGGCGCGCGAGGCCGGTGCGCTTGGCTGGATGGTCAAGCCCTTCACGCAGGCCCAGCTTCTGGCCGTGATGAAGAAGGTTCTGGGTTAGGGATCGCCCGCCCGTGTTGCCGCGTGGGGCCAGCTGTCATTCCGGTCCCGGTCACTGTGCGATCAGGCCCCCCGCGGCTTGGCGCTTCTTAGGAAAGCTACCATGCGATTGACTATCCGCACCAAACTGATTGCGACCTTTCTGGCGATCTTCGTCATGGCGGGCGCGGCCAACCTTTATTCGCTTCATACCATCGACCATCTCAGCACCGAAATTGCGACCCTTGTCGACCGCAACTTCGAACAGGTCCGCCTGGCCGAGCGGCTGAACGCCGAGCAGATGCGCATGAAAGGTGCGGTGCGCGATCACATGTTGGCGCCTGAAGGCGACAAGGCCGCGCATGTCGAGGATCTGAAACAGTCCCGCGTCTTCATGCGCGCAGCCTTTGACGGGCTGATGGCGGTGTCGGATGCCGCCGACCGCGAGCGTCTGGTGCAGTATGAGGAACTGTGGAAGCAGTCGATCAAGATGAATGACAAGGCCATCCTGCTGTCGGGCGAAGGCCGTGTCGAAGAAGCGCGCAAGCTGTTGTGGGGCGATTACTTCAGCCGGTTGCAAACCCAGCGGATGCAGATCGTCGAGGAATTGCGCGACGCCAGCATTCAGCGGTTGCAGCTGACCGTGGCCGCCGCCGAGGCGTCGCAGCGTCAGGTGATGCAGGTCATGGCTGGCGGCATCGCCATTGGCAGCGTCATCGCGATCGCCGCGTCGCTGTGGATCATCATCTCGATCGGGCGCGGTCTGACGCGGGCGCTTGCCCTGACGCGGCGTGTCGCGGATGGCGATCTGACCGAAACGGCGGCGCTGCGCGGCCATGACGAGATCACCGACCTTCTGGCCGCGCTGAACGCGATGGTGCTGAATCTGCGCGACGTGGTGGGCAAGGTCACCTCGGCCGTGGGGCAGGTGGCGGCCGGCAGCGCCGAAGTCGCCGCCACGTCGGAACAGCTGAGTCAGGGCGCGAACGAACAGGCGTCGGCCACGATGCAGGCTTCGGCCTCGGTCGAGGAAATGGCCGCCAACATCAAGCAAAGCGCCGAAAACGCGGTTCAGACCGAAAAGATGGCCCTGAAATCGGCCGATGATGCGCGCGAAAGCGGGCGGGCGGTGACGGATGCGGTGGGGGCGGTGCGAGCGATTGCCGACCGGATCAACGTGGTGCAGGAAATCGCGCGCCAGACCGATCTTCTGGCGCTGAATGCCGCGGTCGAAGCCGCGCGGGCGGGCGAACATGGCCGCGGTTTCGCCGTGGTCGCGTCCGAGGTGCGCAAACTGGCCGAGCGCAGCCAGCAGGCGGCGGCCGAAATCTCGACCCTGTCGATCACCACCGCGCGGTCGGCGGTGGCGGCGGGGGGGATGATCGACGGTCTTGTGCCCGACATCGAACTGACCTCGGGGCTTGTGACCGATATCTCGACCGCCTCGCGCGAACTGTCCTCGGGCGCGGCGCAGGTCAGCCTTGCGATCCAGCAGCTTGACACGGTCACCCAGCAGAACAACTCGGCCGCCGAGCAGCTTTCCGCCAGCGCCGCCGATCTGTCGGACCGGGCCGAGGATCTGCGCGCCGCAGTTGGATACTTCCGTCTTGCCGACCGGACCGAACCGGCGTCCGAACCGGCGCCCATGCCCGCCGTGCAGCCCGTGGCCCGGCGCCCGGCCGAGCCCGCCCCGCACCCGGCGCGTGCCCCGGTCAGGAACGGCGGCTTCGCCTTCGAGTTGCGCGGCCCCGACACCGAGGATGACGGATTCCAGCGCACGCGCGTCGCCTGACCCTTCCCGACCTGACAAAAAGGGCGCGGCTGCCACTTGGCGCCGCGCCTTTTTTCATTTTGCGGGGCGATCAGCCCCGCCTTGCCATGTCAGGCAAGGATCAGCAGCATGCTTAGAAAAACGCTGGCGGTGATGAAGATCGGCAGCACCAGCGGGATCAGCAGTTCTTCCGGCTCTGGCGCGTCGGTGTCGACGGGGGGTTTCGTCGGTCCCCAGAACGGCGGGCCGGGGCGCCACGGTTCGCGGGCATAGCTGGCCAGCGGTTTGATGCGTCGTTCCGCCATCGTCGCCGGAGCGATGGTGTCCCGTGCCACCGCCCCGCGCAGCGATTCGTGCGACGACTGGATCATGTCCATGAAAGACCTGTGATTCCAAACGGTTGAGGGTGCATCGTTCGGCATGGATCAAAAGAATCCGCTGATGGGTGGGGCGACAACTAAAGATTGTATACTTCTCGCGCTGGAGAGGAAAGGGCTCGTTGCGATATCTCATTACGACCTTTGGCCATGCTGCCGGACGATGCGGATCTGCAAACGTATGCCATCTTTGGCAGGGCACGGGGCGCCCGCACATGTCGCTGTCATCGCCGTGGCGCGGCGATCGCCGGGCCCCCGGATTTCCGGGATGAGAGGTTCGCCCCCGGCGAACCCGCAACAGCCGACCGACAGGGTGGTGCGGCCGCCTGCAACCGCAGTCCTGCCGGCGCACCGGCATGCAACCCTGCGTGTCGGTGCGGGCGCGGACATCGCATAAAAGGATATATCGCCACCGCAAAAGGATATCTTTTAATGATGCAAAAGCACGCAAGGGTTGATTAATGTCCCACGAAGGATAATCCACCCATAATGAAAATCTTGTCCTCGCTCCTCTACCTCTGCCCCGGAGCCGCCGCCTGTCTCGCGCTTGAGACCGCGGCGCTCTCGGCGGGGGGTGGTTTCGACCGTGGCAACGGACCGTATCTTGTCGTGGCGCCCCCATGGGGCGGCGGCGCGGCCGAAGTCGTGCGGCAGGCCGGGGGCGTGATCGTCGGGCCGACCCAGGCCCCCCTGTCCGTATTGGCCGACGGCGCGGATGCCGCGGCGCTGGCGGCGGCAGGGGCATGGTGGGTGCTGGACCCGACGGTGCTGGGCATATCCTGTGGTTCCGGAGAAGTGTGATGACCCCCCCTGACGCGCAAGACGACAAGAAGTCCGGTATCGGGCTGGCACGGATCGTGACGATGGGGCTGCTGCCCCTTGCGCCGGTGTCCGCGGTCTTCACGGGCGGCCCTTTGGTGCCGGTGCTGATCGCGGCGGCAACTTTTTCAGGCATGGCCCTTCTGGTCCGCAAGGCGGATCATCGAACGCAGTCGCTGGTTCTGGCGCTGTCGCTGATCGGCCATTGCATCGCCTTTACCGCCGCCTTCGCCGGGCATTCGTGGCAGATCGATACGCATATGCTGTTCTTCGCGGTCCTTGCCATCGTCGCCACGATGTCCAGCATTCCGGCGCTGCTTTTTGCCTGTGCGGTGACGGCGGTGCACCATCTGTCCTTCGGGCTGGCGCTGCCGGTTCTGGTCTATCCCTCGACCGATCTGGCCGAGAATTTCGGCCGGACCATGCTTCATGCCGCCATTGTCGTGTTCGAGGCGGCGATCCTTGTCCTGTCGATGCTGCGCGGCGCCCGTGCGGCGACCGAAATCCAGGCGGGACGCCAACGTCTGGCCGTCAGTGCCGAACAGGCGGCCGCGGCGCGCATCTCGGCCGAGCGTGCGCGCGAGCGTGCCGTCGCCGCCGTCGCGGTCGAGCAGATCGCCGCCGCGGCGAAGGCAGCCTCTGACAGCGCCCGCAACGCGCAGTCCGTCGTGGCCCGTGCCCGGCTTGATGCCGAAGAGTCGGGGGCAGTGGTTTGCCGCGCAACCGAGGCGATGAACGCGATCGAGGCATCCTCGGTCGAGATCGGCCGCATCGTTGCGGTGATCGACGAGATCGCGCGTCAGACCGATCTTCTGGCGCTGAATGCCGCTGTCGAATCGGCGCGGGCGGGCGAGGCCGGACGGGGCTTTGCGGTGGTTGCGACCGAGGTGCGCAAACTGGCGCAGCGGTCGGCCGATGCGACGCAGCAGATCCGCGGTCTGGTTTCGACCTCGTCCGGGCGGGTGGCCGAAGGCGTGGGCCTTGTGGGCGCCACCGGCGAGGCGCTTTCGCGCATCACATCCGAAGTGTTGAACCTTAGCGAGGTGGTCGATTCGATCGCCGCGGGTGCAGCCGAGCAATCGGCGGGGCTGGCTCAGGTCAGCACCGCCATCGCACGGATCGACAGCATCGTGGATGAGGACGACGCCGCCGGTGACGATGCATGGTCCAACCCGCAGGTGACCGCGGCCGCCTGATCGGCGGGGCCGGGTCCGGGCCACAGCGGCCGGCCGGCTGCGCATTCGGGGGACTCGACGTCGGCCAAATCCGTGCCAGAATGGCGCGATGATGCCGCGCCCCGGCCACAACGGCCGCCCCGAACAGGAGATCCCATGGCCACAGTCCGGCTTCTGACCGACATCGAGGCCGCCGCCGATCCACGAGTGGCGGCCGTTTTTGCCGACATCCGGGCCACCCGGCAAAGCGATTTCGTCAACAACTTCTGGCGTGCGCTTGCCTGTCAGCCAGACGTTCTGGAAGCGACATGGGCCCGGTTGAAGGTGGTGATGGCGCCCGGCGCGCTGGACCCGCTGACGAAAGAACTGCTCTATATCGCTGTCTCGGCGACCAACGGCTGTTCTTACTGCGTGCATTCCCACACCGCCGCCGCCCGTGCCAAGGGCCTGACGGATGCCCAACATGCCGAATTCCTTGCCGTTCTCGGCATGGCGGCCCAGACCAACCAGCTTGTGACCGCCCTGCAGGTGCCGGTCGACGCAGAATTCCAGGTGCAGACATGACCGATTTCGCCATCGTCGCCCGCCGCACTGGCGGCCCCGAGGTTCTGGAATGGGCCGAGCGTCCCGCCGGCCGCCCCGGCCCCGGCGAGGTGCTGATCCGCCAGACGGCGGTGGGGCTGAACTTCATCGACTGCTATTTCCGCTCGGGTCTTTACCCGTGGCCGGGTGAGGAACTGATCCCCGGCGGCGAGGCGGCGGGCGTGGTCGAGGCCATGGGCGAGGGGGTTGTCGGTTTTGCAGTCGGCGACCGCGTGGCCTATACGATGCCCAATGGCGCCTACCGCACCCACCGGGTGGTGCCGGCGGCTTGGCTGGTGAAGCTTTCGGCCGGCGTCTCGGACGAGATCGCGGCCTCGATCATGCTGAAAGGGCTGACCGCGCATTACCTGATCCATTCCAGTTTCCGCGTCGAGCCGGGCCATGTCGTGCTGGTCCATGCCGCGGCGGGCGGAGTGGGCCAGCTTCTGGGGCAGTGGTTGAAGGCCAAGGGCGCGACCGCCATCGGCACGGTCGGCGGCGCGGCAAAGGTGGCGGCGGCGCGGGCTGCCGGCTATGATCATGTGATCGATTACGACAGCGCCGACTTCCCCGACGCAGTGCGCGAGATCACCGCCGGGCGCGGCTGCGATGTCGTGTATGATTCGGTCGGCCGCACGACATGGCGCGGATCGCTGAAAAGTCTGCGCACGCGCGGCAGTTTCATCTGCTTCGGCCAGTCATCGGGTCCGCTGGACGAGTTCCGCTTTTCCGATCTTGCCGTTGGCAGCTTTACCGCCAACCGACCGTCGCTGTTCCACTATGTCACCACGCGGGACGAACTTGAGGCCCGCGCTGCGGATCTGTTCGCGATGATCGGCTCGGGTCAGCTTCGGTCGCAGATCGGGCAACGGTTCGCGCTGAAAGACGCCGCCAGCGCGCATCATGCGCTTGAACAGCGACAGACCACCGGGGCGACGGTGCTTCTGCCCTGACGGTGGAACCGGGCGGCGCAGGTCGCCGCCCGGCCGGCGTGTCAGCCCCGAGGTGCGACGATCACCGGCAGGCCATTGACGCGGCTGAAGCTGTGTCCGCGCCATGGTTGCCGGGGATCGCGGCGTCGGTGACCACTTCGCCTTCCGGTCCGACCGGATTCTGGTGGACATGGGTGACCGAGGTCTGGTCCGGCGGGTCACAGGTTTGGATCGGTCAGGGGATGGGCCGTTTGCACCAGCGCGACAGCGGCGCCGGCCAAAGCTGCGCCCGCGGCCGAAAGTCAGCGAGTCGTGAGGCGAATCATGGGATGTCCTTTCGGGTCCGTCGGTGCCAACCGGCTTTCGGCAAGCCGGCGACAATGGCGGGACAGCCTGTTCTGTTCCTGAGGCCGCCGCGGAACCCGTCAGAAGGTTGCGCCGCGTCAGGTCTGCGGCAGCGAGGGGCGCAGGTGGGGGCGGATGCGGGACAGAACCTCATAGGTATCTTCGGGCACCCGGACCCATGGCCACCCGGCCGAGGCGGAATAGGCGCTCCATGCGGCATGGGCGTCTTCGGGGGCCACCATGCAGTCGCGCAGCGTCAGCGCATGGCGGATTTTGCGCACGAACTCCATCCGGTTTTCCGGCACCGGCCCGATGCGGCCGGGAAATACCAGCGTCTTCATGCCTTTCCCCAGATCCCTCTGTTGTCCCGTTCCCTTGCAAGACCCGCGCCACGCATTCCCAGTTCGAGAACGAATGACCGCACGATAGGCTGATGCGCCTTTACAAAACGTGTCGCCATGCGACGGAAGGGCCCCAGCCGCGCCCCGGCCCATGCTGTGGGTGCTGCCGCGGCGGGCACAAACGCGCCGTTTGCCGCCATTTCGGGCAACATTCATTGGGCTTTGACCCTCGGGGCCGACCATCCGCTTCCGACACCCGTGCATATTCTGCGACAAAAAGCGACAAGGCGCCTATTGTGACAGCAGATTGTCCGCCGCCTGTCATCGCCCGAAGGGGCGACGCCGCCCCTTGCCAAGCCGCCGCCCGCGGTCAGCGAAGCGCCCATGCCCGCCGCGGTTTGTGTCGATCCGGCACGCGGCGATCTTGCCGGACCTGCGCGATGCCACGTTGGCGCGTGGCCGCTCCCGTCCCAGCAGGGCGATTTTGGGGCAGGCTGTCCCGATCGTCCCCTGAACGCTGGCGCCAAGTGTCAGTGCCACGGCCGGAACCGACCGCCACAAGGCGGTGGGGGCTGTCCCGTCCTTGCGGGGTGGCCTTGCATGTGGCGTCTGGGATGCCCGCCCGCCGGGGTCCATCCCTTGTGCGGGCGATGATCCCCGGCCGCATGGTGTTCGGCCCACGCCATTTCCTTCCCTTTCGTCGCCCCGTTGGGTAGACCCGCTTGGGAAGTGCCTGCGACAGGACCATCTGCCCTGCCGAAACCCGCCGTCGCCACGACGGATGATCTGGCGCAAACCGTTCAACAGTTTGTCCGGCCTTTGGTCGCGACGGATGGCCGGCCGCGCCGGCAAAAAAGGGCGAAGCATGACGGACAAGGGCGAGGAACTGGCGCGCATCCTTTCGCGGCGGCGCGGGCGCGGCTGGTGGCTTTGGGCGCTTCTGGGGCTGGGGCTGGTGGCTGCGGGCGCCGGGCTGTGGCTGGCGCAGCGCGGCACGGGGGCGGCGCCGGTCTATGTGACCGAGGTGGTCCAGCGCGGTGGGCTGACGGTGACGGTGACCGCCACCGGCACGGTGCAGCCCACCACACAGGTCGATGTCTCGTCGGAACTGTCGGGAACGCTGTCCACGGTCGAGGTCGATTACAACGACGAGGTCGAGGTGGGCCAGCCGCTGGCCCGGCTGGACGATACCAAGCTGAGGGCGCTGCTGACCAACGCCGAGGCCTCGCTTGCGGCGGCCGAGGGGCGGCTTGAACAGGCCCGGGCCAGCGCCCGCGAGGCCGAAGAGGTCTTCAAGTCGCGCTCGGCGCTGGATCAGCGCGGTATCGCCGCCCATCTCGACATTCTTGCGACCGAGGTGGCCCATCGCCGCGCGCAGGCGCAGGTGACGATCGCCGCTGCGGATCTGTCGCTGGCGCAGGCCAATCTTCAGGTGCAGCGCGCGGATCTGGAGAAATCGGTGATCCGCTCGCCGATCAAGGGCATCGTGCTGGATCGCGCGGTCGAGGCGGGACAGATCGTGGCCTCGTCGCTGAATACGCCGGTGCTGTTCACGCTGGCCGAGGATCTTGACCGGATGGAACTGCGCGTCGACATCGACGAGGCCGATATCGGCCGGGTGCGGGTCGGCAATCCGGCCAGTTTCCGCGTCGATGCCTATCCGGGCCAGTCCTTCCGCGCCGAGATCGTGCAGGTCCGCTATGCCCCCGAAACGACCGAGGGCGTCGTGACCTACAAGGCGGTTCTGTCGGTGGACAACTCGGGCCGGCTGCTGCGCCCGGGCATGACTGCGACTGCGACGATCACCGTGGCCGAGGTGACCGAGGCGTTGCTGGTGCCCAATGCCGCGCTGCGCTTCGCCCCGCCGCAGGTGGCGGCAAGCGGGGGCGGGGGCGGGGCCAACCGGGGTGGCGGGCTTCTGGGGCTGATCATGCCGCGCCCGCCGGCCGCGGGTCCGGCGCAGGCCGCGCCAGCGGGGGCGGCGATCTGGGTGCTGAAGGACGGCGTGCCGGTGCGCGTCGCGGTGACGGCCGGCGAAAGCGACGGCCGCCGCACCGCGATTTCGGCAGAAGGGCTTTCTGCCGGCGATCCGGTGGTCACCGACCAGCGCGAGGCCGGCTGATGGCCGACACCCCGCTGATCCAGCTTCAGGGCATCGCCCGGGTCTATGGCGAGGGCGAGGCCGAGGTCCGCGCGCTGGACGGCGTGGATCTGGCGATCCGCAAGGGCGAGTTCGTGGCGATCATGGGCCCGTCCGGCTCGGGCAAGTCGACGGCGATGAACATCATCGGCTGTCTCGACCGGCCGACCGCGGGGCGCTATCTGTTCGAAGGCACCGATGTTTCGGGGCTGGACCGCGACGGCCGCGCCCTGCTGCGGCGGCATTTTCTGGGCTTCGTCTTTCAGGGCTTCAACCTGCTGCCGCGCACCACGGCGCTGGAAAACGTGGAACTGCCGCTGATCTACAAGGGCCTGCCCCATGCCGAACGGGTGGCGAAGGCACGGCTTGCGCTGGAACGGGTGGGCCTTGCCGGGCGCGAGCATCACGACCCAAGCCAGCTTTCCGGCGGCCAGCAGCAGCGCGTGGCCATCGCCCGCGCCCTTGCGGGCGAGCCGATGGTGATCCTGGCCGACGAGCCGACGGGAAACCTGGACAGCCAGCGTTCGCACGAGATCATGCAGCTTCTGCAACAGCTTAACCGGGAAGGCATCACCGTCGTCATGGTCACCCACGAAGAGGATATCGCCGCCTATGCCAGCCGTCTGGTGGTGTTTGTCGACGGCCGTCTGGCACGGGACGAGCCGGTGGTGGCGAGGGTCTGACATGCTGTGGGAAACCGTCCGCCTTGCCATCATCGCCATCATCCGCAACAAGCTGCGGTCGTTTCTGACCGTGCTGGGCGTGGTGATCGGCGTTGCCGCCGTCATTGCCATGGTGACGGTGGGGCAGGGCTCTTCGGCGCAGGTCTCGGCCAATGTGGCCAGCCTTGGCACCAATGTGCTGATCGTGCGGCCCGGCAAGCGCATGATGGGGCCGGGCACGCGCGACACCGCCCCCGCCTTCACCCTGCGCGATGTCGAGGCGTTGCAGGATCTGCCGGTGACGGCGGCGGTGGCGCCGACCTCGTCGACATCCTCCACCGTGGTCTTTGGCAATGCCAATGTCACCACCTCGATCACCGGCACCTCGGCGGCCTATATCACCGTGTCGAACTGGGTTCTGGACGACGGGCGGGCCTTCACCCCGGCCGAGGAACGTCAGGGCGCGGCCGTCTGCATTCTGGGCGAGACGGTGCGCGAAAAGCTGTTCGGCAGCGCCGAGGCCCTTGGGCAGACCGTTCGGATCAAGGCGATCTCGTGCGAGGTGGTGGGGCTGTTGCAGCCCAAGGGCGCGGGGTCGTTCGGGCAGGATCAGGACGATCTGCTGCTGATGCCGATCCGCACCGTTCAGCGCCGGCTGGCGGGCAATCAGGATGTGTCCGGCATGTCGATCGCGTTGCAGGACGGCGTGTCCTCGGCCCGCGGCATTTCCGAGATCACCGCCCTGATGCGCGAACGCCGCCGGATCGAGCCGGGGGCCGAGGACAATTTCTCGGTCACCGACATGAAGGAAATCGCCTCGATGCTGACGTCGATCAACACGGTTCTGGCGGGGCTGCTGTCGTCGGTCGCGGCGGTCAGTCTGCTGGTCGGCGGCATCGGGATCATGAACATCATGCTCGTCTCGGTGACCGAGCGCACGCGAGAGATCGGCATCCGGCTGGCGGTGGGCGCGACCGCGGGGCAGGTTCTGACACAGTTTCTGGTCGAGGCGATCATGCTTTCGGTGCTGGGCGGTGTGGTGGGGATCGCGCTGGGGCTGGGGCTGGCCTATGTCGCCTCGCGTTACATGGTGATCCCGTTCACGCCCGACCCGATGGTGGTGGTGCTGGCGTTCGGCTTTTCGGCGCTGGTGGGGGTGGTGTTCGGCTTCTTCCCCGCCCGCCGCGCCGCGCGCCTTGATCCGATCGAGGCCCTGCGCCACCAGTAGCGCGGGGCCTTGCGCGGCGGCGCCTGCGGGGGGATAAAGCCGCCTCAACCGAAGGAACCCGCCTTGTCCGACCGCGCGCTGCAATCGCTGGACGATCTGGTGGCGGCGGGTCTTGCCCGGCCGTCCGACGCGCTGGCCGAGGTCGAGCGCCGGTTCCGTATCCGCCTGACGCCTGCGATGCAGGCCGCCGCCGCCGCCGATCCGGGCGTTCTGCGCCAGTTCGTGCCCACCCCGGCCGAGTTGGAGATCGGCCCCGAGGCGCTGGCCGATCCGATCGGCGACGCCGCGCACAGCCCCACCCCCGGCCTGACCCATCGCTACCCCGACCGGGCGATCCTGCATGTCACCCGCACTTGCGATGTCTACTGCCGGTTCTGCTTCCGCCGCGAGGTGGTGGGCGCCGAGGGCACCCTGCCCGAGGCCGAACTGGACGCGGCGCTGGCCTATGTCGAACGCACGCCCGCGATCCGCGAGGTGATCCTGACCGGGGGCGATCCCTTGGTGCTGTCGCCGCGCCGGCTGGCCGGGATCGTGGGGCGGCTGGGGCGGGTCGCGCATCTGGACCAGATCCGCATCCACAGCCGCGTGCCGGTGGTGGCGCCGCACCGCGTCGATGGCGCGTTGCTGGCCGCGCTGGCGGCCCCGGTGCCGGTCTGGATCGTGGTCCATGCCAACCACGCCGCCGAACTGGGCGCCGAGGCGCGGGGCGCGCTGGCGCGGCTGGCCGGGGCGGGTATCCCGCTGCTGTCGCAAAGCGTGCTGTTGCGCGGCGTGAACGACAGCGCAGATGCGTTGGAGTCGTTGTTCCGCGCCCTGATGCGCTGCCGGGTGAAGCCCTATTACCTGCACCATTGCGATCTGGCAAAGGGCGCGGGCCATTTCCGCACCCCCTTGGCCAAGGGCCGCGCGCTGATGGCCGAGCTTCGTCTCCGGCTGACCGGGGTGGGCCTTCCGACCTATGTCCTTGATATCCCCGGCGGCTTCGGCAAGGTGCCGGTCACCTCCGATCATGTCGCCGCCGACGGCCCCGGCCGCTGGCTGGTGCGTGACCGGCTGGGCGGGGTGCACCGCTACACCGATCCGCCCGAGGGCCTTGCCGACTAGCGCCGCAGCTGCGCCAGCAGATCGACCGAGGGCTGGCCCGTTACCGCCAACCCGTTCGCCTGTTGCCATGCCGAAATCGCGGCTTCGGTCTTGGCGCCGATCACCCCGTCGCTGCCGCCGGTGTCAAAACCCGCGGCGGTCAGGCGGCGCTGGATCTCTTGCCGGTCGGCCATGGTCAGGCCGCGGGCATCGGGGGGAAAGCTGCCACGGATCGCGGGGCCGCCGCGCAGCCGGTCGGACAGATGGCCGACGCCGATCACATAATTCTCGGAATTGTTGTAACGGGTGATGACGGTGAAGTTGCGAAACACCATGAAGGCCGGCCCCGCCAACCCCATCGGGATCAGGATCGAGGCCGGGCCATGGTCCGGCACCGCGCGCCCGTCCATGTCGCGCACCCCCATCGCTGCCCAGTCGGCGGGGCTGCGCGTGGTGCCGCGCCCGGCAAGGCCCGCGTTGAAGCCCGCGGGCAGCCGCACCTCGACCCCCCAGGGCTGACCCCGCCGCCAGCCCGACCGCGCCAGATAAGCCGCGGCCGAGGCCAGCGCATCGGTCGGATCGTCCGACCAGATGTCGCGCCGCCCGTCGCCGCGGAAATCCACCGCATAGGCAAGATAAGAGGTCGGGATGAACTGCGTGTGCCCCATCGCGCCGGCCCAGCTTCCGGTCATCCGGGCGGGCGCCACATCGCCGTTCTGAACGATCTTCAGCGCCGCGATCAGCTGGCTTTCGAAAAACGCACCGCGGCGGCCCTCGAAGGCCAGCGTCGACAGCGCCGAGACCACAGGCACCGAACCGCGGCGTTCGCCATAGCGGCTTTCAAGGCCCCAGACCGCGGCGACCACATGCGATTCAACGCCATAGCGGGCCTCGATCTCTGCCAGCACCGCGCCATGGCGGGCCAGCGCCGCACGCCCCAGCGCGATCCGCTCGGCCGAGGCGGCAATGGCAAGGTAGTCTTCCAGCGTCCGGGTGAACTCGGTCTGGTTGCGGTCGCGGTCGATCACGTCGGGCAGGAACCCCGCGCCGGCAAAGCCGCGCTCGAACGTGTCGGGGGCGATGCCGGCCGACAGGGCGCGTGGCCGGAAACCCGCCACCCAGGCATCCCAGGCCGGGTTCGGCACCGCGCGCATTGCGGGTTCGGACGCGGCGGGCAGGAAGGCCGCCCCCCCGCCGGTGCAGCCCGCAAGCCCCGCCGCCATCAGCCCCAGCATCACCGCCCGTCGTGTCGTCTGCATCCTGCTCTCCCGCTTCTGGTGCCGGTTTCGGTGCAGCCTAACCGAATCGCGCGGCAGGGCAAACGGAACTGGCGGGGATGCGCCGACCGCGCAGGGCGCTGCCCGGCCTATCCTGCGGCGCCCGGTCGCGCCACGGCAAAAGGGTCAACAAAAGTTCCCTTTCCGCCCAGTCGCCGCTACGTCACCTTTGAGAATCTTCCTTGCAAACGGCATCACAACCGCATTTGATCCGCCCGAGGCGCCGCACATTCGCAAGAAGGCGGCACTTCCAACATGATGGAGGTTCACCCATGAAATTTGCGCATCTTCTGGCCGCCTCGTCGCTGGCCGTGATGGCGGCTGCCGGGGCCAACGCCAAGACGCTGGTCTATTGCTCGGAAGGGTCGCCCGAAGGGTTCGATCCGGCGCCCTATACCGCGGGCACCACGTTTGATGCCTCGGGCAAGACGGTCTACAACCGCCTGGTCGAGTTCGACCGCGGCACGACCAACGTGGTTCCGGGCCTTGCCGAAAGCTATGAGGTGGCCGCCGACGGGCTGGAATACACCTTCAAGCTGCGGCCCGGGGTCAAGTTCCACACCACGTCCTTCTTCACGCCGACCCGCGATCTGAACGCCGACGACGTGATCTTCTCGTTCATGCGGCAGGGCGATCCGGCCCATCCGTGGCACCAGTATGTGCCCGGAATCTCTTATGAATATTATGCGGGCATGGAAATGCCCACGGTCATCAAGGAAATCCGGAAGGTCGACGACCTGACGGTGAAATTCGTGCTGACCCGCCCGGAAGCGCCGTTCCTGGCCAACCTTGCGATGAGCTTCGCCTCGATCCTGTCGAAGGAATACGCCGACAAGCTTGAGGCCGAGGGCCGCATGGCCGACATGAACAACGTGCCGGTGGGCACCGGCCCGTTCAAGTTCGTGGCCTATCAGAAGGACGCGGTGATCCGCTATCAGGCGCACGAAGATTACTGGGCCGGCCGCGAAAAGATCGACGATCTGGTGTTTGCCATCACCACCGATCCGGCGGTGCGGATGCAGAAGCTGCAAGCCGGCGAATGCCACATCATGTCCTATCCGGCGCCTGCCGACATCGAGGCGCTGAAGGCCGATCCGAACCTTCAGGTGATGGAACAGCCCGGCCTGAACGTGGCCTATCTGGCCTACAACACCACCATCGCGCCCTTTGACAAGCCCGAGGTGCGCCGCGCGCTGAACATGGCGATGAACAAGCAGGCGATCGTCGACGCCGTGTTCCAGGGCACCGGCCAGATGGCCAAGAACCCGATCCCGCCGACGATGTGGAGCTATAACGACGCGGTCGAGGATGTGCCCTTCGATCCCGAAGGCGCCAAGAAACTGCTGGAAGAAGCGGGCGTGTCGGGTCTGAGCATGGAAGTCTGGGCGATGCCGGTGCAGCGCCCCTACATGCCCAACGCCCGCCGCACCGCCGAGCTGATCCAGGAGGATTTCTCGAAGGTCGGCGTCGATGTCAGCATCGTGTCCTATGAATGGGGCGAGTATCTGAAGAAATCGACCGAGCCGGGCCGTCAGGGCGCGGTGATCCTGGGCTGGACCGGCGACAACGGCGATCCCGACAACTTCCTGGCGGTGCTGCTGGGCTGTGCGGCCACCGGCGACGGCGGCGCGAACCGCGCCCAGTGGTGCAACAAGGAGTTCGACGACCTGATCCAGAAGGCCAAGGTCACCTCGGACCCGGCCGAGCGGACGCGGCTTTACGAAGAAGCCCAGCTTGTCTTCAAGCGTGAAAACCCCTGGGCCACGCTGGCCCATTCGACGGTGTTCATGCCGATGTCGAAGAAGGTTTCGGGCTATGTGATGGACCCGCTGGGCACGCACAACTTCACGGGCGTCGATATCGCGGAATAAACCGACTACACTAAGGGGCAGGCGCGCCGGGAAGACCCCCGGCGCGCCTCTCATCATTCAGGACGCAGATGATCAGATTCCTTCTCGGCAAGCTTGCCTATCTGATACCGACCTTCATCGGCATCACCATCGTGGCCTTCGGCTTCGTGCGGCTTCTGCCAGGCGATCCGGTGCTGCTGCTTGCGGGCGAACGCGGCATCACGCCGGAACGCCACGCCGAACTTTCCGCCCAGCTCGGCTTTGACCGGCCGATCTGGGTTCAATACCTTGAATTCGTGGGCAACCTGTTTCAGGGCGATTTCGGCCTGTCGATCACCACGAAAAAGCCGGTGCTGACCGAATTCCTGACCCTGTTCCCTGCCACGATCGAGCTTGGTCTGGTTGCGGTGACGCTGGCCACGCTGATCGGCATCCCCCTGGGCGTGTTTGCCGCGATCAAGCGCGGCAGCTGGTTCGATCAGATCTCGATGGGCACCGCGCTGGTGGGCTATTCGATGCCGATCTTCTGGTGGGGGCTTTTGCTGATCATCCTGTTCTCGGGCATCCTGAAATGGACGCCGGTTTCGGGCCGGATCGATCTGCTGTATTTCTTCCCAAACGGCACCGGCTTCATGCTGTATGACGCGCTGGTGTCGGGGCAGTCGGGGGCGTTCACCTCGGCGGTGCGGCACCTGATCCTGCCCTCGGTGGTGCTGGCCACGATCCCGATGGCGGTGATCGCGCGGCAGTCGCGGTCGGCCATGCTTGAGGTGCTGGGCGAGGATTACGTCCGGACCGCCCGCGCCAAGGGGCTAAGCCCGTTCCGCGTTGTCAGCATCCACGCGCTACGGAATGCGCTGATCCCGGTCGTCACCACCATCGGCCTTCAGGTCGGCGTGGTGATGGCCGGCGCGATCCTGACCGAGACCATCTTTTCCTGGCCGGGCATCGGCAAGTGGATGATCGATTCCATCTCGCGCCGGGACTATCCGTCGGTTCAGGGCGGCCTGCTGCTGATGGCAGGTGTCGTGATGATGGTGAACCTGATCGTCGATCTGCTTTACGGGGTCATCAACCCCCGCATCCGCCATTCCTGAGGGTTCCATGACCGCAGCAACCCCCATCCCATCGGAACGCCGCCGCATCCTGCGCGAGTTCTGGTTCTATTTCTCGGAAAACCGCGGCGCGGTGATCGGCCTTGGCGTGTTCCTTCTGCTGGTGCTGCTGGCGATCTTTGCGCCGCTGATCGCACCGCACAGCCCGACCTTGCAGAACCGCGCCGCCCTGCTGGTGCCGCCGTTCTGGCAAGAGGGCGGCAGCACGACCTTTCTGCTGGGCACCGATGCGGTCGGGCGCGACATCCTTTCGCGGCTGATCTTCGGGGCGCGGCAGTCGCTGTTCATCGGCTGCGTCGTGGTGTCGATCGCGCTGACCGGCGGCATCATCCTTGGCCTTGTCGCGGGCTTTTTCGGTGGCTGGGTCGATGCGGTCATCATGCGGGTGATGGACGTGATCCTTGCCTTCCCGTCGCTGCTTCTGGCGCTGGTGATGGTGGCGATCCTTGGCCCCGGCCTGACGAACGCGATGATCGCCATTGCCATCGTGCTGCAACCCCACTTCGCGCGCCTGACCCGCGCCGCGGTGATGGCCGAGAAGAACCGCGAATATGTCATGGCGGCCCGCGTCGCCGGGGCGGGACGACTGCGGCTGATGTTCCGCACCATCCTGCCGAACTGCCTTGCGCCGCTGATCGTGCAGGGCACGCTGTCGTTTTCCAATGCGGTGCTGGATGCGGCGGCGCTTGGCTTTCTGGGCATGGGGGCGCAGCCGCCCATTCCCGAATGGGGAACCATGCTGGCCGAAGCGCGCGAATTCATCCTGCGGGCGTGGTGGGTGGTGACGTTCCCGGGCCTTGCGATCCTTGTCACGGTGCTGGCGATCAACCTTGTGGGCGACGGCCTGCGCGACGCGCTTGACCCCAAGCTGAAGCGGAGCTGAGATCATGGCGCTTCTGGAAATCCGCAACCTCTCGGTCGGGTTCGAAACCTCGACCGGGCGCTTTCATGCCGTGAAGGGCATCGACCTTGACGTGCACCCGCGCGAGGTGCTGGCCGTGGTGGGCGAAAGCGGCTCTGGCAAGTCGGTGGCGATGCTGGCGGCCATGGGCCTTCTGCCGAAAACCGCGATCATTCAGGCCGATGTGATGCGCTTTGACGGCCGCGACCTGCTGACCATGCCCGATGCCCAGCGGCGCGAGATCATCGGCCGCGACATCTCGATGATCTTTCAGGAACCCATCGCGTCCTTGAACCCCTGTTTCACCGTGGGCTACCAGATCGAAGAGGTTCTGCGTGCCCATCTGAACATGGGCGCCCGCGCCCGCCGCGCCCGCGCGATCGAGCTGTTCCGTGCCGTGGGCATCCCAGACCCGGAAGGCCGGCTTGCCAGCTATCCGCATCAGATGTCGGGCGGCCAGTGTCAGCGGGTGATGATCGCCATGGCCATCGCCTGCAAGCCCAAGCTGTTGATCGCGGACGAGCCTACGACCGCGCTGGATGTGACGATCCAGAAGCAGATCCTTGATCTGCTGATGACGCTTCAGGAAGACACCGGGATGGGCATGATCATGATCACCCATGACATGGGCGTGGTGGCCGAAACCGCCGACCGCGTCGTGGTGATGTATAAAGGCCGCAAGATGGAAGAGGCCGGCGTGCTGGACATATTCGAGTCCCCCTCGCATCCCTACACCCGGGCGCTGCTGTCGGCGCTGCCGGAACTGGCAACCGGCGACCGGCTGCCCACGGTGTCGGATTTCATCGACACTCAGGCCTTGGCGGAGGGCGCGTGATGGCCCCGGTTCTTGAAGCGCGCAACATCGTGCGCGACTATGCGGGCGCGGGCGGGCTGTTCCGCCGCGCGCAGCCGGTCCGGGCGCTGAAGGGGATCTCTTTCTCGGTCGAGCAGGGCCGCACGCTGGCGGTGGTGGGCGAAAGCGGCTGTGGCAAGTCCACGCTGGCGCGCATCATCACCCTGATCGACCCGGCCACCGCGGGCGATCTGCTGATCGACGGCGAACGGATCGACATCGCTCGGCAGGGTCTGCCGCCGGGCCTGCGCCGCAAGGTGCAGATCGTGTTCCAGAACCCCTATGGCTCGCTCAATCCGCGCCAGAAGGTGGGCGACATGTTGATGGAGCCGCTGATCCTGAACACCAAGGACACGGCCGAACAGCGGCGCGACAAGGCCATGGCGATGCTGGTGAAGGTCGGGTTGGCGCCCGAACATTTCCAACGCTATCCGCATATGTTCTCGGGTGGGCAGCGTCAGCGTCTGGCGATCGCGCGGGCGCTGATGGTGAACCCGCGGCTTCTGGTGCTGGATGAACCCGTCTCGGCGCTGGATCTGTCGGTGCAGGCGCAGGTGCTGAACCTGCTGGCCGATCTTCAGGAAGAATTCGATCTGACCTATGTCTTCATCAGTCACGACCTGTCGGTGGTGCGCTATATCGCCGACGAGGTGATGGTGATGTGGAAGGGCGAAGTGGTCGAATACGGCAGCCGCGACGCGGTGTTCGATGCGCCGCAGCATGACTATACCCGCACGCTGTTCGCCGCGACCCCGGTGACGGATGTGGCGGCGATCCGGGCGCGGGTGGCGCGGCGCCGCGCGGCGGGCATCGGCGCGCCCGCGGCCTGATCTGTGGCCTTGGCGGGGGGGGTAGTAGCCCGATACCACCCCCCGCCAGCGGCACTTTGCCAAGGTGCGGGCGCAGAACCCGGAGGATTCCATGGCCAAGACCATTCACAGCATGATCCGCGTGCTTGACGAGGCGCGCTCGCTTGCCTTCTACCGCGATGCCTTTGGCCTTCAGGTCGCGGACCGGCTGGATTTCGACAGTTTCACCCTGATCTATCTGTCAAACCCGGAAAGCGACTTCGAACTGGAACTGACGGTCAACAAGGGCCGGACCGAACCCTATGCCCTTGGCGACGGCTATGGCCATCTGGCGGTCTCTGTCGCCGATGTCGCAGCCGAACATGCCCGCCTGACCGAAGCGGGCCTCAACCCACGGAAAATCGTGGATTTTGCGCCCGCCGGCAGCGTGATCGCCCGGTTCTTTTTCATCGCGGACCCCGACGGATACCAGATTGAAGTGTTGGAGCGGGGCGGCCGCTTCAAGTAACGTGCGGCCAAGCCGGCGGTTTGCCCTTGGTGGGCAGGCCGTCGTGCCGGAAACGGTATAAGGGGGTATCATGCGCGACCGCATGGGACTGACGATCATCCTGCCCGCCACTCTGGCGGTTGTGGCGGCAGGCGGCGCGGGATTTGGCGCCTATATGTATAACGAACGCAACGTGGCGCTGGCCGAGCTTGCGCATCAGGCCGAACTGACCGGCGAGGTCACGGCGCTTGAAGGCAAGGTTGCCGGGCTTGCCTCGCAAACCAGCGAAGCCGAGACCGCACTGGCCGCCCTGCTGGCGCAGGCCGAGGCGGCGAAATCGGAACTGGCGACGGTCCAGCTTGACCATGAACGGCTGGCCGCGGAACTTGCGCCCATGCGCGAGGAGATCGCAGGGTTCGACACCCGCCGCACCGCGGCCGAGACCGGCGCCGCCGAGGCGATCGCCGCCTTCGAGGCCGCTGACAGCCGTCTGAAGGATCTGATTGCCCGCGAAGATGAATTGCGCGCCACGGTCACCAACCTGTCCGCGCAGGCCGAGGATCTCGACCGCCGGATGGAGTCGCTGCGCGTCGAAAGCGGGCAACTGGTGGCGGCCGCGCAGTCGGCGGCCCGCCAGCGCAACGACCTGCAAGGTATGGTCGAGCTTCTGTCGCAGGTTCTGGCCGCGCGCAGCAGCGAACTGGTCGATCTGGAACGCAAGCTGGGGGCCTATCAGCTGACGGCGCCGGCCGAAGGCCCGGCGATCCCCGAGGCCGACGAGGCCCTGCCCGCCGAGACCCCCGACGCCGAAACCCCCGACGCCGAGGCCACCGAACCGACCGAGGCCGAGCCGACCGAGCCCGAGGCGCCTGAAACCGCGGCCCCCGAGACTGCGGCCCCCGAAGAACCCGCGGCCGAGGCCCCGGCCGAAGCTGACGAAGCCCCCGCCGAACCCGAAGCCCAGGATGCCGCTGCCTCCGAGACCCCGGCCGAGCCCGAAGCCACCGTCACGGGTCTGGGCGTGGGCGCCTACAGCATCGGTGCGCTCGAGGTGGACTTTGGCAAGGGCGGCCGGTTCGTCATGCGCAACACCGATCTTGGCACGCAGGTGTCGGGCATGTGGTCGGTGTCGGGCGATGTGCTGACGCTTGCGGCACCGAAAAGCGGAAGCGGCTCGGCCAGCTTCCCGATGCTGTGCCGCGTGGTCACCTCGGCCGAGGGCATTGCGCTGGAAGCGGCGGACAAGGGCAATTGCGCCCTTGCCGGTTCGGCCGTCACGCCGCGCTGATCCGCAGCTTGCCGGACGCGGGGCCATCGCGGCCGTGCGTCCGGCAGACCGACGCCCAAGGGGTCTGACCCGCAGGCGTCCCGCTTCGGATCGGGCGGCAGCCATGGCCGCAAGGCCGATGCGCCGGTTCCTTTTCACCGGCCCGCTGGCATTTGGTCGCTTGCACCGAACCCTTCCCGCCCATCATTCTTCCCGATCCCGATCCCGATCCCGATCCCGATCCCGATCCCGATCCCGCCATCTGACGCCGCCTGCGCCCTCTGGCGTATGGATCGGGCGGATCACGACTGCGCGAGACCGCCCGGCCACCCCGCGGCGGGATGCGGGCCCCGCCCCATATTGGCGCAGGGTCGTTCCCGATCGTCATCCGAAGGAGAAGTTCATGCCGATGCCCTTGCTGCGGTCGTCGCTGAAGGCCGCGATGCTTGCCACCACGCTTCTGGCCACCGGCGTGGCCGGCCTTGCCGTCACGGTTCCGCCTGCGCAGGCCGAGGTGCCGATGCAGGGCTATGCCGACCTTGTCGCGCAGGTCTCGCCCGCGGTGGTGTTCATCGAGGTCACCGCGCAGTCGCAGGCCCCCTCGGGCCGCGCGGGCAACCCGCTTGAAGAGTTCCTGCGCCGCTTCGGTGAGGTCAACCCGCAGTTCCGCCTGCCTGAACAGCCCGAGGGCGGGCAGGTGATGCATGGCCTTGGGTCGGGCTTTCTGATCTCGAAGGACGGGGTGGTGGTGACAAACAACCACGTCGTCGAGAACGCCACCGACATGCGGGTGAAACTTGAGGACGGGCGCGAATATCAGGCCGAACTGGTCGGCTCTGACCCGATGACCGATATCGCGGTGATCCGGCTGAAAGGGGCGAAGGATCTGCCCTTTGTCGAGTTCGGCGACAGCGAGGCGCTGCGGGTGGGCGATGCCGTTGTGGCGGTGGGCAACCCCTTCGGGCTGGGCGGCACGGTGACATCGGGGATCGTCTCGGCAATGGGGCGCAACATCAACTCTGGCCCTTACGATGACTACATCCAGACCGACGCGGCGATCAACCGCGGCAACTCGGGCGGGCCGTTGTTCGACACCACCGGGCGGGTGGTCGGCATGAACACGGCGATCTTCTCGCCCACCGGCGGCTCGGTCGGGATCGGGTTCTCGATCCCGGCCAATACGGTGCGGGATGTGGTGGCGCAGTTGCAGCAGTCGGGCCGGGTGGCGCGCGGCTGGCTGGGGGTCACGATCCAGCCGATGACACCTGACATTGCCCTTGCGCTGGGGCTTCCGGGGCAGGACGGCGCGCTGGTGGCGCAGGTTCAGCCCGACAGCCCGGCCGAAGCCGCCGGAATCGCAAGCGGCGATGTCATCAGCGCGGTGAATGGCAAGCCTGTGACCGGGCGAAGCAGCCTGCCCCGCCTGATTGCGGCGATCCCGGATGGCGAGCGCGCGACCCTGACGGTTGTCCGCGACGGGGCCGAGCGCAAGCTGTCCGTCACCATCGGCGCGCTGTCCCCCGAAAGGGTGGCCGCCGCGCCGTCGGATGCGCCGTCCGGTCTGGCTGCGCCGCTGGGGGTTGATATCGAGCCGCTTGCCCCGCGGCTGGCGCGGCAACTGGGCCTGCCGCCCAACCTGTCGGGCGTGGTGATCACGGCGGTCGACCCGTCGGGGCCCAACGCCGACCGTCTTGGCCCCGGCGATGTGATCGCGGAAGCCGGCGGCCGTCCCATCGCCACACCGCGTGACCTTGCCGCCGCGCTGCGCGAGGCGCAGGGCCGGGGGGTGCTGCTGCTGAAGGTGATCCGGGACGGCGATCCGGTCTATGTCGGCGCCGAGGTTCCCGGCGCCTGATCGGTCGCGCATCCCCTGACGCAGCCACCGCGCGCCCCGGCAACGGGATCGCCCGGGGCGCGCGGTGGCCGTGTCAGTCTGCGGTTTGGGCGGCGATCCAGTCAGCATAAGGGGGGCTGACATTGTCCAGTCGCACCGACCAGATCGCCGGCAATTCATAGGGGTGATGTGCGCGGATCAGCGCCTCAAGCGCGGGGCGACGGGTCTCGACGGTCTTGAACAGCAGGCGGATCTCATTGTCTTCGCACAGATCGCCCTTCCAGCGGTAAAGGCTGTCGATCCGTTCCAACTGGGCGCAGGCGCACAGGTTCTGCGCCAGCGCCGCCCGCGCCATTGCGCGGGCCTGGGCCTCGGTTGCCACGGTGGTCTGAACGCCGATCATCATGGCTTCCGCCCCCCCCCCTCTCTCTTGTCTCACACAGGCTGACCCGTTGCGCAGGCAGGGTCAACCGGCGTCCGGGCGGCGGGGGGGAAGGCCACCGCCCGGACAAGGGTTGTGTCAAAGCGCGCCCTTCGCGATCTCGCCCGCGATATGGTCGGCCTGACGGATCGCCAGCGCCACGATGGTCAGCGTCGGATTCTCGGCCGCGCCGGTGGTGAACTGGCTGCCGTCCGAGATATACAGGTTCTCGACATCATGGGTCCGGCCCCAGCGGTTCACCACGCCAAGGCGCGGATCGTCCGACATGCGGTTGGTGCCAAGGTTGTGGGTCGAGGGATAGGGCGGCGTCGGCAGGGTGCGCGTGGCGCCCATCGCCTCGTAGATCGCCTTGCCCTGTTGGTAGGCGTGGTTGCGCATCGCCACATCGTTCGGGTGGTCGGTGAAATGCACATCCGGCACGGGCTGGCCAAAGCGGTCCTTCACCGCATGGTTCAGGGTGATGCGGTTGGTTTCCTGCGGCATGTCCTCGCCGACGATCCACAGCCCGGCCATGTTTTCGTAGCTGTCAAGCGCGGTGGTGAACTCGCGCCCCCAGCCGCCGGGATCAAGGAAGGCCGCCATGAACGGGATGCCAAGGCTGAGGGTTTCCAGCTCGTATCCGCCGACAAAGCCGCGTGCGGGGTCGTGGTGTGCCTCGTCCTGGACGATGCCGGCCATGGTGGTGCCGCGCCACATCCGAACCGGCTTGTCGAAGATGCCATAAACCGACCCCGTGACATGGCGCATGTAATTGCGCCCGACCTGCCCGGATGAGTTCGCCAGCCCCTGCGGAAACATGTCCGAGGCCGAGTTCAGCAACAGTCGCGGGCTTTCGATCGAATTGCCGGCCACACAGACGATGCGCGCCTTCTGGGTGACCTGATTGCCGGCCTTGTCGACATAGGTCACGCCGGTCGCGCGGCCGCCGGCATCATGGTCGATCTTCAGCGCATGGCAATGGTCGCGCACCTCAAGCAGGCCCGTCGCTTCGCCCCGCGGGATGTCGGTATAGGCCGAGGACCATTTCGCGCCCCATTTGCAGCCCTGGAAACAGAAGCCGGTCTGCATGCACTGGTGGCGGCCGTCATATTCGGCGCTGTTGATCGCCATCCGCCCGGTATGGACCTTTTCATAGCCCAGCTTCCTGGCGCCCGCTTCCAGCACCTTGAAGTTGTTGTTGCCGGGCAGGCCCGCGCGGTCGCCGGTGCGGGTCACGCCCAGCTTGGTTTCGGCCAGATCATACCAAGGCTCCATCTCTTTCAGGTCGATCGGCCAGTCGAGAAGGTTCGCCCCGGGCACCTGTCCATAGGTCGTCAGCGCCTTGAATTCGTGGTCCTGAAACCGCAACGAGGCGCCGGCCCAGTGGATCGAGGTGCCCCCCACCGCCTTCACGATCCAGGCGGGCAGGCCCGAGAAATCCTTGGCCACCCGCCAGTCGCCCGAAGTGGTGCGCGGATCGACCCAGGCCAGTTGACCGAAGCTGTCCCATTCGTCGTTGATGTAATCGTCAGGCACATAGCGGCCGCCGGCTTCCAGCGCGACCACGCTGACGCCTTTCTGCGCCAGTTCGTTGGCCAGAACGCCGCCGCCGGCGCCGGTGCCGATGATGACGACCACCGTATCGTCGTTCAGATCATAGGGTGCGGGCATCGGTGGTCTCCGTCAGATCCAGTTGATGTCATCGAAGCCGCGGGCGATGTAGCCGCCGTGGCTGAAGCTTTCGCCTTCGTAGCCGAACAGCGGCCAGACCGCCTTCTGGTTGTAAAGGCCGGTCACAAGGCCGCCGCGGATGGTCTGGAAGAACTCGCCCGCTTCCATGCCGCGCAGGATGTCGACGCGGTCGCGTTCCCATCCGGTTCCAAGATAGCTGGTAAAGCCCTTGCCGCGCGCCGCCGCATCAAGGCTTGCGATGCCGGCCTCGATCGTGGGGGCGGTTTCGGCGGTGTCATGGCCCTTCACGGCGGCGGCGTAGAATTCGTCGGCGATGCGGTCGTGGGGGTAGATGTCGCGCGCCATCTGGATCAGCGTCGCCATCGTTTCGGGCTTCAGGTGCGTGACCTCCAGCGCCCAGGCCGCATCGCGTGCGGCCACAAAGCCCGTGCCCACCGCGAAGGTCGCGCCTGCCGCCAGACTGCGGGCCAGAAGCTCGCGCCGGGTCAGCGTGCTGCGGTTTGTCAATGTCATCCGTCTTTCCTCCCATGTCAGTGGCGGCCGCTTGGACGCGGCCCGGTGGCCGTCGCGCGTGGGCACGCAGGATAGGCCGCGGTCTGACGGGTCTGCCGGAATTGGCCCCGGTTCTTTGCCCGCCGTGGCAGGTGAAGCGGGCGGACGGGGCGTCCCCCGGCGGCAAGCCTCACCCATTCGACGTTTCGGGAAGGTGCAACGGATCGCATTCTGGCCGCGGTTGCGGGCAGACGAGGGTCCGTGGCCGCGCCTCCCATCGCGCCACAGGGAAAAGGTGGCAGACGGGCGGCGGCCGCGGGTAGTAATCGTCTACTACCGGAACATCATTCGGCGGCGAAGGCGATCGGCTGGCGGCGGCGCAGTTCGATGATGCAGGTGCAGCGCAGAAGCGAGGTGAAATTGGCGGCCTCGCCCGCGGCGATCAGAACCTCGCTGTGCAGTTTCGACACGAAGGCGGGGGTCGAGAGCCCCTCGGATCGGGCGATGTCATCAAGGATGTCCCAGAACAGCCGTTCCAGCCGGATGCTGGTGCTTTGGCCGTTCAGGCGCAGGCGGCGGGTGACGGGGGTGTAGCCGACAGGGTCCTGACGGGCAAAAATCTGGCACATGGCGACGGGCTCCGGGCTGGTCTGCGTGACAGATTGCCGCGCGCTGCCCGGATTTCAAACTGCCTTTTCGTAGCACGCCCGGGTTTCCATCACGTTTGGAAATGGATGGCCGCACAAGATCGGATTGGCGCGGGCGTCGTCGCTCCTGTATCGCGGTCAGACCCCAGAGGAGCCGAGGATGACCGACCTGCCCCTTTCCCGCAACGAGGACAGCCTGCGCGGCGTGGCTTTCGCGCTGTCGGCCTATCTGCTGTGGGGCTTCATGCCGCTTTACATGAAGGCGCTGGCCCATGTGCCGCCGTGGGAGGTGGTGGCCCATCGCGTTGTCTGGTCGGTGCCGGTGGCGCTGGCGGTGCTGGTGGCGCTGGGGCGGACGCAGGAGTTGCGCGCGGCGCTGCGCTCGCCGCGGTTGTTGCTGATGGCCTCGATCACGGCGGCGCTGATCTCGGTGAACTGGGGGATCTATGTCTGGGCCATCGGTGCCGGGCAGGCGCTGGACACCGCGCTTGGCTATTACATCAACCCGCTGTTCAGCGTGTTTCTGGGGGCGCTGTTGCTGGGCGAGCGCATGAACCGGATGCAGCTGGCAGCCATTGCACTGGCGGCGGCGGCGGTCGTGGTGCTGACGGTCGAGGCGGGGCGGCTGCCCATCGTGGCGCTTGGCCTGACCCTCAGCTGGGGCGGCTATGCCTATCTGAAAAAGTCGCTGCCGCTTGGCGCCAATCAGGGCTTCTTGCTTGAGGTGCTGATCCTGCTTCTGCCGGCGCTGTTGGTGCTGGGCGTGATCGAGGCCCGCGGCGAGGGGCATTTCCTGCACGGCAGTCTGTCGGATCAGGCGCTGTTGCTGGGCACGGGGCTGATCACGGCGGTTCCGCTGATGCTTTATGCCAACGGGGCCAAGCTGTTGCGGCTGTCGACCATCGGCTTTCTGCAATACCTTGCGCCGACGATGATCTTCCTGACGGCGGTCTTTCTGTTCAAAGAGCCCTTCGGCCGGGCCGAGGCCATCGCCTTTCCGATGATCTGGGTCGCGCTTGCGATCTATTCGGTGGCGCTGATCCGGGCGGCGCGGCGCTGATCCGGGCGGCGTGGCGTCAGGTCAGAACCGGCACGCGGCCATCGGCGCCGAACTGTTCCGGCGCCATCATCACATCGGCGACGGTATATTCGTCCAGCGTGGCCATGAACGACTTGACCGCCCGCGCGATGATCGGCGGCAACTGGCACGGCCGCGAGATGCAGCAGGTGTTGCCCTGCTGGAAACATTCCACCAGCGCAAAGTCGGTCTCGGTCGCGCGCAGAACCTCGCCCAGACGGATCTCGTTGGCCGGCCGCGCCAGCCGGAAGCCGCCGGTGCGCCCGCGGGTGCCTTGCAGAAAGCCCGCATGGATCAGGTTCATCACCACCTTTTTCAGATGCCCCTGCGAGATGCCATAGACCGAGGCGGTCTCGCCGATGGTGACCAGCCGGCCGTCCTCGATGCTGGCGGCATAAAGCAGGACACGCAGGGCATAGTCGCTGAACTTGGTCAATCGCATGGCGCACTCCGGGGAACGTTAGGTGTCCCTTTTTCGGAAGGGACGACGAAACGTCCTTGATCGCAATCAAAAAGCCGAATTCTTCAAGGTCTCGGCGGAAGTGCCGCAGGGCCGGGCCGCAGGCGAAGGACGGCGCGGCCCGACCCCGCTGCCCGCAACGGTGGCGGTTTGCATGTCGGGGCCGGGCGATGGCAGGCGGGTTTGGCACAATTGCGGCCCCCGCAGCCGTGGCGCATGATGGTGAGGGGCGCTGTTTTCCACCGCAGGCGCAGGGGTGGCTGAGGGGACAGCGTGACCTGAAGGGCGAGGCGCTGTTTGCCACCGCAGGCGCGGCGGCGTCCGTCGATTCCCCGTGCGCCGCCGCTGTCAGGGCAGGTCTGGCCGCGGCTCTTGATCGGCGCCGGTCCACAGGTGCAACGGCCCCAGCCGGTCGGATTTCTTGGCGTGGTGGCGATCCATCCGGCCAAGGATGCCGCGCAGGAAGCGCACCGTCGGCAGGATATGCGGCCCCTTGTTCAGCATCACGCATTCGGCGCGCTGGCTCATGGCGGCATCGGTCACCTCGGCCCGGCTGGCCTGACCCTCTTTCGCCATGCCCTCAAGCACTTGTGTTGCCCAGACCACTGGCACCTGTGCCGCCTCGCACAGCCACAGGATTTCTTCCTGTATCTCGGACAACCGCTCGAAGCCGATCTCGACGCCCAGATCGCCGCGGGCGATCATCACGCCAACCGGCAGGACGCCCCCGGCCTCGATCACCAGATCGGGCAGGTTGCGCAGGCCAAGCGGGGTTTCGATCTTCAGCAGGATCGCGGGCAGCGGCCGGTCGGGCACCGCGCGCGCCTGCATCGCCGCGATCAGGGCGCGCACATCCTCGACCGTCTGCACGAACGAGAACGCCACCAGATCGGCATGGGGCACCACCAGATCCAGCGCCGCCAGATCCTCGGGGGTCAGCGCCTCGACGCGCAGGGTGGCGCCGGGCAGGTTGACGCCTTTGCCCGGTTTCAGCCGAAGGCCCTTGGTGGGGGCGTGGCGAGCCTCAAGCACGGCATGATCGGGCGCGGTCTCGGTCACCACGGCGCGCATCTTGCCATCGTCCAACGTGACCTCGGCCCCCGGCGACAGCGCGTCCAGCAGCGCCGGATGGGTCAGCGTGGCGCAGGCCAGCCGCCGCGGCCCCGCCCCGGTGCGGGCCGCCAAGGCGAACCTGTCGCCTGCGAACAGCCGCGGCGGGCGCTTGGGCACCACATCGGCAATGCGGACCTTCGGCCCGCCAAGATCCATCGAAACCGGAATGTGACGCCCCGCCGCCCGTCCCGCGGCGCGGATATGGCCGATCATCGCGGCCCAGTCCTTCGGCTGGTCATGGGCGCAGTTGATGCGGAAGGCGTCGGCGCCGGCATCCACAAGGGCCGCGACCAGATCGGGATCGTCCGCGGCTTCGGGCGGCAGCGTCACCATGATCCGGGTATAGGGGCCATCGGCCCGCGCACCGAACAGGCTGTCCCTTCGGTCGCAAAGGCAGGTGCTGTCGGTCACGGCCGGGGCGGTCGTGGCTGCCGGCTGGCCGGCAATGTCGGCCAGCGCCGCCAGCACCGCATTCAGCGTGGGGCGCACATGGCCGTCAAGCCGGCCCAGCGTCGACAGACCCAGCGTCGCCAGCGGCCCCTGCAACGGCGCAAGATCGGCCTCGCGCAGCGCAAGCCAGTCGGCAAGGTTCCGGGCCGAGGCCAGAAACCCGGCCCGCCCGATCCGCGGCGCCCAGTCGGCCATCCTGTGATCCGACTTGGTCACGATCCCTTCGCGCAGGGCATCCAGCCGGTGCCAAAGCGCCTGTGCCTGCGCCCTGCGATCCGTTGCCGTTTCCTTGATGCCGCCTGATGCCGTCGTCCCGTCCATTTCCGCAAAGCCCCGATAGGTCGTTTTGGCTGCCTGCTAGCAGCCGCCTGCGACGGTTCCGTGACAGTGGCAATGACAGTGGCGGTGGGCGGCCGTGATCTTCTGCCGCAGCCTGACAAGGTTGCCCGCGGGCGCTGTGCCGGGTCCAATCCCGCCGGAGTCTGAAGGTAAGGGCGGGATGCCCGGGGGGATTTGAGATGACGGTGAAGTTCTTCGGCGGCGATACCGTTCCGCTTGAGATGCACAAGGTGCGCGTGGTCCAGAAGCTGAACCTGCCGCCGATCGAGGAACGCCAGAAGGCGATGGCAGGAGCGGGCAACAACACCTTCCTGCTTCAGAACCGCGACGTGTTCATGGACATGCTGACCGACAGCGGCGTGAACGCCATGAGCGACCGGCAGATGGCCGCGATGATGGTGGCCGACGACAGCTATGCCGGATCGGCTACCTATGAACGGTTCGAGGCCAAGCTGCGCGATCTGTTCGGGATGCATTGGGTGCTGCCCACCCATCAGGGCCGCGCCTGTGAAAACATCCTCAGTCAGGTTCTGGTGACGCCGGGGACCATCGTCCCGATGAACTACCACTTCACCACCACCAAGGCCCATATCGTGCTGAACGGTGGCACGGTCGAGGAAATCTGCTACGACCGCGGGCTTGAGGTCACCAGTTCCTTCCCCTTCAAGGGCGATATGGACATCGACAAGCTGGAAGGGCTGGTTGCGACCCACGGTCCCGACAAGATCGCCTTCGTGCGGATGGAGGCGGGGACCAACCTGATCGGCGGTCAGCCGATCTCGATTGCGAACCTGCAAGAGATCCGCGCCGTCTGTGACGCGAACGGCCTTCTGCTGGTGCTGGACGCCAGCCTTCTGGCCGACAACCTGTGGTTCAACAAGACGCGCGAGGAAAGCTGCCGCGACCTGACGATCCCCGAGATCACCCGCAAGATCGCGGATCTGTGCGACGTGATCTACTTCTCGGCCCGCAAGCTGGGCTGCGCCCGCGGCGGTGCGATCTGCATCCGCAATGAAGACCTGTTCCGCAAGATGCGGGTTCTGGTGCCGCTTTACGAAGGCTTCCTGACCTATGGCGGCATGTCGGTGCGCGAGATCGAGGCGCTGACCGTGGGTCTTGAGGAAACGATGGACGTGGACATGATCTCTCAGGGTCCGCTGTTCATTGCCTATATGGTGGATGAACTGGTCAAGCGCGGCGTGCCGGTCATCACCCCGGCGGGGGGCTTGGGGTGCCATGTCGATGTGATGCGCTTCCTGCCGCATGTGCCGCAATCGCAGTATCCGGCCGGCGCGCTGGCCTCGGCTCTGTTCATCGCCAGCGGCATCCGCGGGATGGAGAGGGGATCCTTGTCCGAACAGCGCAACCCCGACGGCACGGAAGTCTATTCCAACATGGAGCTGCTGCGTCTGGCCATGCCGCGCCGGGTGTTCACGCTGAGCCAGGTGAAATACGCCATCGACCGGCTGGACTGGCTGTATCAGAACCGCGAACTGATCGGCGGCCTGACCTTCGTGGAAGAGCCCGAGATCCTGCGCTTCTTCTACGGCCGGCTGGCCCCGGTGGGCGACTGGCAGGAAAAGCTGGTGGCGAAGTTCCGCGCCGATTTCGGCGACAGCCTGTAACCCCTTCGGCCCGGCCCCATCACGGGGCCGGGTTTTTCCACCGTCTCAGGTGGTTTCGGCCGTCAGGCCCCGGGCCAGCGCATCCCAGCCGGATGCGTCAGGCCCGGCCCCGACCGACAGGATCGCCTCGCCGGTCGGGCCGAAGGCGTCGACCGTCAGGCCGTCGGGGGCTTGCGTCAGCAGCACCGTCGCCAGATGGTCGGTGCGCAGATGCAGGTTGAAGCGCGGGTCCATCACATTGATCCAGTAGCCCGCCGGCAGGATACGCGCCACCGTGCCGCGAAACACCTGCGCGCAGCCGGGATTGGTCACGCGGATCGCCAGCGACACGCCCCCGGCCGCGGCGCGTTCCAGCAGTTCGGTCATGGCGGCAGGCGACAGCCGCCGCAGTGTCCGGGCCGGGTCCGGTGCATCCGGGATCGGCGTCGCGCGGGGCACGAAGGGCAATGCCTCGGGTTGATCGGGCAGGCGCAGCGCCGCGACCAGATCGGCAAAGGCCGCCACGTCGCTGTCGTCGGTCAGGTGGATCTTGTGCACCGCATCGCCCGCCGCATCGAAGATCTGGACTGAGCGTTTGACCGATTTCGCGGTTCTCTCGGTGACGGCGAAGGCATGGACCCACTGGGCGGGGCGGATGTGCAGCTCGATCCCGTCGCCGGTGACCGTCACCGGGTCATGCGGGCAATAGCGGCCCTGCCGTTCCTGCACCGCCGAATCGTTGCGCGTCAGCGCCAGCGCCTCGCCCAAGGCCGCGGCCAGCGGGATCAGCCGGTCGGGCGCGGCCGCGACATGCACGGTGTCAGGTCCGACATGGGCGGCCAGCAGCGCCGCCTCGGGGATGCCATGGGCGTCGGTAAAGTCGCGGGCGCGGGCGCGGTGATTGGCGGCGCGGGCGGTGCGGATCTCGGCCGGGGTCATGGCATCTCCTTGGTGATGGACGGTCTCGGGCGCAGGTCGCCATCTTCCGCGCCCCGCCGCCAGAGGCAAGAGGCCGCACTTGCCCGCAGAGCCCCGGACCCAGGCCCTTCCGTGATGCGACTGGCCAGAAAACGCAGGCTTTCTGGCATCTTCATTTGCCAGCGCGGGCGGGCTCGGACATGCTGGGTCGGGTTGGCAATGGTGGAGCAGGGGATGTGCTGGGGGATTGAGGTCACGGCCACGATGGTTGCCGCAGGCACCGCGGGCGCGCTTGTCGCCTGGTGGCGCAAGGAAGCGGCGGCGATCCCGCTGACGCTGGCCTATTTCGCCCTGATGGAGGCGTTGCAACTGGGGGGCTATCTGGTCATCGACCAGTGCGGAACGCCATCGAACCGGGCGATCACCCTGCTGTCGGTGTTGCACATCGCCTTTCAGCCCATCCTGATCAACGCCTTTGCGCTGGCCATCGTGCGCCCGGACATGGGCGCCTTCGGGCGGCGGATCGTGCTGGGCCTTGCCACGCTGTCGTCGCTGGTGATGGTGGTGCAGCTTTTGCCGCTGCCGGCGCTGGGGACTTGCTCGCCGGGCACGCCGCTGTGCGGGGCTGCGCTGTGCACGGTGTCGGGCAACTGGCATCTGGCGTGGGAGGTGCCCTACAACGGGCTGATGGTGGCGGTGGACCGCGCCATGGGCAGCAATTTCGGTTTCCCGCCCTACATGCTGACAGTGTTCCTGTTGCCGGTCTTTTACGGCGCGTGGCGGTTTGCGCTGTTCCATCTGTTGATCGGGCCGGTGCTGGCGTTTTCGCTGACGCGGAACCCGAACGAGGCGCCGGCGGTCTGGTGTCTGTTCTCGATCCTGATCCTTGGCATCGCTCTTGTGCCGCCGGTGCGGCGACTGTTCGCCGGGCAGCGGATGGCGCCGGCCTGACCTGCGCGGCCAAGCCTTGCCGCGGGGCCGGGGTGGCCCTAAAACGCCCCCGTCCCCAGAAACGGAGCCCCGCATGAAGCTGTTTGTCGGCCTTGGCAATCCCGGCGCGCGTTATGCCGGCAACCGCCACAACATCGGCTTCATGGCCGTCGATGCCATCGCTGCGGCGCATGGCTTCTCGCCGTGGCGGGCGCGGTTTCAGGGTCAGGCCGCCGAAGGCCGGCTGGGCGCCGAGCAGGTGCTGCTGCTGAAGCCCGGCACCTTCATGAACCTGTCCGGTCAGGCGGTGGGCGAGGCGATGCGCTTTTACAAGCTGACCCCCGCCGATGTCGTGGTGTTCCACGATGAACTTGACCTTGCGCCGGGCCGGGTCCGGCTGAAGCAGGGCGGGGGGCATGCGGGCCACAACGGGTTGCGCTCGATCCACGCCCATGTGGGCGAGGCCTATGGCCGGGTCCGGCTGGGGATCGGCCATCCGGGGCACAAGGACAAGGTGGCGGCCTTCGTGCTGTCGGATTTCGCAAAAGCCGATGCCGAATGGCTGGACGATCTGATGCGCGGCATCAGCGACGGCGCCGAGGCACTGGCCGCGGGTTCGGGCGACAGGTTCCAGAACGCGGTCGCGCTGCGGATGCAGCCGCCCCGCTCCGGTGGCAAACCCGCCGAGCCAAAGCCTGTGAAAGCGGTGGAATCCGGCAGCGTGAAAACGGCCGGACCTGCGCCCGAAGATCCCGGGACAGACAGCCGCAACCCGTTGCAAAAGCTGATGGATCGGTTCCGCTAGACGAACTGTTCGCGGATCAGTCGTTCTTCCAGCCCGTGACCGGGATCGAACAGCAGCCGGTGGCGGATCGCAGGTTCCGACCGGATCTCGACCGAGACGACATCGCGCACCGACCGCCCGTCGGCATCCGCCATCACCGGCCTCTTGCGCGCATCGATCACGTCGAACCGCACCAGCGCCGTCTTGGGCAACAGCGCGCCGCGCCAGCGCCGCGGCCGGAACGGCGCGATCGCGGTCAGTGCCAACACATCGGCCCCGATCGGCAGGATCGGCCCATGGGCCGAGTAATTGTAGGCGGTAGAGCCGGCCGGCGTGCAGACCAGCGCGCCATCGCAGACCAGTTCTTCCATCCGCACCTTGCCATCGACCGAAATCCGCAGCCATGCCGCCTGCGGGCCTGCGCGCAGCATGCTGACCTCGTTGATGGCCAGCCGGTGAAACACCTCGCCGGTCTCGCTGACCGCGGTCATGGCCAGCGGGTTCAGGATCTCTTCCTCGGCCTCGGCCAGCCGTTCGGGCAGCCTGTCCTCGCAATAGCCGTTCATCAGGAACCCCACGGTGCCGCGGTTCATGCCGTAAACCGGCAGCCCAAGGCTTTGCGTCTCGTGCAGGGTTTGCAGCATGAAGCCATCGCCACCAAGCGCCACGATCACCTCGGCCTCGGGCAGGGGGCACTGGCCATAGCGGGCGGCCATCGCGGCCAGCGCCTCTTGCGCGACGGGCGCGCCGCTTGCCACGAATCCGATGCGCTGGCGCGCCATGATGCTCTCCTGCCGGGGTTAGGGGCAGTGTTGGACGCAGCCGGCGGCAAACTCAAGCCCTGCCCGCTTCGCACCATTGGGCCCTTGCGTCGTTTTCCGGTCTTTCTGTCGTGGCCGGGATGTTCTAAATGGGCGCATCCCTTCCGACAGGAGACGCCCATGAACGCCCCGCACCGCGACGACGGCTTCTTTACCGAAAGCCTTGCCTCCCGCGATCCCGAGCTTTTCGCCTCGATCACCGGCGAACTGGGCCGGCAGCGCGACGAGATCGAGTTGATCGCCTCGGAAAACATCGTGAGCCGCGCCGTGATGGAGGCGCAAGGCTCGGTGATGACCAACAAATATGCCGAAGGTTATCCGGGCAAACGCTATTATGGCGGCTGCGGTTTCGTGGACGTGGCCGAGACGCTGGCGATCGAGCGTGCGAAGCAGTTGTTCGGCTGCGCCTTTGCCAACGTGCAGCCCAATTCGGGGTCGCAGGCCAATCAGGGCGTGTTCAACGCGCTGCTGAAGCCGGGCGATACCATTCTGGGGATGGAGCTGGCCTCGGGCGGGCACCTGACGCATGGCGCGTCGGTGAACCAGTCGGGCAAGTGGTTCCATGCGGTGCAATATGGCGTGCGCAAGGCGGACAACCTGATCGATTACGATCAGGTGGCGGCCCTTGCGCGCGAACACAAGCCGAAGCTGATCATCGCCGGCGGTTCGGCCATCCCGCGCCAGATCGATTTCGCGAAGTTCCGCGCCATTGCCGATGAGGTGGGCGCGCTGCTGATGGTGGACATGGCGCATTTCGCGGGTCTTGTCGCGGGTGGGGCGCATCCCTCGCCGTTCCCGCAGGCCGATGTGGCGACGACGACCACCCACAAGACGCTCCGCGGCCCGCGCGGCGGCATGATCCTGACCAACAACGAGGATATCGCGAAAAAGGTCAACTCGGCGATCTTCCCTGGTATTCAGGGCGGCCCGCTGATGCATGTGATCGCCGCGAAGGCCGTGGCCTTCGGCGAGGCGCTGCGCCCCGAGTTCCGCGCCTATGCCGCGCAGGTGGTCAAGAACGCGCAGGCGCTGGCGGACGAGCTGATGAAGGGCGGCCTTGATATCGTCACCGGCGGCACCGACACCCATGTGATGCTGGTGGACCTGCGGCCCAAGGGCGTGAAGGGCAACGCGACCGAAAAGGCGCTGGGGCGTGCCCATATCACCTGCAACAAGAACGGCATCCCGTTCGACCCGGAAAAGCCGATGGTGACAAGCGGCGTGCGTCTGGGCACCCCCGCCGGCACCACCCGCGGCTTCGCCGAGGCCGAGTTCCGCGAGATCGCCCGCCTGATCGTCGAAGTGGTGGACGGGCTGGCCGCCAATGGCGAGGACGGCAATGCTGCGGTCGAGGCCGCGGTCAAGGCCAAGGTCGCGGCGCTGTGCGCCCGCTTCCCGCTGTATCCGACGCTGTGAACTGACACCCGGCGCGGGTGCCCTGTGGTTCCCGCGCCAGCCTTTCAGACCAGACCGCGCCAGCGCATCAGCGCATAGCCCACGCCAGCGGCCAGCAGGCCCGCGGCCAGAGACACCCGGGCAAAGGTCAGCGCCGTTCCCATCCAGCGCGCCCACGGGCCAAGCCCGGTCAGGTGGCGCACACAGATGTCGTAATCGGCCGAGACCTGTTCAAAATCGATCTTCATCAGCCGTCTGGGGTCGCGTGCCCCCTCGGCCGCGGCGGCAAGGCCGCGTGCCGCCTTGCGCACCCGCAAGGGCAACAAGCGCCCGCCGCGCGCAAGCCGGTCGCCAAGCCCGGTGCCGCGGATGCAAAGCCGCTCGTCCATCAAGGCGCCGACCCTGTCGGCCATCTGCCATATCGCCACCGCCGTCATGCCGTCCCCCATGGTTGCGGGCAGGATAGGGGGGGCGCCGCCCGGCGGCAACGGGGTCTGGCAGGCCGCGGCACGGCACGCTAAAGACGGGCCATGCTGAACACCCTGATCCACCGGGCGGAAAGCCCGTCTGATGCCCCGCCGCTTTTGATCGCGCATGGCCTGTTCGGCTCGGCGCGCAACTGGGGCGTGATCGCCCGCCGCCTTGCCACGACGCGCAGGGTGATCGCGGTCGACATGCGCAACCACGGCGAAAGCCCCTGGACCGACAGCCACCGCTATCCCGACATGGCCGAGGATCTGGCCGAGGTGATCGCCGCGCAGGGTGGTTTGGCCGATGTGATGGGCCATTCGATGGGCGGCAAGGCGGCGATGGTGCTGGCGCTGACCCGCCCCGATCTGGTGCGCCGGCTGGTGGTGGCCGATATCGCGCCGGTGGCCTACACCCACGACCAGACCCGGAATGTCGATGCGATGCGGGGCCTTGACCTGACCGCGCTGGCGACGCGGGGCGACGCCGACCGCAGGCTGGCCGAGGTATTGCCCGATGCGGGTCTGCGCGCCTTTTTCCTGCAATCGCTGGATCTGCGCGCCGACCCGCCGCGCTGGCGGCTGAATCTGGATCTGCTGGCGGCCGAGATGGCGCATATCATCGGCTGGCCGGGAACCGAGGGCCGCTTTGACGGCCGGGCGCTGTTTCTGACCGGCGAGACCTCGGATTATGTTCGGCCCGAACATCGCGCGACGATCCAGCGCCTGTTTCCCGCCGCCCGCTTTGCCGAACTGAAAGGCGCGGGGCACTGGCTGCACGCCGAGAAGCCCCGCGCCTTTGAGGACACTGTTCGTGCCTTTCTGGACGCCGCCTGACCTAGTTCGGGCGGCGCATCCGGTCGAGCGCGCCGTTGCGCAGCACGAACTGGTGGAACAGCGAGATCGCGATGTGGACGCCGACGATCACGATCACCAGCACCTTCATGCTGCCATGCACCGACGTCGCAACCTCGTTCTGATAGAACCAGCCGATGGCGCCGGTGATCGGCAGCGCGAAGATGGTCAGATACAGGAAGAAGCTGAGCTCGCGGGTGAGGAAGGCGATGAACTCTTGCTCGGGGGTTTTCGGCTCGAACGCGGGGGCGGGCACGCCATTGGCAAAGCGCAGGCCGACGCGCCAGAACGCAAGCAGAAGGATGGCCAGCCCCACACCGACATGGGCCCAGGCAAGCGCGCCAAAGCCCGGATCGGCGCCGGTCCGCTCGGCCTCGACAAAGCTGGACATGGCGGGCCCCAGCAGGAACTGCACGACAACCAGCACCGCCACCGCCCAGTGCAGCACGATCTGCATCCTTGAATAGCCTGCCGGCGCTTCTTTCGACATCTTTGGTCCTTCCGCTTCTGGTCTCGCCGGGAATCAGGCGAGTTTGCGCGCGATGATGAAGCTGACGGGCAGCGCCGCCACGAAGCCGATTGCCGCAGCGGCAATGATCGGCTGAAGCGTGTCATAGCCTGTTACAAGGGCAACGACGATGAATGTCCCCATCAGCGACACGGAAACGATCGAGAACAGGATCAGCATCAGGCGAGTCATGGCAGGTCTCCGATTCCGGTTGAGCCGTATCAAGACTTCGCCCGGAATTGCCGCGTGGACCTTGATCCGCGTCAATCGAAGAAGGCTAGGCAATCGAGGGGAAAAAGGGGTAGATTGCAGCAAAGGTAGCCCGACAGTCGGGTGACGCGATCACCGCCGACTGCCGGGCTCCTTTGCGCAATGGATTGACACTCGTAAAGCAAACCCCCGGCGCTGCAGTCGCCGGACACTCGTTACCACACCGGCGCACCGGAACTTCATTATGCGCGATCCCGGCGGCGAGTGCCCGTCGGAATCGCAGCCTGCGTCACCAGGAAGCAGGGGCCTCAGCCCCGGGGGGCGCCGCCGGCCTGCCGCCCTTGCGATGACGACCGCCGGGGGGCTGCGCCGCCACCGGGCGCGGCTGCGGGCCGGCCCGGTCGGCCGCCGTGCGCTGCCTTGGGTTGCTGGCCCCTGGACTGCGGCTTGGCTGCGCCGGCCGGCGCCTTGGCGCCCTGCGCCTTCGGACGCCCGCCCTGACGCGGCTTCTGGCCCGGCTTCGGCGCGGCGGCCACGATGTCGGCCGCCCATGCCGCGCCGCCGATGACCGGGATCGGCTGCTTCAGCACTTTTTCGACAGCGCGCAGTTCTTCCATCTCGGCCGGGGCGACAAAGGCCACGGCGCTGCCCGCCGCGCCCGCCCGTGCGGTGCGGCCGATGCGGTGGACATAGTTTTCCGGCACGTTCGGCATGTCGTAGTTATAGACGTGCCGCACGCCCGGAATGTCGATCCCGCGCGCCGCCACATCGGTCGCCACCAGAACCTGAAGCGTGCCGTCGCGGAATTCGGTCAGGGTGCGGTCGCGCTGATTCTGGCTTTTGTTGCCGTGGATCGAGCCGGCCTGAAAGCCCCAGCTGACCAGCAGTTTCATCAGCTTTTCCGAGCCGTGCTTGGTGCGGCCGAACACCAGCGCCTGTTCGCCCGGATGTTTCAGCAGATAGCTTTCCAGCAGTTTGGCCTTGTCGCCCTGCGGGATGAAATGCACGCTTTGCGCGATCTTTTCCACCGGCTTGCCGGGGGGGGCGACCTGCACCCGGACCGGCTCGCGCAGGTAGGTATGGGCCAGTTCCTCGATCAGCTTCGGCATGGTGGCCGAGAACAGCAGCGTCTGGCGCTTCAGCGGCAGGTGGCGGGCGATCTTCCGCAGGCTGTGGATGAAGCCCATGTCAAGCATCTGGTCGGCCTCGTCCAGCACCAGATAGCCCGTCGCCTCAAGCGTGACGGCATTGCGGTCCAGAAGATCGATCAGGCGGCCGGGGGTGGCCACCATGATGTCGGCGCCGCGGGCCAGCTTTTCGGTCTGGCGGTGGATCGAGGCGCCGCCGGTGATGGTCACGACCTTGACCGGGGTGCCCTTGGTGAAAACCTCAAGGTTGGTGGCGATCTGGGTCACCAGTTCGCGCGTCGGCGCAAGGATCAGCGCGCGGATGGTGCGCGGGGCGGGCGGATGGCCCACGCCCAGCAGGCGGTGCAGCAGCGGCAGGCCAAAGGCCAGCGTCTTGCCGGTGCCGGTCTGGGCCAGACCCATCAGGTCGCGGCCGGCCATCACATGCGGGATCGCCTCGATCTGGATCGGCGTCGGTTTGGTGAAGTTGGCCTTGGCAAGGCCCTGCATAAGCTTTTCGGACAGCCCAAGGGTGCTGAAATCGGTCATGGTGTTCTTTCGACAAGCGGGCATCGACCCGCGGAATGGGGATCTCCCCGACGGGGGAGGCGGCAGGCGGGGCGGCAGAAGAATGTGCCGCGGTGCCCCTGCGTGACGGTGGGAACCTGTCGGCCAGACCTTGGCCCCAAGGGGGCGACTGCTCACGCGGCAGCGGGTCGTTGGCTTGCGTTGGACATGGAGGGGAAGGGGCTGGAAGTCAAGCGAAGGTTGTGGCGAATCGGCAAACTGCCTGACAGCGGCCTTGCGCTTGCCGGCCTGCCCCGCCGCCATGGCCGATATCGCCCGCCACATGTGCGCCGGGCGTTCGCGGCTGACGATCCTCGGCCAAAGGATCCTCCGGACGCCGTGCCGGCCCGCCACATGTGCGCCGGGCATTCGGGGCTGACGATCCTCGGCCAAAGGGCCGTCCGGGCGCCTTGCCGGCCCGCCGCTTGCGCGTCGGGCGTTCGGGGCTGACGATCCTCCACTGGAGGATCGTCCGGGCGCCCCTCACCCTTGCAGGGTGCGCACGCCGTAGCCTTCGCCGCGGGCCTGCATCGCTTCGACGGCGGCGATACTGGCGGCGGCGGTGGTGAAATAAGGGATCTTGTCCATCAGCGCGACGCGGCGGATGTCGCGGCTGTCGCTGATCGCCTGCGCGCCCTCGGTGGTGTTCATCACCAGCGTGATCTCGCCGTTCTTCAGCATGTCGACGATGTTGGGCCGCCCTTCGTAGACCTTGTTCACAAGGGTTGCCGCTATCCCCTGCGCCGCCAGCCAGCCGGCGGTGCCCTTGGTCGCCACGATCTCGAAGCCCATGGCGGTCAGGCCGCGGGCGGCCCCGGCCAGCGCCGCGGACTTGTCCTGATCCTTGACCGACAGGAACACCTTGCCCGCTTCCGGCAGATGCGTGCCCGCGCCCATCTGCGCCTTCAGGAACGCCAGCGCAAAGCTGCGGTCCCAGCCCATCACCTCGCCGGTCGAACGCATCTCCGGCCCCAGCAGCGGGTCGACGCCGGGGAAGCGGGCAAAGGGCAGCACCGATTCCTTCACCGAGAACCACGGCGTGATCGGATCGGCCAGTGTCAGCGGATCGGCCAGCGGCAGCGCCGAATCCGGCCCGACGCCCGCGGGATAGGCCGCGCGCAGAGGGAAGGCCGACAGAGGCTCGCCCGCCATCAGCCGCGCCGCGATGGACGCAATCGCGCTGTCGGTGGCTTTGGCCACGAAGGGCACCGTGCGCGAGGCGCGGGGGTTGACCTCAAGCACGAAGATCACCCCGTCCTTGATCGCGAACTGCACGTTCATCAGGCCCACCACATGCAGCGCGCGGGCCATTTCCACCGTCTGACGCTTCAGCTCCGTGATGGTTTCGGCCGACAGCGAATGCGGCGGCAAACAGCAGGCCGAATCGCCGGAATGGACGCCCGCTTCCTCGATATGTTCCATGATGCCCGCGACATGAACATTCTGCCCGTCGCAAAGCGCATCCACATCGACCTCGATCGCGCCGGCCAGATAGCTGTCCAGCAGCACGGGCGAGCTGCCCGAGACCTGAACCGCCTCGCGGATATAGCGTTCAAGCTGGGCGTCGTCGCGAACGATCTCCATCGCGCGGCCGCCAAGGACATAGGACGGCCGGATCACCAGCGGATAGCCGATGCGGCGGGCGATGGCGAAGGCCTCGTCGCGCGACCGCGCCATGCCGTTGATCGGCTGCTTCAGGCCCAGATCGTTCAACAGTTGCTGGAACCGCTCGCGGTCCTCGGCCAGGTCGATGGCATCGGGGGTGGTGCCAAGGATCGGGATCCCCTCATGCGCCAGCGCCTGCGCCAGCTTCAGCGGCGTCTGGCCACCGAACTGCACGATCACGCCGTGAAGGGTGCCGTTTTCCTGTTCGACCCGCAGGATTTCCAGCACATGTTCCAGCGTCAGCGGCTCGAAATACAGCCGGTCCGAGGTGTCGTAGTCGGTCGACACGGTCTCGGGGTTGCAGTTGATCATGATGGTTTCGTAACCGGCGGCGGTCAGCGCGAAGCAGGCATGGCAGCAGCAATAGTCGAACTCGATGCCCTGACCGATCCGGTTCGGCCCGCCGCCGAGGATCACGACCTTTTTCGCCGCCGACGGCCGGGCTTCGCATTCCACGTCACCCATCGCGGGCGATTCGTAGGTGGAATACATATAGGGCGTCTGCGCCTCGAATTCGGCCGCGCAGGTGTCGATGCGTTTGAAGACCGCCTTCACCCCAAGGTTCCGGCGGGCACGGCGCACCTGACCTTCGTCACGCCCCGTCAGACTGGCCAGCCGCGCATCGGTAAAGCCCATCATCTTCAGCTTGCGCAGGCCCCGTTCGGTGACCGGCAGGCCCTTGGCGCGGATGTCGGCCTCGGCCTCGACGATCTCGCGCAGGCGGGCAAGGAACCACGGATCGAAGGCGGTGGCGGCCTGAATCTCGTCATCCGTCAGCCCGTGGCGCATCGCCTGCGCGATCAGCCGCAGCCGGTCGGGGGTCTGGGCCGAAATCGCCTTGATGACGGCGGCCTTGTCGGGCGCGCCGGGGATCTCGATCTCGTCAAAGCCGGAAAGGCCGGTCTCCAACGAGGCCAGCGCCTTCTGAACCGATTCGTGGAAGGTGCGGCCGATGGCCATGACCTCGCCCACCGATTTCATCGCGGTGGTCAGTTCCGGCTTCGATCCGGGGAACTTTTCAAAGGCGAAGCGCGGGATCTTGGTCACGACATAGTCGATGGACGGCTCGAAGCTGGCGGGCGTGACCTTGGTGATGTCGTTGTCCAGCTCGTCCAGCGTGTAGCCCACGGCGAGCTTTGCCGCGATCTTGGCGATGGGAAAGCCCGTAGCCTTGGACGCCAGCGCCGAGGACCGCGACACCCGCGGGTTCATCTCGATCACCACCATGCGGCCGTCGGCGGGGTTGATCGCCCATTGCACGTTCGATCCGCCGGTTTCCACGCCGATCTCGCGCAGCACGGCGATGCTGCCGTTGCGCATGATCTGGTATTCCTTGTCGGTCAGGGTCAGCGCCGGCGCCACGGTGATCGAATCGCCGGTATGCACCCCCATCGGGTCCACGTTTTCGATGGAACAGACGATGATGGCATTGTCCGCGCGGTCGCGGACCACCTCCATCTCGTATTCCTTCCAGCCAAGCAGGCTTTCATCGACAAGGATCTGCGCCACCGGCGAGGCATCGAGGCCCGAGCGGCAGATCGCCTCGTAATCGTCGCGGTTGTAGGCCACGCCGCCGCCGGTGCCGCCAAGGGTGAAGGCCGGGCGGATGATCGCCGGAAGGCCCACATATTCGATGGCGGCCATCGCCTCGGCCACGCCCGCGTTGATGTCATAGCGCCCGTCGGGCAGCTTCGGTGCGGCGATGATCGTGGCCTTGGGGTTTTCCAGCCCGATGCGGTCCATCGCCTCGCGGAACAGCTTGCGGTCCTCGGCCATCTCGATGGCCTCGCGGTTGGCGCCGATCAGTTGCACGCCGAACTTTTCCAGCACGCCCATGTCGGCCAGCGCCAGCGCGGTGTTCAGGCCGGTCTGCCCGCCCATGGTGGGCAAAAGCGCGTCGGGGCGCTCTTTCTCGATGATCTTGGCGACGACTTCGGGGGTGATCGGCTCGATATAGGTCGCATCCGCCAGACCGGGGTCGGTCATGATGGTGGCGGGGTTCGAGTTCACCAGAACCACGCGATAGCCTTCCTCGCGCAGCGCCTTGCAGGCTTGCGCGCCGGAATAGTCGAACTCGCAGGCTTGCCCGATGACGATGGGGCCTGCGCCGATGATCATGATCGAGCTGATATCGGTTCTTTTCGGCATTTGTGGCCCCACATCTATGGTCCTGCGCCGTACGGGCGGCAGGATTGTCCGGATTCTACGCTCTGCGCAAATTGGCGCGGTTATAGACCCGCCGCCGCGCGGCGCAACCCATTTGCGAAGCGTCGCGGTCGGGCTGTCGCGGCGACCGGCCCCATGCTAGATCGGCGCGACGATGACGGAGGGACAAAGGTGATCCTGTGCGAGAACGGGCCGGCGGGCGGCCCCGCCCTGTTCCGCGACCCGGTCGAACGGGTGACGGTGTGGGAACCGGCCGATGTCGCCCCGGCGCTGGCGCGGCTGGATGCGCTGCGGGGGCAGGGGCTTTGGGTCGCAGGCGCGATGGCCTATGACGCCGGGCTGACCTTCGAGCCGCGCCTTGCGGACCTGATGCCCGCCCATCGCGACGAGCCGCTTCTGGCCTTCGGCGCATTCGCAGGCCCTGTCCCCGCGACGGATGTTCTGGCGCGGGCCATGGCCGAGGCGGCGGGCGTGTGTCTTGCGCCGCTGTGCCCCCGGATCACACAGGCCGATCATGCCGCGGCCTTTGCCCGGCTGATGGACTATATCGCCGCGGGCGACTGCTATCAGGTCAACCTGACCTTTCCCGTTGACAGCCGGCTAACGGCCGGCAGCGCGCTTGGGCTTTATGGTGCGCTGCGGGCGCACCAGCCGGTCGGGCATGGGGTGTTCTGCGATCTGGGCGGGCCGGTGGCGATCTCGGCCTCGCCCGAGCTGTTCTTTGCCTGCGATGCCGATGGCTGGATCGAGACCCGGCCGATGAAGGGCACCGCGCCGCGCGACGCCGACCCCGCACGCGATGCGGCGCTGGCCGCAGGGCTGGCCGCCAGCGAAAAGGGGCAGGCAGAGAATCTGATGATCGTCGATCTGCTGCGCAACGATCTGTCGCGGATCTGCGCCGTGGGCTCGGTCCGGGTGCCGGATCTGTTCGCGGTGGAAAGCTATGCCACCGTGCATCAGATGGTCAGCCGGGTGACGGGGCGGCTGACGGGGCGGCCGGGGCTGGCGGCCCTGATGCCGGCGCTGTTTCCCTGCGGTTCGGTCACCGGGGCGCCCAAGATCCGCGCAATGCAGATCATCGCCGAGCTGGAATGCGGTCCGCGCGGGCTTTACTGCGGTGCCATGGGCTGGATGGCGCCGGACGGGCGCGCGGCGTTCAATGTGGCGATCCGCACGCTGCGGCTGTATCCCGACGGGCGGCTGCGGCTGGATGTGGGCGGCGGCGTGGTGCAGGATTCCACCGCGGACGGCGAATGGGAGGAGGCACTGTGGAAGACCCGCTTTGCAAGGCTGCCCACGACCCGGGGCTGAGGCTGATCGAGACTCTGCCATGGGACGGCACGCGGCTGGTGCGGCTGGACCGGCACTTGGCGCGGCTGGCCTGCGGGGCGGCGCGGCTGGGCTGGCGGTGCGAGGGGGCGGCCAAGGCGCTGCGCGCGGCAGTGCCCGATGGGCCGGCCCGGATGCGCCTGACACTGGATTCCGCAGGGCGGATCGAGGTCGAGGCGGCACCCCTGCCGCCTGTGAAACCGCTGTGGCGGCTGGGGCTGGCCGGCGAGCGGTTGTGGTCGGCCGATCCTTGGCTTGGGGTGAAATCCACGCGCCGCGGCGCCTATGACCGGGCGCGGGCGGCGCTGCCGGCGGGGCTGGACGAGGTGGTGTTGCTGAACGAGCGGGGCGAGGTCTGCGACGGCACGATCACCACGCTGTTTTTCGATGCGGGCGAGGGGCTCTGCACGCCGCCGCTGTCCTGCGGTCTGTTGCCCGGCATCCTGCGCGCGGACATGCTGGACAGCGGCGCCTGCCGCGAGGCGGTGCTGCCCGGTGCGGCGTTGCCACGGGTGCGGCTGTGGGTGGGCAATTCCATGCGGGGGCTTAATCCGGCCGTCTGGTCGATCTGACGGAGGCGCGTTCCGCGCCACGGCGTTTGTCTCGCCCGTCCGGCGGGGCCGGACGGGCTCGGGCGCTCCGCGGGGGATATTTGTGGCCAGAATGAAAGGGGCGTGGCTTGACTTCGCGCGGCTGGCAGAGTGTATCGGCGCGGACGAACCAAAGCCTCGGGAAGGGGACTGTTATGCACGCCTATCGTAGCCATACTTGCGCGGATCTGAACGCCGGGCACGTCGGTCAGGAGGTGCGGCTTTCGGGATGGGTGCACCGCGTGCGCGACCATGGTGGCGTGCTGTTCATCGATCTGCGCGACCATTACGGTATCACGCAGGTGATCGCGGATGCCGACTCGGCGGCCTTTGCCGAGTTGGAGAAGGTGCGCGCCGAATGGGTGATCCGGATCGAGGGCGTGGTGAAGGGGCGCGATGCGGCGCTGGTGAACCCGAAGCTTTCGACCGGCGAAATCGAGGTTTATGCCCGCGGTCTGACCGTTCTGGGGGCCGCCGACGAGTTGCCGATGCCGGTGTTCGGCGAGGTGGACTATCCCGAGGAGACCCGGCTGACCTATCGGTTCCTGGATCTGCGGCGCGAGAAGCTGCATGGCAACATGATGCTGCGGTCGAACGTGGTGCGGTCGTTGCGCAACCGGATGTGGTCGGCGGGCTTCAACGAGTTTCAGACGCCGATCATCACCGCATCTTCGCCCGAAGGGGCGCGGGACTTTCTGGTTCCCTCGCGGTTGCATCCGGGCAAGTTCTATGCGTTGCCGCAGGCGCCGCAGCAGTTCAAGCAGTTGATCATGGTGGCGGGGTTCGACCGCTATTTCCAGATCGCGCCCTGTTTCCGCGATGAGGACCCGCGGGCCGACCGTTCGCCGACCGATTTCTACCAGCTCGACATCGAGATGAGTTTTGTCGAGCAGGAGGATGTTTTCGCCGCCGTGCAGCCGGTGATTCAGGGGCTGTTCGAGGAGTTCGGCGGCGACCGCAAGGTTTACGCCGATTGGCCGCGGATTGCCTGGCGGGATGCGATGCTGTGGTATGGCTCGGACAAGCCGGACCTGCGCAACCCGATCCGGATGCAGGTGGTGAGCGAGCATTTCCGCGGCTCGGGCTTTGCGATCTTCGCGAAGCTGCTGGAGAACGAGGGGACCGAGGTTCGCGCGATTCCGGCGCCGATGGGGGGCAGCCGCAAGTTCTGCGACCGGATGAATGCCTTTGCCCAAGCCCAGGGTCTGCCGGGGATGGGCTATATCTTCTGGCGGAAGGGCGAGGACGGGGCGATGGAAGCCGCCGGGCCGCTGGCCAAGAACATCGGCCCCGAGCGGACCGAGGCGATCCGGCTTCAGCTTGGGCTGGGCGAGGGCGACGCCGCGTTCTTCCTTGGCGGCAAGCCCGAGACCTTCGAGGCCGTTGCGGGGCGCGCGCGCAACGAGATCGGCCGCGAGCTGGGGCTGACCGAGGAAAACTGCTTCAAATTCGCCTGGATCGTCGATTTCCCGATGTATGAGACGGACGACGAGGGCAAGATCGACTTCAGCCACAACCCGTTTTCGATGCCGCAAGGGGGCATGGAGGCGCTGGAAGGCGATCCGTTGAAGGTTCATGCCTATCAGTATGATCTGGCCTGCAACGGCTATGAGCTGGTGTCGGGCGGCATCCGCAACCACCGGCCCGAGATCATGTTCAAGGCCTTCGAGATCGCGGGCTATCCCAAGGAAGAGGTCGAAAAGCGGTTCGGTGGCATGGTCAAGGCGTTCCGGTATGGCGCCCCGCCGCACGGCGGTTGTGCCGCCGGCATCGACCGGATCGTGATGCTGCTGGCGGACGAGGCGAACATCCGCGAGGTCATCATGTTCCCGATGAACCAGCGCGCCGAGGATCTGCTGATGGGGGCGCCGTCGGAACCCACCAACGAGCAGTTGCGCGAGTTGCGCCTGCGCGTCGTGCCGAAGGACTGAGGCGATGACGCGGTTTGGCGCCCCGGTTCCAGACTGGTCGGCGCCGCCGCACCCCTCGGATCTGTCCGGGGGGCGGTATGCCCTGCTGGAACGCTTGTCGGCTGACCGGCATGCGGCGGATCTGCACAGGGCGTTTTCGGGCGACGATACGCTGTGGGATTACCTGCCCTATGGGCCGTTTGCCTCGACGGCGGCCTATCACCATTGGGTGCGCGGGGTCGAGGGCGCCGCTGATCCGCTGTTCTTTGCCATTCGCGCCCGCGACACCGGCCATTGCGGCGGCGTGGCAAGCTTTCTGCGGATCGCGCCCGAGGCGGGGTCGATCGAGATCGGCCATATCTGTCTGGCGCCCGCGATCCAGCGCAGCCCGGTTGCGACCGAGGCGTTGTTTCTGATGATGCAATGGGCCTTTGATGCCGGTTATCGGCGTTGCGAATGGAAGTGCGATGCGCTGAACCTGCCGTCACGCCGGGCGGCGCAGCGGCTTGGGTTCAGCTATGAGGGCACGTTCCGGCAGGCGGCCGTGGTGAAGGGCCGCAACCGCGATACGGCGTGGTTCTCGGTGATCGATACCGAGTGGGCGGCCCTGCGCGAGGCGTTCACCCTTTGGCTGGCGCCGCGGAACTTCGGGGCGGATGGCCGGCAGGCAGAGCGGTTGTCGGACCTGACCTCTCTGGTGCGCGGAGGGACTGACCCCCTGCTTTGACGGTCCGCGTGCGGGCCTGCGTTGTGACGCGCACCCGCGCCGGACCCTCATCCGCAGCGTGCCCGGGCCGCGGGCCGCCAGCCAATCGGCGGCGACGAGGCAGGGCGACCGCGACCGGGCAAGGCGGGCCGGATCGACCGCCGCGGGTTTGCCAACGGCAGCGACGGGACAAGGGTGGCTTGGACCCAGTTCGCGCGCGGCCCGATGTTCGGGCCGTGGCGGCTTAGAATGCCCCGGTCGAGCCCGCGAGTCGGGTCAGGATCAGCCGTTTCATGCGGTCCAACCCCTCGGCGCTGTCGGCGGCGCTGCGGGCGGCCTGTTCCAATGGTGTATCGCCGCTGCTGCGGGCGATGCCCGAGACGAAGCCGGCCAGATAGCGCGCTGGCGCCGAATGCGGCTGGGCATCGGTGGCCAGTGTGGCCGCACGGCTGAGATCCTCGCGCAGCGAGAACGGATCGGGGGGTGGAAGCGCCTCATCCTCGGGCGGGCGCTGTCGGTCGGGAAGGTGCTGAAGCAGCATCTGCTGGAACAGCGCAAGACTGTCGAGCGGCTTTTCCATGAAGCCATGCGCGCCCGCGGCAAGGGCGGCCTCGCGCCCCGAGGGGTCGCCGCTGGCGGCAATCACCACCGGCCCCGGCGCATCGGCCGTCAGTTCGGCAATCAGCGCCGCGCCGCTGCCGTCGGGCAGGCTTAGATCGACCACCACGGCATCGGGGCGGTAAAGGTCCAGATGGCTGCGGGCTGCTTCCAGTGTTTCGGTCCTGCGCAGTTTTGCCCCCGAACGGTGGCACAGCAGGCGCAACGCCTCGGCCGCGAAATGGCTGTCTTCGACGGCAAGGATGGTCAGGCCCGACAGCGGCAGTGCCGGCTGCATGGTGCGGCGGGGGGCGGGCGAAGGCGGGTCTGGAAGAAGGTGAAGGTGGGGCATGAAACGTCTCTCGGCGGGGCTGAGTCGCGTCATCCAACCCCATCGGGATCAACATCCGGTTAAGCGGCGCGACCGGCTGCCCCCTTGCCTCGTGCCGGTGGCGCTTTCATAAGACGGACAACCCGCAAAGGAGAAGACCATGATCGGACGCCTGAACCATGTGGCCATCGCCGTGCCCGACCTTGAGGCGGCGGCGGCGCAGTATCGCTACACCCTCGGCGCCGAGGTGGGCGCACCGCAGGACGAACCCGACCACGGCGTGACGGTCGTGTTCATCACGCTGCCCAACACCAAGATCGAGCTGCTGTATCCGCTGGGCGAGAATTCCCCGATCAACGGGTTTCTGGAAAAGAACCCGGCCGGCGGCATCCACCACATCTGCTATGAGGTCGAGGATATCCTTGCCGCGCGCGACCGGCTGAAGGAAGCGGGCGCCCGCGTGCTGGGCAGCGGAGAGCCGAAGATCGGCGCCCATGGCAAGCCGGTTCTGTTCCTGCATCCCAAGGACTTCAACGGCTGTCTGGTGGAACTGGAACAGGTATGACACCGACCGGCGCCGCTGTCCTTTATGCGGTGACCTGGTTCATGGTATTCTTCATCCTGTTGCCCATCCGGGTGCAGAGCCAGGACGAAGCCGGGGACGTGGCGCCGGGCACCCCGCCCGGGGCGCCTTCCGGGTTTGTGGTGCGCAGGAAGGCGCTTTTGACCACGGTGGTGGCCACTGTGGTCTGGGGGGCCGTGTGCGGGATCATCCTGTCGGGCTGGATCTCGCTGGAAGATATCGATGTGACGGGGCGGATGACGCCGGGCTGATCCGGCCCCGGGCAAGGCCCGAGGCCGGCCGCCGTCAGGCACCCTGCCGGGCGTTCAGCCGATGATAAAGATGGGTGAAGGTCGCAACCCCCAGCACCGGCACCACAAGGTTCAGGATCGGCACCGACAGCGGTGCCGCCATCAGCGTGCCCGCCAGCCAGATCTGCCCCGCATGGCGCGCCCGAAGCGCCTTGGCCCCGGCGCGGCCCAGCCGGCGCATCGCGACAAGGGTGAAATATTCCCGCCCCAACAAGAAGCCATTCAGGCCCCAGAACAGGATCGGAAAGATCGGCCCGGCAAAGGCGAACAGCACCAGCGCGATCAGGTTCACCACCACCAGCACCGCAAAGAAATTCGCGCTGTCAATCAACTGGTCGCTCAGCGGCAGTGCCTTGGCCGGGGCAAGCTGCGGATAGTGCCGCGCCTCGACCGCATCCACCACCCGGTCCAGAAACAGCCCCGTGAAGGCCGAGGCGACCGGGATCATCAGAAACACCGACAGCCCGATCATCAGCACCGCCGATCCCCAGGACAGGATGGTGTCCAGCCCGCCGATCTCACCGATCCAGGGGATCGTCATCGTATCGGGCATGACCATCTGCAACAGCAGCACGAAGCCCGCATAGACCGCGGCCAGCAGCGCCAGCGCAAGGCCCACCCCCATCCAGACGACACGACGAAAGCGCGCATCGCCGATCTGGCCGATGGCGCGAAGGAAATCGCGGATCATTCACTTACCCATTTGACAAGACTGGCAACATCGGGTCGCGGCCGGTCCGGCGGGGCGATGGTTTCGGTCCCGATATGGACAATGCCGGCGACGAATTCGTGATCTTCAAGGCCCAGCCCTTCGCGCAGAAAGGCGCGGTCATGCGCGGGCCAGCCGGTCAGCCAGTTCGCGCCCCAGCCCGCCGCCTCGGCCGCGTTCAGAAGCCCAAGACAGGCGGCCCCCGCCGACAGGGTCTGCTCGATCGCGGGCACCTTGTCGGACGGCTTGGGGCTGGCCACCACCACCACGGCCAGATGGCTGGCCTCGAACTGCGACCGGCCCTTGGCGCGGCGCTCGTCGTCAAGGCCAAGCGCATCGGCGCGGGTCTCGGCCAGCCGCACCAGCCGGCCCATCGCCCCGCGTGCCAGCACGATCAGCCGCCAGGGTTCCAGCTTGCCATGATCGGGCGTGCGCAGCGCGGCGGTCAGGATCGGCTGCAACTGATCGGGCGACGGCACCGGCAGGCCGAGCGTCTTGGCCGGACGCGAGCGGCGGTGCAGCAGGAAGTCGAGAACCTCGGGCTTCGGCGCGGGCATGGGCGTCTCCTTTTCCCGCGCGATCATCAGGATCGGCCGCGCCGGGTCAAGCGGAGTTCGCGCCCCGGCCGGCCAATGCTCTCGACCTGAGAAGCGGCCTTGACACTTCCGTGAACGGCTGGTCAGCTTAACCCCGAGGCCCGTCCCGACGCCCGGCGTCGGACAGGGTTCCGCCACAAAAAACTTCGACAGGGGGTTCTTCATGTTCATCCGAGCGCGCTTGCTGGCGACGGCGGCGGTTGCCGCATTGGCGTTGACCACGGCACCGCTTTCCGCCGAGACGCCACCCGATACTTTCATCCAGGCATGGGCGATCGACGACATGATCACCCTCGACCCGGCCGAGGTGTTCGAATTCACCGCCTCCGAGATCATCGGCAACAGCTATGAGACGATCATCGGCTACGAGGTCGATGACGTCTCGAAGATCTTCGGCCGCGTGGCGGAAAGCTGGGAGCTGTCCGAGGACGGCAAAACGATGAGCTTCACGGTTCGCCAAGGCAAGAAATTCGCCTCGGGCAACGATCTGAGCGCCGAGGATGTGGTCTATTCCCTTGTTCGCGCGGTGAAACTGGACAAGTCGCCCGCCTTCATCCTGGGCCAGTTCGGGCTGACCCCGGACAATGTGGAAGAAAAGGTCAAGCAGACCGGCGACTACAGCTTTACGCTGGAAATGGACAAGGCCTATGCGCCGACCTTCCTGCTTTACTGCCTGACCGCGACGGTCGCGGCGGTGGTCGACAAGGATCTGGTGCAGTCGAACGAGGTCGATGGCGACTGGGGCTACAACTGGCTGAAAACCAACTATGCCGGGTCCGGCCCCTATACGATCCGCGAATGGCGTGCCAACGAGGCCGTCGTGATGGAGCGTAACGACAACTGGGACGGCGAACGCCCCGCCATGGCGCGCAGCATCTACCGTCACATCCCCGAGGCCGCGACCGAACGGCTGTTGTTGGAACAGGGCGACATCGACATCGCCCGCAAGCTTCTGCCCGAGGAAATCGAGGCGCTGAGCCAGAACCCCGACATCAAGATTCAAAGCGGGGTGAAGGGCACGATCTTCTATCTGGGCCTGAACCAGAAGAACGAACACCTGGCCAAACCCGAAGTGCGCGAGGCGATGAAATGGCTCGTCGATTACGACGCCATCGCCGAGACACTGGTGAAGGGGATGAAGAAAAAGCACCAGACCTTCCTGCCCGAAGGGTTCCTTGGCGCGTTGGACGAAAATCCCTATTCCTTCGACCCGGCAAAGGCCAAAGACCTTCTGGCCAAGGCCGGCCTGCCCGACGGCTTCACCGTGACGATGGATACGCGCAACACCCCCGAGGTGACCTCGATCGCGCAGGCGATCCAGCAGACCATGGCAGCGGCCGGCATCACCCTAGAGATCATCCCCGGCGACGGCGGCCAGACGCTGGAAAAATACCGCGCCCGCACGCATGATATCTACATCGGCCAGTGGGGCCCGGATTATCAGGATCCCCACACCAACGCGACCTTCGCGCAGAACCCCGACAACTCGGACACGGCGGCATCAAAACCGCTCGCCTGGCGCAACGCCTGGGAGATCCCCGAGCTGACCGCCAAGGCCGATGCCGCGGTGCTGGAACGCGACGCCGAAAAGCGCGCGCAGATGTATCGCGAGATGCAGGAGGAGGTCCTGGCGACCTCGCCCTTCGTGATCATGTTCCAGGAATCCGAAGTGGTCGCGATGCGCAAGAACGTCGAGGGCTACATCATCGGCCCGTCGTTCAACGACAACTCGTTCCGGGCCGTGACCAAGTAGATGACCGGAACCCCGCAGATCGGAAGGGGGCGCAAAGGCGCCCTCTTTCTCTGGCTCTGGAAGGGCGTGAAGGTGGCGCTGACAGTCGCCGTGACCTTCCTGGGCCTGCTTCTCGTGACCTTCGCGATCAGCCGCTTCATGTCGGTCGATCCGGTGCTGCGTGCGGTGGGCGACCGGGCCAGCCAGTCGACCTATGACGCGATGTTTCTGGAAATGGGCCTTGATCGCCCGGTGTGGGAACAGTTCTGGATCTATCTGACCAACGTGCTGTCGGGCGATCTGGGAAGCTCGTTCCTGACCAAACGCCCGGTGATCGACGATCTGGCGCGGGTGTTCCCGGCGACGGTGGAACTGGCGACGGTGGGCATCGTGATCGGCACGCTGTTCGGCATCCCGCTGGGGGTGATCTCGGCGGTGAAACAGGGCCGTGCCATCGACCAGATCGTGCGGGTGCTGGGCCTTGTCGGCTATTCCGCGCCGATCTTCTGGCTGGGGCTGCTGGGCCTTTTGCTGTTTTACGCGCAGCTTGGCTGGGTGGCGGGTCCGGGCCGGATCGACATCGCCCACGAATACAGCTTCACCGCGACAACCGGACTTCTGCTGCTGGACAGCGCCATGCAGGGCGCATGGGCCGCCTTCGGCAATGCGCTGTCGCATATCATCCTGCCGGGGGCGCTGCTGGGCTATTTCTCGATGGCCTATATCAGCCGGATGACCCGCAGCTTCATGCTGGCCGAACTCGCACAGGAATATGTCACCACCGCCCGCGTCAAGGGCGTGCCGGAATGGCGCATCATCTGGGTCCACGCGCTGCGAAACGCCGCCGTGCCGCTGGTGACGGTGGTGGCACTGTCCTATGCCGGCCTGCTTGAAGGCTCGGTCCTGACCGAAACCGTATTCGCCTGGCCCGGCCTTGGCCTTTACCTGACCAACAGCCTGCAAGTGGCAGACATGAACGCAGTGCTTGGCGGAACGCTGGTGATCGGCGCGGTGTTCGTCTCGCTCAACCTGCTGTCGGACCTGCTTTACACCCTTCTCGACCCGCGTACGCGGCGGCAGGTGCGACCATGACCCGTTCCGAGTGGCTGCTGACCGAACACCCCCGATCGCGCCGCCAGGCCCGGCTGGGCCAGGCCTGGCGCACCTGGCTGGCCTTCAAGGAAAACCGGCTGGCAATGCTGGGGCTTGCCATCGTGCTGACGCTTCTGGCGCTCGCAGTCCTTGCCCCCTGGATCGCCCCGCACAACCCCCTGACCGGCGGAGACCTGCGCACCGAACGGCTGCTGCCACCCTCATGGGCGCATCCGATGGGCACCGACGATCTGGCGCGCGACATCCTCAGCCGGGTGATCTGGGGCTCGCAACTGACGCTGATGGTGGTGGCGCTGGTGGCCCTGATCGCCACCCCTATCGGCCTCGCCATCGGCACGACGGCCGGCTACTTCGGCGGCTGGATCGATACGGTGCTGATGCGCGTCACCGACATCTTCCTGGCCTTCCCGCGCCTCATTCTGGCGCTGGCCTTTGTCGCGGCCCTCGGCCCCGGGATCGAAAACGCGATCATCGCGATCGCGCTGACCTCCTGGCCACCCTACGCCCGCCTCGCGCGCGCCGAAACGCTGACCATCCGCAACAGCGATTTCATCAGCGCCGCCCGCCTGCAAGGCGCCTCGCACCTGCGCATCCTCTGGGGCCATGTCACGCCGCTTTGCCTGTCGTCGGTCATCGTCCGCGTCACACTCGACATGGCGGGCATCATCCTCACAGCGGCCGGCCTGGGCTTCCTCGGCCTTGGCGCCCAACCGCCCCAACCCGAATGGGGCGCGATGATCGCCGGCGGCCGCCGCTTCATCATCGACCACTGGTGGGTCGCAACCATGCCCGGCCTTGCAATCTTCGCCGTGTCGCTCGGCTTCAACCTGCTCGGCGACGGCCTGCGCGACGTGCTCGACCCCAAGGCCCGCAAATGACCGCCCCGCGCTTTCATTCTGGCCCAAATATCCCCGCCGGAGGCTCCGACGCCGGCCACAAGCCCAAGGCCCGCCGATGACGCTACTGCATGTCGACAATCTTCGCGTGACCTTCCCGACCCGGCAGGGCCCGGCCGAGGTCGTGCGCGGCGTCTCTTTCGCACTGGGGCGCGAACGCCTTGGCATCGTTGGCGAAAGCGGCTCGGGCAAATCGCAGACCGGCCGCGCGATCCTTGGCCTGACGCCCCCTCCCGGCCGCGCCACCGCCGACCGGCTCAGCTTCGATGGCATCGATCTTTGCCGCGCCACCCCGCGCCAGTGGCGGCAGTTGCGCGGCGCGCGGATCTCGATGGTGATGCAGGATCCGAAATTCTCGCTCAACCCGGTGATGACCATCGGCCGCCAGTTGATCGAGGCCGCCCGCGCCCCGCGCGCCGAAGCGCACGACCGCGCCATGGCGATGCTGGATGCGGTGCAGATCCGTGATCCCGCCCGCGTCTTCGCCGCCTATCCGCATGAACTTTCGGGCGGCATGGGCCAGCGCGCGATGATCGCGATGATGCTGATGGCCGAGCCCGACCTGCTGATCGCGGACGAGCCGACCTCGGCCCTCGACGTGACCGTGCAGATCGAGGTTCTGCGCATCCTCGACCGGCTGGTCGAGGATCGCGGCATGGGTCTGATCTTCATCAGCCACGACCTGCGGCTGGTTGGCAGTTTCTGCGACCGGGTGCTGGTGATGTATGCCGGCCGCGTGGTCGAGGAACTGGCAGCCGCGGATCTGGCACAGGCCCGCCACCCCTATACCCAAGGCCTTCTGAACTGCCTGCCGCGGATCGAGGGCGGCCGCCGTCCGCTGCCCACGCTGCAACGCGAAGCCGGGTGGGCGCTCTGATGGCCCTGATCGACATCCGCGATCTTCACGTCAGCTTTGGCGAGGTTCAGGCCGTGCGCGGCGTCTCGGCCGCGGTGGCCGAGGGCGAAAGCTATGGCATCGTCGGTGAAAGCGGCTCGGGCAAATCCACGGTGCTGCGGGCGCTGTGCGGGCTGGCGCCGATCACCGCCGGCGCCGTCACCGTCGTGAACGAGCCGCTTGGCCGCCGCCGCTCGGCCGCCTTTCACCGCCGGGTGCAGATGGTGTTCCAGGATCCCTATGCCTCGCTTCACCCGCGCCACACCATCGACCGCGTCCTGTCGGAACCGCTGGCGATCCACGGCTTTGCCGACCGTGAAAGCCGCATCCTTCAAGCCCTGGACGAGGTCGGCCTCGGCGCGGGCTTCCGCTTCCGCTATCCGCATCAGTTGTCGGGCGGCCAGCGTCAGCGTGTGGCCATCGCCCGCGCCCTGATCCTGGAGCCGCGGGTTCTGCTGCTGGACGAACCTACCTCGGCGCTTGATGCCTCGATCCAGGCCGAGGTTCTGAACCTGCTTGACCGGCTGCGCAGCGAACGCGGGTTGACCTATATCCTTGTCAGCCATGACCTTGCCGTGGTCGCCCACATGTGCGAGCGGTTGCTGGTGATGCAGCACGGCCGCGCGGTCGAGGAACTGACCCGTGACAGCCTGCGCGCCCGTTCCGCCGCCGAAGCCTACACCCGCGCCCTGCTTTCCGCATCCGAAGGCTACACCCCCGCCGGAGCCACCCCATGACCCCGCCAATTCCGGTCTTCGACGGCCACAACGATTTCCTGCTGCGCCTTGTGCGCAATCCTGCCGCGCGACAGGCGATCTGGCTTCACGGCGATGGCAACGGCCATCTCGACCTGCCTCGGATGCGCAAGGGCGGCTTTGCCGGTGGCTTTTTCGCGATCTACATCCCCTCGCCGCAGCCGCATGACGCGCCGGACTTCGAGGCGATGATGAACAATCCGCCGTTCGATCTGCCCTTGCCGGCGCTGATCCGGCATGAACAGGCCCAGCCGGTGGCGCTGGCCATGGCCGGCCATCTGCTGTGGATGGAACGGGCCGCCCCGGGCGCCTTCAGGATCTGCCGCAGCACCGCCGACCTGCGGGCCTGCCTTGCCGACGGCGTGATCGCCGGCATCATGCATATGGAGGGCGCCGAAGCCATCGGCCCCGACCTTGACGCGCTGCATCTGTTCCATGCGCTTGGCCTGCGCTCGCTCGGCCCGGTCTGGAGCCGCCCGACCGTGTTCGGCCATGGCGTCCCGTTCCGCTTCCCCGGCACCCCCGACACCGGCGAGGGCTTGACCGAGGCCGGGCTGCGGCTGATTGCGGAATGCAACCGGCTGAAGATCATGGTGGATCTGTCGCATCTGAACGAAAAGGGGTTCGACGATGTGGCGCGGATCTCGGATGCGCCGCTGGTGGCGACCCATTCCAACGCCCATGCCGTCACCCCTTCGACCCGCAACCTGACCGACCGCCAGCTGGCGATGATCCGCGACAGCGGCGGCATGGTGGGGCTGAACTTTGCGACCTCGTTCCTGCGCGAGGATGGCCGGCAGTCCGCCGCAATGGGATGGGAGCCGGTTCTGCGCCATCTCGATCACCTGATCGCCCATCTGGGCGAAGATCATGTCGGCCTTGGGTCCGATTTCGACGGCGCGACCATTCCCGAACTGATCGGTGACGTGACCGGGTTGCCCGCGCTGCAAGACGCGATGCGGGCGCATGGCTATGACACCGCGCTTCTGCGCAAGCTGTGCCATGAAAACTGGCTGGCGGTGCTTGATCGGACATGGGGCGGCTGACCCGATGGCCGATCCGGCGCTGGAGGCGGTGGTGGTTCCCGGCGCACCCTTCGCGGTGCGCGTGACCCCGCGCGCCTCGCGCACCAAGGTCGAGGTTCAGGACGGCACGATCCGCGTCCATGTCACCTGCGTCCCCGAGGACGGCAAGGCCAACCGCGCCGTGACCGAGGCGCTGGCCGCCGCGCTGGGGGTGGCCAAGACCCGCCTGACCCTGCTGCGCGGCGCGACCAGCCGGGACAAGCTGTTCCGGCTGGATTGAGTCAGCTCTGCCCGGCCGCCGTGTCAGCCGTTCAGCATCAACTGATAGCTTTCGGGAACGAAACGGAAGCCATCGCCTGCGCGCTCGACATAGCCGATGGCGGGGAAGGGCATGTGATAGCCGATGAAGGGGATGCGGTCGTCAGCGATCTGGCCAAAGATCCGGCGCCGGGTTGCGGCGGCGGCGGCCTTGTCGGCGTCAAAGCTGACTTCCCAATCCGGGTGCCCCAGCGAAAAGACATAATGGTTCGCGGTGTCGGCGGTCAGCATCAGCGCCTGCCCCCCACTTTCCAGACGATAGGCCATGTGCCCCGGCGTGTGGCCGAAAGCCTCGACCGCGGTGATGCCCGGCGCGATCTCGGCCCCGGGTTCGACAAAGCCGGTCCGGTCCAGAAGCGGGCGCATCTTCGCCTCATAGCCGTCGTTTGACTGCTGCGCCCAGTGGTCGTTCTCGACCTGTCCGGTCAGATAGCGGGCGTTGGCGAAGGTGGGCGTGTCGCCTGTCATCAGCCCGCCGATATGGTCGCCATGCATGTGGGTGATCACCACCAGATCGACCTGTTCGGGGCTGTGACCGGCCGCCGCCAGTGCGGCAAAGATGCCCTCGGCCGACAGGCCGGTGTCAAACAGGATCAACGCGGTTCCGGTATTGACCAGCGTGGGCGTGAAGAACCCCTGCGCCCGGTCGGTCGGAAGGAAGGCGGCGCGGGCCGCGGCCTCGAACGCATCCTGCGGGGCGTTCAGGCCGAAGATCTGTTTGGGGTTTTCCTGCACCCGCGTGCCGGCCAGAAGCGGTGTCACCTCGAACCGGCCAAGGCGGAAGCGGCGGAAAGGGGCAACCGCGCTGCCCTGTTGTTCGGCCGCGGCACGCGCGGGAACGGGGACGGCAGCGGCGAAGGGCAGGGCGGCCCCGGCCAGAAGGGCGTGTCGGCGCGTCAGGGTCATCGGCATCCTCGGGTTGCGTGTCACAGCCCTGATGGTAGCAACAAACGCTGCCATGGCAGCCGGTTGACGCAAAGGTGATCGGTGCATCCGCCGGCCCCGCGCGGTCAAGGACCGAAGAACGCGCGGCCCCGGCCGGCTGAGGCGCCCCGGCCACCGCTGTCACCCGGCGGGCCGTTTCACCCAGCCGCAGACCGCATAATCGCGAAACATCGGCCGAAGCGCGCTGCTGCCACCGATGGCGGCGGCGGTCTCGGCCAGTGCGCGGTCCAGATCGGGGCGTGGTGAGACGTGGAACCGCCCGATCCAGCCGCGCAGGCCCGCGCCCATCCAGTGCGGAAGGCCGGTCTGGCCGCCGAAATCCACCAGATGCAGCTCGCCTCCATGGGCCAGATGCCGCGCCGCCTGCAACAACGCGGCCCGCCAGTCGGGGATCATCGACAGCGCGTAAGAGATCACGATCCGGTCGAACCCCTGCGTGCCGAACAGGCGTTCGGCGTCAAAGCCCGTGGCATCGCCCTGCGCCAGCATCGCGCGCGGACCCAGCTTGCGCCGGGCCGAGCGCAGCATCTGGTCCGAGATGTCCAGCCCGAACAGCCGCGCATCCGGCCAGCGCCGGCCGATCCGGTCAAGATTGCGCCCGGTGCCGCAGGCGATCTCAAGGATACGGGCGCGGGGGGGCGGGTGCAGGGCTGCGATCATCTCGTCCCGGCCCAGCAGGAAATACCGCCGCGTCGCATCATAGATCAGCCGCTGGTGGCGATAGGTGGCATCCATCAGCGCGGCATGGCCCGCCGTCGTCGTGTCAACGCCGGTCATGCCCGCCGCCGGTAGACATGGAACCCGCCATAGATCGCCGAGCGGTCGCTGGCAAACCCGTCGCGCGAGGCGTCGGGGTCAAGCTGCCACTGGCCCAGCACCTCGGCCGGGACGCGACCGGGCAGGATGTCGGTCGCGCCGCCGGTGCGGAAGATCACGCTGGCCCCCGGTGCGGCGGTGCGGGTGATCTGCTGCCAGAGCGCGCCCAGTTGCGCATCGCTCATCCAGTCCTGCGCATCCAGAAGGCTGAAGCCGTGGATCGTGCCGGGCGCCTCGTCGACAAGCGCCTCGGTCAGCGGGCGGTTCACGATCCGCGCACGGTCGGCATGGGCGCGCAAGGCCTCGAAGGCGTCAGGTTCCAGATAGGGCGGCAGCGCGCCCTCGCCGGGGCAGGGATAGCGGCGGGCCAGCGCCTGCCAGGCAAAGTAATTGTCGCGCAAGGGAAAATCGCACAGCAGGCGGTGCAGGCGGCGGCGCAGAACCTCGGTGACTTCGCCATCGGCGGCCAGCAGGTCGTATTGCGCCGGCGGAATCCCCAGCCCGAACAGCGCCGCCGGATGGCTGGCCAGCGCCCGCACCCACGAAGACGAGAACAGCGGATCGATCCGAGTGTTGAACAGGCTGCGCTGCTCGTCGATGGTGCGGCAGGCCAGGAACTGGCGCAGGTCGGCGCCGCCAAGCCGCGCCAGCAGATGCCCCGCGCCGATGAAACGGCCAAGCGCGCCATGGCGATAAAAGCCGCGCGCGAACAGCTCGATCCGGCGGCCGTTCAGGCTGCGCGCTTCCCAGTGGCGGCGGGTGTCGGGGTCCAGCCGGGGGGCAAGAAAGCGGTCGTAGGCCGCGACATTCTCGGCCCGGTCGGCGCGACCGAAAAAGTCGAAGAAGGCCGCGTGATCGGGCAGGTGCTGCGCCGCGGCCAGCTTCAGCCGCCCCAGCGCCACATGGGCGGGCGACAGATCGACAGCCAGCAGGCTGGCCGGGCCGGCAGTCAGATAGGACATCATGTTGCAGCCGCCCGAGGCGATGACCGCCAGCCGCTGGCCGGCGCCGATCCGAAGGGCGGCCATGTCGGGAACGGGGTCTTCCCAGATCTGCGGATAGACAAGGCCGTGGAACAGCCGCGAGAACAGCCGTTCGGTCAGCCCCGCGGCAGTCAGCGCCGGGCGGCGGTGCACCAGTGCCCCGATCTGGCGGGCCATGGTCGGGGCGGGAATGGCGGCAGGGGTCAGGTCGAGCACGGGAACGAACCTCCGGGGCACAGGGGCGGCCGCTGTCGGGCGGGCCGGGTGATCCGGCTATGCCGCGCGAAGGCCACGGTCTTGTGACGGGGCGGTTGCGGATCTGTGACAGGGGCATGGCCCCGCCGCTTCCTGTGCTTTTCCTGCGCCTGCCGCCGCATCTGTTGCCTCCGATGCAGGCGGGCCTTGATTTTGGCCCGATTCCCCCACATGCGATGCGCAACCCTCCGCCCGTGGAGGCAGTCATGGAGCCCCTCTTGCCGCCCCTTCGCATCACAGCCCTCAGTCTTCTGTCCGCGCTGCTCCTTGCCGCCCCCGCGGCGGCCGATCAGCCGGCCGCCGCCCCGGCGGCGCTGCCCGGCCTGACCTATTCAGAGCCTGCCGCCTTCAGCTTTGACGCGCTGGCCGACCGTGCCGCGGCACTGGCCCGGCAGGCGCATGTGCCGACACCGGTCGCACAGCCCGAGGTGCTGGAAAAGATCGACTATGACGCGCATTGGCGCATCCGCTTCCGCCCCGAGGCGACGCTGCACCTTGGCACCACGCCGGTGCAGTTCTTCCATCTTGGCACCTATTTCCGCCAGCCCGTCCGCATCTTCGCCGTCAAGGACGGCGCCGCGCGCGAGGTGATCTACAGCCCCGACCAGTTCGACATGCCCGAGGACAGCCCCGCCCGGACGCTGGCGGGCAACGCGGGCTATGCCGGCTTCCGCATCATGCGGCCCGACATGCAAAGCGACTGGATCTCGTTTCTGGGCGCGGCCTATTTCCGCACCGATGGCGCGCTGCGCCAGTATGGGCTGTCGGCCCGCGGCGTCGCGCTGAACACCGGCCTGTCGATCCCGGAAGAGTTCCCCCGCTTTACCGAATTCTACATCGAAGAGGATGCCGAGGGCCGGACGGTGATCCATGCGCTGCTTGACGGCCCCAGCGTTGCGGGCGCCTACCGCATGGTGATGCGCAATGAGGACGGCAAGGGTCAGGTGATGGACATCTCGTCCCGGCTGTTCTTCCGCAACGGGGTCGAGCGGCTGGGCGTGGCGCCGCTGACCTCGATGTTCTGGTATTCGGAAGCCAACCGTTTTCAGGCGGCGGACTGGCGCCCCGAGGTGCATGACACCGACGGTCTGATGGTCCATACCGGCGCGGGAGAACATATCTGGCGGCCGCTGAACAACCCGGATCGGGTGGTGACCTCAAGCTATTTCGACCGCGATGTGAAGGGCTTCGGTCTGGTCCAGCGCGACCGCGACTTTGACAACTATCAGGACGACGGCGTGTTCTACGACCGCCGCCCCTCGGTCTGGGTCGAACCCACCTCGCCCTGGGGGGCGGGTGCGGTGCAGTTGATCGAGATCCCGACCGACGACGAGATCTATGACAACATCGTGGCGTTCTGGAACCCCGAGAAGCAACCGCTTCCCGGCGAGGAGATGCGCTTTGACTATCGGCTGCACTGGGTTGCGACCCCCCCGGTTCAGATGACACTGGCGCGCACGGTGGCCACGCGGATCGGCAATGGCGGCGTGCCGGGCCAGCCGCGGCCCAGGGATGTCATCAAGGTCGTGCTGGAGTTCGAAGGCCCGGCGCTGGCGGGCCTTGGCCAGCAGGATGGCGTCACCCCCGAAATCTCGGCCCCTGCGGGCGTCGAGATCCTGCGCCCCTACACCCTGCCGGTGGTGGGCACCGACCGCTGGCGGCTGATCTTCGATCTGAAGGCCGGCGAGGGTGTCGAGACCGCCGACCTGCGCGCCTTCCTCACCCGCGAGGGCGTGCCGCTGACCGAGACATGGCTGGGCCAGTTGCATCCCGCGCAGATCAACCGTCTGCGTTAAGGTCGGGGGCCAGCCTGTCAGGCGCTCCGCCGACCGAGACATGGTTGGGCCGGCGGCATCCGGCGCAGATTAACCGTCTGCGTTAAGGCCGGGGGCCAGCCTGTCGGGTGCGTCCACAGGCAAGGACGCTGCGTGCTCGGGGATGTCCGGGCACCCCGGCGCGACCGGACGTCCCCTTCAGATCCGGCCCGGCCCTGCCTATGGTGGGGCCGGAACCCGCCACGACCCTGCCTTCGCGGCCGGTAAGGACAATGCCATGACCGAACTGCATCCCGCGCCCCTTTCGCCCCGCCCGCGGCGGGTGTTCATGCTTGGCGCCACCGGCACCATCGGCCGGGCCACCGTTGCCGCGCTGCTGCGGCGCGGGCATCAGGTCGTGTGCTTCCTGCGCCCCGGCACCCCCGGGGACCGGCGCGGTCTGCCGGATGCCGCGATCCTGCGCTTTGGCGATGTGACTGATCCGGCCTCGATTGCGCGTGACGGCTTTTGTGGTGAACGGTTTGATGCGCTGGTGTCCTGCCTTGCCTCGCGCACGGGGGTGCCGCGTGACGCCTGGGCCATCGACCACAAGGCCCATGTCGATGCGCTTGCGGCGGCAGAACGGGCCGGGGTGACGCAGGTCGTGCTGCTGTCGGCAATCTGCGTGCAGCGCCCGCTGCTGGCGTTCCAGCAGGCGAAACTGGCGTTCGAGACGGTTCTGGCGCAATCGGGGCTGGAGTATTCCATCGTGCGCCCGACCGCGTTCTTCAAATCGCTGTCGGGTCAGGTCGAGAGGGTGCGCAAGGGCAAGCCCTTCCTTCTGTTCGGAGACGGCACGCTGACCGCCTGCAAGCCGATCAGCGACGACGACCTTGGCGCCTATATGGCCGATTGTCTGGACGATCCCGCCCGCCGCAACCGTATCCTGCCGATCGGCGGGCCGGGCGCGGCGATCACCCCGCGCGAACAGGGCGACTACCTGTTCCGGGCGCTTGGCCGCGAACCGCGGTTCCGGCAGGTGCCGGTGGCGCTGCTCGATACGATCATCGCGGTTCTGGACGGGCTGGGGCGGGTCTTTCCGCGCCTGCGCGACAAGGCCGAACTGGCCCGCATCGGGCGCTATTACGCGACCGAATCGATGCTGGTCCTTGATCCGGTCACCGGGCGCTATGATGCCGATGCCACGCCCTCGGCCGGGTCGGAAACGCTGTTCGACTTCTATGACCGGCTGCTGCGCGACGAAGCGCGCGTCGATCTGGGGGAACATGCGGTGTTCTGACCGCGGGCGCCGGCCGCAGTGGTGCCCGTTTCGGCACAATGATGGCCATTTGCCAATTACCACGGCGTGAATTGAAACAATCTTGACGCGAATCGGCTAGGTGGCTGATGATCACGCGATAAAGGCCCAGACCGCGGCTTTGGGGTGTTGCCGGGCAAGCCCCACAGCTCTTTGACGCGCAATTGTGGCGCCCTGTGGCCTGCCTGAACAGAGTTTCCGCGCAAGCGCGATCGCCTGCGCGGGTCCAGCTTTCGTAAGCACGTTCGTCAGACGGCGGGTCTTTCCGCTGGTCTCAGGTTCATTGTCCGGGCGCGGGCCGGCCGCCGCCGACCGATGCCGCACGCCCACAGCCAGCGCGCGAGGATCACCATGACCACCCCCCTGACCCCCGGTGTCTATGTCCGCGAGGCGCCGGGCGGCGCGCGTGCCATCGAGGCCGCGCCGACCGCCGTCACCATCTTTGTGGGCGAAACCGAACGTGGCCCCATCGGCCCCACCTCGATCACCAGCGCGATCCAGTTCCGGCGCCTGTTCGGTGGCCATTTCCGCAATCAGGGCGATGCGGCGACCCAGCGGCTGTTCATGCCCTATGCGGTGCAGGGGTTCTTCGACAATGGCGGGCCGCGCGCCTATGTGCTGCGCCTTGTGGCGGCCGATGGCGGCAATCCGGCCGCGGCGGCGGAACTGCCGGTCGATGCCGAACGCGCGGTGACGCTGGCCGGCCCGGCAGGGGCGCGGGCGCGCATCGTGCAGGCGCGGGCGCCGGCCGACAACGAGCTGATCCAGATCGTGGTGGCCAATGCCACCAGCGGCAACGCGGGCGAGTTCAACCTGACGGTGCGGGTCTCGACCGACAACGGCGCGAACTTCGCCAACCGGGCGGTGAACCCGACGCTGACCAACCTTTTGCCCGACACGCTGATGACCCAGCTTGCCGCCGATCCCGACATCCGCTGGTCGGGCCCCGCCTTCCGCCCCGACAACCTTGCCGCGGGCGAGGTCGGCATCCTGCGCGGCGCGGGCCGGTCGGCGTTGCGGGCGCGCGGTCCGGGTCAGTGGGGGAACGCGCTGCGGGTGGCGATCACTGACGCCACCGACGGCGATCCGGCCCGCTTCAACGCGATCGTCTTCCATCGCCCCGTGGGCGAGGCCGACACCCGCGAGGTCGAGCGGTTCGAGGGGCTTTCCGCCGATCCGTCCGATGAGAAATACATGATCGACCAGTTCGCCCGCTCTGCCTATGTCGAATGGGCGGGGACCGATCCGGTGGTGGCGTTCCGGCCGCGCAATCAGGGCGGAGTGACCGGCAACACGCCGGGCGTGGCGATGACCGGCGGGCGCGGCGGGGCCGCGACCATGGCCGCCAATGCCTATACGGCCGCACTGGCCGGGCTTGACGGCATCGACGATGCGGCGCTGATCGTCTGCGCCTCGGACGGGATGCTGGGGGCGACAAGCGACGCCGAATACAATGGGCTTGTGAATGCCGTGATGGGCTATGTCGAGACGCGGCCCCAGCGCGATCTGTTCCTTGTCGCCGATGCGCCGCGCGCGCGCGGGGCGGCCGATCCGGTGGCGGCGGCGGTGGGCCACGCCCGGACCGGCATCACGTCTTCGGATCACCGCGCGCTTTACTGGCCGTGGATCGTGATCTCGGACCCGGCCGGGGTGGGGCGCAATCCGACGCGGGCGATCCCCTCGGCCGGCCATGTCGCGGGGCTTTACGGGCGCACCGATGGCCGCCGCGGGGTCTGGAAGGTCGCCGCCGGAATCGAGGCCACGCTGACCGGCGCGGTCGGTCTGGATTTTCAGGTGCTTGACCGCCATCAGGACCAGATGAACCCCCACGGGCTGAACGCGCTGCGCACCGTCCCCGGCGCGGGGCGGGTGGTCTGGGGCGGCCGCACCGGCCGGCCCACGACCGAATGGCGTTACATCAACGTCCGTCGCACCGCGATGTTCCTGCGCCGCTCGATTTACAACGGCATCCAATGGGCGGTGTTCGAAGGCAATGACGAAGACCTGTGGGCCGCGCTGCGTGCCTCCATCGGTGCCTTCATGGAGGCACAGTTCCGCAACGGCGCCTTCGCCGGCGCGACCAGCCGCGAGGCATTCTTCGTGAAATGCGACGCCGACACCACGACGCCCGACGATCAGGCGGCCGGTGTCGTCAATGTCCTTGTGGGCTTCGCGCCGCTGCGTCCTGCCGAATTCGTGATCGTCACCCTGAGCCAGATGACCCGGCGCTGAGGAGCCCTGCCATGCCGATGTTCACCGTCAACGCGCACCGGATCGACCCCTACAAGAACTTCCGCTTCCGTGTGACATGGGATGGCCGCACTGTGGCCGCCCTGTCCAAGATGTCGGCGATCAAGAAGGCGACCGAGGCAATCGAATGGCGGGCCGCCGCCGATGCGGGCGTGGTGCGCAAGCTGCCCGGCCGCACCAAGTTCGAACCCGTCACCTTCGAAGCCGGCCTGACCCATGACCGGCAGTTCCTTGAATGGGCGCAAGAGGTCAACAACCCGCAGGGCGAGGCCGCCAACAGCCTGCTGCGCTATCGCAAATCGGTGCGGGTTCAGGTGCTGAACATGCAGGGCACGCCTGTGATGGCCTTCAACCTGCTTCGCGCCTGGGTCAGCGAGTTTCAGGCCCTCCCCGAGATGGACGCCAACGCCAATGCCATCGCGATCCAGACGTTGAAGGTGGAATACGAAGGGTTCGAGCTGGACGAGGCGGTGACGGAGCCGGCCGAGACCTGAGCCGGAAGGGCCTGACCGATGCGCGCCCTGACCGGACGGGACGAGATGGCGTTTCACGACACGGCAGCGGTGGGGCCGCATGGTCGGCTGCTGGCGCTGGCCTCGGCGGTTGGCCCCGAAGTGGCGGGCGATCCCGCGCTGCCCGAATGGGAGGCGCGGCTTCTGGCGCTGCGAAGCCATCTGTTCGGCCGCCGGATCGAGGCCGAGGCCACCTGCCCGGATTGTGGCGCGGGGATCGCGCTGATCTTTTCGGCCGACGATCTGCCGCGCGGTGCCTCGGTCCCGTCGGGGGACGAAGGCCCGATCCGGCTGTCGCATCTTCTGGCGCTGGAGGCTTCGGGCGTGGCGGGCGAGGCGGCGTTGCGGCGGCTTCTGGGGCTGCTGCTGGGCGACGAGGATCAGGCCGCGGCCCGTCTGTCAGGCCCGACGCGCGCCGCCACGCTTCTGGCGCTTGAGATGAGGGCCGCGGGTCTGGGGCTGGAAATCGGCACCGCCTGCACCGACTGTGGCGCGCCGATGGTGCTGCCCTTTGATGTCGCGGCCTTTCTGGATGCCGAAATGCGCGCCCGCGCCGACCGCCTGCTGGATGAGGTCCACCGTCTTGCCTCGTGCTATCACTGGAGCGAAGCCGAGATCCTGTCGCTTCCGGTCGCGCGCCGGCAGTCCTATCTGCGCCGCATCCTTGCGGCCGAGGTGATGGGCGCGGCGAAGGGGGGGGCGGGCTGATGCGGTTGCCCCGTCTTGCCCGGCTGGTCGGAGAGGTGCCCGAGGCCGCGGGCGGTGGTGCGGTGCTGCATCCCGGTGCGGCCCCGGCGCCCGTGCCTGCACCCGAAACGCCGGCCCCCGACGCCGCGGCGCCGATGCCCCCCGCGCGCCCGGTGGCCGCGCCCCCGCCGCCGCGGCAAGAGGCGTCCCCCGCCATGGCCATGCCCCCCGCCCGGCAGATGCCACTGCCGGTTGGCGCCCCCGCTCGGCCTGTTGCCCCCTTGGCGGCGGCCCCGGTCCTGCCGGCGCAGACCGCGCCCGCGCGGCCCCCGGTGGCGCGACAGGCAGAAGCCGCCCGCCCGGCTGCGGCGGGTCTGCCCGCAGCCCCGCTGCCTGCCCGCGCTGCCCCTGTCGCGCCGCCTGACCGCCCGGCCCCCCCCACCGACCGCCCGTCGCAGCGCGTGGTGCGGATCGACCTGCGCCCGCCCGCGCCGCCGCAGGGCAAGGCGCCGCCCGCCGCGCCACGGCCTCCGCCGCTTCCTGCCGATCCGGCACGGCTTGAGGCGATGGCCCTGCGCCTTGGGCTGAAGGCCGCCCCCCCGCCTGAAAGCCCTGCGCAGCCGCCAAAGCCTGCGGTGCTGTCCCCACCCTTGCCGGTCGGACCGAGGCCGGCTCTGCCGACCGTCGCGGCCCCGCCCCCGACGGCTGCCCGCAAGGACAGCAGTCCCCCTGATCCGGTCCCGGCCGGGCCCAAGCCGCCGCAAAAGCCGCTGGTGCGCCGTGATCCCGCGGCGCCGGCACCCTTGCCCCCGGTGCTGCATCCGGCCGCGGCAAAGGCCCCCGCTCTGCCGCCGATGCCACCGCCCGCCGCGCCGAAGGTGCGGATCGAGATCGGCAAGCTGACCTTGGTGGCGCCCCCGCCCATGGCCGGACGCGCCACCCCCCCGGTGCTGCGTCCGGGCCCCCGGCGGGCGCCCCGCGGCCATGCGATCCCCCGGCCGGGCGAGGGCTGAGATGGCCCGGATCGCCAACCTTCACGACGCCGGCCGTGCCCTTGCCGCCCATCTTCGCGGCCTGATCCAGCCGGCGTTGACCGACGTGCTGGCTGCCCCGCCGCTGGACAATCCCGCCGCCCAGGCCGAGGCGGTCAGGCTGTCGCTGTTGTGGGTCACGCCGCAGCCCACCCACCGCAACGACCCCTGGGTGACGGGCGGGGATGGCCAGAGCCGCCCGCCCCCGGTGTCGCTGTCGGCGTTCTATCTTGTGACCGCTTACGGCACCTCGGGCGCGGGCGAGCCGACACAGGCGATCAACCGTCTGGGGCAGGCGCTGCAAGCGATCGAGACCCGGCCGGTGATCGATCTGCCCATCGCTGCTTCTGCCGGGATCGACCCGGTGCCGGGCAGCGGACGGCTGACGATTGCGGTGGTGCCGGTGGCTGCGGATCTGATGGAAAAGATATTCACCCCGCTTCAGGTGCGCCACCGCCCTTGGGCACTGGTTGAACTGGGGCCGGTGCAACTGGATCGGCTGGCCGCGCCGCGCCCGGCACCCGATCTGGTGGCGCCGGGGGGGCTGCGACTGGAAGGCCCGCAGCCAGTGACGCGCCCGGTGATCCGGGCGATGCATCCCGCACCGCTGGGGGCGGGGCGGCGTCTCAGGCTTGATACGGTCGAGGCGGGGGGCGCCACGGCGCTGCTGATCGGGGCCGCGCGGTTTGCCTTTGCGGATGCCCCCGCAGGCCCCGACCAGATTGCCCGGCCCGATGGCGAGGGGCGGGTGTTCGCCACCTATCCCGCCGCCAGTGCGACCGGCGCGCTGGATGTGATCCTGATCGGTCCGGACGGCCCGTCCGAACGGCATCCGCTGACAGTGACCGAGGCGGGCCTTGCCGCGCTGGATGCGCCGCTGGCACCGCTGCCGCCGGGCGCCGATCTGGTGCTGACCGGCGCGGGTCTTGCCACGGCCGAGCGGATCTTCCTGTGGCCCGAGCGTGGCATCCGCTCGCCCGCCGAGGTGATCGGGCTTGCCCCCGCGGTTGTTCTGGCGGGGCAGGTCAGCGCATCGCGGGCGGCGCTGGATGCGGCCGGTCTGCGGCCCATCCCGCATCTGGTGGCGCTGCGCCTTGACACCGGCCGCTTCACACCGCCCGTCCTGCTGGAGATCGCGCCATGACCGCGATGGGGATGGGTGCCGCCTCGGGCCGGCCGGTCGAATGGATGCGGCGCGCGGCGCTGCTGGCGGTGGGCCACCAGATCGCCGCCGACGATGCGGCGGCGCTGGAGCCTCGCTCTGGCTGGCCGGGGTGCGAGACCGACTGGCAGCCGCTGACCCACGAGGCCGCCGACCTGCCGCTGGCCCCCGAAGCCTGGGCCGAGGCCGCCGCGGTGGCCGCGGAACGCTTCCCCGAGGCGGCGGCGGCCTTTTCGATCCTGGCCGACAATCCGGGCCTGCATCTGCCAACCCCGGCGGTCTTTGCCCGCATCGCGGTGGCGGGGTTGCGCCTGGATTATGACACGGCACTGGCAGCGGCCCTTGCCGCGGCGGGCGAGCCGGGCGGGCGGCTGGAACTGGCCGCGCCGGCGAACCTTCAGCTTCCGGCGGCGCAGCATGGCCTTAGGCTGTCAGCGGCGGGGCTGGCGCGGGTCTTCCGCCGTGAGGCGCGGCCGCGGGGCGAGCGGTTGGTGGCGGACCACGCCCCGATCCTGGCCCGCGAGGCACGGGCGGCGATGCGCATCCTTGCCGGCGAAGGCGCGGTCTCTTTGCGCAGCCCCTCGCGGCGGATGGCGCGACAACTGGCGCTGGATCTGGCCGCGCTGCTGCCGGGCCACGCCTGCGAGATTCTGGCCCTGCGCCCCGGCGAGGCGGTGCCCGATCCGGGCGAGTCGTCCGTGCCGCTGGCCGTCGATCTGTTCGATCTGGATCAAGAGCCACGGCTGCCGCTGGATTTCGGGGGCGGGCTGGTGCTGCTGGCCCCCGACCGGCTGGAGACGGGCCGCATCCGCGCGGTGGATGCACCCCCCCTTGCGCCGCCGCGGGCCCGGGCGGTGTGGGAGGCCGCAGGCGTGCCGGCCGGGCTTGCCGACCGGCTTGCGCCGCGGTTTGCCCTGACCCTGCCCGAACTTCTGGCCGCCCGGCAAGAGGCCCTTACGCTTGAGGCGCTGACAGAGACCGGAATGACAGGCGGGGGGATGGCCGTTGGGGTGCCGCCGGACCCAGGCCCGAGCTGCCGCCGGCCCTCTGTGGCCACAGGCCTGGAACAGGCCATCCTTGCCGCCGGCGCGCGGCGGATGGGGCCGTTCGTCACGGTGGTTCCGACCGATGTCACGCTGGACGATCTGGTGGCCACGCCCGAGATGCGCGGGCAGTTGCGCGATGCGGTGGACTGGCGGCGCACCGATGCGCAGGTCTGGACCGGGATGGGCCTGCCGCGGGCGGCGGGCATGGCGCAGGGGCTGTCGCTGCTGTTTTCCGGCCCGCCCGGCGGCGGCAAGACCTTTGCCGCGCGCTGCCTTGCCCATGCGCTGGGGCTGAACCTGTATCGGGTGGATCTGTCTCAGGTCGTATCAAAATACATCGGCGAGACCGAAAAGCGGCTGGCGAGGATCTTTGACGAAGCCGATGCCGGGCATGGCGTGCTGTTCTTCGACGAGGCCGACGCCGTGTTCGGCAAGCGGTCCGAGGTCAAGGACGCCCATGACCGCTATGCCAACATCGAGGTGGGGTTCCTGCTGCAACGGCTGGAAACCTTTGCCGGTGTGGTGGTTCTGGCCACCAATCTGCGCGCGAACCTTGACCCGGCCTTCACCCGGCGGATGCAGTTCATCGTCGAATTTCCGATGCCGCAGAAACCCGAGCGCGCGGAACTTTGGCGCCGCCATCTGCCCGGGCCGGACTGGCTGGATCGCCAGGTCGATGTCGAGATGCTGGCCGAACGGTTCCGCCTTGCCGGTGGCAACATCCGCAATGCCGCGGTGGCGGCGGCGCATCTGGCGGCGGCCGAGGCCGCACCCGTCGGCCCGCGCCATCTTGCACGCGCATTGGTGCGCGAGTTGGAAAAATCCGGCCTGCCGCGCGGGGCCGAGGATCTGGGGCCGCTGGCCTTGTGGATCGAGGGGGCGGCGCCATGACCGCGCGGGATCTGCTTGTCACGCTGGACGAAATCGTGATCGAGGGCGCCCCCGTCGATCAGGCCGACCGCATCCGCGCGATGGTCGAGGCGGTTGCCGAAGATCTGGGCCGGCGTCTGTCCGAAGGTCATTCGGGCGCGCTGCATCTGTCCGCGCTGCGCCTTGAGATCACCGAGGCCGGTGGGCTTCTGGCCCCCGGCGCGGCCGAAACCATCGCACGGCGGATCGAACGGGCGCTGCTGGACCGCATCGAAAGTGAGACGCCATGACAGAGACCGTCAACTTCACCCAGGGCGCCTTTGCCGTCTACGACCCCGAGGATACCTCGGTCATGGCGCGCTTCATTCCGTTCCGTTTCAACCCCGAAACGCTGACCCGCCAGCTTGCGCTGGAACAGGCCGAAGGCGGAGGGGCGGGGGCGGCGCCCGGCGCCAATGCCGCGGGCGGCGGCGGGGCAGGGGAACGCGGCGCCGATGCCTCGTCCGGGGCGCTGAAGGAAAGCTTTTCGGTGCTGCTGCGCTTCGATCTGGCACAGCGCGAGGAAGCGCGCTCGTCCCTGCCGGTCGAATACGGCGTGCTGCCCGAGATTTCCGCGCTCGAGGATCTGCTGCATCCGGTGGAAAGCGAAACCGAGGCGCCCTCGGACGGGACCGAGCCGGTGCGCGCCCGCGGGCGGCGGCCGCTGGTGCTGTTTGTCTGGGGCGAGCGGCGGGTGGTGCCGGTGAAGATCACCGGCATGGCCATCGCCGAAACGGTGTTCAACGGCAAGCTTTACCCGATCCGCGCCGAGATCGAGGTGGGCGTTGAAGTGCTGGGCGAAGCCGAGGCGCGCGACAATGCGCGCGTCCGGGCCTCGTTGGAATTCACCGCGGCGAACCGGCGCCGGATGGCCCGGCTTTATCTGGATACGACCGCCGATCAGGGCACCACGATCAACCTGCCGCAATAGGGGAACGCTTTGGCCACCGACCGCAAAAGCCGCTATGCCAAGACGCCACGGGTGCCATGGGTGCGCGCCGATGGCTCGGACGTGGATCTGATCGGGCTTGCCCCGCGCCCGGCGCGCCCGGCGGTCTTTGCCCGGATCGCGACCGACACCGACCGCCTTGATACGCTGGCCGCGCGCTATTACCGCGACGCCGAAAAGCTGTGGCGCATCGCCGATGCCGCCGAAACGCTTGACCCGTTCGACGCGATCCGGCCCGGCGCACCGATTGCCATTCCACCGGACAAGTGAGGAACGGGGATGGCCACGCCGCGCGTCTCGATCGAGGTTGACGGGCAACGGTTGCCGGATGCGGCGCTGGCGCGGCTGGATGCGCTGGACCTGACCGAAGGCGACGACCGCACGGCGCGACTGGCGCTGCGCTTCCGGCTGGCGCAGGGGGCGGATGGCACCTATGGCTTGCTGGACGATGGCACCTTCGATCCCGGCGCCGCGATCCGGTTGACGCTGGCCGCGCCCGGCGGCACGGATCAGGTGGTCTTTGCCGGCCATCTGTCGCATCTGCGCCCGCATTTCGAAGACCCCGAGGCGAATTCCTGGCTTGAGGTTCTGGCCGCCTGTCCGGCGATGCTGCTGGCGGCCGAGGAGCGGGTGGCCAGCTATCCCGACATGGGCGATTCCGGGGCCGCCGAAGAGATCGCCGGCCGCTACGGTCTGCGGATCGAGGCCGACAGCACCGCCGCCCGCTTTGCCGAGGATGACATGCTGCTGATCCAGCGCGCCGACGACTGGGCCTTTCTGCGCCATCTGGCGGCGCGCAACGGCTTTGTCACCTATTTCGAGCCCGATCCGACCAGCGGCGAGACCGTCTGCCATTTCCATCCCCGCCGCGGCGACGAGCCGCCTCAGGCCGATCTGACCGTTCTGCGCGAGGCGGCAAACCTGATCTGGATCGATTTCGAGATCGCCCATGATCGCCCCGCGGGCCGGCGCGGTGCGGCCATCGATGCGGTGGCCAAGCGGCTGGTGCGCGCCGGGGGCGAGCCGCAGGAAGACCCGATGGGCGAGGCGCTGTTTGCGACGCAGGCGGCCGAGGGGCTGGTGCGGGCGGGGGCCACGGGGGCGGTGCGCCTGCTGCGCGGGGCCCTGCCGCGCGACGAGGCGATCAATGCGCAGGCCGACGGGCAGGGCGCCCGCGACCGGATGGTGGTCGAGGCGCGGGGCGAACTGGACCCCGCGCTTTACCGCGGGTTGTTGCGGGCCCATCGTCCGGTGCTGGTCAAGGGCGTGGGCGACCGGCTCAGCGGCAGCTACTACGTCACCGAGGTCCGCACCGAGATGGCGGCCGGGACGCTGAAGCAGCGGTTCACCGCGCGTTCGAACGCGCTTGGCCGCCGGGGGGCAGAGCCCTTCGGCCAATCCGCCGAAGCAGAGGCCCCGACATGACCGGACAAGGCGCCGACCCCGGACGGGTGCTGACGGATGCGGGCTTTGGCCCGGATGTGGTGCGGGCGCTGGTGGCGCTTGCGGGGCCGGCGGGGCGGCCGGCGTTCTATGGCAAATATGCCGGCATCGTCACCGACACCGACGACCCGCGCCAGATCGGCCGGCTGCGCGCCCGCGTGCCCGAAGTGTTCGGCGAGGATCAGCCCTGCGGCTGGGCGCTGCCCTGTGCGCCGTTCGGCGGCGGGCTGAACCGCGGCTTTTATGCCATGCCCACAGTGGGCGACACGGTCTGGATCGAATTCGAGGCCGGCGATCCGATGCGGCCGATCTGGGTCGGCACCTTCTGGGGGGCGCCCTCGGGCGGGGGGGGCACCGACGATCTGGCCAGCCAGTCGGGCCCCGAGACGCCCGAGGGCGCCGACGGCCCGGCCCGGCCCGGCCTGCATGTGCTGCGCACCGCCGCGGGCCATCTGGTCAGTCTGGACGATGACGGCGGCGTGGTGGTGATCGCCGAAGCCTCGGGCGTCGAGATCCGCCTGACCGGCGCGGGTGAGCTGACCATCACCGCCGACCGGATCAAGCTGGGCGCGAATGCCTCGGAAAAGCTGATCCTTGGCGACAGTTTCATGCAGCTTTTCAACAGCCACACCCATCCGACCGGCGTCGGCCCCTCGGGTCCGCCGGTGCAGCCGATGATGGCCAGCCACCTGTCCAACGTCTCGAAAACCGAGTGAGGGGTTCATGCCGCTTCTGCCCTCGATCCTGTCCCGATCGCTGCAAGCCGACTGGCTGGTGCCGGAAGGCGGCGACCATCCGGGCGATGTCGCCGCGTCGGCCCGGGCGCTGGCGGGGGCGATCGCGGACTGGTTCGCGGGTGCGATGGCGGCGGGCGTTCCCTGCACCACCGCGGCCGCGCGCAAGGGCCAGCTTCAGGCGATGCTGATCCCGGCCTTGCAGGCGGGGGCGGCCAGTGCGGCGGGGCAGGGGGTGGCGATGGCCTTCATGGCCTATGCCGCGGGCCAGAGCTTCGGGCCGGGCGTTGCCTCGCCGCCGGCGGCGACGGGGGCGGCCGCGGCGGCGCTTGGCGCGGCTTTCGCCGATCTTCAGGCCCCGCTTGCCACCCGCGCCGACCGCATCGCCGGCGCGATCCATCTTGCCGCCGTATCCTCGATCGTGACCTTCCCGCCGCCGATGGCGCCGGCGCCCGTAACCTGACGGAGACCCCGATGGCCCGCCGTTTCCTTGCCCAGCCCTTCGCCCTTGGCCCGCCGCTTCTGCGTGCCGGAACCCGGCCCCGCCGTGAAGGTCTGGCCGAGACCGACGACATCGAAACCCATATCCGCGATTGCATTCTGGCGGTGCTGTTCACCCGCCCGGCCGAACGGGTGATGCGCCCGCGCTTTGGCGCGGGGCTGGATGCGCAACTGTTCGAGGCGATCTCGCCGCTGGCGCTGTCGGCGGTGGAATACCGCATCCGCGAAAGCCTTGCCGCCGCCTTCGGCGCCGAGGTCGAGGTTCAGGAGGTGACGGTGGAAGAGGCCCCCGAACAGGGCGCGATGCTGATCCGCATCGACTATGCCCGGCGTGCCGACCGGCTGTCCCGGCGCCTTGAGGTGGTGACATGAGCAGCCAGCGCCGTCAGCCGGGGGCCTTCGGGCTGGAATGGGACGAGGCCGAACTGGATGCAGGCTGGCAGGGCATCGCCGCCCTGCGCTTTGCCCCGCCGCCCGCCGGTATCGCGGTTGAACTGGTTGTGGCGCTGGCCCGGCCCGCCGCGGGCCTGACCGCGGCCGAGATCGCGGTGAACGATGCGGCCGAACTGCCGCTTGCCCCCGCGATCCTGCCCTTTGCCGATGGCGCGACCGAGATCCGCCTGCGGTTTGCGGTGCGCGGGCCGCGGGGGCAGACACGGGTGCGTCTTCTGTCGGGGGGCGACGATCCGCTGCATCCGTTCTTTTCCGAGGCCGGGTTCGACTTCTTCGTGGATTGCCCCGCGGGCGATTGCCACGAGACCCCCGCCAGTGCCGCGCCGTCGCCCGGCCCGCAACCGGCCATCGATCTGGCCACCAAGGATTTCGCGGGCTTTCTGACCCTGCTGGACAACTGGGCGCGGGCCAGCGATCCGAACTGGCTCGCTCCCGGCCCCGCCGCGACGGAAACCATGCTGATGGAGCTTCTGGCCCATCACGCCGAGATGCTGTCGTTGCATCAGGATCGCGTGGTGCAGGAAGCCTTCATCGACACCGCGCGCGAAAGGCTGTCGTTGCGCCGGCACGCGGGCCTTGTGGGCCTTGCGCTGGATGAAGGCGCCTCGGCCCGGGCGGTGGTGGCGGTCGATCTGGCGGCGGGGCGTGCGGGATTTCTGCCCGCCGGAACCCGCTTCGTGCGCGAGGAAGGCATGGGCCGGATCACCGCCACCTTCGTCAGCGAGGCGCCGGCCTATCTGGATGCCGACTGGAACGCGGGCCTTGCGCCGGGCTCGGGGCGGGGGCGGCTGGTGCCGGCCGCCTGGCCCGGCGCGCCGGATGCGGCGCTGCCCGAAGGCGCGATGGGGATGCTGCTTCTGGGTTGGGACAGCCGGCTGCGGGCGGGGCAGGCGCTGGCCATTGTGCAGGGGCGGGCCGCGCATCTGACCCGCCTGACCGAAGTGGTCGAGATGCTGGCACCGGGCTGGGTGGCTCGGCCTTCGGACCCGCCTCCGGGGGGGGCGGTGCGGGTGACGCGGATCGCCTGGGCCGATCCCACCACCGCGCGGTTCAGCCCCTGGGCCGATCCCGAAGGCACCCCCTTCCTGCTGACCGCCAATCTGGTCGAGGCCGTCCACGGCACCCCGCGCCGCGCCGCGAACGAGGAAGGCGCTGCACTGCGCCTGGGCGGTGGCCGGGCCGATCTGGTCACCGCGACCGATCCCGCGACCGGCGCGACGCTGATCCGCGCCCTGCGCACCCCTGAAGCCCAGGTGCTGACCGGCGCGGCCGGCCGGCCCGCGCTGTCGCTGACCGTGGGGGCCGATCGGTGGGAATGGCAGCCGACGCTGATGAACTCGGCCGGGTTCGACCGCCACTACATGACCGAAACGGACGAGGATGGTTCGGTCTGGCTGCTGTTTGGCGATGGCATCCGCGGCCGCGCGCTGCCGCTGCCGGAGGGGTCGGGGCCTGACGGGCTGGGGATGGCACCCGCGAACCGCCGCATCCGTCTGGACTGGCTGTCAGGCGAGGGCGAGCGCGGCAATCTGGGCGCCTTTGCCCTGACCGGCGCCCGCCCGCCCGAAGGCGGCGATGCTGGCGCCGAGGCCGATTTCGCATCGCTTGCGCCGATGGCGGCCACCAACCTGCGACAGGCCAGCGGCGGACGCAACCGGGTCTCGGCGGCGGTGGCGCGGGCGCTGATCCCGGAATCGATCCGCAATCCGGCGCGGGCGCGCTGTGTCACGCCCGACGATTATGCCCGCGCCGCCGAAGAGGTGCCGGGCATCGCCCGTGCCGCCGCCCGGCCGCTGGGCGGGATCTTCAACACCATCCTTGTGGTCTGCGCGCCGCAGGATGGCGGGCGGCTGTCGGCGGATCTGGCGGCGGCCGTCCATGCCCGGCTGGACGGGCTGCGGATGGCGGGGCGCGAACATGTGGTGCGGGCGCCCGATCCGGTGCCGCTGGATGTGGCGCTTCTGATCTGTCCTGCCCCCGGCGCCGGTGCGGCCGCGATCCGCCGCCGCCTGCGCGAGGCGCTTGCCCCCGGCAGTGCCGCGCGACCCGGCTTCTTCCACCCCGCCCGGACCGGCTTTGGCGGCACGATCCGCCGGGCCGACATGCTGGCCGAACTGGCCCGGCTGCCCGGCATTGCCGCGGTGAAGGCCACGGTGTTCCGCCCCCTGTTGCGGGCGGGCGGCCCCGACAGCGCCGAGGCGCTGACGCTGGGCCCGACCGAGATCGCGGAATGTTCCTGCGACGAGGCCGACCCCGGCCGCGGCCGGCTGCGGGTAAGCGTGCTGGGCACCGATCGCCCCCCCGAGGGCGAGGGCTTCGTCACCGCGGGCCCCGCCCCCGAACCCGCAGGAGGCTGAGATGTCGCGACCGCCGATCCACCGCCCCGTCCCCTCGCCCCGCGGCGACGCGCGCTATTTCGCCCCCGATTTCGCAGCACTTGTCGATCTGGCCGAGACCCTCGCACGCGAGCGGCACGGGATCGAGATCCCGGCCCGCGGCCGCGGCCTTGCCCGCACCCTGATCGAGATGCCGGCGCTTCTGGCGCATGTGCTGGGCGAGCATCAGGGCCTTTACGGCCGCGAGGCGCATCTTGGCACTGCCGAACTGGCCGAAACGCTGGTGCGTCATGCGCTGCGGCTGGCCCATACCCCCGATCCGGGCGTGGCCGCGACCGGCCTTGCCGCCTTCACCGTCAAGCCGGGGCTGCGCGGGACGCTGGCTGCGGGGTTTGCGCTGCAATCGCAACCCCTTGGCGAGGCCAAGGCCGAAACCTACGAGACGCTGGCCGATCTGACGCTGGATGCCGGCTGGAACGCGATCCTGCCGATTGAGGCCGAAACCGACGATCCCGTGCGCGCGGTGGCGGGCCTTCTGGTGGTGACCGCGGCCGAGCGTCCCGGCCTTGACCCCGGCGAGATCGTGCTGCTGGAAGGCCGGGGCCAGCTTGGCCTGTTCCGGATCGCGGACCCGGCCGAGGGCGATGACCCCTTGACGCTGCGCCTGCGCCATCTGGGCGGGCATGGCTATGACGAGGCCCCCGGTGCCGGCCACTGGGACGCGGGCTACCGCCTGCACGCCTGCCCCGCGACCGAGGCGCGGCTGTTCGGCTGGAATGCCCCGCCCACGCTGTGGCCCGCCGAGGCGCTGGCGCAGGCCGTGTCGATCGACCGGGAAAAGGCGGGCGAGACCGCGGGGGATGTGGTCTTTGGCTATGAAGAACCGGGGGATCTGTCCTCGGTGCTGATGCTGGCCGATCCGGTGCCGCCGCCGCCGGTCGATGCGCCGGTGGCGCTGGTCTGGCCGGGGGCTGGTCTGGCGCTGCGGCTGGTGCAGGCCGATGAGGTCACAGCGATCTTCGTCCGGATCGAAACCGTCACCCGCCCCACGGTGGCCACCCCGGTCGAGGATGGCCGGACCGTGGTGAAAATCACCCAGGAACAGACCGAGATCGCCACCCGGCTGGCGGGCCGGGTGCTGGCGCTGACGCTGGCCCGCCCCGACGGCGGGACGCGGCGGTGGAAAACCTGGCCGCTGGATGCCCGCTTTCTTGCCGGCTGGTCAAAGCGGATCGTACTGGCGCGCAGGCGGCCGAACCCGGCGCCGCTGGAACCGGCCTTTGCCGTCGCCGCCGATCTGACCGGGATGCGGCCGGGCCGGCCGGCCATCCTGCGCCATCGCACCACCGGCGCGGTGCACGAGGCTACCGTCGGCGCCATCGACCGCGAGGCCGAAGGCTGGCGGCTTCGCCTTGAGGTCGCGGGCGGCTTTCCGTCGGGCTGGACGCTGGGCACGGCCGAGGTTCTGGCCAATGTCGCCCGCATCAGCCATGGCGAGACCCGCGCCGAGATCCTTGGTGGCTCGGACGGGGTCAGCCCGCATCAGGGCTTCGCGCTGAAGGGGGCGCCGGTCACGCGCCTGCCCGCGGCGCTGGGGCCGGCGATGGCGCTGGAGGTGCGGGTGGATGGCGTGCTGTGGGGTGGCGCCGCGGATTTCCACGCCGCCGGGCCGGGGGCGCGGATTTACACCACCGCCACCGATGCCGAAGGCCGGGTGACGCTGCGCTTCGGCGGCGAAGGCCGGGGCGCGATCCCGCCCCTTGGGCGGCGCAACGTGACCGCGCTTTACCGCGAAGGGCTGGGGGTGCGGGGCAATGCCGGCGAGGGCCGGGTAAAGCGCATCCGCAAGGCCTCGCCGTTGATTGCCGAGGTGACAAACCCGCTGCCGCTCCGCGGCGGCGCCGATCCCGCGGGCGCGGCCGATATCGCGCGGCAGGCCACGCGCCCGGTGCGGGTGTTCGACCGTGCGGTGTCGGTCGCCGATCATGCCGATCTGGCGCTGCTTTATCCCGGCATCGTGCGGGCCGGCGCGCGGCTGATCGACGGTGCGGGGATCGAGCTTGTCGCAGCCGATGCCGAAGGCAACGGCCCGGCGGACCGGGCGGCCTTTCTTGGCTTTCTGGATGCGCGGCGCGATACCGGCCTGCCGCTGGTGCTGGCCGATCCGCTGGCGGTGCCGGTCCGGCTGTCGGTCCGGATCGAACGCGACCGTGCCTATCTGGCCGAAGCGGTCCGCCTTGCGGTCGAAGAGGCCCTGATCGGCCCCCGCGGTCTGTTCACCTTCGCCGGCCGGAATCTGGGCCAGCGGCAGGCGCTGTCGGATCTGCTGGCGCGGCTTCGGGTGCTGCCGGGGGTGGCGGGGCTGGTGCCGCGGCACTTCGGGCTGGTGGGTGCCACCCCCGCGGTTGCCGGCCCCGACCTTGCCGAGATCCTGCATGTCACGGGCCGTCAGTGGCTGTCGCTTGGCGCCGCGGATCTCTGGATCGACATGGTCGAGCCCGGCCTTCTGCACCGCGCAACCACCGGAGGCATGGCATGAGCTGGCCCTATGACCCCGACCACCTGACCCGCACGCGCGATCTGCTTTATGCGCATGTCCCCGAGTTCTACAAACATCGCGACCGGGCCGCCGAAGCCGCCGACCCGCCCGAGACGGCTGAGCTTCTGGCCGTGATCGAGGCGCTGGCCGCGCCGCTTGCCGCGGTGCGCCAGTCGATCGAAGAGCTTTACGCCGACCTGTTCGTGGAAAGCGCGGGGGCAGGGATGCTGGGGCGGATCGCGGCTTCGCTTGCGGTCGATCCGGTTTTTTCCGACCCCGAGGCGCTGCGGCGCGATCTGGCCTCGGCCATGCGGTGGCGGCGACGCAAGGGCACGCCCGCGATGCTGGAGGAAATGGCACGCGCGCTGTCAGACCGGCAGGTGGCGCTGCGCGAAGGCTGGCAGGCGGTGATGCTGACGCAGGATCTGGATCTGCTGCGGCCCGGCCGTGCGTTGCCCGATCTGCGGGCGCCCTCGGTGGCCGAACGGGCGGCGGGGCCGCTGGCCACGCTGGCGCGGCTGGCCGATCCGCGGCCCATTGCGGAAGCGGCGGGCCATGTCCATCCGCGGCATCTGGTGCATTGGGCCTTTCCGACCCGGCTCCATCCGCTGCGCCGTGCGGCCTGCCATGAACTGCCGCCCGGCGCGGGCGACCGCCGCTTTGCCTTTGACGCCGCAGGCGACTGGCGGGCGCTGCGGGTGCGCGCCACCGGGATCGACGACCGCCCCGGCACCGACCGCGTGCCCGACGGGCTGTTTGCCGAAAGCCCCGGCGACTGGTTCGGCCGCGAGGGCCGCTTTACCGTTCGCCTGACCGGGGTGCCCGCGGCCGCGGCGCGCGATCCGGCGGCCACGCGCGCGGCCGCGACGGTGCCGGCCGACATCACGCTGGGCCGCCGGCCGGCGCATCTGCACCCGGTTCGGATCGCGGTGGCGGATTGTTCGGGCAATGTCGGGATCGAGCTGATCTCGGCGCCGCTGACCGGCCTTTTGCCGGATCTGGCGCTGGCCGAGATGCGCGGCGCGGTGACGGTCGGCCCCGCTGGCCTTGTGGCGCAGGCCCTTGGCGCGGGCACCACGGCCGCCGATCATGTGCTGCTGCTGCGCCTGCGTCCCGAGGCGCCGGCCGCCAGTCGGATGCTGGGCGAGACGGTTCTGGAGATCGAGGGCACCAGCCCCGCCGCCCCCCGTGCGCCCCAGCCCGAGGAAGCCGCCCTTGCCCAGTCGGGCTATCGGCGCGGCGCGCTGTTTGTCCGCATTCCGGCGCTTCAGGTGGACGGCGAGCGGCTGTTCTGGCTGGGCGCCGATGGCGCGCTTCATGCGGCGCAGGCCGAGGGTGGCCTGCGCCCGCTGGAACTGGCGGCTTCGGGACGGCTGGCCTTGCCGGGCCGTGCGGTCGCCTCGGCCCCGGTTGGGCCGGTCTGGCCCGAAGCGGCCGAAACCGCCGAACGCGCCCCCTTCGCGCCGGCACTGGCCGCGCCGGGGGCGGCGCCGGCGGTGCTGCATGGCGGCATGGTGCTGCGCGCGAACTCGGCCGGGGTGGTGGGGGCGGGGGTGCAATCGGCGCTGGTGTTCGCGCTGGCCTCGTTCGCGGGCGAACGGCGGTTCGATCCGATGCTGCGGCTGGTCTGGGCGGGCGGCGATCCGCGCGATGCCGAATGGTCCGCGCTTGATGCCGGGGCGCTGCCGCTGGCTGCGGCCGATCTGGCGGCGCGTTTTGCCGTGCTGGGGGCGATCCTGACCGAAGGCCGGTCGGATCTTGCGCTGGCGGTGCGGTTCGAATGTTCGGCCACCGACTCGATCTTCACCCCGGCCGAGGTCGCCTTTACCGGCTTTGACGGGCAGGCGGTGCTGATCCACCTGCCCGAACTGCTGGCCGACCTGACCGAGGAAGCCGCCCCCGACGGCACCGCGCGCTGGCCGCGTGGCCCGGCGCCGCTGGCCCATCACAGCGCGGCGGTGCAGGTCGGTGCCGACGGCTCGACCTGGGCCGTGGGCACCACCGCGCTGCGGCGCAAAAGCCTTGGCCCCGCAGCCCCGTTGCCCGGTCCGGTCGCGATGCGCCGGCGCGAGGCGGGCTGGCGCAGGCTGTGCCCGTGGCAGAACGAAACCGCGGTGGCGGTGCTGGGGCCCACCCGCCCCGGCCGACTGGATGTCGATCCGGCCTTTGGCCTGTTCGCGCTGAACACGGGCGACGGGATCGTGCCGCATCCACCCGCGGCCGACATTCCCGCGCCGCCCGCGGTGACCGTGGATCTTGAGGCCGGGGCCACGATGGAACTGGGTGCGCTGCCGGTCGATCACCGGCGGTTCCTGAACCGGCTGCCGCCCCCTGCGACGCGGCTGGTGTCGGTGTCGGGCCATCTGGGCCGCGATGCGACGCCCGCGATGCTGGCGCTTCCGCGGCACCGCTCGGTTGCGGCGGCGCTGGCGGCGGCGGCGGGGTCGGGCGCGCGACATGAGGTGATCGAGATCGTCGATTCCGGCTTTTACGCCGCCGAGGCGCTGGTCTGGCCTGTCGGCCCGTCGCAGCTTGCGATCCGCGCCGCCGCCTTCGAGCGGCCGGTGATCGAGGTCGCCTCGTCGGTGCCGGGGCTGGCGGCTTATGAAAGCCTCGATCTGGCGGGGGTGGCGCTGGTGGCTGTGGCGCCGCTGGATCTGCCGCCGGCGCAGCAGGTGACGCTGGCCTTTGTCAGCATGTTGCGCGCGACCGCGCCGCTGTGCCTTGCGCTGCACGAGGCGACCGGGGTGGAACGGGTGACGATCCTGCGGTCGGCGCTGGGGCCGCTGCATCTGGCCGAGGCGGGCGAGATCCTTGTCAGCGACAGCCTGATCGATGCGGGCAGTGATGACGCGCTGGCGGTTTCGGCGCCGCTGGCCCGGCTGACAGCGGACCGGGTGACCATCGCGGGCCGGATCGAGACAGGCGAGATGGACCTGTCGGACACGATCGTGACCGGCCGCGCCACCGCGCGCGAGCGGTTTCGCGGCTGTCTGCGGTTCTGTCTTGTGGGTCCGGGCAGCGAGACCCCCCGCCGCCACCGCGTGCTGGAATCCGAGGAAGGGCCGGGCGGCCAGCCGATCCGCGCCCCCTTCCTGAGCCGGGATCGGATGGACCCGGCATGGCTGCGGCTGGACCCGGCCGGGGATGCCCGGATTCTGGCCGGGGCCTCGGACGGGGGCGAGATGGGGGCCTTCAACGCGGCACGGCTGGGGGAACTGATGGCGGGGCTGGCGCAAAGGCTGGCTGAACACACGCCCGCGGGGCTGAGAACGGGAATTGTGGTGCGTCTTTAAGGGGCACCGGGAAAGGACGGGGGAAGGCGATGGAAGGCGATTTCTCACGCGGGCACCGGCCCGACGGCAAGCGCGGGCGCAACTATCGGCGCGTGCTGGCGCGGCAGGGGGCGCCGCTTCTTGACAGCGACCTGCACGCGCTGGCCGATCTGGGCGACCGGCTGGACCGGCAGGGCCTTCAGCATCTGGCGGGGCCGGCGGGGGGCACGGGACTGGGCTTTTTTGTCACCGCGGGCCGCCTGCTGGCGCTGTTCGACCCGGCCGAGGGGGTGCAGCCGCAGGTGGCAGGCGGGGCCAGCGCGGTGCGCGACTTCTCGCGCCGGCATCTCGACCGGCTGCCGGGCCTGCGGATCGAGGGCGCGGCAGGCACCGTCACCATTGCGTTCCGTACGCCTCTGGCCGCGCCCGCCGCCTGCCGGCTTTGGCTGCGTGCCGATCACGCAACGACGATCACCGTGGATGGCGTGGCGCTGGCGCTGCCCGCGGGCACCGCTTTCGCACCCTTCGCGGCCAGCCTGTCGGGCGGGCAGGTGGCGATCCGCCCCGGCGCTGAACCCTGCTGGTTGGCGCTGATCGAAACGCACGAGCCGTCGGGCGCCGAGGCGCGCTTTCACTGGGCGGCGGGGGGGTTTCAGATCGGTGGCCTGCTGACACAGGCTCGTGATGCGCGCTGGCCCGACCTGTCGGGTCCGGCCGGCACGGCGCTGGCGACGGCGTCGGCGGGGGCGGCGGGCACGCGCTGGCTGGCCTATCTGGAGCTGTCCGAGCGGGTGGTGACCGCTGTCGAAGATCCGGGCCTGCGCGAACAGGCGCTTGGCGACCTGCGCGAGACGACCTCGCGCGCCGAGGTGGTGGCGCAGGTCAAGCTGGCCCGCGTGCCCGATGGCACCACGCCCGCCGCCGCCCGCACGGCTTTTGCGCAGGTGCTGTTGCCATCGGGGCGGGTGACCTTCGGCACCAGTGCCGGCAGCGCCGCCGCCGATCCTTGCGATCTGCCGGTGCCGGGGGGCTACAGCGGCCCGGAAAACCGGCTTTACCGGCTTGCGGTGCATGACGTTACCGGCGGCCTGACCCGGTTCAAGTGGTCGCGCGATAATGCCGCCGATCTCTGGCCCTGCACGCTGCTGCCCGAGGCGCCGCCCGGCGCGCCGGCCACCCATGTCCGCGTTGCGGCACAGGCCGCCCTGCGCGCGGGCGATCTGGTCGAGCTGACCTCGGACGCGATCGAGCGGGGCGATGCCGCCCCGGGCGAGGTGACGGCCGCGGGCTTTCGCAGGCCGCGCCGGGCGCAGGGCCGGCTGTTCCGGCTGGCAGGCGGCGAGGTCGCAGGTGGCGCCGGGCGTGAATTCCGGCTGCTGGACCCGGTGCTGGAAACCCCGGTTGCCGGTGTCGATCCGGCCCCGTTCGGCACCGACGGGCTGAAGCTGCGGCGCTGGTCCGGGCTGCTGGACCGCACCGGCAGCGGGGCCGTGACCCTGACGCTGGAACATGGGCTTGAGGCGCATGTCACCGGCACGTTCGAGGCGGGCGACTGGTGGCAGACCGAAGCGCGGGTATTGGCCCCACAGGCCAACGGCCCCGTGGTCAGCGAGCCGCACGGCCCCGAACGGCAGTTCGCGCCGCTGGCCTTGTTGCGGCGCGGCGCGGCGGGGGTGCCGCTTGAGGTGCTGGGCTGGCTTTCGCCCGCGATCCGCCGGCTGGATGCGCAAGAGGCCGATGCCACCAGCTATGACGGCGCGCGCGTCGGCACCCCCGCCGATACCGTGCAAGAGGCGCTGGACGAGCTGTTCCTGCGCCTGTCGGATGGCTGTGGCGAGATTGCGGTTCCGGTGGGGGCGCCGGTCCAGTCGGTGATCGACACGATCCCCAATGGTGGCAATGCCCGGATCTGCCTGAACGCGGGCCGTCGCGATCTGACGGCGGCGATCGTCGTGGCGGACAAGGGCGATCTGGTGCTGGGCGGCATTGGCCCCGGCACGGTGCTGCGCAGCCCCTTGCGTCTGGTGCTGCGCTTTCTGCGCTGCCGCAGCGTCGATCTGCGCGATTTCGCCATCGAGTCGCAGGGCGGCGGCCAAGGCCCGATCCTGGAATTCGAGGATTGCGGCGAGGTGCGGATCGACTCGGTCCGCATCACGGGTGCGGGGCCGGTCGAGCAAGGCAGCGCCGCGGTGCGCCAGCACTCGGCCGCGGCCCGGCCGACGCGCCACTTCGGGATGCGGCGCTGCCGGTTAAGCCTTGGGCAGGGCGACAGTGGCCTGTCCGCCGCCGATCCCGGCCACGCCGAGGTCTGCGACAACGAGATAGAGATCCGCCGCGATGCCTTTGATTTTCTGGGCACGCTGGCCGCGCCCGGCGAAACCGCCGCCGCCGTCGGCAGTCTGTTGATCGACCGCGTCGCGTTTCTGCCCGACACCACGGCGACCTCGGCCGCGATCGCCGCGGCGGGCGGGCCGCCGGTGGGGGTGGCGCCCATGGGCGGCGCGCGGGCCAACATCCTGATGCACCGGCGGTTCTGGGGCAGAGAAGCTTTGTCCTTCACGACCCATGTCACCACCACCAGCGTGTGGGAGGGGCTTGCCCGCGCGAATCAGCCCGGCTCGGGGGCGCAGACCGAACCCGAGGGGATGCAGGCGTTCCTGTCCGACCTGCGCCGCGGCCTTGCCCGGCGGGTGTTCGGGGTAGGCGGCGACTGGCTGAGCTTTGCAACCTTCCTGACCGCTGCCTTCGCGCGGTTCCGCAACGGGGTGGCGGGGACGAACACGCTGCAACATGGCCGGACGGGGATCGCGGTCGGCATGTCGCGCGGCCCGTCGCAACTGGGCTGGGCGGGCGATCCGGTTGCGGGGCTGTTCGCGGCGGCCTCGGGGCAGTCGGCGCGCATCCACGGCAACCGGGTCGAGGGCTTTGCGCAGGGCATCCGGGTCGGCGCCTCGGCCGGGCCGCAGCGCAACCGGCATCTGTTCGCCCAGTCGGTCGAGGTGGCCGACAACCGCATCGCGCTGCGCCTGCCGTGGCAGGCCCGCCAGCGCGGCGGCATCTGGGTCGGCAATGCGCTGTCGGTGGCGGTCACCGGCAACCGCATCATCGACCCGGCCTATGTCCCCCGCGCCGGCACGGGGGCCGCGGCAATCGAGGCGCTGGATGTCGATGGCATCCGGCTTTGGGGCTGGTTCGGGCCGTTCGTGCAGGTGACGGGCAATCTTGTCCATGGCGCGACCGTCGGCCTGCGCTGGCAACCGATGGGCCGGAGCGAACCGATGGGCGCCCGTCGCGACGTGTTCGTTCGCGCGGTGCGTGACAATGCCTATTCGGGCGATTGGCAGGCGCAGTTGCCGGCCTCGATCCCGTAGAAGTTGAAAGATGGGGCAAGCGGTGCTATGCTTTGGGTCTGGTCGGTGGATGAAAGCGGAAAAGACGGTTACTCGTCTGTGCCTTCGGGTGTTTCGCAGGATGAAGCTGCGGGGTTCAAGTCCCCGAGGGGAAGCTGGTCAATAGGCCAGCTTCACCCATTTTCGGCCCCCGCCTGTGCCGGAGCCCGCTGATGAAAGCCGCGCCCGTCGCCACGACCGCCGCCCCGACCCCTGCCGCCGCCGCCCCGGCACGGATCGCAGGCCCGGCGCCGGTCACGGCCGAGGTGGGGGGCGCGCTTGGCACGATCCGGCGCGGCCTGACCGGGGGCAGCCCCCTGCCGATGCCGCTGCGCAGCCGGATGGAGGCGGGATTCGGGGCCGGTTTCGGGGATGTGCGTATCCACAGCGGCGGGGCGGCGGGGGCGGCGGCCGCGTCGCTGGGGGCCGAGGCCTTTGCCAGCGGCAACAGCATCGCCTTTGCGCCCGGGCTTTACCGTCCCGGCACCACGGCGGGCGATGCGCTGATCGCGCATGAACTGGCGCATGTCGTCCAGCAGCGCCGGACGGGCGCGGGCGGGGCGGTGCAGATGCATCAGGCGCTGTCCTCTCCGGGCGAGGCCGCCGAGGTGGCGGCCGACCGGGCGGCGGCGACCGTGCTGGCGGGGGGGCGGGCCACTGTCGGCACCGGCGGTCTGTCCCTGCGTGACCGCATCCTGCGCCGTGCCCGGCCGGGGGCGGGATCGCTGGCGGTCTCGCCCGCGTTAAGTCAGGCGCCGGCACAACCTGGGGCGGTGGCGCCGGGGTCCGGGCCGGTGCTGACCCCGGTGATGACGGCACGGGTCTCGCCCGCCGGGGGCGAGGTGACGGGCCTTGGCCGCGCCATGCCTGCGGCGGCGCCGAAAGGCCCGGACGAGGCACAGGTGGCGCAGGGCGCAAACGCGGCCGAAGGGGCCGCGCCGGCATCTGTCATGGTCGCGGGCACCACGGCCGGCGCGGCGGCACCCGCGGCCAGTCCCGCCCGCGCCGAGCGGCGCGACCGCCCGCCACGCGACAGGGCCGAGGCCGAAGACCGCCGGGCCGAACCCGCCCCCGAGGCGGAAGCCGAACGGCCACGCGGCGGCGGGGGCGGTGGTGGGGGCGCCCGGCGCTTCGGCCGCAATCTGGGCGACCGGGGCGCGGCTGCGGCTGAAGAGGCCCGCGCCCGGCTGGATCGGCACGCCACAGCCCTTGGCACCCATGAAGGCGCCGGCACCCGGATCGATGCCGCCCGCGCCGCGGCCGAGCCGCCGGCGACCGCGGCCGAGGCCGACGGGCAACGGACACAGGCGGGCCAGCTTGCCGAAGCCGAAGTGCCCACGCCCGATGCCGCGGCGGCACAGGCGCGGGCGGCCTCGGGGTTGGCGGCGGTCGCGCCCACAACCATCGAGGAACTTGACGATTTCTCGGGTCCGGCGGGGGCGGGAACCCGCGACGGCCTTGCCCGCACGCTGGCCGAGGATGCCGCCCGGCAGGCCGACCCCGTCCGGCAGGCGATGGCCGGCCTGTCCAGTCCGCCGCCCGGCGCGGCCCCCGATCCGGCCGTGCCGCAGCCCGAACCGCTGGCCGCGCCCGATACGGCCGCGCCCGCGCTGGGGGCGGCCACCCCGCCGCCAGTGCCGGATGCAAGCCTTGATGCGTCAGAGTTCCGCGAAGACGCCGACGAGACGCTGGCCGGTCACGATGTCGATGACCGCACCCTTCAGCGTGCCGAGGAAGGGCCGCTGCGCGCCATCGGCGACGACAAAAGCGAACTGGACGCCGCCGTGGACAGCGCCACCACCGAGGCCCGCAGCACCGAGGCCCGCGCCACGGGTGTGGCTTCGGCCACGCTGTCGGCGGCCGAAGGCGAGGCCGAAACCGCGATGATCGGCGGCCGGCAGACGGGCCAGCAGGCGGTTTCCGCCGAACAGGACAGCGCCCGCAGCAGCGAAGAAACCGGCGAACGCACGCTGGTAGAGCAGATCGAAACCACCTATTCCACCGCCGAAACCGCGGTGAACGACCGTCTCGGCCGGCTTCAGACCGATGCGGTCGAGGCCTTCCGCGACCAGCAGGGCGCGCGGCTGGATACCTTTGCCGCGGACGTGCGGGCCGATCTTGAGGCGTTCAAGTCGCGCCGCTACACCGGCGCGCGGGGGCTTTACTACCGGGCGCGCGACTGGGTGCTGTCGATCAACAGCCTGCCCGAGGTGCGCGACCTGTATCAGCGCCACCGCGCCAGCTATATCGCCGATATCGACGCGATGATCGCGACCCTGAAAACCGGGATCGAGCAAAGCGTGACCGAATGTCGCCAGATCCTTGCCGATGCCCGCACCCGCATCGACACGCTGGCCGAGGAAAACCGCGGCTCGCTGGACGATGCCGCCCGCGCGGCGCTGGACCGCGCCCGGCAAGGGTTCGACCGGATGGAAGCGCGGATCGAAGCCAGCCGGCGCGCCGCACTTCAGGCGCTTGACCGCGAGCGGGATCGGGCGATCGCGGAAATGGATGCCCGGCTGGAAGAAATCCGCGCCGAGAATGCCGGCCTTGTCGACCGCATCGCCGCGGCGATCCGGGCGCTGGCGGCGTTGCTGGGGCAGTTCCTTGGCCTGATGACGCGGATCACCCGGATGGGGATCGGCGCCTTCCTGTCGGCCGCCGCCTCGCAGGCCCGCGAGGGGGTGCAGAACCACCTGTGGGAACAGTTGAAGGAAGCCTTCAAAGAGTGGATCTTCTCGAAGGTGCCTGGGTTGCAGTTGCTGCTGGCGCTGCCGCCGAACTGGGTCGAGATGCTGGCCGCGATGGCGACCTCGATGATCGGGCTGTTCGTCGAGAACCTGCCGGCGATGCTGCCGGCCATCGGCGTGGCGGCGATGATCTGGCTGGCCACCCAGCTTGCGGTAAAGCTGATCCCCGGCGCCGGGGCGATCATGGCGGTGATCGATGCAATCCGCGCGGCATGGTCGCTGGTGCAATCGCTGTTCTCGGCCGCGACCGCGTTCTTTCAGTATGTGATGACGGTGGCCCAGCCCGGCAATGGGGCGGTCTCTTTCGCCCGCGCGCTGGCGCATGGGATCGTGGCGGCCGTGGACATGGTGCTGACCTTCCTAGGCGTGGATGCGCTGATCCGGCGGGTGGCGGGCGCGATCCTGCGGCCGTTCGGGCGCATCGTGCAGCGCATCCAGACCCGGTTCCGCCAGTGGAGCGAGCGGCGCCGGGCCCGCCGCGGCGACCGCCCCGGGCATCGCCGCGAAAGGGATGGCGGCCGTGACGGCGAGGACAGCCACCGCCGCCGCCGGGCCGAGGCCGAAGCCCGCCGCCGCGATCGCGACGACGACCGCCGTGGCCCTGCGCGCGGCGCCGACCGCAACCGCCGGGGCGATACCCCCGAGGCCCGCCGCCGCCGTGAACGCGAAGACCGCGAGCGCCGCGACCGCGAGCGGCTGGCGCGGGCGGTGCGCGAACTGCCAGGCCGCATCCGCCCCCTCTTGCGCCGCGGGGTGCCGGGCCTGTTGTTGCGCGCCCGCCTTGCGATCTGGCGGGTGCAATACCGGCTGAGCGCGCTGGAGATCGATCGCACTGGCAGCGGCTTCCGCATCGAGGCGCGGGTGAACCCCGGGCAGGTGGTGGTGGGCGGCATCACCTTCGAGCGTGACGAGTTGCTGATCGAGATCCGCCGCATCGCCCAGCAGGTGGCGCGCGACCCGCGTGTGGCCGCAGCCTCGCGCGAGATCCGCGGCGGCCAGACCCGCAGCCAGACCGCGGCACAGCGCCGATCGGGCAGCGACACGCTGAACACCCCGGTGGGCGAGCGCACCAACATCGCGGGTCTGCACAACGTCAATGTCACCGCGCCCCGGCGCCGGCACGGTCAGGTCGAGGATGTCACCATCGGCGGCGCCGGCACGTTCCGGCGCACCCAGCAGCACGGCACCGCGCGCAATCAGACCATCTCGGGCGTGTCGGGCACCGCGCTGGATTATGACGAAGCGCAAGGCGTGATCGGTCAGCGCCCGCGCCACTTTGCCGAGGCGCTGCGCCGGATCGGCCAGCGCACCGGCGGCCCGGTTCCGGGCACCGACATGGCGGCGGCGGCCGAACATGTCGGCATCCGTTTTCAGGAAGCCCAGCGGTCGCCCGCGATGCTGGCGCATATGCCGTTCGAACAGATGCAGCTTGCCGCGGGCCAGACCGACGCGGCGATCCGGAACCATCCCGCCTATGGCGAAGAGTCCACCCGCCGCATGGCGGCCGTCGACCGCAACCTTGCGCAGCGGGCGGGGCTTGATCCCGACAACCCCGACTGGTCGCAGGCCGACACCAGCCGTCTGGGCGGGCGGCAGGCGCGCGGCTCGACCGCCCGCCAGATCGAGCGTGAATGTGCCTATATCGCCGCGGCAGTTGCGGCGCGCGGGCTGATGTTCAATTCTCGGTCCGAGGCGCTGACCGAATTGCGCCGGATCGTGTTCGAACATTTCTCGATGGGCGTCCAGTCGCTGGATGGCCCCATCGCGCTTGGCCCCGGAGGAGACTGACCGGATGCACATCATCACCCCCACCGCGGCCTTTCCCGATCCCGCGGTGGCCGAGGCGGCCGAGGCGATTGGCCTGACCGCCCGGACCGAGATCCAGGACGAGACCGGAACCCTGTACGAGCAGGATTTCCGCGATCCCGAAGGCGCCACGCGGCTGCGCTATCTGCACGAACCCGACCTCGATATTCCGGTGATCGCGATCGAGGGGCCGCAGGCGGACGCGGTCCGGGCCGCGCTTGGCGATGCGGTGGCGCATGTGTCGGGGCTGGCCGCGGCCATGGCCTATGATGCCGGCGCGGACGAGCAGGTGCGGATGACGCTGTTGCGGATCATCGCCGCCCACAGCCTTCAGCGGCTGCATCCCGCGATGCTGCGCGCGGCGGAACTGGCGGCGCGGGATGGATCGGCCTTTGTGCGGCTGGGGGTGGTGCTTCTGGCCCATTACGCACGGGCGCCACAGGTGACCGATCTGGTCCGGGGCCTTGTCTGCGATCCCGACCCGGACGTGCGCGATTTCGCGGCCGAGGTGCTGCGCACCCTGGCCGAGACCGCGGGCGATGCCTAGCCCCGCCTAGACCGGGGGCCGCCCGTCCCCAGACTGCCGGGCCGCCGACTGCCTTTCCCCCGACTGGTCGGGGGCCAGCAGCAGCGACAGCAGCGCGTCCAGCGATCCCGTTCCCGTCTTGGCGTGGATGCTGCGCAGATGCGCCCGGATCGTCGACCGGGTCAGGCGCAGCTCGGCCGCCACCCGGTCCAGCGCCAGCCCCCGGCTTAGCAGCAGGCAGACGCGGAACTCGGCCCGGCTAAGCTGGGCAGGGTTCGTGGGGCACAGGATCGGGCGCTGGCCTGCGGCCTCGATCCGGTGGCGCTGAAGCGCGATCGCACGCGAGATCAGCCCCGGCAGCCGCTGTGTCCAGCCCCGTGTCAGCGCCGGCAGCAGCGACGACAGGGCGGCCTGCGTCTCGGCGGTGACCTCGGTGCGGAAATGCATCTCGATATGGTCGCGGCTCAGCGCGTCCGACACAAGGACCAGCGTCGCGAAGCCGCGCATCTTGCGCGCCGCCTGCCATTCCGCCAGCGCCGGCTGTGGCGAGGCCGCCGCATGGCCCAGCCAAAGGCTGCCCGGTGCCGCCCCGGCCAACGCCGGCCCGAACTGGCCAGCGGCAAAGCACGACACCAGCGGGCGCACGGGCTCGCCTCGGCGGTCGTCGTGAAGGGCTATGCGCTGGGGGCGGGCCATGTCAGGCGTCGTCCGCGCGATCAGCCCACATTCGGCGCCAAGGCTGCGCAAGAGATGCGCCAGCGCGTCAGAAAGGGAATGGCGGCCCTGTAAAGCGTCGTCCCAATCGGCCAGCGCATCCGCATGGCGCGCCAAGAACCCTGCTGGACGCCCTGCGACGGATGCAGCGGCTTCCCAGTGTCTCGTCATTCGGTTCGTCTCCCGGAACACGCCGCCGCCAATCCGCGCCGACGGATGCACACACCAAAGACAGGACGACACCGCCGCCCGATCCTCTGCCCCACCTACGAAAGACCATCGGGCTCATTCGTCGGTATGTCAATATTCCATCCGAACCCATCCGTTACGGCCCCCCGAATACACCTTTCAGTTGCGATTATTTCGCGTCGGGATAGCGTCGAATCTGGCCAGGGTTGTCGTGGCCGGCCGCAACATGCATCGCAAGAGGAATCACCCGGCGGGGCAGCGGGGCAGGGCCTGCCATCCGGGCAAGGCCCGATCCGCCGCATTTTCGGGATCGGATGCATGGCAGGACTTGACTTTGGAAACGACATCGTTTCCCAAAAGGACTTCCGTTCGCCGATGGAGTTTCCCGTGACCCTTCCCCGCCTTTCCCGCATCCTTGCGGTGCTGATCCTTGCCGCCCTTTCCAGCGCGGCGGCCCGGGCCGATGGTCCCGGCGGTGGCGCAGGTCCGGGGGCGGGGCGGCCGTCGCCGGTCACGGTGCTGACGCTGAAGGCCGCAGATCATCCGATCGTCACCGTGCTGCCGGGCCGTGTCACGGCGTCCGAGGTCGCCGAGGTGCGCCCGCAGGTCAATGGCATCATCCGCGAACGCCTGTTCGAAGAAGGCCGCGACGTCACCGCGGGCCAGCCGCTCTACAAGATCGAGGACGACAGCTATGTGGCCGCCGTCGCCGCCGCCCGCGCGGCGGTGGCCCAGGCCGAGGCCACCTTGCGCTCGGCCGAAAAGGACGCCCGCCGCGCCGAGGAACTGTTCGGCAACAAGACCGGAAGCGAACAACGGCTTGATACCGCGATTGCCGCGCGCGACAGTGCCGCGGCGGCGCTTCAGATGGCGCGGGCGCAACTGCGCGCGGCCGAGATCGACGAAAGCCGCACCACGATCACCGCGCCCATCGCCGGAACCATCGGCTTTTCGCAGACGACGACCGGCGCGCTGGTCTCGGCGGGGCAGGCCCAGCCGCTGACGACGATCCGCAGCCTTGATGCGGTCTATGTCGATGTCACCCAGTCCGCGACCGATCTGCTGCACTGGCGCAGCCGCAGCGGCAAGGGCGTGCTGGTGCGCCAGACCCCGGACGTGCGGCTGATCCTGGCCGATGGCAGCGCCTATCCGCTGCGCGGCCGGCTGACTGCGGCCGAACCGCAGGTGACGCCGACCACCGGAATGGTGACGCTGCGGATGAATTTTCCCAATCCGCAGAGGGTGTTGCTGCCCGGAATGTATGTGCAGGTCGAACTGCCGGTTTCGGTGGCCCGCAATGCGGTGGCCGTGCCGCAGCAGGCGGTGATCCGCGATCGCCACGGCGCGGCCAGCGTCTGGCTGGTCGATGCCGAGAACCGCGTCGTGACCCGCCCGGTCGAGATCGTGAAATCCGAAGGCGACCGCTGGATCGTTTCGGACGGGTTGGCAGGCGGCGAGAGGGTGATCGTCTCGGGCTTCCAGAAAACCGCCGTCGGCGCGACCGTCGTCCCCGAGGAACAGGGTGCCCCGCAGACCGCAGGAGCCGGGAACTGAGATGGGCCGTTTTTTCATCGACCGCCCGGTTTTCGCCTGGGTCATCGCCATCATCATCATGGCGCTTGGCATCCTGTCGATCCTGACCCTGCCGGTGTCGCAATATCCAAGGATCGCGCCGCCCGCAGTCGTCATCGGCGCGGTCTATCCCGGCGCCTCGGCCGAGACGGTGGCCGACACCGTCACGCAGGTGATCGAACGCGAAATGACCGGCCTTGACGGGCTGCGTTACATCAAGTCGTCCTCGACCTCGACCGGGGTGGCGCAGATCACCCTGACGTTTGAACTGGGCACCAATCCCGACATCGCGCAGGTGCAGGTGCAGAACAAGCTGGGGCAGGCGCAGGCGCTGTTGCCGCAGGCGGTGGTGCGGCAGGGGGTGACGGTCAAGAAATCCTCGGCCGGGTTCCTGATGGTCATTGCCATGACGTCGACCGATGGCCGCTATGACGCCTCGGCGCTGGCCGATTACATGGCCTCGAACATGGTCGAAAGCATGAGCCGCCTGCCCGGTGTCGGCTCGGTCGAGGTGTTCGGCTCGCAACATGCGATGCGGATCTGGCTCGATCCGAACAAGCTGAACGCCTATGATCTGGCGCCCTCGGATGTGGTAGCGGCGGTTTCGGGGCAGAATGCGCAGATCTCGGCCGGCTCGTTCGGGGCCCGCCCCGCACCCGAAGGCCAGCAGCTTCACGCCACCGTCACCGCCCAGTCGTTGCTGCGCACCCCCGAGGATTTCGCCCAGATCGTGCTGCGCGCCGAAACCGATGGCGGGCTTGTGCTGCTGCGCGACGTGGCCCGGGTCGAGATCGGCGCCCAAAACTATGAAATCAACGGCCGCTTCAACCGCGGGCCCGCGTCGGGCATGGCGATCCAGCTGGCCGCCGGCGCCAATGCGCTGGACACCGCCGAGGTGGTGAAAGAGAAACTGGACGAACTAAGCGCCTTCTTCCCCGAAGGCATGACCTACGAGATCCCTTACGACACCACGCCCTTCGTCAAGATCTCGATCGAGGAGGTGGCCAAGACACTGGTCGAGGCCATCATTCTGGTCGTGCTGGTGATGCTGTTGTTCCTTCAGAACATCCGCGCCACGCTGATCCCGACGCTGGCGGTGCCGGTGGTGCTGCTGGGCACCTTCGGGGTCATGGCGGCACTGGGATTTTCGATCAACACGCTGACCATGCTGGCCATGGTGCTGGCCATCGGGCTTCTGGTCGATGACGCCATCGTGGTGGTCGAAAACGTCGAGCGGATCATGGACGAAGAGGGGCTGGATCCCGTCGCCGCGACCCGCAAAAGCATGGGCGAGATTTCGGGCGCGCTGGTGGCGATTGCCATGGTGCTGTCGGCGGTCTTCGTGCCGATGGCGTTCTTTGGCGGCTCGACCGGCGAGATCTACAAGCAGTTCTCGATCACCATCGTCTCGGCCATGGCGCTTTCGGTGGTGGTGGCGCTGACGCTGACGCCGGCGCTGTGCGCGACGATCCTGAAGAACGACCATTCCCATGCCTCGCGCCGGGGTCTGGTGCGGCTGTTCAACCGCGGCTTTGATGCCACCACGCGCGGCTATGGCGGGCTGGTGGCGCAGGTGATCCGGCGCCCGGTGCTGATGCTGGTGCTGTTCGGGCTGATCGTGGCCGGCATGACGGGGCTGTTCCAGCGCACGCCCACCGCCTTTCTGCCCGACGAGGATCAGGGCGTGATGATCACCCTTGTGCAGACCCCGTCCGGCGCCACCGCCGAACGCACGCAAGAGGCGATCAAGAAGGTCGAGGACTACTGGCTGCAAGCCGAAGCCGAGAATGTCGACTCGGTCTTTTCGGTGGTGGGCTTTTCCTTCGCGGGGCAGGGGCAGAACATGGGCATCGTGTTCGTCAAGCTGAAGCCTTGGGACGAGCGGACCGAGCCGTCGCGCCATGTCTCGGCCATCGCTGGGCGGGCCTTTCCGGCGCTGATGGGGGGCATCCGCGACGCGATGGTGTTCCCGATCGTGCCGCCGCCGGTGATCGAACTGGGCAACTCGAACGGGTTCACCATGTTCCTTCAGGCGCGGCAGGGCCAGACCCACGAGGAACTGCTTCAGGCCCGCAACATGCTGCTGGGGATGGCCGCGCAAAGCCCGCTGATCGCCTCGGTCCGGCCGAACGGGGTCGAGGATGCGGCACAGTTCCGGCTGGACATCGACTGGCGCAAGGCGGGCGCGGTGGGGGTGACCGCCGCACAGGTGGGCGATTTCCTGAACACCGCCTGGGCGGGGGCCTATGTGAACGATTTCCTCGACATGGGCCGGGTCAAGCGGGTCTATGTCCAGGGCGAGCCCTGGGCGCGGACCGCGCCTGACGATCTGGCGCTGTGGCGTATCCCCAATGCGAACGGCGAGTTCGTGGCGCTGTCGACCTTTTCGGATCAGACATGGTTCTACGGGCCGCAGCAGGTGGCACGTTATAACGCGATCCGCGCGATGGAGTTGCAGGGACAGCCCGCGCCCGGCGTGTCGTCCGGCGAGGCGATGGCCGAGATGGAGCGGCTGGTGGCCCAGCTTCCGCCCGGTTTCGCGCTGGAATGGACCGGCCTGTCGCTGGAGGAACGCGAAGCCGGCGATCAGGCGAGCCTTCTGTTCCTGTTGTCGGTCGGGGCGGTGTTCCTGTGCCTTGCGGCGCTTTACGAAAGCTGGACGGTGCCCATTGCGGTGCTGCTGGCGATGCCGGTGGGCATCCTTGGCGCGCTTCTGGGCGCGTGGCTGGGCGGGCAGGCGAACGGGGTCTATTTCCAGGTCGGCCTGCTGACCGTGGTGGGGCTGACCGGCAAGAACGGCATCATGATCGTCGAATTCGCCCGATCCCGGCTTGCCCGGGGCGAGCCCCTGCACGAAGCGATCCGGCAGGCCGCGATCCTGCGGTTCCGGCCGATCCTGATGACCTCGCTGGCGTTCTCGCTGGGGGTGGTGCCGCTGGTGCTGTCCAGCGGGGCGGGCGCGGGGGCGCGGCGGGCCATCGGCGACGGCATCCTGGGCGGCACGATCACCGGAACCCTTCTGGGGATCATTTTCGTGCCGGTGTTCTTTGTGCTGGTGAACGGCCTTGTTGGCCGCCGCAAGCGCGCGGACAAGGCCGCGGCGGCGTGATCCCACGCCGCCCGCCCGCCGCAGGACACATGCCATGACCGAGGCCAAAGTCAGAACCGGACGTCCGCCCGTTCTGAGCTGCGAGGAACGGACCTGCCTGATCCTGCGCGCGGCCGAGGCGGTCTTTGCCCGCCACGGCTATTCCGGCGCCACGATGGAGCGGATCGCGTCCGAGGCCGGCATGTCCAAGCGCACCCTTTACCAGCATTTCGGCGACAAGCTGACGGTGCTGGCGGCGCTTCTGCGGGCCTATGACGCCGACCCGGTGATGACTTGCCTGACCGATCCCGACCCCGAGGGCACGCCGCATCAGATCTTGCACCGCTCGTTGACCGAGATCGCGCGCCATGTCCTTGGCCCCGGTCAGATCGCGCTGACCCGGCTGGCGATCGCCGAGGCGACCTCGACCCCCGAAGTGGCGCGACTGTTTTACGAAAACGCCATGGACGGGATCAGCGCCGCCTTTGCGCGCCGGCTGGCACGGATGGCCGACCGCGGCCAGATCCGCACCGCCGACCCCGAGCGTCTGGGCGAGATCCTGATCGGCGCCACGCTGAACCGACAGGTGCTGCACCGGCTGACCCATGCCGATACCCCCCCGCCAGAAGCCGCCGGTCTGGCGGCGCGCGTCGATGCGGTGCTGGCGCTGACCGGCCCGGCGCTGGGTCTTGGGGGGCCGGGCTGACCCTCTCAGCAGCAGTTGTGTTCGATGTTCCACAGCAGATCGAGCGCATCCTGGTCGTCGATCTCTTCCATGAAGCTGCGCAGGCTGTTGATCTGGCTGCCGATGAAATGCAGGTTGTCGGTGGCCATCCGCTGCTTCTCGGCCAGCTTCAGTTCGAAATAGCCCACCCAGCGCGAGTCGCTGGTGGCCATCAGCCGGGCAAGCCCCTCCATCATCCGGTCGGCCTTGGCGTCGCAATCAAGGCCAAGGAAGGTCACATAGCGGTCGGGGGTCTGATCGTTCATGGCAGTGTCATCCCATAGTTCAACGCGGCGCCGTCGGTCCGTCAAGCCGGACGACACCGGAACACGCCCCCGTTCAAGTCCGGATGACCCGCCAACCCGATGCATTGCCCGGGATTTTTTACCCAAGGGGGATTTTTGGGCGCAGCCACATCGACTGCGGATGAAATGGCCAAAATGAAAAGCGCGCCGCCGGGGCGACGCGCTTGACATCATAGGATCGGACCCGGCGCCTGCCGGTATCCGGAAAACGTCCGGACTCAGCCCTCGGCTTCGTCTTCGTTGTCGGTCGAGCGCAGACCCGACGGAGCCGAGATGTTGGCCACGACAAAGTTCCGCGCGATGGTCGGCACGACGCCTTCCGGCAGCGGAATGTCCTGAATGTGGATCACGTCGCCGATCTGGCGGTCGGTCAGGTCCACGGTGATGTGATCGGGGATGTCGCCCGCGGTCACTTCCAGTTCGACTTCCGGACGCACCACGGTCAGCGTGCCGCCACGCTTCAGGCCCGGGGCCTTGTCGTGGTTTTCGAAAGTCACATGGATAAACAGGTTCACCCGGCTCGTGCGGCGCAGGCGCATGAAATCGACATGCGTCGGCAGATCCTTCACCACGTTGCGCTGGACGCCGCGGCAGATCACGCGCACATCCTCGTGGCCTTCAACCTTCAGGTTGAACAGCGTCTGAAGGAAGCGGCCTTTTTTCAGCCGGTTCAGCAGATCGTTGTATTTGACGTTGATCGACAGCGGCTCATGCCCACCGCCGTAAACGATACCGGGTACGTAGCCCTCACGACGAGCTTGACGAGCGGCCCCCTTGCCTGTCCCCGTCCGTACCTCGGCGTGAAAATCCGGGATTTCACCAGCCATTGAGGTTCTCCATATGTAAAGCGCCCCATCCTCCAAGGGTGCATGGGGTCGCGGGCTGTGGCCTTAGCCGATCTTGGGCCGGATGGAAAGGGATTCTGGCCCTGCCAGGCCGCGAAAGTTCCCGGTCAGGCCCAGTTGCCTTCGAAATCCCTGGGCACCAGCAGGTTGTGGGGCCCCAGCGCCTTCACATCCTTCTCGCCGCACAGTGCCATCGAGATATCCAGCTCTTTCCAGATCACCTCCAGCGCGCGGCGCACGCCGGCCTCGCCCATCGCGCCAAGGCCATAGATGTAGGATCGGCCGATGTAGGTGCCTTTCGCCCCCATCGCCAGCGCCTTCAGCACGTCCTGTCCGGACCGGATGCCGCCATCCATATGAACCTCGACCCGGTCGCCCACCGCCCGCACGATCCCCGGCAGCATCCGGATCGAGGACAGGGCACCGTCCAGTTGCCGCCCGCCGTGGTTCGACACCACAATGGCATCGGCACCGAAATCGGCGGCGCGGCGGGCGTCGTCTTCGTCCAGAATCCCCTTCAGGATGATCTTGCCGCCCCATTTGTCGCGGATGCGGGCGATCTTCTTCCAGTCAAGCTGAGGGTCGAACTGCTCGGCGGTCCAGCTCATCAGGCTTGAGGTGTCGCCCACGCCCTTCGCATGGCCGACGATATTGCCGAAACTGCGCCGCCTGGTGCGCAGCATTTCCAGCCCCCAACCCCATTTGGTGGCCAGATCCAGCATCACCGGCAGCGTCAGCTTCGGCGGGGCGGAAAGCCCGTTCTTCAGATCCTTGTGACGCTGGCCAAGGATCTGAAGATCCAGCGTCAGAACCAGCGCCGAACAGCTGGCACGCTGCGCCCGTTCCAGCATCTGATCGACGAAATCCTCGTCGCGCATGACGTAAAGCTGGAACCAGAACGGCTTGGTGGTGGCGGCGGCCACATCCTCGACCGAGCAGATCGACATGGTGGAAAGCGTGAAGGGCACGCCAAAGGCTTCCGCCGCGCGGGCGGCCTTGATCTCGCCATCGGCCGCCTGCATCCCGGTCAGCCCCACGGGGGCCAGCGCCACCGGCATCGCGACCGGCTGGCCGATCATCTTGGACGCGGTCGAGCGGCCGGCCATGTCCACCGCCACCTTCTGCCGAAGCCGGATCGCCCCGAAGTCCGAGACATTGTCGCGGAAGGTCTGTTCGGAATAGCTGCCGCTTTCGCAATAGTCGAAGAACATCTTCGGCGTCCGCCGACGGTGCATCCGCTTCAGGTCGTCGATGCAGGTGATGACGGGCATGGGCGCTCTCCGGCTGGAACTGGTCATGTTTCCTTACCGATATTGCGGCGCCAGATCAACGCATCCTGCAAGGGCGGCAGGCCGCCATCTTCCGTGGCAACGCTGCCCGCGGGGGTTCGATGCCCCCGCGGGCGGCCCGTCCGGTCCGGCTTGCCGGTCAGGCGGCGTGCGCCCCGCCCGCCAGCGCCGCCACGCGGTCCAGCACTTCGGGCACCGGGCGGCCTTCGCCCACCAGCTTCACGATGGCCGAGCCGACCACACAGCCGTCGGCAATCGCCGCGATATCCTGCGCCGCTTCCGGCGTGCTGATGCCAAAGCCCACGATCACCGGCAGGTCGGTCTGCGCCTTGATCCGGGCCACCTCAGGCGCGACATCGGCGGGTTTTGCCGCCGCCGCCCCGGTGATCCCGGTGATCGAAACATAATAAACGAACCCCGAGGTATTCTGAAGCACCTTGGGCAACCGCTTGTCGTCGGTCGTGGGGGTGGCCAGACGGATGAAATTGATCCCCGCCGCCTGCGCGGGCAGGCAAAGCTCGGAATCCTCTTCGGGGGGCAGGTCCACCACGATCAGCCCGTCGATCCCGGCCTCTTTCGCCTCGGCCAGAAAACGGTCCACGCCGCGCGAATAGATCGGGTTGTAATAGCCCATCAGCACGATCGGCGTCACCGCATCGCTGCGGCGGAACTCTCGCACCATGTCCAGCGTGCGGACCAGCGTCTGCCCGCCTTCCAGCGACCGCTGACCCGCAAGCTGGATCGTCTCGCCGTCCGCCATCGGATCGGTGAAGGGCAGGCCCAGTTCGATGATGTCCACCCCCGCGGCAGGCATCCCTTTCATCACCTGAAGCGAGGTCGCAAGGTCGGGGTCGCCCGCCATGATATAGGCCACGAAAGCCTTCTTCCCCTCGGCTTTCAGCCGCCCGAAGGTATCGTCGATCCGTGTCATGTCCGCCCCCTGCCGTGTCGCCTGCCGGTTTGCGTCAGCGGCGCGGGAAAATCAATGGGGCGGGCGGGCCGCGCGAACCGGGGCAGGGCCTGCTTGCCTTGACGAAGGCGCTTGCCTATGAAGCGGCAAACGCATCAAGAGGTGGATCATGGGCTTCCGCATGGGGATCGTCGGCTTGCCGAACGTGGGCAAATCCACGCTCTTCAACGCCCTTACCCGCACCGCCGCGGCGCAGGCCGCGAACTTTCCGTTCTGCACCATCGAACCCAACGTCGGCGAGGTGGCGGTTCCCGACTCGCGCCTTGACGTTCTGGCCGAGATTGCCGGTTCAAAACAGATCATTCCGACGCGGATGACCTTTGTCGACATCGCGGGCCTTGTGCGCGGTGCGTCCAAGGGCGAGGGGCTTGGCAACCAGTTTCTGGCCAACATCCGCGAATGTGACGCCATCGCCCATGTGCTGCGCTGCTTCGAGGATGGCGACATCACCCATGTCGAGGGCCGGATCGACCCCGTGGCCGATGCCGAAACCATCGAGACCGAGCTGATGCTGGCCGACATGGACTCGATCGAGCGCAGGCTGGCGAACCTTGCCCGCAAGCTGAAGGGGGGCGACAAGGAAGCCGCCGATCAGGACCGGCTGTTGCGCGCGGCGCTGGCGGCGCTGGAGGCGGGCAAGCCCGCCCGCACCGTGCAGGTCGCGGATGACGATCAGCGGACGTGGCGTCTGTTGCAGCTTCTGACCGCCAAGCCCGTGCTGTATGTCTGCAACGTCGAGGAAGCCTCGGCCGCGTCGGGCAATTCGCAATCCGCCCGCGTTGCGGACATGGCCAAGGCGCAGGGCGCGGCGACGGTGGTGATCTCGGCCCGGATCGAGGAAGAGATTGCGCAACTGCCGCAGGACGAGGCGCAGATGTTCCTGTCCGAAATGGGTCTGGAAGAGGCCGGCCTTGACCGTCTGATCCGTGCCGGCCACCAGCTTCTGGGCCTTCAGACCTATTTCACCGTCGGCCCGAAAGAGGCCCGCGCCTGGACGATCTCCAAGGGGATGCTGGCGCCGCAGGCCGCGGGCGTCATCCACGGCGATTTCGAAAAGGGCTTCATCCGCGCCGAAACCATTGCCTATGAAGACTATGTCGCCGGCCGGGGCGAGGCGGGGGCGAAGGAAGCCGGCAAGTTCCGCATCGAAGGCAAGACCTACGAGGTCAAGGATGGCGACGTGCTGCATTTCCTGTTCAGCGGCTGATCGCATCGGCATGGCGCGCATATGACAACGCCGCCTGCCGGGTTCGGCAGGCGGCGTTGTCATGCGGGGGGCCGTGTCAGGCCGCTCGTCGCCTGGGCAGGCGATGGACCACGGCCGGCTGGCGGGCCGGGGTTTCGCGATCGGGCAGGGCGCGCGCAGCGGCCGCCGCCTTGGCGGTGCGGAAGAACCCGATCGCCGCCTGAAGCCGCTCGGCCTGTTTCGACAGCCGGTGCGCGGCGCTGGCCAGCCCTTCGGACGCGGTGCCGTTCTGCTGCGTCACCTGATCCAGTTGCCGGATCGCGGTCGAGACCTGCTCGGTTCCTGCCGCCAGTTCGCGCGAGGCCATCGAGATTTCCGTCACCAGACCCGAGGTCTGTTCGATGTCGGGCACCAGCGCATCCAGCATCCGCCCGGCCGTTGCAGCCGACCCCGCGGTGCGGGCCGACAGCGTCGAGATATCGGCGGCGGCGCGCTGGCTGCGCTCGGCCAGCTTGCGCACTTCGGCCGCGACCACGGCAAACCCGCGGCCATGTTCGCCGGCCCGTGCCGCCTCGACCGCGGCGTTCAGCGCCAGAAGGTCCGTCTGGCGGGCGATTTCCTGCACAACGTTGATCTTGCTGGCGATATCCTGCATCGCCACCACCGCGTCGGCCACAGCCTTGCCGGACTGGCGGGCGTCCTCGGCCGATTTGCGGGCGATCTGTTCGGTCCGGCCGGCATTCTCGGACGACTGACGGATACCCGCCGCCATCTGCTCGACCGAGGCCGAGGCCTCTTCGGTCGCCGCCGCCTGTTCCGTCGCACCCTGTGCGATCTGCTGCGAGGCACTGGCCGAGTCGGCGCTGCCGCCCGAGACTTCGCCCGCGGCGGTCGTCACCTCGGCCACCACTTCGCGCAGCTTCACCACCATCGCATTGCAGGCGATCAGCATGGCACCGATCTCGTCCTTTGAACGCACAACCGCCGTTTCGCTCAGATCGCCGGCGGCGACCCGCTCGGCCAGGGTCTGCGCCGCCCGCAGGCCGCGGCCGATGGTCAGGATCAGCCAGACCGCCGCCGCCGTCGCAAGAACCCCGCCAAGGGCCGCAACCGCAATCAGCATCCGCACCGCGGCGGCAAAGCCGGCCTCGGCCTTCTGGCGCTGATGTTCCATCTCGGCTTGCGCATCGGCCACAAGCTGGCGGGCCAGCGCGATCCGTTGCTGCTGGCGGTCAACCTGCACCGGGTCGTTCACCAGCGCCTTGGCCTCGGCCGAGCGCCCCTCGGCGGCAAATTCGAGGATCTGTTCGTTGTGGGCGCGGCTTTCGTCCCACATCCGGCGGTAGTCCAGAAGCCGCGCCAGTCGCGGGCTGCCGGCAAGAAGCTGCGACAGCTGCGCATAAGACTCTTTCATCTCTTTGCGGGTGGAGTCCAGATCCTGCTGGATCCTTGCCCGTTCGGCCGCCGTGTCGGCCATGATATAGGCCCGGATCGCGGCGGCGCGGCTGGTCTGGCCTTCATTCAGGCGCTGCGCCTGCACCACCTGCTGGAATTCATGCACCACCAGCCGGTCAAGGCGGGCGTTCAACTGCGCCAGATTGTAAAACGACAGGCCCACCGCGGCGGCGCCAAGAACGATAATGGCGGCAAATGTCGCCGCAAGCTTCAGTTTGATGCTGATTTTCATGTTCCGTTACCATTTACCGCGAGGGCTCGACCCTCGGGAATCCTTACGCATCCCCTGTCGGTTCTCCGACTGCGCCTGCCCGGATCTGGCGGCGGAAGTGAGGGACATAGGCATTTGTTTAGAATTTTTTCGGACGCCACGGCAGTCCGACTTCTGATGATCCGGATGTATCTTCGGGGCATCGAATGATGCAAAGGGATTGCGTTACATACTTTAGACAGTATCTTCTTTTCGGGTTTCGTAAAGGATCACCGCGCCCGTTGGAACGGGCGCGGCAAATCGCAGGACTTCGGATCAGCGCCGCAGCTGCGGACGATCGGACCCGGCAAGGCGGTCGAAGGCGTCATCCAGATCGTCGTCCGCGCCATCAAGGCTGAAGTCGAACCCACCCGGCGCCGCACGGACGGGCGCAGGCCGGGCCACCGGGACGCGCGGCGGCGACGGCTGCTGCTCACGCCCGCCATCCACCACGCGCAGCTTCTGCGGCTCGGCCCGTTCGCGACGCTCGCCCATGCGGAAATAGCCCACGGTCTCTTCCAGCCGTTCCGCTTGCGACGACAGATGCGAGGCACCTCCGGCCAGTTCCTGCGAGGCGGCGCTGTTCTGCTGCGTGACCTTGTCAAGCTGCTGGATCGCCGTCGACACCTGCTGCGCACCGGCCGACAGTTCGCGCGACGCAACCGAGATATCCGAAACCAGCCGCGAGGTCCGCTCGATATCCGGCACCAGATGGGCGAGCATTTCGCCCGCACCCGCCGCCGCACGCACCGTGCGCGCCGACAGACCCGAGATTTCGCTGGCCGCCTGCTGGCTGCGCTCGGCCAGTTTGCGCACTTCGGACGCCACCACCGCGAAACCGCGGCCATGCTCGCCCGCCCGCGCCGCCTCGACCGCGGCATTCAAGGCCAGAAGGTCGGTCTGGCGGGCGATTTCCTGCACCACGTTGATCCGTTCGGCAATGGCACGCATCGCCTCGACCGCCTCACCGACCGCCTGACCCGAGGCACGGGCATCGTCGGCGGCCTTGGTCGCCATCCGTTCGGTCTGCGCGGCATTGTCGGCGGCCTGCTTGATGTTCGCGGCCATCTGCTCGACCGAGGCCGAGGCTTGCTCGGTTGCGGACGCCTGTTCGTTTGCACCCTGAGACAGCTCTTCCGAGGTCGCAGCCATCTGCGCACTGCCCGAGCTTACATCCCGCGAAACCGACGTGACGCCGCCGACAATCTCGCGCAGTTTCAGCACCATCGCATTGGCACTTTCCAGCAGCGCGGTGATCTCGTCACGGCCAGAGACTTCGGCGGTTTCGGACAGATCGCCATCGGCCACCCGTTTCGACAGATCCAGCGCCTTGCGCAGACCGCGAGAGATGGAAACGATCATCCAGCTGGCGGCGCCCAGACCGACGATACCGGCCAGCACGATCAGCATGACCAGCATCCGCTTGGCTTCGCTGACATCGGCCGCGGCCCGGCCCTTGTATTGCCCAAGATGGGCGATCTGGCGGTCAAGGAACACGTCGATCAGCCGTTCGCGTTCGGCCTGCAAGGCCACGATCTCGGGATCGAGAACGATGCGCACGGCACTGTCGATGTCGTTCTTCTTCGAGAACTCCAGCGCGTCATTGTTGACCTGCGATATCTTCTCGCGCAGCGAGACGTAGGTTTCAAGGAGGCGCCTGTCTTCCTCTTCGAGGTCGAGGCTGTTCAGCTGATCAAGCGCGGCTTTCTGGGCCTTTCGGGCTTCTGCCAGGTCATCCTCGATCCGACGCATCGCGGCAGGATCCGTGTTGATGAAATGCTCGCGGATCGAGCCCTTGATCCTCAGCTGCGCGGCCTGAAGATTTTCGGCAGCAATCACACTCTGCACTTCGCCATCGACGATTGCGATGACCTGATCGTTCAGGCTGCTGAAGCCCCGGATAGCATAGGCGGCGGTAATGCCCGAGAGCAGGAACACCGCAAGGAATGCAGCTATAAGCTTGAGCTTTATGGTCATCACATTTTCCCGAACGCAATCGTGGATACCGTTTTCCGATCTCACAACGGCAACGACCGGGCGATGTTTAATTGGTATGGAATGGCGGGGCAGGAGGTTTGAACGGTCATCCCTATGGGTTGACCTGTCCGGAGAGAGGTTCCGATCCATCCGCTTGAGTGCTTGAGTGCTTGCGCCCGGCCGGGCAGCGCAGTCGGCCGCCGTCGATCCGCAGGCGCGTATCGCATAAGCAAAGTTATGTCATGTAATGCGTGACCCCCGCATCCGCGCGGGACGGATGGCCCCCGGTGCCGTTTTGTGGCATCCGCGATGCCGGCCGGGTCCGTCCCGAAGGGGTCTGGCGCAGGCTTTTCCGTCCGTCGTCCCATCGCCTTGCCACACCCCGAGGTTCCCCATGACCGTCCGTCTTGCAGGCATTTTCGCCGTTCTGTGCGCCGCGGTCCTGTGGGGCACTACGGGCACGCTTCAGACCTTGCTGCCCGCCGATCGCGAACCGCTTGTCGTTGCGGCGATCCGGCTTGCGGTCGGCGCGCTGAGCCTGCTGGCCATGGCCCTTCTGGCAGGCGACAGCCGCCGGGCTTTCGCGCATCTGCCGCTGCGCCCGGTGATTGCTGCGGGGATGGCGATCGGGCTTTACAACATGCTGTTCTTCGTCGCCGTGACGCAGGCCGGCGTGGGTGTGGGCACCGCCATCGCAATCGGAAGTGCCCCGGTCTGGGTCACGCTCTACGAGGCGCTGCGCCTTGGCCGTCTGCCTGGACCGCTCCGCGCGTTCGGTCAGGCGATCTCGATCCTTGGCGCGGCGCTTCTGGTCCTGGACAGCGGTGGCGGGGCATCGGTCGGGGGCATGGTGCTGGCCGCGGCGGCGGGGGCGGCCTATGCCGCCTATTCGGTGGCGACCGGCGGCCTGGGCGGCCGCGTGCCACCGGCAACGCTGGCCGCGGGCACCTTCACGGTCGCCGCCCTGATCGCAGCCCCCGCCTTCATCGCGCTGCCGGTGGCATGGGCCGCCGACCCGACCGCGTGGCCCGCGCTGGCCTTTCTGGGCGTGGTGACGACCGGCGTCGCCTATGCGCTGTTCACGCGCGGACTGGCACGGGTTGCCACCTCGACCGCGGTCACCCTGTCGCTGATGGAGCCGTTGACGGCATGGCTGCTGGCGATCTTCGTGGTGGGCGAGGCGGTGACGGCACAGCGACTCATCGGGGCGGGGTTGGTGTTTGCGGGTCTGGCCCTTGTCACTCTGGCGCCAGTCGGGCGCAAAACACCCCAGGGTTGAGCCTTCGCCAGCGCCGACACGAAAGTTATCCACAGAAAAGATGACTCTGTCAGGTGCAGGTGCAGCATCTGGCAGACCGCCTGCGAATCAGGCGCTTGCGGCTGGGAATCGGTCGGCGGGCCGCGCGTGACGGGCCAGGGCCGTGGCGCTTCGGCATTGACATCGGCCCGGCCCGCGCAAGACTTGGACAGCCGCAAGTCGGCCAATGGTGCAGGAGGAGGAGGACTGCCCCATGAAGACCAACACAACCGCAAGGGCGAACCGTCCGACGCGCCGGCTTGGCCTGATCGGTCGCCGCGCCGCCGAGGTGGATTGCCCTTGGAAAGCGGCCGGCCTGTGTCGCGGGCTAAGCCTTTCGGAAGACGATGGGCGCATGATCTGCACCTGCGCGGTGGAACTGATGGCACCATCACCCGACAGGGTGCTGGAAACCTTCACCGATCTGGGGCTGAGCGACGAACAGATCGGGCGCTATTTCCACATTCCCACCCGCTGCGTCACGGCGCTGCGTCGTCCGGTCTGATGACCCCTGCCGCCTGCGTCTCGTGATAACCGTGGCGCAGGCGGAGCTTCAGAAGCCTCTGGCCCAGATCCTCGACCCGGTCGCGCGGGCCGGAGCCACGAATGACCGTGCGGCCGCCACGACCGATCCGCCCCCATTGCACCACCAGCGAACGATCCGCAAACAGGTCCGGTTCGGTTCGGATCACATAAAAGCGATAGCAGTTGCTGTCGGGATCGATCTTTTCAAGACGGATGTCCATCCTGTGCTCCGCGCCGGGCTGCACGGCCACAAGACAGCCTTTCGCGGCCCGAATCAAGCCGGGCCGCGAAAAGGCCGTGGCTTTCCGGTGGTCTCATACGGCCGGTCATGGCGCGCAAAAGTTCCAGATCCTCGGCGTCGTTCAGGGTCTTCTGAAGCCATTCGAACGCCGCGGTCTGGATTGCGCGGGCGGACTTCATCTCGGCCTCGATCCGCCACATCGTGGTCTGGTTTTCAGGACATGCTCGCCCAGCGTGGCGCGATACAGCGTTTCGGCGCCGGGCAGGCGTTCGGTTCGGATCGCCCGTGCCACCGTCACATCGACCCAAGCGGCAGGGATCACAGGCAAAGCGATGGATGGCATCCCGATGACAAGCAGCGCCGCCTTGCTTTAGCAAGTGGCGCAGCAATCCGGTCATGCGGATCGTAATAACCGGCATCGGCGGCGTGCCGGGGACGAGGCTGCCTTTCCGCCGATGCCGAACCGATACGGTCGCGCTGCGATGCGATGCGAAACAGCGCGGATCAGATGAGCGACCTGCAACGTGTCGGTGGTCTGATCCTAGGCCCGCCGCCGCCTAGCGCATTGACGGCCGGCAAGCCTCTCAGCGTCAGGCTGACGCAGGCGCGCGGCCGGTCAGCGTTTGCGATCGGTCACGTCTTCCAGCAGCAGCGCCTGTTCCGCGGTGCGCCGCATCATGCAGTCAGCCGCCACCACCATGCGGTCAGCCTTGCCACGCCGGCGCATCGCTTCGAAAAAGCAACGCTTTTCGCTCCAGTCCTTCCAGGCGGCCTGCATCAGTTCCAGATCGTCGGTCATGCGCGACCCGCCCTGCGAGATCGACTTGGCGAACTCCACGTCGCGCAGCGCCGCCTCTTTCATCGCACGGTCATAGGCCGGGGCCATCCGGTCGCGCCACCAGTTCGTCTCGGTGGCAAGGCAGGTGGCTTCCTCGACCTCGGTCGCGCCGGGGGTGTCGCGCAGGCACTGCGCCGCCGCGACGCCGATGCAGGCCGAACGCTCGGCCGGGGTCTTTTTCGCGGCAAGACAGGCTTCGGTCTTTGCCGGATCGAAGGGAATCGGCTGGGCCACCGCCGCCAGCGGGGCGGCGATCAGCAACAGGGACAGGGCAATTCTGGCAACCATGGCGGGCACTCTTTCTGACCATTGCGGCAAACCGATACCGCGGGCGGACCATAGGCCCGCCCGGCATACGCCGTCCTGTGACAAGGTCACGCGATCACGGGGCTGTGTGTCAGCCAAGCGCCTCGGCCAGCGGCAGGCGGTCGCGCTTGCGCACCAGTTCGAACAAGCCCAGAGGCGTCCAGCCGGCAAGACTGGTTTCCGCCGCCTCGCCCTTGAAGGCCGCGCGCAGAACCTGTTCCAGCGTCGCGCGGTCGCGTTTGGGCATCGGCGCGAAATCCACCACCACCTGCCCACCAAGGCCGCGCAACCGCAACTGCCGCGGCAGTTCGCGTGCCGCGGCCACATTGGCCTTCAGCGCCGCCGCCGGCGAGGTGTCGGCGCCGGTGTTCACATCCACCGCCACCAGTGCGCGTGTCGGCTCGATCATCATATGAGCGCCACCCGCCAGCGGCACCTGCGCCACCAGCAGCGCATCCAGCGCCTCATCGATGCCATGACGGGCAAATGCGCCCTCGTCGGCGTCGATCTCGTCGGGGGCGGGATCGGACCAGTCGCGCCACGCCAGCTGATGCGCGCCGGGGGCATCGACCAGAAGTTCCGGCCCGCCGGTGGCATCGGCCAGAACCGTCTCGGCCAGCGCGCGGGTGACGCGGATATCGTCGGCAATCGCCTCATCGGTATCGGTTTCGCAGGCCGAGCGCAGGATCACGCCCAGATCCTCATCCGCGCCGGCCATCGCCTCGGCGGCCAGTTCGGTCAGCGCCTCGCGCAGGGCCTCGTCGCGGATCCGCCGCGAGACGTTCAGCCCGGGCGCGCCCGGCGTCACGATGCACAGCCGGCTTTTGAACAGCAACCGCGAGGTGACGGGAACCGCCTTGCCCGGCTCGGCCGCGCCCGAAACCTGCACCAGCAGGCTTTGCCCCGGCGCCAGCCCCGACGCCTGCCGCAGAAAGCCCGTGGTGCCCGGCAGGCGCACGAAGACGCCGCCCTGCCCCTTCATCTGCCGATCCACCACCGCGCGGCAGATCGCTTCGGGTGCGGGCCGGTCATCAGGCGGATCGATCAGCAGATCGTCCAGCCGCCCGTCCACCATCAGCGCCGCCGCCTCGCGGCCGCGCACCCGATCCAGCGCGACAAGCCGCCCCTTCATGCCGTCCCCCGGAACACAGGCCAGCCCGCCGATGCCAGAAGCGCCGCGGTTTCGGCCAGAGGCAACCCGACAATGCCGGTGAAACTGCCGGAAATCCACGGGATGAACGCCGAGGCCAGCCCCTGTATGGCATAGCCGCCGGCCTTGCCCTGCCATTCGCCACTGGCGAGATAGCGGTTCAACTCGTCATCGGACAGCCGCTTCATTTTCACTTGGCTGACCACGTCGCGCTGCCAGATCCGGGCGCCACGGCGCACGGCGACCGCGGTGATGACCTGATGACGGCGGCCGCCAAGGGCCACAAGAAAGCGCGCGGCCTCGCCCGCGTCGGCGGGTTTGCCAAGGATGCGGCGGCCAAGCGCCACCGTGGTATCGGCGCACAGCACCACGTCATCGGGTCCGGCCTCGACGGCGGCGGCCTTTTCGGTGGCGATCCGCACGCAATAGGGGCGCGGAAGTTCGGCCCGGCGGGGGGTTTCGTCGATGTCGGGCGGAAGGATCGCGTCAGGCACCAGCCCAAGCTGCCCGAGCAGCTCTTGCCGCCGCGGGCTGGCCGATCCGAGAATCAGCCGCACTTACTTGAAGCGATAGTTGATGCGGCCCTTCGACAGGTCGTAAGGCGTCATTTCCACCTGCACCTTGTCGCCGGCAAGGACACGGATGCGGTTCTTGCGCATCTTTCCCGCCATCACCGCGATCAGTTCATGGCCGTTGTCCAGCTCGACCCTGAATGTCGCGTTCGGCAGGAGTTCCTTCACGACACCGGGAAATTCGAGCGTATCTTCCTTGGCCATGGTCTCTCCAATGGGATTTCGCCCGCGACCAGCGCAGGCTCGCCGGTGAATGCTCCCATCGACGGAATTTTTCAAGCGGAAAATGCGCCGGTTACAGCACCGTGACGCCGCGGGATAGCCGCTCGGCCTGTTCGGGCCAATGGGCGTGGTTCAGAACGCCCCCTTCGCGGCGCACCCGCGCGATGGCGGCGGGATCGATCGCGGCCATGGCCCAGCCGGGGGCATCCAGCGCGGTTTCGGCCAGAATCCCGGTCTCGGGGAAGCCCAGATCGGGCGGGCCGTAGATCGCGGCGCGGCCCACGTTCTCATCCACCGCGGGGCAGAAATCGCACAGGCCGACCGTGGGGGCCTGCACGACGACGCACTGATTTTCCAACGCCCGCGCCATGGCGCCGACCCGAACGCGGGTGAACCCGGCCACAGTGTCGGTGCAGGATGGAACCAGCAGGATTTCGGCCCCGGCCTCGACCAGCGCCCGCGCCAGCAGGGGAAATTCGCTGTCATAGCAGATCGCGACCCCGATCCGGCCAAGCGGGGTCTGAAACACCCGAAGTCCCTGCCCCGGCACGACATGCCAGATCTCGCGCTCGAACCGGGTCATGATCTGCTTGTCCTGATGGCCAAGGATGCCCGCAGGCCCATAAAGCGTCGCGCGGTTGACAGGACGCGGCCCCTGGAAAACCGGACCCGATGCGCCCAGGATATGCACCCCATGCCGCGCCGCCAGCCGCAGATGCGCGGCATCGACCGCCGGGCGGTGCCGGGCCACCTCATGCAAGGCGGCTTCCAGATCGGCCGCCGTCGCGCGTCCGCCAAGGCTGGCCAGCTCCATCGCGCCATATTCGGGAAAGACCAGCAGATCGGCCCCCTGCCCCGCGGCATCGGCCACCCAGTCGGACAGCTTCGCCGCATAATCGTCGAGGCGGTCGAACCACGTCAGCGGATAGGCGGCGGCGGCGATCTTCATCAGCACTCCCGGGGTCAGAGGGGCGGCAACTCGCGCAGCCAGAACTGAAGCGGCTTTCGGGTTTCCTCGGCCTCGCCCAGATCGCGCCACGAAAATTCGGCTATCACGCCCGGCAGCGGGCGATAGCCGCGCCCAAGCCAGAACGGCGCATTGCTGCGCGCCCCGGCGGGCCGCATCGGATGATCGTCGGGCCGGATCACCGAACAGAAGGCCGAGAATTGTCGCCCCAGCCGACGGGCGTGATCCTCGCGCAGATCGAAGAAACGATGCCCCATGCCGCGCCCGCGCCAACCCGGCAACAGCACCGATTCGGCGCAGTAAAAGATCTGGTCCAGCGCAAGACCGGTCCCTGCGAAGGCCGCGGCGAAATCCGTGGCGTGATCCTCCATCGGCGTGCCGGTCGCGGCACCCACCAGCCGGTCGCCGTCAAAGGCGCCGACAAGGATCGCATCGGGACTGTCGCGATAGGTGGCCAGATAGCGCCGCTCATACTCCAGCGTGCCGTCATACAGATAGGGCCATTCGCGAAACACCGCGATGCGCAGGGCCGCCACCTCGTCCAGCCGCGCCTCAAGCGCCGGTCCGGTCAGAACCCGCGCCTGAAGCGTCATGCCGAGACCTGCCGGATCCAGTCGCTCAGGTTGTAGAACGTGGTCACCCGGCTGATCCTGCCGCCCCGCAGATCGAAGAAGGCACCAGCCGGCAGGACATAGGTCTGGCCATGCGCCTCGGGCAGGCCCGGATCGGTCCGAAGATATTCGCCATGCACCGTGAATTCGGCCGCGGCCCGACTGCCGTCCCCGTTGGAAAAGATCACCATGTCGCGCAAGGTCTCGCGATAGCTGACCCCCATATGCGCGCAGAACTCGGCGAATTTCGCGCGGCCGTGACGCACGTCGCCCTCGTTCACGCGGTGCTCGATGTCGTCGGTCACGCAATCCAGCATGGCCGCGGCGTCGCCCGCGTTGAAGGCCGCGTAATAGCGTTCGATCACCTCATGCGTCATCTTTGTCCTCCACCTGCGGGATGGGCACACCAAAGCGCGCCACCATCCGGTCCCTGATCTGGTCGCGCACCTGCCGATAGACCGCCAGCTTGGCCTCGCGCCCCTCGCCCAATCCGGTCGGATCCATGATCGGCCAGTATTCCACATCAAGATGATAATAGCGCGTCAACTCCAGCGCCATCCGCTGACTGGCCGGCGACAGCGCCACGATCAGATCGAACCCCGACAGATCGTCGCCCCAGTCCATCATCTCTTCGAAACTGCGTGAGCGGTGGCGCGACAGTTCGATCCCCAGTTCCTGACAGACCGCCACGGTGAAGCCATCGATCTCGCGATCGTTTTTCACCCCGGCCGACTGGACATAGGACTGCCGGCCGTAAAGCTTTTTCATTAACCCTTCCGCCATCGGCGAGCGGACCGCGTTATGATCGCAGCAAAACAGCACCGACGACGGGGGCTTGCGCGTCACGCTCACCCCCAGTGGAGAACGCAGATCAGCGTGAACAAGCGCCGCGCCGTATCGATATCCACCTCGGCCTTGCCCTCCAGACGTTCCTTCAACACCCGCGCGCCTTCGTTGTGAATACCGCGACGAGCCATGTCGATGGCTTCGATCTGGCTCGGCGGCAGGCGCTTCACCGCGTCGAAATAGCTTTCGCAGATCTGGAAATAGTCTTTCACCACCTGCCGGAACGGCCCGAGGCTCAGGTGGAACTCGCCCAGCTTTTCGTCGGACTCCGACCGGATGTCGAACACCAGTCGCCCCTCGCGAATGGCCAGCGTGACCCGGAACGGCCCCTCGACCGGCCCACGGCCTTCGCGCGGCGGCAGCGCGAAACTGTTCTCTTCGAGAAGATCGAAGATCGCGACCTGACGCTCCTGCTCGATCTCGGCGGTGGGGGGGATCGCACTTTGATGGTCGATCTCGATGTGACAGATGCGGTTTGCCATGCCTCAGCCCTCGTTCAGACGGTCAAGCCGGGCGCGCACCGAAAGCCCATGCGCCTGAAGACTCTCGGAGATCGCCAGCCGTTCCGCCGCAGGCCCGATGGCCCGCAACGCCGACGGGGTCATCCGCGCCAGCGTGGTGCGCTTCAGGAAATCCATCACCGACAGCCCGCTGGAAAACCGCGCCGACCGCGCGGTGGGCAACACATGGTTCGGCCCGCCGACATAATCGCCAATCGCCTCGGGCGTCCAGGCCCCCAGGAAGATCGCACCGGCATGGGTGATCTTCGCCGCCAGCGCCTCGGGATCGGCCACACACAACTCCAGATGCTCGGGCGCCACCCGGTTCGACAGCGCCGCCGCCTCGTCCAGATCGCGCGTCACGATCACCGCCCCGAAATCGCGCCAGGACGCCCCCGCGATCGCCCGTCGCTCCAACGTCTCAAGGCGCCGCGCGACCGCCTCGGCCACAGCCTGCGCGAAACCTGCATCCGGCGTCACCAGAATCGACTGGGCACTTTCGTCATGCTCGGCCTGGCTCAGCAGATCCAGCGCGATCCAGTCCGGATCGTTGTCCCCGTCTGCGATCACCAGAATCTCGGACGGGCCCGCAATCATGTCGATGCCGACCCGACCGAACACCCGCCGCTTTGCCGCCGCAACATAGGCGTTGCCCGGCCCGGTGATCTTGTCCACCGGCCGGATCGTCTCCGTCCCATAGGCCAGCGCGGCAATCGCCTGCGCGCCGCCGATACGATAGACCGCATCAACCCCGGCGATCCGCGCCGCCAACAGCACCAACGGATTGACTACCCCGCCCGGCGTCGGACAGACCACAACCAGACGCTCCACCCCCGCCACCTTGGCCGGGATCGCATTCATCAGCACCGATGACGGATAGGACGCAAGCCCCCCGGGCACATAAAGCCCCGCCGATGAGATCGGCCCCCAGCGCCACCCCAGAACCGCACCCGAGGCATCTTCCCACCGTGCATCCTCAGGCATCTGACGCGCGTGATAGGCACGGATGCGCGCGGCAGCCAACTCCAGCGCCGCACGATCCTCACCCGACACTTTCGCAATCTCGGCCTCGATCTCGGCCTCGGAAAAGGCCAGCCGCGCCGGCTCCAGATCCATCCGGTCAAAGCGCGCCGTCAACTCGATGACGGCCGCATCGCCCCGCGCCCGCACATCCGCGATGATCGAGGCCACCACCGCATCGACATCGGGGCTGTCCTCGCGCTTCATTCCCAGCAGAGCGGCAAAGGCCCCCTCAAAGCCGGAATCGCAGGTGTCAAGAAACTGGGGCATGGCGGAACTCCTTGGCTCTGCCTCCCTTAGCGCGCATCCCCCCGTGCCTCAAGCGGCGCGCCACCGCCCGAAGGTGACACTTTCGCACGAGACACATCCGCCCCTTCATTCTGGCGCAAATATCCTCGGGGGTGCGGGGGCAGACGGCCCCCGCGGCCGGCGACAGGCGCCACTCCCATGCTAGGGGTGCTCCGGGCACTTCCCCGATGGCGCGGCATAGGGCTTCGTCACATCCTTCAACGTGATTTCCAGGGCCTCGACCTCCAGCGCGATGGCCCCGTCGCCGGCCAGAACCAGCACCAGACGCCCCGCCCCCTCGGCCGCCGGCTGAAACTCCAGCGACAAAAGCGACAGCACCATATCGCGATCCTGCCGGTCGATCCCCTGGGTCCGCACCGCCAGCACGCCATCGACAACCAGCACCGATTGCACCCGCTCATAGGGGCGGCGGTCGCGTTCGGCGGCGTCGCGGTCCTCCCAGCGGAATCGGTTCAACAGCAGGGCAAACCGCCGGCGCCGCGGCTGCCATGTCATTTCCCCGATCGGAAACACCGCATCCTGCACCAGCGCCGAGATCACCGGCAGATCCTCGGGCCCCCCGGCCCCCAGATACAGCGGCGCCTCGTGGCCCGCATCCTCGAACCGCGCGTCGGTCATCAGCCGGGAACCCTCCGGATATCGGCGCCACAGGCGCGCAGCTTTTCTTCGACCCGTTCGTAACCGCGGTCGAGGTGATAGACCCGGCTGACCACCGTCTCGCCCTCGGCCGCAAGCCCGGCCAGAATCAGGCTGACCGAGGCGCGCAGATCGGTCGCCATCACCGGCGCGCCGCGCAGCCGTTCGACCCCGGTCACCCGCGCCGTCCCGCCATGCACCTCGATCCGCGCGCCCATCCGCGTCAGTTCCGGCGCATGCATGAAACGGTTCTCGAAAATCTTTTCCTCCAGCACCGAGACCCCCTCGGCGGTGCAGAGCAGCGCCATCATCTGCGCCTGAAGATCGGTCGGAAAGCCCGGGAACGGCTCGGTCGTCACATCCACCGCCTTCACCCGGCCGTTCTTTCGCGACACCTTCAGCCCAAGGGCGGTTTCCTCGATCGAGATCCCCGCCTCGTCCAGCTTCGCACAGAAGGCGCCCACCAGATCGATCCGCCCACCCAGCAGTTCCACCTCGCCGCCACAGATCGCCGGCGCCAGCATGTAGGTTCCCAGTTCGATCCGGTCGGCCACCACCGGATGCGTGGCCCCGCCCAGCCGGTCCACGCCCTGAATCGTGATGGTGGAACTGCCCTCGCCCTCGATCTCGGCCCCCATCCGGCGCAGGCAGCGGGCCAGATCGACGATTTCGGGTTCCCGCGCGGCATTTTCCAGCACCGTGGTGCCCTTGGCCAGTGTCGCCGCCATCAGCGCATTCTCGGTCGCCCCGACCGAAACGAAGGGAAACACCACCCGCGCGCCCCGCAGCCCGCCCGCCGGCGCCTTGGCGTGGATATAGCCGTCGCGCAGATCCAGCGTCGCCCCCATCGCCTCAAGCGCGGTCAGGTGCAGATCCACCGGCCGCGCGCCAATGGCACAGCCCCCCGGCAGAGAGACCACGGCATGGCCGTCGCGCGCCAGCATCGGCCCCAGCACCAGAATCGAGGCTCGCATCTTCCGCACGATGTCGTAATCCGCCCGGTGATCGGTCAACGCATGCGACGACAGCGCCAGCACCTGCCCGCCCTGAAGGCTCGCCACCTCGGACCCCAGCGACTGAAGCAGTTGCGTCATGGTGCGGATATCCGAAAGCCGCGGCGCATTGGTCAGCGTCAAGGGCTCGTCCGACAGCAGCGTGGCCGGCATCAGCGCAAGGCAGGCGTTCTTTGCCCCCGCAATCGGGATCTGCCCCCGAAGTTCCCCGTTGCCGCGCACCACGATCGAATCCATCTGCCCGCCCTTATCGTTACTCGCCGGCCCCGTCCGCATCCTGGGCCGAACGTGCCTTTGCCTGTGCCTTGCGCCGGGCCATATTGGCCTTCAGCGCCGCCTTCAACCGTTCTTCGCGCCCGGCAGGTGTGCGGGCCTTTGCCAAAGGCGGTTTGCCGCCCCCGGCGGCGGCCTGCGATCCGGGATCGTGTGTTTTTCCGCTCATGGCACCTTTCGTAACGCAACGACGAAAAAGCGTCCAGTTGGCCCTTGCGCATGGCGAAATTTGCGTCTAATCAGCCGCCACGCCCGGCGACGCCAGATGGTCGCGCCGCGGAAGCTGTGGTAGCTCAGTGGTAGAGCACTCCCTTGGTAAGGGAGAGGTCGAGAGTTCAATCCTCTCTCACAGCACCAAGAAGCCCAATGAAATCAAGTGGAATAGCGCAAACAGCCGCAGGGACGCAGTGCAGAACCATGCAAGAACGTCGCCGTGCGCGCGGCAAGTTTTTGGCAAGTTCCGATCTGGCTGCGGCCGACACATTTGAAGCCATCAGCAGGGTAAGAACTGGCTTGCTCCTGACGGATGAGAGGTGGACGTCGCCAACGTTCCTCTACCGATACCGTGAGGCAGACGGATGGCTTCTCTATGTGGGAATTTCGCACTGCCTGTATGAGCGCGACAAAAGCCACTGGACGAACGCCGCGCACTGGCGCTCGCTAGCGTCATCCGTCGAGTTCGAGATGTTCCCGACGCGCTACCTTGCTGAGCGCGCAGAGGAGGCAGCCATCCACAGCGACGAGCCAGAATTCAACGTGCTGCGCCGCCAGCCGGCCGAGCCGGCACGCGACCATTGGTTCCTTGATGAGCAAAGCGGCGAGATGCGCGGCGTTGGATCTTGGACGGCGACAGTGTGCGGATACGACAACCTGTGGCGCCGCCCGGTGATGCTAGCGCGGACATAGATCGAACGTTTCGCGAATGTCGGAACCACCTTCCACGGCTCGCAGTGGCGCCTTGACCGCATCTGATTACTTCGACAGGCACATGCGCATGATGCGCGATCCCTGCTCGGCTACACCGGCAAGCGGGCGGTCCAGACAGTCAGCAATATGGAGTGTGGGCGGGTGCCGATTGCCGAATCCGCCCGCCTGCTGATCGGCGCATACCTCAGCGGCTACAGACCGGACGACTGGCCCGGCGGTCGCCAACCGCCGGGGCAGGATCGCGCTTTTGCCGTTGTCAAGCCACGGTCACGATGACCTTTCCGGGGGTGGCGTAGCTGACGGTTCCGCCGATGACATCGGCGAAGGTGCCGGTGATCGTGGCGGCCTCGATCACGGTATGGGTTCCGACCGGCAGGCCGGTCAGGTCCAGCGTGCCGCCGCAGGTGAAGGTGGGTGTGACCGCGCCGGTTCCGGGGCCGGTCGCCAGCTT
>NZ_OAOQ01000003.1 GCF_900207575.1 Cereibacter ovatus
TCACCACCTGCCTGACCTTGCGCAACGGATGCCGCGCGGGGATGCGAGCCTCAAGATCGACATAGCTGAACAGCGAACCGCTCGTCTCGTCCGTCCCCCGCATCTTTGCCCCCTACGTTACCGTGCCGAGGGTGAATCATGTTCCTCAAACCGGGCCAAGGGCCGACTTCTTCAGCAGCCTGTTAGCACCTGTACCTTGGTTTCGGGAATACTGGGCCACTTCTTCGTTTTTCAGATTTCCGCGAAAAATCAGTGCCTTGACTCGAATCATCCGCTCGGATTGCAGTCATTTCCGATGGAACGACCGCCCTCCGGCTTACTTACGGCAGGCCGCGTGACCCTCCCGAATACCCCGCGCACCCTGACAGCCTGACCACCTGATCACGATTTTCCCGCCCGTTTCCGGACGGCCCTTTGGCCGCCCGACGGCCCTCTCATGCCCTGTGGAACCCCCATGCCCCGCATCCCGATCACCGAGCCGATCTTCCCCGATCCCGCCTTGAGCGAGTCCGCCATCCGGGAGCGGCTGTCGCACCATGCCCGGCGCCTGGAGGTGCGGAAGTCGGGGCTTGTCATTCCCGACCATCTCGCCGCGCAGGGCAAGCTTGAGGAGTGGCAGCAGCGTATCGCCCTGTCGCGCACTGTGCGAGAACGCATTGCCCGGCGGGCGGCACGTATTTCGGCGCGCGCCGACCGTCGGTCGCCTCTCTCCCGCCTGAAACGGGAGGAGCGCGAGCGCTTCGAGGTGCTGCGGAACGGCGTGGATCTGGTCGCCCTTCCGTCCGAACACCGCGCGGACGAGATCGCGGCCGCGCTGCACGCGGAGTTTCCCTGGATGGGGTCGGCGAACGAGGCAATCTTGCACGCAATGCGGCGGTCGGTGCAATCCGGCGAAGCGGGGCTGCGATTGCCGCCGATGCTGCTCGACGGGCCGCCCGGCATCGGCAAGAGCCGCTGGGCGCGGCGGCTTGCGGGCCTCATTGGCGTGCCCGAGATGATCTTCGAGGCCACGAACGAGAATGCCAGTTTCGGCCTCGTTGGGAGTCAGCGCGGCTGGGGCAACGCCGTGCCCGGGCGGCTGGTGAACCTGATCCTCACCCGGCTGGTCGCCAACCCGGTGATCGTGGTCGATGAGGTCGAAAAGGCCGGCGAGGCGCGGTCCCACCAGGGACGAACCTTCTCGCTGACCGACGCGCTGCTGCCGCTCCTCGAACCGCTGTCGGCGCGGCGCTGGACCTGCCCCTATTACGAGGTGGCCTTCGACATGGGCTGGATCATCTGGGTGCTGACCTGCAACGACTGGCGCCGGCTGCCCGAACCCTTGCTCAGCCGGTGCCCGCCAATCCGGCTGGAGTCGCCGTCGCGCGATCATCTGGTCGCGTTCGCTGGGCGCGAAGGGGCGCGGCGCAGTCTTTCCGACGCCTCGATCGACGCGGTCTGCACCGCGATCTCCTGGGCGGCGGTACAGGGGCACACCCAGCACTGAGGCCAAGGGATAAGTCTGTCCGGTGAAAGGGGAGTTCTTGCCCTCAGCCGATTTGTGCAACAGAGCCGGTGCGCTCCCGCTTCATCCTGACGATGGCCGCCAACAACCTCGCCCGACTGCCCCGACTGCTGGCCGCATGACGATGAGCAGGGTCGCTGCGAGCGCCTGGCGCTTGGGCGAGCCACTCGAATGCATTCTGTACCGCGTCCTCGAGAGCCATGCCAATACCGTCCTTGGCGCTTCCAGGGGCAGTCTGCTCCGCCGGGGCGGAGGTTGCAACGGCGACCACGCACCGCGGGGTGCCGAGGCATCTGCGGGACGGGCCTTTCCGTTACTTGCGCTCCTCGGCCAGCCCCAGTTCCTCCCACATCCAGCGGAAATCATAGTCGGCAAGCGGCGAGCCCTCGTTCCGGGCGCTGCTGTTCTCCAGATACTTCAGCCAGTCCACTACCTTCCTGCGGACCGCCTGCCGGGGGCTCTTGCCGCCCAGCATAGGGATCGGCCGGTCGAGCGTTGCGCGGTAGTGCCGGTCGAGATGGTCCTGCATGATCTGGCGGGCGACGTCGGGCGGGATCTCTTCCGCCGGTTCCTCGCGCTCGCCGCGAGCAGCGCGGTCGCGCATCGCCTGCTCGACGGTCTGGATCGTGGTCAGCGGCGGCCGCAGGAGGTCGCCGACAGCGGCCATGATCATCGCCTCGCCCCGCGCGGCGCGCTCCTTCGAGTTGACGCGCAGGATCAGCGCCTTGCCCTTCAGTTCCAGCGATCCGAGCACGGTGCCGCCCTCCGAGAAGGTTTCGAGCGCGAGACCTGGCGCGGCTTCCTTCTTCTTGCCCGTTGCTGGCTTCGTCCGGGCAAGCCAGTCCCACGACTTCGATCCGTCGCGCGACAACGGCATCACTTGCTCGATGAGCCGGGCCGGAAACGTCTGGGATAATTCGGCGATGGAGAGCTTCTTTTCATCACTGAAGACCGAACGGACGGCACGAAAGGTCTACCGCACCCGAGACGAGGCACGCGCCGACGTCTTCGACTACATCGAGCGCTTCTACAACCCGCGCAGACGCCATTCGAAACTCGGCTACCTCAGCCCCATGAAGTTCGAGGCACGCGCCATGCTAGCTTAACCTCCCGTCCTCGAAACCGGCAGCAGGCCAAATCGACAGCTTCTGCCGCAAGTGCATGCGTCGGATGATGTTCAAAAGCCCCATGTGGATCACTCCGTTGCCCCCGCCGCTCTCCGCTTCGGGAAAGGTTCACAGGGCTCAATTCTCAGTGGAAATTACGCGCCTACCCGGATCAGTTCTGGCTGGAAATCAACAGCCCCTGCTTCACGCCGGTCCAGAGCCCGCAGAGCAACGGCATCTCGGAGGCCTTCGTGAAGACGCTGAAGCGCGACTACGTCCAGGTGACGCCGTTGCCGGACGCACAGACTGCTCTCGGATTGATCGGAGTCTGGATCGAGGACTGCAACGACAACCACCCGCACTCAGGGCTGAAAATGCGCTCGCCCCACGAGTTCATCGCAGCCCAAACCGCAACCGCCTGAGTGTCCGGTGAAACAGGGGCAAGACCAGGGTCTGCGCATCTGCGCCATGCGGAAGCGATTTCATCAAGATCGTCGCGCCATAGACCGCGGTCCGGCGCCATTCATTGCGTTCATCGGTTCCGCGGAAACAGAGGAGCCAGCACCAGTCCCGCTGTCCCCTGAAGAACGGTCGCCCCCTCGTCGAACAGCACGGCGTTGCGACCGAACAGACTGTGGTGACCCTGCCGGATGCGGCGAACCAGGGCGATCAGGTCCGGCGAACTGCCCACCTTGAGATGTCCGGTGATCTCGCCCGGGTCCACGGCGCTGAGGTCGATGATGCCGACGTCCAGCCCGCCCAGTTCCTCGCGCGTCTGAACGTTGCCGACACGCCGCGCCTTTCCGCGCAGGCGCGCCGACCATCGCAGTGCCTTGTCCTTGTCGGACACCAGCAGATAGATCGGAACGCCCATCGCCAGGACAGTTGCCGCCTGACGACGAAAAAGGTCAACCTCCAGATCGGCGGCGATCAGGACCAGCGCGTCAATCTTGCGGAGGCTGGCAACGTCTCCCATAAGGGCCAGCGTCCTGAGACCTTCCATGGCAAGGAACGCCCCCATCGAATGGGCAATGAGGTTGTAACGCTCCAGTCTTGTGCGGCGCATGAGCTGCAACGTCTCGACCAGCGCGTCGCGGGAAAAAAGCGCATGTTCCCGGTCCGCAGCATAGCCGAGCAGCCGCGCCTCGGACGGCCACGAGAACAGGACGCCAACGCCGGGCGCGGCAAGATCGTGCCGCAGTTGGACATGCCGCATCAGCGCCTCGGCGAAGTTGGTGTTGAAGCCGTGGATGAACATGGCACCGATGCGCGGAGGTGGGGCGTCGGCCGCGGCGGCATTTACCGCATCGACGAAGGCCCGCGGACCGCCGAGCGTTTCGGCATCCTTGACCACGAAGTCTCTGTTGGGGTCCGGCCGGCCCTTCGGGAAGCGGATCGTGCCGAAGGTATGATCCGGCGGGACGACGACATCGAAGCGCGCGAACCACGACCTGCCGCCACTCCTGGGCATCTCGGAGGCGGCGCGGCGGGTCGAGGCGCTGGTGCGCGCGATCGCGGCGCAGGATCATCCGGTGGTGATCCGCGGCGCGCCCGGCACCGGCAAGGGGCTTGTCGCGCGGCGCATCCATCGGCTGTCGGACCGCAGCGCAGCGCCGTTCCTCGAGGTCAACCTGACGCGCGAATCCGATCCGGCCGCCGCGCTGAGCGAAGCGGCCGTGCGAGTTGATCCGGGACGGGCCGAATGGGGCCAGAGGCGCGCTTCTCCAGCCGGGTTGATCCAGATCAGGGCGTCCAGTCCCCCTCATGCGCCAATGCGCATATTGCGGAGGAACCTGATGATCGTGACTGTCCTCTCTGCCCTTGCCGAACCGACCCGCCTTTCGGCAATGCGCCTTCTGGCCGATGGGTCGGAACATTGCGTCTGCGAACTGATGCGCAAGCTCGGCGCGACGCAAAGCCGGATGTCGCGGCACATGCAGGTGCTGAAGCAGGCCGGCCTCGTGGTCGATCGCCGCGATGCGCAGTGGGTGCGCTACCGGATCAACCCTGACCTTCCGCCGGCCCTGTCCCGGCTGCTCGATGCCGTGCTGGCTTCAGAGGAGGTCTGGGCATGAGCGTCTTCGGCTGGATGAACGACCAGATCCTGCGGATGGTCTGGCTGAACGATCTTGTGGAGAACGGCGTGCGGGCGGTGGGTCTCGATCCGGCCTCGCGGCTGGGAGGGTCGGTCCAGTTCTTCGTCTATGACGTGATCAAGATCTTCGCGCTGCTGTCGGTGCTGATCTTCGTCATCTCCTGGGCCCAGAGCCATTCCCCGCCCGAGCGCACCCGCGCGCTGCTGGGCGGCCGGTCGGGGCTTGGCGCGAACACGATGGCCGCGCTGCTCGGCACGCTGACGCCGTTCTGCTCCTGCTCGTCGATCCCGCTCTTCATCGGCTTCACCGCCGCCGGCCTGCCGCTGTCGGTCACGTTTTCCTTCCTGATCTCGTCGCCGCTGGTCGATCTTGCCTCGGTGATCCTGCTGGCCTCGATCTTCAACTGGCCGATCGCGCTGGCCTATGTCGCGGTCGGGCTGGTGGTGGCGGTCGTCGGCGGCACGGTGATCGGCCGGCTGGGGATGGAGGATCAGGTGGCCGCCTTCGTGCGGACGGCTCCCGTCTCGGGCGAGGCCGAGCGCCTGACGCAGCGCGAGCGGCTGGCCTATGCGCGTGATCAGGTGGCCGAGATCGTGCGGCGGGTCTGGCCCTATGTGCTCATCGGCGTGGGCATCGGGGCGGCGATCCACAACTGGATCCCTGCCGAGGTGGTCTCGGCCCTGATCGGGCAGGACAAGTGGTGGTCGGTCCCGCTGGCGGTGCTGGTGGGGATCCCGATGTACGCCGACATCTTCGGGACGCTGCCGATCGCCGAGGCGCTGGTCGGCAAGGGCGTGGGATTGGGCACGGTGCTGGCCTTCATGATGGCGGTCACGGCCCTCTCGCTGCCGTCGCTGATCCTGCTGCGGCGCGTGGTGAGACTGCCGCTGCTGGTCACCTTCACGGGCGTGGTGACGGCGGGCATCCTGTCCATCGGCCTGATCTTCAATGCGATTTCCAACTGGTTCATCTGAAGGGGGAAGCGACCATGATCATCAAGATCCTCGGCTCGGGGTGCAGGAAATGCGTGACACTGGCCGAGAATGCCAGTGCCGCCGCCGTGGCGGCGGGCAAGCAGGCCCAGATCATCAAGGTAACGGATTTCGCCGAGATCGCGGCCTATGGCGTGATGTCTACCCCGGGGCTTGTCGTGGACGACAAGGTGGTGTCGGCCGGCAAGGTGCTGACGGCGGAGGACATTGCAAAGCTGCTTTGAGGGCCATTTGCCCCTACACGGTTCACCCCTCGGATCAGGAGGTCTCGGCTATGCGAACGCTTCCCATCATCTGGCAACGGCTGGTCAGTGCGGACGGCACGACCTGCCCGAGGTGCCACGGCACCGGCGAGGAGGTCCGCCATGCGGTGGCAAGGCTCCGAGCGATGCTTGATCCGCTCGGGTTCGTGCCCGAGTTGCAGGTGAAAGAGATCGACGAGGCGCGCTTCGCCGCCGACACGCTCCAGTCGAACCAGATCCTGATTGCCGGGCAGCCGCTCGATGTCTGGCTGGGTGGTGCGACCGGCAGCAGCCGGTGCTGCGACCAGTGCGGGGACAGCGAGTGCCGCACGCTTGAACTGGAGGACCGGTCGTATGAGGTCATCCCGGAAGACCTCATCCTGAAGGCGGCCCTGAAGGCCGCGTCGGCGCTGGCGGTCTCCTCCCGCGGCGGCGTCTGACCGAGCGATCCAAAAGTGGGCCGGCGCTGTCGCAGCGGGCGTACCCGTTGGCGCGCGTCAGCCCGGTGACCGATGCCCCGGCGGGCGGCTGAGCCGTCACCCGGGATCTGCCGCTTGGTCAGGGTGCGGGCGGCACAGACGGATCTCCGTTACAAAAGCTTCGCTTGACGTGCAGCCTGACTATTCCATAAATCCCGAAATATAGAAAATGAAGCCGCCGCCCGCCACTTTGCCGCCCTCGGCCACGCCGGCTGCCTTGCCGTCGTCCGGCTGCTGTTGCGGCATGCGCCGCGGGGGGTGCGGCCGACCGAGATCGCGACGACGCTCGGGATGAAGCCGAACACCATCTGGCAGAGCTGGAGGTGGCGGGGCTGACTGGCTCGACGCGCGAGGGCTGCTCGCTGTTCTACAGCGTGCGGCTGCCCGAACTGGCGGCGCTGATTGGCTGTTCCTGCTCTACAAGTTGGCGGGGATCGTGACCAACCTTGTCCGCAGGCTGGCTCGCCGCGCGTTTCGGGCTGACCTCGACGCTTTATGCCGGCCTCGGCTTCCTGTGCATCCTCGTAGGTCCGTCCATGGTTCGCATCAGCGGCTGGCGCATGATTATGCTGGCTCAACTCGGCCGCGCTGCCACGTCTGGCGTGTGAAAGATGGTTCGCGGTTGAACCGCCGTTGAACGCCTTTGCACCCGCCGTACGGCAGCCCCTCAGAATCATTCACCAGCCTCGCCAACCCGTGATGCCCTCGATTGGCTGAGGTGGAACGGGCTGTGTCACGAGGTAATTCTTGCGCTTCTCGTAGAAGGCGTTCCCGCCCGTCACGAGGACGTAGTGCATGTTGTCGTAGGGAAACCGGTGGCCGGCGGTATGGAAGAACATCGCGCTGCCGATCATCGGATGGCGCTCGCCCTGCAGGACGGACCGGGCCGTCTCGCGCACCAGCGGCAAGGACCGCGAGTCCATCCGTCGGGACATGATGCGGGGAGCGAACTGACCCCGCTGGGCGACGACGCCGCAGACGGACCTCGGATACTGGCCTGACTCGACGCGGTTCATGACCACGCTGCCCACCGCGACCATCCCGTCGCGGCTGGAGCGGTTGGATTCGAAATACATCGCCCGCTCCATGCACTCCTGCGGGGAGCGGCCGCAGGCCCCGAGCAGCAGGCCCGCCACGAGACCGGCGAGGAGTGTGGTCCGGGAGAGGTTCATCGCGAAATCCTCATCGAGCAATCCGTCCCTGCGGCGCCACCGGCAGGGCAAGCGGAAGCGCCTTGAGCCGCCTCGCGTCCTCGCCAACCGCCGGCACCCGACTTGCCGCTCGCGAGGATCAGTGCAGGGCCGATCACGTCTCTCGGGTTCAAGCGCATCCTTCCGCCTCTGAACATCCGGGGGCACAGGTCGCACCCCGAGTTTCGTCAGTGTTATCCGCCTCTTGCACGAGATCTCCCCGACGGCAAGGACCAGAAGTCGGGGCTGCAAGAACCGCGCGGGACAGACTTTACCCCCCAAACCGGGACAATCTTGCCCGATTTGGGAGGAACTTTCGCCGCAGCGACACAAAGGCTGTCGCTCAGCTACAGCCGCTTGTCCCGCCGCAGGTGTTGCACTTCATGCAGGTGCCGTTGCGCACCAACGTGTAGTTGCCGCATTCGCCGCAGGGGTCCCCCTCGTAGCCTTGCATCTTGGCCTTGGTCCGGGCGTCCATCGCCACCGTCCCCGACGCCAGCGCCGTGCTGCGGGTTTCAACAAGGCCCATCAGCGAGCCGTGTTCGAACCCGACCGCCATACCGCCCTGAAGCACCGTCAGTTCCTGCGGCAGGCGCTTGCGCAGGTAGCCGGTCGAGCTGATCTGCTTCAGCACCTCAAGGCTACGCGAGGCGGCGGCCTCGGAGACCTCGGTCACGTTCGACCGCTTGCCTTCCTCGGTGCCGCCGCCGAGGTCGTCGAAGCTCGCGCCCTGCGGTTTCACATGGGCAAGGTCGGTGCGGTCGAGGTAGGAAATCGCCAGCTCGCGGAAGATGTAGTCGAGGATCGACGTCGCGTTCTTGACGCTGTCATTGCCCTGCACCATGCCGGCCGGCTCGAACTTGGTGAAGGTGAAGGCGTCGACGAACTCTTCCAGCGGCACGCCATATTGCAGGCCCACCGACACGGCGATGGCGAAGTTGTTCATCATCGCCCGGAAGCCCGCGCCTTCCTTGTGCATGTCGATGAAGATCTCGCCCAGCGAGCCGTCCTTGTATTCGCCGGTGCGCAGATAGACCTTGTGGCCGCCGACGATCGCCTTCTGGGTATAGCCCTTGCGACGCTCGGGCAGCTTTTCGCGGTGCGAGCGGACGATCTCCTTGACGATCACCTTTTCGACGATCTTTTCGGCCAGAACGATGGCCTTTTCATGGGCCGTGCCGGTGGCGAGGATTTCCTCGGCTTCCTCGTCATCCTCGACCAGTGCCGAAGCCAGCGGTTGGCTGAGCTTGGATCCGTCGCGGTAAAGCGCGTTGGCCTTGATCCCCAGCGAGTGGGACAGTTCATAGGCCGCCAGCGTTTCCGCGATGGTGGCCGAGTTCGGCATGTTGATCGTCTTGGAAATCGCGCCCGAAATGAAGCTTTGCGCCGCCGCCATCATGTGGATGTGGCTTTCCACCGACAGATACCGCTTGCCGGTCTTGCCGCAGGGGTTGGCGCAGTCAAAGACCGGCAGGTGTTCGGCCCGCAGGTGCGGCGCGCCTTCCAGCGTCATCGTTCCGCACACATGGTCGTTCGCAGCCTCGATCTGGGCCTTGGTGAAGCCCAGGTGACGCAGCAGGTCGAAGGTCGGGTCCATCAGCTTTTCGGCAGGGATGCCAAGGGCGCCCTTGCAGAAATCCTCGCCCAGCGTCCACTGGTTGAAGACGAAGCGGATATCGAAGGCCGACGGCAACGCGGCCTCGACCTTTTCGATCTCGCGGACGCCAAAGCCGTGGCCGATCAGCGCGGTGTGGCTGATCGCGGCGCAATTGGCCAGCGTGCCGTGGCCGACCGCATGGGCCACCATCTCGCCGATCTGGGCGGCGCTGTAGCCCAGCTTTTCAAGGGCCGCCGGCACCGACTGGTTGATGATCTTGAAATAGCCGCCGCCGGCGAGCTTCTTGAACTTGACCAGCGCGAAGTCGGGCTCGATGCCGGTGGTGTCGCAATCCATCACCAGACCGATGGTGCCGGTGGGCGCGATCACCGTCACCTGGGCGTTGCGGAAGCCGTGGGCTTCGCCCAGGGCCAGCGCCTCGTCCCAGGCGGATCTGGCAAGGCTGACCAGCCGCGCGTCGGGGCAGTTGGTCTGATCCAGCGGCACGGGGGCCACGTTCACCGCGTCATAGCCGGACGTGTGGCCATGGGCGGCGGTGCGGTGGTTGCGGATCACCCGCAGCATGTGGTGCGCGTTGCGGGAATAGCCCGCGAAGGCGCCCAGTTCCGCCGCCATCTCGGCCGAGGTCGCATAGGCGACGCCGGTCATGATCGCCGACAGCGCACCACAAAGCGCCCTGCCCTCTTTCGAGTCGTAGCCCAGCCCCATGTTCATCAGCAGGCCGCCGATATTGGCATAGCCAAGACCCAGCGTGCGGAAGTCATAGGACAGTTGCGCGATTTCCCTGGACGGGAACTGCGCCATCATAACGCTGATTTCCAGCGTCACGGTCCAGAGCCGGGTGGCGTGGACATAGGCATCGGCGTCAAAGCGGCCGCCCTCGAAGAAGGTCAGCAGGTTCATCGACGCCAGGTTGCAGGCCGTGTCGTCGAGGAACATGTATTCCGAACAGGGGTTCGATCCGCGGATCGGCCCGTCTTCGGGGCAGGTGTGCCAGGCGTTCACCGTGTCGTGGAACTGGATGCCCGGATCGGCGCAGGCCCAGGCGGCGTGACCCACCTGATCCCACAGATCGCGCGCCTTCAAGGTCTTGGCCACCTTGCCGTCGGTGCGGCGCAGAAGCGCCCAGTCGGCATCGTCCTTCACCGCCTTCAGGAAGGCGTCGGTCACGCGCACCGAGTTGTTCGAGTTCTGGCCCGAGACGGTGATGTAAGCCTCGGAATCCCAATCCGTATCGTAGGTGGGGAATTCGATCGAGGTGAACCCCTGCCGCGCATATTGCAGCACACGGTTGATGTAGGTTTCCGGGATCATCGCACGCTTGGCGGCGCGGATCGCGGTTTTCAGCCCGGCGTTCGCTGCGGGATCGGTGGCGGCTTCGGCCGCGCCGTCCCATGCCTTGATCGCGGCGAAGATCTCGTTCAGCTTCGCCTCGTGGGTCTTCGATCCCGCGACCAGCGAGGCGACCTTCTGTTCCTCGATCACTTTCCAGTTGATGAACTGCTCGATATCGGGGTGATCCATGTCGCAGATCACCATCTTGGCCGCGCGCCGGGTCGTGCCGCCCGACTTGATCGCGCCAGCCGCACGGTCACCGATCTTCAGGAACCCCATCAGCCCCGAAGACTTGCCGCCGCCCGACAGTTTCTCGCCCTCGCCGCGAAGCGACGAGAAGTTGGTGCCCGTGCCCGAGCCGTATTTGAACAGCCGCGCCTCGCGCACCCAAAGGTCCATGATGCCGCCTTCGTTCACCAGATCGTCGGACACCGACTGGATGAAGCAGGCGTGCGGCTGGGGATGTTCATAGGCGCTGTCGGATTTCACCAGTTTCCCGGTGGCCGGATCGACGTAGAAGTGGCCCTGGCTGGGGCCGTCGATGCCATAGGCCCAATGCAGGCCGGTGTTGAACCATTGCGGGCTGTTCGGCGCCGCCATCTGGCGGGCCAGCATGTGGCGCATTTCGTCATAATAGGCACGGGCGTCGGCCTCGGTGGTGAAATAGCCGCCCTTCCAGCCCCAATAGGCCCAGGCGCCGGCCAGACGGTCGAACACCTGCCGCGCGCTGGTTTCGCCCACGATGCGGTCCTTTTCGGGCAGCGCCGCCAGCGCCGCTTCATCGGCAACCGAGCGCCAGAGGAATTCGGGCACGCCCTTTTCCTTCACGCGCTTCAGTCGCGCCGGAACCCCCGCCTTGCGGAAATACTTTTGCGCCAGCACGTCCGAGGCGACCTGACTCCAGCCCTCGGGCACTTCGACGCGATCGTTGCGAAACACCACCGTCCCGTCGGGGTTGCGGATCTCGGAGACCGTGGTGGTAAAGCCGATGCCGCCGTAGGCGCCGCCGTCAACCGTGGTGAACTTCCGCTCGATCTTCATCTCGCCTCTCCGTCCTGTCCCTCGCGGGGGTGCGCCCCGTCGATGATGATGCCCGACCGACCGGCCATGCCTTCAAGCCCCGCCAAAGCAGGACAAGGCGCGCCATGTTGGCGGTTGTGTCGATGTTGGTGGCGCAAACCCCACCAGATCTGGTGGCAGGAAGCGCCGTGCCGTCAATTTGTCGTAAACCCGGCGATCAAGCAACGCGCAAATTTGCATCCGACACCAGATAATGTGCTTGACGGCGCAGGGGCCGCGAAGGGTGGTAGGCATCCCCGCCCTGTGGGCCATTCTGTGGACAAGTCGGGAAGGATCGCGGGACAAGCCGGGAAAGCCTTGGCCAAATCGGCGGTTGCGGGCACGAGCTTGGGCTGTGGATGAAGCGGGGTCCGGCGCGCGGCAAGGGAAGCGCAGGGAATCGCTGCCGTTTCGCGTGGTGGATGCACGGCACTGGCCCCTGCCCCGGCATCCGGCCGATTCCCGGCGCCCCGGCCGCGAAGTGACTGGCAGAGCGGCCACGGATCGCCTAAACCTGCGGCAAATAGGCCGGCAGACCCGGAGCCAGACATGCAGGATTCGATCATCGCCCGCTGCGAGGCCAAGGGCCTGCGCATGACCGAGCAGCGCCGCGTCGTGGCGCGCGTGATCGGTGCCGCCCCCGATCACCCCGATGTCGAGGAACTGCACGCCCGCGCACTGGCCATCGATCCGCGGATCTCGATCGCGACGGTTTACCGGACGGTGAAGCTGTTCGAAGAATCGGGTATCCTTGAACGGCTGGAATTCGGTGACGGCCGGGCCCGCTATGAGGATGCCGAGCGCGACCACCACGACCATCTGATCGATGTCTCGACCGGCGAGGTCATCGAATTCGTCGATCCCGAGATCGAGGCCCTACAGGAAAAGATCGCGGCGCGGCTGGGCTTCCGGCTGGTCGGCCACCGGCTGGAACTGTTCGGAACGCCGCTGAAAAATCGCTGAAGCGCGCAAAGGACACCCCCCATGGAAAACATTCGCGGCATCGTGATGATGGTCGTCTCGATGGCCGGTTTCGCCATGGAGGACATGTTTGTGAAACTGGCGGCAGCCCATATGCCGACCGGGCAGATCCTGCTGTTTCTGGGCGGGCTGGGGGCGCCGCTGTTCTGGGCGCTGGCCCGGCGCGAGGGCAAGAAAGTGCTGTCGCGCGAAGCACTTGCCGGCCCGATCCTGTGGCGCAACGCCGGCGAGATGGTGGGCACGGCCGCCTTCGTGACCGCGCTGGCGCTGACGCCGATTTCCAGCGCCTCGGCCATTCTTCAGGCGACACCGCTGGCCGTCACCTTCGGCGCGGCGCTGGTGCTGGGCGAAAAGGTCGGCTGGCGGCGCTGGATGGCGATCGCGGCGGGCTTTCTGGGCGTGCTGGTGGTGATCCGGCCGGGGCTTGAGGGATTCGAGCTGGCCTCGCTCTGGGCGGTGCTGGGGGTGGCGGGGCTTGCCACGCGCGACCTTGCGACGCGGCGGGTGGCGGCCTCGACATCCAGCATGCAGGTGGGGGCCTGGGCCTTCCTGACGGTGGCCGCGGTCGGGGCGGGAATGCTGATGCTGGGTGGCGGCGCGGTCTGGCCCTCGCCCGGGCAGGTCGGGCTGCTGCTGGGGGCGCTTGGGTTCGGATTCGGCGCCTACTGGGCCCTGATCCTGGCCACGCGGGCGGGCGACGTGTCGGCCATCGTGCCGTTCCGCTACACACGCCTGATCTTTGCGATGATCATCGGCGGCCTGATCTTCCATGAACGCCCCGATGGCTGGATGCTGGCGGGCGCGGGCCTGATCATCGGGTCGGGCCTTTACAGCTTCATGCGCGAGCAGCGCCTTCGCCGTCTTTCCATGCGCCCGGCCGCAGAGTAAGAAGCGCCCAACCATCGCAATCAGGGACAGGCCCATGAGCACGATCATCGACATTCACGCCCGCGAGATCCTCGACAGCCGCGGCAATCCCACCATCGAGGTGGACGTGACGCTGGAAAGCGGCGCCTTCGGCCGCGCCGCCGTGCCCTCGGGCGCCTCGACCGGCGCGCATGAGGCGGTCGAGCGGCGCGACGGCGACAAGGCGCGCTATATGGGCAAGGGCGTGCTTGAGGCCGTTGCCGCGGTGAACGGCGAGATCGCCGAGACGCTGGCAGGCTTTGACGCCACCGATCAGGTCGGCATCGACCGCACCATGATCGAACTGGACGGCACGCCGAACAAAGGCCGGCTGGGCGCGAACGCGATCCTTGGCGTGTCGCTGGCTGTGGCCAAGGCCGCGGCCGAATTCACCAACCAGCCGCTGTTCCGCTATGTCGGGGGCACCTCGGCGCGCGTGCTGCCGGTTCCGATGATGAACATCATCAACGGCGGCGAACATGCCGACAACCCGATCGACATTCAGGAATTCATGATCATGCCGGTGGCCGCGCAGAACGTGCGCGACGCGATCCGCATGGGCAGCGAGGTGTTCCACACGCTGAAAAAGGAACTGGCGGCGGGCGGGTTCAACACCGGCATCGGCGACGAGGGCGGTTTTGCCCCCAACATCTCGTCCACCCGCGAGGCGCTGGACTACATCCTGCGCGCGATCGAAAAGGCCGGCTACAAGCCGGGGCAGGATATCTACCTTGCTCTCGACTGTGCCTCGACCGAATACTATCGCGGTGGCAAGTATGAGATGAAGGGCGAGGGCAAGTCGCTGACCTCGGCCGAAAACGTCGACTACCTTGCCGCGCTTTGCGCCGACTATCCGATCATCTCGATCGAGGATGGCTGCGCCGAAGACGACTGGGAAGGCTGGAAACTGCTGACAGACCGTCTGGGCGCCAAGGTGCAGCTGGTGGGCGACGATCTGTTCGTGACCAACCCCAAGCGTCTGGCCGAGGGCATCGCACAGGGTGTCGGCAACTCGATGCTGGTGAAGGTGAACCAGATCGGCACGCTGACCGAAACGCTGATGGCGGTCGATATGGCGCATCGCGCCCGCTATACCAACGTGATGTCGCACCGGTCCGGCGAAACCGAGGATGCGACGATCGCCGATCTGGCGGTGGCCACGAACTGCGGCCAGATCAAGACCGGCTCGCTGTCGCGGTCGGACCGGCTGGCGAAATACAACCAGTTGATCCGGATCGAGGAAATGCTGGGCGAGATCGCGGAATATGCCGGCCGGTCGATCCTGAAGGGCTAAGACCGGCGGTCAGCGCAAAATCTTTTCAGGGGCGCCAGACGGCGCCCCTTCCCGTTTCACGAAACGATTTTTCAGCGCATCACGACGGTCAGCCTTTCGCGTTCTGGGGCCGACTGATGCGCGCCCCCCCGACACAGGCCGCCACCCCGGTCGTGGAGGGTGCCGACGTCGGCAACCCCCGCGCCGCGCGCACCGCCAGAAAGGCGAAGGCCTGCGCTTCCAGCATGTCGCCATCAAGGCCCACCTGCTCGACCGGAACCACCTCGGCGGCAAGCCGCGCCTCGATCATCGCCATCAGCGTGGGATTGCGCCGCCCGCCGCCTGTCACCAGAACCTGCCGGACCGGCGTCGGGAAATGGCTGGCCCCCCGCGCCACGGCGGCAGCGGCGGCGGCGGTCAGCGTCGCTGCGGCATCGGCATCCGAAAGCCCCGAAACCGCCGCCAGCAGATCCGGGAATGCATCGCGATCCAGCGATTTGGGCGGCATCCGGTAGAAATAGGCGTGATCCAGAAACGCCTTGATGACCGCTTCCGCCACGCGCCCCTTCGCGGCCAGCTGCCCGCCTTCATCCTGCGCCAGCCCGAAGCGCGCCTGCATCAGATCGTTCAGCGGCGCATTGGCCGGCCCGGTGTCGAAGGCAAGACAGGCCCCCGGCGCCTCGGGCGCGGCCTGACGCGGATCGACCCATGTCAGGTTGCCCACACCGCCCAGATTCAGGAAGGCCACCGGCGTATCGGCCCCGACATGCCGCGCACAGGCAAAATGGTAGAACGGCGCCAGCGGCGCCCCCTGCCCGCCCAGCCGCACATCGGCCGAGCGGAAATCCCACACCACCGGCACCCCCAGCGCCTGCGCCAACCTGTCGCCCGAGCCGGCCTGATGCGTGCCCCGCCCGCCCGGCTCATGCGCCAGCGTCTGGCCATGAAACCCCACCAGATCCGCGCCGCGGAACCGCACCAGCAGATCGGCGTGGGCCGCCTCGACGATCCCGGCGGCCACCTCGACACCCGCATCGCCCGGCCAAAGACCCAACGCCGCGCGCAGCACATCCTGTTCCGCCCTGCTGTAGGGCCGATAGGCAGAGGCACCGAACTCGAAGATCCGCTCGCCATCCGTCAGCACCATCGCCGCATCCACCCCGTCAAGCGAAGTGCCCGACATCGTGCCCAAAGCCCAGACCGCGCCACCCTTCAACATGGCTTTCCCTCTCTCGAAGCCATCGCTATACGCGGCCATCATAGCAGACGATGACCGATCAAGGCACGAGGGTCCGATGACATACCATCCGAAATCCGATTTCCTGCGCGTGATGCAGGAACGCGGCTACCTCGCCGACTGCACAGACATGCAGGCGCTGGACGAGGCTTTGGTGAAGGAGGTCGTGCCCGCCTATATCGGCTATGACGCCACGGCGGCCTCGCTGCATGTGGGCCACCTGCTGAACATCATGATGCTGCGCTGGCTGCAAAAGACCGGGCACAAACCGATCACGCTGATGGGCGGCGGCACAACCAAGGTGGGCGACCCGTCGTTCCGGTCGGAAGAACGCCCGCTGCTGACACCCGAGAAGATCGACGAGAACATCGCCGGCATGAAACAGGTCTTCGCGCGCTACCTGAGCTATGGCGAGGGGGCAAGTGACGCGCTGATGCTGAACAACGCCGAATGGCTGGACAGCCTCAACTACCTCGATTTCCTGCGCGACATCGGCCGACACTTCTCGGTGAACCGGATGCTGTCATTCGAAAGCGTGAAAAGCCGGCTCGACCGCGAACAGTCGCTGTCGTTCCTGGAATTCAACTACATGATCCTTCAGGCCTACGACTTCCTGGAACTGAACCGCCGCTACGGCTGCCGGTTGCAGATGGGCGGCTCGGACCAGTGGGGCAACATCATCAACGGCATCGACTTGACGCGCCGCGTGCTGGACCGCGAAATCTTCGGCCTGACCTCGCCACTCCTGACCACATCGGACGGGCGCAAGATGGGCAAATCAGCCGGCGGCGCGGTCTGGCTGAACGGGGCGATGCTGGCGCCCTACGACTTCTGGCAGTTCTGGCGCAACACCACCGATGCCGACGTGGGCCGGTTCCTGAAACTCTACACCGACCTGCCGGTCGAGGAATGCAACCGCCTCGGCGCACTGCAAGGCGCCGAGATCAACGCCGCCAAGATCCTGCTGGCGAATGAGGTGACAACGCTGCTGCACGGCGCAGACGCCGCCCGCGCCGCCGAAGCGACCGCCCGCGCCGTGTTCGAACAGGGCGGCATCGGCGGCGAACTGGAAGTGGTCGAACTTGCCGCCGCCACGCTGGGCGACGGGCTGTCGGTCAGCCATTTCCTCGTGGCCAGCGGCCTTGTCGCCTCAGGCAAAGAGGCGAAACGGCTGATCGCGGAAAACGGGCTACGCTTCAACAACGACCTTGTGACCGACGCCAACGCCACCGTCACGGCGGCCACGATCAAGGACGAACTGAAGGTCTCGATCGGCAAGAAAAAGCACAAACTCGTCCGCCTCGCCTGAAGCAAGGGGCGCACGGCCGCGCCCCAACCCCGGCGGAGACCGCTTTCATTCTGGCCAAAATATCCTCGGGGGGAAGGGTTCTGCCCGCATCCCCTCCTCCGGAGGGGGGCGGGCGGAACCGCCCGCCCACGGGCGGGCACGGGGGGCAGACAGCCCCCCGCCCGACAGCGCAATCACTCGACGACGCTGACCTTCGCCATCGCATCCGGCGTCCGTGGCGGCTCGCCGCGGGTGATCGCATCCACGACCTCCATGCCCTGCACCACACGCCCGACGACCGTATACTGGCCGTTCAGGAACTCTCCCGGGGCGAACATGATGAAGAACTGCGAATTGGCCGAATCCGGGCTTGCCGCCCGCGCCATGCCGACGATGCCGCGATCAAAGGAAATGTCCGAGAATTCGGCCGGCAGGTCCGGATAGGACGACCCGCCCATCCCCGCGCGGCCCGTCGCATCACCCTTGCCGAATTCGACATCGCCGGTCTGGGCCATGAAGCCCTCGATCACGCGATGAAACACCACCCCGTCATAGGCGCCTTCCCGGGCAAGCGTGACCATCCGCTCGACATGCTTCGGTGCCACGTCAGGCAACAGATCGATCACCACCTGCCCCTGCGCCTTTCCGGCAACCTCGATCACCAGATTCGGCCCCGGACCATCCTCGAAGTCCTGCGCGAACACCGCCGACTGCGACAGCGCATACCCCCCCAGAACCGCGACGCCGACCGACATCAGCCCCGCAAGGAAGAACCGTTCAGACGACATCGGCGGCCACCCGAACCGAGATCATCCTGTCGGGATTCGCCGGCGGCTCGCCGCGCACGATCTTGTCGACGAATTCCATCCCCGCGATCACCCGGCCATAGACGGTATACTGGCCATTCAGGAAATCGTTGTCACGGAAGTTGATGAAGAACTGGCTGTTGGCCGAATGCGGGTTTTGCGACCGCGCCGCCCCCAGCGTGCCGCGTGCATGCGCCACCTTCGAGAATTCGGCCGGCAGGTCCGGCAGATCCGACCCGCCCGTGCCTGCGCGCCGCAGGTTGAAGCCTTTTTCCGCATTGCCATTGGCCACATCGCCGGTCTGGGCCATGAAGCCCTCGATCACGCGGTGAAACACCACATTGTCATAGGCCTTGGCGCGGGCCAGTTCCTTCATCCGCGCAGAGTGCTTCGGCGCCACGTCGGGCAGAAGCTCGATCACCACCTCGCCGTCCTTCAGCGTCATGATGATGGTGTTTTCGGGATCCTTGATCTCGGCCATGGGGCCCTCCTCTTTTCCGGTTGCGGGCAACCTAGTGGGGCCAGGCCCTCAGGAAAAGGTCTGATTTGCCCCGCCTGCGGCCGAACGCCGGTTGACGCAACGCCGGGGATCGGCTTGGAAGCGGGAAACTTGCCAACATGAGGGACCGGAATGGGCTGGAAAACACTCGACGATATCGAACTGGCGGGCAAGGTCGTGCTGGTGCGGGTGGATGTGAACGTGCCGATGGAAAACGGCGAAGTGACCGACGCGACCCGGATCGAAAAGATCGTGCCGACGGTGCAGGACATCCTGGCCAAGGGCGGCAAGCCGGTGCTGCTGGCCCATTTCGGCCGCCCCAAGGGCAAGGTCAATCCTGACATGAGCCTGCGCCTGGTCCTGCCGGCGATGCAGAAGGCGATGCCGGGCGTGACGGTCGGCTTTGCCGCCGATTGCGTGGGCGAGGCCGCCGCGACCGCCATCGCCGCAATGGGCGCAGCCGAGGTGCTGCTGCTGGAAAACACCCGCTTTCACGCGGGCGAGGAAAAGAACGATGCCGACCTTGCGGCCGCGATGGCGAAGCTGGGCGATGTCTATGTGAACGACGCCTTCTCGGCCGCGCACCGGGCCCATGCCTCGACCGAAGGCATCGCGCGCCTTCTGCCCGCCGCCGCCGGTCGCCTGATGGAGGCCGAACTCAAGGCGCTGGATGCCGCACTTGGCAAGCCCGAACGCCCCGTCGTGGCCGTGGTGGGCGGTGCCAAGGTCTCGACCAAGCTGGATCTTCTGGGCAACCTCGTGGGCCGGGTCGACCATCTGGTGATCGGCGGCGGCATGGCCAACACCTTCCTCGTCGCCCAGGGCATCGAAGTCGGCAAGTCGCTGGCCGAACGCGACATGGCTGGCACGGCGCTCGAGATCGTCGGCAAGGCCAAGGCTGCGGGCTGCACCATCCATCTGCCGATCGACGTGGTGGTTGCGCGCGAGTTCAAGGCCAATGCCGCGAACGAAACCGTGGACGCCGCCGCCTGCCCCGCCGATGCGATGATCCTCGACGCCGGGCCGAAAACGGTCGCGGCCCTGTCCGAGGTCTTTGCCTCGGCCAGGACGCTGATCTGGAACGGCCCGCTTGGCGCCTTCGAGATCGAGCCCTTCGATGCCGCCACCAACGCCGCAGCACTTCAGGTTGCGCAACTGACCAAGGCCGGGCAACTGATCTCGGTCGCGGGCGGCGGCGACACGGTCGCGGCGCTGAACAAGGCCGGCGCGGCCGAAGGCTTTTCCTACATCTCGACGGCGGGCGGTGCCTTCCTCGAATGGATGGAAGGCAAAGAGCTGCCCGGCGTGGCGGCCCTGAACGTCTGAACGGCGGATTTCCCCGTGGTGGCGCGGTGTTAGCGCCACCAGAATTGCGAAGCGCATCCTGCCGGTCTAGACCCTTTCCGACCCAATCGAAAGGACCAGCGGGATGCGCGCGAGCAGAGCAGTTCAGAAGATCCTTGCCAACTACGAAGGCGAGACGCCCGGCGTGAAGGCCAACCTGTGCCGGATGCTGATGGAAGGCAAGCTGGGCGGCACCGGCAAGATGATCATCCTGCCAGTCGATCAGGGCTTTGAACACGGCCCCGCCCGCACCTTCGCGCCGAACCCCGCAGGCTATGACCCCCACTACCATTATCAACTGGCGATCGATGCCGGCCTCAATGCCTATGCCGCGCCGCTGGGAATGCTGGAAGCCGGCGCCGACACCTATGCAGGCCAGATCCCGACGATCCTCAAGGTGAACTCGGCCAACTCGCTGATGAGCGACACCGCCGGCAAGAACCAGGCGGTGACGGCCTCGGTCGACGATGCGCTGCGGCTGGGCTGCGCGGCGATCGGCTTCACGATCTACCCCGGCTCGGACGCGCAACTCGACATGTATGAGGAAATCGTCGAAATGCGCAAAGAGGCCGCCGCCAAGGGCGTGGCCACGGTGATCTGGTCCTATCCGCGCGGCGAGGCGATCACCAGGGACGGCGAAACCGCCATCGACGTGGCCGCCTATGCCGCACAGATCGCGGCCCTGATCGGCGCGCATATCATCAAGATCAAACTCTCCACCGATCACCTGATGCTGGGTGAGGCGAAAAAGGTCTACGAAGCGCAACAGATCGACATCGCAACCCAGGCCGCACGGGTGAAACACTGCATGGATGCAGCCTTCGCCGGCCGCCGCGTGGTGGTGTTCTCGGGCGGCGCAAAGAAGGGCGAGGATTCGGTCTATGACGACGCCCGCGCGATCCGCGACGGCGGCGGCAACGGCTCGATCATCGGCCGCAACAGCTTCCAACGCTCGCGCGAGGATGCCCTCGCCATGCTGGCCAAACTGGTCGACATCTACAAGGGCCGCGCCTGATACCGCCGGCCCTTCCCGCACCGGGAAGGGCCATATTCCCGATTCCCAAAGCCCTGCAATTCTGGCATCCTCAGACCACCGCCCCCACCGAACGAGGGGCGCAAAAGGCAGAGCATGACCGTCCCAACCTCCCGTCCCGCCATCGGCGCCAGCCTCTATTTCGCGCTGGCCTTCACCTTGGGCGCCTATTTCACCTTTGCGGCGGTGCAGGGCGATTACGGCGTGTTCCGTCAGGTCCAGATCGAGGCCGAAGCCAAGGCCCTCCAAGCCGAACGCGACCAGCTTGCCACCGAACTGGATGACATGCGCAACAAGACCCGTCGCCTGTCAGACGAATACCTCGACCTCGACCTGCTCGATGAACAGGCACGCTCGGTCCTGGGCTATGTCCGCGCCGACGAGATCGTGATCCGCTGATCCGATCCCTTCTCGCCCGCCGATCCCGGGCGCCCCCTCTGCCCATTCACTCTGGTCCAAATATCCACACCCGGCCGCTCTCTGGCCGGACATCATCCGATCCCCTCCGCGGCAGCGGCGGGCGATGACGGCCCCAACGGGGCCCGAAGAACCCGCCCCCCTCCGGCAAAACATTTGCTCTCGCCCCCAGCGCCGCGATAAGCTAAGGGTAGTTTAACTTTGAACTACTTGTCGCGACGGGAGGCGCCGCAATGGCCACCAGAAAATCGCCCGAACACTCCAACGCATCGAAGGACGACCTTCTGCGCTATTACCGCGAGATGCTGCTCATCCGCCGCTTCGAGGAAAAGGCCGGCCAGCTTTACGGCATGGGCCTGATCGGCGGGTTCTGCCATCTCTACATCGGGCAGGAAGCCGTCGTCGTCGGCCTTGAGGCCGCCGCCAAGGACGGCGACAAACGCATCACATCGTATCGTGACCATGGCCACATGCTGGCCTGCGGGATGGACGCCAAGGGCGTCATGGCCGAACTGACCGGGCGCGAGGGCGGCTATTCCAAGGGCAAGGGCGGCTCGATGCACATGTTCTCGAAAGAGAAACATTTCTACGGCGGCCACGGCATCGTCGGCGCGCAGGTGCCATTGGGCGCGGGCCTTGCCTTCGCCGACAAATATCTCGGCAACGACAACGTGACCTTCGCCTATTTCGGCGATGGCGCGGCCAATCAGGGCCAGGTCTACGAAACCTACAACATGGCCAAACTCTGGAGTCTGCCGGTCGTCTTCGTGATCGAAAACAACCAGTATGCGATGGGCACCAGCGTGAAACGCTCGACCCGGTCGCCCTCGCTGTGGGAACGCGGCGCCGCCTATGGCATCAAGGGTGAGGCGGTGGATGGCATGGACGTGCTGGCGGTGAAGGCTGCGGGCGAAAAGGCGGTTGCCGCCTGCCGAGCCGGACAGGGGCCCTATATCCTGGAAATGATGACCTATCGTTACCGCGGCCATTCGATGTCGGACCCTGCGAAATACCGCACGCGTGAAGAAGTCCAGCGGATGCGCGACGAAAAGGACGCCATCGAACATGTGCGCGATCTGCTGATGCAGGGCAACCTCGCCACCGACGACGACCTGAAGGCCATCGACCGCGACATCAAGGCCATCGTGAACGAGGCTGCCGACTTCGCCAAGGAAAGCCCCGAGCCCGCGCTCGAAGAGCTTTGGACCGACATTTACGCCTGAGGGGACAAGACCATGGCAACCGAAGTTCTGATGCCCGCCCTGTCGCCCACGATGGAGGAAGGCACGCTGGCCAAGTGGCTGGTGAAGGAAGGCGACGCGGTGAAATCCGGCCAGATCATCGCCGAGATCGAGACCGACAAGGCCACAATGGAATTCGAGGCCGTCGATGAAGGCACCGTCGGCAAGCTGTTGATCGCCGAGGGCACCGCAGGGGTAAAGGTCAACACCCCCATCGCGGTGCTGGTGGAAGACGGCGAAACCGCCGTCCCCTCGCCTGCGCCAAAGCCTGCGCCCCGTATCGAAGCCGCGCAGGCCAAAGCCATTGATCGGACACCCGCGCCGCGTGACCTCTCGCCCGACTGGCCCGAGGGCACGGCGATGAAGACCATGACCGTCCGCGAGGCGCTGCGCGAGGCCATGGCCGAAGAAATGCGCACCGACAAGGCCGTGTTCCTGATGGGCGAAGAGGTGGGCGAGTATCAGGGCGCCTACAAGATCAGTCAGGGCCTGCTGGACGAATTCGGCACCAAGCGCGTGGTCGACACCCCGATCACCGAGCACGGCTTTGCCGGCATGGCGGTCGGCGCGGCCTTTGGTGGCCTGCGCCCCATTGTCGAGTTCATGACCTTCAACTTCGCGATGCAGGCCATCGACCAGATCATCAACTCGGCCGCCAAGACGCTTTACATGTCGGGCGGGCAGATGGGCTGCCCCATCGTCTTCCGCGGCCCGAACGGTGCCGCCGCCCGCGTCGGCGCCCAGCACAGCCAGGATTACGCCGCCTGGTATGCCCAGATCCCCGGCCTGAAAGTGGTGATGCCCTATTCCGCATCGGACGCGAAGGGCTTGCTGAAACAGGCGATCCGCGATCCGAACCCGGTGATCTTCCTTGAAAACGAGATCCTTTACGGCCGCTCGTTCGAGGTTCCGGTTCTGGAAGATTTCACCATCCCCTTCGGCAAGGCCCGGATCTGGCGCGAAGGCACCGACCTGACCATCGTCTCGTTCGGCATCGGCATGACCTACGCGCTGGAAGCCGCCGACCGGCTGGCGAAAGAGGGCATCTCGGCCGAGGTGATCGACCTGCGCACCCTGCGCCCCATCGATTACGACACGGTGATCGACTCCGTGAAAAAGACCAACCGCTGCATCACGGTGGAAGAAGGCTGGCCGGTGGGGTCCATCGGCAATCATCTGGCGGCAACGATCATGCAGCGGGCCTTTGACTGGCTGGATGCGCCGGTGCTGAACCTGACGGGCAAGGATGTGCCGATGCCTTATGCGGCCAACCTGGAAAAGCACGCGCTGGTCACCACGGCCGAGGTTGTCGAAGCCGCGAAATCCGTCTGCTACCGCTAAGGAGATCCCGATGGCAACCGAGATCCTGATGCCCGCGCTGTCTCCGACGATGGAAGAGGGGACGCTGGCGAAATGGCTGAAAAAAGAAGGGGATGCGGTCCGCGCCGGCGACGTGATCGCCGAGATCGAGACCGACAAGGCCACGATGGAATTCGAGGCCGTGGATGAAGGTATCCTTGGCAGGATCCTGATCGCCGAAGGCACCGCGGGGGTGAAGGTCAACACCCCCATCGCGCTGATGGTTGCAGAAGATGAAACCGCCGAGGCGCCCAAACCGGCGGCACCTGCCACGCAACCCGCAAGCGCGGCCCCCACCCCGACCGCTGCACCGGCACCAGCGCCGACCATGGCGCCCAAAGAGGCGGGTGGTCGCGTCTTCGCCTCGCCACTGGCGCGACGCATCGCGAAGGAAAAAGGGTTGGATCTGTCGACCGTGACAGGATCGGGTCCGCGCGGCCGCATCGTGCGGGCCGATGTCGAGGGCGCGGCCCCGCAGGCGCCCACCGCACAACCGGCCCGCGCACCCGTGGCCGCACCGGCCCCCGCGGCGCAACCTGCCTTGGCGACAGCGTCAACCGGCGCCTCGGCCGAGACGGTTGCCAGGCTCTATTCCGATCGCGCGTTCGATGAGATCGCGCTTGACGGGATGCGGCGCACCATTGCCGCCCGCCTGACCGAAGCCAAGCAGACGATCCCGCATTTCTATCTGCGCCGCTCGGTGCGGCTGGATGCGCTGATGGCGTTCCGCAGCCAGTTGAATGCCTCGCTTGAAGGCCGCGGGGTCAAGCTTTCGGTCAATGATTTCATCATCAAGGCCTGTGCTTTGGCGCTTCAGCAGGTGCCGGATGCCAATGCCGTCTGGGCGGGCGACCGCATCCTGCGGCTGAAGCCGTCCGATGTCGCAGTGGCCGTCGCGGTCGAGGGGGGGCTGTTCACGCCAGTCCTGCGCGACGCACAGGCGAAAACGCTGTCGGCGCTGTCATCCGAGATGAAGGATCTGGCCGCCCGCGCCCGGACGCGCAAGCTTGCGCCGCAGGAATATCAGGGCGGCAGTTTCGCGATCTCGAATCTGGGCATGTTCGGGGTCGAGAATTTTGACGCGGTCATCAACCCGCCGCATGGCTCGATACTGGCTGTGGGGGCCGGGATCAAGACACCCGTGGTGGGCAGCGATGGCCAGATCGCGGTGGCCACTGTGATGTCGATGACACTGTCGGTCGATCACCGGGTGATCGACGGCGCACTGGGCGCCGAGTTCCTGCGCGCGATCTGTGACAATCTGGAAAACCCGCTCGCCATGCTGGCGTGACGGGACGCGATGGGGCGGCTTCGGCCGCCCCTTTCGCGTTCAGCCGTCGGAAAGCAACTGGTCCATCTTGACCGAGGGCTGCGCGCATCCCGCCTCGCCCACGACCCGCGCGGGCACACCTGCAACCGTGGTGCAGGGCGGCACGTCGTGCAGCACGACCGAACCCGCGGCGATCCGGCTGCAATGGCCGACATGGATATTGCCAAGAACCTTCGCCCCGGCCCCGATCATCACCCCGTTGCCGATCTTGGGGTGGCGGTCGCCATCCGCTTTGCCGGTGCCGCCCAGCGTCACCGAATGCAACATCGAGACATTGTCCCCCACCACCGCGGTTTCGCCGATCACGATGGAATGGGCATGGTCGATCATGATGCCACGCCCGATCCGCGCCGCAGGATGGATATCGACCCCGAATACCTCGGACACACGCATCTGGACGAAATAGGCCAGATCCTGCCGTCCGGTCGTCCAAAGCCAATGGCCGACCCGATAGGCCTGAACTGCCTGATAGCCCTTGAAGAACAGAATCGGCTGAATGAACCGATGACACGCCGGGTCACGATCATAGACCGCCACCATGTCTGCCCGCGCCATCTGCCCCAGATCCGGGTCAGAGGCATAAGCATCATCGGCGATCTCGCGCAGAATCTGCTCACTCATCTCGCCCGAGGCAAGCTTCAACGAGAATCGATAAGCCAGCGCCCGCTCCATCGAGGGGTGATGCAGAAGGCTGGAGTGAACAAGACCGCCCAGCAGCGGTTCGGTCAGAATGGCGGCATGACCCTCTTCGACTATACGCTGCCAGACCGGATCTACGGTCGAAACGCGGGGTTTGGGCTCGGCCATGGCTGATCCTTCGTGATGGTGTTTCAAATTAGCACATAGTCGACGTTTGTGACAGCGAAAGGGGGTGTTTGTCTGACCGCTTCCTTGCCCGACACGCCAACATCAGCGCGATCAACGCCAGAGCGTCCAGAAAATCGGCATCAAGGCCCAGCGGCTCGCGCCGTCGCGGCAGCCCGGATGCGGCAGAACCCAGACTGCCGTCGCCCCATGCAGGATGCGAATGGCCCAGCCGCTTCGAGACCTTGTGCGCCGAATGCGCCTGTTCCACCAGACGCCCCAGACAGGCGGCCCTTTCCTGCCCCGGCAGCGCGGCAAGTGTCCGCGCCACCGTCACCAGATCCGCCAGCAGCACCGTCCGCATGGCTTAACCGTCGATGTCCAGACTGCGGAACAGCCCCGGTCCATAGCTTTCCGAGACTTGCGCCACCTCGATGGTGAAGGCCGCCGCTTGCGTGCCATCCCGGGCCTGCTCGGCGGCGGGATAGGTCCACAGCGGCCCGGCAACCTCGGCGCGACGGACCACCTGCCCGCCCACCCGAACCTGCACCAGATACATCTCGCTTGCCTCGCCCAGAGGCACCTCGCGCGCTTCCCAACTGTCGCCATCCAGCCGCGTGCGACGGACCCAGCCAACCGCCAGATCGCCGCCTTGGCGCACTGCACGCAGATGAACCGGCGCATAGGGACGCAGACCTGCACCGGCAAACGACTCGGTCAGATGCACAACCTGCGGGTCGTCATAGCCAAGGCCGGCAGCGCCGATGCGGAAATGGCGGACAAGTCCCCGGTCGCCCAGCGGCATGTCCACCTGCACCAGCGCCCGGTTCAACAGCACGACAAGACTGCCCTCGGGCCAGACGTCAGGGATCAGGGCGTCGGTCCCTGCCTGACCGCGCAGACGGCGCGTCAGCGCCCATTCGCGCGGGCCGACCAGTTCCGCCCCGGCAAACTGGAACACCTCCCATCTGTCGGGCGATCCGTCGCCAATCGCCATCACATTCGCACCGTTCAACACCGCAGTATCCGAGGCCGACGACAACGCCATCCCCTGCATCCGCACCCGCAGCGCATCGCCCATATCCCACCTTCCCGAAGGCGCCGCCCGCAGGGGCGAAAGCGTCACCCCCAGCGTGGCCCCGACCGGCAGCAGGCGGTTCAGCCGATAGCCCGCCTCCTCATGGGCTCGCCACAATGCGACCTGCCCCGGCCAGGGCGAGGCCGCCACAGCCAGATGCGGCGCATGGGCGATCTCGGCGCCGGTCAACAGCGGCAGGTCCAGAAACACCGGATAGACCGGCACCGGCGCGGCAAAGCTGCGCGCCGCGGGCGGCGTGTCGGCAATGTTTGCGGGGCGGTAAAGCGCAGGCTCGACCCGGACAGCCTCGGCCAGTTGCGCATCCGCCTGTTCCAACCGATCGATGCGCCAGCGACGGCCATCCATCTCGACCACATCCCCCGCACCCAGCGACAAGGCCGAGCGCGGCAACGCAAAACGCACCGTGTCGCGCGCCACCCGCGCCTCGGCCAGCCAACGTTCCACCGTGCCCCGCGCTTCGGCCCCGGTCAGAACAAGCGGCACCTCGGACTGCGAAACCGAGAATGTCGCCTCGTCGGGAAAGGCTGCCTCGACCTGCCGCGCGGCATAGTCGCCCTCGGCCTCAAGATAGCCCAGCCGCACCCGGCCTGCTGTCTCGGCCTCGGCCGCGCGCAGAACTTCCACCGCGCCGTCAAGCTCGCTGCTTTCCACCAGCCCCTCGCGCGTCAGCGCAACATGCGCCCGCCCGTCGCGCATCCGAAATACCAGAAGGCCATCGCGTTCCAGCGCCTCGAACCCACAGGCGAGCATCAAAGGCTGAAGTGCCGCGCGCGCCGACCCGACTTCGGCCACGCCATAACCACGCACAAGACCATGCAACCCCGACACATCAACGGCCGTCACACCGGACCGCTCACAGATCTCGGCCACCACCGCCGCCAGCGGCTGCGAGGCCGCACGACCGTTCAGCCAATGGCCGTGCACATAATTACCGCCATCGCCCCAGACATCCGTCAGCGCCGGAAATTCAGGGAAGGGTCGCGCATCCCAGCACCAGACATGCGCATTTTCCATGTCCACCATGGGGCCGCCATAAAGCGGAGAGACCGGATTGTTGCGCCCATCCCCCCAGTATTCCGCCATGGCGCGCAGATAGTTCATCGCAATGGCGTCATCGCGGCTTCCAGACGATCCCCGGGGCCGCGCCGATTCCGAACTTTTCGGATCGACGAACAAGTGTGGCTGGTTCGTGGCCTTGTCGATGGCGGCACAGCCGTATTCGGTGAACCAGATCGGTTTCGACTTCGGCACCCAATCGGTCGGCTGCGCCTGCCGAACACCTGCGATACGTTCGTGATGGGGCAGAGACCACCAGCTTTTCAGATCCTTCGGACGGTAGATCCACGGCTCTCCATGGGCGCCATCCTCGATCGGCCGCCGCCGTTGGGCCTCGGCATCCTCGGGGCTGGCGTAATACCAGTCGAACCCCTCGCCCCCGGCGATATTGGCCTTCAGATAGTCGAGATTGTGGATCGACCCCCAACCTGCATCGGCATGGGCCTCGCCATCACGCCAGTCCGACAGCGGCATGTAATTGTCGATGCCGACGAAATCGATGTTGGGATCCGACCAAAGCGGGTCCAGATGGAACCGGACATCGCCCCCGACATGGTGGCCGAACCATTCAGACCAGTCCGCCGCATAGCCGATCTTCGTTCCGGCCCCCAGAATGGCGCGCACATCCGCCGCCAATCGTTTCAGCGCCGCAACCGCCGGATAGCTGTCCCCCGCACCGCGGATCTGCGTCAGCCCGCGCAGTTCCGATCCGATGCAGAACGCCTCGACCCCGCCCGCCAGACGGCAAAGCCACGCCTGATGCAGGATGAACCGGCGGAACCGCCAGTCCTCGGGTCCGTCATAGCGCAACTGATCGCCATCGATGCTGAAATCCGAGGGCTCTGCCGCACCGAAGAACGCCTCGACCTCGGCCGCCGCCGCCTCGCTGCGGTCGGGGCTGCCTGCCACGCCCGGGGCCACCGACACGGTGATCCGCCCCCGCCACGGCAGAACCGGCTGATCCGCAGCCCCCGACCACGGATCGGGACGCCCGTTTCCGGCCAACTGCTCCATCAGGATGAAAGGATAGAACATCACGCTCTGGTCGCGCTCTCGCAGCGCCCGGATCGCCTCGACCACCGCGGCATCGGCCGGCGTTCCCCCGTAGACAGGCCGGCCGTCGACGCGCGCGATGGGCTGCGCCGCCACGCGCGCAACGCCGGACACACGCCACGGCATCCGCGCAGCATCGAACTTCACCTGCTCGACCTTCGGCCGGATTTCGCAACTGCCGCAGCGCAGGTCGTTTCCGAACCACGACACCACCAGCGAGACCGACCGGCACGCCGGCAGCTCTCCGGTCAGTTGCGACAGCGAGGTGACAAGATCGCTCTGCCCCGAGGGCGCATGTTCATTGGCCGAGCCGCTCTCGCCCGGCCCGTATCTGTAAGCCAGCCGGCTGGTCGCCAAGGCATATTCCCCACAGCCGGGCACCAGCGCCACCCCCTTGACCACATCCTGAAGACTGGTGATCCGCACGGCAAGCGTCCCCTGCGCCGACCGCAACACCTCGAACGAGAATTGCGGCACGCGGTTGCCGAAGCCTTCCAGTTCCAGATCCTCGAACACCACATAGGCGATCCCGCGATAGGCGGGCGCCTGACCCGTGCCCTCGACCGCCTCGATCTTCGGATCAGGAAGCTGGTCCTCGGTGCCACGATAGACCCGCATGTTCAGCTTGCGGCGGGAAATCTCGGTGCCATCGGCCCAGATGCGACCCACCCGCAGGATCTCGCCCTCGCACAGGGCGAAGGCCACGCTGACGGAATAGGAATAACTGACCACGGTCGTCTTGGCACCACCGCCACCCTTGCCGCCGCTGCTGCTTTCGCTTTGGCTCTCAAGGAAACGCGAGGCCCAGATCACCTGTCCCGCCACCCGGTTTCGCCCCCAAAGCTGCGGCACCGCCGCGCCCTCGCCCGCGCCCATCAGCCGGAACCGTTCGATACGGCCGGTCTGCACGGTCTGCGATCCCGGCCCCATCAGCCGCTGATCGATCACCTGCCCGATGGTCGCCCCGATCGCACGACCGATGACGCCCCCCGACAGGCCAAGAAGCGTGCCGCCAAAGCTCGCCCCGATCGCCGAGCCGGCAGCCGCCAGCAGTAAAGTCGCCATCAGACGGTCCTTTCCGGAAATGCAAAGCGCGCCGCGATGCGCCGCGCCCATGGCTCTGACAACGGGCTTTCGATCACCCCATGCCCGCTGAAGGCATGGATGAACCCGGCCTCGGGGCCGACCTCCGCCTGTATCCCCAGATGCTTGGCCACAGCCTCGGGCCGCATCCGGAACAACAGGACATCGCCCGCGGCCGCGTCCTGCAACGGCTTGGCCACCAGCCAGCGCCGGCAGGCCGCCATCAGCACCTCATCGCCCGCGGGCTCGGACCAGTCGGGCGTATAGGGCGGGGCGGCCTCGGGCTCGGCGCCGCAAACGGCACGCCACACCCCGCGCAACAGCCCAAGACAATCCGTGCCCGCCCCCCTCACCGAGGCCTGATGCACATAGGGCGTTCCGATCCAGCGCCGCGCCTCTGCCACCACATCAGCGCCCCTCATTTCGCCAGACTCCCGCCGTCGTTTCTGGTTGCAGAGGTAGGATAAGCCCCCAGCCAATCCTCGCCGGGAACATGCGGAAACCCACGAAAGTTTTTGATATTGCAGAACTTCACCCGGCACGTGTCCAGCCGCCGGTCACACCCCGCCTCGAACCGGACCAGATCGCCTGTCCGGATTCCGGGGCCCAGCGCCTGCCACAAATCCAGGATGCGGACACCCGCGGACAGCCTGTCGGATTTGACAACACCCACAAGCCCGACCGCCGCGCCAGACAAAACGACAAGGCGACCATGATCGAACCAGCCTTCGGCAAAGTCACCAAAGGCAGCAAAACGGAAAGTCTGGCCCCCCTCGACCTCATCGACCGGCGCTTCGGCCGAATATCCTTCGCGCATCACGTCAAAGCCGCACTTGCGGTCCCCCAGAGCCGCCTGACAGTCGCGTTGGAACACGCGCCCCTGCGGTTGGTTCAGCGCCTCGGTCAGGCCGCGCAACTCGGCACGGAAACTGCCCCCGGCATGAGATATCTCGCCAAGGCTGCCGCGGAACTGAAGGATACGATCCTCGACCCGCACCCAGTTCACCAGCCAGGCTTCCACCGCCGCGCCATCGAAGCGGCCGGCCACCAGATCCTCCTCGGTCACCGCCGCATCCGACAAGGCGCCCACCGCCTCGGCATTGTCGACCGCCAAACCCGTGGTCTGCTGAAGCGCCGAGGCACTCAGCCCGGTACGGGCCCGGAATGAGATGCCGCCAAACTCCAGATCCAGATCGTGATCGGTAAAGCCGAACACCCGCCCGTCACGGCGGCTGACCGCCCAGCACCGGCAGACCGTGGTGGCGCCCGTCTTCAGATGCGCATGAAACTCTGCCGCGCCCATCAGACCCGCACCTCCACCACCGGAACACTGGGAACCTCGCCGGTCTGGAACGACGCCAGCGAGATCTGGATGCGGTCGGTATCGAACCGCACCGGCACGTCGAACTCGAACCCCGCCGTCACCGGCACGCCCCGCGCAGGCGCGGTGGCAAAGGTCACAAGACCCGTCGCCGTGTCCACCGACCAACTCACCGCCTCGACCTGCGCGATCCCGCCCAGCGCCACTGTCACCGTGCCGGCCACCGGCTTCACGATCGGCCGCACATAGCTTTCGCCGCCCGAGCGATAGGTCTTGCGCAACGCAAACACCCGCGTCTCGCCATCCCCCTCACCCAAAAGCTGATCCATCGGCCCCGGCACAGCGGATGCCGCACAAGACCGATAGTCCGACCAGTCCTTCCACCGGAATGCGTAAAGCTGGCCCGACCGCGCCTCGAAAAAGGCGATCAGCGCCTCAAGATCATCCAGCGAACTCAACGAGACACCCGCATCATAGCGCCGCCGCGAATGAGCCCACAGGCTGTTTCTTTCTTCGAACCCGTTGACCAGCGTAACAATTTCGGTGCGCCGTTCCGGGCCGCCCGCCGAACCGAAACTCAGGCTCGCCGGGAAACGGACTTCGTGAAACGCCATCTTCGCCCCCTCAGCCGTTCCGCTGCCCGCGCGACAGCGCCCGGCTCATCTGGGCAGCAATCTGGCCCCGGCTTCGCTCGAACCCTTTCACATCGGGGGTCGAGACATTCATCGTCACATTCACCGCCTTGCCGCCGCCTCCGGCCTGCACGCCCAGCCGCCCGTCCGCACCGCGCGCAAGCGGCAGGATCGCCTCGGGCCCCGCCTCGCCCATCAACCCCGTGGCGCCGCGCATCGGAAACGAGGTCGCCGCCGCGACCACGCCGCCCTTGGCAAACGGCATCACCCGCCCCTGCGAGAACGCAGCCCCCGTCCCGAACGAAAACAGCCCCCCCAGAACCGAGTTGATGCCATTGGCAACAAAGCCCGAGACAGCATCCTGAACCGGCTTCATCGCGATCGAATAAACGGTGCGAGAAATCGACTGCGCCAGCCCCTCCAGCGCGTCCGACAGCTTCATCCCGTCAAACACCACCCCGTCGAACGCGCGACGCAGCCCGGTGCCGACACCGCTCGACAGCCGGTCCACCTCGCGGCCGGTAAAGATCATCGACTCGCGCATCCGCGCCAGTTCCGCCTCGAAGCCCGCGGTCACGCCCGCGGTGCTGCCCAGCGTCGCCTCCAGCGCCGCCACCTGATCCTCCAGCGCCTCGATGTCAGCCATCATCCCGCCCTTTCCCTGCATCCGGATAGGCGCGCACCAGTTCTTCCAGCCGCGCCCGCGTCAGGGGCGGCACCGCGCCCGCCCCCAGCATGATCCTCAGTTCCACCGGGGTCAGCCGCCAGAACGCATCGGGCTGAAGCCCAAGCCGGTTCAGCCCCACCCGCATCAGCGCGGGCCAGTCGAGACCGCTCATTCGTCGGGCAGCGCAAACGCCCGCGCCAGAAGCTCGGCCGCCGCGCGGGCCGCACCGACCGGCCCACCACCGATCTCGGCCGTGCGCAACACCTCGGCCGAGCCCTGCCACCCGCCGCCGCGCAACCCCGCCACCAGCACCGCCAGCACATCGCGGGCCGAAAACCGCCCGCTTTCGAACCGCTCGGCGATCTCGACAAGGCTACCCGCGCCCAGCGTGGCCTCCAGTTCGGCCAAGGCGCCCAGCGTCAGCTTGCCGGTATGGCGCTGGCCATCCAGCCAGATCGCCACCTCTCCTGCCCAGGGGTTCGCCATCACAGCGCCGTGAACGACAAAAGCCCCGCCGAGGCGAGCGTGATCTCATACGTTGCCTCGCCATTATGGCTGCCGGCATATTCGATGGACGAGATCAGGAACGGCCCCTCGACCACCCCGAAACCGGGAATGACCACCTGAAAGCGCGGCGCCTGACCGGAAAAGAAGATCGCCCGCGCCTTTTCGTCGGTCGCCGCATCGCGAAAGACCCCCGACCCCGAGATCGAGGCCGACTTGACCCCCGCGCCGGCCAAAAGCTCGCGCCAGCCCCCCTGACTTTCCAACGAGGTGACATCCACCGTTTCGGCGTTGAAACTGATCCGCGTGGCCCGAAGCCCCGCCATCGTTTCGAACTGCCCGCCTCCGTTCAGATCCAGCTTCACCAGCAAGTCCTTGCCGCTCTGCACAGCCATCTCGTTCTCCACCTTTGTCCTTGTCCGACCGCGGTCGGGTTCAGTCCTCGATCCGGGCGCGGAAGGTCAGATCGATCCGGCGCGCGCCGCCCCGGCCGCCCAGCCGCCGGGCCGTGGCGCGCATGAACCCAAGCGCCACCAGCCGCCCCCGGCCCAGCGCCAGATCAGCCCCCACCAGCGCGTCCGATATCGCCACCGCGATCCGCTTTGCCGCCAGAAACCCCGCCGCATCCGAAATCACGCTGACGGTAAACCGATGCTCGGCCCCGCCCCCCGTCCCGTCCGAGGCATCGCGCACATCCTCGGGGCCGATCAGCACCCAGGTGCCCTGCCCGCCGCCGTGGGGCACATCGTCATGGATCGACACCCCCGTCAGCGCCGGCGCCGCCTCAAGGCGCTGGAACACCGCCGCCTGAAGCGCGGCCGCTGCCCCGTAGCTCATGCCGGCACCTCATCGCGGGCAAAGCACGACAGATAGCGCCCCGCGACATCCTTTTCGGTCACGGCCAGAATGGCATAGCAACGCGGCCCCTCGCGGAACCGCTGGCCCGCCTCGGGGCGCGCCATCGATCCGATCGGCGCCGCCCGAACCGTAATCCGCAGCGGAACCGAGCCCATGGGATATTCCTCACCCGCCACTTCGCGCCCGGTTCCCGGCTCGATCCGCGCCCAGAGTGTGCCCAGCAACGCCCAGTCGCACACGGCGCCGCCCGCCCCGTCGTCGGCCCGCATCGGGGCCTCAAGCAGCAGGCGGCGGTTCAGCATCTCTCTCATGCTGCGCCCCCGCCCAGAACCCGCACCGTCCGCCAGCGTTCGATCAACCCCACCACCGGCCAGGGCAGCCCCGCCCCCGCAAGGCCCGGTTCATAGCGGTTCTCGTAGTAATCCGCGGCCAGCAGCATCACCGCCTGCGCCAGATCTGCCGGAACCGACGCCCAGTCGGGGCCAAAGCCTGCCTCGAACCGGATCTCGATCCGCCCCCCCTGTGGCACGGTCGGCAACACCGAAGCGGTCGGCACGATTTTCGGCCGATGCCGGTCCCGCACCAGCCGCCAGCCAGATGCGGCCAACGGGATCTCGCGATCGTCCACCGTGAAAAGCGACACCGACAGCACCGAAGCGACCGGCGCCACCGGCAGCGCCTGCGCCTCGTCGCTGCGCCAATCCTCCAACACCAGAAGATAGCGCCGCGGCAGCAGAACCTTGCCCGTCCGCCCTTCGATGGTCGTCATCGCCGCCCGCAGGAAGGTCGCGATCAGGCTGTCCTGCAAACTGTCCTCGGCGAAACCGCTGCCAAGGCGCAGATGATCCTTCAGCGCCTGCACCGGCAATGCCTCGACCGGAACGGCCGTCTGCTCGATCAACATCATGGGAAACTCCGATATCGTCGCAAGGCGCAGGCCGGCCCCCCGGCATGCGCCGGCCGCCCCCGGATCGGGGGCGGCCCGTGAAGGTTCCCGTCAGGACAGCGCGATCTTCAGCAGCTTGATCGCCGCATAGTCGGTCACATCGCCGCCCACGCGCTTGGTCGCGTAAAACAGGACATGCGGCTTGGCCGAGAAGGGGTCACGCAGCACGCGCACATCCGGCCGCTCGGCCACGGTATAGCCGGCCGCGAAATCGCCAAAGGCGATCGGATAGGCCCCCGCAGCGATGTCGGGCATGTCCTCGCACAGCAGCACCGGATAGCCCATCAGGCGCGCCGGCTCTGCCGCGGCCAACCCGTCCGACCACAGGAAGCGCCCGTCCGCATCCTTCATCTTCCGGATCGTGCCCGCGGTTTTCGAGTTCATCACGAAGCTGCCGTTAGCGCGATAATCCGCGCCCAGCGCATAGACCAGCGTCACGATGCAATCCGCCGCATTCGAGACCGGGAAATCGCCCGCCGCCCCCGAGGCGACATAGCCCAGGCTGCCCCAGGACCACGACGCATTGGCCACCTTCGCCGGCGTCAGGAAGCCGCGCGGCTTGTCGACACCATCGCCGCTGACAAAGGCCCCGCTTTCGGCCCGCATGAAGCGCGTGGCGATCTTGCCGGCCAGCCAGCTTTCGACATCGAAGGCGGCATCGTCCAGCAACCGCTGGCTTGCCTTCGGCATCGCCGACAGCTCATGCAGCCGGATCGAGATCCTCTCGATGACAGGCGTCGCACTTTCCGCCACCGCGGCCACCTCGGTCGCCCAGCCCGAGCCGATCTCGCTGCGGTCGATCAGCACTTCGAAGCTCGTGGCCTCGACATTGACGACCGAGGCGATCTGCCGGATCGAGGCAGTCGACAGCAGCATGGACCGGATCGTGTCCGATGTCTGCGGATCGACCAGATAGCCCCCGTCCGAGGCAACCGCCGTGGTCATGGCCTTGCCCTCAAGCACCAGCCCCCGCAGCCCGTCGTCATCGCCTGTGCGCAGATAGGCGCCAAACGCCTTGCGATGCGGCACATCCAGTTCGGCAGTCGCCGCAAGCGCCGGGCGCCCGTAGATCATGGTTTTGCGGTCCAGCATGGTCAAACGCTCTTCCTGTTGTTGAAACATGGTCTTCACTTCTTCCTGAAAGGCACTGATTTCCCTCAGGAAACCCGCCACGGCAGTCTTCGCCTCGGCGGCCGGATCCGGGCTTGCGGACATGCCTGTCCCGGCCCGGGAACGCGTCTCGGTCATCTTGTCTTCCTCTGGTTTGAAACGGGGATCGGGGCCTCAGCCCCGGGCAAAGCTCTGGCGGGCCTCGTCAAAGATCCGGGCGATGGCCTGCCACGCCCGGTCATCCTGCGCCTCGCCCTTCGAGGCGACACGCGCTTCCGGCAACATCGGGAAGGTGACAAGCGACACCTCCCACAACTCGATCTCGGACAGCACCCGGTGGCCCGATCCGTCACGCGCAGCGCGGATGGTGCGATAGCCGATCGACAGCCCGTCCAGCGCCCCCGCCGCCACAAGCGCCGCCGCTTCCCGGCCGCGTGCGATCTCGGGCAGAATGCGCCCACGGACCCAAAGCCCGGTGGCATCCTCGCGCACCTCGTCCCAGACGCCGATCACCTCGGCCGGATCGTGCTGCCACAGCATCTTGACCCGCCGCCCCTGCGCGGTCAGCGCAGCCAGCGATGTGGCATAGGCGCCCGGCGCCACCAAATCGCCACCCTGATCGGCCCGCCCGAAAACCGAGGCATAGCCTTCGATCACCTCGCCCTCTGACAGGACCAATCCCGCCTCGGGCCGGTGAAACTTGTGCTCCGGCGCACCGAAGCCGTCCTTCATCCTCATCCGATCACTCCATCACCTGAACAAAGCCCGACCCACCTGCCACAGCAACAGCAGCACCAGAGCGACCAGCCAGACCCCCATGTGCTGCCCCAGACGGTCAAGCGCGCGGCCCACACGCCCCGCCCAGCCGTCAAAGTCGAACCCCCGCCCAAGGCCCGTGCAAGGCCAGGGCACCCACAGGCAGCAGCCCAACAGAACCGCCATGCCGCCAGCCATCACTCCTGCTCCGGCAGGCGGGGCAGACCCAGCAGCATCCGCTTTTCGGCCTCGGTCAGGAAATCCGCAGCGGCGACGCGCGCCCATTGCTGATCCCGTTCAGCCGCAAGTGCCGGCACCTGATCCAGATCGGGCCGCAATTCCACCGGATCGCCCGTGAACCCCGACAGCCAGTGCGACACCGCCGCCACCACCTTCGCCGCCAGCGGCAGAACCGTCAGCCGGTAGAACGCCCGGTGCGCTTCCTGATAGTTCGCATAGGTCGCCTCGCCCGGGATCCCCAGCAGCATCGGCGGCACGCCGAAGGCGATGGCAATCTCGCGCGCTGCGGCCTCTTTCGTCTGCTGAAACTCCATATCGGAAGGCGAGAACCCCATCGGCTTCCAGTCCAACCCCCCCTCCAGCAGCATCGGCCGCCCGGCATTGCGCGCGCCCTGATGGTTGGCCTCGATCTCGCCCACCAGCCGGTCATATTGCTCGGCACTCAGTGACGCCTGCCCATCCGCCCCGTGATAGACAATGGCGCCCGACGGCCGCGCCGCATTGTCCAGAAGCGCCTTTGACCAGGCCGAGGCCGCCACATGCACATCCAGCGCCACCGCCGCCGCCTGAAGCGGCGAAAAGCCGTAATGGTCGTCCTGCGGATGAAAGCTGCGGATATGGCAGATCGGGCTGCCGGCGGTCATGTCGAACCGCAATTTGCGCGGCCCCACGGTATAGTCATAGGCCACCGGCCAACCATCCGGCCCCGGCACGATGCTCATCCGGTCCGACCGCAGCAGATGCACCTCGCCCGGCAGCCGCCCCGCCCCCGGCACCGCCTCAAGATAGGCGTTGCCGCTCAGCAAAAGCTGGGCGTAAAGCGCCTCGAACAGCTCGGCCCGGCCCTGAACCGGGTTCGGCCGCGTCACCAGATCCAGCACCGGATGGGTTTCATAGCGCCGCCCGCTGTCCTGCAAAACCAAAGGCAGCGCCGCCGCCGCCTCGGCGATCAGCCGGACCGACCGGAAAGCGATCGGATTGCCCAGAAACCCGTTCCGCGTCAGCGAAACCGTATCGCGCGGGCTCCAGGCCACGCGGCCCGTGCTCCACCCCACCAGCGGCCCCGTGGCCGAGGCCTTGCGCTCGGGCACAGCCTCGGGGGCCACCCCGGACTTCCGCATGAAATCGAACAGCATCTCCTGAACTCCCTTGTCGCGCGGACATGCCGCCGCCGTTCCGCGGCCCGCCCGAAGGGCCGCAGAGCTTCTCCGCCATCGATGACAAAACTCTGTCAGAGCATCCGCATCCGCGGGTTCACCCACGCCCGCGACGGCTCGATCATCAGATCCGTCAGCGCCCAGACCAGCGCATCCACCCGGTCGGGCGAACCGCGCCCGTCAAATCCCCGCGCGGTCATCCGGCACATCTGGTCTTCCAAAGCGCCCAGCCCCCGCAGATGCGCGACCCGCCCCTGCTCATACAGCGCCGCGACCGGCTCGGCCCGCGCCACCTTCCCGCGCGAGGCATGAACCCCCCGGAACGGCACCAGCGGATCGATCTGCCGGATCACCGCCTCGACCAGATCGCCGCCCTGATTGACCTCGGCCACCAGCCGGTCCGCACCATGCCGGCGCACCGCATCCAGCGCCGCCCGCGCCCAACGGTCGGGCGATGCCGCACTGACCGAGGCATCCTCCAACACCACCGCGCGCCATTCCTGCGGCGCCCCTTCAGTCAGGGCGCCCACCACCACGATCCCACATTCGTCAGACGTATCATTCCCCGTCACCGGCGGATCGACCGCCACGACGATCCTGCTCAGCCGGCCCGGCGCGTCGATCCGCAACGCCTCCAGCCCCGCGGTCGTCCACAGCGCGCCCTCGGCGTCCTCCAGCAACACGCCCTCCAGCTCCTGCCGCCCAAGGCGGGTGCCGTCATAGCGGGCATGGACCTCTTCAAGAAAGGACTTCGCCAGATAGGCACGGTTCGCCTCGGTCGGCGCATGCGTCACCACAGTCGAGGGATTGTCCAGAATGTGGCGCAGAACCGGCACGTTGCGCGGCGTCGTCGTCACCACCTGCCGCGGCTCCTCGCCCGAACGCAGCGCGAATTGCAGCATGTCCCACGCCTCTTCCGCCCGGCCCCATTTCGCCAGCTCGTCCGCCCAGGCCGCATCGAACTGCGGCCCCCGCAGACTTTCCGGATCATGCGCCGAGAAAACCTGCGCCACCGCCCCATTCGGCCAGACCAGCCGCCGCCGCCCCGCTTCCCATTCCGGGCGACGGTCGGGCGCCGAACAGGCAAGGATGCCGCTTTCGCCGAACACCATCACCTCGCGCGCCTGATCGATGGTCTCGCCCACCAGCGCCACATGGCGCGACCGCCCCGGATCGCCAGGGCGCGAGCCTTCCACCTCGGCGCGCACCCATTCGGCGCCCGCGCGGGTCTTGCCCGCGCCGCGGCCGCCCATCACCACCCAGGTCTTCCACGCGCCTTCCGGGGCCAACTGGTGCGGCAGCGCCCAGAACTCGAACATCCAGGGCAGCGCCAGCAGTGCGTTGCTGCTCAGCCCGCCCAGGAACTCATCCACCACATCCGGCGTCGCGGAGGCGAGCCAGCCGGCGCCCGACCTCAGCGCGAGCCGTGTCGAAATCGAGGGCGAAGTCATGGACGATGCCTCCCGCGGTTCTGCGTAGCTTTTCAATCCGAGCCCTCTCATCCATCACAAGTTGCAGCGCGGCCTTGAGATCCTTCACCGCCTGCACGGCGGCCTTGACCTCCTCGACCCGCCCCTCCGAAAGCTTGCGCCGCGCGCGGACCAGATCTTCGGCCGCCTCTCGGTAAAGCTCTTCCGTTTCCGCCAGCAGATCCACTGGCGAGGGTGTGTTGACGATCGTCATGCGTTGCTGTTTCCGCCTCTACCGGCCCGGCTGGACAATGAAAAAGCGGCCCCAGGTTGCCCCGTGCCGCTTGCCCACCTCTTCCAGCTTGTCACAAGTGATACTTTGGACCGCTCGCAAAGTCAAGCGGAAAAACCAATCGCATCAAAGGCTTGCCGGCCTCATCCTTAACCTTTTGTCAAGAACTCAGTCACCCTGAATCCCCACCGGGGGCGTCGCGCCACGCGCGGCCTCGATCTTGCGCCAGGCAGCCACGTTGCGGTTGTGCTCGGCCAGCGTGCTGGCAAAGGCGTGCCCGCCGCTGCCGTCAGCCACGAAATACAGATATTCCGTCGGCGCAGGATTCAACGCAGCCTCGATCGACAACCGCCCCGGATTGGCGATCGGTGTCGGCGGAAGCCCGTCGATGACATAGGTGTTGAAAGGCGTGCGCCGCCGCAACTCGCTTTGACGCAAACCGCGGCCCAGCGCACCCTTGCCTTCCGTCAGGCCGTAGATCACCGTCGGATCGGTCTGAAGCCGCATCCCCCGCGCCAGCCGGTTGACGAACACGCTTGCGACCTGCGGCCGCTCGGCCGGAAGGCCGGTTTCCTTCTCGACGATGCTCGCCATGATCAGCGCCTCTTGCGGTGATGCATAAGGAACCCCGGCTGCCCGCGCCTTCCACAGCTCGGCCAGAATCCGCGCCTGCCGCGCCTGCATCTCGGCCAGCAACGCCGCGCGGTCATCGCCCTGCGCCACCTCATAGCTGTCGGGCGCCAGCGTGCCTTCGTCCGGCACAGCGGCAATCTCGCCATCAAGAAAATCGGCCTTGCGCAGACTGTCCACCACCTGCCAGCTTGTCACGCCCTCGGCCAGCGTCACCCGCCAGCGCAGATCGTCGGCCGCGTCGGAATAGGCGGCGGGAACCTCGTCTGTTCCCGGCACGAACTTCGCCACCTCGACATAGCGGCCTTCGGCGGCATCATAGTCGCGCAGGATCACCTCGGCCGTCACCACACCGATGCGATAGATGACCTCGCTGCCACAGGTGGACTGCCCCCCCGCGGTCAGGATCTCCAGGATCCGCGCCATCGAGGCACCTTCCGGCACCAGATAGCTGCCGAATTTCAGCCCGCCCGCCTTGTCGGAATAATCCGCACCAATGCGAAAGATGCGCGCGTCCGAAATCGCCCCCTGACTTTCCAGCTTCCGGCTGACGGCGGACAGCGAATCCCCCCGCTCGACCCGCACACAGACCGACTCGGCCAGCGGTCCCGGCCCTGTGAACTGCTGCCGGCCCCAGGCCAGCAGACCCGCCACCGCCACCAGCACCACGATGAACAGCGTCAGCGCGTTGGAGGCGATGGCCCGCCACATCACGACGTCACCCGGCCCAGCACCAGCGAGGCATTGGTGCCGCCAAAGCCGAACGAGTTCGACAGCGCCACGTCGATCTTGCGTTTGCGCGCCACGTTCGGCGCCAGATCCAGCGTCGCCTCGACCGCAGGCGTTTCAAGGTTGATCGTCGGCGGCGCCACCTGATCGCGGATCGCCAGCACGCAGAAGATCGCCTCGACCGCGCCCGCAGCGCCCAGCAGATGCCCGATGCTCGACTTGGTCGACGACATGGTGGCAGTCGCCGCCGCCTCGCCCAAAAGCCGCTCGACCGCACCCAGCTCGATCACATCGGCCATGGTCGAGGTGCCATGCGCGTTGATGTAGTCGATGGCCGCCGGCTCCAGCCCTGCGCGCTGCAATGCCATCGTCATCGAGCGGAACCCGCCATCGCCATCCTCGGCCGGGGCGGTGATGTGATAGGCATCACCCGACAGACCATACCCCAGCACCTCGGCATAGATCTTCGCACCGCGGGCCTTGGCGTGTTCGTATTCCTCAAGCATCAGAACGCCGGCGCCCTCGCCCATCACGAATCCGTCGCGGTCGGCATCCCACGGCCGCGAGGCCGCCCTGGGATCGTCCGCCCGTTTGGTCGACAGCGCCTTGCAGGCGTTGAAACCCGCAATCCCGATCTCGCTGATCGGGCTTTCGGCGCCGCCCGCCAGCATCACATCCGCATCACCCCACTGGATCAGCCGCGCCGCATCGCCAATGGCATGGGCGCCGGTCGAACAGGCGGTGACGACGGCATGGTTCGGCCCCTTGTAGCCGAACCGGATCGAGACCTGCCCCGACACAAGGTTGATCAGCGCCGAGGGGATGAAGAACGGCGACACCCGCTTCGGCCCCTTCTCCTTGATCAGAACGGCAGTATCCGCGATCGCTGACAACCCGCCGATACCCGATCCGATCATCACGCCGGTGCGGCAGCGGTCTTCCTCGGTCGCGGGCACCCAGCCCGAATCCCGCACCGCCTGCTCGGCCGCGGCCATGCCGTAAAGGATGAAGTCATCGACCTTGCGACGATCCTTCGGCTCCATCCAGTCGTCGGCATTGAACGTGCCGTCGCTGCCGTCGCCAACCGGGATCTCGCAGGCATATTTGGTGGTGACATTCGAGGCATCGAACCGGGTGATCGGACCCGCGCCGGACTGTCCGGCCAACAGCCGTTCCCAGGTCTTTTCGACCCCACAAGCCAGCGGCGTGACCATACCCAGCCCCGTGACAACCACTCGACGCATGCGATGCCTCCTATGTCAGCCCTGCCCGGGCTTGTCGGAACGGGTCTTACACGCCGGAAAAGCCCTTCGCAACAAGCGCCGCCGCGGCTTTGCGGCGCTTCGCCCATACGGGCGGCACATGTCCGGAGGTGCCGTCCTCGGGGGTATCGAACCCCCTCGGTCGACGCTGCGGCGTTCTTCGGGCTGGGCGATGTGGTTCCAAATCAAGGCGTTAGGAGCCGCTCTAGCGTCCCTTGTGGTCCTCCTGTGGCCGCATTTGTGGACCCGCTGGGCGGCATCGTCAAGCATGACCTCGAATCACCCGCGGTCTCGTGTGGAGGTTGTCCTGCGTCACCACACGTCACCAGATCGCGTCACCCGCCGCGCTAACGCCTTGAGACATCGGCCTTTGCATTGGGTGCAACATCCCCTGCAATGACAGGGAAGGCTTTTCCTAGCGCTTTGAAAAACAATGGAAATTTCCGGTGTCTTCGGCTATGTTGGTGGCATCCACTACCAACAAGGACGCTGCATGACCGCACATTTCCCAACCCTCACCGCCGCCCATCGGATTGCCGAAGAGGCCCGCGAGGGTCTCCGCATGGTGGCCGAGGGGGAGGGCAGAACGATGGACGGGTGGCTCCGCTATGGGGCCGCCCTCCTGCAAGGCCGGAAGCTGTTCCCGAAGGGGGCCGACGCCCTGTTCAGTCAATGGATTGCGGATTGCAACTTGCAATTCGAGGTATGCGCCAACGACCGGGCCGCCGCTGTCTGGGCCGCCACCGACCTTGAGCGGTTCTCCTGTGTCCGTGTGGCCAACCCCAAGGTGCGCACCGTCCGGGGCCTTCATGCCAAATGGAAGGAAGCCCAAGCGGAGGCTGCCAAGCCCAAGCCTCGGGTCTACGAGACGCCCACCGAGAAGGACATCCGCAAGGCCAAGGCGATGCGCGCCCGAGCGGACCACCCGACGACGCCCGAGGGTGACCGGGCCGCGTGCCGCGCGAAGCTGGACGCCTATGAGGAACGCTTCGGCCCCGGCATCGGGACGCCCAGCTATGCCAAGCCCAAGGCCCAGTCCAGCGGTGCAGCCGGGGGGTTCACCGAACCGCCCACCGACAAGAAGGAACTGTCGCGGGTGGTCACCAAGCTGGCCCTGAAGCGGGCGGCGAAGGACACCAAGACGTTCGACATGATCGAGTTCGCCATCCGCACCACCTACGGGAACCTTCCGGGTTCCCTTGAAAAAATCCTCCGCAATCTAGAGGCGGCGTGAGCCACGAGGTCGGGAATATTCCACCGCAAAAATGTGAGACCCGGAGATAGGTATAGGAAGTGCGCGGCACCCCCCGGTGGGGTGGGGGTCTGCCCCCAGAAGAAGCCGAAGGGGCACCTTTGCGCGCCGGCCAGAGGGGAAGCCTCCCGTGGTTCCTGCCGGGAAACCGGAGGCTGAATGAGGGGGAGGACCCCGGAAGCGTGGCCGCGGCATTGGCGGAGGCGGGCATTCCGTTCACCCGCTCCGCCTCTGGCCTCGTTGTCAACCTGTCCCAGATCGGCGCGGGGCAGATGCCTTTCCGGCTGGCCGTGCGGCTGGGCTTCCTCAAGCTCAGTCGGAACCGCTGACAATGGAACCCCTCGGGTCAGCCTTCGCGCTGGCCCTCGGCATCCCCTCGGAGAGCCGCGGAGAGCGCCCTGTGGGCCACCCTCAGCCGCCCCTCGGCTCCACCATAGGCTTCCCCAACCGAGTCCGCAGCGTGGCCTAGAACGAGGTCCTGAGCGGCCTTGTCCACCCCGGCGTCCCTGAGCCGGTCCTTCATCCTGTGGCGCAGGGAATGCACCGTCTGCCGCGGGTTCTGCCGCTCCTCCCGCACCGTCCGCATGAGCGTCGATGAGACCGCCAGCGGGCCTTGAGGGGTGGCGTAGGTGGCGAACAGGTAGGCGGAACCCCCGGCTGCCTCCACGGCCTCCCGTGCGGCTTCCAGCGCGTCCCCGATGAGCGGCACCCTGCGGTGGCTTGAGCGGGTCTTGAGGCTCCGCACCTCGTTCGGGAAGATGCAGACATGCGGAATGGAGTGGTCCAGCTTCACGTCCTCGACCCTGAGGCCGGTCACTTCTGCAGGCCTGCATCCCGTTCCGGCAAGGATGCGCCAGATCAGCGCCAGCACCGGGGGAAGCCTCTCAAGCACCTTCGCGGCCACCTCGTCGGGCATAGCGTCCCGCCGCTCGGCTGCCGAGACGGTGACCCCGGAGGTGGCGCCCGGAATGGGCATGGAGGCGAAGGGGTTCGCCGCCTTCCCCATCAGGTCGAACTCGCGCAGGCCGAAGTTCACCACGGCGACGATCAGCTTCCAGTCCCGATGCACCGTCGCGGGCGAGATGGTGCCGCCGCCGCGCTTGGGGAGGCGCATGAGGTAATCCCGGACCTTCTTGGCGTCCTCCCTCCGCAGCGCCCCGAGGCCAGTGGTGCGAACCACCTCCGCGCCAAGGGCAGCCCGCAGCCGGTCAAAGACCCGATCAAGGCTCAACTCCTCCTTCCGATGCTCCTTCCCGTCTGCCCGGATATGCTCCGCAAGGTAAAGCTTCCGGGCATCCTCAAGCGTGTGCTGGGGAAGTGGCTCCTCGGGCATCCTGACGGCCCGATAAAGGGCGGGGTCTGCCCCTTCCTCGGCCAGCAGATCGGCCAGAAGGTCCCGCTTCGCCTCTTCGTCCTCGGGGCCGCGGACGCCCGCAAGCAACTCCTCGGCCCGCTTCCGGTTCACCTGCGCGGTCTCCCGCGGGGTCCGGGGGGAGGTATCCCTGAGGGCTGCACCGGCCGAAGCGACCAGTCGATCAAACTCGGCCGAGACCCGCGCATGTTCCCGCGCGACGGCGGCGGGGGAGGAAGCCTCAAAGACCCGCTTGAACTCGCCCTTGCCGATGGCCTCCCGGACAGCTTCGGGCACCCTTCTGCGGAACTCGTAGCGGCCCGGCCCGACCTGCTTCACATGCTTCAGCGTCAAGTTCATCCCCATCGTGGTCCTCCTGTGGTCCCAAATGTGGACCCCGAAGGACGCTAAGGGGCTCTTCTCCTTGATTTATTGGCTCTAGTCCACCCTATCCTGCCCCCTCGGCCGGCGTTGCCACGGAAAACGGCAAGGGTGGCACCGTTTCGGCACCGCGCCAAAGCCGCACCCTTCGGCGCGACACACGCCCGGCCTTCCCCGGCAGGGCCGTCCGCGGGGGTTCGATGCCCCCGCGGACGGCATCTCCACCTGACGCCACCCCACCTGACGCCACCCTCACCCCCGACAGCAGCCCCCCGATCCGGAACGTCCCCCAGCACAAACCGGATCGCGGCGCCGTAAACCCTTGCCCCCTCTTGCAACCACGGGCGCAAAGCAAAACCGCTGGGCGGCACCACCTGCGCACGCCCGCCGACCTTGCAACCACGGGCGCAAAGCAAAACCCCCGCAAGCGATGGCTTGCGGGGGTTTCATGATCCTAACGCCAAAGGCGTTTCGGCTGTATCGGCAGGTCGAAAGCTCAGGCGGCTTCCGAGATGAACTTCACCGCGTCGCCGAAGGTCTGGATGGTTTCGGCGGCGTCGTCCGGGATCTCGATGCCGAACTCTTCCTCGAAGGCCATCACAAGCTCGACCGTGTCGAGGCTGTCCGCGCCGAGGTCATCGATGAACGAGGCGTTCTCGGTCACTTTTTCCTCTTCGACGCCCAGATGCTCGACGACGATCTTCTTCACGCGATCAGCGATGTCGCTCATGTCACTTCCTCATTCGTTGCGGGAGGGTTCCCGGCTCGTTGTCCCTTGCCCTTCAGGCAACTGGTTCGGTCGCACCGAAGGCCCAGACCCCCGGCAGTTCTGACGGGCCTATAGCAAGGCTCTCTGCCCAAGGCAAACGCTTTCCCTTGCCGAAAGTGCCGCATCCCGCGCAGGTTTCACAGCATCGCCATGCCGCCGTTCACATGCAGCGTGGCGCCGGTAACATAGCCCGCCTCGGGGCTGGCCAGATACAGCACCGCCGCGGCGATGTCACCCGGCTCACCCATCCGCCCCATCGGGATCTGGCCCATGATGCGGCCCTTCTGCTCGTCGTTCAGCTTGTCGGTCATGGCGGTGGCGATGAAGCCCGGCGCCACGGCGTTCACCGTGATGCCACGGCTGGCCACTTCGGCGGCAAGGCTTTTCGACATCGCCACCACCCCGGCCTTCGAGGCCGCGTAATTCGTCTGCCCCGGATTGCCCGTCGCCCCCACGATCGATGTCACGTTGATGATCCGCCCCCAGCGTGCCTTCATCATCCCGCGCAACACCCCCCGGCACAGCCGGAAGGTCGAGGTCAGGTTGACGTCGATCACCTGCGCCCAGTCCTCATCCGACATCCGCATGGCAAGCTGGTCGCGGGTGATCCCGGCATTGTTGACCAGAATGTCGACCGACCCCATCGCCTCGGCCGCCAGCTTCGGCAGCGCCTCAACCGAGACCGCATCCGAAAGGTTGCAGGCGATGACATGCGCCCGGCTTCCCAACTCGGCCGCCAATTCCTCAAGCGGGCCGGTCCGCGTCCCCGACAGCGCGACCGTGGCGCCCGCCGCGTGCAGCGCCCGCGCGATGCCGCCGCCGATGCCGCCCGAAGCGCCCGTGACCAGCGCCGCTTTCCCTGTCAGATCGAACATGTCCGTCTCCTCGTTCTGCGTTCCCTGCCCTTTAACAGCGCCCGCAACACCGCGCCACCCGCGCGTGGCGCTTTCGCGCGGGCACCGGATGCGACAGGATTGACTGACAGACCGCCCCCCCTATGCGCCACGGGGCTGAACGGACAGCGGCACCGCATATCCCGGCGGTCCGCCGACCTGCCCCCGGCTGCAAGCCAACGCGCGATCATGCCCGTATCCGCCCCGCGGTCCGGCGGAACCCCGCGCGGCACGGCCTTCCCCCCGCGCCTTCGCCTTATATCCCCTTGACCTTGCGCGCGGGGCGGGGAAAACACCGCCATGGCAACCGCACTCCTCACCATCGACCTCGACGCCATCGCCGCCAACTGGCGCGCGCTGGACAGCATGACCGCCCCCGAGTGCCAGACCGGCGCCGTGGTCAAGGCGGATTCCTACGGCCTCGGCGCGACCAAGGTCGCCCATGCGCTCGCCCGCGCCGGTGCCCGCCGCTTCTTTGTCGCCGCCGCCGAGGAAGGCGCCGAGGTTCGTCGCGCGCTGGGATCAGGGCCGCAGATCTGCGTATTTTCCGGCCATATGGCGGGCGATACCGCGCTGATCCGCGATTTCGACCTGACACCGATGCTGAACTCGATCGAGCAGCTGACCCGGCATTTCGAAGCACTGGGCAACCACCCGTTCGGCATCCAGCTTGATACCGGCATGAACCGCCTTGGCCTTGAACAGGCCGAATGGGAAGCGGTGGCGCCCATGGCGATCGAGGCCGGTGCCGAACTGCTGATGAGCCATCTTGCCTGTTCGGACGAACCCGACCACCCGATGAACGACCACCAGCTGCGCGCCTTCCGCGCCATGACTGACGGCACCGGCATCCCGCGCTCGCTTTCCGCCACCGGCGGGCTGCTTCTGGGCCCGGACTATCACTTTGAACTGACCCGCCCCGGCATCGGCCTTTACGGCGGCCGCCCATTCGATGCCGCCCGTCCCGTCGTGCGCCTGTCGCTGCCGGTGGTGCAACTGCGCGAGGTCGAGGTGGGCGAAACCGTGGGCTATTCCAACAGCTGGACCGCCGAACACACCTCGACCATCGCCACGGTCGCGGCGGGCTATGCCGACGGGTTGCACCGCACGCTGTCGGGCAAGGCCACTCTCTGGGCTGGCCGGGTGCCCTGCCCGCTGGTGGGCCGCGTGTCGATGGACCTGATCACCGTCGATGTCAGCCACTTGCCCGAAGTGCCTGAAACGCTCGATATCCTTGGCCCGCACCAGACGCCCGACGATCTGGCCGACATCGCCGGAACCATCGGATACGAGATCCTGACCAGCCTCGGCCGCCGTTATCAGCGCCGCTACGGCGCGCTGTCGGCGTGACCGTCACCGCCCCCCTTGCCGTCGTCGGCCGCGCCAGCTTCACGGCGCTGGCCGCGGTCGGCCGGATCGCGCTGTTTGCCGCAGCCGTGGTGGGCCACCTGTTCCGCCCGCCGTTCTACCCGAAAGAGTTCCTGCACGCGCTGATCCAGATCGGCTGGCTGTCGCTGCCGGTGGTGGGCCTGACCGCATTGTTCACCGGCGGCGCACTGGCGCTTCAGATCTACGCCGGCGGCGCGCGGTTTTCGGCCGAAGCGGTGGTGCCCTCGATCGTGGCGATCGGCATGACGCGCGAACTGGGCCCGGTGCTGGGCGGGCTGATGGTGGCGGCGCGTGTCGCCTCATCCATCGCGGCCGAGATCGGCACGATGAAGGTCACCGAACAGATCGACGCGCTGGTGACGCTTTCGACCCATCCGCTGAAATACCTTGCCGTGCCCCGCGTGCTGGCGGCCACGATTGCAGTGCCGGTGCTGGTGGCGGTGGGCGATTCCATCGGCATCGCCGGCGGCTGGGCGGTGGGGGTGAACCGGCTGGATTTCAACTCGGCCACCTATCTGAAGAACACGGTGGATTTCCTTGAATTCTGGGACGTCGGCTCGGGCCTTGTGAAGGGGGCGGCCTTCGGCTTCATCGTGGCGCTGATGGGCTGCTATCATGGCATGAACTCGGGCCGCGGCGCACAAGGCGTGGGACGGGCGACGAAATCGGCGGTGGTTGCGGCCTCGGTTCTGATCTTCGCCGCCAACTACCTGCTGACAGAGATCTTCTTCACCTCATGATCGAGCTTTCCGGCGTCACCAAATCCTTCGGCCAGAACCATGTCCTGCGCGGCATCGACCTGAAGGTGGACAGCAACAGCTCGATGGTCATCATCGGCGGCTCGGGCACCGGCAAATCGGTGCTGCTGAAATGCATCCTGGGACTGGTCCACCCCGATGGGGGCCGCATCCTGCTGGACGGTCAGGATGTCGAACAGGCCGAACGCGACAGCTTTCTTGCCCGCTTCGGGATGCTGTTTCAGGGTGGCGCCCTGTTTGATTCGCTGCGCGTGTGGGAAAACGTGGCCTTCCGCCTGCTGCGCGGTGCGCAAAAGCGCCCCCGCGACGAGGCCCGCGCCATCGCGCTGGAAAAGCTGCGCCGCGTGGGCCTTGGCCCGCAGGTGGCCGACCTTTACCCGGCCGAACTGTCGGGGGGCATGCAAAAGCGCGTGGGCCTTGCCCGCGCCATTGCCGCCGAACCCGAGGTGATCTTTTTCGACGAACCCACCGCGGGGCTCGATCCGATCATGGCCGGCGTCATCAACGACCTGATCCGCGAAATCGTGACCGAAATGGGCGCGACCGCCATGACCATCACCCATGACATGACCTCGGTCCGCGCCATTGCCGACCATGTGGCCATGCTTCACCGCGGCAAGATCCGCTGGACCGGGCCGGTGGCCGAACTGGACACCACCCCCGACCCTTATGTGCAGCAGTTCATCCACGGCCGCGCCGAAGGCCCGATCGAGGCGCTGCGCTGACATGCTGCGCGCGGCCAATCTTGCGCTGCTGGTCCTTTTCCCGATCTCGTGGTTCGCGCCGCTGATACGCGCGGGCGTGCTGCCGCTGTTCGGCCTGTCGGAAATCTCGGTGATGTCGGGACTTCAGGCGCTGTGGGGGACGGATGTCGCCCTTGCGCTTCTGGTCACGGTCTTCGCGCTGTTCGCACCCTACCTGAAAACCATCGGTCTGGCGCTGCTGCATGCACGGCTTCTGTCGTCCAGAACGCTGCCCGCGCTGCATCTGCTGGGCAAGCTGGCCATGGCCGACATCTTCCTGATCGCGCTTTATATCGTGATCATCAAGGGCGTGGGCCTTGCCACGGTCGAAACCGCGTGGGGCCTGTGGCTGTTCACCGGCTGCATCCTTGGCTCGCTTGCGATCTCGCTGCTGACGCCGCGGCGCTGACGCTTGCGCCGCTCGGCCCAAGCGGGCAAAAGGCGGCATGGCGAAACCCTCCCCGACCTTCACCTGCACGGCCTGCGGCGCCGTCCATCGCAAATGGGCCGGCCGCTGCGATGCCTGCGGCGCCTGGAACTCGATCGCGGAAGAGGCGCCCCTGTCCTCTGGCCCCAAGGCGCTGGGGGCCAAGGGCCGCACCATTGCGCTGTCGGACCTTGCGACCGAAGAGGCCCCGCCGCCGCGCACCTCGTCGGGGATGGACGAACTGGACCGCGTGCTGGGCGGCGGCCTTGTCCCCGCCTCGGCGATCCTTGTCGGCGGCGATCCGGGCATCGGCAAATCCACCCTGCTGCTGCAAGCCGCCGCCAGCTTCGCCAACCGCGGGGTGAAATGCCTCTACATCTCGGGCGAGGAAGCCTCGGCGCAGGTCCGGATGCGCGCCCAGCGGCTTGGCCTTGGGCAGGCGCCCGTGGCTCTGGGGGCGGAAACCAACCTGCGCGACATCCTGACCACGCTGGATGCCGAACGCCCGGGCCTTGCGATCATCGACTCGATCCAGACCATGTGGCTGGATACGGTGGACTCCGCCCCCGGCTCGGTGGCGCAGGTCCGCGCCTCGGCGCATGAGCTGGTCACCTTCGCCAAGCGCCGCGGCGTCGCGGTGATCCTTGTCGGCCATGTCACCAAGGAAGGCCAGATCGCCGGCCCCCGCGTCGTCGAACACATGGTCGATACGGTGCTGTATTTCGAAGGCGAGCGCGGCCACCAGTTCCGCATCCTGCGCGCGGTCAAGAACCGCTTCGGCCCCGCCGACGAGATCGGCGTGTTCGAGATGACCGGCGCGGGCCTGTCGCAGGTCGCGAACCCCTCGGCGCTGTTCCTGTCGGATCGCGACACGCCGGCGCCCGGCTCGGCCGTCTTTGCCGGGGTCGAGGGCACCCGCCCGGTCCTGACCGAAATTCAGGCCCTTGTCGCCCCCTCGCCGCTGGGCACGCCGCGCCGGACGGTGGTAGGGCTCGACTCTGGCCGGCTGTCAACCATTCTTGCGGTGCTGGAAGCGCGCTGCGCCATCCCCTTCGCGGGCCTTGACGTGTTCCTGAACGTCGCCGGCGGGATGCGCGTCAACGAACCGGCCGCCGATCTTGCCGTGGCCGCCGCGCTGGTTTCCGCGCGCGAGGATGTGGCAATTCCGCCCGACATGGTGCTTTTCGGCGAGATCAGCCTGTCGGGCGCGCTGCGCCCGGTGACCCAGACCGAAAGCCGCTTGAAAGAGGCATCGAAACTTGGTTTCTCGCAGGCAGTCGCCCCGAGCCGCTCGAAAACCGGGCAGGCGGAAGGGATGCGGGTGCGTCAGATGCCCGACCTTGCGGCATTCGTGGGTGAAATGTTCGGGGCAGGTTAAGGCCGAAGGAGCAGGCACATGGAAGGCTTCACCATCATCGACGCCGTGGTTGCGGCCGTCATCGTGCTGTCGGCGATCCTCGCCTATTCGCGCGGCCTTGTGCGCGAGGTCATGGCGATCGCGGGCTGGATCGGCGCCGCCGTCGCGGCCTTCGTGTTCGCGCCCGCCGCGCAACCGCTGATCAAGGAAATCCCGGTCCTGGGCGATTTCCTTGGCGACAGCTGCGAGCTGTCGATCATCGCGGCCTTCGCCGTGGTCTTTGCGCTGGGCCTTGTGCTGCTGTCGCTGTTCACGCCGCTGTTTTCCTCGGCGATTCGCAATTCGGCGCTGGGGGGGCTGGATCAAAGCCTTGGCTTCCTGTTCGGCGTGCTGCGCGGGGTCGTTCTCGTGGCGGTGGCGCTGATCGTCTATGACCGCGCTGTGGCCTCGGACACCATCCCGATGGTCGATAACTCGCGCGCGGCCAAGGTGTTCGCTTCGTTCCAGCAGAACATCGACGCCTCGATCCCATCGGATGCGCCGGGCTGGATCGTCGCACGTTACGAACAACTGGTCAGCACCTGCACCGCCCCGGCCGAGCCCGCCCCGGTGACCCCGACACCGAACTGATCCGTGACGGCTTTGTGAGGGTGACAGCGGCGCGACAAGCCTCTACATGAGGGGCCAATTCGCCCTCGGATTCGGATCCCCCATATGCGCCCTTTCCTTAGCCACCCCTTCGACGCAGACAAGTTGAAGGAAGAGTGCGGCGTTTTCGGCGTCATCGGCGTCACCGACGCGGCCAACTTCGTTGCCCTTGGAATGCACGCGCTTCAACACCGGGGACAAGAGGCGGGTGGCATCGTCTCTTATCACCCCGAACACGGTTTCAACTCGGCCCGCCGCTTCGGCTATGTCCGCGACAACTTCACCGACGCCTCGGTGATGGCCACCCTGCCCGGCTCGATCGCCATCGGCCATGTGCGCTATTCCACCGCCGGATCGAAGGGCGCGACCGCGATCCGCGACGTGCAGCCCTTCTTCGGCGAATTCGCCATGGGCGGCGCTGCGATCGCGCATAACGGCAACCTGACCAATGCCGCGGCTCTGCGCCGCGAACTGATCGAACGCGGCTCGATCTTCCAGTCCTCGTCCGACAGCGAATGCATCATCCACCTGATGGCGCGGTCGATCCAGAAGAACATCCCCGAACGGATGAAGGACGCGCTGCGCCGGGTCGAGGGCGCGTTCTCGGTCGTGGCGATGACCCGCACCAAGCTGATCGGCGTGCGCGATCCTTTGGGCGTGCGCCCGCTGGTGATCGGCAGGATCGGCGACGGCTGGGCGCTGTCGTCGGAAACCTGCGGGCTGGACATCATCGGCGCCGAATTCGTGCGCGAAGTCGAGCCGGGCGAGATGGTGGTGATCGACGAGACCCGCGGCATCGAAAGCTTTCAGCCGTTCGACCGCCGCGCCCCGCGGTTCTGCATCTTCGAACATGTCTATTTCTCGCGCCCCGACTCGATCCTTGGCGGCCGCTCGGTCTATGAAACGCGGCGCCAGATCGGCGTGGAACTGGCGAAAGAAGCGCCGGTCGATGCCGATCTTGTCTGCCCGGTTCCCGACAGCGGAACCCCCGCCGCCATCGGCTTTTCGCAGCAGTCCGGCATCCCCTATGCGATGGGGATCATCCGCAACCAATACATGGGGCGGACCTTCATCGAGCCGACCGAGCAGATCCGCAACATGGGCGTGCGGCTGAAGCTGAACGTGAACCGGGCGCTGATCAAGGGCAAGCGGGTGATCCTGGTCGACGATTCCGTGGTGCGGGGAACCACCTCGCGCAAGATCAAGGACATGATCCTGGATGCGGGCGCCGCCGAGGTGCATTTCCGCATCGCCTCGCCGCCGACGGCCTGGCCCTGCTTTTATGGCGTGGACACGCCCGAGCGCGCGAAACTTCTGGCCGCCAACATGACCGAAGATCAGATGCGCGAATGGATCGGCGTCGACTCGCTGCGCTTCATCTCGCTTGACGGGCTGTATCGGGCAGTGGGCGAAGCTGCGGGCCGCGACCCCGAGGCGCCCCGATACTGCGACGCCTGCTTCTCGGGCGATTATCCCGTGGCGCCGTCGGACAAGATCGAACAGGGGTTCGAGATGCGTAGCGCCACCCGGTCTGGCGAAAGCCGGCAACGCGCCGGCCGCTGACAGGACAGGCTGGCCGCCGTTGCAATCCGGGGCTGGCGGCCCATCCGCCGAGACAAGGAAAAGGCGTCATGTCCTGAACATGACGCCTTTTTTTCATGGTGTCGCTGATGATCCGCCGCAGTCCGAACTTGGGACAGACCCGCGAAAGTCGTACCTGTGATGGCCCGGCAAAGGCTGGCGGGAACCTTACAGGTGGCTGTGGCACGCGCCACAAGCCACCTGCGCCGTTCGATCCGCCGCGAAGACAGGGTCAGCCGGTCACACCGCGCAGCCGCTCGGACCGGCGGCGCAGAATCTCGACCGTGGCAAGCAGGGCCACCGAGACGATGACAAGGATCGTGGCAACCGACAGGATCGCCGGGCTGATCTGTTCACGGATGCCGTTCCACATCTGACGCGGAATGGTCTGCTGGTCATGGGCGGCGACGAACAGAACCACCACCACCTCGTCGAACGACGTCACGAAGGCAAACAGCGCCCCCGAGATCACGCCGGGCAGAATCAGCGGCATGGTGACCTTGAAGAAGGTGGTCGTCGGGCTGGCGCCCAGCGAGGCCGCGGCACGGGTCAGCGATCGGTCGAAACCGATCAGCGTTGCCGTCACCGTGATGATGACGAAGGGAATGCCCAGTGTCGCATGGGCCAGGATGATGCCGGGGTAGCTGCCAGCCAGTCCGGTCGAGGAATAGAAGAAGAACAGGCCCGTCGCGGTGATGATGATCGGCACGATCATGGGCGAGATCAGGACCGCCATGATCGCACGGCGGAACGGCATCTCGGGGCGCGACAGGCCAAGCGCCGCCACCGTCCCGAGAACAGTCGCGACCAGGGTCGAGGACACCCCGATGATGACCGAGTTCTTCGCGGCACGGACCCAGGCCGCGTTGTTCCAGACATCGACCCACCAGGCCGTTGTTCGCGGTGCCTCGGGGTTGGCCATGCCGAAGGTCAGAAGGGTGTCATACCAACGCAGCGAATAGCCGGTGGGATCAAGCGCCAGCATCTTCTCGGTGAAGGTGAAGTAAGGCTCGATGTTGAAGCTGAGCGGGATGACAATCAGGATCGGCGCGATCAGGAACAGGAAGATCAGCGCACAGATCACGCGATAGGTGTAATACCATAGGCGCTCGAGCGGGCTGGCATAGACGGGAAGAGCCATCGGGCGGGGTCTCCTGTAGCGACGGCCGGGGGCTCTGCCCCCGGACCCCCGGGATATTTGGGCCAGAATGAAAGGGCGGTCAGCCCAGCTTCAGGTTGTCGATGCCGACCAGCCGGTCGTAGAGCCAGTAAAGGATCAGGACGAGGCCGAGCAGCACCGCGGCAAGGGCGGCGGCAAGCGACCAGTTCAGGCTGTCTTGCATGTGGAAGGCGATCAGGTTCGAGATGAGCTGGCCCGATGCGCCACCGACGAGGGCCGGCGTGATGTAGTAGCCGACGCCAAGGATGAACACGAGCAGCGCGCCTGCGCCAATGCCGGGGAGGGTTTGCGGCAGGTAGACCCTGCGGAAGGCGGTCCAGCTGGAGGCGCCGAGCGAGCGGGCCGCCCGGACATAGGTGGGCGGGATCGGCCGCATCACCGAATAAAGCGGCAGGATCATGAACGGCAGCAGGATGTGGGTCATGGCGATGATCGTGCCGGTCTGGTTGTAGATCATCTGCATGCGGTTCTGGTCGGTGATCAGCCCGGTCGCGACCAATGTGTTGTTCACCACGCCCTGACCTTGCAGCAGCACGATCCAGGACGTCGTGCGGACCAGAAGCGAGGTCCAGAACGGCAGCAGGACAAGGATCATCAGCAGGTTCGAAGCGCGCAGCGGCAGGGTTGCCAGCAGATGGGCAACCGGAAAGCCCAGAAGCAGGCAAAGGACAGTGATGAGGCCGGCGATCAGGAAGGTTCGCTGAAACAGCATCAGATACACGCGCCTCTCGGGCGGGGCCTGCACGATGTTGCCTTCGTTGTCCCGCGCCAGATCGACGGCGGCAAGGAAGAAGTTCGGCGAATAGGCTTGAGAGACCTGCCGCATCGTGCCCCAGAGCGTCGGGTCGGCCCATTTGGGATCGGCCTGAAGGATCGCTTCGCGGTAGGGTGGTTCGAACCCGCGGGCCTTGCGGCCGGTCGAGGTGAAAAGCGATCGCGTTCCCGGCATTTCATAGTTCACCCGGGTTCCGACAACGCCGACAGTCTTGGCCTTGGCTGCCGCCTGAAGGTCGGCGGCAAGGGCGGCATAGGCGGCCTCGTCCGGGGCGGTTCCGGGTTCGGTCCGGGCGAACCACTGGCTGAGCAGCGGCATGTTCGCGGAAAAGCCGTCGTTATGGATCGAGCGGTGGAGCATCTGCCCGATCGGCACGATGAACGTGACGAGAATGAAAAGCAGCAATGGCAGAACCAGAAGAAAGGCACGGCGCCGGGCGCGGGCCTGTGCGCGGGCGAGTGCCGTCTTCAGCGGCCTGCCATCGGCCGTGGTGAGCCGCCCGGTCGGTTCGGCGGCAAGATCTGCGGTTGCGTCGGCCATCCCAGCCCTCCTTCTGGAGTGGCGCACGCCCCTGGGGACGTGCGCCGCCCGGATCAGTTTGCGAGCCAAGCGTTGAAGCGTTCGGCCAGTTCGGCCTCGTGATCGACCCAGAACTCGTAGGACGAGGGCAGCGCGTTGGTCAGGTTGGCCGCGGCGGTGGGCATGTGCGGCGCCATCTCGGTCTTGCCGTCCTGGAACAGGCCGACCAGCGGACCCGAGGATTTGCGCGCCGGGCCGTAGCTGATCCATTTGGCCTGATCGGCCAGGGGCTGGGTTCCGGTGGCGAAGGCCACGAACTTCTTGGCCGCCTCCAGGTTGGCGGCGCCTTTCGGGATCACGAACAGGTCGTATTCATAAACCTGACCGTCCCAGATCGCGACGAAGGGTTTGTTCTCGGTCACGGCGGCGGCGAAGATCCGGCCGTTATAGGCGGTGGTCATCGCCACTTCGCCATCGGCAAGAAGCTGGACGGGTTGGGCGCCGGCTTCCCACCACACGATCTGGCCTTTGACCGAATCGAGCTTGGCAAAGGCGCGTTCCACGCCTTCGGGGGTGCCCAGCACGTCATAGACCTCGGCCGCGGGCACGCCGTCGCCCATCAGCGCCATTTCCAGCGTGGTCTTGGCGCTTTTCCACATCGCGCGTTTGCCGGGGAATTTCGCGGTATCGAAGAAATCGCCAATCGTCGCGGGCTTGTCGTCCGGGAATTTCGAGGCGTCATAAGCCACGACCATCGAATAGACGATGTTGCCCACGGCACAATCGCTGAGCGCGCCGGGCAGGAAGTCTTCGGTCGCCGGGGTGCCATCGGGGGCGGGCGGCAGGCTGGCCGGGTCGATCTCTTCCAGCTGGCCTTCGTCGCACAGCCGAACCGCGTCCGAGGTGTTCACATCCGCCACATCGACGCTGACGTTGTTGGCCTCGACCATCGCTTTCAACGGCGTGGCCGGGTTGTCGGCATCGACCGAGATCACATTGATCCCGGTCGCGGCGGTGAAGGGTTTGTGGAACGCTTCTACCTGGCTGACGGTATAGGCGCCACCCCAGGACATCACCGTGATTTCTTCTGCCGAGGCCGCGAAGGCCACGGCGGTCAGGGCCGAGGAAAGAACGAGGGCCGTTTTCATCAAGTCTTCTCCCATGTTGCGAAGTTTTATTGGCCGCAACCTGCGGCGGGTCCGTTACGACGGAGTTAAAGCGGATCGAGCGCGCGGGCGTCCTGCGGCGCCCAGCCGATCCGGATCTTTTCACCGGGTTCCAACATCCGCTGGCCCAGCGTGTTTCGGCTTTTGATCACGAATTCCTCGGACCCGGCCACCTTCAGGCGGGTGCGGAAGATGTCGCCCATATAGATGAACTCCATCACCTCGGCATCGATCAGGTGGGCGTTCGGGGGCAGCATCTCGGGCTTGAACTCGACTCGTTCGGGCCGGATCGAGACCAGCGTCTTCTGCCCCTGACGCGACACGTTCACCGGCGTCGCGTCGATCAGCTCGCCCGTGGCAAGACGGACCAGCGCGCGACCCTCGGCGATCTCTTCGACCGTGCCGGGCAACTTGTTGTTCTCGCCGATGAAGCCCGCGACAAAGCTGTTCTGGGGCCGTTCGTAAAGATCCGAGGGCGGGGCCAGCTGCTGGATGCGGCCATCGTTGAACACGGCGATCCGGTCCGACATGGTCAGCGCCTCGCCTTGATCGTGGGTGACATAAACCACCGTGATCCCAAGGGTTTCGTGCAGATGCTTGATCTCGAACTGCATGTGTTCACGCAACTGCTTGTCCAGTGCGCCCAGCGGTTCGTCCATCAGCACAAGCTTGGGGTCGAACACCAGCGCGCGGGCCAAGGCGATCCGCTGCTGCTGGCCGCCCGAAAGCTGCGCCGGGCGACGGTTGGCGAAGGCCCCCATCTGCACCATGTCGAGCGCACGACGGATCTTCTGTTCGCGATCGGCCTTGCCGATGCCGCGCACTTCCAGCGGAAAGGAAAGATTCTCGCCCACCGTCATATGCGGAAACAGCGCATAGTTCTGGAACACCATGCCGATCCCGCGCTTATGTGGCGGAACCGAGTTGATCGGCCGCCCATCCAGCCGGATCTCGCCATGAGTTGCGGTCTCGAAGCCTGCCAGCATCATCAGGCAGGTCGTCTTGCCAGAGCCGGACGGCCCGAGCATCGTCAGGAACTCGCCCTTCGAGATTGCCAGATTGAGATCTTTGACGACGAGCGACTCGCCGTCATAGCTTTTTTGCACATGTTCGAATACGACGAATCCGTCGTTTCGGGTAGAAGACACCACCCCAGTCTCCCCATCTTGAACCGGCAGGTTTCCTGCACTCGTTGGTTTGTTTAAAGCTGAACGGTCCCCTCAATGCAATCTTGTTATGCACAGGAAAAGGGAGGGGCCTGAACTGCCATCTGCATGAGCAGCTTGCACGCCGGCTGGCGCAGCGATGCGCCGGGATGCGAACACGCACCCACCGAATGCGACGGATTTGTGAGGATAACGTCGCGGACCACTGCACGACGGCGCCAGAAACACCAAAGGCGGCCCTAGGGGCCGCCTTCTGGCGTTCTTCAAAAGATTGGTGCGGTCGAGAAGACTCGAACTTCCACGGGAGTTACCCCACAGCGACCTCAACGCTGCGCGTCTACCAATTCCGCCACGACCGCACTGTCTTGACTTGGTGGCGGGTTCTTAGCCAAGCGCGCCGCCGAAGAAAAGCGAAATTTTCGGGTCTCCGGCAAATTGACAGGGCAAGGGATGCTCTGTCGCACCCCCTGCCCTGTCACCTCACTGGCCAAGCAGCAGGAAAGGCAGGCGCGCCGCTGCCGAAACCGCCTTGGTGCCGGCCTCGGCCACGGCTGCGGCCGGCTGCGCGGCCACCGCCGTCACCGGGGCGGATGGCGCAGGATCAGCCACGTCGGCCACCGTCACCGGCGCCACGGGCGCGGACGGAACCGGAACCGGGGCCGCTGCCTCGATCACAGGGGCCGCGGGGGGGGCAAAGGCGGGCAGCGATGGCTGAAGCAGATCCACCCGGCCACCGATCGTATAGGCGGCCTTGCGAATCACCTCGGTCCGGTCGGGCATCCCCTGCCCGAACACCGCGCCGCCGGTCTGCGCCGCATCCAGCCCCATCTGATACCAGTCGAGCGCCAGATCCGGCCGCGGGCTGGCGCCGAATCCCTGTGCCAGATGGTGGCCCAACAGTTCGGCATAGCCCTTCTGGCCCAGCGCCGTCAGCAGCAGCGCCGACCCGATCGCCACATCCATCGAATCGCTGGCATAGCCAACACCAAGGCAGATCCGCGCCGTCCCGGTCAGCTGCGCCGGCGACTGACCGCTGGCCAGCACAAACGAGGACACCTGTTTCAGCACCGTATCCCGAGGTTCCAGCGACAGCGCCGCCACCTGCTCGCGCAGGACCGGGCCATAGCCCTGACACTGATCCGCGATCTGTTGCGGCGTGAAGCCCGCCACCTGCCGGGACAACTCCTCGCTGGACGAAATGGCAAAGCTGCGGGCCAGACAGAACTGCTCGTCCAGCGCAAACCCCGCATCGGTCATCGCGGCGGATGTGGTGTAGCCGCCGTTGGCATTCGTCCGCAGCCCGACCGAGTTGCAGTGCGAGGCAAGCGACACCATCGTGCCGCCCGCACCAAGGAACGAGGGCAGTTGCGGCGCGGCCTCGGCCGCCGGAACCGGCGCCGGCATCGGCAGTTCAGGCAGCGCGGTCGCAGCGGCGGTCCCCACGGCAGCCGCCGCCGGCGCCATCGGCATGACCGGGGTCATCGCCATCGGCATTCCCGCGGGCTGGCTGGGAATTCCCGCCATCTCGTCGCGCTGCATCAGCAACAGGCCGCGCATCCCCTGCGGGTGGGTGGCAACCGCCTGCGCCACCATCGGCCCACCCGCCACGCCGCGGTGATAGGCGGTGGTCAGCAGCGTGCGTTCATAATCCGTCAACTGGCCGGTGGGCGGATAGCCAAGCAGCACCTGATACTGCGACACGGCCGATCGCGACCGCTGGCCCAGCACCCCGTCCACCGTGCCCACGTTGTAGCCGAAATAGTTCAGTGCGCTCTGCACTTCCTTGTTGGACTCGCGTTGCGCGGTCGACATCGAAGGACGGGTGCTGCGCGGTGTATGGCGCTGAGGCTGCGCCTGTTCCCGGCGGCGGTTCTGGTCGTTGGCGATCGCATGGCCAAGGATGCCGCCGATCAGCGCGCCGGCAATGGCGTCCCCGGCATCGGCCATCACCGGCTCGGCCGGCGCCAGCCCAATGACCGCCGCAAGACTGGCGGTGGCGACGGATTTAAAATACATAGGAACTCTCCCGGCAAACGTAGCTTCACAGTCAGGCTAGCACGGGTTACGCCGCCTTCGCGGTTTTTTTTGGGTGGTTTTGGCTGGAATGAGGCCAAGCACATGACAAACCCCGTTGAATGGTCGGTGCTGCCCGGCCTGCAACCCTATGCCGAAACGCTTGCCGCGATGGAGACCCGCGCCGCGGCGATCCGAACCGGCACCGCGGCCGAGGCGGTCTGGCTGCTGGAACATCCGCCGCTCTACACCGCCGGCACCTCGGCCCGGGCCGAGGATCTGGTGGCCCCCGACCGCTTTCCGGTCCATGTCGCCGGGCGCGGCGGGCAGTATACCTATCACGGACCCGGCCAGCGCGTGGCTTATGTCATGCTGGACGTCGACCGCCGAGGCCGCGATGTCCGCCGGTTCGTCGCCGCGCTGGAGGACTGGGTGATCGACACGCTGGCCCAGTTCAACGTAAAAGGCGAACGTCGCGCGGGCCGGGTGGGGGTCTGGGTCGTGCGCCCCGACCGCCCCGCAAACCCCGACGGCACCCCGCGCGAGGACAAGATCGCCGCCATCGGCGTCAAACTGCGCCGCTGGGTCAGCTTTCACGGCATCTCGATCAACGTCGAACCCGATCTTTCCCATTTCGACGGCATCGTGCCCTGCGGCATCCGCGAACATGGCGTCACCAGCCTTGTCGATCTGGGGCTTCCGGTGACCATGGCCGACCTTGACGCCGCACTGATGCAGTGCTTTCCACGGCATTTCCCCGACTAAGCCCCCCCGGCCTTACAAGGTATTGTCCAGACTGCCCCCGGCCGCGCCACGGGGCGGAAAAGACAAATCCTCTCACACGGAAAATTTGCCTCGCAGTCCTTTCGCCCTAGAAATCTGAATAAAGGCGCCGGTGACGGGGCGGCTGGCGTCCGGTCGGAACACAGCACGCGGGGAGGCGAGCCATGGCCGATGCAGCCATCGAGGGCCACGAAGACCGGCGGGGGTTCTTCACCCGCTGGCTGATGTCGACGAACCACAAGGATATCGGGATCCTCTATCTGGTCACCGGCGGGCTTGTCGGGCTGATCTCGGTGGCCTTCACCGTCTACATGCGGATGGAACTGATGGCGCCCGGCGTGCAGTTCATGTGCGCCGAACATCTGGATGCGGGCCTGCTGCGCGGCTTCCTGCAATCGCTTTGGCCGTCATCGATCGCAAGTTGCACCCCGAACGGCCATGTCTGGAACGTGATGATCACCGCCCACGGCATCCTGATAATGTTCTTCGTGGTGATCCCGGCCCTGTTCGGCGGATTTGGCAACTACTTCATGCCGTTGCACATCGGCGCGCCCGACATGGCCTTTCCGCGGATGAACAACCTGTCGTTCTGGCTTTATGTGGCGGGAACCTCGCTGGCGGTGGCGTCGCTGTTCGCGCCGGGCGGCAACGGACAGTTGGGATCAGGGATCGGCTGGGTGCTTTATCCACCGCTTTCGACCTCGGAAACCGGCTATTCCACCGACCTTGCGATCTTTGCGGTGCATCTGTCGGGGGCCTCGTCGATCCTTGGCGCGATCAACATGATCACCACATTCCTGAACATGCGGGCGCCGGGCATGACCATGCACAAGGTGCCGCTGTTCGCGTGGTCGATCTTTGTCACCGCCTGGCTGATCCTTCTGGCGCTGCCGGTGCTGGCGGGCGCCATCACCATGCTGCTGACCGACCGCAATTTCGGCACCACCTTCTTCCAGCCCGAAGGCGGCGGCGATCCGGTGCTTTACCAGCATATCCTGTGGTTCTTCGGCCACCCCGAGGTCTATATCATTGTTCTGCCCGCCTTCGGCATCGTCAGCCATGTGATCGCGACCTTTTCCAGAAAGCCGATCTTCGGCTATCTGCCGATGGTCTATGCGATGGTGGCCATCGGCGTGCTGGGCTTCGTGGTCTGGGCGCATCACATGTATACGGCAGGCATGAGCCTGACCCAGCAAAGCTATTTCATGCTGGCCACGATGGTGATCGCGGTGCCCACGGGGATCAAGATCTTTTCGTGGATCGCGACGATGTGGGGCGGCTCGATCGACCTGCGGACGCCGATGCTGTGGGCGCTGGGGTTCTTGTTCCTGTTCACCGTGGGCGGCGTGACAGGGGTCGTTCTCAGTCAGGCCAGCGTCGACCGCTATTACCACGACACCTATTATGTCGTGGCGCATTTCCACTATGTCATGAGCCTTGGCGCCGTGTTCGGGATCTTTGCCGGGATCTATTTCTGGATCGGCAAGATGTCCGGCAGGCACTATCCCGAATGGGCCGGCAAGCTGCATTTCTGGATGATGTTCGTCGGCGCGAATCTGACCTTCTTCCCCCAGCACTTCCTGGGCCGGCAGGGGATGCCGCGGCGCTATATCGACTATCCCGAGGCTTTCGCGACCTGGAACATGGTCTCGTCGCTCGGGGCGTTCCTGTCCTTTGCCTCGTTCCTGTTCTTTCTGGGCGTGATGGCCCATACCCTGACGCGGGGCGCCCGGATCACGGGGACGAACTACTGGAACGACCACGCCGACACGCTGGAATGGACGCTGCCCTGCCCCCCGCCCGAGCACACGTTCGAAAACCTGCCCCGTCGTGAAGATTGGGACCGCAGCCACGCCCACTGACGACAGGGCCCGGCCGGGAGAAGCGCCGCTCGGGGCCATCGAGGCCCGTCGCGGCGCGCTGCCGCGGAAAGACCGGACACGCCCGCGCGGGCCGGGCCTCTCAGCCCAGCCGGTCCTTCACCATCGGCCCGACGGCGCCGAAATCCATCTGGCCGGTATAGCGCGCCTTCAGCGCCGCCATCACCTTGCCCATGTCACGAATCGTGCTGGCGCCCACTTCAGCGATTGCGGCAGCCAGCGCGGCCTCGATCTCATCGGGGGAAAGCTGGCGCGGCAGGAAGTCCTCGATCACGCCGATTTCGGCGCGTTCCTTCTCGGCCAACTCCAGCCGGCCGCCTTCTTCGTAGGCGCGCGCGCTTTCGGCGCGCTGGCGGACCATCTTGCCGAGGATCGCGGTGATCTCCTCATCCGTAACCATACCGGCCGCCCCATCCACCCGGGCGGCGATATCGCGATCCTTGATGGCCGCATTGATCAGGCGCAGCGTCGACAGCCGGTCGGGCTGTCTTGCACGCATTGCGTCCTTCATCGCTTCCTGAAGCCGCTCACGCAGAGTCATCTTCATCCATCTCCATCGCCGTCAGGCTTCGCACCTTACAGGCAAGCCGGGGCCGACACAACGGCGGCATCCCGGCGCAACCCATTGGCATAAAAGGATAAGTCATTTCACCAATGGCCTTGACCCCGCCCGCCGGCGCCCTTAGTGTCCGCCAGATTTTGCCAAGGAGTCGCCCCATGGCCACCGCCAGCCCCACCCCGAAGCCCACCGCCTGCCTCGTCCTTGCGGATGGCACCGTCTTCTACGGCCGGGGCTTCGGCGCCGTGGGCGAGACGGTGGCCGAACTGGTCTTCAACACCGCCATGACCGGCTATCAGGAGATCATGACCGATCCCTCCTATGCCGGGCAGATCGTCACCTTCACCTTCCCCCATGTCGGCAATGTCGGCATCACCCCCGAGGACGACGAGACGGCCGAGCCGGTCGCCGCCGGCATGGTGGTGAAATGGGACCCGACCGAGCCGTCGAACTGGCGCGCCACGGGCGATCTGACGGCATGGCTGGAAGCCAAGGGCCGGATCGGCATCGGCGGGCTTGATACCCGCCGCCTGACCCGTGCGATCCGCCAGCAGGGGGCGCCGCATGTGGCGCTGGCCCATGACCCCGAAGGCCGCTTCGACCTTGAGGCGCTGGTGGCGAAGGCGCGCGGCTGGCGCGGGCTGGTGGGCCTGGATCTGGCGAAGGATGTCACCTGCGCGCAAAGCTACCGCTGGAACGAGATGCGCTGGGCCTGGCCCGAAGGCTATAAAGAGCGGACAGGCCCCGGGCTGAAGGTCGTCGCCATCGACTACGGCGCGAAACGCAACATCCTGCGCTGCCTTGCCTCGGCGGGCTGCGACGTGACAGTGCTTCCCGCGACCGCCATGGCCGAGGATGTTCTGGCGCTGAACCCCGAAGGGGTGTTCCTGTCGAACGGCCCGGGCGATCCGGCCGCGACCGGCGCCTATGCCGTGCCGATGATCCGGGGTGTTCTGGAACGTGACCTGCCGGTGTTCGGGATCTGCCTTGGCCATCAGATGCTGGCGCTGGCGCTGGGGGCAAGGACGGTCAAGATGAACCATGGCCACCATGGTGCCAACCATCCGGTGAAGGATCTGGAAACCGGCAAGGTCGAGATCACCTCGATGAACCACGGCTTTACCGTGGACAGCCAGACCCTGCCCGCGGGGGTCAAGGAAACCCATGTCAGTCTGTTCGACGGATCGAACTGCGGCATCCGCATGGAAGACCGGCCGGTGTTCTCGGTCCAGTATCACCCCGAAGCCAGCCCCGGCCCGCAGGACAGCTACTATCTGTTCGATCGCTTCGCCGCCGCGATCCGCGCCCGCCGCGCCGCCTGACGGCAGCAATCGGCGCACCCCGGATGCGGCACAAGGCCGGCGTGATCCGCCCGGGGTCACGCCGGTCCCCAGCCCGGTCCGGCGGGCAGAACCATGTTATCTGCCGGGGGTTCGGCTCTCTTCATGCCCAAAAGTGATCTGGACGCGACTGACGGTCTCGACGCTGCAACCCTTGTCGCTGTTGTCGACACGGCCCCCGATGCCATCGTCGTGGTTGATGCAGAGTATCGGATCGTGGTGTTCAACGCCGCCGCCGGGCGGATGTTCGGCTATCGCGCCAAGGATGTGCTGCAACAGCCGCTGTGGCGCCTGCTTCCCCCAAGCGCCCGCAGCCGGCATGATCGCACCCTGGACCTTTACGGCGCGACCGGCGTGACGGCCCGACACATGGCGAGCAGTCAGGTGATGGGGCGGCGCGCGGACGGGCACGAATTTCCGGTCGAGGCATCAATCTCGCGGACGCAGACAGCAGAAAGCATCTTTTTCACCGCCATCCTGCGCGAACGGCCATAGCGCCCCGACTTGCGCCCAAGGCGCGCGAAGCCGGCCCCGGCTTGCGCAGGCGGTGCGCCGCGGCTGCACGCACAAGTCCGCAATCACGGGCACAAGATCCGCCAGCGCCGGAACCCCGGCGGCGTAGTGATCTTTTCCTATCCAGCGACCGGCAGGATGGACCAAGGATTGCCGGTGACCAGACCGCTTCTTCTTCGCCACCGCCTGCTTCCGACGTTTGCCGCGATGGCCGCGCAAGCCGCCTGCGCGCATGACACCACCCGCGACGGGGCCGCAGGTCTCGGCGGCCTATGGGCCGGTGCAGGATGACGATATGCTGATCCCCGCCGTTCCGCCGCAGTATCTGACCGGGCAAACCATCCGGCGGCAGGTCGATGACTGGACCGACGCCCCGCGCGGCACGATCATCGTCAACCCGTTCGACCGCGCCCCCGGCGTTTTCCTGACCCCGCCGCTCTGACATCGGGCCAACACCTGCGCAGCGATTGCGGACATGCCGCGCAGGGCAAGTCTTAATCCGATCTTAACCAATATCCGCAAGACTTCGGGACAGGAACCGAAAGGCCGTGTCGTGCCACCTCCGCCGCCCCCCCTGCCCCTCGTCCGGCGTCTGACGCCAGCAGAGAAGGTGACGGCCCCGCGGCCCATCCCGCCCCCTGCCCGCAAGATCGCCCCGCCGCCACAGGCGTTCGGTGCGATGCTGCTGCGCGAAGGCCATGTCGCCCCGCACCGCATCATGGAGGCGCTCAGCCGCAGTGCCGGCCGCGACGTCGCCCTGTCCGAGGTGATGCTTGCCGACGGCGTGCTGAGCGAGCGCGACCTTTGCGAGGCGCTGGCGCGGCGCTGCGGCCATGCGGTTCTGCGCCCGGCCGAGATCGCACCCGACCCCCGCCTGATCGACCGCTTCGGCGCGCAGGATTGCCTGCGCGAAGGGCTGCTGCCCTGCCGGACGGTGGGCGATGCGACCCTTGTCGTCGCCGCCCATCCCGATGCCTTCCTGCGCTGCGGGCCACGGCTTGGCGCGCTGTTCGGCCGGGTGCTGCCGGCGCTTGCGCCCAGATCCGAGATCGAGACCGCGATCGGCCAGGCCCGGGCCGAGGTGCTGAGTGCGGCCGCCGAAGCCCGCGTGCCGGCACCGGAAAGCTGCCGCGACTGGAAAGCCGGCGTGATGCGCCGGGCCTTGGGCCTTTTCGGCCTTGCACTGGCCGCAGGGCTGGTGATCGCGCCCGGTGCGGTCATTCTTCTTCTGGCGCTTTGGGCGCTGACCGCCCTGACGCTGACCACGGCGCTGCGCTTTGCCGCCCTGATCGCGGTGACGCGCCCCGCCCTGCCGCTGCCCCCGATGCCGGCGATGGCGCGGTTGCCAATGGTCTCGATCATCGTGGGCCTTTATGATGAGGAAAACATTGCCCCGCGCCTGATCGCCCGCCTGTCGCGGATCGACTATCCGCGCGACCTGCTGGAAATCCTGCTGGTGGTCGAGGCCGAGGACCGCCGCACCCGCACCGCGCTGGAAGCGGCGCATCTGCCGCCTTGGATGCGGATCGTGATCTCGCCCCGGGGCCGCATCCGCACCAAGCCGCGGGCGTTGAACGTGGCGCTGGACCATTGCCGCGGCACGATCGTGGGGGTCTATGACGCCGAGGACGCCCCCGCCCCCGACCAGATCCGCCGCGTCGTCGAAGGCTTCGCCCGCCGTGGCGCGAATGTCGCCTGCCTTCAGGGGATGCTGGACTATTACAACCCCCGCACCAACTGGATGGCGCGCTGTTTCACCATCGAATATGCGGCATGGTTCCGCGTTCTGCTGCCCGGGCTTGACCGGCTGGGCCTTGCGGTGCCGCTGGGGGGCACGACGCTGTTTTTCCGCCGCGCTGCGCTGGAAGCCTTGGGCGGCTGGGACGCGCATAACGTGACCGAAGACGCCGATCTGGGCATCCGCCTTGCCCGCCACGGCTATCGCACCGACCTGATCGATACCGTGACCGAGGAAGAGGCCAACTGCCGCCCGATCCCGTGGATCAAGCAACGCTCGCGCTGGATCAAGGGCTTCATGATGACATGGGCGGTCCACATGCGCGCCCCGCGCCTGTTGTGGCGGCAACTGGGGCCGTGGAAGTTCGCGGGCGTTCAGGTGCTGTTTCTGGGCACGCTGTCGCAGTCGCTGCTGGCGCCGGTGCTGTGGTCGTTCTGGCTGCTGGCGGCCGGCCTGCCGCATCCGGTGGCGGGCCTGCTGCCGCCCGGCGCCGTGGGCGCGATGGCAACCCTGTTCCTGCTGACCGAAACCGTCGGCATCGCCATCGGCGTGCTTGCGATCCGGCGCACGCGGCATCGGCTGAACCCGCTGTGGGTGCCGACGCTGCACTTCTACAATCCGCTGGCCACCCTTGCCGCCTACAAGGCCCTGTGGGAGTTGCTGAGCGCGCCGTTCTACTGGGACAAGACCCGCCACGGCATCTTCGACCCGCCAGCGCGTTCCGGTCTCAGCGCATCTTCAACTCGCCCGCATCGACCCTGAGCCGGGTCTCGAACGCTTTCGAGATGTGGTTGCGCAGGGCGGAATAGGCGGCCTCGCCGTCGCGGGCCTCGATCGCCTGCACGATCTGGTCATGTTCGGCCATCGCCACCTCGTCGCGCCCCTCGGCCGCGAAGGACGTGGTCGCCATCAGCGCCATCGACCGATGCACAAGGTCAAGCTGCTGCACCAGAAAACGGTTGTGCGACGCAAGGTGGATCTGCTTGTGGAACCGCTTGTTCGCCCGGCTCAGCGCCCGCGGATCGCCGCCCAGCAACGCACGGTCATCCTCGACCATGCCGCGCAGCACGCGGATTTCCTCCTCGGTGGCGTTACGCGCGGCCAACCGCGCGGCCAGCCCCTCAAGCTCGGTGCGCACCGCGTAAAGCTCGGTCAACTGGTTATGGTCCAGCGAGGCGACGATCAGGCTGCGGCCGTCACGGCTTAGCATCGACTGGGTTTCCAGCCGCTGCAACGCCTCGCGCACCGGGGTCCGCGACACGCCGAGACGCTCGGCCAGTTCCGATTCGACCAGCCGGTCGCCGGGCTTGTAGACGCCGCCTTCGATCGCCTCGAGGATCAGCGTATAGGCATCTTTCTGCACGGCGCTGCGACCTTTCGCATCAGGCTGGACCGGCGCGACGTTACCCACGGGAGGCGGGGGGAATCAACCTCAAACCATTGCGGCGGCACGCCCGGCCGCCTAGGCTTGTTCCCATGGTGGCCAACAGCTTTTCCCATGTCCGCAATTGGGTCTTTGACCTGGACAACACGCTTTACCCGCCCTCGGCGCGGCTGTTCGACCAGATCGAGCAGCGCATGACCGACTGGGTGATGACACGCCTGCGCCTGCCCCGCCCCGAGGCCGACCGCCTGCGTCGCCACTACTGGCACAGCTACGGCACCACGCTGGCCGGGCTGATGGCCGAACATGACGTCGATCCCGCGCCCTATCTGGCCCATGTCCATGACATCGCGCTGGACCACCTTCAGGCCGATATGCTGCTGGCCGCCCGCATCCGCGCGCTGCCGGGGCGCAAGGTCGTCTACACCAACGGCTGCGCCCCCTATGCCGAACGGGTGCTTGCAGCGCGGGGCCTGTCGGGGCTGTTCGATGCGGTCTATGGCGTCGAACATGCCGGCTTCCGCCCCAAACCCGAACGCACCGCCTTCGAAACGGTGTTCGCCGCCGACGGCCTGACGCCCGAAACCGCCGCCATGTTCGAAGACGATTCGCGCAATCTGATCGCGCCGCACGCCATGGGCATGCGCACGGTCCATGTCGCTCCTGCCCCCGAACCGGCCCCCCACATCCATCACCACGCGCCAGACCTGTCGGAATTTCTGGGTCGGCTTCAACCCGATCACGACAAAAGCGGCATATTGTCCTAGCCAGACCAGCCGTTTGCGACTATCAAATTCCCGACGTTAACGGAGATCCCGCATGACCGCTTACGCTGACATCACCGACCTGCCGAATCATGTGATCCCGCCGGTCGAGACGCAGGTGCGCAAGACGACGACCGCCGAAATCCTGCTTCTGGTCTGTGCCGTTGTGCTGCTGGCTGCGGTGGCGCTTGGCGTCTGGACCTTCGGCCTTGTGGCGCTTGGCCTGACGGCGGTGTTCTTCGTGCCGGTGGTCATGATCATGCTCGTGCTGATCACGATCGGCTGACTGGACGAGCCACGACCGGGCCACTAGCTTCCCCGGAAACACAGGGGAACCCATGACCCGCATCGCGACCGACATCCTTGTTTCCGGCGGCGGCGTCGCCGGACTGACCGCTGCGGCGGCCTTTGCTTCCGCCGGTTTTTCGGTGATCTGCGTCGATCCGCAGCCACCCGTGACCTCGGCCGAGGCCGAAGGCGCTGACCTGCGCTCGACCGCGTTGCTGCAACCCTCAATCCCGCTTTTGCAGGCCGCGGGCCTCTGGCCGCGCCTTGCGCCCCATGCGGCGCCGCTTCAGGTGATGCGGATCATCGACGCCGGCGGCCCCACGGCCACCCCGCGCGTGGTCAAGGATTTCGACGCTGCCGACATCTCGAACCAACCCTTCGGCTGGAACCTGCCGAACTGGCTGCTGCGGCGCGAGATGGTGGCCCATCTGTCCCGACTGCGCCGGGCCGATTTCCGCCCCGGCGTGGCCACCCGCACGGTTCTGACCCGCGAGTCCGAGGCGCTGGTCACGCTGTCGGACGGCACCCGCGTCTCGGCGCGGCTGCTGGTGGCGGCCGACGGGCGCAACTCGCCGGTGCGCGAGGCGCTGGGGATCGGCGTCCACACCCGGCGCTATGGCCAGAAGGCGCTGGCCTTCACCGTCACCCACCCCATCCCCCACAACAATGTCTCGACCGAGATCCACCGCACGGGCGGGCCATTCACGCTGGTGCCGCTGCCCGACCACAAGGGCAGCCCCGCCTCGGCCGTGGTCTGGATGGAAACCGGCCCCGAGGCGCAGCGCCTGCGCGCCCTGCCCGTGGCCGAGTTCGAAGCCGCGCTGAACGACCGCTCTTGCGGCATCCTTGGGCCGCTGCGATTGAACTCGCAGATCAACCTCTGGCCGATCATCAGCCAGGTGGCAGACCGCATGTCGGGCGAACGCACGGCCCTGATGGCCGAGGCCGCCCATGTGATGCCGCCCATCGGCGCACAGGGCCTGAACATGAGCCTTGCCGACCTGCGGGTGCTGCTGGAACTGGCCGCCGACCACAAGGCCGACCTCGGCTCACCCGCGATGCTCGATGCCTATCACCGCCGCCGCCATTGCGAAGTGCAGGCCCGCATCACCGGCATCGACCTGCTGAACCGCGCGTCGATGGCCGGGGCACCCGCCTGGCGCGACCTGCGCGCCAAGCTGCTTGATGCGATGTATGGCTTGGCCCCGGTGCGCCGCACGCTGATGCGCGCGGGCCTCGGCGTGCGTTAAGCCCCCTACAGCACGCGGTCGATCACCGCCCGCAACCGCGCCAGCGTGCCCTCGACATCGGTCAGCTTGTCCAAACCGAACAGCCCCAGCCGGAAGGTGCGGAACTCGGTCCCCTCGCCACATTGCAGCGGCACCCCCGCGGCGATCTGCATCCCCTCGGCCAGAAACTTCCGGCCGGTCTGGATCTCGGGATCGTCGGTAAAGCTGACCACCACCCCCGGCGCGGCAAACCCATCGGCCGCGACCGAAGGGATACCCTTTTCCGCCAGCATCGCCCGAACCGCCATGCCCAGCCGCCACTGCGCCGCCTTCATCGCCTCGAACCCCAGCGCCTTCGTTTCGGCCATCGCATCACGAAAGCCCAGCAGCGCATCGGTCGGCATCGTGGTGTGATAGGCGTGCCCGCCGCCCTCATAGGCCGCCATGATCGCACGCCATTTCTTCAGATCCAGCACGAAACTGTCCGACGTGCTGGCCTCAAGCCGCGCCATGGCCCGCGCCGACATCATCACCAACCCCGCCGAGGGCGAGGCCGACCACCCCTTCTGCGGCGCCGAGATCAACACATCCACCCCGGTGGCCCTCATGTCCACCCAGACCGCCCCGCTGGCGATGCAGTCCAGCACCATCAGCGCGCCCACCTCATGCGCCGCCGCCGCCACCGCGGCGATATAATCGTCCGGCAGGATGATCCCGGCCGAGGTTTCCACATGCGGCGCAAACACCACATCCGGCTTCACCTCGGCAATCTTTGCCACCACCTCCGCGACGGGGGGCGGCGCGAACGGCGACCGCGCCCCGTTGCCGGACGCCCGCGCCATCACCACCGTCTGCCGGGCCGCAAAATCTCCGGCCTCGAAAATCTGCGTCCAGCGATAGGAAAACCAACCGTTGCGCACGACCAGCGCATGGCCGCCACCGGCAAACTGCCGCGCCACCGCCTCCATCGCGAAACTGCCGCCGCCGGGCACAAGCGCCACCGCCTCGGCGGCATAAACCTCGCGCAACATCCCCGAGATATCCCGCATCGCCTGCTGGAACCTTGCGGACATGTGGTTCAGCGAACGGTCGGTGAATACCACCGAAAACTCCTGCAAACCGTCAGGATCGACATCCGGGCGCAGCGCGGGCATGAAAACTCTCCTTCTTTCCTCGCCCCAGATTGCCGCCACCCCACCCGCGCCGCCAGCCGAAAAAGGTCGCATCCCCGTCACTTTCATTCTGGCGGAAATATCCTCGGGGGGAGGTTTCGGTCTGGATACCCTCGACCAGAGGGTATCCAGACCGAAACGCCCGCCCATGGGCGGGCACGGGGGGCAGACAGCCCCCCGCGACGCCGGCCCCTAGCCCAGCGGGCCGGGGCGTTTTTCCTCGGTCAGCAACACATTCGCCTCGACCTGCCCCACCCCCGGCAGGGTCATGATCCGCCGACGCAGCACGCGCTCGAAATCCGCAATGTCGCGCGCCACCACCCGCAGGCGATAATCGAACAGGCCCAGCACATGCTGAACCACCTGAACCTCGGGGATCGCCGTCACCGCGCGCTCGAAATCCTCAAGACTGACACGCCCCTTCGTTGCCAGCTTCACGCCCAGAAACACCGTCACGCCGAATCCCAGCGCCTCGCGGTCCACCACCACCCGGCGGCCGACGATCACACCCGCCTCTTCCAGCCGCCTGATCCGCCGCCACGCCGCCGGCTGCGACAGGCCGAACCGGCGGCCCAGCGCACCCGCGCTGACGGTGGCATCCTCGGCCAGGGCGCGCAGCAAGGCGCGGTCGGTATCGTCCAGATCGATCACAGCGGCAGCGCCTCGGCGTCCTTGATCGCGGCCACCAACATCAACGCCTCGATATCGGCGATATGGGGCAGCGTCAGGATGCGCGCGCGGTACAGCTCCTGGTAATGCTTCATGTCCCGCGCGATCACATTCAGCCGCACATCGACGCGGCCCAGAAAGGTCTCGATCCCGATCACCTCGGGCACCTGCCGCGCCGCAGCAAGGAACTCGTCAAAGGCCCGCGGGTCGGTCTTGTCCAGCGTGAAGCGCAAGCTGACCTCGACCGCATAGCCCAGCTTGCGCCAGTCGATCACCGCCTGCCGGGCGCCGATCACGCCGCGCTCGGTCAGCCGCTCCAGCCGCCGCCAGCAGGTGGCCGTGGTCAGCCCTGCGCGCTCGGCCAGCTCTGCCGTGCCCAGCGATGGCTCGGCCAGCAGGTGGCGCAACAGGCGGCGGTCGGTATCGTCAAGCATGGCTATTTCATCAAACGCAAATCTTGAACATGATCTTTGCCAGATACGGCGGAAATCGTCAAACTTTGCAGCCGTTCTCGCCCCCCGCATCCCTATGGTGCGCACCAGTTCATCACCGAAAGGAGCGCCCCATGCGCGTCTATTACGATCGCGACTGCGACATCAACCTGATCAAGGACAAGAAGGTCGCCATCCTCGGCTATGGGTCGCAGGGCCACGCCCATGCGCTGAACCTGCGCGACTCGGGCGCGAAGAACGTGGTCGTCGCGCTGCGCGAAGGCAGCCCCTCGGCCAAGAAGGCCGAAGGTGAAGGGCTGAAGGTCATGGGCATCGCCGAGGCCGCCGCCTGGTGCGACGTCATCATGTTCACCATGCCCGACGAGCTTCAGGCCGAGACCTACAAGAAATACGTCCACGACAACCTGCGTGAAGGCTCGGCGATCGCCTTCGCCCACGGCCTGAACGTGCATTTCGGCCTGATCGAGCCGAAGCCCGGCGTCGACGTCATCATGATGGCGCCCAAGGGCCCGGGCCACACCGTCCGCGGCGAATATGTCAAGGGCGGCGGCGTGCCCTGCCTTGTGGCGGTTCACAAGGACGCGACCGGCAAGGCCATGGAAATCGGCCTGTCCTACTGCTCGGCCATCGGCGGCGGGCGTTCGGGCATCATCGAAACCAACTTCCGTCAGGAATGCGAAACCGACCTCTTCGGCGAGCAGGCGGTGCTGTGCGGCGGTCTGGTCGAGCTGATCCGCATGGGCTTTGAGACGCTGGTGGAAGCCGGCTACGAGCCCGAAATGGCCTATTTCGAGTGCCTGCATGAAGTGAAGCTGATCGTGGACCTGATCTACGAAGGTGGCATCGCCAACATGAACTACTCGATCTCGAACACCGCTGAATACGGCGAATATGTCTCGGGTCCGCGCATCCTGCCCTACGAGGAAACCAAGGCCCGGATGAAGGCGGTTCTGACCGACATCCAGACCGGCAAGTTCGTGCGCGACTTCATGCAGGAAAACGCCGTCGGCCAGCCGTTCTTCAAGGCCACCCGTCGCATCAACGACGAACACCAGATCGAACAGGTCGGCGAGAAACTGCGCGCCATGATGCCGTGGATTTCCAAGGGCAAGATGGTCGACCGTTCGCGGAACTGATCGGAAATACCTCGGAAGACATGAAAGGCGCCCCGCGGGGCGCCTTTTTCAGTCCGGAACCGGCGATGCGTCGGGCTTGTCGGCGGGTATAGGGCCGTCCTTCCTTCGGAACGCCACGCCCCCTTGTCGGCCGTCCTTGGCCAGCGTCGATTTCGGCGCGTTCGGGTCGTGGCGGCGGGCCTTGATCCGGTCCTTGCTGACAAGGGCGAACAGAAGCGCCGCCAGCAAGGCAAGAAGAAACGGCAACTAAACAATCCAGGCAAATCCATCGCGGTCTCGTTGTCGGGTCAGGTCAGGCGGCTTTGGCTGATCCCCCGACAAGTCCCCGCGCGGGCGCGTGTTCCCGGCCTTACGCTGCGTCCTCGACCGCGGCGACGATGCCATCGACCACTTCATGCAGCAGCGCCTCGTCCTCGCATTCGGCCATGACGCGGATCAGCGGCTCGGTCCCCGACTTGCGGATCAAAAGCCGCCCCGCCCCGGTCAGCCGCCCTTCGGCCGCGCGGATCACCGCCTCGACCGCTGGCGCCTTGAGCGGTTCCTGCCCGGCGGCATAGCGCACGTTCTTCAAAAGCTGCGGCACGGTCTGAAAGCTGCGCGCCAGATCCGAGGCCCGCCGCCCGGTCTGCGCCATCGCGGCCAGAAACTGCAACCCTGCCAGCAGCCCGTCGCCGGTGGTGGCATAATCCGTCATCACGATATGGCCCGACTGCTCGCCACCCAGGTTCCAGCCGCCGCGCCGCATCGCCTCGACCACATAGCGGTCCCCCACCGGCGTGCGTTCCAGCCGCAGGCCACGCCCGGCAAGGAACCGCTCCAACCCAAGGTTCGACATCACGGTGGCCACCAGCGTGCCATCGCGCAACCGCCCTTCGTCGGCCCAGCGTGCGGCGAACAGCGCCATCAGCTGATCGCCATCAGCGGCCGTCCCGGTCTCATCCAGGATGATGACCCGGTCGGCGTCGCCATCAAGGCAGATCCCCACATCGGCCCCGTGCGTGCGCACGGCCTCGGCCGCGGTCGCCGTATGGGTCGAGCCGCAGCGCAGGTTGATGTTCTTGCCGTTCGGATGCACGCCGATCGGGATCACCTCGGCACCCAGTTCCCACAACACTTCAGGGGCGGCGCGATAGGCAGCCCCGTTGGCGCAATCGATCACCACCTTCAGCCCGTCAAGGCGCAGCCCCGCCGGAAAGGTGGTCTTGCAATATTCCTGATAGCGGCCTCGGCCGTCCTCGATCCGTTTGGCGCGGCCGATATTGCCGGGCTGGGCGGGCTGGATCTGACCTTCCAGAATCGCCTCGATCTCGGCTTCGGCCTCATCGGACAGCTTGAAACCGTCGGGGCCGAAGAACTTGATCCCATTGTCTTCGTGCGGGTTGTGGCTGGCCGAGATCATCACCCCCAGATCCGCCCGCATGGATTTCGTCAGAAACCCCACCGCCGGCGTCGGCACCGGACCCAGAAGCAGGACGTTCATGCCGGTCGAGGTCAGCCCCGCCGTCAGCGCGTTTTCCAGCATATACCCGGACAGCCGGGTGTCCTTGCCGATCACCACCCGATGCGCGCCGCCGCCCACGGGCCGGAAATAGCGCCCCGCCGCCGCACCAAGGCGCAGCGCCATTTCGGCGGTCATCGGGTAGGTGTTGGCCGTGCCGCGCACGCCGTCGGTGCCGAAAAGTTTCCGTGTCATGCCTGTTCCCCTTCGGCCTCTGTCACTGCGCGCCAGACCGTCAGCGCCTGCCGGGTTTCGCGCACATCATGCACCCGCAGTATCTGTGCCCCCTGTGCCGCCCCCGCAAGCGCCACCGCGACCGAGCCCGCCATCCGCCGATCCGCCACCGGCTCGTCCGCCAGCGTGCCGATGAACCGCTTGCGCGAGGCCCCCAGCAGGATCGGGCAGCCCAGCCCGTGAAACAGCGACAGCCGCCGCACCAGCGCCAGATTATGCGCGACGGTCTTGCCGAAACCGATGCCAGGATCGGTCACGATCCGCGCCCGCGGAATGCCCGCGGCTTCGGCTGCGCGGATGCGATCGGCCAGCCAGTCATAGACATCGAGCAACACATCGTCATAGCGCGGATCGGCCTGCATCGTGTCGGGCGTGCCCTGCGCATGCATCAGGCAGACCGGCGCCGCATGATCGGCCACCACCGCAGCCAGTCCCGGATCATGGGTCAGCGCCGCCACATCGTTCACCAGATCGGCCCCCGCCTTCAGCGCGGCCGCGGCCACCGCCGCCTTGCGGGTGTCGATCGAAATGGGCGTGGACAGCCCCTGCCCGCGCAACAGCTCGATCACCGGCGCGGTGCGGGCGATTTCCTCGGCCGGATCGACATCGGCCGCGCCGGGGCGCGTGCTTTCGCCGCCGATGTCCAGCATGTCGGCCCCGTCCGCCACCATCGCCTGCGCCCGCGCCAATGCCTCTGGCAGCGCGGCAAAGCGGCCCCCGTCCGAGAAACTGTCGGGCGTCACGTTCAGGATGCCCATGATCCGCGGCCGGTCCATCACCAGCCCCGCCACATCCGGGCGCTGCGCGATCAGCGGCGCCAGCACCGCGTCCGGCAGATCAGACACCGGCACGACAACCGGCGGGCGGGCGCGTTCCAGTATTTCGACCCGGTCAAAGACCAGTGCCCCCCCGGCAAGGGGCAGCGCATCGCGGGGGCGGACAGGATCGGCAAGCGGGATGGGGCGGTAATAGATCATGCGCCCGGTTTTGCGGCGCGGCGGGCCGGCGCGCAAGCCCCCGCCGTCAGGCGCGTTCCAAGGGCACGCGGCTTCCCGCCGGCAATGTCACATCGCCGTGAACCACCATCCGGGCGGCCGCCAGCATCTCGGCCAGCCACAGCGCCAGTGCCACCGGATCGCGCGAGTTCGGCCCGTCGACCGCATCCAGCACCAGCTTCGACGGCGCCCAGACCACGGTCTGGCCATGCCGCATCGCCCAGTCGATCTCGGTCCGGCTGGACACCACCACGCAGCGCGGATCGCGCGCTGCCAGCCGCCAGCCATTCTGCTCGATCGCCAGAAGGTCGATCCGGCGCTGGGTCGGACGGTGGCCGGTCTGCGGCGGCGTCTCGGGAGGCAGGCCCACGGCGAGCACCAGCGGCAGCCCCCGCGCCACCAGCCCATCCAGCACCGCAGGCAGCCCGGCCGAGGCGATGGCGGCATTGTCGAGATAGGCCACCAGAGGATGCACCGCCTCGCCGCCCTCGGCGGTGCGCCGGACCGGCGCCTCGGCGCGCGAGCGGACGATTTCCACCCCCAGCGCCCCCGGGCCGCGATCCAGCTTTTCGATCCGCACAAAGACCCGCATCGCCTGCGGCTCGGCCAGGATGCGCTCGGCGATGCGTTCGGCCAGGGTTTCCAGCAGGTTCAGCCGTTCCGCCGACAGTTCCGCCGCAATGGATTCGGTGATGCGGTCATAAGACAGGATACGGTCCACATCGTCCTGAAGCGGCGCGGGATGGGGGCGCACCTCGACCACCACATTGAAGCGGATACGCTGGCGGGTGCCGCGTTCCTGCTGAAAGGCGCCGATCTCGACCTCGGCCACATGGTCGCGCAGGCTGATCCGGTCGCGCGGGGCCGCGCCGGCCGAAGCCTCAGCCCGTTCTTCGGGATGGGCAAAGGCAAGGCGGATGTCGTTGGTCAAGGCGGTCTCCCGGCGCTGCTTCCGGGCAGCATAGTCCCGTCACCCGCCCCGCCTAGCCCGAAGGCGGCAGCCAAGGCAAGGCTTGCGACAGAACCGGGTCAGGAGCCGGGCTGACGATAGAACAGATGCCCGCCAATGGCGGCCGTGCGCGGAAAGCGATGCGCCCAGCCCGGCCGAACCGCGCGGGTGTGGAAATGCGTGGCCCCCTGCGTCAGCGCCCGCGGCGCCCCGGCCAGCATTGCCGCCGCGATCTTGCCCGCGCGCTGGAAGGCGGCCTTTTCGCGGATCGTGTCGGGCTGGCCGTCGAACGTATAGGAAAACTGCCCGCCCTGATGCACCACCCCGCAGATCGACCGCGGATAGCCCGGACTGTCGACCCGGTTCAGGATCACCTCGGCCACGGCAACCTGACCTTCGATCGGCTCGCCGCGGGCTTCAAAATACAGCGCGGTCGCCAGACATTGCCATTCGCGCGACGCGGCAGGCACCGGCTGGGTGGCAAGCCAGCGTTCATCCAGCCGGGGGGCGGCGGGCGCCGCATCGGCCTTGCCGGTGGCGCGCTTCACCGCGCCTGCCATCGCCTCAAGCCGGTGGGTGGGAAGCGAGCCCAGCGCGGTGCGCTCGGCGCCCAGCAGGGCTGACAGGTGTCCGCCAAGACTGGCGGTCGGATCGTTGGACTGGCTCACCGTCACATCGGCGAAGGCCGCTCCACTCAGGAACGTCAGCGCCACCGCGCTGCGCACCCAGGTCTTAAGCAAGCACATGTTTCTGTTCCCGGTCACTTTCCACGCGCGTCAAAAGTCCGGAACCGACCGCCTGTTTTTTCGGCTCCGACGCGCAACGGGGTCGTGGCTAGCCGGATTCGATCCGACGAGTCCACCCGTGCGACATTTATGCCACATCCTTATGCGCTAAAAATGGGCGAGAATCTGCTCATCCCCCGGGCAGGTGCCTGCGACACCCTTTCGCAGATTCCAGATCAAGCCCCTGAAATCAGTGGGGTTTTGCCGCCATCCGTTCCCGGATCGCCAGATGAGCGGCAGCCAGCCTAGCCAGCGGCACGCGATAGGGCGAACACGAGACATAGTCGAAACCGGCCTTGCGGCAGAACTCAATCGATTCGGGATCCCCCCCGTGTTCGCCACAGATCGAGACCACCAGATCCGGCCGGGTGCGCCGCCCGCGTTCGGCCCCGATCAACAGAAGCTCGCCCACGCCATCGACATCCAGAATGTGGAACGGATCTTCGGGGAACACCCCGCTTTGAACGTAAGTGTTCATGAACCGCCCCGCATCATCGCGCGACAGGCCATAAGTCATCTGTGTCAGATCGTTGGTGCCGAAAGACAGGAAGGCGGCGTGCTGTGCGATTTCGCCCGCGCGCAGCGCCGCGCGCGGCGTTTCCACCATCACGCCCAGGCGATAGGCAAAATCGCGGCCGAACTTGGTATGCACGGCGGCGGCCACGGCATCGATCCGGGTCTTGACCAACTCGACCTCGCGCCGGGCCGAGACCAGCGGGATCATGATTTCAGGCACCACCGGATCGCCGCGGCGCGCGACTTCCAGCGTCGCCTCGAAGATCGCCTGCGCCTGCATGTCATAGATTTCAGGCAAGGCGATACCAAGGCGGACACCGCGCATCCCCAACATCGGGTTGAACTCGGCCATTGCCTCGACACGGCGCATCACCTCGGACAGCGGCCGGTCAAGCGCCTCGGCCAACTCCAGCATCCCTTCGCGCGAATGGGGCAGAAATTCGTGCAACGGCGGGTCAAGCAGACGGATACAGACCGGATGACCCTGCATGATTTCGAAAAGTTGCACGAAATCGGCGCGTTGCATCGGCAAAAGACGGGCCAGGGCGGCCGCGCGGTCGGTCGCGCTGTCGGCAAAGATCATCTCGCGCATCACCACCAGACGGTCGTCGGTGAAGAACATATGCTCGGTCCGGCACAGACCGATGCCCTGCGCCTCGAACTCGCGCGCCACCAGCGCTTCGGCGGGGGTGTCGGCATTGGCGCGCACGCCGATGTCGCGCATCTCGTCGGCCCAGGACAACAGCTTGCGGAAACAGCCGTCCAGCGCGGGCGACAGCATGGCGGCGGCGCCCGCCAGCGCCTCGCCGGCGGTGCCGTCCACGGTGATGATGTCGCCTTCGGTGAAGATGCGGCCGTCGGGGGCGACCAGTCGCTTGTCCCGCGCATCCAGCCGCATATCAGAGGCGCCGACAACGCAGGGCAGGCCCAGACCGCGCGCGATCACCGCCGCATGGCTGGTGACGCCGCCGCGTTCAGTCAGCACACCGGCGGCGCAGTTCATGCCGCGGATATCCTCGGGCGAGGTTTCGCGCCGGACAAGGATGCAGGGCTCGCCCCGCGCGGCCGAGGCCTGCGCGGCCTGTGACGAGAACACGATCCGCCCCACCGCCGCGCCGGGGCTGGCCGGGATGCCGCGCACGAAACGGTCGCGCTTGCCGCGCGGATCGACCTGCGGGTGCAGAAGTTCCGACAGCGCCCGCGGCTCGACCCGCAACAGCGCCTCGGCGCGGGTGATGACCTGATCCTCGGCCAGGGCCACTGCGATTCGCAGCCCCGCACGCGACGACCGCTGCACCCGGACCGCATCAAGAACGGCCAACTGACTGTCCTCGATGGTAAATTCTATCTGCATCTCTTCGCGCAGGCGGGCGCGACAGACCGAGCCGTGCCGGCAGAGCGCGGCAAAGATCTCGGGCGCGCGATCTTCCAGCGACGGCCCCCGCGGATCGCGCGTCAGATACAGCGTTTCGGCCTTGCGATGGCGTCCGCCGGACTGGTTGAAGAACCGCCCCGTGACCTGCGGCCCACCGGTGGCAGGATCGACGAACTGGATCACCCCCGAACCCGAGATCCCCTGCCCCAGATCCTGCGCCATTTCCTGCACGACAAGGCCCAGACGGGCATCTTCGGCTGCGCCCTTGGCCTGCCGCAGCAGCCGCGCGGTCGTGCCTTCCCAGGCGCGGGCCATCGAGCGCAGCACTTCGGCCAGCTGCCGCGCCGGATCTTGCGGGAAGGGCTCGTCCATTTCCTCGGACCAGGCATGGAGGGCCGCGCGCAGCGCCTCGCCCGAGGCGCCGGTGGTGTCGAACATCTCGGGGTCAAGGCGGGCGACATGGATCGCATAGCTTTGGATGAAGCCAAGGTAGATCGCGTTGGCGGCTTCCTCGCCGTGGCTGCGGGCAAGGGCCGCGTGGCGCGCGGCGTTCATGCCGATGTTGAGCACGGTGGCGGGGCCGCCCCAGTCAGGGTTTTCCGGGCTGGGGCGGACCGAAACCAGCGGCGTCGGGCCGAAATGCGCAAGGATCGCCTCGCAGTCGACGGCATGGCCGGTGGCGATCTGGCGCACGGTGCTGGCGGGAACCGCGACGGTGGTCGGCACCGGCAGATCAAGCCGGACCAGGCGTTGCAGGCATTTTGCCCGGAAGCCATGGGTTTTCAGGCTGATGGCAGCCATGCATGTGATGCGGTCGAAGTCGCTGATAGGCTCGATTTTCTGCACTGCGGCGCTCCCTTGCGGGCAGGATACGCTTCGTGAGCGGGGGTGCAAGCGGAGAGGTGGCGGCGGGGGTTTCACACCCCCGCACCCCCGTGGGATATTTGGGCCAGAATGAAGGGGATCAGCCTTCGATCCGGGTCAGATCCGCGACCTGGGCGCAGGTGGTGCGGATGGTGTGCAGCATGTTCAGCCGGTTGCGGCGCAGCACCGGGTTTTCGGCATTGACCTGGACGGCGGTGAAGAAAGCATCAATGGGGGCGCGAAGGGCGGCCATCGCGGCCATGGCGGCGGCGAAATCCTCTTGCGCCATGGCCGGGGCGATGGTCGCCTGCGCCGTTTCGAGAGCGGTGAACAGGGCGCGTTCTTCTTTGGTTTCGGCGAATTTTGGGTCGGCGCCGAAGCTGTATTCGACGCCGTCTTTCGCCTCGGCCTGGGTAAGGATGTTGTTCGCGCGTTTGAAGCCTTGCAGGAGGTTGGTGCCGTCGTCGGTCTTGAGGAAGGCCGAGAGGGCCTCGGCGCGTTTGACCAGAAGGGTCAGGTCGTCGTTGCCGGGCATGGCGAGGCAGGCGTCGATCACGTCATGCCGGATCCCCTGCTCGCGCAGGTGGACCTTCAGGCGGTCGTGGAAGAAGGAGAGGAGATTGGGGCCGATGTCTCTGACAGCAATATCGGCGCTGAAATCAGAAATCACGGCGAAGGCATCATATTCTTTGTTGTCGATCTGCGCGAGCAGCTTCTCGGCAAAGTTCTTCTGCCCGATATCCGAGAGTGCCGCGGCGGCTGCCACTGTTTTGCTGCCATAGACGTTTCCGATCTGCGATCCGACATGCGCTGCGACGCGTGTTGCGATGAACTGAATCAAGGCAACTCGCACATCCCGCGCCAACAACAACCGGATCACCCCGAGCGCCGCCCGCCGCAACGCGAAGGGATCCTTGCTGCCGGTGGGCTTCTCGTCGATGGCCCAGAAGCCCGTCAGCGTGTCGATCTTGTCGGCCAGCGCCACGGCGACCGAGACCGGATCGGTGGGCACCTCGTCTGACGGCCCCAGCGGCTGGTAATGGGCCTTGCAGGCCAGTGCCACCGACTCTGGCAGGCCGGCGGCGCGGGCGTAATAGCTGCCCATCGTGCCTTGCAGTTCGGGGAACTCGTTCACCATCGCGGATTGCAGATCGGCCTTGGCCACGCGGGCGGCCTCGGCGGCCAAGTCCGGCGACGCGCCGACAAGGGGGGCGATTTCCCGCGCAAGGGATTCGATGCGCAGGATGCGGTCGGCCTGAGACCCCAGCTTGTTGTGGAAGGTGACATGGGCCAGCCCCGCGGCCATGCCTTCAAGGCCCACGGTCTGCACCGTGCGCAGGTCGTTTTCCCAGAAGAACCGCGCGTCCGACAGCCGCGCCGACAGCACCTTGGCATTGCCGGCCAGGATGGTTTCGCCATGGTCGGCGGTTTCGCGGTTGGCCACGGTCACAAAGCGCTCGATCCGGCCGGTGGCGGGGTTCCTGACCGAAAAGAACTTCTGATGCTCGCGCATCGAGGTTTGCAGAACCTCGGGCGGCAGCGACAGGAACTCGCCGCCGATGGCACCCATCAGCACCACGGGCCATTCGACCAGGCCCGCCACTTCCGCCAGAAGGCCCGCATCGGGGACGACCTCAAGCCCTAGGGCGAAGGCCTGCGTGGTGGCGTCGTGCCAGATCGCCTGTTCACGCTCGGCCGTGTCCAGCATCACGAAGGCGCGGCGCAGTTTCGCGCGGTAGTCATCGAACGAGGTCACGGCAATGCGGGCGGGCGCCATGAAGCGGTGGCCCTCGGTGGTGTTGCCCGCGGTCAGATGGTCCAGGGTGACGGGGACGACCTCTGCCCCGCCCTCGTCCGTCAGCAGGCAGAGGATCGAATGCAGCGGGCGCACCCAGCGCAGGGTTCCGCTGCCCCAGCGCATCGACTTGGGCCAGGGGAAGGTGCGGATGGTGCGTTCCAGCACCTCGGCCACGATGTCAGGCGCGCGGCGGCCGGGCTTTTCCACCACGGCAAACAGCACCGCGCCCTTCTTGTCCTCGCGCAGTTCAAGCTGATCGCGGGTCAGGCCGGTGGATCGCAGAAAGCCTTCGATCGCCGCGGCCGGCGCGTCGGCCTTGGGGCCTTTGCGTTCCTCGCGCAGCGCGGGGCTTTCGGCCGACAGGCCCTGCACCGTCAGCACCAGCCGCCGCGGAGTGGAAAAGGCGCCCGCCGTGGCATAGGTCAGGCCGGCCTCGACCAGACCATCCGTCACCAGTTTCTTCAGATCCTCGCGCGCACGGGCCTGCATCCGGGCGGGGATCTCTTCCGAGAAGAGTTCGATCAGCAGGTCGGGCATGGGTCACTGGTCCTCGGGATGAAGCTGATGCCAGGCGTAGGCACGGCCATCGGAAAAGACGGCCACGACACGATCGACGCCCGGCGCGATGTCACGTTCGGAAAGGAAGGCGATCGCCTCGCCGGTGCGCAGCGCCTGATCGATCCGGCGCGCGTCGAAACAATCGAACCACGGCGGCGCGTTCAGCGGCGTGGGGTCGGGATAGACGCGGTAGGTTTCCGTCAGCATGGCCTGCGACAGCGGCGTGGTGAAACAGGCGCGGAAGCGCAGCGGCGACGAGGCGGCGTCGATCCCGGTCACCTCGTCGGCGATGATGACCTCGGGGACTTCGCCAAGGATCGGGGTCAGGCGGATTTCCTCGCCGGGTTGAAAGGCGACCGGGTCGTAGAATGCGTGAAGTTGCAGCCACCAGACCGCCGCCCCGGCCAGCGCGGCGGTCAGCACAAGGCCACCTGCGACAAGCTTGCCATTCACGCAGCCGCCCCCGCTTCGGTCGTCACGAAGGCATCGGCGCATTGCTTCGCCAGCGCGCGGACGCGACCGATATAGGCCTGACGCTCGGTGACCGAGATCACACCGCGCGCGTCCAGAAGGTTGAACAGGTGGCTGGCCTTGATGCACTGGTCATAGGCGGGATGCGCCATGACGATGCGGCGCCCGGCCTTGTCCAGTTCCGGTGCCGACAGGATGCGCTGACATTCCGCTTCGGCATCCTTGAAATGCTGCAAAAGCATCTCGGTATCGGCCTGATCGAAGTTCCAGCGCGAATATTCCTGTTCGGTCTGGCGGAACACGTCACCATACTTCAGCGGCGTCGGGCTGTCGGGGTCGTTGTAGGGCATGTCCATGACGTGATCCACGCCCAGAACATACATCGCCAGCCGTTCGAGACCATAGGTCAGCTCGCCTGAGACGGGCTTGCAGTCATGCCCGCCGACCTGCTGGAAATAGGTGAACTGGCTGACTTCCATGCCGTCGCACCAGACCTCCCAGCCCAGGCCCCAGGCGCCCAGCGTGGGGCTTTCCCAGTCATCCTCGACAAAGCGGATGTCGTGCAGGTCCATATCGATCCCGATCGCCTGAAGCGAGCCGAGGTAAAGCGCCTGAAGATCGGGCGGCGACGGTTTGATCAGCACCTGATACTGGTAGTAATGCTGAAGCCGGTTGGGGTTCTCGCCATAGCGGCCGTCGGTGGGCCGGCGCGAGGGCTGGACATAGGCCGCAGCCCATGGCCGCGCCCCCAGCGAACGCAGCGTGGTCGCGGGGTGGAAGGTGCCGGCCCCCACCTCCATGTCGTAGGGTTGCAGCACCGCGCAACCTTTGCCGCCCCAGTAGGTCATCAGGCGCAGGATGATTTCCTGAAAGCTGCGGGGGGGAACGGGTTTGCCGGTCATGCGCTGGCCCTCTTGCAAAGCGCCCTCTCCATAGGCAAGAGGCGCGCAAGGGTCAATCGGCGGCAGCGGGCGGGGCCGGAATTGATCGGTATCCGGCCGCAGGCAAGGCAGCAGGCAAGGCGGGAACGGCGCATGATGAAACGGACGATCTTCCTTCTGTGGCTGGGCGCGGCGCTGGTGCAGATGCCTGCGGCATGGGCGCAGGACCAGACCCAGACCCGGCTTTGGGTGCAGATCGAGGCACGCCCGACCGAGGAACAGGCCGCCGAGCGCGCCCGCGCCTATGCCGAGATCTTTCCCGACGTCTCGTCCTACCGGCTGGCATCGGGCTGGTATGGCATCGTGCTTGGCCCCTACGGCCCCGAGGTGGCGCAGTTGCGGCTGGACGATCTTCTGGGCGCGGGGCTGATCCCGCGCGACAGTTTCATCGCCGATGGCACAGCCTTCCGCGAGCCGTTCATGCAGGCCGGGGCACCCGTTGCCGCCGAACCCGGCCCCGAACCGATGGCCGAACCGATGGCCGTCCCCGGCCCCGAGGATCTGCCCGAGGACGCGCCCCCCGTGGTCGAGCTGCCGCGGGCGACCGATCCGCTCGACATCGCCCCCGCGCCCGAGGAAGCCCCCGATGACGCCCCCGCGGTCGTGGCTACCCCCGCCCCCCCGCCGCTTCCCGACGAAAGCCCTGAACAGGCGCGACAGTCCGAGTCGGCACTGTCCCTGGACGAACGTCGGCAGATCCAGATGGCGCTGCAATGGTTCGGGCATTACGCCTCGTCGATCGACGGCGCCTTCGGTCCCGGCACCCGCGCCTCGATGAGCGCATGGCAACAGGCAACCGCGACCGAGCCGACCGGCATCCTGACCACCCGCCAGCGCGCGGACCTTCTGGCCCGCTTTCGCGCCGAACAGGCCGAGCTGGGGCTGGAACCCGTGACCGAGACGCAGGCCGGGATCGGCATCACCCTGCCCACCGCCCTTGTGCGCTTCGACCGCTATGACCCGCCGTTCGTGCATTGGCTGGAACGCGACGGATCGGGTGTGCAGGTCATGCTGATCAGCGAACCCGGCGATCAGGGCACGCTGCATGGCCTTTATGAAATCCTTCAGACCCTTGAAACCGTGCCGCCCGACGGGCTGCGCGAAAAGCGGGCCGAGTCGTTCACCATCGAGGGCCGGTCCGACCGCGTGGCCAGCTATACCCATGCCGAACTGAAAGGCGGGCTGATCAAGGGCTACATGCTGGTCTGGAACCCGGCCGATGACGCGCGCATGGCGCGGGTGCTGACGGCGATGCGATCAAGCTTCCGATCGCTGGGCGACCGCGCACTGGACCCGGGTCTGGTCGCGCTGACGGCCGATCAGCGCCGCGGGATGCTGGCGGGACTGGATCTGCGGCAGCCGAAGCTGTCACGGTCGGGCTTTTTCCTTGACGACAAGGGCACGGTGGTGACGACGCTTCAGGCGGTCGAGGGCTGCGCCCGCATCACCATCGACCGCGACACCGACGCCCGCGTGACGCTGACCGACCCGGCGCTTGGGCTTGCGGTGCTGGCGCCGCAAGCCCCGCTGGCCCCGCGCGCAACCGCAGCCTTCGCCACGACCGCCGCCCGGCCCGGCACGGCGGTGGCGGCCGCGGGCTATCCCTATGGCGAGAAACTGACCGCCCCCACCCTGACCTTCGGTGCGCTGGAAGACCTGACGGGACTTGAGGGCGAGCCGCACCTGCTGCGGCTGCATCTGGACACGCTTGATGGCGATGCCGGCGCGCCGGTGCTGGACGGAACGGGCGCGGTGATCGGGATGCTGCTGCCCAAGCCCACCGGCACGCGGCAGCTGCCGGCCAAGGTGGCCTTTGCGCTGTCGTCCGAGGCGTTGACGGCACGGCTTCAGCAGGCCGACCTTCAGCCGCGCCCCACGGCCGAGGGCGCAGGCACAGGCACAGGCAAATCCCCCGAGGATCTGGCCCGGATCGGTGACGGCCTTGCCGCGCTGGTATCGTGCTGGGATTAGGCCCCACCGCACCGTGCGGCGGCAGGGGATGCGGATTTGTCAGCCGCGCCAGAACCGCCGCATGAACAGCACATAGACCGACAAAAGCTCCAACCGGCCGACCATCATGCCCAGAATCATCAGCCATTTGGCGGGTTCGGGGAAGCCGTTGACGGCACCCGTCGGGCCGACCTCGGGGCCGAAGGCCGGGCCGACATTGGCAATCGCCGTCCAGGCGGCCGTGACCGCGGTCTTGGTCTGAAGCCCGGTCAGCGACAAAAGCACCGACAGCACGCCGAAACTCAGGATGAACATGGTGAAGAACAGGATCACCGAGTTGATGACATCCTCGGACACGCGCCGCCCTTCGTAATCGACAAAGATCACCGCGTTCGGGCTTTGCAGGCGGCGGATCTGCACCTTCACCGCCTCGATCAGGATCAGATAGCGGAACACCTTCACCGAACAGCCGGTGGACGAGGTGCAGCCCCCGATCAGCCCCACCACGATCAGCATCACGAAGGGAAACGGCCCCCATGTCGACAGATCGACACTGGCAAAGCCGGTGCCCGAGAAGACGGTGACCACGTTGAACGTCGTCTCGCGCACAAGGGCAGACAGGTCGGCGTTGGCGTTCGCAAACAGCTCATACCCCACGATCAGCGAGATCGCATACAGGTTCCAGCGCATATAGGCCCGAACCTGCGGATCGCGCCACAGCGGCCGGAAATCGCCCTGCGCCAGCTGGATAAAGCGGATGAACGGCAACGAGGCCAGCAGCATGAACACCACCGAGACATATTCCAGCGGCCCCTGAAACCGCGCGAAGGACGTGTCATAGCTGGAGAACCCGCCGGTCGACACCGTGGTCATCGCATGCAAGATGGCGTCGAACGGCCCCATGCCAAAGCCCATGTAGGCCAGCACGCACAGCACCGACAGCAGGATATAGATCCGGATCAGTGCGGTCGAAATGTCCAGCGCCCGGGGCAGGATCTTGCCCAGCGTGTCGAACCCCTCGGATCGGAAGAACTGCATCCCGCCGACCTTCATCACCGGCAGAAAGATCATCGCCACAATGACGATCCCCAGCCCGCCCAGCCATTGCAGGATGCCGCGCCACAGGTTGGTTCCCATGGGCAGGTTGTCCAGCCCGACGAAAGCCGTCGTCCCCGTGGTGGTCATGCCCGACATGGATTCGAACAGCGCATCCGCCAGACTGGCCCCGGGCTGGCCCAGCATGAAAGGCAGCGCGCCAAACAGCGGCAACACCAGCCAGACCCCGGTGGTCAGCAGAAAGGTCTGTTGCAGCGTCAGCCCGCGCCCCTTGCCGTTGGCATTGACACAGGCCAGCGCCAGCACCGCACCAAAGAGCGTGGTGATGATCGCGCTTTCCAGAAAGGCCATCCAGTGCCCGTTGCCCACCGCATAGTCGAGCGCGGTCGGAACCAGCATGATCACGCCCAGCGTGGCCACGAGCAGGCCGATGACATATCCGACGGGGCGCGGGTCGATCATGCCGAAGGCTTGGCCGCGCGCCCGGCAACTGTCAAGACAGCCAGCCGGGCCGCGGCCCCGGGTGATGCGCCGCGCGGCAGCGGCGCATCACCCCGCCGCCTCAGCCGATATGGTAAAGGCTGGCGAACAGACGCGGATCAAGACTGTCGGTCGCGAAGGTCGGCCCTTCCGTCAGCACCGAAACCGCATCATGGGAATGCAGGCTTTCCTGATGGCTGGCAACGACGCGGAAATCCCCGATTCGCGACTCGGATTGCAGCGCCTGACAGAAGCTGCGCGCGGCATCCTCGACAAAGATCGGATTGGCGGCATTCAACTCGGCAAAGGCCTGTTCGTCCTCGCGTTTCACCATCACCTGCGTCTCGGTCGGCACCGCGGCGCGGGCCAGTTCGATCAGATCTTCGAACCACAGACACTGGCCCGGCAGCACCTCGACCGAGATCCGCGCGACCGATCGCTGTGAATGGGGCGTGGCCAGTTGCCCCCGCTCACGCCGGGCATGTTCGGACAGTTCCAGCGAACACGGGCAGGTCGAGGAATAGACGAAATCAAGGTGCATGATCTTGCGGCGCACCCCGCCCTTGTCCACCAGTTCCAGCGCGATGTCGTAATACTGCCAGCCGACCAGCCCCGAACGCAGCGACGGCACCTTCACCGGGAAGGAAAACCGCATCTGGATGCGCGCGTCGAAGCTTTCCAGATCGCGTTTGTAGTCGTCCAGCGCGTGCTCGATCACCTCGAAGCTGAAGCTGCGTTCGGCATGGGCATAGAACGAGCGCATGATGCGGCTCATGTTGATGCCCTTCTTCTCGGCCTCGAGGCTGACGGTGCCCGTAACCGAGGTTTCCAGCGTCAGATCGCCATTGTCGCGGGTGTGATAGCGGATCGGCAGGCGAAAGTTCGAAATGCCGACATGCTGGATCACCGCCTTGGCGCCGACGATCAGGCTGGCGGGGCCGTTCTGAAGATCGGGCATCCCGGCCTTGTAGGCCTCGTCCGCTACAAAGCCCTTGGGATAGGTCCGGCTCAGGTCGGGATAGACCATCGACGGCACATCGGGGGCAAGCAGCGTGACCTCGCCCACCGGCGTTGCCCGCGCCCAGCGGCGCAGCAGGTCCAGCGCCGCCTCTGCCTCGTCGCGGCTAGGAATGCGGTCGGAAACCGGCGTCAGGATGTTCATTGCGCTCCCCCATCATCAGCAGCGGGTCGGGAACGGCCTATATAGCCATTCCCACCCGTTTTCCCAACAGTCCATTCGAATACGAGGGATGGGCCTTTTCAGATCACCTGAAGCGCATTTTTCAGATCCGCGATCAGATCGCCCGTATCCTCAAGCCCGACAGACAGCCGGATCAGCCCCGGCGTGATGCCCAGATGCGCTTTCTGATCGTCCGAAAGGCGCTGATGGGTGGTGGTGGCCGGATGGGTGGCGATGGATTTCGCATCGCCCAGATTGTTCGAAATCTTGATGATCTTCAGCCCATTCAGGAACCGGAACGCAGCCTCTTTTCCGCCTGCCAGATCCAGCGCGATCATCGTGCCGGGGCGCTTCATCTGCACCTTGGCCAGTTCGTGCTGCGGGTGGCTGGTCAGCGCCGGATGGATCACCCGCGCCAGCCGCGCATCACCGTCCAGCGCGCGGGCGATCGCCTCGGCGCTGTCGGCCATCGCCCGGCAGCGCAGATCCAGCGTCGCCATCCCGTTCAGCATCAGCCACGCATTGAACGGGCTGATCGAGCCGCCGGTGTGCTTCATGTAAGGTTCCAGCACCTTGCGGATGAAGTGACGCGAGGCACAGACCACCCCCCCCAGCGCCCGGCCCTGCCCGTCGATATGCTTGGTGGCCGAATAGATCACCACATCCGCGCCCTGCGCCACGGCCGTCGAAAACACCGGCGTGGCAAAGACATTGTCCACGATCACCAGAGCACCCACCGCATGGGCAATCGCGGAAATCGCGCCGATATCAACCACCTCCAGCGTGGGGTTGGACACCGACTCGAAGAAGACAGCCTTGGTTCCGGGCCGCACCGCTGCGCGCCACTGGTCCAGATCGGTGCCATCGACAAAGGTCACCTGCACCCCGAACCGGCCCAGCACCTCTTCAAGGATATAGATACACGATCCGAACAGCGCGCGGGCCGCCACGATATGGTCACCCGCCCGCACGATCGAGGTCAGAACCCCGTTCACCGCCGCCATCCCCGATGCGGTGGCAAAGGCGTCCTCGGTGCCTTCGACCGCGGCGATGCGGTCTTCGAACATGCGGGTGGTGGGGTTGCCATAGCGGGCGTAGATGAATTCATCCTCGGCGGTCTCGATGAACCGCGCCTCGGCCTGTTCGGCCGACTGATAGACGAAGCCCTGCGTCAGATAGATCGCCTCGGCCATCTCGCCATACTGGCTTCTCCGGCTGCCCGCATGGACAAGCTGTGTCCGCGTGTTCCAGTCTTTCGTCATCGGCCGTCCCCGAAACAAATAGCCCCCGCGCCGAAGAGCACGGGGGCTTGCAGGCCCTCGCCTCTTTAGCGGTTTCTTTAACGTGGCCCGCAATCCGGCAAACAAAGCACCACGCCGAAGGCCATAAGCCGAAGCGGAAAAGAGGTCAATCGACCTGTGTCGCCAGCCATTCAAGGATCGCCGGCCGCACCGTTTCCGCCCCCGAGGCGCGGGCCATCTCGATCACCGCCCGCGCGTCCGACAGATCCACCCGCCGCAGCAGCGCCTTGACCGGCCCGACAGACGCCGGACGCATCGACAGCGACCGGATGCCCAGCGCGGCAAAGCACAGGGCTTCGATCGGGCGGCCGGCATCCTCGCCGCAGAACGACAGCGGCGTGCCGGTTTCCGCACAGCGCGCGATGACATGTTCAAGGAAGGACAGAAAGCTGACGTTCAGCACGTCATAGCGACGGCGCACCCGTTCGTTTTCCCGGTCGGCGGCAAAAAAGAACTGCTTCAGATCATTGCCGCCGATCGAGACGAAATCCGTCATCTCGAAGAACGCCCGCGGCGCATAGGCAAGGCTGGGGGTTTCCAGCATGGTGCCGACCGAGATGTTCGTGGGCACCGGATGGCCAAGGCTGCGTTCGCGATGCAACTCGCGCAGCAGGTGGCTGCGCGCCATCATGAATTCGTGATGTTCGGACACGAAGGGGAACATGATGCACAGATCGCGTCCCGCCGCCGCCCGGATCAGCGCCTGCAACTGCATCCGCAGCACGCCGGGCTTGTCCAGCCCCACCCGGATCGCACGCCAGCCCATCGCCGGGTTCGGCTCGTCATGCGGTTTCAGATAGGGCAGCACCTTGTCCGAGCCGATGTCCAGCGTGCGGAAGATCACGCGATGCCCGCGCGCCGCATCCATGACGCGCGCGTAAAGCCGGGCCAGCTCGTCACGCTTGGGCATCTGGTTGCGGATCAGGAACTGAAGCTCGGTCCGGAACAGGCCGACGCCTTCGGCACCCGAACTGTCAAGGCTGGGCAGATCCGCCATCAGCCCGGCGTTCATCAGGATGCCGGTCACCGTGCCGCATTTCGACTGCGCCGGCAGATTGCGCAACGAGGCATAGCGTTCCTGCGCCTTGGCCATCATCGCCATCTTGTCGCGGAAGGCCGCCGCCACCGTCGCCTCGGGGCGCAGATGGACGACGCCGGCATCGCCGTCGAGCATGATGTGATCGCCGTTCAGCGCCTCGGTCGTGATGCGTTCGGCATGGATCACCAAGGGGATCGCCAGCGCCCGCGCGACAATCGCCGCATGCGACCCGACCGAGCCTTCCTCAAGCACCACGCCGCGCAGCTTGCGGCCGTATTCCAGCAGTTCCGCCGGCCCGATGTTGCGCGCGACCAGAACCGGATTTTCCGGCATCGCGGCGCCGGTGTCGCGGCCCTGCCCGGTCAGGATGCGCAGCAGGCGGTGCGACAGGTCATCCAGATCGTGCAGCCGGTCGCGTAGATAGGCATCGGGCACCTGTTCCAGCCGGGCGCGGGCGGCGGATTGTTCCTTTTGCACCGCCGCCTCGGCCGACAGGCCGGCCATGATGTCTTCTTCCATCCGGCGCAGCCAGCCGCGGGAATGGGCAAACAGCCGATAGGCTTCCAGAACCTGCCGTTGTTCCTTGTCCAGCGTCGAGGCCGACATCAGATCGTCCACCGACACCCGAAGCTGCGCCACCGCGGCGCGGATGCGGTCAAGTTCGCGTTCGGGGTCGTCGGCCACAGGGTTGGTCACCACCACCCGGGCCTCATGCAGCCAGACATGGCCTTCGGCCGCACCTTCCTGCCCGCAGCCGCCGCGGAACAGCACGGGCTGGGTGTGTTTGGCCGAGAGCGCCTCGCCCTCTCCGGTGAAAGCGCCCAGTTCGGCCATCTCGGCCAACACCATGGCGACCACCTCCAGCGCGTAAACCTCGTCGTCGGAATATTCGCGTTCGTCGCGCGACTGCACCACCAGAACGCCCAGCTTTTCACCGACGCGCTGGATCGGCACGCCCAGAAACGACGAGAACACTTCCTCGCCGGTTTCCGGCATGAAGCGGAAGCCGCGTTCCGACGGCGCATTGCCGGTGTTGATGGGGGTGGCGGTGCGCGCCACGCGGCCCACCAGCCCCTCACCCAGCTTCAGCCGGGTCTTGTGCACGGCCTCGGGCTTCAGGCCCTGCGTCGCGGACAACTCCAGCGTTTCCGCATCGCGGAACAGGTAGATCGAGCAGACCTCGGTCCGCATCGAGTCCGCAATCAGCGCGGTGATACGGTCAAGCCGGTCCTGCCCCGCACCGGACAGGGCCAGACTGTCCCGCAACCGCCTGAGAAGCTTGCGGCTTTCGCTTTCGCTGCGTTCAGGCATGACCCCCCGGCGCCAATGCCGGCCTCAGTTGGCCGTCTCCAATGCGAAGGCATCATGGAGTGCCTGCACCGCGAGTTCCATATATTTCCGGTCGATCAGCACCGAAATCTTGATCTCGGAAGTTGCGATGACCTTGATGTTCACGTTCTCGGCGGCCAGAGCATCGAACATGGTGGCGGCGACGCCGGCGTGGCTGCGCATCCCGATGCCCACGACCGAGACTTTGGCCACATCGGTATCGACCACCAGATCGTCATATTTGATCGTGCCGGCCGCCTTGGCGTCTTCCAGCGCCTTCGTCGCGCGGGCCACCTGATTGGTCGGGCAGGAAAAGGTCATGTCGGTGACCGAGCCGATATGCCCGCCGTAATCCTTTTCCGAGATGTTCTGAACGATCATGTCCACGTTCACCCCGGCCTCGGCCAAGGGGCCAAAGATCGCCGCGGCGACGCCGGGGCGGTCCTCGACGGTGACGAGGGTCATTTTCGCTTCGTCGCGCGAATAGGCGACGCCCGAGACGACTTTCGATTCCATGATTTCCTCCTCGTCGCAGACGAGCGTTCCAGAAGTTTCGTCGGTATCCTCGAATGAGGACAGCACCCGCAGCCGCACCTTGTAGCGCATCGCCAGCTCGACCGAGCGGGTCTGAAGCACCTTGGCACCCAACGAGGCCAGTTCAAGCATTTCCTCGTAGGCGATCTTTTCCAGCTTGCGCGCCTTGGCGGCAATCCGCGGGTCGGTGGTATAGACCCCGTCCACATCGGTATAGATGTCACAGCGATCCGCACCGAAAGCGGCGGCAAAGGCCACGGCGGTCGTGTCCGACCCACCCCGGCCCAGCGTGGTGATCCGGCCCTCGGGGCTGACGCCCTGAAAGCCCGCCACCACAGCGACCTTGAAGCCTTCCGCGAATTTCGCATCCAGATGTTCGCGCGGGATCTCGATGAAGCGGGCGGCCGAGTGCTGCGAGGTGGTCTTGATCGGCACCTGCCAGCCCTGCCAGCTACGCGCCGGCACGTCCATTTCCTGCAAGGTCAGCGCCATCAGCCCGGCGGTGACGTTCTCTCCCGACGACACCACCGCATCATATTCGCGCGCATCAAACAGCGGCGAGGTCTGTTCGACCCAGCCCACCAGTTCGTTGGTCTTGCCCGACATGGCCGAGACGATGACGATAACGTCATAGCCGCGTTCGACCTCGCGTTTGACCTTTTGGGCGGCATTCTGGATGCGCGCCAGATCGGCAACCGACGTGCCACCGAATTTCATCACTAGAAGCGGCATGGCGTTCACCCCTGCAGCCGGACCCCGGAAATCCGGCGCTTCTTATGCGGGGGCGCACGGAAGGGCAAGGGAAAGCTGAACCGGCCGGGACGCGCCCGCCGGCCGCTTTGGCCCGCGCGCCCCGCCCCCGCGATCACAGCGCCCGCCAGCCGATATCGCGGCGGCAAAAGCCCTCGGGCCAGTCGATCGCATCCACCAGCCGATAGGCCCGCGCCTGCGCCTCGGCCAGCGTTTCGCCGCGCGCGGTGACATTCAACACCCGGCCGCCGGCGGCAAGGATGCGGCCATCCTTCTCGGCGGTGCCGGCGTGAAACACCATCTGCCCGGCCGTCTCGGGCAGGACCGACAGGCCGCGGATCTCGGACCCCTTGGCATAGCTGCCGGGATAGCCCTTGGCCGCCATCACCACCGTCAGCGCGTGATCCTCGGCCCAGCTGACCTGAACCTGATCCAGCCGGCCATCCGCACAGGCCAGAAGCAGATCCAGCGCCTGCGCGCCCAGCCGCATCATCAACACCTGACATTCCGGGTCGCCGAAGCGGACATTGTATTCCACCAGCCGCGCCCGGCCCTGATCGATCATCAGCCCGGCATAAAGGACACCCGTATAGGGCGTGCCGCGCCGCGCCATTTCCGCGATCGTGGGCTTCACGATCTCGTCCAGCGCCTGCCGCTGGATCGCCGCGGTCAGCACCGGCGCAGGCGAATAGGCCCCCATGCCGCCGGTATTGGGGCCTTCGTCGCCGTCAAAGGCGCGCTTGTGGTCCTGCGCGGTGCCGATGGGCAGCACCGTCTTTCCGTCGGTCAGGATGAAGAAACTGGCTTCCTCGCCCGACATGAACTCTTCGATCACCACTTCGGCGCCGGCCTCGCCAAAGCTGCCGCCGAACATGTCGTCGATGGCGGCCAGCGCCTCGGCTTCGGTCATGGCGACCACGACGCCCTTGCCCGCCGCCAGACCGTCGGCCTTGACCACGATGGGCGCGCCGGTGGCCTGCACATGGGCGCGGGCCGCGGCGGCATCGGTGAAGCGGGCATAACCGGCCGTTGGGGCCTTGCAGGCGTCGCAGATCTCTTTGGTGAAGCCCTTGGACGCCTCAAGCCGCGCCGCCGCCTGCGAGGGGCCGAAGGTCAGGATGCCCGCCGCCCGCGTCGCATCCGCCACCCCCGCCGCCAGCGGTGCCTCGGGGCCGACCACCACGAAATCGACCGAGTTCGCCTCGCAGAAGGCGACCACCGCGGCGCCGTCAAGGATGTCCAGATCGGAACATTCCGCAAGCCGCGCGATCCCGGCGTTGCCGGGCGCCACGATCAGCCGGTCGCATTTGGGGTTCTGCTTGATCGCCCAGGCCAGCGCATGTTCCCGCCCGCCGCCGCCGAGAATAAGGATGTTCATGCCTGCTCCCTTGTCCAGTGTTGCCGCTGTCTAATGCGCCGGGCGCAGGCGGACAAGAACCGGCCGGCCGATCGTCCCCCCCCCGGCCTTGCCTGTCTGCGGGGCCTTTGGCACAAGGGGCATATGTCGGACCTGTTCGAAGACCCCGCGCCCGCGCCCCGCAACACCCCGGAATACACCGTGTCCGAGCTTTCGGGCGCGGTCAAACGGGTGATCGAGGGCGAATTTGCCCTTGTCCGCGTCCGTGGCGAGGTGGGCCGGGTGTCGCGTCCGGCCTCGGGGCATCTTTATTTCGACCTGAAGGACGACCGCGCGGTGATCGCGGCGATCTGCTGGAAGGGACAGGCCGCCCGGCTTCAGATCCGCCCCGAGGAAGGGATGGAGGTGATAGCCACCGGCCGCATGACCACCTTCCCCGGCCAGTCGAAATACCAGATCATCGTCGAGGACATCGCCCCCGCCGGCGCCGGCGCGCTGATGGCCATGCTGGAGCGGCGCCGCGCGGCGCTTGCCGCCGAAGGGTTGTTCGATGCCGACCGCAAGCGCCCACTGCCCTTCCTGCCGCGGGTGATCGGGGTCGTCACCTCGCCCTCGGGCGCGGTGATCCGCGACATCCTGCACCGCCTGCGCGACCGCTTTCCCCGCCATGTGCTGATCTGGCCGGTGGCGGTTCAGGGCGAGAAATGCGCCGCCGAAGTGGCCGCCGCCATCCGCGGCTTCAACGCGCTGCCCGAAGGCGGGCCGATCCCGCGCCCCGACCTGCTGATCGTCGCCCGCGGCGGTGGCAGTCTGGAAGACCTGTGGGGCTTCAACGAGGAAATCGTCGTCCGCGCCGCCGCCGAAAGCGCGATCCCGCTGATCTCGGCGGTGGGGCACGAAACCGACACCACGCTGATCGACCATGCCGCCGACCGCCGCGCCCCCACCCCCACAGCTGCGGCCGAAATGGCGGTGCCGGTGCGGCTTGATCTGCTGGCGGCACTTGACGGGCAAGGCGCGCGGCTGATGCGCGGCGCGGCGCAGGCCATCGGCCGGCGTGACCAGCGCCTGCGCGATCTGGCCCGCGCGCTGCCGCGGCTTGACGGGCTGACCGCAGGCCCCGCGCAACGCTTCGACCTGTGGGCCACCCGCCTTGCCGGGGCGCTCGGCCAGTCCATCGCGGCCCGCCGCGCCCGCCTTGGGCCGCTGGGCGCCCATCTGCGGCCACGGCTTCTGGCCGATCTGGTCTCGCGCCAGACCGAACGCCTTGCAGACCGCAGCCGCGGCCTGACCGCCAGCCTTGACCGGCGGCAGGAACGCGCCACGGACCGGCTGGCCGCGCTTTCGGCCCGCCTGCCCCCCGCCTTCGCCCGCGCCCTGTCCGAGGCCGACCGCAGCGCCCGCCGCGACCGCATCGCGCTGGACGCGCTTGCAGCCCGGCTGCACGCCGCGCCCGCCACGCGCCTCGGCCGACTGGCCGACCGTCTGGATGCGCTGGACCGCCTGCGCCAGACGCTCGGCTATCACGAGACGCTGAAACGCGGCTATGCCGTCGTCCGCGGCGACGGCAGCGTGGTCACCACCCGCGCCGAAGCCGAACGCGCAGCATCGCTTGAGATCGAGTTCCAGGACGGCCGCCTGCCTCTGTCGCCGAAAAAGTCCCGCCGCAAGGCCGACCCGCCCACCGCACAGGGCAGCCTGCTCTAGACGCCGACATCCGGCCCGGCACAGATCAGTATCGTCCGGCTCTGCTCGACCTCGGACAGTTCGGTGCCCGCGGGATCGCCCTCGAACCGCGCCCGCAACCCGTCCGGCTGACGATAAAAGGTCCAGCACTGCGGCGCGCCGTCATGCTCATAGACGAAACAGATCTGTCCACCCTCGTCATACCAGATGCCACGAGTGCACTCCTGCCCCTTGAACGCCCAGATCACCCGCCGCCCGGACAGATACTGCTCGGCCCCGTAGATCTGACCGCCGATGGCATAGGACAGGGTCTTGCCAAGGGTATAGGCGTCGAATTCCTCGGCCGTCATCGGCTCGGCCGCCCAACCGGGCGAACCGATCAAAAGGGCAGCCAGCCAGATCCCGCGCATGATCCCCCCCTTTGCCAATCCCCTGTCACAGACTGCCAGACCCCGCATGGCTTGACCAGTCGCGGCCGCGCCACCTCCCCCGCCCCGCACCCACCGACTGCGGCCGCCTTCCCCCTTCCCTCGCCCGCCCGAAGCGACTAGGTGTCAGGGGCCGTTGGCTACAAGAGGCGGAGGCCCATGTCGTTCTTCAAGAAGATGCGGGAAAAGATGTTCCGCTCGTCCGACCGCCTGTCGGAAGACCTGGACGCACTGGTGGAAGAGGGCGCGGATACCGAACCCGCCCCCCGCCAGACCGAGGCGGAACCCGCACCGGAACCCGCACTCGCACCGCAAACGCAGCCCCGCACCCCGGCGCCGCTGATCCTAGACACCCCGGTGACCGACGCCGCCCCGACGCCGCCCCCGGTGGCGGAACCCGCCCCGACACCCGCGGCGGATAGCGACGAACCCGCCCCACCCCACCCCGAACCCGCCCCGACGGCGGACCCGAACCCCGAGCAACGCCGCCCCGGCTTCTTCGGCCGCATCTTCGGCCAGACCGAAGAACCCCGCCGCATCCTCGACGATGCCATGCTCGAAAGCCTGGAAGAGGTGCTGATCCAGGCCGACATGGGCGTGGAAACCGCCCTGCGCGTCACCGCCAACATCGCCGAAGGCCGCTATGGCCGCCGCGTCTCCTCGCGCGAGATCAAAGAGGCGCTGGCCTCCGAAATCGCCCGCATCCTTGACCCCGTCGCGCGCCCGATGCCGCTTTACCCCTCGCGCCCGCAGGTCGTGCTGGTGGTGGGCGTCAACGGATCGGGCAAGACCACCACCATCGGCAAACTCGCCTCGCAGTTCCGCGCCGCCGGAAAATCGGTGGTCATCGCCGCGGGCGACACCTTCCGCGCGGCCGCCGTCGAACAGCTTCAGGTCTGGGGCAAACGCGCCGGCGTGCCGGTGCTGACCGCACCCGAAGGCTCCGACCCCGCATCCCTGGCCTTCGACGCCATGACCAAGGCCCAGGCCGAAGGCGCGGACCTGCTGATGATCGACACCGCAGGCCGACTGCAAAACCGCGCCGACCTGATGGAGGAACTGGCCAAGATCGTCCGGGTCATCCGCAAGAAAGACCCCGACGCCCCACACAACACCCTGCTCGTGCTGGATGCCACCACCGGCCAGAACGCCCTCAACCAGGTCGAGATCTTCCGCAAACTGGCCGATGTCTCGGGTCTGGTGATGACCAAACTCGATGGCACCGCGAAAGGCGGCGTCCTTGTCGCACTCGCCGACCGCTTCGGCCTGCCGATCCATGCCATCGGCGTGGGCGAACAGATCGACGACCTTGCCCCCTTCGACCCCGAAGACTTCGCCCGCGCCCTGATGGGCCTCGACGACTGACCACCAAAGACTGGCACACCCCACTGTCCCATTCACTCTGGGAAAATATCCTCGGGGGTCCGGGGGCAGACAGCCCCCGGCGGCCAGCCACCCGGACAGCGCCATGACAGCCTGGCTCATCTCCCTCGAAGGCACCGAGGCCGGCGCGCGGCTGGCCATCCTGCTTGCCCTGACCTCGGCACTGGCCCATGCCTGTTTCGGGGCGCTGCAAAAGGGCCGGCACGATCCCTGGCTGGCCCGCGGCGCGATGGATGCCTTCATGGCGGTGCTGGCGGCGCCGGTGGCACTGTTCCTCGTGCCCTGGCCGCAGGACTTCGAATGGCTGGTGATGGCCGGCGTGATCGCGATCCACCTGGCCTACAAGATCGCCATGGCCCGCGCCTATTCCCGCGCCGCCTATACGGTGGTCTATCCGGTGGTGCGCGGCGTGGGTCCGCTGGCCACCCTTGCCTTCGCGGCCACCTTCCTCGCCGAGGAATACGCGCCACTTCAGTGGCTGGGCGTGGCGCTTTTGTCGGCGGCGATCCTGGCGTTGGCCCGGCTGAACTTCGGCACCGCCCCGCTGCCTGACCGGGCGGTGCTGCGTGCGGGCCTGATCTGGGCCTTCCTGGGCGGGCTTCTGGTCGCGATCTACACCACCTATGACGCCTGGGCGATCCGGCTGATGCCCGACCCGTTCACCTTCCTCGCGTGGTTCTTCCTGCTGACCTCTCTCGATTTCCCGCTGATGTTGGGCTACAGGCTGGTCAAGGCCCGCCGGATGCCCGAGGCCGCCGGCGCGCTGGCGCTTCGCGGCCTCATCGGCGCGTTGATCGCCTTTGTCAGCTTCGGGGGCGTGATGCTGGGCACCCGGCTTGGCAAGGTGGCCGAGGTCGCCTCGCTGCGCGAGACCTCGACCCTCTTTGCCGCCGCCATCGGCTGGCTGGTGCTGGGCGAGAGATCGGGGCCGGGAAAGATACTGCTGATGGGCCTGATCGCCCTCGGCGCGATACTGGTGCAGGCCGGATAAAGGACAGACAATGGCAGGACGGATCAATCCCGTGGTCAAGGCGGTGCTGGAATGGGGCCCGATCGCGGCCTTCTTCCTTGGCTATGTAAAGCTGAAGGACGAATCCTTCACCATCGCCGGCACCGACTATCACGGCTTCATCGTGGTGACGGCGGCCTTCATTCCGCTGATGCTGCTGTCCACCGGGCTGATGTGGTGGCTTTCGGGCAAGCTGTCGAAGATGCAGGTCGCGACGGTCGTTCTGGTGGTGATCTTCGGCGGCCTGTCGGTCTGGCTGAACGATGAACGCTTTTTCAAGATGAAGCCCACGATGATCTACCTGCTGTTCGGCGGCCTGCTGGGTATCGGGCTGCTGCGCGGCCAAAGCTGGCTGAAGCTGGTGCTCGAGGATGCGATCCCGATGCAGCCCGAGGGCTGGATGATCCTGACCCGCCGCGTCACCGCCTTCTTCTTCGCCCTGGCTGTCGCGAACGAAGCGATCTGGCGCAGCATGAGCACCGACGTCTGGGTGAACTTCAAGACCTTCGGGCTGCCGCTGGCGATCTTTGCCTTCTTCATGACCCAGGGCGGGCTGTTCAAGCGATACGGCTTTGAAAAACCCTGACAGGCGAAAGGGCGGCCCCGGCCGCCCTTCCCCGTTTCAGTTGTCCATCTTCAGCGCGCTGATGAAGGCCTGCTGCGGGATCTCGACCTTGCCGAACTGGCGCATCTTCTTCTTGCCGGCCTTCTGCTTGTCCAGCAGCTTGCGCTTGCGGGTGGCGTCGCCGCCATAGCACTTGGCCGTCACGTCCTTGCGCATCGCAGACAGCGTCTCGCGCGCGATCACGCGGCTGCCGATCGCGGCCTGGATCGGGATCTTGAACATGTGCCGCGGGATCAGCTCTTTCAGCTTTTCCACCATCGCCCGGCCACGCATGTCGGCCCGGTCGCGGTGCACCATCATCGACAGCGCATCCACCGGCTCGTCGTTCACAAGGATCGACATCTTCACAAGGAAATCCTCGCGATAGCCGGTGATCTGATAATCGAAGCTGGCATAGCCCTTGGTCACCGACTTCAGCCGGTCGTAAAAGTCGAACACGACCTCGTTCAGCGGCAGGTCATAGACCACCATGGCCCGGGAACCGGCATAGCTCAGATCCAGCTGAATACCGCGACGGTCCTGACACAGCTTCAGCACATCGCCCAGATAGTCATCCGGCACCATGATCGTGGCGCGGATGCGCGGCTCTTCGATATGGTCGACATAGGTCAGGTCGGGCATGTCGGTGGGGTTGTGCAGCTCCTGCACCGTCCCGTCCTTCATGTAGATCTGATAGACCACCGACGGCGCGGTGGTGATCAGGTCAAGGTCATATTCGCGTTCCAGCCGGTCGCGCACCACTTCCAGATGCAGCAGGCCCAGAAAGCCGCAGCGGAAACCAAAGCCCAGCGCGGCCGAGGTTTCCATCTCGTAGGTAAACGACGCGTCATTCAGCGCCAGCTTCTCGATCGCCTCGCGCAAGCTTTCGAAATCGTTGGCATCCACCGGGAACAACCCGCAGAACACCACCGGCTGCGCCGGTTTGAAGCCCGGCAGCGGCGCGTCGCAACCCTTCTTTTCATGGGTGATCGTGTCGCCCACCCGCGTGTCGCGCACCTGCTTGATCGAGGCGGTCAGAACGCCGATCTCGCCCGGGCCCAGTTCCTCGATATCGACCATCTGCGGCTTCAGCACCGCCAGCCGGTCGATGCCATAGACCGCGCCGGTCTGCATCATCTTGACCCGGTCGCCCTTGCGGATCACCCCGTCCATGACGCGGATCATCACGACCACGCCCAGATAGGCGTCATACCACGAATCGACCAGCATCGCCTTCAGCGGCGCGGTGCGGTCGCCCTTGGGCGGCGGAAGGCGGGTCACGATGGCTTCCAGCACATCGGGAATCCCAAGGCCCGACTTGGCCGAGATCAGCACCGCGTCCGACGCATCCAGCCCGATCACATCCTCGATCTGGGTCTTGACGCGTTCGGGCTCGGCTGCGGGCAGGTCGATCTTGTTCAGGACCGGAACGATGTCGTGACCCGCATCCAGCGCCTGATAGACGTTGGCCAGCGTCTGCGCCTCGACGCCCTGACTGGCATCGACCACCAGAAGCGATCCTTCGACCGCGCGCATCGAGCGGCTGACCTCATAGGCGAAGTCGACGTGGCCGGGGGTGTCGATCAGGTTCAGGATATAGGTCCGGCCGTCCTTGGCGGGATATTCGATCCGCACGGTGTTGGCCTTGATGGTGATCCCGCGCTCCCGCTCGATATCCATCGAATCGAGGATCTGGGCCTTCATGTCGCGTTCGGCCACCGTTCCCGTCAACTGGATCAGCCGGTCGGCAAGGGTGGATTTCCCGTGGTCGATATGCGCCACGATCGAGAAATTGCGGATAAGGTCGAGCTGGGTCATGCGCGGCATATGAGCAGGAATCCTTGGCCGGTCAATGGCGTTTCGCGGCGCCTGCCGCGGCAGGACGCACAGGATGTTGCGGATACCCGTCAGCCGCACCACAAGCGAGGCATAGGGCGATTCGTTAACCGGAATCGTTTGAACTCTGCATCGCAGATCTGGCATAATGCCGGGCACAGAATGGCGGCAGGAACCCAGCCTGCCCGGGCAGCAAACGAGGCAGATGATGATGAAACCGGCCCTTGCGGCGGCACTTGCCGCGCTTTTCCTTCCCACCATCACCATGGCAGGCGGCCCGATCGAACGCGCCTGCCTGAAGTCTGATCGTCAGGCGGCCAACCGCGCCACCTGCACCTGCATACAGCAGGTTGCGGACATGACACTGCGCGGCGGCGACCAGCGCCGGGCGGCCAAGTTCTTCAACGACCCCGAGCGGGCGCAGGAAGTGCGCTTTTCCAACCGCGACTCGGACACGGCCTTCTGGTCGCGCTACAAATCCTTCGGGGAAACCGCGCAGGCGTTCTGCGCCGGCTAAGACGAAAAAACGGCGCAGGCAGCATCTGCCCGCGCCGTTCCCTGCCCGCGACCTGCACGTCAGTGGCTGCTGTGCATCGCCCCATCCATCGGCTGGCCGTCCATCGGTGCCGCGACAGTGCGGGCCGAGTCCACCGGAACATCAAGTTCAACGGTCTTGCCGCTTTCAAAGCTCAGCGTCAGCTTCACGCTTTCGCCATCGACCAGCGGTGCGGTCAGCCCCATCAGCATCACATGGTCAGCCCCGCGCTGAAGGATATGGGTGCCATGGGCGGGAACGGGGAAGCCTTCCTTCACCGCGACCATCTGCATGACGCCATCGGCGCCCAGGATGTGGGTGTGCAGTTCCGTCCTGGCCGAGACGTCCGAGGCGGCGGCAACCAGCCGGTCGTCGGTCGTGCCGTGGTTCTCGATCACCATGAAGATCGCGCCGGACCTGGCAGCGGCACTGGACACGCGGGCATAGGCATCCTTGACCGCAATCTCGCTGTCGGCAAGCGCGGCGCCCGCAGCAAGGGCCAGCGCCGAGGCAGTCATCAGGCATTTCAGCAGGGTCATCATTCTCTCCTGTCGTGGGGTTGGGTCCGAAAGCTCAGGTGGCAGCCCATGGCGGCCCCCTGGCGCAAGGCCGGACACAAGCGATGGCCCCCGGCAGCGCCAGCCGGTCAAGCCGCGCCGCCCGACCATCCGACACCGGCCGGGCCGGCAGCGGCACCGTTTCGGGCAGGGCCGCGGCCATCATGCCGGCAAGGCACTTCGGACAGGGATGGGTGGGCGCGACCGGCCGACCCTCGGAATCGACCAGAAGCGTGGTCATGCCATAGCCGGTGCAGATCGCCACCTGCATGGCCCCCGCCGCATCGACCCGCGCGACCGATGCCGTCAGCGAGGCAGAGGCCAGCGCAAGGCCGACCAGCAGGGCCAGAAGGGCGCGAAACCGGATCATGCCCGCGATCTTAGGCGACTGGCAGAGCGGGGCAAGCCGGCATTGTCGCCAAAGCTTGCGCCATCGCAACGCCGCAGCAAGACCATCGCAGAACCGGGACGGAGACGGAGACGGAGACGGAGACGGAGACGGAGACGGAGACGGAGACGGAGACGGAGACGGAGACGGAGACGGAGACGGAGACGGAGACGGAGACGGACCATGTCTGCCCACCCCGTGCAACAGGAAACTCGCGCCCCTGTCGGGGTCTGGCCTCTTGAGCCGCATGGCCTATGCGCGCCGGGAAAAGAAAAAATCCGCCCTCGTTTCCGGGGGCGGGTTATCTAATTCAAACGGCAGACGATTGGGCGGAAGGCCGATTCGCCTGTGTCCGAAGGAAGGACTCAGGCCGCGGTGGCCTGGACCTTCTCGATTTCCTTCTTGATCGCGCGGGCTTTGAGCGACAGCTCGTCATCCTTGGCCTTGGCAAGGAAGGCGTCGAGGCCGCCGCGGTGGTCCACCGTGCGCAGGGCTGCCGCCGAGATGCGCAGCTTGAACGACTGGCCGAGCACGTCCGAGATCAGCGTGACGACGTTGAGGTTCGGCAGAAAGCGCCGACGGGACTTGTTGTTGGCGTGGCTGACCGTGTTGCCGGTCATCGGAGCCTTACCGCTGAGTTCGCAGACGCGCGACATGGTCGTGATCCTCGTGGTTGTGCATCAGATGCACGTTGTGGTGCATGAAGGGCACCGCCGAAGGCAGCGCGCCGAATTCCATCGGGGCCGTTTAGGGGCAATCGGGGGCGACGTCAAGCGATTCAGGGACTGGAATGGTCAGCGCCCGGAGCCGGCGCCGGGGGGCTTCACGCCCCCCGGTCCCCCCTGGGATATTTGGGCCAGAATGAACTGGGAAAAGGGCGGTCAGAGCCGCCGCTTTGATATCCGTGGTGTGATGCGGCGCGGTTTTCAGAGTTGCGCCAGAAGCTCGGCCGCGGCGGCCTCGGGGGTCAGGGTGCCCTGGGTGACGGCATCGCCAAGGCGAGCCATCGTTTCGCGGACGGGGCCGGGGCGGGTCAGGACGGCCAGGAGGCCCTGGCGGACCTCTTCCTCGAACCAGTGGCGGGCCTGTTCGGCGCGGCGGCGGGCGAAGTGGCCGTGGTCGCGACGCCAGCCGATCAGGGTCTGCATCTCGGTCCAGGCCGGGGCAAGGCCGGTGTCTTCCAGCGCAGAGACCGGCAGCGCCTTGGGGAAGCCCTCGGGGTCTTGCGGGCGGCGGCGCAGCAGGCGCAGCGCGCCGGCATAATCCGATACGGTGCGCATCGCTGCCGGTTTCAGGTCTCCGTCGGCCTTGTTCACGAGGATGAGGTCGGCCATCTCCATGATGCCGCGCTTGACGCCTTGCAGTTCGTCGCCGCCGGCCGGGGCGAGGAGCAGGAGGAACAGGTCGCACAGTTGTGCCACCACCGTTTCGGACTGGCCGACGCCGACCGTCTCGATCAGGATCACGTCGAAGCCTGCGGCTTCGCACAGTGCCACGGCCTCGCGGGTGCGGCGGGCCACCCCGCCGAGGTGGGTTTGCGACGGCGAGGGTCGGATGAAGGCGCGCGGTTCGCGCGAGAGCCGCTCCATCCGGGTCTTGTCGCCGAGGATCGAGCCGCCCGAGCGCGCCGAGGACGGATCGACCGCCAGCACCGCCACCCGCAGGCCAAGGCCCACCAGCATCAGGCCGAAGGTTTCGATGAAGGTGGATTTGCCGACGCCGGGGGTGCCGGACAAGCCGATGCGCAGCGCCTGACGCGGGTGGCGGGCAAGGTCGTTCAGCAGTGCCAGCGCCTGTTCGCGGTGGTCGGCGCGCTGGCTTTCGACAAGGGTGATGGCGCGGGCCAGCGCGCGGCGGTCGCCGCTGGCGATACGCGAGGCGAGATCTGTTACATCCATCGGGCGCTCCGGCAGGGTGGCGCGCGGATCTGCCGGTGACGCGATTGTCAGCGGGCGGGATCGGCGCGGGGCTGTTTTGCCCGCTCTTGCCGGGATATGCCAGAGGGGAGGTTGTGACGGGCGGGGTGACGGCGATGAAGGCTTTGATCGTGGTGGCGGCGCTTGTCGCGGGGCCGGCGTCGGCCCAGACCGACAAGGCCGCGTTCGATCTGGTGTTGCGGGGGATCGGGGCGGGAACCCTGTCTTTCAGCGGCACCGAGGAGGCGGGACGGTATGCCGTCTCGGGCCGGTTGCAGAGCGGCGGGTTGCTGGGGATGCTGCGCAAGGTTCGCTATGACGCCGAGGCGCGCGGGGGGATCAGCGGCGGGCTGCCTGCGCCCCTGCGCTATCGCGAGAGCGCCGACACCGGCAAGCGGCAATCCAACGTCGAGATGTCGTGGCGGGGGGGCGTGCCACGGGTGGATGCCTATGATCCGCCGCGCGATCCGCGGCCCTATGATGTCGATCCGGCGACCCAGAAGGGCACGGTGGACCCGCTGACGGCGCTTTACGCGGTCTTGCGCGATGTCGAGCCGGGCAAGGAATGTCGGCTGTCGCTGGACATCTTTGACGGACGGCGGCGGACCCGGCTGGCGCTGGCTGCGCCGCAGGCCAAGGGTCAGGGCGTGACCTGCACGGGCGAGTTCCTCAGGATTGCCGGCTATTCGCGCAAGGACATGGCCGAAAAGACCCGGTTTCCCTTTTCGCTGACCTATGCCCCCACGGCCGAGGGCCGGATGCGGGTGGTCGAGGTGGCGACCGACACGCTTTATGGCCGGGCGACGTTGACGCGGCGCTAGTCTTGGGCGCGGGGATCGGGCGGGTCTTTGCCCTTCGCTGACGTGCCCTCAGGCTCTGGCGCGGGGCGCGTGCTGCGGCCATAACGGCACCATGAGCGAGACCCTTCCCATTGACGAGGCCCTGCCGGATCTGATCGCCGCCCTTGGCGCCCGCCGGATGGCGGTGCTTCAGGCGCCGCCCGGTGCGGGCAAGACCACCCGCGTGCCGCTGGCACTGCTGGATGCCGGGCTGGCCCCCGGCCGCATCGTCATGCTGGAGCCGCGCCGCCTTGCCGCCCGCGCCGCGGCCGAGCGGATGGCCGACACCTTGGCCGAGCCGGTGGGCCAGACCGTGGGCTACCGCATCCGCGGCGAGGCAAAGGTCAGCCGCGCGACCCGGATCGAGGTGGTGACCGAAGGCATCCTGACCCGGATGGTGCAGGACGATCCGTCGCTGGATGGCATCGGCGCGCTGATCTTTGACGAGTTCCACGAACGCAGCCTGAACGCCGATCTGGGCCTTGCGCTGGCGCTTGAGGTGCGGGGCGCGCTGCGCGAGGATCTGATTCTGCTGGCGATGTCGGCCACGCTGGATGCGCAGCCGGTGGCTGATCTGATGGGGCGCGCGCCGGTGGTCACCTCGGCCGGGCGGGCCTTTCCGGTGGACATCCGCTGGCTGGACCGGCCGCTGCCCGCGGGGGCGCGGCTGGAACCCGCGGTTGCCGATCTGATCCGGCGGGCGGTGGCCGAGACGGCGGGCGATGTGCTGGTCTTTCTGCCCGGCGAGGGCGAGATCCGCCGGGTGCAGGCGCTGCTGTCGCTGCCGGGGTGCGAGGTGGCGCCGCTTTATGGCGCGATGGATTTCGCGGCACAGCGCGCGGCGCTGGCGCCCTGTTCCATGCGCAGGATCGTGCTGGCGACCTCGATCGCGGAAACCTCGCTGACCATTCCGGGGGTGCGGGTGGTGGTCGATGCCGGCCGGGCGCGGCGGGCGCGGTTCGATCCCGCGTCGGGGATGTCGCGGCTGGTAACGGAACGGGTGACGCGCGCCGAGGCCGAGCAGCGCCGCGGCCGCGCCGGCCGGGTGGCGCCGGGGGTCTGCTACCGGCTGTGGACCCGCGGCGAGGAAGGCGCGCTGGCCCCCTTCCCCCCCGCCGAGATCGAGGCCGCCGACCTGACCGGCCTTGCGCTGGAACTGGCGGTCTGGGGCAGCACCGACCTGCCTTTTCTGACCCCGCCGCATCCCGGTGTGCTGGCCGAGGCCCGCAGCCTGCTGGACGGGTTGGGGGCGCTTCAGGGGGGCCGGATCACCGATCATGGCCGGGCGCTGGCGCGGCTTCCGCTGCATCCGCGGCTGGGGCACATGCTGATGGTGGCGGGGCGTGACGCGGCGCCCCTGGCCGCGCTGATGGCGGACCGCGATCCGGTGCGCGGGCCGCCCGATCTGACGCTTCGGCTGGCGGCGCTGCGCGATCCAAAGCGGTTTTCCGACGATCACCCGCATGAGGTGAACCGCCCCGCCCTGACCCGCATCCGGCAAGAGGCACAACGGCTTGTGCGCCTTGCGCCCGATACCGCGGCCGGGCTGTCGGTGGGCCAGATGGCCGCCCTTGCCTATCCCGACCGGGTGGGGCTGCGCCGCAAGGGCGATGCGCCGCGCTGGGTCTTGTCGGGCGGCAAGGGCGCAGTGATGGAGCCGGGACAGCCACTGTCGGGGGCGCGGCTGATCGTGGCGACCGATCTGGACGGCGACCCGCGCGAGGCCCGGGTGCGGCAGGCCGCGGCCCTGACCGAATCCGACCTTCGGGCGCTGTTTCCGACGCGGATCGGCTGGCACGAGGTCTGCGACTGGTCCCGCCGCGACGGCCGGGTGATCGCGCGGCGGCAGGAACGGTTCGGCGCGCTGGTGCTGGATGATCGCGCCTGGCCCGACGCCCCGCCCGAGGCGCTCGCCCGTGCCGCGGTGGATGGCCTGCGCCAGATCGGCCTGCCGTGGGGCGACGGCGCCCGCCGCCTGCGCGCCCGCGCCATGCTGTGCCGGGCCGAGGGCGCGGACCTGCCCGACCTGTCGGATGCGGCGCTGCTGGACGATCCCGGCTGGCTTCTGCCCTTCCTGTCGGGCCGGCGGACCGAGGCCGACCTGCGTGCGCTTGATCTGACTGAACCGCTGCGCGCCCGGCTGGGGTGGGACGGGGTGCAGCTTCTCGACCGCCTCGCCCCGGCGCATTTCGAAACGCCCCTGGGCCGGCGCGTGCCCATCGACTATGACGGCGAGGCGCCGGGGATCGAGATCCGCCTTCAGGAGCTGTTCGGCGTGACCTGTCATCCGGTGGTGGGGCCAAAGCGGCTGCCGTTGCGGATCACGCTGTTGTCGCCGGGGGGCAAGCCTGTGCAGGTGACGATGGATCTGCCGGGCTTCTGGGCCAGTTCCTACGCCGATGTGCGGCGCGACATGCGCGGCCGCTATCCGCGCCACCCCTGGCCCGAAGACCCGACCGCGGCCGAACCCACGCTGCGCGCCAAGCCGCGCGGAACGTGACCGGCAGCAGCCCCATGCCTGCCCCCATGCCCCCCGTTTCATTCGGTGACAGACCCCGCACCCCGACCGATGGCACCATCCCTGTCCGAGGAACCGTGCAGCCCCCGGCCTGCCCAAGCTGGCGCCGGGGAAGCGGCGTGGCCGGGCGAAGAGGCAAGAACCGTCGAAGACTCAAGGACCAAGGAGAGCCTATGTGACCACCGATCTTGCCGCTGCCCGGCGCGGGCGATGGGCCGTGGCGGCCATGTTCTTCGCCAATGGCCTCGTGATGGGGGCATGGGCGCCGCAGATCCCGCTGTTGCTGCCGCGCCATGGCATCGGCGAAGGCGCGATGGGCCTTTTGATCCTTGCTCTTGGGGCCGGCGCGGTCGCGGCGATGGCGCTGACCGGCGGGCTTGTGGCCCGACACGGCTCGCGCACCGTGTTGCGGCTGTTTGCGGTTGCGGCCAGCCTGACGCTGGCAGCGGTGGTGCTGGCGCCCGGCCTTTATGGGCTGACGCTGGCGATGGTGGCGATGGGCGCCTGCATCGGCTGCATGGATGTGGCGATGAACGCCAACGCGGTCGAGGTCGAACGCCGCCTTGGCCGCGCCGTCATGTCCTCATCGCATGGATTCTGGAGCCTCGGCGGCTTCACCGGCGGCGGGCTGGGCGGGCTTCTGATCGCCACGCTGGGCGCGGGGGCGCAGGCGCTGGTCGTGTCGATGGCGGCGCTCGCGGTGGTGCTTGTGGCAGGGCGCCCCCTTCTGGCCGAGCCGCCAGCGCCGGCCCATGCCCCTGCCCGTCGCGGCCTGCCGCGCGGCGCGGCGATCTGGCTGATCGGGCTGATGGCACTGTTCTGCATGGTGCCCGAGGGCGCGGTGCTCGACTGGGCGGCGCTTTACGTCATGCAGGAACTGGGCGGCGGAACCGCCAGCTCGGGGCTGGCCTTCGGCCTGTTCTCGGCCGCGATGGCAGCGATGCGCTTTGCCGGCGACCGGGTGCGCAACCGCTTTGGCGCGGTGCACACGCTGCGCGCGTCAGCCGTGCTGGCAGCGGTGGGGCTGGCCGCGGCCAGCATCGCGCCCTCTGAAGGCTGGGCGCTGGCGGCCTTCGCGGTCACGGGCCTTGGCATCGCCAATACGGTGCCGATCACCTTCTCGGCGGCCGGCAACCAGCCGGGCCTAAGCCCCGGCGCGGGCATCTCGACGGTGGCGATGATGGGCTATTCCGGCATCCTCGTCGCGCCCTCGTCGATCGGCGTCATCGCCGAACAGACCGGGTTCCGCCTGACCTATGCCGCGCTGGCGCTGCTGCTGCTGGTGGTGGCGGCACTGGCCCCGCGCTGCGCGGCCGCCGACGGTCGCGCCTGACCCGCGGCCCGCATCCGCGGCAGCGCCGCCCGCGGGGGCTCGATGCCTCCGCGGGCGGCACCCCCCCCCGACGCCATCCGGGCATGGACAAACCCGCCCCGCCCCCCGACACTTGTGCCATGATGCAACCCCGCCTTGCCGTCCGCGCCCTGATCCTGCACCGGAACCGCCTGCTTCTGGTCAATGCCTGGCCCGAGGGCAGCTCGGATCTCTGGGGTGCGCCCGGCGGCGGGGTGGTGGCCGGCCAATCCCTTCCCGACAACCTGATCCGCGAAGTGGCCGAGGAAACCGGCCTGCATGTCGCCGTGCACGAGCCGCGCCTTGTGAACGAGTTCCACGACCCCGCCTCGGGCTTTCATCAGGTCGACATCTTCTTCCGCTGCACCCTGCTGTCGGGCGATCTGTTGCCCGACTGGCGTGACCCCGAAGGCATCGTGACCCGGCGGCACTTCTTCTCGCGCACCGAACTGGCGTCGGTCCGGTTCAAGCCCGGCAGCCTGCCCGGCGCGGCATGGGGCGCAGGCATCGGCTATGACCCGCTGGAGCCGATCCAGTTCTAGGCCCGGCCGCGCCCTGCCCGAAGCCGCGCTTGCGGGATCGGCAAAAATTCCCATACTGTAAAAATCCGCAGCAACCGGACCCACCGGCTGCACGTTCTCGGCACAATCCGCCTGCGCCGCCACCCTGACGCATCGCCTGTTTGCGTTCCGGCAACGCCGTTCCAGTATGATTGGTGTTCAGGGAGGACCTCGCTTCCATCAAGAGGTCGCTATGATCGAACTGGCCTTCATCGCCTGCCTGAGCGCCGCGCCCGACGCCTGCGAACAGCGCAGCCTGTATTATTCCGACATCAGCCCGATGACCTGCGTCATGGGGGCCCAGCCGGAACTGGCGAAATGGGCCGACGCCCATCCCCGCTACCGCATCACACGCTGGAGTTGCCGCGCCCGCGCCCTGTCCGAGCGTGACGCCTGAACCGCGCGCCGGATGCCCCCGTCACGCAAGGCCGGCGTCACGCAAGGCCGGCGTCACAGGCAGACCGGATGCGCAGGGACGACCGCCCGCCCCTGCGTCAAAACCATCCCCCGGCCGACCCCATCGGCATCGTGACGCGCGATGCCATGCCAGCCGTGATCGACATGGCGCGCGCCCCCGCCCCGGTTACAGGCCCAGACACCAGCGCATGACCGCCTTTTGCGCGTGCAGTCGGTTCTCGGCCTCGTCGAACACCACCGAATGGGGACCATCCATCACCGCGCTTGTCACCTCGTCGTCGCGGTGGGCGGGCAGACAGTGCATGAACAGCGCGTCAGGCTTGGCCCGCGCCATCAGCGCATCGTTCACCTGATAGGCGCGCAACTGGTTGTGGCGCCGTTCGCGCGCGGATTGCGGATCGTGCATCGACACCCATGTGTCGGTGACCACCAGATCCGCGCCTTCCACCGCGCGGGCCGGGTCGCGCTCGATCGTCACCTGACGGCCCTTGTCGCGGGCATAGGCGATGAACTCGGCCTCGGGGTCCAGCGTGGGCGGGCCGGTGAAGGTGAAGTCGAAACCGAACTGCCCCGCGGCATGGATCAGCGAGGCGCAGACATTGTTGCCGTCGCCGGCCCAGACCACGCGGCGCCCGGCGATCGGGCCGCGATGTTCCTCATAGGTCATCACATCGGCCATGATCTGGCAGGGATGGGTGCGATTGGTCAGCCCGTTGATGACCGGCACCGTGGCATGTTCCGCCATTTCAAGCAGGGTCGCCTCTTCGAAGGTGCGGATCATGATCAGATCGACATAGCGCGACAGCACGCGGGCGGTATCGGCGATCGTCTCGCCATGGCCCAACTGCATCTCCTTGCCCGACAGCACCATGGTCTGCCCGCCCATCTGGCGCACGCCCACGTCAAAGGACACCCGCGTGCGGGTCGAGGGCTTTTCGAAGATCAGCGCGACCATGCGCCCGGCCAGCGGCTGGTCATCATCGGGCAGGCCCTTGGGCCGGCCGTTGCGGGCGGCCTTCATCGCATGGGCGCAGTCAATCATCTGCCGCAGATCGGCGGCGTCGGTCTTGTGGATATCGAGGAAATGGTTCACTTTTTCGGCCTTGATTGCCGGGCCGGGGCGCCTTCGCCCCCAAGCGCCGCTGGCGCCCTGCCCGATGGATCGGTTTCACGAGGCGGATGCGTCCCCGCCTCGTCGCCGCCGGTGCGGGCGTTGGCGCGCGTCAGGCCGCATCCGCGCCCAGCGCCCCCGCCGCCCGATCCAGCCGCAGTGCGGCCTCGGCGATATCCTCGTCGGGGATGTTCAGCGCGGGCAACAGGCGCAGCACATTGTCGGCCGCCGGCACCGTCAGCAGGTGCTGGGCGTAGGCCGCCTTGACCACATCGGTATTCGGAGCCCGGCACTTCAGCCCCAGCATCAGCCCGGCGCCCCGGACTTCCTCGAACACTGCCGGATGGGCCGCGACCAGCCCTTCCAGCTTCTGGCGGAACAGCGCGGCCTTGCGCCCGACCTCGGCCAGAAACGCCGGGTCGGACACGATCTCCATCACCTTCGCCCCGACCGCACAGCCCAGCGGGTTGCCGCCATAGGTGGACCCATGGCTGCCCGCGACCATGCAGGCGCCGGCCTTTTCCGTGGCCAGAACCGCGCCCAGCGGAAAGCCACCGCCGATGCCCTTGGCCACCATCATGATGTCGGGCTCGATCCCGGCCCATTCATGGGCGAACAGTTTGCCCGTCCGCCCCATGCCGCACTGAACCTCGTCGAAGACAAGCAGCGCGCCGACCTGATCGCAGGCGTCGCGCAGCCCCTTCAGGCAGACATCGGGCAGGACGCGGATGCCGCCCTCGCCCTGAATGGGCTCGATCATCACCGCCGCCGTCCGGTCCGAGATCGCGGCCCGCAGCGCGGCGTGATCGCCAAAGGGCAGTTGCCGGAACCCCGGCATCAGCGGGCCAAAGCCCTTGACCATCTTTTCCGACCCCGCCGCGGCGATGGCACCCGTCGAGCGGCCGTGAAACGCGCCCTCGAAGCACAGGATCTCGATCCGGTCGGGCTGGCCCTGTTCCGACCAGTATTTCCGGACCATCTTGATCGCCAGTTCCGCGGCCTCGGTGCCGGAATTGGTGAAGAACACCGTATCGGCAAAGGTCGCCTCGACCAGCTTTTCGGCCAGCCGTTCCTGTTCGGGGATGCGATACAGGTTCGAGACATGCCACAGTTTCGCCGCCTGCTGCGTCAGCACCTGAACCAGCGCGGGATTGGCGTGCCCCAGCGCATTGACCGCGATGCCCGCGCCAAGATCAAGGTATCGGCTGCCATCCTCGGCCGTAAGCCAGGAGCCTTCGCCGGACACGAAAGCGATGGGCGCGCGGTTGTAGGTCGGCAGGACGGCGGAAATCATGGGTATCGGTCCCTTGGAAAGCCACAGGGGTGCCAGACAGGGCGCCCCAAGTCAACGTGATGTGCAGAGGTGAATGACAGTCGGACAGGCCGCGCGAGGGGCGCGGGTCTGTGCGTCAGGCGCGTCGGCGTCGCGACGGGAACGGGTGGGTCCGGTGTGTCATGGCGGCGCATTAGCGCGGCGGGGCCGTGCTGTCCATCGGATTCCGCAAGCTCCGGCGCGGCCGAATCCGGGCCGGGACGTCGGGCCGGCTTGAAACGCCGCCGGGCCGGGTGTAAATCTCTGCACTCCCCGGACGGAACCGGGGCCGGCGGAAGCCCGGCGCCTTTGTGCCGGGTCCACCCTCAAGCGGAGTTGCGGCATGTCCTGGACCGACGAGCGCGTCGAGACCCTGAAGCGAATGTGGGCCGAGGGCCAGAGCGCCAGCCAGATCGCCAAGGAACTGGGCGGCGTGACCCGCAATGCCGTGATCGGCAAGGTGCATCGTCTGGGCCTGTCGAACCGGGTCGGCAGCAACGGCAGCCAGCCCGAGCCCGAGGACGAAGCCCCCGCCCCGCAGCCCGCCCCCGTGGCGGCCGCCGCCCCGGCACGCCCCGAGCCCAGCCGCCCCGCGGCCGAGCCGCCCCGCGCCGCCGAGCCGCGCCCTGCGCCCGAACGCCCCACCCCCGCCCCGGCGCCGGTGGCAACGATCCCGCTGCGCAAGCCGGTGGTGCCCGCAGGGCAGCCGCTGCCGCCGCAGCCTTCGGCCAACGAGATCAGCCCCGAGGCGTTGGCCTCGGTCCGCGAGGTCGAAAAGCGCGCCAAGCGGCTGACGCTGATGGAACTGACCGAGCGGACCTGCAAATGGCCGATCGGTGACCCGGCAACCGAAGATTTCTGGTTCTGCGGCCTGCATTCGATGCCGGGCAAGCCCTATTGCGAAGCCCATGTCGGCGTGGCCTTCCAACCGATGAGCGCGCGGCGCGACCGTCGCCGCTGACCGCAGCGGACGGCAGGGCCGGCGCCTGACACGGGCGCTGGCCGTGCCGTCAAAGCCCCTGACAAGACGCCCGGCAAGACGGGGTTCCCCGCCAGATAGGGGTCACCTCAGTTGCCGCCCAGCATCTTTTCCAACGCGCGGGCGGCCTCTTTTTCCAGCGCCTTGCGGGCGCGGCGCTTGGCGGCGTCTTCCAGACTTTCACCCGCGTCCGGCACCACGCCCAGCTTTTGCGCCGCCTCGTCGGTCAGGCGTTCCTTCAGTTCGCGTTCGACCGGCTGGCGCACCAGCGCCTCAAGATCCAGCCGATAGCGCAGATTGGCCCATGGCCCCGAGATCAGCACCGGCACCGTGACCCCGCCGCCGCCATCGCTGCGCGGCAACAAAGTTGGCAGCAGCCGGTAATCCAGACTGCGCCCGCCAAGATCGACACGCCCCGCCCCCGTCGCACGCAGCAGCGGCGCGGTCAGCGTCAGATCGTCGTTGCGCGCCACGCCCTTGTCGATGGCGACACTGGCGGTCACGCTGTCGAAGATCGTCGTCGCACCCTCACCGACCGAGCCTGCATCCAGCGTCCGCACCATCCGCGCCACATCCAGCCCGCGCATCTCGCCCTTGCCAAAACGCGCCGAGGCGGTGCCGGACACCCCACGCATCAGCGCATCCATGCTGCCGCCCGCCGACCGCAGTTTCAGCCGCAGATCGCCGGTGGTGGCCAGCCGATCATAGCCCGCCAGATCGCGCAGCAGGGGTTCGGTCGCAAGGCCGGTCAGCGTCAGATCGGCGCCCACCGACAGACCACCGCGGGCGTTCAGCACCACCTCGCCGGTGATGCCGCCGCCATAGGCTGCGACCTCGCGCAGGTCGATCACCGCCCGCGCGCGGTCCAGCGTGACAATGGCCCGTGTCGGCCCCAACCGCAGCCGGCCCAGATCGACGCCATCGGCGCTGATCGCCACCGCCGCATCCAGCGCCTCCAGCGCCCCAAGCCGGAACGGTGTGGTCGACCAGCCGCCCCCTGCCGCCGCGCGGCCACGGCCGGCCGCCGCCGCGCCGCCGCCCTTGGCACCGCCATCCTTCGCGCTCAGCGCCGACAGATCCAGAACCGCGCCGCGCAGCTTCGCCTCAAGCCGGGGGCGCTTTTCGCCGCGCGTCAGATCGGCATCGACGCGCAGGCGGTTGCCATCCAGCAGCAGGTCGGCCTCGCGCAGATGTAGCGATCCGCCCTTGGTCCGCGTCAACTGCCCGGCGACCGATACTTCGCGCTGGCCAAGGCCCGGCTTCAACGCCGGTTGCGGCCGGCCCAGAAACGCCATCAGATCGGACAGATCGCCCAGCACCGCATCCAGCCGCCCGTCCACCGCCAGCGGCGCCGTGCCCAGACGTCCGTCGAACCCGATACGGGCCGCGCCGGTCAGCGCCGACAGCCGCACCGGCACCACCTGCCCTGACAGGAAGGCGGCGGCCTCGTCCACCGTGCCCGCGACGGTGAAGCCGCGCCCGTTGCCCTGCCCCGACAGCGTGATCGCGGCCGCGCCGCCCGGCTCTGGCAGGCTGGCGGTGGCGTCCAGCGCGTCAAGCTGAACCCGGCGGCCGGTGGCATGATCGATCCAGAGCAACCGCCCGCCCGAGATCACCCCCTCGTCCAGCGTGAAGCCGGCAAAGCCCCGACCCTCGGCCGAAGGCGCCCCATCCCCGCCACCCGTTCCGCCCGCAGGGTCCGGCCGGTCGAAATCCCAGTTCGCCCGGCCATCGGCCGCGCGTTCCAGCCGGATCACCGGGCTGTCCAGCGCAATCCGATCGATCCGCCAGACCCCGGTCATCAGCCCGTAGGTATCCAGCCCGATTTCCAGCGACGCCGCCTGAAGCAGCGGCCCTTCGCGCGACCAGTCGGCATTGGCGATGGTGACGGGGCCGGTGCGCACCCCCAGCTTCGGCCAGACCGAGGGCCGCACCTCGCCTTCAATGGTCAGCGCCCGGCCGGTTGCGCGCTCGAACTCGGCCGCGGCGAGTTCCGCCACCCTTTCGCGCGGGACAAGCACCAGCGCGATCACGAACAGCACCCCAAGACCCAGCACCACGCCCGCCAGTCGGATCGCCCAGCGCATCGCATCCTCCGCTACGGTTGGGCCAAAGCCTAGCGGCGGCGCAGTGCTGCGGCAAGCGCCCGCGCCCCTGCCTGCGTCTTGCCCCGGCGGCCCCAAGGCCCTAGACAGGCGCAACCGTCCCGAACCGGAAGGCGCACCATGTCCCGACTGACCAGCATCGAGCACCACAAGCCGAAGAAGAAAGGCACCCAGTTGGTGTTCTGGGGCCTTGTCGGCCTGATGGCGGTGGGCCTTGGCGGGTTCGGCGTCACCAGCTTCAACGGCGGTGCCGGCCGGATCGGCAGCGTCGGCGACCGCCCGATCACCATGCAGGACTATGGCCGCGCGCTTCAGCAGGAAATGCGTGCCCTTGGCGCCCAGATGAACCAGCCGATCAGCATGGATCAGGCGCAGACCTTCGGCATCGACGCGCAGGTGCGCAGCCGGCTTGTCGCACAGGCGGCGCTGGCCAACGAGGCCGAACGGATGGGCCTGTCGGTGGGCGACGCCCGCGTGGCACGCGAGATCACCGGGATCGACAGCTTCTTCGGCCCCGCCGGCAGCTTCGACCGCGAGACCTATCGCATGGTCCTGCAACAGAACAACCTGTCCGAACCCGAGTTCGAGACCGGCCTGCGCGAAGAGATCGCCCGCTCTTTGCTGACCGGCGCGGTCGGTGGCGGCTTTGCCGCGCCGGCACCGATGGTTGACCGCCTGCACGCCTATATCGCAGAACGGCGCAGCTTCACCCTGCTGCGGTTAAGCGCGGACAGTCTGACCGCCCCCCTGCCCGAGCCGTCGGCCGAGGCGCTTCAGGCGTGGTATCAGGACCATCCTGCCGATTTCACCGCGCCCGAGATCAAGCACATCACCTATGCCGCGCTTTTGCCCGAACAGGTGGCCCCCACCCTGCCCGCCGATGACGCCGCGCTGCGCGCCCTTTATGACGAACGCCGCGCCGACTATGTTCAGCCGGAACGGCGTCTGGTCGAACGTCTGGTGTTCCCCTCGGCCGAGGCCGCGGCCGAAGCGCGCCGGCAGCTTGACACCGGCGCCACGTTCGAAAGCCTTGTCGCCGCCCGCGGGCTGGATCTGGATGACATCGACATGGGCGATGTCTCGCGCGACGAACTGGGCCGCGCGGCCGAGGCGGTCTTTGCCCTGACCGAACCGGGGATCGCTGGCCCGGTCGAAACCGACCTTGGCCCCGCGCTCTTTCGCATCAACGGCGTGATCGCGGCGCAGGAAACCAGCTTTGACGAGGCACGCGCCGATCTTCTGGCGGAATTCCAGCAGGATGCCGCCCGCCGCGCCATCGCGCAGCGCCGCACCGGGATCGACGACCTGCTGGCCGCGGGCGCCAACCTTGAAGAACTGGCGACCGAATCCGGCATGACGGTGGCGACGCTTGACTTCGGGCCGGGCATCGATTCGGCGCTGTCGGGCTATCCCGCCTTCCGTGACGCCGCCGAAGCCCTGACCACCGATGATTTCCCCGAAACCATCGAACTGGCCGATGGCGGTCTGGTGGCGCTGCGTCTGGATCAGGTGGTGCCGCCGGCGCTGAAGCCGTTCGATGCGGTGAAGGACGCGGTGGCCGCCGCCGTCCGCGCCGACATGCTGCAAAAGGCGCTGGCCGCCCGCGCGGCCGAAATCGCCGAGGCGGTGAAGGGCGGCGCCGATCCGGCCAGCTTCGGCGCGGTCGAAAGCCTTGGCCCGATGGCCCGCGACGGCTTTGTGGAAAACGTGCCGCAGGATCTGGTGGCCGATGCCTTCGCGATGGCCGAGGGCGCCGCCCGCCCCATCGAAGGCAGGGTCGACGACGGCACGCCCTTCGCCGCGGTGCTGCGGCTGGATGCGGTGCTGCCCGCGCCCACCGAGGACGAGGCGGCGCTGGCGCTGAAAGCCTCGTTGTCGGCGCAGATCGAACAGGCCCTGTCGCAGGATGCGCTGACGCTGTTCTCCAACGCTCTCATGCAGGAGGCCGGCATCACGCTTGACGATGCCGCGATCTCTGCCGTTCACAGCCAGTTCCGCTAAGGTGTTCCCGTGCCGATCGTGACCTCTTTCGAAGATTTCGAGCGCGGCTGGAATGCCGGGCAGAACCAGCTTGTTCATGCCCGCCTGACCGCGGATCTGGATACGCCGGTGTCGCTGATGCTGAAACTGGCCGAAGCGCGGACCGATACCTTCATGCTGGAATCGGTGACCGGCGGCGAGATCCGCGGCCGCTATTCGGTCGTCGGCATGAAGCCCGACCTGATCTGGCAGTGCCATGGCCAGCAAAGCCGCATCAACCGCGAGGCGCGCTTTGATCCGCTTGCGTTCCAGCCGCTGGAAGGCCACCCGCTGGACACCCTTCGCGCACTGATCGCGGAAAGCCGGATCGAGATGCCGGCCGACCTGCCCCCTATCGCGGCGGGCCTGTTCGGCTATCTGGGCTATGACATGATCCGGCTGGTCGAACATCTGCCGGGGGTGAACCCCGATCCGATGGGGCTTCCGGATGCGGTGCTGATGCGGCCCTCGGTCGTTGCCGTGCTGGACGGCGTCAAGGGCGAGGTGATGGTGGTGGCGCCGGCATGGGTGGCCTCGGGGCTGTCGGCGCGGGCCGCCTATGCGCAGGCGGCCGAGCGGGTGATGGATGCGCTGCGCGATCTGGACCGCGCCCCGCCCGCCCAGCGCGACTTTGGCGATGTGGCGCCGGTGGGCGAGATGCGGTCGAACTTTACCCACGACGGCTACAAGGCCGCGGTGGAACGCGCCAAGGATTACATCCGCGCGGGCGACATCTTTCAGGTTGTGCCGTCGCAACGCTGGGCGCAAAGGTTTACCCTGCCACCGTTTGCGCTTTACCGCAGCCTGCGGCGCACCAACCCGTCGCCCTTCATGTTCTTCTTCAACTTCGGCGGCTTTCAGGTCGTCGGGGCCAGCCCGGAAATCCTTGTGCGGCTGCGCGAAGGCGAAGTGACGATCCGCCCCATCGCCGGCACCCGCAAGCGCGGCGCCACCCCCGAAGAGGATCGCGCGCTTGAGGCCGACCTGCTGGCCGACAAGAAGGAACTGGCCGAACATCTGATGCTGCTGGATCTGGGCCGCAACGATGTGGGCCGGGTGGCCAAGGTCGGCACCGTGCGCCCGACCGAGAAATTCATCATCGAACGCTACAGCCACGTCATGCATATTGTCTCGAACGTGGTGGGCGAGATTGCGGACGGCCACGATGCGCTGTCGGCGCTGCTGGCGGGCTTGCCCGCGGGCACGGTCTCGGGGGCGCCCAAGGTCCGCGCGATGGAGATCATCGACGAGCTGGAACCCGAAAAGCGCGGCGTCTATGGCGGCGGCGTGGGGTATTTCGCGGCCAACGGCGAGATGGATTTCTGCATCGCGCTGCGCACGGCGGTTCTGAAGGACGAGACGCTGTATATCCAGTCGGGCGGCGGCGTGGTCTATGACAGCGACCCCGAGGCCGAGTATCAGGAAACCGTCAACAAGGCCCGCGCACTGCGCCGTGCGGCCGAAGATGCCGGCCTGTTCGCCCGCCGCGGCAACACCTGACCGCGCCAGCCGGCGGGGGGGCACGCGCACGCCATCAAGGCAATGGCGCGCGCCCCGCTTTGCGTGACAGGAGCGTTCAGCACCGTCCAAGGCGGTCCTGCCGGCTTTCCGGCGCTTTGTCGCATCACCGCCCGGCGCGTGGCCGATGCGGCATCCCGGCCGGCCGCTGTTTCAGCGCATCCCGACCGGCCGCCGTTTCAGCGCATCACCGCTGTCGCCGGGGCAAGGGCCACGGTGTCGGCACGGCCTTCGACCGTCCATTCCAGCAGCGCCTTCACGGTTTCGGGGCGGGTGTCGCCCATCACCACCACCTGCCCGTCCTGCGCCGCCTTGAAGGCCGCGCGATCCAGCGTGCGGCGCACCGCCTGCGCATCCTCCTGGCCCGCATCCAGACTGCGGAACACCTGCACGGCCGGCAGCCCCTCGCGTCGGGCGACCTGATCGGCGGCGTTCAACCCGCGGTCGTGGGTGACGATGCCACGGCCCTGCGCCGCAAGGATTTCAACCACCTGCGTGGACAGGCTGCGCGCGCCCTGAAAGCCACCGCCCTGCGGCAGATCCACCAGCGCCACCGCCTCGGGCAGCGCCACGGCGGCGGCTTCCAGCGTCACCTCGGCATCCGCGGGCCGCGCGGCTTCGGGCAGGCCGGTGGCCAGCATCAGCACCTCTTGCCCTGCCGCGCGGTAGATCGCGGCGGCCACGGCGGCATCGGGGGCCTGCGGGTCGATCACGAAACTGACCGGGAACGGCAGCCCGGCCAGCGCCTCGCGGTCAAGCCCCGGCCCGCCGGTATCGCGCAACAGGATCGCGAAGGCGGGCTTCCGGTCGGGATTGGCGAAGGCGCGGGCATGGCGGCGGATCGGCGGCAGATCGGCATCGTCGGCCGGGGCGGCATCGGCGGCATCCGTCTCGCCAATGCGCGGCAGCCGTCCCGGCAGGACGGGCGCACCCGGCACCTTGGCCGGATCAGGTTCCAGCATCCGCGGCGTGGCCGGCGCCTCGACGGTCGGCACCGCAGAAGGCGCCACGGGAGGCAGCGCCGCCTCGCCGGCGGCTTTGGCGATCATCGCCTCTTCCTCGGGGGTCAGCGGCGGCGGCGGCGGCAGATCGGCCGCCGAGGGCCGGGCCTCGGCCATGGGCACGCCCGGCTGCGGCGCCTCGGCCAGACGGACCACACCACCCCCGGCCAGCGGCAGCGGCGCGCGGGCCGGGGCATCAGCGTCGACGGCGGGCGCGGCCGGGGCGGCCGGCTCCAGCGGCACCGGCTGCGGGCGGGCGGCGCTGGCGGTGTCGGGGGCAAGGGACTCGGCCGCGGCCGGCACCGACACCGCGGGCGCCGCGCCGCGGGCAAGACCGCCATCGGCCCCCGGCAGGACCGGCGCCGCCTCGGGCAGGGGGCGGGCGAATTCGGACCCGGCGGGCGGGGAAAGATCGGTGGCGGGCACGGCAGCCGCGGGGGCGGTGGCGGATGGCAGGTCGGCGGGTGGGGCCTCGGCCGGGGGGGCGACCATGCCGGGCTGCGGCGCCGCTGTCGCCTGCGGGGCGGCGGCGGTCCATGTCGTGCCCGGCGGGCGCGCGATCTGCGAGGCCACCGCCAGCCCGACGCAGCCCACGACGCCACCCATCACAATGCCCGAAAGGAAACCCCGGCTCATCGGCCCAACTCCTGCCAGCCCCGGTCTGGGGCATTTCGCGCGTTCGCCGCGCCGTTCATCCCCTTGACGCCCCTGCGCCGCTCGGCCCATGTATAACGCGACCGTCGCAAGGGTTCACCCCCTATCCTCCACATCGCCACGGGGTGCCGCAAGATGCTGCTTCTCATCGACAACTACGACAGCTTTACCTACAACCTCGTGCATTACCTTGGCGAACTGGGCGCCGAGGTCGTGGTGCGCCGCAATGACGCGCTGGACGTGCAGGCGGCCATGGCGCTGCGCCCCGATGCCATCGTGCTGTCGCCCGGCCCCTGCGACCCCGCGGCCGCCGGCATCTGCCTGCCGCTGACCGCCGCCGCGGCCGAGGCGAAGATCCCGCTTCTGGGTGTCTGCCTTGGGCATCAGACCATCGGTCAGGCCTTTGGCGGCCGCGTGGTGCGCTGCCACGAAATCGTCCATGGCAAGATGGGCGCCATGCATCACGCGGGACAGGGCGTCTTTGCCGGCCTGCCCTCGCCCTTCCTGGCCACGCGCTACCATTCGCTGGTGGTCGAGCGTGAAAGCCTGCCCGATTGCCTTGAAGTGACCGCATGGCTTGAGGATGGAACGATCATGGGCCTGCGCCACAAGACCCTTCCGATCGAGGGCGTGCAGTTCCACCCTGAAAGCATCGCATCCGAACATGGTCACCAGATGCTGCGCACCTTCCTTGACAGCGCCAGCGCCCGGGTGCCGGCATGAGCGACCGGCTGAAGCCGCTGATCGGCACCGCAGCGTCCCGCCCGCTGACCCGGGCCGAGGCTGAATTCGCCTTTGAATGTCTGTTCGAGGGCGAGGCGACGCCCGCGCAGATGGGCGGCTTGCTGATGGCCCTGCGCACCCGCGGCGAGACGGTGGATGAATATGCCGCCGCGGCAACGGTGATGCGCGCCAAATGCCACAAGGTCCGCGCCCCCCATGGCGCCATCGACATCGTGGGCACGGGCGGCGACGGCAAGGGCACGCTGAACATCTCGACCGCGACGGCCTTCGTGGTGGCGGGGGCGGGCGTGGTGGTGGCCAAGCACGGCAACCGGAACCTCTCGTCAAAATCGGGGGCGGCGGATGCGCTGACCGAAATGGGGCTGAACGTGATGGTCGGCCCCGAAGTGGTCGAGGACTGCCTGATCGAGGCCGGGATCGGCTTCATGATGGCGCCGATGCATCACCCGGCGATGCGCCACGTCGGCCCCGTGCGAACCGAGCTGGGGACGCGGACGATCTTCAACATCCTTGGCCCGCTGACCAATCCCGCGGGCGTGACACGGCAGTTGACAGGCGCCTTCTCGGCCGATCTGATCCGGCCGATGGCCGAGGTTCTGCGCACACTGGGTTCGGAAAAGGCGTGGCTGGTGCATGGCGGCGACGGCACGGACGAATTGTCGATCTCGGCACCGTCGAAGGTGGCGGCGCTGGATGCCGGCCAGATCCACGAGTTCGATGTCCACCCCGAAGAGGCCGGCCTGCCCGTCCATCCGTTCGAGGCGATCATCGGTGGCACCCCGGCCGAGAATGCCGCCGCCTTGCGCGCGCTGCTGGACGGGGCGCCGGGCGCCTATCGCGATGCGGTTCTGCTGAATGCGGCGGCGGCGCTGGTTGTGGCCGACAAGGCCGGAAACCTGAAGGACGGGGCGGCCCTTGCCCTTGAAAGCATCCTGTCCGGGGCGGCCAAGGCCAAGGTCGCGCTGCTGGGCCGGATCACCAACGCCGGCTGAACCGGCTTACGACAAATGGAAAGGACGGCGGGATGAGCACCATTCTCGACCGCATCAAGGCTTACAAGCTGGAAGAGATCGCCGCCCGCAAGGCAGAACGGCCCTTGGCCGTGGTCGAGGATGCGGCCCGCGCGGCCCCTGCGCCGCGCCACTTCGCCGATGCGCTGGTGGCGGCAGCGGCGACCGGCTACGGGCTGATCGCCGAGATCAAGAAGGCCAGCCCGTCGCGCGGGCTGATCCGCGCCGATTTCGACCCGCCGTCCCTTGCCCGCGCCTATGAGGCCGGCGGCGCCACCTGTCTGTCGGTGCTGACCGATGGCCCCTCGTTTCAGGGGGCCGACGACTATCTGCGTCAGGTGCGCGAGGCGGTGGCCCTGCCCTGCCTGCGCAAGGATTTCCTGTATGACCCCTATCAGGTCGCCGAGGCCCGCGCGCTGGGGGCCGACTGCATCCTGATCATCATGGCCAGCGTCTCGGATGCACAGGCGCTGGAGCTTGAGGCCGCAGCCACCCATTGGGGGATGGATGCGCTGATCGAGGTCCACTCGCGCGAGGAACTGGCCCGTGCCGAGGCGCTGAAATCGCGGCTGATCGGCATCAACAACCGCAATCTGGACACGTTCGAGGTCTCGTTGGACGTGACGCGCGATCTGGCGCGGCGGGTGCCCGAAGACCGGCTGATCGTGTCGGAAAGCGGGCTTTACACCCCCGAGGATCTGGCCGATCTGGCCCGCTATGGCGCGCGCTGCTTCCTGATCGGGGAAAGTCTGATGCGGCAACCCGATGTCGAGGCCGCAACCCGCGCGCTGCTGGCCAGCCCCCTGACCGCCCAGGGCGGGGCGTGATGGCGGGGCTCAGCCATTTCGACGAAGCCGGCCGGGCGCATATGGTGGATGTGTCCGACAAGCCGGTGACGGCGCGGATCGCGGTGGCGCGCGGGGCGGTGCGGATGTCGCCCGAGACGCTGGCGCTGGTGACCGAAGGCCGGGCCGAAAAGGGCGACGTTCTGGGGGTGGCGCGGTTGGCCGGCATCATGGCGGCCAAGCGCACCGCCGATCTGATCCCGCTTTGTCATCCGCTGCCGATCACCAAGGTCGCGCTGGACCTGACCCCCGACCCCGCGCTGCCCGGCGTGGTGGTGCAGGCAACCGTCAAGACCAGCGGCCAGACCGGCGTCGAGATGGAGGCGCTGACAGCCGTCAGCATTGCCTGTCTGACGATCTACGACATGGTGAAGGCGGTTGAAAAGACCATGGAAATCAGCGACATCCGCCTTGTTCTGAAGGATGGCGGCAAGTCGGGCCGGTTCGAGGTCACGCCATGATCCCGGTGGCCGAGGCGCTGGAACGCGCGCTGGCGCTGGCCCGGCCGCTCGCGGTGGAAACCGTGCCGCTGGCCGAAGCCGCGGGCCGGGTGATGGCGAAACCGGCGGTGGCCGGGCGCGATCAGCCGCCGTTCGATGCCTCGGCGATGGATGGCTATGCGCTGATCGGCGATCCGAAGGTGGGCGAAACCTTCGCCGTGGTGGGCGAGGCTGCGGCCGGTCACGGCTTTGCCGGCGCGGTTCTGCCCGGTCAGGCGGTGCGGATCTTCACCGGCGCGCCGGTCCCTCAGGGCGCGACCCGCGTGGTGGTTCAAGAGGATGTGGCCGCCGACGGGGACAGCATCCGGCTGACCGCCGATGCTGGCCCCGGCATCAACATCCGCCCGCGCGGGCAGGATTTCCGCCTTGGCGACAGCCTGTCGCCGCGCCGGCTTCGTCCCAACGATCTGGCGTTGCTGGCGGCGATGAACATCCCCGACGTGGTGGTGACGCGCCGGCCGGTGGTCGCCCTGATCGCAACGGGGGACGAATTGGTGATGCCGGGCGAAGCGCCCCGCCCGAACCAGATCATCGCCTCGAACAGTTTCGCGCTGAAGGCGCTGGTCGAGGCCGAAGGCGCCATCGCGCGGATGCTGCCCATCGCCCGCGATACCGAAGCCGACCTGCGCATGGTGCTGGATCTGGCATCGGGCGCCGACCTGATCGTGACGATCGGCGGCGCCTCGGTGGGCGACCATGACCTTGTGGGCCGGGTTGCGGCCGACATGGGGCTGGAACGCGCCTTCTACAAGATCGCGATGCGCCCCGGAAAGCCGCTGATGGCGGGACGGCTGAACGGCGTGGCGATGCTGGGGCTGCCGGGCAATCCGGTGTCGTCGGTGGTCTGTGCCCATCTGTTCCTGCTGCCCATGGTGCGGGCGATGCTGGGTCTGCCTGCGGCCCCGGCGCCCGAACGCCGCGCCGTTCTGGCCGCACCACTGCCCGCAAACGGGGCGCGGGCGCATTACATGCGGGCGTGTCTCTTGCCCGGCGATGGTCTGCCCGGGATCGAGCCGTTCGCCTCGCAGGACAGCGCGCTGCTGAGGCTTCTGGCGCAGGCCGATGCGCTGCTGGTGCGGCCCCCGGGCGATCGGGCCCGCGCGCCCGGCGAGATGGTGACCTTCATCCCGCTGGACGCTTGACACGAAACGGGAACACGGGCAGAACAGTCGGTGAACCTTGCCGCGGAGGTAGCCCGTTGCTGACACGCAAGCAGATGGAACTGCTGGAATTCATCAAGTCGCGGATGGATCGCGACGGGGTGCCGCCGTCTTTCGACGAGATGAAGGATGCGCTGGATCTGCGGTCCAAGTCGGGCATCCACCGGCTGATCACGGCGCTGGAAGAACGCGGCTTCATCCGCCGTCTTGCCCATCGCGCCCGCGCGCTGGAAATCGTGAAACTGCCCGAGGCGATGGAACGCCCCGCCTTCACCCCCCGCGTGATCGAGGGCGACCGGCCTGAGCCGCCAAAGGGCGCGATGGCGTTGGACACCGTCCATGCGCTTGATCTGCCACTGCTGGGCCGGATCGCGGCCGGCATGCCGATCGAGGCGATCTCGGACGTGGCGCAGTCGGTCACGGTTCCGGGCAGCATGCTGTCGGGCCGCGGTCAGCATTACGCGCTTGAGGTCAAGGGCGATTCGATGATCGAGGCCGGGATCAACAATGGCGACATCGTGGTGATCCGCGAACAGCAGACCGCCGACAATGGCGATATCGTGGTGGCGCTGGTCGCCGATCACGAGGCGACGCTGAAACGCTTTCGCCGGCGCGGCGGCATGATCGCGCTGGAACCGGCCAATGCCGCCTATGAAACGCAAGTTTATCCGGAAGCGTTGGTCAAGGTGCAGGGTCGGCTGGTGGGTCTGATCCGCAGCTACTGAACCGTAGCGGCGATTGGTCTGGCATGCGGGCCTGATCGCAGGACCGGCTTGCCGGCGCGGTTTGTCTTGGCCGTTCCGGCTGCTACCGTCAGCCACCCGGCCATTCATCGTCCGATGTGCCTTCGCCGCAACGGCAGGCTTTTGGCTGCTGGCGGGTAACCGCCCACATCATCCGTCATCAGTTCTCCCCTTACCGAGGCGGCGGGCTTTGGCGGCAAGGGGGTAACCGCCCACATCACCCCTTGCCAGTTCTCCCCCGCCGAGGCGGCGGGCTTTGGCGGCCGCACGGGTGTTTATTGGCGGCCGCTCCATATCCGCAGGGCGTTTCGGGCCGGGTGCAGGATCGGGCCGTCGCTGCCCGGCCAGATCGCCAGCGCGCCGGTCTTGCGCAACATCGCCTCGTCGATCAGCAGGCAACCGGCGTGCGGCGGACCCTCGTATCGGGCGGCCAGGATCACAAGCCCCGCCTCGGCGCACAGGCCCGGCACCAGATCGGCCGCGCCCTTGCCTTTCAGCGCGACGCCCGCGATCTCGCCCAGCCGGAAGCGGCGCGCGTTGCGCGGCCCCTCAAAGCCGGGCCGCGCGGCGGCGGTGCCCGGATCGACCAGATCGCCGTCATTCTCCAACCAGCTTGCGGCAGCAAATCCCCCGCCGCGCGGGGTGGACAGGGCGCGGCCCTCAGGGCCCATCAGGCCGACCAGCGCACCGTTCGAGGCGACCAGAAGCGGCGGACGCTCTGCCTGTGTCCACAGCCAGACCGCAACCGCCATCGCCAACAGCCCGGCGAACCGCGCCCGGCCGCGCCACAGCATCAGCCAAAGCCCGCCCAGCGTCAGGACGGGCAAGACCCATGGCCCGGGCGCGGGCACGGCCCCCGCCGATCCCGGCAGCGCCGCCACCCAATGCGCAACCCACAGGATCCAGCGTGCCCCGATCTCCATCAGCCACAGCGCCGGCGTGGCAGCCCCGATCGGCGCCAGCAGGGCCGCGAAGGCCGCGGCGGGCATCACCAGCAGTTCCATCATCGGGACGGCGATCAGGTTGCCGAAAAGCCCGTAGACCGCGATCCGGTTGAAATGCGCCGCCGCATAGGGGCCGGTCGCAAGCCCCCCGATCAGCGAGGACAGGAACAGCATGAACACCGGCGCCACCACCCGCGACATGGTGCGCGGATGGATGCGGTCGCGCAGCAGGGTGAAGCCCCAGATCAGCGCGCCGGTGGCAGCGAAGGACATCTGGAACCCGGCCTCAAGCAACGCCTCGGGTTGCCAGAGCAGGATGGCGGTGGCGGCCAGCGCAAAGGTCCGCATCGACAGCGCCCGGCGGTCGGCCATCACCGCGGCCAGCATGATCGCGATCATCACGAAAGCCCGCAGCGTGGCGACATTGCCGCCCGACATCAGCAGATACATGCCAGTGGCCAGAAAGGCCGCCGCAGCCGCGATCTTCTTGGTGTTCACCCGCAGCGCCACCGGCGCCACCAGCGCAAGGCCATAGCGCACCACGGCAAAGACAAAGCCGGCCAGCAGGCTCATGTTCAGGCCGGAAATGGCAAGGATATGCGCAAGGCCCGAATTGCGCAGGTCGTCCATCGTGGCGCGGCTGATCCCCGCATAGTCGCCGGTCAGGACGGCGGCGGCGAAGGCCCCGGCCTCGCCCGGAAAGCGGTCCTGCACCGCCACGCGGATCCGGGTTCGCAGGCGGTTGACCGGATGGGCCCCGGCCTCGGCCGGTTCCAGCATCAGGACCGGCGTGCGGCTGTAGCCCACCGCCCCCAGCCGATCAAAAAAGGCCATGCGGCGAAAATCGAAACCGCCGGGCTCGGCCGGGGCTTCGGGCGGGGCAAGATGGCCGGTCAGGATCACCACCATTCCCGGTTCCGGGTCGAACACCTGCCCGCTGTGCAGGGTCAGGCGCACCCGTTCCGGCGTGCGTTCGGGTGGGGTGCGTTCCAGCACCACGCGGTCAAGGGTCAGCCGCATCGCATCCGATTGCGAACGGTCGATGACCGCCACCCGCCCCTCGATCGGGCCGTAATAGCGAAAGCCAAGGATCGGCGCCTCGACCAGATGCGCCCGGGCGCCGGCGGCCAGAAAGCCCGCCGCGATACAGGCCAGCGCCACGATCGGCGGGTGCAGCAGTTCCGGGGCCCGCAGTCGCCCCGCGATGCCCGCCCCCAGAAGCGCCCCCGTGACAAGGTAAAGCCAGCCCGGTTCCTGCGGCAGTGCGAACCAGATGCCGATACCGATCCCCAGAAAGACCGGCACCCACGGAAACAGAAACCCGCGCGCCTCGGCAAGGGCCAACAGGGGATGGACCAGAGCGCGCACCTTGTTTCCCGGTCCCCGATTGCCTAGACAGACCCGATCCTGAGCGCCTGATGGTTTCAGAAAGGTTAATTCCGCCGATGTCCGCCCGCACCGAGAAGCCCGTCGTCACCCGTTTTGCGCCGTCCCCGACCGGCTATCTGCATATCGGCGGGGGGCGGACCGCGCTCTTCAACTGGCTGTTCGCCCGCGGACATGGCGGCACCTTCCTGCTGCGAATCGAGGATACCGACCGCGAACGCTCGACCCCCGAGGCGACGGCGGCGATCCTGCGCGGGCTGCAATGGCTGGGTCTTGACTGGGACGGCGAGGTGGTCAGCCAGTTCGCCCGCAAGGACCGCCACGCCGAGGTGGCGCACGAGATGCTGGCCCGCGGCGCGGCCTACAAGTGTTTCGCCACCACCGAGGAAATCGAAACCTTCCGCGAGGCCGCCCGCGCCGAAGGGCGATCCACCCTGTTCCAAAGCCCGTGGCGCGAGGCCGATCCCGCCACCCATCCCGACGCGCCCTTCGTGATCCGCATGAAGGCCCCGCGGACGGGCGAAACGGTGATCGAGGACCGGGTGCAGGGCACGGTGCGCTTTGCCAATGATACGCTGGATGACATGGTGGTGCTGCGGTCCGACGGGACGCCCACCTACATGCTGGCGGTGGTGGTGGACGATCACGACATGGGCGTGACCCATGTGATCCGCGGCGACGATCACCTGAACAACGCCGCGCGCCAGACCATGGTCTATCAGGCGATGGGCTGGGAGATTCCGGTCTGGGCGCATATCCCGCTGATCCACGGCCCCGACGGCAAAAAACTGTCCAAGCGCCACGGCGCGCTGGGGGTCGAGGAATATCAGGCGATGGGCTATCCGGCGGCCGGGATGCGCAACTATCTGACCCGGCTGGGCTGGGCCCATGGCGACGCCGAGTTCTTCACCTCGGAACAGGCAATGGAATGGTTCGGGCTGGAGGGAATCGGCCGCTCGCCGGCGCGACTCGATTTCAAGAAGCTGGAAAGCGTCTGCGGCCAGCACATCGCGGTCATGGAAGATGATGCGCTGATGCACGAAATTGTGGCATATCTGGCCGCCGCGCAGAAACCGGCGCTGTCCCCGCTTCAGGACACGCGGCTGAAATCGGCGCTTTACTGCCTGAAGGACCGCGCAAAGACATTCCCGGAACTGCTTGAAAAGGCACGGTTCGCCCTTGAGTCGCGCCCCATCGTTCCCGATGACGCTGCGACAAAATCGCTTGATGCGGTATCCCGTGGTATACTGCGCGAATTGACGCCGATGCTGCAAACTGCTAGCTGGTCGAAACAAGAGCTCGAGGCCGCCCTGACCGCCTTTGCCAGCGAGAAGGGGATGGGCTTCGGCAAACTGGCTGGCCCCTTGCGCGCCGCCCTTGCCGGGCGCACGGTGACACCCAGCGTCTACGACATGATGCTTGTCATCGGTCGGGACGAAACGATTGCGCGGCTTGAGGATGCCGCGGTGGGCTGACCGCCGCCTCGCCCTCGTGTCGCGCCCGGCCCGCCGCCAGCGGACCGGGAAGCCTATCGGCATCGCGCCATAACGCGCGGGCCGGCCCGACACGAGAGAGGGAAGTAGCATGACGAAATCGGCAAAGCTCACGATCGGCGACAAGGTCATCGACCTGCCGATCCATTCGCCCACACTTGGGCCGGACGTGATCGACATCCGCAAGCTCTATGCGGAAGGCGATGTCTTCACCTACGACCCCGGCTTCACCTCGACGGCGGCCTGCGAAAGCACCATCACCTACATCGACGGCGACAAGGGCGAACTGCTGTATCGCGGCTACCCGATCGAGCAGCTGGCGGAACGCTCGCATTATCTGGAAGTGTGCTACCTGCTGCTTTACGGCGAACTGCCGAACGCGGCGCAGGCGGCGGATTTCGAATACCGGATCACGCGGCACACGATGCTGCACGAACAGATCCACTACTTCTTCCGCGGGTTCCGTCGCGACAGCCACCCGATGGCCACGATGGTGGGCGTGGTCGGCGCCATGTCGGCCTTCTACCACGACTCGCTTGACATCAACGACCCGTGGCAGCGCGAGGTCGCGGCCGTGCGGATGATCGCCAAGCTGCCGACCATCGCCGCGATGGCCTACAAATATTCGCTGGGCCAGCCCTTCAACTACCCGCAGAACCATCTCGATTACGCGGGCAACTTCCTGCACATGTGCTTTGCCGTGCCGGCCGAGCCCTATACGGTGAACCCGATCCTGTCCAAGGCGATGGACCGGATCATGATGCTTCACGCCGATCACGAACAGAACGCCTCGACCTCGACGGTGCGTCTGGCGGGCTCGTCGGGGGCGAACCCGTTTGCCTGCATCGCCGCCGGGATCGCCTGCCTTTGGGGCCCGGCGCATGGCGGCGCGAACCAGGCCTGCCTGGAAATGCTGCGCGAGATCGGCACCGTGGACCGCATCCCGGAATACATCAAGCGCGCCAAGGATAAAGACGATCCGTTCCGCCTGATGGGCTTTGGCCACCGGGTCTACAAGAACTTCGACCCGCGCGCCAAGGTGATGAAGGAAAGCGCCGACGAGGTGCTGGGCCTGCTGGGGATCGAGAACAACCCGACGCTGCAAGTGGCCAAGGAACTGGAGCGGATCGCGCTTGAGGACGATTACTTCGTCTCGAAAAAGCTTTATCCCAACGTGGACTTCTATTCCGGCATCATCCTTGACGCGATGGGCTTCCCGACCTCGATGTTCACGCCGATCTTCGCGATTTCGCGCACCGTCGGCTGGATCTCGCAGTGGAAAGAGATGATCGGAGACCCCACCCAGCGGATCGGCCGCCCGCGCCAGCTTTACAAAGGCGAAAAGCAGCGCGACTACTGCGACCTGCGCCACCGCTGAGCGGTTCTGCACCGGGGCGAACGGCGGCTTGCAAAAGCCGCCGTTTTGCATTCGGGCGACGGGAAAGCCGCCAGCCGCCCCCATGAACGCGCGGGTTGCAACGCTTGGCCTAGCCCTGCGTCGGCTGACCGGCCGCACTCGTGCCGGGCACAAGCCGCCCGCCGGGTTTCGGTCGCTGCGCCGTCGGGTGGATCTGCTCGGTCGGGCACAGCAGAAGCGGGCGGCGGGCGCGCCACAGGAACAGCTTGCCCCAGCCGGCAAACATGCTGGTCATCGGCGCCTCGGCATCGCAGGGAAACCGCGTGCGCCAGTCGTCGGGCAGGCGCAGGCCGCAGTGCTGCGCCCGATCCAGCATCCAGACCAGCGGGATGTTCGACAGCAACCGCGAGCCGCCCCGCTCGCCCAGAACCTGCCCGCCCACATCGCCATGGCCACCACGGAACCAGACCTGCTGAACGATCTGACCGTGATAGGGGTAATCCCACAGCACCGGATCGAACACGCGGCGCGTCTCATCCATTGCAAGTGCATGAAAACCATGGCGCACGCTGCGGCCAAGGCGATGGTTATGAAAGGCGTGACGATCCTCGGTCAGGCGCCACATCACCGGCAGCCGCAGGCCCAGCGCCTTCACGGTATCAAAGATGCCCACCATCTCGATCCCGACATGGGCGTGGCAGAACCTGCGCGAAAACGCCCGCGCGGGGGGGCGGTCCGGCCCCATCTCATAGTGGCGCCACGCCAGTTGCACCGCACGCTCGGTGGCTTCTTCCCGCCGCAACAGGCCGACGCGGTCGATCACCCCGGCCAGCGAGCGCACGGCATAGGCCCCGCGCGAATAGCCGAACAGGAAGATCCGGTCGCCCGGCTGATAATGCGAGGCAAGATAGCCATAGGCCCGCCGGATCTGACGGTTCAGCCCCCTGCCCTGCACCAGATCCCCGATGCGCAGCCAGCCGCCCCATTGCAGCCCCGGTTCGTAATAGATCGTGCGATGAACCGAGCGGCGCCCCTCGCGCAGCAGCTTGAATATCTGGCCGACATTGGTTTCACACCCCGGTTCCAGCGTCGAACAGGTGCCGTCCAGCAGGATGACGTGATCGACCGGCCCCCGCCGCCCACCCTGCGCCGGCGGCGTCGCGGGTTCGGTCGCGACCGTGGGGTGAAGCCGCAGCCAGTGGCGAAAGCGCCAGATCACCGACATGGCCCACCCCCCGGCATCTGCCGCGAAAGGGCGCTGGACCGCACGAACTGGGAAAGCATGACCATGAGAGTCCATCCACTGTTACATGGAACAAAAAGGTAGATCCCGGCGGAACGGTTCCAGCCGGGATCCAGACTCTCACAGCCGAGTGAATACTTTACAACTTAAGCGAGAGAACCGTCGCCATGCTGAGATCGCCGAACCCGTTGAAGCGGGTGTTGGTCGCGGCAGAATAGGCGCCGAGTCCCTGAAACAGCAGGAAGTCACCTTCGGCCACATCCGCCGACAGCGGCAACTCGCCCGGCAGCCGGTCCACCGAATCGCAGGTCGGCCCGAAGATGATGCGGTCGCGCGTCTCGCCCTTGCGCAGGCGGCCCTCGGGCGACATCACCTCGACCCGGTCGATCACCCCGATCAGCGGCAGTTCCGCCAGCGAGCCATAGACGCCATCGTTCAGGAACACATGCTGATCGTCGCGCACCGCCTTGATGCGGGCCGCAAGGGTGAAGGCGTCGGCACAGATGCCGCGGCCCGGTTCGCAGACCAGCAGCGGACGGGCGTCACCGAACGCTTCGTCGGTCACGCGGTCGATCAGATGGAAGATCGCTTCCAGTTCCGGTTCGACCCCGTGCAGACGGTGCGAGGGGAAGCCGCCGCCGACGTTCAGCCGGGCGATGGTCACACCCGCGTCGCGGCCGATCTCGGCGGCGGTGCGGATGTAGGTCTCCCATGCGGCGGGATCGGTGCATTGCGTGCCGGGGTGGAAGGTCAGCGACGGGACAAAGCCCGCATCGGCCGCCTGCTTCAACAACGCGACCGCCAGTTCGACCGTCGCGCCGAATTTGGCGCCGAAGTTGTAGGCCGCCCCCGACACCGGCAGCTTGAAGCGAACCGAGATCTCGCAGCCTTCGGCCGGGACCATCTCGATCAGCTTGGCCAGTTCCGACGTCGAGTCGACCGACCAGCTTTTCACGCCCATCTCGACCGCGGCGGCGATTTCCGACCGCGCCCGCACCGGGTTGTTGTAATGCAGCGCCGCATCCGGCGCGATCCGGCGGATCATGCGGATCTCGGCCGGCGAGGCCACGTCATATCCCCGCACCCCGGCCGCGGCCAGGTTCTCGATCACCACCTCTTCGGGGTTCGATTTCACCGCATAGGTGACCATGCCCGGAAAGCCGTCGATGAAACGGCGGGCGGTCGCCTGCAGCACCGCGGGCGAGAAGAACAGCACCGGCGTCTCGGGAGAGATCGCGCGGAGATATTCGGCGGGGTTTGTCCAGATCGTTTTCGAGAGTCCCATCGGCGTTTCCTTTCGGCCAACAAGACGCAAGCCCTCTGCCCGACATACGGGGAGTGGGAGGCACCTGCGCGGTTTCGACAAACCAGGCCAGGTGCGTATGAGCCGCCCTTTTCCTGCAACAAAGGATGCCTCATTTGGGGCACAAATCCACCGATCAAAAGAGTTGATATGCCGTGTTTTTTCGGCATAATGACGAAAACTCCGGTCAATATGTATGGATGAACTCGACAGAAACATTCTTGGAATCCTCGGGGCCGATGCACGGACCTCGGTTGCCACGCTCGCGCGGCGGTTGAAGGTCGCGCGGTCGACGATTCAGGCCCGGCTGGAACGGCTGGAGACGTCTGGCGTGATCGCCGGCTACACGCTGAAGCTGGGCGACGAGGCGCGACAGGGCCGGCTGCGCGCCTCGGTTCTCTTGACGATCGAGCCGCGGACGCAGCCTGCGATCCTGACCCGGCTGAAGGCCATCGCCGAGGTCGAGAAGGTGTTCACCACATCGGGCCGGTTCGATCTGCTGTTGCAGATCGCGGCGCCCTCGACCCAGGTTCTGGACCAGGTGCTGGACGAGGTCGGGGCCATGACCGGGGTAAAAAGTTCCGAAAGCCTGATCCATCTTTCGACCCGGATCGACCGCGCCGTGTGATGAGGCTTGGCCTCGGGCCGCGGCTTGGATAGACCGGGTTCAACAGATACGGGGCCGCAACATGCCGATGGAAAAGACCTTCAACGCCGCCGAAGCCGAAGCCCGGCTTTACGCCGAATGGGAAAAGGCCGGCGCCTTCCGCGCGGGCGCGAATGCCTCGCGCCCGGAAACCTTCTGCATCATGATCCCGCCGCCGAACGTGACGGGCTCTCTGCACATGGGTCACGCCTTCAACAACACGTTGCAGGACATCCTGACCCGCTGGCACCGGATGCGCGGCTTTGACACGCTGTGGCAGCCTGGCCAGGATCATGCCGGGATCGCCACGCAAATGGTGGTGGAACGCGAACTGGCCAAGGCCGGCGCCCCCACCCGCCGCGAAATGGGCCGCGAGGCATTCCTGGAAAAGGTCTGGGAATGGAAAGAGCAGTCCGGCGGCACCATCATCAACCAGTTGAAACGGCTGGGCGCGTCCTGCGACTGGTCGCGCAACGCCTTCACCATGGATGCGCATTTCCAGCGCGCGGTGCTGAAGGTGTTCGTCGATCTGTATGAAAAGGGCTTCATCTACCGCGGCAAGCGGCTGGTGAACTGGGATCCCCACTTCGAGACCGCGATCTCGGATCTGGAAGTGGAACAGGTCGAGGTGAACGGCGCGATGTGGCGCCTGCGCTACCCGCTGGCCGATGGCGCCACCTACCGCCACCCGGTGACCTTCGACGAAACCGATACCCCCATCGACTGGGAGGATCGCGACTATCTGACCGTGGCCACCACCCGGCCCGAAACCATGCTGGGCGATACCGGCATCGCGGTGAATCCGGCCGACGAACGCTATGCCCATCTGATCGGCAAAGAGGTGATCCTGCCGCTGGTCGGTCGCCGTATCCCCATCGTGGCCGATGATTACGCCGACCCGACAAAGGGCACCGGCGCGGTGAAGATCACGCCGGCGCATGATTTCAACGACTGGGGCGTGGGCCAACGCACCGGACTGCGCGCGATCAGCGTGATGACCGGCCGCGCGACGATGTATCTCGCCGACAACCCCGATTTTCTTGACGGCTGCACGCCCTCGGACGAGGCGCTGGCCCTTGACGGCCTGGACCGCTACGAGGCGCGCAAACGCATCGTGGATCTGGCCGAGGCGCAGGGCTGGCTCGACGGGATCGACCCGGACAAGCACATGGTCCCGCATGGCGACCGCTCGAAGGTCGCGATCGAGCCGATGCTGACCGACCAGTGGTTCGTCGATACCGCCAGGATCGTGCAGCCCGCCATCGACGCGGTGCGCGATGGCCGCACCCGGATTCTGCCCGAGCGCGACGCCAAGACTTACTTCCACTGGCTGGAAAACATCGAGCCGTGGTGCATCAGCCGTCAGCTCTGGTGGGGGCACCAGATCCCGGTCTGGTATGGTCTCGATGTCTGGCCTGCGGGCTTTGACGACGACGGCGACGACACGCTGGACGAAGTCGAAATCTTCGAATTGCTGGAAGACGGCGCCTTCAACCATGCCGATCCGGTCCACCATTGCGCGCCCGATTTCGACGGCGTCAGCGACAAGTTCCTCGATGACATCGCCTCGCTGCCCGCACCGCTGAACCACGCCCGCGTGGTCGAGGTGGCCGACCGCGCCGCCGCCATCGACCTGCTGGCGCAGTCGCTGGCCGATTACAACATCAGCCAGGACCCGACCCATCTGGTCTATCCGGTCTGGCGCGATGCCGATGTGCTCGACACCTGGTTCTCGTCGGGGCTGTGGCCGATCGGCACGCTGGGCTGGCCCGAAGATACCGCCGAACTGGCGCGCTACTTCCCCACCAGCACCCTGATCACCGGCTTTGACATCATCTTCTTCTGGGTCGCCCGGATGATGATGATGCAACTGGCCGTGGTGGGTCAGGTGCCCTTCAGCACGGTCTATGTCCACGCCCTCGTCCGCGACGAAAAGGGCAAGAAGATGTCCAAGTCGCTGGGCAACGTGCTTGACCCGCTGGAACTGATCGACGAATTCGGCGCCGATGCCGTGCGCTTCACCCTGACGGCAATGGCCGCGATGGGCCGCGACCTGAAACTGTCCACCCAGCGCATCGCCGGCTACCGCAACTTCGGCACCAAACTCTGGAACGCCTGCCGCTTTGCCGAAATGAACGGCGTCTGGGAAGGCCACACCACGCGAACCGAACCGCCGCAGGCCAGCGCCACGGTGAACCGCTGGATCATCGGGGAAACCGGCCGCGTCCGCGAAGAGGTCGACACAGCCCTGGCCGCCTACCGTTTCGACGCCGCCGCCAACGCACTTTACGCCTTCGTCTGGGGCAAGGTCTGCGACTGGTATGTGGAATTCTCGAAACCGCTGTTCGACACCGAAGCCGCCGCCGAAACCCGCGCCACCATGGCCTGGGTGCTGGATCAGTGCATGATCCTGCTGCACCCGATCATGCCCTTCGTGACCGAAGAGCTCTGGGCCACCACCGGCACCCGCGCGAAGATGCTGGTCCACACCGATTGGCCCGGCTTCGGCGCCGACCTCATCGATCCTGCCGCCGACGCCGAAATGACCTGGGTCATCGCCCTGATCGAGGACATCCGCTCGGCCCGCGCCCAGGTCCGCGTGCCGGCCGCACTGAAACTGCCGGTGCTGCAAATCGCTCTCGACCAGAACGGCCGCGCGGCGCTTGCCCGCAACATGGCGCTGATCCTGCGCCTCGCCCGGCTGGACGGCGTGACGGAAGCCGCAACTCCCCCCAAAGGCTCCCTCACCATCGCGGTGGAAGGCGGCAGCTTCGCCATCCCGCTGGAAGGCGTGATCGACATCGCGGCCGAGAAATCCCGCCTCGCGAAAACGCTGGAAAAGCTGGAAAAGGACATGGCCGGCCTGCGCGGCAGACTGTCGAACCCGGCCTTCGTCGCCTCGGCCCCGGAAGAGGTGGTGGACGAAGCCCGCACCCGCCTCGAACAAGGCGAGGACGAGGCCGCCAAACTCGGCGACGCCCTCGCCCGCCTCTCGGAAATCGCCTGACAGCAGGGGTGCCGCGCGCCCCTGCCCTGAATAACCGACAAGACCACAAAGGGGCCCGGCACCGGACCCCTTCCTTCATTCTGGCCCAAATATCCTCGGGGGGAGGCCCGGCTTCCAGCCGGGCCGGGGGGCAGACAGCCCCCCGCTCCACCGCCGGAACCGGGATCAGACCGCCCGATCCGCCCCCCACGGGTGACACATCACCCGGCCAGAACAGCGATCAGCTTTCCACCGCACAATAGGGCTGCGAGCGCGTCCAGGCCGCCATCTCGGCCCGTTTGGCATCATTGCGGAACGGCGCCCAGTCGCGCCCCAGCCCAAGCCGGCCATTCCCGGCCACCATATTGTCCCGGCCCACCTGCCTGGCCGCGATCCGTACCGCGCAGGACAGGTTCTGTGCCCCGTCTTTCAGCGCGCCGACATTGGTCGCCGCACAGCCATGCGCCCGCGCGGTCTGCGGCGCGATCTGCGTCAGCCCGATCCAGCGCCCGCCGCCGCCCGACGCCTGCGGGTTCCAGGTGCTTTCATGCTTGGCCAGCGCCGACAGGATCCCGCTCCAGAACGCGCGCCGCTCGTCGGGGGTGGCATCGGGATAGCCCGGGCACCACTGCCCGATGTCGCGCGGAACGATGTCGGTCAGCGCCTCGTCGCGGCTTTCCACCGCCATCAGCGTCCGCTGCGTCCAGATCTCGGCTTCCGGCCGGTGGTCCCACCGCATCACCGGCAGGGTATCGACAGGGGTGCGGGCCTCGCCGCAGGAAATCGGCAGCGCAAGCATCAGGCCAAGCAGGACCACGGAACGGACACTCATCGAAAAACCTTTGGCGGCACCGCATCCTGTTGCGGCCCGCGGGTTGTGCGGGCGCCGGCGGATTCGAACAACCCGTTCGTCGGGATGTCAGCGAGACTTCGCCACCCCATCCCTTGCCCTCTGGCGGTTCCCCGCCTAGAAACGCCCAGCGACCGGAGGTGCCCCATGCTCGACCTGACCTATGAAGCCCCGAAACCCAAGGTGATCGCCGGGGCCAAGCACGACTGGGAACTGGTGATCGGGATGGAGATCCACGCCCAGGTCTCATCGAACGCCAAGCTGTTCTCGGGCGCCTCGACCGCCTTCGGGGCGGAACCGAACTCGAACGTCTCGTTCGTCGATTGCGCGATGCCGGGGATGCTGCCGGTCATCAACGAATTCTGCGTGGCGCAGGCGGTGCGCACCGGCCTTGGCCTGAAGGCGCGGATCAACCTGTTCTCGGCCTTTGACCGCAAGAATTACTTCTACCCCGACCTGCCGCAGGGCTATCAGATCAGCCAGCTTTACCACCCCATCGTGGGCGAGGGCGAAGTTCTGGTGGAACTGGCCCCCGGCATCGCGCGGCTGGTGCGGATCGAACGCATCCATCTGGAACAGGACGCCGGCAAGTCGATCCACGACATGGACCCGAACCTGTCCTTTGTCGATTTCAACCGCACCGGCGTCGCCCTGATGGAGATCGTCAGCCGCCCCGACCTGCGCGGCCCCGAGGAGGCGGCCGCCTATGTCGCCAAGCTGCGCCAGATCCTGCGCTATCTGGGCACCTGCGACGGCAACATGCAGAACGGCAACCTGCGCGCCGACGTCAACGTGTCGGTCTGCCGTCCCGGCGATTACGAACGCTATCAGGCGACGCAGGACTTCGGCCATCTGGGAACGCGCTGCGAAATCAAGAACATGAACTCGATGCGGTTCATTCAGCAGGCCATCGACTACGAGGCGCGGCGCCAGATCGCCATATTGGAAGACGGCGGCAAGGTGGTGCAGGAAACCCGCCTTTACGATCCAGACCGCGGCGAGACCCGCTCGATGCGGTCCAAGGAAGAAGCGCATGACTACCGCTATTTCCCCGACCCCGACCTGCTGCCGCTGGAGATCGAACAGGACTGGGTGGACGATATCGCCGCCTCGATGCCGGAACTGCCGGATGCCAAGAAGGCCCGCTTCATGGCCGATTATGGCGTGACGGATTACGATGCCAACGTGCTGACCGCGGAACTGGATGCCGCGGCCTTCTTCGAATCGGTGGCGGCGGGCCGCGATGGCAAGCAGGCGGCGAACTGGGTCATCAACGAATTGTTCGGCCGGCTGAACAAGCAGGGCCTGACGATTGCGGAAACCCCGGTGACGGCGGCGCAACTGGGCGGGATTCTCGACCTGATCGCCAGCGGCGAAATCTCGGGCAAGATGGCCAAGGATCTGTTCGAAATCATCTGGACCGACGGCGGCGACCCGGCCGAGGTGGCCGCCGCGCGCGGCATGAAGCAGGTGACCGATACCGGCGCCATCGAGGTCGCGGTCGACGAGATCATCGCCGCCAACCCGGCGCAGGTGGAAAAGGCCAAGGCCAATCCGAAACTTGCGGGCTGGTTCGTCGGTCAGGTCATCAAGGCCACCGGCGGCAAGGCCAACCCCGCCGCCGTGAACGAGATCGTGGCAAAGAAACTGGGGCTTTGACCCCTGCCCCCCGGCCGCGCGCGCGCCGGGGGGATCAGACGCCGCCCCCCGCCGATGCCGCGGCCAGCGCCTCGGGCAGCGCCTGTGCGAAGGCATCCAGTTCCGCGGCCCGGCCGCAACTGACACGGATGCAGCGGTCGTGCGGGGCGACGAAGGGCATCCGCACGAAGATGTCCCGATCGATCAGCGCCTTCAGCACGGCGCGGGCGAAGGTGCCGTCGCCGCCACAGTCGATGGTGACAAAATTGGTGGCCGAGGGCAGCGGCACCAGCCCGCACCCGCGCGCGATGGCCGCGATCCCCTCGCGCGACAGCGCCACTTGCGTCTGCACCTCTGCCAGCCAGTCGCGATCGGCCAGCGCCGCCAGCGCGCCCGCCTGCGCGATCCGGCCCACGCCGAAATGGTTGCGCACCTTGTCGAAGGCCGCGATCAGCGGCGCCGCCGCAATGGCATAGCCCACCCGCAACCCGGCCATGCCATGAGCCTTGGAGAAGGTTCGGAAGCGAATCACCCGCGGATCTTCGGCGGCGATCTTCGGTGCTGTGCCCTCGGGGGCAAGTTCGACATAGGCTTCGTCCAGCACCAGAAGCGTGCCCGGCGGCAGCGCCTCGATCATGGCCAAGACCGTGGCGGCAGGGTGATGCGAGCCCATGGGATTGTCGGGATTGGCCAGATAGACCAGTTTCGCGCCAACCTTCCGCGCCATGTCCACCAGCGCCTCGGGGTCTTCGTGGGGGCCACGGTAAGGCACCTTGTGCAGCACGCCGCCAAAGCCCGCGACATGGAAGCCGAAGGTCGGATAGGCGCCATCGGAGGTCACCACCGGATCGCCCGGCGCCACCAGCAGCCGCACAAGGCAGCCCAGCAGCCCGTCGATGCCTTCGCCCACCGTCACATTGGCCGGCGCCACGCCATGATCGGCGGCAATGGCCGCGCGCAGCTCGTGGATTTCGGGGTCGCCATACATCCAGACATCGGATGCGGCCAGCGTCATCGCCGCCACCGCCCGCGGCGAGGGGCCGAACAGGCTTTCATTGGCACCAAGGCGAGCGCGGAACAGGCGGCCGCGGGCGCGTTCCTGCGTCTCGGGGCCGACGAAGGGCACGGTTGCGGGAAGGCTGGCGGCAAGCGGGGTGTAGCGGGGACCGATCATGGGCGGATTTGAACGCGATCCTGCGGGCCCGCGCAAGTGTGCCCGTCAGCCCCGCGCATAGCGCGGCAGGGCGCGCAGGCTGGTCATCTGCACGATGCTGACGGCCGGCGCATGGGCCCCGCCCAGTGCCAGCGTCGCCGCGCGCAACATCTCGATTCCGTCTTCGGATTTCGCGGGCAGGCGGTCGGGCGGGATCGGGCGGCCCATCGTCAGGCGGAACGGCTGGCGGTGCTTGTTCAGCACCTCGTGAAACAGGGTGATGTCGCGCAGCGTCGGGTGGATCAGATCGAACAGATAGAACAGCGTTGAATTCCGCGCCCGGATGTTCACCGGCACCACCGGCAGATCGAACCTGCGCGCGATCATCGCGGCCGAGGCCATCCACGGCCGTTCCATCAGCTTCAGCCCGCAGCGCCTGGCCAGCCGCCCCGAGGGGAAGATCACCCCCAACCGCCCGGCCTCGATCGCGCGGCGGGTGAAATCCATCGTCTCGCGCGTCTTGGCATGGCTGCGCTTTTCCGGGCGCCATTCCACCGGGCAGATCAGATCCTCCATCTGCGGCAGCACGCGCAGGATGTCGCGGTTGGCGTAAAAGAACAGATCGGGGCGCAGCGGCGCAATCGCACGGTGCAGGATGATGCCATCGGCGATGCCGGTCGGATGGTTGCACACCACCAGCGCCGGGCCGTTGCGCGGCAGATGATCCAGCCCCGTCACCTCGACATCGCGGGCGATCAGGTCGCCCACCATGTGCATGATCGCGGGGGTGGGCTGATCCTTCAACCGCTCGCCCAGCGCCACGGTGCGGCCATAGCCCAGCACACGGGTCAAAAGATGCCGTGCCGCCTCGTGATGCGCCCGCCCCGAGAACAGCCACGGCGCGCGTTCCTCGATCAGCGGATCGATTCGGGACTGCATCGTCAGCGACACCCTGCGCCTCCTGCCCTGGCCCCATGCGGGGCCGACCTCATCACCGCCATCCACCGGGCAGAACGCGGAAAATGCGGCACGGGTTCCCCCATGTCATCCGCGCCGCATCCGGCCCGCCATCTCGGCCAGATCGCGGCTCAGGGCCGGCGCGGCAAGGATGCGGTCCAGTTGGTCGGCCATCAGTGCCTGCCGGTCGGCATCGTAACGGGCGCGGGTCTCGAACGCCGTCGACATCCGCGCCGCGGTCTGCGGGTTCAGCGGATCAAGCCGGATCAGCCAGTCGGCCAGCACCCGATAGCCCGCCCCCGAGGCGTGGTGAAAGCCCGCATGATTGGCCGACAGCGCGCCGATCACCGCGCGGAAACGGTTGGGGTTCTTCCAGTCGAAATCGGGATGCGCCGTCAGCCGGTCGACCTTGGCCGCCGCTTCGGCAGGGGCCGCGTGCAGGATCTGCAAGGTGAACCATTTGTCCATCACCAGCCGGTCGCGGCCCCAGCGGGATTCGAACAGCGCCAGTTCTTCCTGACCGCGACCCACATCCAGCAGACAGGACAGGGCGCCGACCTCTTCGGTCATGTTGTTGGCGGCGCGGAAGACGGCCGCGGCCCGCGCGCCGCCGTCGCGCCGGGTCATCAGGCCCAGCGCCGCCAGCCGCAACGCCCGCCGCCCGGCCGCCCGCGCCTCGGGCGTGAAGGGGCCGGGCTCGGCCAGCGCGTCGATCAGGCCGGGCAGCGCGGGGTCCAGCCGTTCGGCCAGCGCGGCGGCCATCCGCTGGCGGGCGGCATGGATGCGGTCGGGGTCGGGCACATGGCCCGCGGCGTGCAGGGTCTGGGCCATGTCATCCTCGCCCGGCAACCGCAGGGCCAGCGCGCGAAAGGCCGGGTCAAGCGCCTCGTCCAGAGCCACCCGGGCCAGCGCATCCAGCCAGTCGGGGCCGGGCTGTGCGCCATCCGTCACCATCCGCGCCAGCACCTCTTTGGCCAGCGCGCGGCCCGCTTCCCATTTGTTGAACGGGTCGGTGTCATGGGCCAGCAGGAAGGCGCGTTCCTCGGGCGTGGTCGCACGTTCCAGCACCACCGGAGCCGAGAACCCGCGCAGGATCGAGGGGACGGGCCGCGCCGCAAGGCCATCGAAATGAAAGCTTTGCCGGGTCTCGGTCAGTTCCAGGACGGTGGTGGGCACAACCTCGTCACCGTTGGGGTTCAGCAGGCCCACCGCGATCGGGATCACCTTGGGATGCTTGTCGGGTTGACCCGGCGTCGGCAGGTTCACCTGTTCGACATGCAGGCTGAAGCGGCCATCGCGGAAGTCGTCCGTCACCTTCAGCCGGGGCGTCCCGGCTTCGGAATACCACAGCTTGAACCGGGAAAGATCGCGGCCCGTCGCATCCTCGAACACCGCCAACCAGTCCTCGATGGTGGCGGCCTGCCCGTCGTGGCGCCGGAAATAGAGATCCAGCGCCTTCGCATAGCCCTTGTCTCCGACCAGACGCTTCAGCATCCCGATCAGCTCGGCGCCCTTCTCGTAGACAGTCGCGGTGTAGAAGTTATTGATCTCGATATATTCTTCCGGCCGGACCGGATGGGCCAGCGGTCCGTCATCCTCGCGGAACTGGCGTGCGCGCAGGGTCAGCACATCCTCGATCCGCTTCACCGCGGCCGAGCGCATGTCGGAACTGAACTGCTGGTCGCGAAAGACGGTCAGCCCTTCCTTCAGGCACAGCTGGAACCAGTCGCGGCAGGTGATGCGGTTGCCCGTCCAGTTGTGGAAATATTCATGGGCGATGATCGCCTCGATCCGGGCGAAATCGTCGTCGGTCGCGGTTTCCGGCAGGGCCAGCACATACTTCGAGTTGAAGATGTTCAGGCCCTTGTTCTCCATCGCGCCCATATTGAAATCGTCGACCGCGACGATGTTGAACACGTCCAGATCGTATTCGCGGCCATAGACATCCTCATCCCATTTCATCGACCGGATCAGGCTGTCCATCGCATAGCCACAGCGCGCCTCGTCGCCCGGCCGCACCCAGATGTTCAGCGCCACGTCGCGCCCCGACATCGTGGTGAAGCCCGCCGAATGGGCGACCAGATCGCCCGCCACCAGCGCGAACAGATAGGCGGGCTTCGGCCAAGGATCGTGCCATTCGGCCCAGCCGGGGCCGTTCGCGACCTCGTTTCCGTTCGACAGCAGCACCGGCAGGTCGCTTTCGATGCGGACGCGGAACGGCGCCATCACATCGGGGCGGTCGGGATAGAAGGTGATCTTGCGAAAGCCCTCGGCCTCGCACTGGGTGCAATACATGCCGCGCGACATGTAAAGCCCCTCCAGCGCGGTATTGGCCTCGGGGGCGATCTCGACCTCGGCGGTAAAGGTGAAGGGGCCGTCGGGCAGGCTGGATGCAGGCAGCGTCAGGCCGGTTTCGTCGGGCATGGCCGCAATCGGCACGCCATCGACCGCCGCCCCGATCAGGCGCAGCGCCTCGCCATCCAGCCGCAGGTCATGGCGGCCCGGCCGCGCGGGGTTCGGGCGCAGGCAGACCTGCGACAGCACCCGCGTCGCCTGCGGATGAAGCCGGAAGGTCAGCGCCACCGAATCGACAAGGTGACTGGGCGGAAGGTAATCGACGAGGCGGATCGGTGTATCGGTCATGGACGTCTCCTTGCCCCCTCAGCCTAGCCTGCGCCGCGCGCCGTGCAAGGGCTGCGGCGCGATCCTCTCCGGCTTGCGTTTCAGAAGTTTGACGCCCCGCGGGCGCAGCGCCCCTTGCCGTTTTCCACCAATCGCGCCATCAATGTTCCATGAATGTTCTTGTCTGGTTCCGGAACGACCTGCGGATCACCGATCACCCTGCACTGGCCCTTGCAGCCGAGGCCGGGGAAGCGGTGCTGCCGCTGCACATCGTCGACCCGGCCGAATGGGCCGGCGCCGCACGCTCGGCCCGGCAATGGGATTTCCGCGCCGAATCACTGCGTGAACTGCGCGAGGCACTGGCCGCCCTTGGGGCGCCGCTGGCGGTGCGGGTGGGCGATCCGGTGGCGGTGCTGGACAAGCTGTGCCGGCTGCACCGCATCGGCCGCATCCTGTGCCTTGACGATCCGGCCTGTGGCCCGCTGGATCTGCGGGTGGCCGAATGGGCCGCCAGCGCCGGGGTCGCGCTTGCGATCCTTGCCACGGGGCCGGGGGCGGCGGCGGCCCTGCGCGCCCTGCCCGCGGTGGAACCCGGCCCGATCCCGCCCGCACGCGCGCTGCGGCTGGCGCCTGACCGCTGCCCGCACCGCCAAACGGGGGGCCGCGCCCAAGGGCTTTTGCTGCTGCAAAGTTTTCTCGATCGCCGGGCCGAGGGGTATCGCGCCGGCCGCGACCACCCGCTTCTGGCCGAAAGGGTCTCGTCCCGGCTGTCGCCGCATCTGGCCGCCGGCACCCTGTCGCGCGCCGAGGTGCGGGCGGCGGTGGCAGACCGTCTTGCCGCGCGGCCGGGCGGCGACTGGGGGCCCGGCCTGCTGGCCTTTCGCGCGGCCCTTGCCCCGCCCGCGCCCGTCGCCCCCCCGCCCGAGGATCGCGCCGCCGATCCCGCCCGCCTTGCCGCGCTGCACAAGGCCGAAACCGGCCTGCCCTTCCTTGATGCCACGCTGCGCTGCCTTGCGGCCACCGGCTGGCTGCCCGCGCGGCTGCGCGGCATGGTCGCCTCGGTCGCGCTGCATCATCTGGGCCTGCCCGAACACGCGGCGGGCGCGGTGCTGGCGGCGGGGCTGACCGATCATGCCCCGCCCGTCCACTGGGCGCAGATCCGCCGCGCCGCAACCGGCCGGCCGGCCGATCCGATCGCACTGGCCGCCAGTCTGGACCCCGGCGGCGCCTTCACCCGGCGCTGGCTGCCCGAACTGGCCGAGGTGCCCCCGCCCTTCCTGCAAGAGCCGTGGCGCTGGTCGGGCGCGCCCCGCCTTCTGGGCCGCCGCTATCCCGAAGCGGTGGTCGATCCCGCCACCGCCCTTCGCGACGCCCGCCATCGCCTTGCGCAGCGCCCGGCTGCGCCGCCGGTCGAGTTGATCGACTGGAGCGGCGCCCGGCCATTGCGCGGCCGCCGGATGCCGGCCACGCCGGGGCAGCTCTGCCTCGATCTCTGACAGTATTGGTCATAACTTTTGACCACGCGGGTTGCCCCTGTCACCATTACCCCCTAGGGTGCGGCAAATTGCCAGCGAGAGGAGCCACATCTTGACCGACCGCATCGAAAAGCAGGGGCTTCAGGTCGATATCCGCCTCGCAGAGTTCATCACGCGCGAGGCGATCCCCGGCAGCGGCGTGGATGAGGATACGTTCTGGGCCGGCCTTGCCGCCATGGTGCGCGACCTTGGCCCCGAAAACCGCGCCCTGCTGAACCGCCGCCAGCAGATTCAGGACCAGATCGACGCATGGCACCGCGAGCATCGCGACCAGCCCGGAACCCTTGCCGATTACAAGACCTTCCTGCACCAGATCGGCTACCTTCTGCCCGAAGGCCCGGATTTCACCATCGACACCACCGGCACCGACCCCGAAATCGCCCATGTCGCCGGCCCGCAACTGGTGGTGCCGGTGATGAACGCCCGCTACGCGCTGAACGCCGCAAATGCGCGCTGGGGCTCGCTTTACGACGCGCTTTACGGCACCGATGCGCTGGGTGACCTGCCCACCGAAGGCCCCTTCGACCCCGAACGCGGCGCCCGCGTGATCGCCTGGGGCCGGCAGTTCCTGGACGAGGTGACCCCCCTCGCCCAGGGCAGCCACACAGATACCGACAGCTACCGGATCGCGGACGGAACCCTTGTCCCCGCCCTCGCCAACCCTGCCCAGGTCGTCGGCTGGCAGGGTCCGGCCAGCGCCCCCACGGCGATCCTGCTTCGCAACAACGGCCTGCACCTGATCCTCTGCATCGACCGCAGCCACCCGATCGGTGCCACCGACCGCGTGGGCCTGTCCGACATCCGCCTTGAATCGGCCCTCTCGGTCATCATGGATTGCGAGGATTCGGTGGCCGCCGTCGATGGCGAGGACAAGGCACTGGCCTATGCCAACTGGCTGGGCCTGATGCGCGGCGACCTGCGCGAGGCGATCTCGAAAGCCGGCCGGATGGTGGTGCGCGAACTGGCCCCCGACCTGCACTTCACCGCCCCCGACGGCGCCCCCCTCACCCTGAAGGGCCGCGCGCTGATGCTGGTGCGCAACGTGGGCCACCTGATGACCACCCCCGCCGTGCTGGACGAGACCGGCGCCGAGATCTTCGAAGGCATGCTCGACGCCTTTGCCACCACACTCTGCGCACTCCATGACCTCGGAAAGACCGAAGGCCCGCGCAACTCCACCACCGGCGCGATCTATGTGGTGAAACCGAAGATGCACGGCCCCGAAGAAGTGGCCTTCGCCGACACGATCTTCACCCGCGTCGAAACCGCCCTTGGCCTGCCGCGACACACGGTCAAACTCGGCATCATGGACGAGGAACGCCGAACCTCGGCCAACCTCAAGGAATGCATCCGCGCAGCCCGCCACCGCGTGGCCTTCATCAACACGGGCTTTCTCGACCGCACCGGCGACGAGATCGTGACCGGCATGGAAGCCGGGCCAATGGTCCGCAAGGGCGACATGAAAGCCACCCGCTGGATCGCCGCCTACGAAGATCGCAACGTCGACATCGGCCTCGCCTGCGGCCTGCCCGGCCGCGCCCAGATCGGCAAGGGCATGTGGGCCGCACCCGACCGCATGGCCGAGATGCTGGCCACCAAGATCGCCCACCCCCGCGCCGGCGCCAGCTGCGCCTGGGTGCCCTCGCCCACCGCAGCCACACTCCACGCCACCCACTACCATCGCATCGACGTGGGCGCCCGCCAGACCGAACTGGCCACCCGGGGCCCCCGCGGCAGCCTCGACGACCTGCTGACCCTGCCAGTGGCCCAGGGCATCAACTGGTCCGACGAGGAACTGCACCAGGAAATCGAGAACAACGCCCAGGGGATCCTCGGCTATGTCGTGCGCTGGGTCGATCAGGGCATCGGCTGCTCCAAGGTGCCCGACATCGCCAACGTGGCGCTGATGGAAGACCGCGCCACCTGCCGCATCTCCAGCCAGGCGCTGGTGAACTGGCTGCACCACGGCGTGGTCTCACCCGAACAGGTGATGTCGGCGCTGAAGAAGATGGCCGCCGTGGTCGACCGCCAGAACCAGGGCGATCCCGCCTACCGCCCGATGGCGCCCGGCTTTGACGGCGCGGCCTTCCGCGCGGCCTGCGATCTGGTGTTTTCCGGCCGCAACCAACCCTCGGGCTACACCGAACCCGTGCTCCACGCCCACCGCCGCCAGGTCAAGGCCGAACGCCAACCCCAGGTGACCGAAGCCTGATCCCCGCGGCTTTCATTCTGGCCCAAATATCCCGGGGTCCGGGGCAGCGCCCCGGCCCGCCCGCGGCAGCCACACCGCAGCCGGACCGGCAGGCGCCCGCTCAGCCGTCCAGATCCAGCGCGAGCGCGTGAATGCGCCCGACCAGATCCTGCCCCAGCGCGGCGTGAACCATGCGGTGCCGCTCCAGCCGGCTTCGCGGCGCCAGCGCCGTCGCCCGCATCCTCACGCGAAAATGCGTCTCACCTTCCTCGCGCCAGCCTCCATGCCCACGGTGTTTCTCGCTTTCATCAATCACCTCAAGCTCTTGCGGCGAAAACGTCGCTGCCAGCCTGTCACGAATTTCCTCGACCACCGCCATTTGTGTCCATCCCCTCTTCAATCCGGCGCACAAAGCCCTAAACTCGCGCCTCCGAGTCGGAAAGGCCACAGAAATGACGAACCGCCCCCCCTTTGAATTCGACATCCGGGTGTCCTCGGACAAGAAGCGGCGCAAGACCGGCCGCCGGGGAATGTCGGGCGCGTTCGAGACCTCGAACCGCGGCTGCGAACATCCCGGCTGCTCCGAGGCCGGTCTCTACCGTGCGCCGAAATCGCCCGATCTGCTGGATGAGTTCCTTTGGTTCTGCAAGGATCACGTCCGCGAATACAACCTGAAATGGAACTTCTTCCAGGGCTCGACCGAGGATGAGATCAAGCGCACCCTCGACAAGGACCGGGTCTGGGAACGCGAAACCCAGCCCTTCGCCAAGCGTCCCGACGAAGGCCGGGTCTGGTCGCGCCTTGGCGTGAACGACCCGATGGAAATCCTGGGCGAGAAAGCCACCCAGAACCCCGGCCGCCCCGCCGGCCATGCCACGCGCAAGCTGCCCCCGACCGAACGCAAGGCGCTGGAAATCCTTGATGCGCGCGACACCTGGACCAAGATCGAGATCCGCAAGCAATACAAAAGCCTGGTAAAGGATCTGCATCCCGACATGAACGGCGGCAACCGCGCCGACGAGGAACGCCTGCAAGAGGTGGTCTGGGCCTGGGATCAGATCAAGGACAGCCGCTACTTCCGCGACTGACGCGCCCCGCGACCGTCAACCGGCAGACGCCATCCCGCGGGCGGGGCCATCCCATGCCAGATCCGGGCCGCGGTGGCCAAGGGGCCTTGCCCCGGATGGTCGCGCTTTCGGTCACGGGGCCGTTCCGGCCGCCGCAAGGGCCGCCGTCGGCGCCCCTTCCCCTTGCAGCCCTGCAAGATATGTTTCATCAAAAGGTCGGGTGCGCGCCCCGCGGCGCGGCCCCTGCGGCAACAAGGCGGACGGAATGCTGGACATGACTGTGAAACCCACCGAGGAAATCTCCGTTCGCGAAGTTTTCGGTATCGACACCGACATGAAAGTGAAGGGCTTTGCCGACCGCACCGACCGCGTGCCCGACATCGACCCGACCTACAAATTCGACCCCGACACCACGCTCGCCATTCTTGCAGGCTTTGCCTACAATCGCCGCGTGATGATCCAGGGCTATCACGGCACCGGCAAATCCACCCATATCGAGCAGGTGGCGGCACGGCTGAACTGGCCCTGCGTGCGGGTCAACCTTGACAGCCACGTCAGCCGGATCGACCTGATCGGCAAGGATGCGATCAAGCTGGTTGACGGCAAGCAGGTCACCACCTTTCAGGAAGGCATCCTGCCCTGGGCGCTGCGCAACCCCTGCGCCATCGTCTTCGACGAATACGATGCCGGGCGCGCGGATGTGATGTTCGTGATCCAGCGCGTGCTGGAAACCGATGGCAAGCTGACGCTTCTGGATCAGAACGAGATCATCACCCCCCACCCGTCCTTCCGGCTGTTTGCGACCGCAAACACCGTGGGTCTGGGCGACACCACCGGGCTTTACCACGGCACGCAACAGATCAACCAGGGCCAGATGGACCGCTGGTCGCTGGTGGCCACGCTGAACTACCTGTCGCACGATGCCGAAGTGGCGATCGTGCTGTCCAAGAACCCGCATTACAACACCGAGAAGGGCCGCAAGACGATCAGCCAGATGGTGACGGTCGCGGATCTGACGCGCACCGCCTTCATGAATGGCGATCTGTCCACGGTGATGAGTCCGCGAACCGTGATCTCCTGGGCGCAGAACGCCGAGATCTTCCGCAACGTGGGCTATGCCTTCCGGCTGAGCTTTCTGAACAAATGCGACGAGCTGGAACGTCAGACCGTGGCCGAGTTCTACCAGCGGTGCTTTGCCGAGGAACTTCCCGAAAGTGCCGCCAGCATGGCGATGAAGTAAGATGACCCCCACGACGCTTGCCGAAGCCATCGCGGACTGTCACGCCACCCGCGCCCGGGCGCGACGGATGGGGGTGGCTTTCGTCATCCTTGCCACGGCGACGGGGGCGCTTCTGGGTTTCTGGGCGCTGAACAGCCTGACGATGGCGGCGGCGGGGGCCATGGTCCTTGCCACGGTGGCGGCGGTGCCGGCCGCCCTGCGCAGCATGGGCGCAAGTCGCCGGCTGGCGCGTCTTGAAGCCGATCACCCCGCGATCTTCCCCACCGCGATTGAACGCTATCGCATGGTCATGGCGACTGAACGCGCCTCGCGCTACAAGCTGTATTGCTGATGGATCAGGCCGCCATCGCCGAACGACTGGCCGACCTGCACGGCCGCATCGACCGCATCCGGCAACGAAACCACCGCCTCGCGCTGGTGGTCGGGTTCATCGTCCTGTCGGCTGGCACCGCGGTGCTGCACGGCGCCTTGAAGGGCGTCGCGCTGGGGGTGGTGGTGGGCTTTCTCGTGACGGTGCCGGGGCGGTTCCAGATCCGCGGCCTGACCCGGCAACTGGCCGCGCTTCAGGCTGACCATCCCGAAAAGGTGGCGCTGGCGATGGATCGCTACCGGCTGGCGCGCGCGGCTGAACGCGCCGAACGCTGGAAGGTCTTTCGCTGACGGCTGCCGCCGCCCTGTCCCGCGCCATTTCCCTTGTCCGCCCTGCCTCCGGGTGCTTTATCTGAAACCATGACCAAGCCCAGCGACAACCCCGCCGATCCGTTCAAGAAGGCCCTCGCCGAGGCGACGAAGGTGCTGGCCTGCGATCCGGACATGACGGTGACCTTCTCGGTCGATCCGGCGGGAATGAACAAGGAAGGCGTGCGCCTGCCGCAGGTCAGCCGCCGCATGACCCGCGACGAGGTGCTTCTGGCCCGCGGCACCGCCGATGCCTTCGCGCTGCGCCGCCGCTTTCACAACGATGCGCTGTCGGCGCGCTATGCCCCCACCGGCCAGCTTGCGCGCGAGATCTATGACGCGATGGAAACCGCCCGCTGCGAGGCGGTGGGCGCCACGCATATGCCGGGCACCGCCGGCAACATCGACGCGAAAATCGGGCACGAGGCCGACCGCAAGGGCTATGCCCAGATCACGCAGGCGGCCGATGCGCCGCTGGCCACGGCCGCGGGCTATCTGGTGCGCCATCTGGCCACCGGCCGGCCGCTACCGCCGGGCGCGGACAATGTGATGAACCTTTGGCGCGGCTTCATCGAGGGGCAGGCCGGCGAGACGCTGCAATCGCTGGACGAAGTGCTGGGCGATCAGGCGGCCTTTGCGCGGCTGGCGCGGCGGGTGATCTCGGATCTGGGCTATGGCGACCAGCTGGGCGACGATCCCGACGCCGACCAGCCCGACGACGACGCAGGCGAGGAAGCCGAGCAGGATCAGGACGAAACCCAGTCCGAAGGCGAGGATCAGTCCGACGACGAGGCTGACGCCGCCCCTGAACGCAGTCAGGACGATCAGCAGGATGCCTCTCAGGCACAGGTCGCGATGGACGACCAGCCCGACGCCGATCAGGGCGAAGAGGTCGAACTGCCCGACGGCGAGGCGCCACTGGAACCCCCGCCCCCCGCGCCCCATTCCGAGGCCGACCCCGCCTATACCGTTTTCGTCACCGACTTCGACGAAGAAATCCGCGCCGAGGATCTGGCCGAGGCCGCCGAACTGGAACGCCTGCGCGCCTATCTTGACCAACAGCTGGAGCCGCTGAAAGGTGCGGTCAGCCGGCTGGCCAACAAGCTGCAACGCAGGCTTCAGGCGCAACAGAACCGCAGCTGGGAATTCGATCTCGAGGAAGGCGTGCTTGACGCCGGCCGCCTTGCGCGGGTGGTGGCGAACCCGACCACGCCGCTGTCGTTCAAGATCGAAAAGGACACCGAGTTCCGCGACACCTGCGTGACGCTGCTGCTGGACAATTCCGGCTCGATGCGGGGGCGGCCGATCTCGATCGCGGCGATCTGCGCCGATGTGCTGGCGCGCACGCTGGAACGCTGTCAGGTCAAGGTCGAGATCCTCGGCTTCACCACGCGGGCATGGAAGGGTGGCCAAAGCCGCGAAAAGTGGCTGGCGGCGGGTCGTCCGCAGCAGCCCGGCCGGCTGAACGATCTGCGCCACATCATCTACAAGTCGGCGGATGCCCCGTGGCGGCGGGCGCGGCCGAACCTTGGCCTGATGATGAAGGAAGGGCTGCTGAAGGAAAACATCGACGGCGAGGCGCTGGAATGGGCGCACCGCCGCCTGTCGCACCGCCCCGAGGCGCGCAAGATCCTGATGGTGATCTCGGACGGGGCGCCGGTCGATGACAGCACGCTGTCGGTGAACCCGGCCGCCTATCTGGAAAAGCACCTGCGCGACGTGATCGCCATGGTCGAGCGCCGCCGGCAGGTCGAACTGATCGCCATCGGCATCGGCCATGACGTGACACGCTATTATGCGCGGGCAGTGACGATCACAGATGTCGAGCAACTGGCCGGCGCGATGACCGAACAGCTTGCAAGTCTTTTCGACACCGATCCGAAGAAACGGCACGGCAAACGGCGGGTGGCCTGATGTTCCAGACTTTCGATGCAACGACTTCCCCGGCTCAGGGGCCGGCCCGGCTTGCCGGTTTGCGGGCCGCACTGGCGGCGGCGGGGCTTCAGGGCTTCCTTGTGCCGCGCGCCGATGCCCATCAGGGCGAATATGTCGCCCGCCGCGACGAACGGCTGTCGTGGCTGACAGGCTTTACCGGCTCGGCCGGGTTCTGCATCGTGCTGCCGGATGTGGCTGGCATCTTCATCGACGGCCGCTACCGGGTGCAGGTCAAGCATCAGGTGGACCTTGGCCATTTCACCCCGGTGCCCTGGCCCGAAGAACAGCCCGGCGACTGGATTCGCGCCCATCTGGCCGAAGGCGTGATCGGCTTTGACCCGTGGCTGCATACCGCCGACGAGATCGCCAGGATCGAAACCGCGCTGGAAGGCCATGGCGTCACACTGTCCCCGGTGGCGTCGAACCCGCTGGACCGGATCTGGACCGATCAGCCCGCGCCGCCCGCGGGCCGCGCCTTCCCCCACCCTGACGAGCTTGCCGGCGAGACCAGCGCGGCAAAGCGCCTGCGCCTTGGCGCGGCACTGGCCAAGGCCGGACGCAAGGCGGCCGTGATCACCCTGCCCGATTCGCTTTGCTGGCTGCTGAACATCCGCGGCGCGGATGTGCCGCGCAATCCGGTGCTGCATGGCTTTGCGGTGCTGCATGACGATGGCCGCCTGACGCTTTACGCCGACCCGGCCAAATTCGACGATGCGGTGCACGCCCATCTGGGCGACCATGTCACGATCCGCCCGCCCTCGGCCTTCGTGCCGGCGCTGCATACGCTGGCCGGCCCGGTGCAGGTTGACCCCAAGACCGCGCCCTTGGCGGTGACGCTGGAACTGCACGAGGCCGGGATCGAGGTGGCTGGCGGCGACGACCCCTGCCGTCTGCCCAAAGCCTGCAAGACCCCCGCGGAAATCGCCGGCATGCGCGAGGCGCATCTGCGCGATGGCGCAGCGATGGTGGAATTCCTGTGCTGGCTCGATGACACGGCGCCCAAGGGCGGGCTGACCGAAATTGACGTGGTGTCCGCGCTGGAAGGCTTCCGCCGCGCGACCAATGCGCTGCATGACATCAGCTTTGACACGATCTGCGGCGCGGGGCCGAACGGCGCCATCATGCATTACCGCGTGACGGACGGTTCGAATCGCCCGGTGCGGCTGAATGAACTGCTGCTGGTCGATTCGGGCGCGCAATATCCCGATGGCACCACCGACATCACCCGCACCATCGCGGTGGGCGATCCGGGGCAGGAAGCGCGCGAGTGCTATACCCGCGTGTTGCAGGGCCTGATCGCGATCAGCCGCGTGCGCTGGCCCCGGGGCCTTGCCGGCCGCGATCTGGACGCGCTGGCCCGCTTCAACCTGTGGCTGGCGGGGATGGATTACGACCACGGCACCGGCCACGGCGTCGGCGCCTTCCTGTCGGTGCATGAAGGTCCGCAGCGCATCGCCCGCATTTCCGAAGTGCCGCTGGAGCCGGGAATGATCCTGTCGAACGAACCCGGCTACTACCGCGAAGGCGCCTTCGGCATCCGGCTGGAAAATCTCATTGTGGTCGAGGAGGCCGCCGATCTGGGTGACCATCGCCGGCAGTTGTCGTTCGAGACGCTGACCTTCGCGCCCTTCGACCGCAGGCTGATCCTGCCCGATCTGCTGGCGCCGGGGGAACGTGAGTGGGTGGATGGCTATCACGCCCGCGTTCTTGAATTGATCGGGCCGCGGCTGACGGCGCAGGCACGCGACTGGCTTACGGCCGCCGCTGCGCCCCTTTGACCTCTTGCCCGCGGGCCCGCCCCGCGGCAATCCTTCCGCGTTGCAGCACAGTGAGGGACTTCCGATGAACGATCACATTCACCTGCGCAAGGCCTTGGGCAAGTGGGTCATCCGGACAGACGCCGCTGTTCTGGGCGAGACGCTGAATGCCATCGAACTGACCGAGGGCACCCGCGATCCGGTGATCTATTTCCCGCGCGAGGATGTGGCGATGGTCATGTTCGACAAAAGCGACAAGACCACGACCTGCCCGCTGAAGGGCGAGGCAAGCTATTATTCCATCGTCGGCCCGAATGGCACGCTGGTGAACGCCGCATGGTCCTACGAATCGCCCAAGGAAGGGCTGGAGGCCATCGCCGGCCATCTTGCCTTCGCGCCGGAAATGACCAAGGTCGGCCAATACTGACCCCGGTCGCGGGGCGGCGCCTTAAACGGACGCCGCCTCGGCCGAGACCTTGCGGATACGCTCCACCATCGCGCGCAGCCCGTTCGACCGCTGCGAGGACAGATGCTGATCCAGCCCCAGCCGCGACAGTTCGGCCGGCGCGTCGACCCGCGTCACCTCGGCCACCGTCAGCCCCGAATACAGCGCATGAAGCACCGCGATCAGGCCGCGCACGATCATCGCATCGCTGTCGCCCTGAAAATCGAACCGCGCAGCGCCGCCCTCGCCCGCGATCACCGGGCGGATCCAGACCTGGCTTGCACAGCCCTCGACCTTGGTCGCAGGCACACGGAACGCCTCGTCCAGCGGCGGCATCGCCTTGCCCAGCTCGATCACATGGCGGTAGCGGTCTTCCCAATCGTCGAGAAACTCGAACGTCTCGGCAATTTCCTCAAAGGCTTCGGTGGCCATCGGCGTCTCCCGTTCTTGTGCCAACAGCTAAGCCCTGCGCGACCCAAGGTCCAGTGGCACGCGCTTCAGCTTTTCAAACGGCGCGGCATCGGCTAGCCAATGGGCAAGAAATCAAGCGAGGGATGAAGGAATGAGACGACCGCTGCTTCTGGGGCTCGCGCTGGTCTGCACGCTGGGGGCCTGCGGGTCGCGGCTCAATCCGCTGAACTGGTTCGACCCGGCCGAAACCGCCAACATGGCGACCCCGGCAGCGGCCTCGCCGGTGATGCAGGACGAACGTCCCCTGATGGCGCAGATCCTGTCGCTGGATATCGAGCCGACCAGGGGCGGCGCCATCGTGCGGGCGGTGGGGCTGCCGCCCACGCAGGGCTACTGGAATGCCGAACTGGTGGCGCGCCCGGTGACGGATGGGGTTGCGGGCTTCGACTTCCGCGCCGTGCCGCCGGAAAAGGGCGCCGCTGGCCCCACCCAGCAATCGCGCGAGGTGACGGTGGGGACGTTCATCACCGCCTATCAGCTGACCACCATCCGCCAGGTCACGGTTTTTGCGGCCGGCAACTCGCTGACCAGCCGCCGCTGACAAAGGACGGGCAGGCCCGCGCCGGAAGGCGCGGCCCGCCCTGCCCGGTCACAGCTTGACGACGCGGACTTCGCTGCCCTTGGCCGACAGGGCGATCTCGCCCCGGCAGAGCCGCAGCGCATCGGCACCGAAGGCTTCCAGCCGCCAGCCGTGCAGCGTCGGCAAATCGCGTTCGCCCGCGGCGATCGCATCAAGATCGGCGGCCGAGGCAATCAGCCGCGCCGCAACCCCCAGGCTTTCCGACTTGGCCTTCAGCAGCACGCGCAACAGATCCGCCAGCGCCGGGTTGACCTGCAACTGTTCACGCGCGGCGTCGGGTTTGGGCATGTCCTCGGGGCGCATCTCGACCCCGGCCTTCACCGCGGCAAGGATGCCCTCGGCGATGTCGCCACGCCGCCCCTCGCGCAGCAGCAGGCGCGATCGGCCCAGTTCCTCGGCATTGGCGGGCCGGGTCGAGGCGATTTCCAGCAGCGCATCGTCCTTCATCACCCGCGAACGCGGCACGTTGTTCTTCTGGGCAAATTCCTCGCGGAAACGCGCCAGTTCCTTCACCACGGCCAGAAACTTGCCCGAGGTGGTGCGCGTCTTGATCCGCAGCCACGCCTCATCCGGGCGCACAGTGTAGGTTTCGGGGTCGGTCAGGATCGCCAATTCCTCTTCGACCCATTTCTGCCGGCCGTTCTTGGCGATCTGCGCCGACAGCCATTCGTAGATCACCCGCAGATGGGTGACATCGGCCAGCGCATAGTCCTTTTGCGCATCCGACAGCGGGCGGCGCGACCAGTCGGTAAAGCGCGAGGTCTTGTCAAGCTGTTCGCGCGCGATCTTCTTGACCAGCGTCTCATAGCCCACCTGCTCGCCAAAGCCGCAGACCATGGCGGCCACCTGCGTGTCGAACAGCGGCACCGGGAACACCCCGCCTTCGACAAAGAAGATTTCCAGATCCTGCCGCGCGGCGTGGAACACCTTCACCGTCGCCTCGTGGCGGAACAGGTCGTAAAGCGGCTCCAGCGACATGTCCGCGCCTTCGACCGGATCAACCAGAACCGCCGCGCCGGTCTTGCCGGGCAGCGCCATCTGGATCAGGCACAGCTTGGACCAGTAGGTGCGCTCACGCAGGAATTCGGTGTCGATGGTGACATAGGGCTCTGCCTTGGCGGCCTCGCAAAAGGTGGCCAAGGCTTCGGTGGTGGTGATCGTCTGCATCAAATTCCCGCGTCTCGGGGTTCCGCGGGTTCGTCCCGCGGTTTCGCTATAGGCGCGGTGGGGGGAAAAGGAAAGCCCGATGGGCGTTTGGAGCGATGACGGGGCCGGGGCCGTGAACGGGGCCGGTCAGGGCAACAGGATCGGGGTCCGGTCACCGGCCGCATAGCGGCGCAACACCGCCGGATACAGCCGGTGTTCCTGCACCAGAACCCGCGCGGCCAACGTGTCGGGCGTGTCGCCCGGCAGCACCGGCACCCGCGCCTGCCCCAGGATCGGGCCATCGTCCAGCGCGGCCGTCACCTCATGCACGGTGCAGCCGGCTTCGGTATCGCCCGCGTCCAGCGCGCGGCGATGGGTGTGCAACCCCTGATATTTCGGCAAAAGCGAGGGGTGGATATTCAGCATCCGGCCTTCGAACCGGGCGACGAAATCCGCGGTCAGCACCCGCATGAAGCCGGCAAGGCACAGGATGTCGGGCTGCGCCTGAAGGATCGGCGCCAGCAGCGCGGTCTCGAAGGCGGCACGGTCGCCGGCAAAGGCGCGGTGATCGACCGCGGCCACCGGCACCCCGCGCGCGGCGGCCCGCGCCAGCCCCGCCGCCGCCGGATCGTTCGAAGCGACCAGAACCGGGCGGGCGGGGTGATCCCCGCACATGCTGTCCAGAAGCGCCAGCATGTTCGAGCCGCCGCCCGAGATCAGGATCGCAACCCGTTTCACAGCAGCCGACCGTCGTAGCTGACGCCCTGCCCGGCCGTGACCTCGCCCAGACGATGGACGGTTTCGCCCTGCGCGGCCAGAAGCGCCGCGATCTCGTCGGCGCGGTCGGCGGCCACCACGACGATCATCCCGATGCCGCAGTTGAAGGTTTTCAGCAGTTCGGCCTCGGCCATGCCGGCGGTTTCGGCCAGCCAGCGGAACACCGGCGGCAGCGCCCATGCCGACAGGTCGATCCGGGCACCGGCGCCTTCAGGCAGCACCCGCGGCAGGTTTTCGGTCAGACCGCCGCCGGTGATATGGGCCAGCGCATGAACGCCGCCCGCCCGCACCGCAGCCAGCGCCTGTTTGACGTAAAGCCGCGTCGGCGTCAGCAGCACCCGGCCCAGCGGCCCGTCCGCGAAAGGCGCGGGCGCGTCCCAGCCGAGACCCGAGATCTCGACCACCTTGCGCACAAAGGAATAGCCGTTGGAATGCACCCCGTCCGACGCAAGACCCAGCAGCACGTCGCCCACCGCCACATCGCGTGGCAGGTCGGCGCCGCGTTCCATCGCGCCCACGGCAAAGCCCGCAAGGTCGAAATCGCCCTTGTGATACATGCCCGGCATCTCGGCGGTCTCGCCGCCGATCAGCGCACAGCCCGAGGCGGCACAGCCTTCCGCAATGCCTTCGACGATGCGCGCCGCCTGATCGACATCCAGCTTGCCGGTGGCGAAATAGTCCAGGAAGAACAGGGGTTCGGCACCCTGACACACCAGATCGTTCACGCACATCGCCACAAGGTCGATGCCGATGGTGTCGACTTCGCCGGTGTCGATGGCGATGCGCAGCTTGGTGCCCACCCCGTCGGTCGCGGCGACCAGAACCGGGTCGCTGTAGCCCGCGGCCTTCAGGTCGAACAGCGCGCCAAAACCGCCCAGCCCCGAGACGGTTCCCGGCCGGTTCGTCCGCTTCGCCGCCGGCTTGATCCGTTCCACAAGGGCGTTGCCGGCGTCGATATCCACGCCCGCCTCCGCGTAGGTCAGCCCCGTCTTCTGTTCGGCCATCATGCACCCCCGCCGCTGTCTGCCATCCCTCTAGACGATCCCCGCCTGCCGCGCAACGCGAAGCCATGGCGCGGCGCCCGGCGAAACGCCGCCCCGCCGGGGGGACGCGGCATCCGGTTCGGGATGCCCTGCCCCCTTCCCGCGCAGACTGTTCCACGTTTCGAACCAAGACACAGCCCCCGGTCCGGGATGCCCCGCACCCGGCTTTGCACCCTGCGCCGAAGCGCCTATGATGCCATGGGGAGGCATCGATGACCCAGGATCAGCCACCGCACGAGGGCACATTCCCGGATTCGGTCTGGATGGATGTGCTGTCGGCCGTCGACCGCACCTATGCCGATCTGGTCGATTATCAGGAACGGCTGGAACGGCAGAATGCGGAACTGGAAAGCCTGCGGTCGTTCCATGCCTCGGTGCTGGCTTCGGTGTCCGATATCCTGATCGTGGTGTCGCGCACCGGCGAGGTCGAGGAAGTCTCGGCCTCGGTTCCCGCCCGCACCCATCTTGCCCGCGCCGAATTGCAGGGCCGCCCCGCCGCCGACCTGTTCGCCGCGGCCGACCGCACCGCCCTTGCCGCCGCGATGCGCCGCGCCACCGACAGCCATGCCCCCGTGACGATCGAGGCCGGGCTTCTGACCCCCGACGGCCCCTGCCCGGTCGAGGTTTCGCTGTCGCCCCGCTTTGACGACCGCGGTCGCAGCGCCGGGCTGGTGTTGACGGCGCGCTCGGTGGCCGAACTGCGGCAGGCCTATGCCGAACTGGAACGCAGCCACGCCGAATTGAAGGCCGCGCAGGCGCTTCTGGTGCGGAACGAGAAACTCGCCTCGCTGGGTCGGCTGCTGGCGGGGGTCGCGCATGAACTGAACAACCCGATCAGCTTCGTCTATGCCAACGCCCATGCGCTGGAACGCTATGCCGCCAAGTTCGAGCAGTATTTCCAGCAGGTGCAGGCCGGTGCCAGCCGCGAGGATCTGATGCGTCTGCGCGAGGATCTGAAACTGGACCGCGAAGTGCGCAACCTGCGCGATGCGGTGCATGGCGCCCGCGACGGCGCCGAACGGGTGCGCGACATCGTCGAGGATCTGCGCCGGCTGTCCTCGGAAGGCTCAGGCGAGATGGAGACCTTCGATCTGGTCGCCGTCACGCAGGTCGCGGCGGCATGGGTGCTGCGCGGGGCCCGCCACAAGGTCGAGGTGGTGACGACGGGCCTGCCCACGCTGTCGGTGACGGGCCGGCCCGGCCATATCCAGCAGGTGGTGATGAACCTTGTCCAGAACGCGCTGGATGCGGTCGAAGAGGTCGAGGTGCCGAAAGTCACGCTGGACCATGCGATCGTCGGGGATCTTGCGGTGCTGTCGGTGTGCGACAATGGCGCCGGGGTGCCCGACGCGCTAAGTCAGGCGATCTTCGATCCGTTCTTCACCACAAAGCCGGTGGGGCGGGGAACCGGCCTCGGGCTGCCGATCTCGCACAAGATCGCCGAGGAACATGGCGGGCGGCTTGTGCTTGCGGAAAAGGCGCCGGGGGCCTGCTTCCGGTTGGAACTGCCACTTGACCGGGAGACGCGATGAACATTCTCTGGCTACAGGCATCAGGCTGCGGCGGCTGCACCATGTCGCTTCTGTGTGCCGAAGCACCCGGCGCATTCGAGGCGCTGGAAGCCGCGGGCCTGCGCTTTCTGTGGCATCCTGCCCTGTCGCTGGCAACCGGCGCCGAGGTGCGCGCGATCCTGCGCCGGATCGATTCCGGGGAAGTGGCGCTGGACGTCCTGTGCGTGGAAGGCGCCATTGCCCGCGGTCCGCGGGGCAGCGGGCGGTTTCAGATGCTGTCGGGCGTGGGCGTGTCGATGCTGGATGCGGTCAGGCGGCTGGCGCCGCTGGCGGGCCATGTCGTCGCGGTGGGCAGTTGCGCAGCCTTTGGCGGCATGACCAGCGCGGGGGGCAATCCATCGGATGCGGTGGGGCTGCACTATGAAGGCGCCCATCCCGGCGGCGTGCTGCCGCCCGAGTTCCGCGGCCGCGCGGGGTTGGGGGTCATCAACATCGCCGGGTGCCCGACCCATCCCGGCTGGGTGACGGAAACGCTGATGCTGCTGGCGGCGGGGGCGCTGACGGCCGAGGGGCTGGACCGGCTGGGGCGGCCCCGGTTCTATGCCGACCATCTGGTGCATCACGGCTGCCCGAAGAACGAATATTACGAATACAAGGCCAGCGCCCGCGCCCCCGGCGAAATCGGCTGCATGATGGAGCATATGGGCTGCATCGGCACGCAGGCGGTGGGCGATTGCAACATCCGGCCGTGGAACGGCGGCGGATCCTGCACCTCGGCGGGCTATGCCTGCATCAATTGCACCGCGCCCGAATTCGAGGAACCCCGCCACCCCTATACCGAAACCCCCAAGGTCGGCGGCATCCCGGTGGGTCTGCCCTCGGACATGCCCAAGGCGTGGTTCATGGCGTTGGCCAGCCTGTCCAAGGCCGCCACCCCCGACCGCATCCGCAAGAACGCCATCGCTGACCGGATCGAGGTTCCGCCCACACTGAGGACGCCGAAAAGATGACCAGACTGGTGGTGGGACCGTTTAACCGGGTCGAGGGCGATCTGGAGGTTCATCTGGAGATCGCCGAGGGCAAGGTGACGCTGGCCCGCGTGAATGCCCCGCTTTACCGCGGGTTCGAGCGGATGCTGGAAGGCCGCGACCCGCGCGACGCGCTGACGATCACGCCGCGGATCTGCGGCATCTGCTCGATCAGCCAGTCGGTCGCGGCGGCCCGGGCACTGGGGGCGGCGATGGGGGTGGCGCCCACGCCCGAAGGCGCGCGGGTGGCGGCGCTGATCCATGCGATCGAGAATGCCGCCGACCATGTGGCGCATTTCAACCTGTTCTTCATGCCCGATTTCACCCGCCCCGGCTATGCCCGCCGCGGCTGGCATGCCCGCGCGGTCGACCGTTTCACCGCGATCGAGGGCAGCGCCCAGCGCGAGGCGGTGGCGGCGCGGGCGGCGCTGATGCATGTCCTTGGCCAGCTGGCCGGCAAATGGCCGCATACGCTGGCGGTGCAGCCGGGCGGCGTTACCCGCGCGCCGGGGCCGGCCGAAAAGATGCGTATTCTGGCGTCCTTGCGCGGCTTTCGGCGCTATCTGGAAAAGGTCGTGTTCGGCGCCCCGGTCGAGGATTTCGTGGCGCTGGGGGCGGAAAGCGCGCTGATGCGCTGGGGCAAGGGCGATGCCGGACTGTTTCTGGAGATTGCGGCCGATCTTGATCTGGCGGCGATGGGGCGCGGCGCGGGGCGCTATCTGGCGTTTGGCGCCTATCCGCTGGCAACCGGCCCCGCCTTTCCGGCCGGCGTCTGGGAAAAGACCGGCGGGCCCCGCGCACTTGATCCGGCGGGCATCCGCGAGGATCTGGCCTATTCCTGGATGATGGGCGCCGCGTCGCATCCCTCGACCGGCCAGACGCTGCCGGATGAGGACATGCGCGGCCCGGCCTACAGCTGGTGCAAGGCACCGCGGCTGGAGGGCCAGCCGATGGAGGTGGGCGCCATCGCGCGGCAGGTGATCGCGGGCCATCCGCTGGCGCGGGATCTGGCCCGGCAAGGGGGCGTGCTGGCGCGGGTGGCGGGGCGGCTTTTGGAACTGGCGCGGACGCAGATCCTGATGGAGCGGCTGGCAACGGATATCGACACCTCGGCCCGCTTCATGGCGGCGCCGGTGGCGGTGCCGGATGCCGGTTCGGGCGCGGGGCTGGTCGAAGCGGCACGCGGCGCGCTGGGGCACTGGCTGACGATCCGCAAAGGGGTGATCGCCAACTATCAGATCGTGGCGCCGACGACCTGGAACTTCAGCCCGCGCGATGCGGCGGGTGTGCCCGGGCCGCTGGAGGCCGCGCTGCTGGGGGCGCAGGTCTGGCCGGATGAGCCGACGCCGCTTTCGGTGCAGCACATCGTGCGCAGTTTCGACCCCTGCATGGTATGCACGGTGCATTGATGACAAAGCGCCGTGGCCCCCCCGGGGGGCTGTCTGCCCCCCGCCCCCCCCGAGGATATTTGGGCCAGAATGAAGAGGGGGGCGGGGATGACGGGCTGGAGGTTCGGGTTCGGGGGCAGGTGCAGGGGGTGGGCTTCCGGCCCTTCGTCTGGCAGCTCGCGCGGGCGCGGGGGTTGCGGGGCGAGGTGTTGAACGATGCCGCCGGCGTTCTGATCCGGGTGGCAGGGGCGGATCTGGACGGGTTTTTGCGCGCCCTGCGCGCCGAGGCGCCGCCACTGGCGCGGGTGGATGCGATCGAGGCGGTTCCGGCGCGGGTCGAGGCTGAGGGATTCGTCATCGCGGCCAGTGCGGGGGGGGTGGTGGCGACGCGGGTTGTGCCGGATGCCGCGACCTGTCCCGAGTGTCTGGCGGAGATCCGCGGCGAGGGGCGGCGGCGGGGTTATGCCTTTACCAACTGCACCCATTGCGGGCCGCGTTTCTCGATTCTGCGCGAATTGCCCTATGACCGGGCGCGGACCTCGATGGTGGGGTTTCTGATGTGTCCGGACTGTCTGGCCGAGTATGGCGATCCGGCGGACCGGCGGTTTCATGCCCAGCCCATCGCCTGCCCGATGTGTGGGCCGCGGCTGTGGCTGGAGGTGGATGGCGCCGAAGTCGCGGGTGATGCGGTGGCGGGGGCGGCGGCGCTGCTGGCGTCTGGCGGGATACTGGGTGTGAAGGGGCTGGGCGGATTTCATCTGGCCTGCGATGCGCGCAATGGGGCGGCGCTGGCGCGGTTGCGGGCGCGCAAGCGGCGGCCGGGAAAGCCGTTTGCGCTGATGGCGACCGAGGCGATGGCCGAGGGTTTTGCCGTTCTGGGCGCCGCTGACCGCGCGTTGTTGCGCGATCCGGCGGCGCCAGTGGTTCTGCTGCCGTCGCGTGGGGTCTTGCCCGAGGGGGTGGCGCCGGGAATGGCCACGCTGGGGGTGATGCTGCCCTATACGCCGTTGCATCATCTGCTGCTGGAGGCGTTTGCAGGGCCGCTGGTGATGACCTCGGGCAATCTGTCGGGCGAGCCGCAGGTGATCGGCAATGACGCGGCGCGCGACAAGCTGTCGGGGTTTGTCGATGGCTTTCTGATGCATGACCGCGAGATCCTGCGCCGGCTTGACGACAGTGTGGAACGGGCCGATCCGCCGATGGTGTTGCGCAGGGGGCGGGGGCGGGCGCCGGGGACGCTCGCCCTGCCCCAAGGCTTCGAACGGGCGCCGCAGGTTCTGGCCATGGGGGGGCAGGTGAAGGCTGCGATCTGTCTGCTGAAGGACGGGCAGGCACTGCTGTCGCATCATCTGGGCGATCTGGACGATGCGCTGACGCATGAGGAGTTCGGACGCGCGATCACCGACCATGCCGCCCTGTTCGATCACCGCGCCGAACTGGTGGCCGTGGACCTGCACCCGGGCTATCGCGCGACACAGGCCGGGCTTGCCATGGGCCTGCCGGTCGAGACGGTGCAGCATCATCACGCGCATCTGGCCTCGTGTCTGGCCGATGCGCTTTGGCCGCTGGACGGCGGCCCGGTGGCGGGAATCGTGCTGGATGGGACAGGGTTTGGGCCGGATGGCACGATCTGGGGCGGTGAGCTGCTGCTGGTCGACTGGTGCGGGTTCGAGCGGGTGGCGCATCTGCACCCCGCCCCCTTGCCGGGGGGCGAGGCTGCCGCGCGCGAGCCGTGGCGCAACGCGCTGGTGCGGCTGGATGCGGCGGGGCTGTCCGACCTTGCCGACCGGCTGTTCGCGGATCGCCCGCGGGCGGTGGTGCGGCGGGCGGTGGCGGCGGGGGTGAATGCGCCGATGGCGTCCTCGGCCGGGCGGCTGTTCGATGCGGTGGCGGCCTGTCTGGGCCTGTGCCCCGACCGACAGAGTTACGAGGGCGAGGCCGCGATGCGGCTGGAAGCCCTGCCGGGGGTTGGCGAACCCTATCCGTTCGCAGGACTGGACCCGGCGCCGATGTTTCGTGCGCTGGCCGCGGATCTGGTGGCGGGAGTGGCGCCCGGGGTGATGGCCGAGCGGTTCCATCTGGGCCTTGCCCGTGCTTTCTGCGCCCCGGCCCGCGCGCTTTGGGCCGAAGGACGGGCGCAGGCGGTGGCGCTGACGGGGGGGTGTTTCCAGAACGCGCGCCTGTTGCGGGCCTGCCTTGGGGAACTGGAAGGGGTGCCGGTTCTGCGGCATCGGGCGGTGCCGGCGAATGATGGCGGGCTTGCGCTGGGGCAGGCCCTTGTCGCCGCAGCGCGGCATATCGGTGCCGCGGAAGCACCGTGACCGGCGCGGCGGGGCGATGGTTAGCACCTTTCCTGCGCCCTGCCTGACAAGCCACCAAGAAACCGCATATTTCATTTCACGATCAAAGGTTTGACCAATAACATCCCGCCCGGCGCATTTCTTTTGCGCGAAGGCGCCCGCGCCCGCATTCATTGGCATACAGAGCCAGCGGCCGATGCCCCGCACGGGAAGGCCAGCGGTGCCCGGCACCGCCAGCGAAGGGAGGACAGCGTTGCCCCAGATCGAAACCTTCTATGATGTCATGCGCAGGCAGGGGATCACCCGGCGCAGCTTCATGAAATATTGCTCGCTCACGGCGGCGGCGCTTGGCCTTGGGCCGTCGTTCGTCCCGAAGATCGCCCATGCGATGGAGACGAAACCCCGCACCCCGGTGATCTGGGTCCATGGGCTGGAATGCACCTGCTGTTCGGAAAGCTTTATCCGGGCCGCGCATCCGCTGGCCAAGGATGTCGTGCTGTCGATGATCTCGCTCGATTACGACGACACGCTGATGGCGGCGGCAGGCCATGCGGCCGAGGCCGCGCTGATGGACACGATCGAGAAATACAAGGGCAACTACATCCTCGCGGTCGAGGGCAACCCGCCGCTGAACGAAGACGGGATGTATTGCATCATCGGCGGCAAACCCTTCGTCGAGCAGCTGAAAATGGCGGCCGAGCACGCCAAGGCGATCATCAGCTGGGGGGCCTGCGCCTCTTACGGCTGCGTGCAGGCGGCGGCGCCCAACCCGACGCGGGCGGTGCCGGTGCACAAGGTCATCCTTGACAAGCCGATCATCAAGGTGCCGGGCTGCCCGCCCATCGCCGAGGTGATGACCGGCGTCATCACCTACATGCTGACCTTCGACCGGCTGCCGGAACTGGACCGGCAGGGCCGCCCGGCGATGTTCTACAGCCAGCGCATCCACGACAAATGCTATCGCCGGCCACATTTCGACGCCGGCCAGTTCGTCGAACAATGGGACGACGACTACGCGAAAAAGGGCTACTGCCTTTACAAGATGGGCTGCAAGGGCCCGACCACCTACAACGCCTGTTCCACCGTGCGCTGGAACGAAGGCGTCAGCTTCCCGATCCAGTCCGGCCACGGCTGCATCGGCTGTTCCGAAGATGGGTTCTGGGATCAGGGCTCGTTCTACGACCGGCTGACCACGATCAAGCAGTTCGGGGTCGAGGCCACGGCCGACAAGATCGGCCTGACCGCCGTCGGCGCGCTGGGCGCGGGCGTGGCGCTGCATGTGGCGGCAAGTGCGCTGAAACGTGCGCAGAAAAAGACCCAAGAAAAGACGGAGGCCTGATCCATGGTCGCGACACCCAACGGTTTCAACCTGGACAACAGCGGCCGCCGCATCGTGGTGGACCCGGTGACCCGGATCGAAGGCCACATGCGCTGCGAAGTGAACGTGGACGATCAGGGCGTGATCCGCAACGCCGTCTCGACCGGGACGATGTGGCGCGGGCTTGAGGTGATCCTGAAAGGCCGCGACCCGCGCGACGCTTGGGCCTTCACCGAACGGATCTGCGGCGTCTGCACCGGCACCCACGCGCTGACGAGCGTGCGCGCGGTCGAGGATGCGCTGGGGATCACCATCCCCGACAACGCCAACTCGATCCGCAACATCATGCAGCTGAACCTGCAAATCCACGACCATATCGTGCATTTCTACCACCTGCACGCGCTGGACTGGGTGAACCCGGTCAATGCGCTGCGCGCCGACCCCAAGGCGACCAGCGAATTGCAGCAGGCGGTCAGCCCCAGCCATCCGATGTCCTCGCCGGGCTATTTCCGCGACGTGCAGAACCGGCTGAAGAAGTTCGTGGAATCGGGGCAGCTTGGCCTGTTCAAGAACGGCTACTGGGACAACCCGGCCTATCTGCTGACGCCCGAGGCCGACCTGATGGCCACGACCCACTACCTTGAGGCGCTGGACCTTCAGAAAGAGATCGTGAAGGTCCACACCATCTTCGGCGGCAAGAACCCGCATCCGAACTGGCTGGTGGGTGGCGTGCCCTGCCCGATCAACATCGACGGCGTGGGCGCGGTCGGCGCGATCAACATGGAGCGGCTGAACCTGGTGTCGTCGATCATCGACAGATGCTTCGAATTCGTGAACAACGTCTACCTGCCCGACGTCGTGGCCATCGGCGGCTTCTACAAGAGCTGGCTTTACGGCGGCGGCCTTTCGTCGAAATCGGTGCTGGCTTACGGCGACATTCCCGAACATCCCAACGATTTCTCGGCCGGGCAGTTGCACCTGCCGCGCGGCGCGATCATCAACGGCAACCTGAACGAAGTGCACGACGTCGACGTGCGCGATCCCGAGCAGGTGCAGGAATTCGTCGATCATTCCTGGTATGCCTATGGCGAGGCCGGCAAGGGCCTGCACCCCTGGGATGGTGTGACCGAGCCGAAATACGAACTCGGCCCCAACGCCAAGGGCACGCGGACGAACATCCTGGAACTGGACGAGGCGGCGAAATATTCCTGGATCAAGGCGCCGCGCTGGAAGGGCCACGCGATGGAGGTGGGCCCGCTGGCGCGCTACATCATCGGCTATGCCAAGGGGCATGAAGACATCAAGAACCAGGTCGAGGGCCTTCTGCGCACCATGGATCTGCCGGTGTCGGCGCTGTTCTCGACGCTGGGCCGCACCGCCGCGCGGGCGCTGGAAGCCGAATACTGCTGCCGGCTGCAAAAGCACTTCTTCGACAAGCTGGTGACCAATATCAAGAACGGCGACAGCTCGACCGCGAATGTCGAGAAATGGGAACCCCGGACCTGGCCGAAAGAGGCCAAGGGCGTCGGCATGACCGAAGCCCCGCGCGGCGCGCTGGGTCACTGGGTCAAGATCAAGGACGGCCGGATCGAGAACTATCAATGCGTGGTGCCGACCACCTGGAACGGCAGCCCGCGTGATGCCGCCGGCAATATCGGCGCCTTCGAGGCCAGCCTGCTGGAAACGAAGATGGAGCGCCCCGAAGAGCCGGTCGAGATCCTGCGCACGCTGCATTCCTTCGATCCGTGCCTTGCCTGTTCGACCCATGTCATGTCGCCCGACGGTCAGGAACTGACCACGGTCAAGGTCCGCTAAGGGAAAAACCAATGAAGAAAGTTGCACTTGCCACAACGCTGATCATCCTTGCGGCCCCGGCCCTTGCCCATACCGGGCATGGCGACGCCTTCGGGTTCCTGCACGGGATCGCGCATCCCGTCCTTGGGCCGGATCACCTGCTGGCCATGCTGGCCGTGGGGCTCTGGTCGGGCTTTGCGCTGCCCCGCCACCTGTGGGCGGGCGCTGCGACCTTTCTGGCCGCGATGACGGCGGGCGCGGGGCTTTCCTGGGCCGGGATCGCAATCCCGATGGTCGAGACCTGGATCGTGGCCTCGGTCGTTCTGGCGGGCCTTCTGGTCGCCACCGCCCGGGCGGGTCAGGCGCGGGCGCTGACCGCGGTGTCGCTGGGCGCCATCGCCACCTTCGCCGCCTGCCACGGCCATGCCCATGCAACCGAGGCCACGGGCAGCGTCGCGACCTATCTGGCGGGCTTCCTGCTGTCGACCGCGGGGCTGCATCTGGCCGGCCTCGCTCTGGCCCGCGGCATCGGGGCGGGGCTGCTGCAAAAGGGTCTGGGCGCGGCCATTGCCGGCGCGGGCCTTCTGATGCTGGCGGGGTAAGGCGATGGACGAGCGTGTCATCAACATCCACATCCCGAACCCGGATGCGCCGATCCCGCTGGAGGCGGCCCGCCTGACCGGCGCCGCCCGCCCCGAGGATATCGAAAGCATCTTCCTCAAGACCTCGGTCTATGTCTACGAGGTGCCGGTGCGCCTTTGGCACTGGCTGAACGCGGCGATGATCTTCATCCTGATGGGAACGGGCTATCTGATCGCCCGCCCCCTGCCGACGATGGAAATCGCCGAGGCGACCGACCAGTTCCTGTTCGGCTACATCCGCTTTGCCCATTTCGCCGCCGGCATGGTGCTGACCGTGGCCTTTGCCGCGCGGATCATCTGGGCCTTTTTCGGCAACGTGCACTCGCGCCAGATGTTCAAGCTGCCGATCCACAACCCGCGCTGGATCAAGGAACTGATCTTCGAGTTGAAATGGTATCTGTTCCTTGTGCCGCAGCCGAAGAAATACGTCGGCCACAACCCGCTGGCCCATGCCGCGATGTTCTTCTTCATCACGCTGGGCATGACCTTCATGATCGTGACCGGCTTTGCACTTTATGCCGAGGGCGCGGGTCAGGGCTCGATCTACGATCAGACCTTTGGCTGGGTGCTGGGGCTGGTCGGCAACAGCCAGCGGCTGCACACGCTGCACCATCTGGGCATGTGGTCGATCGTGATCTTCACCATCATCCACATCTATGCCGCGATCCGCGAAGACATCATGTCCCGGCAATCGATGCTGTCGACCATCGTTTCGGGCTGGCGCACCTTCAAGGACGACCGCGCCGAATAGGTCGATCGGCAAAGAATCTTTCCCCACCGAAGGGCGCGGCGCAACGTCGCGCCCTTTGCCATTTTGCGCGCCAGGCTTCCACCTGCGGCACCAAGGCGGCAACCAGCTTACCGCCTCCGCCCGTCGGATACCGCCCAAAAGGCCCGAAATATCGTTACGACCCAAGCGCCTGTCAAAATGTCGCGGCGAATGTCTTTTTTCCGCTTCCGCCACGAACTGCAAAGAATACTGTCAGGACAACACGCGGGCAGCCAAGTCCGCTGCCAGCTGCGGTCAATAAGGGAGGGACCAATGCCAGCATCGCCACCCAAACGGGTGCTTGTCCTTGGGATCGGCAACATCCTCTGGGCCGACGAAGGCTTCGGCCCCCGCTGCATCGAGGCGCTGGCCGAGACCTGCGCCTTTCCCGATCATGTGACGCTGCTGGATGGCGGCACGCAGGGGCTTTACCTGCTGCCGTTTCTGGAACAGGCCGATGCGCTGCTGGTGTTTGATGCGGTGGACTATGGCCTTGCGCCCGGCACGCTGTTGACGGTGCGCGATGCCGAAGTGCCGGCCTTCATGGGCGCCAAGAAAATGAGCCTGCACCAGACCGGGTTTCAGGACGTGCTGGCCACGGCGCAGCTTCTGGGCCGCTGCCCCGAACGGCTGACGCTGATCGGCTGCCAGCCCGCGGAACTGGAAGATTACGGCGGCAGCCTGCGCCCGGTGGTGGCCGCACAGCTGGCCCCGGCGCTGGATCTGGCGCTGGCGGAACTGGCGGCATGGGGCGTGGCCCCCCTGCCCGGTCAAAGCCCTGTCGAAGGGCTGGCTGATGCCTCGCTGCGCCGCGACGCCTATGAAGCGGGCCGCCCCGCGCCCGAGTCCGCCTGCCGCACCGGCGACGACCGCTTCTTTCCGGGGGCCGCCTGATGTGCGTGGGCGATCCCCTGCGGCTGGTCGCGGTGGACGGCATCGCCGGCACCACGGACGGCGGTGACCTGATCGACCTCAGCCTGACGCCCGACGCCCGGCCCGGCGACTGGGTGCTGGGCTTTCTGGGGGCCGCGCGCGAGGTGATCCCGGCCGACGAGGCCGCAAAGATCCGCGCGGCGCTGGACGCGCTGGCCTCGGTCATGGCGGGGGGGGATGTGGGCGCGGCCTTTGCCGATCTCGATGCCGGCCCGCGCCTGCCCCCCCATCTTCAGGCCGCGCTTGACGCCGGCCGCAGCCACGGATGACGCCATGACCCACCCGCTGATCGCCCGACTGGAAACCGAACTGGGCTGGCCCCGCCTGCACACCATGGCCGAAGTGACCGAGTTCACCGCCCGCCCCGGCGCGCATTGCCTGTTCATCCCCGGCGATCCCGCGCGCAATCTGGAAACCGCCGATGCCGCCGTGGTGCTGCCGGAACTGGCGATGACCTTTCAGCGCGCCTTCGACTGCGCCATCGTCGACGACGCCATCGAGGCCGAGTTGCGCGACGCCACCCGCGCCCTGCGCACCCCCGGCTTCCTGTTCTACCGCGAGGGCCGCTTTCTCGGCGCCATCGAAAAGATCCGCGACTGGGCCGACTACATGACCCGCATTCCGCATATCCTCGGCCTCGCTTCGGTCTGAAAGGTTTTTCCATGACCTCGTTCCACCTTCCGCCCACCGGCTTTGGCCCCGGCTCGCAACCGTCTGAAGACGATGCCGAACTGGCCTTTCTGGCGCTGCCTTCGGGGATGCGCACCTATGAAAGCCACATCCCCGACATCGACGACACCGCCCGCGTCGCCCCGGCGCTGATGCTGCTGGCGCGGGTTGCGGATGCCTGCGACCTGGCCGCCCGCGGCGAGGTGCCGCCCGCCTTCGATCTGGCCCATCTGGATGCCGACAGCCGCCGGCTGATCGCCGAGACGCTGGGCCAGGGCGAGGTTTCGATGCGGTTGCGCGGCGTGCCGGCGCTGATGGTGCAGGAAAGCGTCTTTGCCGGTGTCTGGGCCGTGGCGGGCAGCGGCGTCGACCGGATCGAGGTCGGCCCCGTGCCCGAAGCCGCCACCACCCGCGCCTTTGCTCCGTTCCGGCAGGCGCTGACCCCCACCGGCAAGAAACCCGAAGGCGTGGTGAACGCCCCGGCCCTTCTTGCTGAACTGGCCGAAAAATCAGCCACATGGCGCGCGAAAGACGAGGCGCATGTCATCAACCTCAGCCTGTTGCCGCACACCGAGGAAGACCTGATCTGGCTGGACCGGATGCTGGGCGAAGGTGCGGTCACCATCCTCTCGCGCGGCTATGGCAACTGCCGGATCACCGCCAGCGCCATGCCGCAGGTCTGGCGGGTGCAGTTCTTCAACTCGATGGACAGTCTGATCCTTGACACGTTCGAAGTGACCACAATGCCCGAGGTCGCCCTTGCCGCCCCCGAGGATCTGACCGACAGCGCCGAGCGCATCCGCGACGTGCTGGAGGCGCTGCGGTGAGCGGCTTCGAAGGGTCCTACCTTGGCGCCAACGACCGGATCAGCCCGGCCGCGGTGATGGAATGCAAGATCTGCTGGACGCCCTACGATCCGGCGCAGGGTGATGACTTTCGTCAGATCCTGCCCGGAACCGCCTTTGTCGACCTTCCCGGCGACTGGTGCTGCCCGAACTGTGACGCGCCGAAAAACCAATTCATGGTGCTGTCCGACCCGGGCAACCGGATGGACGATCAGGTTGCGCGGCTGGTCTCGGATTTCGAGGATGTCTGGCATTCCAAGATGCGCGACGTGCCGCTGTCCAACCGCGCGCTTCACGTCGAGGCGGTGGGATTTCGGCTGCACGAAGGCCGGCCTCTGGGGGTGCTGGTGGCGCCGTGGTTCATGAACCTTGTGATGCTGCCGGCCGAGAGCGAGGACTGGTCGGCGCTGGTCTCTGGCGCAAAAGAGGACATCGGCTTTCCCTCGGGCGACTATGAGTTCCTCCACAACGTCCGGCCGATGGTCGGGGGCTACAAGGCCTGTTCGCTGTTCTCGCCGATGAATGATTTTTCCAGCCAGTTGCAGGCGGTCGAGGTCGCACGCGCGGTGATGCTGGCGCTGTTCGATGAGGCCAACCGCGCCGAGACCGACCGCGGCGCCGAAATCCGCGCCGCCCGCGAGGCCGAACTGGCCCCGCCGCCCCTGCCTGACACCGACCCCAGCCGCCGCGCCGTGATCACGGCCGGGCTTGCCGCGGACTGATGTCGGGCCGGCTTGCCATAGGCTTCGGCCCCGCCGGCCCGCAGGTCGAGGCCGCCCCGCCGCTGCCAATCGAGGCGCTGGTTCTGGGCAAGCCCGCGCACGAGGCGGCCGAGCTGCTGCCGCGGATCTTCAACCTGTGCCCGATGGCGCAGGCCACCGCGGTCCGGCTGGCGCTGGACCTGCCGCTGCCCGATCCGGCGCAGGCCGCACAGGAAATCGCGCGCGACCATCGGCTGAAGCTTCAGGTGATCTGGCCAAGGTTTCTGGGGGTGGCGGGCTGCACCACGCCCCTGCCGCGGCCCGCCGATCTGGACGACTGGCTGGCCCGCCAGCCACTGTTTGCGACGATCGCGCGGCTGTTCCCGCCGGGTTGCGCGGTGGCCGACCTGCCTGCGGTGACGCCGGAAACGGCCATGAATCCCGCAGCTTGCGAAAACTCGGCAGCGGGGCGGCGGGCCGATCACCCCACCTTGGCCGCGGTTGCCGCGCGCTGGGGCAAGGGGCCGTTGTGGCGAGCCGTGGCGCGTCTGGCCGATCTTGATCCGCCGCCCGCGCCCCGACGTCTGGCCGATGGCGCCGCGGTCGTTCCCGCCGCGCGCGGACTTTATGCGGTGCAGGCGCGGACCGAGGCCGGACGGATCACCGCCTTTCGCCGCGTGACGCCGACCGATCATCTGGCAGCCCCCGGCGGCGTGCTGCACCATAGTCTGGCCAGCCTTCCGGCCGATGGCGCGGGCCTTGCGCCGCTGCTGCTGGCGATCCTTGATCCTTGCGTTCCGGTGACGTTTCACGAGGCCGCCCATGCATGAAATGTCGCTGTGCGAGGGCATCCGGGGCATCGTCGAGGATCAGGCCCGCCGGCACGGCTTTGCCTCGGTCAAGGTGCTGCGGCTGGAAATCGGCCGCTTTGCAGGCGTTGAAAAGGCGGCGCTGACCTTCGCCTTCGACGTGGTGATGCGCGGCAGCCCGGCCGAGGGCGCGCGGCTGGAAATCCTCGATCTGCCGGGCCGGGCCATGTGCTACGATTGCGGCCAGCCGGTTGAGATCGACGACAGGTTCGCCCCCTGCCCGCTCTGCGGTGGTGGGCGGCTGATGCCCGTTGCGGGCGACGAAATGCGGATCAAGGACATGGAGGTTCAGTGATGTGCACCGTTTGCGGATGCGGCGACACCATCACCTTCGACGCGGGCCATTCCCACGGGAATGGGCATGGCCACCCCCATCACCACGGGCTTGGCCCCGCCGGCGTCAGCGTCCCGGGGATGAGCCAGAAACGCCTGATCGAGGTTGAAACCGACATCCTGTCGAAGAACAACCTTTACGCCATGGCAAACCGCCACCGCCTGCGCGAACTGGGGGTCCATGCGGTCAACCTTGTCTCGTCGCCGGGTTCGGGCAAGACCACGCTGCTTTGCAAAACCATTTCACTTCTTGGTGACACCCCGCTGGCGGTGATCGAGGGCGATCAGCAGACCTCGAACGATGCCGACCGCATCCGGGCCACCGGCGCGCGGGCGGTGCAGGTCAACACCGGCAAGGGCTGCCATCTGGATGCCCATATGGTCGGCCATGCGATGGACGACCTGACCCTTGCGCCGGGGTCGCATCTGTTCATCGAGAATGTCGGAAACCTTGTCTGCCCCGCCGCCTTCGATCTGGGCGAGGACGCCAAGGTGGCGATCCTTTCGGTGACCGAGGGCGAGGACAAGCCGCTGAAATACCCCGACATGTTCACTGCCGCGCGTCTGGCGATCCTGAACAAGACCGACCTTGCGCCGCATTGCGACGTGGATCTTGACCTTTACGAGGCGAACCTTCGCCGGGTCAATCCGACCATCGAGATCCTGCGCGTCTCGGCCCGCACCGGCGAGGGGATGGAGGGCTGGCTGAAATGGCTTTCCAGTCGCCGCACCGCCAAGATGCTGGGGATTCAGGGATGACCACGCGCCCGCTTGTCCTTGTGGTCGATGACGAGCCGCACTCGCTGGCGGCGATGCGCATGGCACTGGAGGACGAGTTCGAGGTCGCCACCGCCCCTTCGGCGGATGAGGCCCTGAAGATCCTTCAGGATCAGTGGGTTCAGGTGATCATCTCGGATCAGCGGATGCCGGGCATGACGGGGGTCGAGTTTCTGGCGCAGGCCCGCGAACGCTGGCCCGAAACGGTGCGGATCATCCTGACCGGCTATACCGACGCCTCGGCCATGGTGGCCGCGATCAACGAGGCCGGCATCCACCAGTTCCTGACCAAGCCGTGGCTGCCCGACCAGCTTCTGATGGCGGCGCGCCACGGCACCCGCCTGTTCCAGTTGGCACGCGACAACGAACGGCTGGCGCTCGAGATGCGGTTTCTGACCTCGACGGTGGAAACCCGGCTGGAAAAGCGCAGGCGGGCGCTGCGCGAGGGGATGGGGTTTGAAAGCATCCTGCGGGCACCCTCGTCGCCGATGAATGCGGTGGTGGCAGCGGCGCGGCAGTTTGCCAGTTTCGACGTGCCGGTTCTGCTGACCGGCGAGCCGGGAACCGCCAAGGCACAACTGGCCCGCGCGATGCACTACGGATCGCTGCGGTCGGACCGGCCATTTCACGAATTCAATCTGCAAGGCGTGCCCGAAGATCTGGCCGCGATGGAACTGTTCGGCGCCAAGCGTGGCGTGGCGCCCGGCAATGGCAGCCGGATCGGGCTGGTGCAGAAGGCCGATCGCGGCACGCTGTATCTGGGCGGGATCGACACCGCACCGCCCGCGCTGCAACTGGCGCTGATGCGGGTGCTGGCGAATGGCGCGTTCAGCCCGGTGGGAGGGCAGGAAACGCTGACCACGAACCTGCGGCTGATCGCGGGGTCACACCGCGACCTGCGGGCGCTGGTGGCCGAGGGGCAGTTCCGCGCCGATCTTTACTATGCGCTGTCGGCGGGCGAAATCGCGGTCCCCCCCTTGCGCGCGCGCCGCGGCGATGTGGCGATTCTGGCGCAGGCGCTGCTGGCCGATCTGGCGGCGACCCACGGCAAGCCCATCCACGAGATCGAACCCGCCGCGCTGGAGTTTCTGGAAAATTATGACTGGCCCGGCAATCTGCGCGAACTGGCGAACGAGATCACCCGGATGCTGATTTTCGCGCAGGGCAAGGTGCTGGGGGCGGATCTGATCTCGCGGCCGATCCTTCAGGCGCCACCGTCAGAGGCGGGGGCAGACCGCTCGGCCGAGGCGGTGCTGACGGCCGACGGCACGCTGAAGGACCGGGTCGAACTGATCGAAATGCGCATCCTGCGCGAGACGCTGACCCGCCACCGCTGGAATAAAAGCCGCGCGGCGGCCGAACTTGGCCTGAGCCGGGTGGGCCTGCGCGCCAAGCTGGACCGCTACGGCATCGTCGACCCCGCGGGGCGGCTTGTCACTGACGAAGAGGAAGACTGACATGTGCCTCGGCATTCCCGGCCGGCTTGTGGCCATCACGGATGAGGACCGCCTTATGGCTGTGGCCGATGTCTCGGGCGTGCGGCGCGAGGTCAATGTGGCCTGCGTGGCGACCGGCCCGCTTCAGGATCTGGTGGGCCAATGGGCGCTGATCCATGTCGGCTTCGCCATGAGCCTGATCGACGAGGACGAGGCGGAACGCACCCTTGAGGCGCTGCGCGAACTGGGCGAGGCGCAAGAGGCGCTGGCCGCCATGGCGGAAGGCGCGAAGGCGCTGGAGGGGCGGGCATGAAATTCGCATCCGAGTTCCGCGACCCTGCCCTTGCCCGCAGCCTGCTGTCGGCCATCGCAGCGCGGGCCGACGCGATCGGCGCCACACGGGACAAGCCCCTGCACATCATGGAGATCTGCGGCGGCCACACCCATGCGATCTTTCGCTATGGCCTGGACAAGCTGGTGCATGAGGGGATCGAGTTCATTCACGGCCCCGGCTGCCCGGTCTGCGTGCTGCCGATGAGCCGGGTGGACGAATGTATCGAGATCGCCAGCCGGCCCGAGGTGATCTTTACCACCTTCGGCGATGCGATGCGGGTGCCGGGGGCCAAGGGTTCGCTGTTGCAGGCCAAGGCACGCGGGGCTGACATCCGCATGGTCTATTCGCCGCTGGATGCGCTGGAACTGGCGCGGCGCAATCCGGGGCGCGAGGTGGTGTTCTTCGGGCTGGGGTTCGAGACCACGACGCCCTCCACCGCGCTGTCGATCCTTCAGGCCGCACGCGAAGGATTGGGCAATTTCAGCGTGTTCTGCAACCATATCACCGTGCCGGAGCCGATCCGTGCCCTGCTGGGCGATCCGGACATGGTTCTGGATGGCTTCATCGGGCCGGGCCATGTCTCGATGGTGATCGGCATCCACCCTTACGATTTCATCGCCGCCGAGTTCGGCAAGCCCATCGTCGTGGCGGGGTTCGAGCCGACGGACCTGCTGCAATCGGTGCTGATGCTGCTGACCCAGATCGCGGACGGCCGGGCCGAGGTGGAAAACCAGTATGCCCGCGTGGTGCCGGAACATGGTAACCCGGCCAGCCTTGCCGCCATCGCCGAAATCTATGAGCGGCGGCCGAGTTTCGAATGGCGCGGTCTGGGCGAGATCGACGCCTCGGGGTTGAAGATCCGCGACGGCTATGGCGCGTGGGACGCCGAGCGGAAGTTCGGCGTGGGCTATGGCGCGGGGCGCGCGGTGCAGCCCGAGCCCGAGGGCTGTGCCTGCGGGGCGGTGATGACGGGGCGGATCAAGCCCACCGCCTGCCCCGCCTTCGGCCACGGCTGCACGCCCGAGATGCCGCTGGGGGCGCTGATGGTGTCGTCCGAGGGGGCCTGCGCGGCCTATTGGCAATATGGCGGGGCACGCGCGGCCGCCGAGTGAGGGGGGCGCTGCCCCCCGCCCTGCGGGCCCCCCGGGGATATTTTTTCCAGAATGAAAGACGAGGCGATGGCCCTTCGGGACACTCATGTGACGCTGGCCCATGGTGGTGGCGGACAGGCGATGCGCGATCTGATCGACGAGGTGTTCGCGGCGGTCTTCCAGCCGCCGGGAATGGAGGATCAGGCGCGGCTGGCGCCAGGGGCGCTGGCCGAGGCGGGCGCGCGGCTGGCCTTGACCACCGACGCTTTCGTGGTGACCCCGTTGGAGTTTCCCGGCGGGGATATCGGCAAGCTGGCGGTTTGCGGCACGGTGAACGATCTGGCGGTGGGGGGGGCGCGGCCGTTGTGGCTGTCTGCGGCTTTCATCATCGAGGAGGGCACCGAGGTGGCGCTGTTGCGGCGGCTGGTGGCGACGATGGCCGAGGAGGCGCGGGCGGCCGGGGTTCGGATCGTCACTGGCGACACCAAGGTGGTGGGGCGCGGCGCAGCGGACGGGGTGTTCATCACCACGACCGGGGTCGGGGTCATTCCGGCCGGGCGTGAGGTGTCCACCGGGCAGGTTCGGCCCGGGGATGTGGTGATCGTGAACGGGGTTCTGGGCGATCATGGCGCCTGTATTCTGGCGGCGCGCGGGGATCTGATGCTGTCAACCGATCTGGTTTCCGATTGTGCGGCCCTGGGGCATCTGATGGAGGCGGTGCTGGCGGCGGCGCCCGGGGTTCGGGCGGCGCGGGATGCGACGCGGGGCGGGATTGCCGCGGTGTTGAACGAGATCGCCGGGGTGGCGGGTGTGGGCATCGAGATCGACGAGGCCGCGGTTCCCTTGCGTGACGAGGTTCGGGGGGTTTGCGAGATCCTGGGTCTGGATCCGTTGTATCTGGCCAATGAGGGGCGACTTGTGCTGTTCGTGCCCGAGGACGAGGCCGGGGCGGCGCTGGCCGCGATGCGGACCTTGCCCGAGGGTGCGGGGGCTGTGGTCATCGGGCGCGCGGTTGCGGCGCATCCGGGGCAGGTGCGGATGCGCACGCTGTTTGGGGGCAGCCGCATCGTCGACATGCTGGTGGGCGAGCAGTTGCCGCGGATCTGCTGAGGCGCGGGGTTCGGCGTGGCGGCAGCAGCACAGGGGTGAAGCGCGAGGTGAAGCGTCGCAATGTCGCAGCCCTGCTGCAATGGTTGACCGATGTGCGCGCCCGGATAAGGACGAAGCCTTGGGATCTTTCAGGGGAGGCAGTTCGATGGATGACCAGTCGGCCCCGGCTCGACAGCGGATCTCGGTCCTTGTTGCGGACGATCAGCAACTGGTGCGCGAACTGATCCTGAGTTTGCTTGGTCGCGAAGCGGACATGGCGCCGGAAGGCGCGGAAGACCTGGCCGGGGTTCTGGATCGCATCGCCTTGCATGGGCCGTTCGATGTCATTCTGCTGGATTATTTCATGCCCGGCGTCGAGGGGCTGAACGGGGTTCAGCGCGCCATCGCCGCGAATGGCGGCCGCCCGGTCCTTCTGATGTCGGGCAATCTGCCACCCGAGGCTGTGGCCGGCGCTGAACGGCTGGGCATCAAGGGCATTCTGCCCAAGACGCGGTTCAATGCGGTGGCGCAGGCGGTGCGGGCGGCGGCTTCGGGCAGGACGGTGTCGGCCATGGCCGAGCCGCTGGCGGTGGTGGACCCCGCAGCCGCGTTGACACCGGCGCAGCGGCAGCTTTTGCGCGATCTGGTCGAGGGCGCCTCGCTTGAGGCGGCGGCGGCCCGACATTCCGGCCCCGACAGCTTTGACACGGCCCTGCGCGGCCTGTTCGGCACGCTGGGGGTGAAGAACCGGACCCATGCGGTTCTGGCGGCCCGGCGGCTGGGGCTGACCTGATCTGCGCCGCCACGCCCCTGATCCGCAATTCGAAAGAATGGTGCGCGATACGGAAGTCTGGCGTTCTTTTAAACCATTTTCGCGATATGCCTTGGTGGAGGGGTAATCTTGACCAGATCACCTTCCGGCCGATGGGGGGCGGCGTCAGGCGGACGCGCGGCATTCCGACGGTCGATGTGTCGTTGAGATGCTGGATGCGGAGTATGCGCAAGTGAGGAAAGCTGTTCTTGTGACGGTCCGGAACGGACAGGGCCCAACCCGATGACGGATGCGCTTCCCCCGTCCGATTCGGGTTACGTATCCCTGCCGACCGATCTGCCCGAGGCACTGGACCGGCTGACCCGGTTTCAGCGGTTGATCCTTGAGATCCTGAACGATCTGTTGCGCGCGCCCACCGAAAGCATCGACACCCAGATCGACCGCGCACTGGCGCGCATGGGCGCCGCCTGCGGATCGGACCGGACCTATGTCTTCCGTGTCCGCGGAACCGATTTCCTGGACAACACCCATGAATGGGTGGCCGAGGGCATCGAGCCGATGATCCACCTGCTTCAGGGCGTCCCGACCGCGATGGCCGATCACTGGCGGGCCAGGCTGGACCGTGACGAAGCGATTTACATCCCCTCGGTGCTGGCCCTGCCCGAGGATGCGCCCGAAAAGCAGATGCTGCTGATGCAGGGCATCAAGTCGCTGCTGGTCGTGCCGCTGATCGAGGCCGGAGGGCTGACGGGTTTTGTCGGTTACGATGCCGTGCGCGACCACCGCAGCTTTCTGCCCTCCGAGATCTTCCTGATCCGCTCGGTCGCGAATGTGATCGGCACGCTGCTGATGCGCCGTGATCGCGAACGCGAGATCCAGCGCACTCAGAAAGACCTTCAGGACGAACGCAACCGGCTGAAGGCCACTCTGGACGCAATGCCGGATCTGATGATCGAAATCGATGCCGACGGCCGGTTCGTAGGCTGGCACGAGGGCTGGCTGACCAGCCGCGACATCCATAGTGCAGCCTATATTGGCCGCCTGATCGAGGAAGTGCTGACACCGGATGCCGCCGCGGTATTGCGCCGGATCATGGCCGAGGTCGATGCCAGGGGCGTATCGGTCGGGCATGAGTATCAGGTGCAACTGCCGCATGGGCTGCGCTGGCACTCGGTCTCGGCGGCGCGACTGCCGCCGCGCGATCCGCAGGAGCGGCCGGGCTATCTGGTCGTGGTCCGCGACACGACCGAGGCCCATGCCCAACGCCAGCAGGTGCAACGGCTGGGGATGTTTGCGCAGCTGACGACAAACCTTGTGATCGTGACCGACGCGCGCCAGCGCATCGAATGGGTGAACGCAGCGTTCGAGGGCCAGACAGGCTATTCCCTGCACGAAGCGACGGGCAAGCCGCTTTGCGCCGTGCTGCATTGTCAGGACACCGGCGACAACTCGCGCCACCGCCTGCGCGAGATGCTGGCCGCGGGCCAGCCCGGCCAGGCCGAGCTTCTGGCCTGTTCGCGTCAGGGGCGGACCTTCTGGATCGACCTGTCGATCCAGCCTCTGGCGGGCGACGACGGCACCATCACCGGCTATATGGCGGTGGCCAGCGACATCTCGGCCCACAAGCTGCAAGAGGCCCAGCTTGCCGCCACCGCAAGCGACGCGCTGGCCGCGCGGCGCCAGCTTGCGGCCGCGGTCGATGCGCTTCCCGACGCCTTCGCCTATTACGATGCCAATGACCGTCTGGTGATCTGCAACGCGCGCTACCGCGAATATTACCCCAAGACCGCGCCGGCGATGGTGCCCGGCGCCTCGTTCGAGGAAATCCTGCGCTACGGCCTGCAACATGGCGAGGTGACGGAGGCCCTTGGCCGCGGAGAGGAATGGGCCGCCGAACGCCTTGCCCGTCACCGGATGGGACATAACGAACAGGAACAACTCCTGGCCGATGGCCGCTGGCTGCGGGTTCTGGAACGCTCGACCCCCGATGGGGGCCGGGTGGGGCTGTGGGTGGATATCACCGCCCTGAAGCTGTCCGAACAGCGGGCGCGGGCGGATCTGACCAGTGCGATGGATGCCTCGCGCGACGGGATCGCCATCACCGATCCCGAGGGGAACTATGTCTACATGAACGCCGCCCATATGGAGATGTTCGGCATCTCGTCACCCGCCGAGATCATCGGCAAAAGCTGGCGCACGCTTTACACCCCGGACATGGCCGACCAGATCCAGCGCACCGCCTTCACGGCGCTGTCCACAGAAGGCGGCTGGCAGGGCGAGGTGATGGGCCGACGGCTTGACGGGACCGAGCTTCCGCAAGAGGTGTCGCTGACACTGAAGAACGACGGCCGGCTGATCTGCATTTCACGCGATATCTCAAAGCGGTTGCGCGAACAGCAGGAACGGACGCGCCTGCGCGAAGAATTGCAGATGGCACAGCGGCGCGAGGTCATCAGCCAGCTTGCCGCCGGGCTTGCCCATGACCTGAACAACCTTCTGGCCGCGATTGGCGGCTCGGCCGTGCTGATCGACGGCAGCGCCCCGGCCAATGTCAGCAGCCACACCAGACGCATCCTTGCCGCGACCGAACAGGCGAACGCGCTGGTGCGCCGGTTCCTGACGCTGGGCCAGCGCCAAAGCAACCGGTCGCGCATCGACCTGCGTGCGCCCCTGCGCGAAGGGGTGGACCTTGTTCGCGCCAGCCTGTGCAACCAGACCCGGCTGGTCCTGTCGCTGCCCGATGCGCCGGTCGAGATCGAGGCCGACCCGACCGACATCCTTCAGGTGGTGCTGAACCTTGTCATCAATGCGCGCGATGCCATCGCCGCAGCCCCGCCCCGCGACGGCGGGTATGAGATCGAGATCGCGCTGTCAGCGGCCGGGCCCGGCCAGACCACCGGCCCCTTCGCCGCGGGCAGCATCGATCCCGGCGGGCGCTATGTCTGCATGACGGTGACCGACACCGGGCCGGGCATCCCGCCCGAGACGCTGGCGAAGGTGTTTCAGCCGTATTTCTCGACCAAGGGATCGTCGGGAACCGGGCTGGGGCTTGCCATCGTATCGGGGGTCATCACCGCCAATGGCGGCGCCGTGGCACTGGACAGCGCGCCGGGGCGCGGCACCCGCTTCACCTTGCTGTGGCCGACCGAAGCCACCCCCCGGCCCGAATCGCCCCCGCCAGAGCAGGCAATCCCCGCCGGCAAGGCGGGGCAACTGGCCGGACGGTTCATTCTGGTGGTGGATGACAATGCCGATGTGCTGAAGGTGCTGACGGCGTTCCTTGAACAGGCCGGCGCCGAGGTCGTGCCCTGTGCCGATCCGCGCGACGCGCTGGATGCGGTGCGCGACGATCCCGACCTGTGGGATCTGATGGTGACCGATTACGACATGCCGCACCTGACCGGCGCCGATCTGACACAAGCCGCGCAACAAGAGGTGCCGGACCTTCCGGTGCTGCTGGTCACCGCGTTGCCGGACTGGCGCAGCAAGGTCGGTCCGTCGACGCCGCGCTTTGCCGGCGTGCTGGGCAAACCGCTTTCCCGCAGCGACCTGATCGCCGCCGCCGAAGCCGCGATTGCGGCATCTGCCGCAAGGTGATCCGACCCTGCACAGGCCGGCCTGCCTCGGTGGGCGTTGCAGCCGGCCTGCCTTTGCCGAACATGCCGCCACGGCCCCCGCCCCGCGCCCTTAGACGAAGATGAAATCGTCAGAGGCGAAGTCGATCAGGCTCAGCGCCCTCGGCTGGCTGTCGGCCGCGGCGCAGGCTGCGGTCTCGGCCGACAAGGGATGTCCAGCCTGCACCCGGGCGGCGGCGCCCTCGGCGCGGATCTCGCGGCCATCTTCGGGCAGGCCGGCAAAGACCTGATCGCCGCTGCGGTCGGAAAAGACAAAGGCATCCTCACCACGCCATCCGCTGGCCGAGGCTGCCCCCACCCCATCCGTCCGGTGTCTGTCTGCGTCTGCCCCGATCTTCAGCACGTCCCAGCCCCCAAGCCATGTCGTCGATCGCCCGCCTTTCTCGTTGGGCGGTTCACCAACGCGAGACTTTCAACCCGCGCGGGAACAACAGGTCTTTAGCCAGCCCGATCGCCCGACGCGACAGATCTTGCGAGACAATTTTCCACCATGGGATAGGGACGCCGTCGTAGGGATGGGATTGCAACCGACAAACGGCGGGTGCGCGCCCAGAGCACGCAGCCATACCGGCAAGCTCTCGCCGGGCACCGCGACGGCCTGTGCAGCCCAAGGTCACACCGCCGGGGTTGCGACGCCTGCCCGGCTGCGCGACCACCGGCCGGGAAGAACAGATCGCGATTTTACGCATTTGCCGCGCCACGCCCTGCGGACAATCACAAAAAAGGGAAGCCAGACCCGCCACGGCCGTGCTAGCCTTGCGACATGATGACACATCTTACCCCCCGCACCGCTTACAGTCGCGCCGAACGTCTTTCAGATGCGGCGGTTCATGCCGCAGGCGTGGCGGCGGCGCTGTGCGGCGTTCCGGTGCTGATCGCGCTGACCGTGCTGTGGCGCGGCGACGGCATGGCGGTGGCGGGGACGGCGATCTACGGGGTGACGCTGATGGCGATGATCCTGTGCTCGGCCATCTATCACATCATGCCGCATCCCAACTGGAAGGCGGTCTTCCGGCGGCTGGATCACTCGGCGATCTATTGCAAGATCGCGGGCACCTATTCGGCCTTCACGCTGGTGTCGGGTCAGGGACTGGCGCTGCTGGCCGCCATCTGGGCCGCGGCGCTGTGCGGCACGGCACTGAAGCTGCATTCGCCCGACCGCTTCCGCTGGGGCGCGCTGGCGCTGTATCTGGGGATGGGCTGGGCCGGCGTGGTGCTGGGCTGGCCGCTGTTTGCCACCATGCCCGGCCCGGTCCTTGCGCTGATCGCGCTGGGGGGGGCTGATCTATACCCTTGGCGTCGCCTTCTTTCTGGCGGAAAGCTTGCCCTTCCACAACACGATCTGGCATGTCTTCGTCCTGACCGCGAGCATCCTGTTCTATGCCGCGGTGATGATCCATGTCGCGGGAACGGCGACCGCATAAGAGGATGGGATGCAGGACGACCCCTTTGACCTGAAGCGGTTCATCGCCGCCCAGATGCCGGTGTTCGACACCGCGATGGCCGAACTGACCCGCGGCTGCAAGGAAACGCATTGGATGTGGTTCGTGTTTCCGCAACTTCGCGGCCTTGGCCGGTCCGAGATGGCCATTCGCTACGGCATTGCCTCGCTGGACGAGGCGCGGGCCTATCTTCAGCACCGCGTTCTGGGCCGCCGGCTGGAGTTCGCGACCGAAGCGGTGCTGAGTGCCGATCCGAAATCGGTGACGACGGTGTTCGGCACGCCCGACGATCTGAAATTTCATTCCTGCATGAGCCTGTTCGACGCGGCCGACGGCAGCGCATGGTCGCCCTATCGGTCGGCGCTGAACCGCTGGTTCGGCGGCAAACCGGATGCGGGAACCGCGCGGCTTCTGGGGTTGTAGCGCCACACGGGCGGATCAGCAGGCGACAGCCGCGGCACGTTTGCGGTCGTAGGATGACGGAATCCCAAGGGCTTCGCGGTATTTGGTGACGGTGCGGCGGGCAAGGACGGCGCCCGCGGCCTTGGCCTCTTTCACGATGGCATCATCAGACAGCGGCTTGGCGCGGTTCTCGGCGGCGATGATCTCGCCGACCAGTGCCATCAGCGCGTCCTGCGATTGCGGCGCGCTGGGTCCGTCGGACCAGACCGAACGGCTGAAAAAGTTTCTTAGCGGGATCAGTCCGCGCGGGGTCTCGATCAGGCGGGTCGCGGTGGCGCGGCTGACGGTCGAGGGATGAAGCTCCAGTTCGGCCGCCACTTCCTCCATCGACAAGGGTTTCAGCGCCCGCGGCCCGTGATCCAGAAACGCCGCCTGATGCCGGACCAGACAGGCCGCGGCGCGCAGCAGCGTGGATTGCCGCCGCTCGACCGCGCGCATCAGCCAGCGCGCCTGCGACTGCGCCCGGCCCAGCCAGACATCGGCCGCCGGATCGCCGGTGGTGGTGGCCGCTTCAACCCGGATGCGGGGAAGCTGTGCGCGGGTCAGTTCGACCTCCCAGCCGTCCTTGCCGCGCAGAACGCGCAGATCGGGCGGCTGGATCGGCGTCCGGCCATGCTCGAACGCCTCGCCGGGCTTGGGGTTCAGGCTGCGGATCAGCGCCAGATTCTCGCGGATATGGTCCAGCTCGCAGTCGCAACGGCGGGCAAGCTCGGCCAGCTTGCCCTCGGCCACCAGCGGCAGGTGGTCCAGCATGGTGCGCAGTTCCCATGTCAGAAGCCCAAGGTCGTCCAGTTGCAACGCCAGACATTCCGCCAGCGACCGCGCGAACAGGCCCGCCGGCTCGAACGCCTGAAGTCGGTCAAGGATCGCCAGCGCCTCGTCAAGGTCCACACCGGCGGCGGCGGCAATGTCAGGCACGGGCTGGCCCAGCCAGCCTGACGGCTCCAGCGCCTCGGCAAAGGCCAGCGCGATGCGGCGGTCGCCGGGATCGAAGAAGGCCAGTTCGATCTGTTCCTCGACATGGGCCAGAAGGCTGACGGGCTGGCCCTCGACCGTGGCGAAAGCGTCGCGGTCCTGCGCGTTCTGGATCCCGCGCGACGGCAGCGCCGGCGCGACCGAGGTGCCTTCGGGCAGGCGCACCTCAAGGCAGGGATTGTCCTGCGCCTGCGCCAGCAGATAGTCGGACAGGTCGGCATTGCTCATTTGCAGGATGCGCAGCGATTCCTGCATCCGTTGCGTCATGGCCAGTTGGGTTGTCTGGCGCTGGAACTGCATCATGTCCATGGGCGCACCCTAACATACCACCCCGAGTCGTATCCGCGCGCACCGTCGCAGTCTGGCATTCCGCCCCCTTTGCGCCGGTTCATCCGCGCGCGGCCCTATTCGCCCGCCGTGCGGATGCCGGCCAGCGGCACGAACCCGCGCGAGGGCTTGGCAAAGACCTTGAACACCCCCTGTTCCAGCGGCGTGCTGTCGACGAAATCGGTATAGGCCCGCGACAGCGCATCGCGGGCGGCGGCGCGGGCATCCGTCGCGCCAAGCCCCGCGAAATCGATGGCGCCCAGATACTGGCCAAAGCGTTTCATGATATGCAACCGCGAGACATTGACCACCTCGGGGCGAAAGGGATGGTCCAGCGCGGCAAAGATCTCTTCCGCCGACGACAGCTTGCGAAGGTCGTCCAGAACGGCGATGCCGGAAACAGCGGGGCCTTGGGTCACGGGGTCTTCTCCTTCAGGGGGTCTGTCTGGTTCAGGCTGGCGACAAGGCGGGCAAGATCGTCGGGGCCGGCGCTGCGCTTGGTTTCGGCCGCCCAGTCGCGCAGCGCGGGCATCAGGGTGGACAGCGTGGCCTCGTCGGCGGGCAGCCCCGCCCCCGCCAGCGCACGGGCCAGCCCCGCAACCGAGGAATGCTTGCCGATGGCGATACGGTGGCTGCGGCCGAACCGCTCCGGGCGCAGCCCCGCGCTTTCATAGATCGCGCGGTCCTTCATCAGCCCGTCGACATGGATGCCACATTCATGGGTAAAGACGTTGTCGCCGACGATGGGCTTTTGCGGCGAGACCGCCCGTCCCGACGCGCGCGCGACCAGATCCGACAGCGCGCAAAGCTGACCCAGCGCGATGCCGGTGGGCCGGCCCGCGGCTTCCAGCGCCGCCGCCACCTCTTCCAGCGCGGCATTGCCGGCACGCTCGCCCAGTCCGTTCACGGTGACCGAGATATGCGACGCCCCTGCCCGCGCCGCGGCAAGGCTGTTGGCGGTCGCCATACCCAGATCGTTATGGGCATGAAATTCCACCGGCAGCGGGCAGCGCGTGACGATCCGCGCCACCAGATCATGGGTGGCGAACGGGTCCAGAACCCCCAATGTATCGGCCAGCCGGAAACGCATGGCCCCGGCCTCGGCGGCGATATGGGCGATTTCGGCCAGAAAGAACCGATCCGCGCGCGAGGCATCCTCGGCGCCGACCGAGACGTGATGCCCGGCCCATGTGGCCGCGCGGACCAGCTTTTCCACCTTGTCGCGCACCCAGTCGGCATCGCGGCCCAGCTTGGCGGTGATCTGGCGTTCCGACACCGGCACGCCGATATGCAGGCGCCGGACGCCGGTGCGTTGGGCGGCGGCCAGATCCTCGGGGCGCAACCGGCACCAGACCACGGGTGCCGCGGTTTTCAGCACCGCCGCAACCGCGCGGATGTCGGCGCGTTCATCCTCGCCCATCGCCGGCACGCCGATTTCGACCTCGGCCACGCCGGCGGCTTGCAAGGCCACAGCGATGGCGCGCTTTTCGCTGCGGGTGAAGGCAACGCCCGCGGTCTGTTCGCCGTCGCGCAGCGTGGTGTCGCACAGGGTCACCGGCGCAAGCGGGGCCTCTTGCAGGAAACTGGCGGCGGGGTGTTGCCGGCTCATCACCGCACCTCCTCGGCGCCGAAGGGCGACAGGGCGCGCAACTGGGCGATCACCGGCGGCAGCGCCTCGATCACGCGGTCGATCTCGGGCACGGTGGTGTCGCGCGACAGCGAAAACCGGATCGCGCCATGGGCGGCGGTAAAGGGCACCTTCATCGCGCGCATGACGTGGCTGGGCTCGATCGCGCCGGACGAACAGGCCGCCCCGGTCGAGACCGCGATCCCCGCGCGGTCAAGACGCATCAGGATCGCCTCGCCCTCGGCAAAGTCGAAGGCAAGACAGGACGTGTTCGCCAGCCGGTCGCGCAGATCGCCCAGCACGCGGACCTTCGGGACGGCGGCAATGATCCCGGCTTCCAGCCGGTCGCGCAGCCGCGCGATATGGGCAAGGTCCACGGCAGGGGCCAGTTCGGCCGCGCGGCCAAAGCCCACGATGCCGGCAATGTTCTCGGTTCCGGCACGGCGGCCGCGTTCCTGCTTGCCCCCCCGCAGCAGCGGCTGAAACGGCACACCCTTGCGCAGATACAGCGCGCCCACACCCTTGGGGCCGTGCAGCTTGTGGGCGCTGACCGACAGCATGTCGATATCGGTGCCCTTCACGGCGATGGGCAGCTTGCCCGCGGCCTGCACCGCATCGGTGTGAAACAGCGCCCCCACGCCATGGGCCAGCTCGGCCAGCCCTTCGACCGGAAACACCGTGCCGGTTTCGTTGTTGGCCCACATCAGCGTCACCAGCGCGACCCGATCCGACAGCGCCGCGCGAAAGGCATCCAGTTCCAGCCGGCCTTCGGTATCCACCGGGATGCGGTGGACCGTCACGCCCTCGGCGCGTTCCAGATGATCGCACAGCGCAAGCACCGCGGGATGTTCGACCGCCGAGGTCACGATCTCGCGCCGGGACGGATCGGCGGCCAGCGCCGAGCGGATCGCGGTCAGGTTGGCCTCGGTCCCGCCCGAGGTAAAGACGATCTCGGCATCGTCGGCCGCCCCGATCAACGCCTGCACCGCGCGCCGCGCGCCGATCAGCGCCCGGGCCGGCGCACGCCCCATGGCATGCATCGAGGACGGGTTGCCGAAGTCCTGCGTCAGGAAGGGCAGCATCGCCTGAAGCGCATCGGGCGCAAGCCGGGTGGTGGCGTTGTTGTCGAGATAGACCGGCTGCATCACCGCGCCCCGGCGATCGAGACCAGCGGTTTCTGTTCCGGGATCACCCGGATCGGCCGCCCCAGCGCATCGGCCAGCCGCTTTTGCAGGCCGCCCAGCGTCAGCGCCGCCAACTGACAGCCCGAGCAGTTGCCCGTCAGGTGCACCCGCACCTTCGCGCCTTCGACCGCGACCAGCGTCACGTCGCCGCCATCGGCGCGCAGCGTGGGCCGCACGCTGTCGATGACCTGCGCGATGATCGTGGCCTCATCCTCGGGCGACAGGGGAACCTCGCGCAGGATCTTGGGTTTCGATTCATGCCTGGGTGCCAGCAGAGTGACGCTGGCGGGCTTCGGATCGGGCTTGGGTGCCTCGGGTGTGATGCCAAGGAACTGGGCCAACGCGGCCTGAAGGGCGGCCTGCGCCAGATCGGCCGCAGGCTTGCGGTCGCCCGGCAGGCCGCCAAGGGCCGCGTCGATCTGCCCGGCCGTCAGGCGGCGGGCCTCATCGACGGACTGACCCGTGACCAGCACCGTCAGGGCCGAACAGGCCGCGATTGCATCGCCGCCGCCGAACGCCTGAAAGCGCGCCTCGGCGATCACGCGGCTGTCGGGGTCGATGCGCAGCATCAGCCGCACCGCATCGCCCCCTTCCAGCGACCCCACGCTGCCCACCGCATTCGCGGCCTCCAGCACGCCCGCGTTGCGCGGGTTGAAGAAATGGTCCAGCGCCTTTTCCGAATAGTCCAGCATCGCATCACCTTAGCAGAAGGATTTCCCGCAGCCGCAGCCGCCCTTGGCATTCGGATTGTCGAAGACGAACCCGGTGCCCTCGACAGAGGTGACAAAGTCGATGGTGGCACCCTTCAGGTGCTCGCCACTGGCCGGGTCGATCAGCACGCGAACGCCGTCGGCCTCGACGATCACATCGTCCTCGGCCTCTGTCAGTTCCAGCGACATGCCGTATTTCAACCCGGCGCATCCGCCGGATTGCACCATCAGGCGCAGGCCCACGACGGATTGGCCGGCGCCTTCGATGGCACCCTTGATGGCGGCTTGGGCAGCGGGGGTAATCTGGATCATCCGGTCTCTCCTGAGTGTCGCGGGACTCCCGCTTTCAGGATAAGCATGTAGCGTGCCAAGTTCAGGTTTTATGATTTATCAAGATCTTGACCCGTGCATCTGTCGCCCCTTGGCCTGAACGGAACCCGACAATGATGGCTTTGCGACAGAAGGTTCAGCCGGACCGAACGGGCGGAAAACGTCCGGCACCGGCAGAGGGCCGGTGCCGGGATCAGTCGGTGTCGGGACCAAAGCAGACCGGCTTTTCCGCGCAATCGTCGCAATGCGGCGCAAGGCACATGGCGCCACCATTGTCGGTGCAGATCTGGCGGTAGAAAAACCGCTTCCAGCGCATGTTGCGGGTGTTCGCCGCGTGAAGGCGGGGGAAATGGCGCTCGATCAGCCGGCCCAGATGGGCGCGCGAGGGCAGGCCCAGATCCTCCCACAGGTGCCGGGCCTCAAGCGAGCGGCGCGCAAGGATCGCGGCCAGCCAGCGCGCCTCGTCGCCCGACCGACCGCCACGCCACAAGAGCAGCGTGACGATATCGGCCTGTTCCAGCGGCACTGCCGACAGCGGCATCAGCGAAGGCAGTGCCAGCCCCGGACACCAGCGCGCGGCCAGCGCCGACAGCGCCGCAGGTTCCAGCCCCAGCAGGTCGGTCAGCTCGCCCCGGCCCGCCGCATGGTCGCGCAGGGCATGGGCGAGGATGCCGGCGAAATCGGCCCGGTCGGCGTCGTGATCGGCCAGAAGGTCAGCGCTCCACTGGTTCATGGGTCTGGCAATCCTTGGGGCAGACCCGGTTGCAGGCGCCGCAGCCCACGCAATTGTCGGGATGAACCATGACCATCACCTTGCGCAGGATCTCGTCGTCATCATCGTCGTCGTCCTCGGACACCTCGACCAGATCGCCATCTTCATTGACGCCGCGCAGGGTCATCACATCATGGCCGCAGACCTTGAAACAGCGGCCGCAGCCGATGCAGGTCGCCGCGTTGATATCGGTCAGGAACCTGGGCGTGTATTCGACGCCGCCCCGGGTGAAGGCTGTAATGAACATGGTGGTCGCTCCTCAGTCGCGCGCGGCGTCGGGGTGGGTTTCGATCTTTTTCACCGCATCGGCGGTCAGCTTTTCGCCGGCCTCGGCCAGTTTGGCGTAGGTGGCAAAGCCGAAGCGGTGCACGTCGCGCAGATGTTTCGAGATCAGCACAAGGCTGCCACCGATCAGCACGATCCGGCCGAAGCCCTCGTGATTGATCTTGGCCATCTGCCCCGCCATCACGCCGGTGCGCTTTTCCACCAGAAGGCCCACGGCGTCATAGAACTTCTCGATTCGAGCAATGACCTCGGGTTCGGGGTCGCAGATGATCGGGATCTCGCGGCGTTCTTCGGGGGTCACGATGTAGTCGGCCAGCAGCTCGGCATCGGACTTGCCGTCCCAATGGCCATAGCTGTCCTGCGCCCGGATGATCGAGGCAAGCTGGTTCAGATAGTCGCTGACCGGATACAGGCCGCCGCGCGGCAGGGTGTCGGCATCGCTCATTGGGCGTCCTCCTCAATGAAACTGGCAGCAGGGCGGCCAAGGACTTTGCGCAGGAACGGCGGGATGTTGCCGTTCAGCATGGTCTGAACCTGGCCGATCACCGCCGCAATCGGCTCGGGGTCCTTGCGCTTGATCGGATGCACGCCCGCGCGCACCACCTTGGCCGCGGCCGGCCCGCCGATGGCCAGAACGAACAGCAGCGCGCAGCCGGTCAGCGCCTCGACCTTGGGGGTGATGCGGTCGGCACTGTCGTCATGCTTGCCGCCCTGATCGGTGGTGGCGTCGAATTCGATCGCTTCGACGAAGCGGGCGCTTTTCGCCGAAACTTCCCAGATCGCAAAACTGCGGCAAGAGCCGAAATGCGCGTTCAACTGTTCAAGGTCGTTGGTGGCGATGGCAATGCGAAGGGGCGTGTCGTCCGGGTCGGTCATGGGGGGCTCCGGGTCAATGATGCGAAGGCGACGAGGCGGCATGGTCGAACTCCGACGAGATGCGGGCAGCGCCGAAGTCCTCGGGGGCCGGCCGGTGAGGGTGGGAAAGGACGGCATTCGCGACCTCGTACAGAAAGGCGCGCGTGCCGCGATAGCCGGTGCGGCAGACGTCCTGCGCCCCCAGCCGGTCGAAGACCGGAAAGCCCGCGCGCACATGCGGCAGATGCAGGCGCGCGGCCATCATCCGGCCATGGGAATGGGTCAGCAGCAGCCGGGCACCCGCGGCTTCGGCGGCGCGTTCCAGATCGCCCAGATCGCCCACGATCACCTGATCGGCCGGTATCCGTTCGGCCGCGGCGCCGCCGGTGGTGGTGACCACCGTCAGCTCGGCCCCCATCGCGGCCAGCGTGGAACCCAGCGCAAAACCAAGGTCGGGGTCGGCGCCCAGCGCGACCTTCAGCCCGCCGATCTGGAAATGCGCATCCAGCATCGCATCCGCCAACCGCGCCCGGTCCCGCCGCACCGTGGCCGGCACATCGGCCCCCGACAGCGTCATCAGCAGCGACACAAGGCCGTCCACCGCGGCAAGGCCGGTCACCGAAGGCACCACATGCGCCGGCACCCCCAGCGCCTGAAGCTTCATCGCGGCGGGGCGCATCGCATCGCCGATGGCCAGGGTCGCGATGCTGCCGGCCATGGTGGCGATGTCCGAAAGCCGGGTGCCGCCCAGCGAATGGCCGCGCCAGTCGTCGGCCAGATGCCCATCCAGCGACAGCGACAGGTCGGGCAGGATGACCGGATCAAGGCCGAAGGCGCGGATCAGGCCGGCCAATTCCTCGACATCGGCGGGCGTCATGTGGGCGCCGGGCAGCAGGTTCACCTGACCCTCGCGCCGCGCGCAGGGCACCGCCAGCGCATCCACGATCGCCTCGACCGCGCGGGCCCAGCCGTCTTCCAGCCCGCCGACAAAATCGGGGGTGGCGGCGTAAACCACGGCGGTGTCGGCAAAATCGGTGCGACGGCTCAGCATCTCGCGCAACTCGCCCGCCACATCCTCGCCGCGGGTTTCAACCAGCGCGGTCGAGGCGATGCCGATGAACTTCGGGTTTGCGCGTTTCCTCAGGTTTTCAATGGCTTCCTCGATCTGCTCGCCACCGCCAAGGATCGCAGAGACCTCGTTCATCGCGGTGGTTTGCAGCGGGATCGCTTCCTTGAAGTGGCGCACCATGTGCACCATCGCAAAGGCGGTGCAGCCCTGCGCGCCGTGAAACAGCGGAATTGCGCCCTCGATCCCCAGATAGGCCATGGCAGCGCCCAAAGGGGCCGAGACCTTCAGCGGATTGGTCGACAGGGCACGGTCGGGGTGGATCAGGCGGGCCATCAGCAATCCTCGAAATCGGCTTTCGAGCCGGGAACGGCCGAAAGCAGAACCGGCGCGGCGGGCGTGTCAGGGGCCAGCCCCTCCCATGGGGCCGGGGCGCGCAGCTCGGCCCACATCGGGTTGTTCATCTCGCGGTCGATGGCACGGACCAGTTCGACCATCCCGGCATAACCGGCATAGGGTTCGTGCTTTTCCTGATTGACGTCGATCCACGGCACCCGCGCCTTCAGCGCCACGAACTGCGACCGACCGCCCGACATCAGCACATCGGCCCGCGCCTCGCGCAGCATGCGATACATCTCTTTCGGGGCCATGTTCTCGAACATGTGGGTGTCGTCGCCCATGATCTCGACCACGCGATCGCGGTCGCCGTCGGTCGCCTTGCGCATCGAGGTGCCGACCACCTCGACCCCCAGTTCCTGAAGCGCCGAGACCACCGACCACGTCTTGTGCCCGCCGGTGTAAAGCAGCACGCGGCGGCCCTGAACCTTCGGGCGCAGCGGGGCAAGGGCCGCGCGGGTGCGGGCTTCCTCGTCCGCGATCAGCGCCTCGCAGCGGTCCAGCAGATCAGGCGGCGCGCCACGGTCGACCAGCATCGCGCACATGGTCCGCAGCGCGGCCGATGTGTCGGAAATGCCGTAGAAGCTGCCTTCGAAATACGGGATGCCATAGCGGTCTTGCAGCTTGCGGGCGATGGCGATGAAGGCATGCGAGCAGACCAGCATCGTCACCCGCGCCCGGTGCATCATCGCGACCTGCGCATAACGGGCATCCCCCGACAGCGAGCCCAGGATGCGGATGCCCAGCCGGTCCAGAAGCGGCTTGATCTGCCACAACTCGCCCGACAGGTTGAAATCGCCGATGATGTTGATGTCGGTCAGGCCGGGCTCGGCGGGCTCCATCGTGCCCACGACATGATCCAGCATCGCCTCGGCGCCCAGCTTGTTGCCAAGGTTTTTCGATCCGACATAGCCCGGCACGTTGACCGGGATCACCGGCCGCCCGAAGCGTTCGGCCGCCGCCTTGCAGACCGCGCCAATGTCGTCACCGATCAGCGCGGTGACACAGGTGGCATAGACGAAAACGGCGGCGGGATCTTCCTGCGCGATCACCTCGCGGATGGCGCGGTAAAGCTTCTTTTCACCGTTGCCCATCACGATGTCGAGCTCCGTGAGGTCGGTGGTAAAGCCCTTGCGATAAAGTTCGGACCCCGACGAGGCCGATCCGCGGTTGTCCCAGCCGTTGCCCCAGCAGGCCAGCGGCGCATGGACGACATGGGCGACGTCGGTGATCGGTTGCAGCGCGATCATCGCGCCATCAAAGGCACAGCCGCCCGCCGCGGCGCCCGGCGTCAATTGCTTGGCGCAGCCCTTTTTCCGCTCGGCCTCGGGTTTGGCTGCGTTGGTCGCACAGCCGGGTTCCTGAAAGGCATTCTGGATCTTCTGCTTCAAGGCGTCGGACATCGGTCCCTCCGGGCCACTCGACAGGGGTAAAGCAGATAGCGTGCCAAGCCCGCATCGCGCGATCCGGGGCCGGATCGGGGCGGTTCTGGCGACAAGGCGGGGTCTGATGTGCCATCGCCGGCGACATGCGACAGGGCTTTGTCGGGTCTGCGACACGGCGCGCACCCGAAGCGACGAAAACGGCCGGTGCGGGCGCACCGGCCGTTTCCAGAACACCCCCCGGAAGGGCGGCGAACGCTTAGCGCGTCAGGTCGAACGAGATGTCGCTTTCCGTATCCAGCTTGTCGAGGATCGTGTCGAGCAGCTTCACCAGCACGGTCAGCGCCCCCTGATAGCCGAAGGTCGGGAAGCGGTGGTGGTGGTGACGGTCGAAGATCGGGAAGGTCAGGCGGATCAGCGGGATGTTGCAATCCTTTTCCAGATACTTGCCATAGCTGTTGCCGATCAGCAGGTCGGCAGGTTCAGTCGCAAGGATCGACCGCAGGTGCCACAGATCCTTGCCGGCCCAGACCTGACAGCCTTCACCGAAGGGCGAGGACGCCAGCAGCGCCGTCATCTGCGCTTCCCAGTCCTTGCCGCCGTTGGTGGCCAGGCAGTGCTTCGGCTCGCCGCCCATCTCCATCACGAAGCGGGCCATCGCATAGACGAAGTCCGGGTCGCCGTAGATGGCGTAGGTCTTGCCGTGCAGATAGGCTTGGCTGTCGGCCATGGCGTCGATCAGGCGGCCACGTTCCAGCCGAAGCTGTTCCGGGACTTCCTTGCCGGTCAGCTCCGAGAGCTTCATCAGGAACTCGTCGGTGGCCTGCACGCCCATCGGGTAATGGAATGAGGCGGTCTCCTGACCCTGTTCCTCGCAATAGGCCAGCGTCTTACGGGTGCAGTATTCCTGCAACGAAATCGTGGCCTTGGCGTTCAGCGCGGCCTTGATCTCGTCCTGCGTGGTGCCGCCGGAATACATGCGGTATTCGCCGTCCGAGGGCGTGTCGTAGACGTCCGAGGCATCGCCCAGAACCGTCGCCTCGACCCCCATCAGGCCCAGCATCCGCTTCATCTCGCGGATGTTGCCGACCACATAGCCGTCAAAGCCCGGGATGATGTTGATGCCTTCGCCGGCGGTGCGCGGCGCGTCCTTCCAGAAGTTCGACAGGATGCCCTTCTGCATGTTGTCATAGCCGTCGACATGGCTGCCGACAAAGGCCGGGGTATGGGCGAAGGGCACCGGGAAATCGGCCGGAACGCTTTCCTTTTCCTTCGACTTCAGGATGAACGAGTTCAGGTCGTCGCCGATGACTTCCGCCATGCAGGTGGTCGAAACCGCGATCATCTTCGGGCTGTAGAGCGCGTAGGTGTTGGCCAGGCCCTCGATCATGTTGTTCAGGCCGCCGAACACCGCCGCGTCTTCGGTCATCGACGAGGACACCGCCGAGGACGGTTCCTTGAAGTGGCGGGCCAGATGCGAGCGATAATAGGCCACGCAGCCCTGCGAGCCGTGAACGAAGCTCATGGTGCTGTCATAGCCCGCGGCGGCAAAGACGGCGCCCAGCGGCTGGCAGGCCTTGGCCGGGTTGATGGTGACGCAGGACCGCGCCAGGTTCTTCTCGCGGTAGTCCCAGGATTTCGTCCAGTCCGCGACTTCCTCGACCTTCTCGGCGGGGGTCGCGTTTTCATAGGTGGCGCGCTTTTTTTCCAGCATCGCCTGATATTCGGGTTCCTTGAACAGATCCTTGTGGTCGAGAATGTTCTCGGCGGATTGGGGCATGGGCTTGGTCCTTCTGCTGGCCGTCCTCATTCCGGGACGCACCGCGAACTGAATGAAGTGAGGGTCCGGGGGGCGGGAGCGGCCCCCCGAAGGGTCGGATCAGGCCGACTTCTTCCACGGCGCGTCGAACATGCCCCAGACCGGGTTGTTGATCGCAAGGTCCATGTCGCGCGCGAAGATCGCGTAGCCGTCGTAGCCGTGGTAGGGGCCGGAATAGTCCCACGAGTGCATCTGACGGAACGGGATGCCCATCTTCTGCGTGTTGTACTTTTCCTTGATGCCCGAACCCACCAGATCGGGGCGCACCGACTCGATGAACTTCTCAAGCTCGTAGCCCGAGACGTCATCATAGATCAGCGTGCCTTCCTTGATGTAATGGCCGGTCCGCTTGTAATCGTCGTTGTGGGCGAATTCGTAGCCGGTGCCGACGATCTCCATGCCAAGGTCGTGGTAGGCGTCGACGACGTGGCGCGGACGCAGGCCGCCCACATACAGCATCACCGTCTTGCCTTCGAGGCGCGGGCGATACTTCGCGTTCACCGCATCGACCAGCGGCTGATACTTGGCGATCACCGCTTCGGCATTGGCCTGAATGGTGGCGTCGAACTTCGCGGCGATGGCGCGCAGGCTGGCTGCGATCTGGCTGGGGCCGAAGAAGTTGTATTCCATCCACGGCACGCCGTGCTTTTCTTCCATGTGCCGGCAGATGTAGCTCATCGACCGGTAGCAGTGGATCAGGTTCAGCTTGGCCGCGGGCGCCCGTTCGATTTCGGCGATGGTGGCGTCGCCCGACCATTGGGCGATCACGTTCAGGCCGATTTCTTCCAGCAGGATGCGGCTCGACCAGGCGTCGCCGCCGATGTTGTAGTCGCCGATGATGTTGACGTCATAGGCGCCGGCCACATAGCCCGCACGCGCGCCCTCGCCCGCTTCCAGCACCCAGTCGCGGATCATGTCGTTCGCGATGTGGTGGCCAAGCGACTGCGACACGCCGCGGAAGCCTTCGCAGCGCACGGGAACGATGCGCTTGTCGATGTCCTTGGCCTTCTTCTTCGACACCGCTTCGATGTCGTCGCCGATCAGGCCGATCGGGCATTCGGACTGGATCGAGATGCCCTTGTTCAGCGGGAACAGCTCGTTCAGCTCGTCGATGGTCTTTTCCAGCTTCTTGTCACCGCCGAAGACGATGTCGTTTTCCTGGAAGTCGGTGGTGACCTGCATGGTCACGAAGCTGTCAATCCCGGTGGTGCCGGTGTAGTAGTTCCGGCGCTGCGACCAGCTGTAGTGACCGCAGCCGACGGGGCCGTGGCTGATGTGCAGCATGTCCTTGACCGGGCCCCAGACCACGCCCTTGGAACCGGCGTAGGCGCAGCCGCGGATCGTCATCACGCCGGGAACCGACTTGATGTTCGACTTGACGGTGTCGCATTTCGACTGGATGCCGGGTTCGGCTTCCGTCATCGGCTGCGCGACGGCCAGATGTTTCGCGCGCTTCTTCTTGGCCTTGTCGGGGTAGGCGGCAAGCACCTCCTCGATCAGCTTCTGGTTGGCTTCGGCAGAGTCGGCAATGTCTTTCGCCATGGGGCAGGCTCCTTTCGACAGGAAGAGGAAGGGACCGGGCAGAGGGCCCGGCCCGGATGCGATCGGATCAGGCTTCGGCCTTGGCGATGGCCGCCAGCCGGTCTTCCTCGGACTGCATGATGCCGAAGTCCATCAGCATCTCTTCCAGTTCTTCCATGGTGATCGGGGTCGGGATCACGCCCTTGCCCGAGTTCTCGTGGATCTTGCGGGCCAGTTCGCGGTATTCCTGCGCCTGCTGGCAATCGGGGGCGTACTGGATCACGGTCTCGCGACGCAGTTCGGCGTGCTGCACGATATTGTCGCGCGGAACGAAGTGGATCATCTTGCAGCCCAGACGGGCGGCCAGTGCCTCGGCCAGTTCCAGCTCGCGGTCGGTCTTGCGCTCGTTGCAGATCAGGCCGCCCAGACGCACACCGCCCGAGTTGGCGTATTTCAGGATGCCCTTGGCGATGTTGTTGGCCGCATAAAGCGCCATCATCTCGCCCGACATGACGATGTAGATTTCCTGCGCCTTGTTTTCACGGATCGGCATGGCGAAGCCGCCGCAAACCACGTCGCCCAGCACGTCATAGGACACATAGTCCACGTCTTCGTAGGCGCCGTTTTCTTCCAGGAAGTTGATCGCGGTGATCACGCCGCGGCCGGCGCAGCCCACGCCCGGCTCCGGGCCACCGGCTTCGGTGCATTTGATGCCCTTGTAGCCGATCTTCATCACGTCTTCGAGTTCCAGATCCTCGACCGAGCCGGCTTCGGCGGCAAGGTGAAGCACGGTGTCCTGAAGTTTGGTGTTCAGGATCAGACGGGTCGAGTCCGCCTTCGGGTCACAGCCCACGATCAGGATCTTCTGACCCATCTCGACCAGCGCCGCGAGGGTGTTCTGCGAGGTCGTCGACTTGCCGATCCCGCCCTTGCCGTAGAAAGCGATCTGCCGAAGTTTGCCCATGTTCATATCCTTTTGCAAAGGTGTCTCTGGTGGAAGGCGGCGAAGCTCGCCGGTCTCAGCCCTTTACAAAGCAGGCAGCGTGCCAAGCCCGCGAAACCGATTCAACAACTTGATATTGCTATCTTTTTCCTGATTTTTCGCACAGATACGATGCGACGCGGCCCCGACCAAACCCTGTGCGAAAGCCGACAAATCCCCGACAATCGGCCGTTACACCCCCAAAGACGCCACACCGGCGGCCCGCCCCTTGCCACATCGCGCCCTGCGCTGCCCCAAAAAGCCGAAGGGGCGGGCCGCCCGTGGCGCCCGCCCCTTCCCGCATCTACCGCCTGCGGTCTCAGACCGTGGCGCCAAAATCCTTCAGTTCCTCGACCACGGCCGACAATGGCAGGTCGATCCGTTCAATCGCCATCTCCTCAAGGAACAGTCGTTCCATCCGGGTCAGCTCGCCCTCGATCACCGCGACATGGCCCTGCCCCGACCGTTTCGCGATCTGGCGGGCATAGGTGCGCAAAAGCTGATCGTCGAACCGGCAGCCAAGGAACAGGAAGCCGCGGCCGGTGCGGCGGTTCTGAACCTCGTCCGGGATCGGGGACTGGATGTCGATCTCGGTCAGAACCTCGACATAGTCGCTGTCGGACAAAAGGAAGGAATGCCCCGGCGCCGCCATCCCGTGCGGCTTGTAAAGCAGCATGGGCCAGGCCGGATCGGCGCCTTCGGGATGCAGCGTGCCATCGGCCCCATAGGCGCGGTGCCAGATCTCGGCCCATTCGCCATTGCGGCTGACGCCCTGCACCAGCCCCCAGTCCGCCGCGCTGGCCCGCAGCGCCTGAACCAGACCGCGGTCATACCAGGCATCGACCACCATCGGCGGACGCACCGCCGCAATCCAGTCGTGGATCGGGTTCGGCCCCTGCGGCCCCGCGAAGGCCCCAACCACCATCTTCTCGACAGTGGCGCGGAACTTCTTCGTCTCGACATATTGCGCGGCGGCCCACAGGTTGCCCATCGCGCGTTTGGGCACGCGGACCTGCGCCTCGATCACCGCCGACAAAGCCGCGGGCGAGGCGATCGCCCCACCAAGCCCCGCCACCTCGGCGCCCAGATAGGGGATGACGCGGCCACCGGCCACGGCACCAAGCGCCGCGCGCAGCATCTCGCGGGGCATGGCTCAGGCCTCCTGATCGGTCAGGCGGCGGGCCTCGACCGTGATCGGCAGGGCGGGCGGCGTGTCATACTCGGGCATCTGAAAGATCCAGCCATTGCCGAGTTTCGCCCAGCCGCCCCACATGCCGGGCTTTTCCATCTCGATCACCGGCTCTTCCAGATCCTTCTTCGCCACATAGGCGACAAAACCCTTGGCGCCTGCGCTGATCATCACCTTCATTTCGTTCCCTCCGGGTTGTCGAGGCCGATCAGCTCGCGCCCCCGCATCCCCACGATGCGGCGGCGGTCGACGAATTCGACCGCGTAGATGTAGTAGCGTTGCAGATAGGTGCCGACGTCGCGGACATAGCCCTCGTCGCCCTTGTGGACGACAATCTCGCCGATCTCGGCATCCCACATCGTGCCGTCATTCTTGACGGTAAAGCGCGAGCGGACCTTTTCGCCCGGCTGAAACAGCGGATCGTCGTAGATTTCCACCGTGTCGTCGACCTCAGGCATCCTTGTCCTCGCACAGTTGGGCAAGCCGCACGGCGGCGGTCTCGCGGATCAGGGGATCTTCGTCAGCGGCAAGACGGGTCGCGATGGCGCGGCCCGCCCGTTCGGCCACGGCATGACGCACGCGGATGTCGGGGTCGGCCACGAACAGACCCAGCCGGGCCGGATCGATCCGTTCGGCTGCCTGCCGCCGGACCAGCGGATCGGCGTCTGTCGCAAAGGCATCGAGCCATCTGTCGGGAATGCGACGCGCCACGCAGGCGCGCACTTCCGGGTCGGGATCGCGGGCCAGCATCGGCAGCGCCCCCGGCTCGGCCCGCCGCGCCACCACAAGGCGCACCGCCGGATCGGCATCACGCATCACCAGATGCAGATCGGTCGGCGGCAGCCGGTGCGCCACGGCGATGCGCACCGCGCGGTCGGGGTCGTGGATCAGCCGCAGCGCCTGCTTGGCCGGCAGGCGCAGGATCGCAACCGCCCGCACCGCCGGATCGGGATCGTCCAGCAGCGGCGGCAGGCGGAACAGGGTCGCCGCCCGCGCGGCCTGCGCGCGGGCCTCGAAATAGGGATGGGTCAGGAACTGGTCCGCCAGATCAGGGCCCAGCAGAAAGAACCGCTCGATCCGTCTGGCGTAACGGTCGTTGACGCAGGCCCAGCCCGGCCCGCACAGCCCCTGCGCCAGCCGATCGGCGTGAGGGCAGGCGCCGCAATCGATCGCGGCGCCCTGCCAGTCCACGGGCAAGGGGCCTTCGGGCATCGGATCAGGCCGGAATGCAGGTCTTGGGCACCGGACAGACCGAGGCGCATTGCGGCGCGTCGAACTGCCCGGCACATTCGGTGCAGAGGCGCGGATCAATGACATAGGCCCCGGCCTTGAACCGGACGGCCGCATTGGGACATTCAAATTCGCAGGCGCCGCAGGCGGTGCAGTGCGCGGTGACGATCTTGTAGGCCATCCGGTCGGTCCCCCCTCAGGCGGTCAGCGCATCGCGGCGGTTGCGACTGGCGTAAAGGTCAAGGATCGCGGTTTCGATATAGTCCTGCGCGCAGGTGTCGATGACCTCGATCCCGGCCGCGGCCATCCTTTCGCGCGGGGCTTCACCGATCCGGGCGCACAGCACCACCGGAACGCCGTCCAGCGTGCGAATGATCTCGGACAGGGTTTCGCCGTCGCCATGGCCGCCGACGCAGTAATTGTCGGCACGGCGATGGGTGATGAAACGGACGCCCGCGGCATCGACCTCATAGATCTGGAACTCGGTCGCGTGGCCGAAGTGCTGGTTGATCCGGCCGCCGCCCTTGGTGCAGACCGCAACAAGCATCGGCGGCGCGGCAACCACGGCGACCTCGGCCTGTGCGGCCTCGGCGGCGGCGCGGCGATCCTCGCGTTCGCGCGCCACCCAGTCGCGATAGGCGGCGCGCTTCTCGCCGTCATCCTCGACCACCTCGGGCAGCTTGTCCAGCGTGAACTCCTGCCCGCGATCCTCGCCCAGCATCCCCACCGCATCGGCACGGCACTGGCGGCAGTGCTTCATCAGGTTCGCCCCGTCGCCGCACAGATCCTGCACCGCGCGCAGCTCGGCCGCGGTCGGGCCGCGCTGGCCGGTCAGGCCGAAATGCGTGCCATGCGCCGGGTCCGAGATCAGCGGCATGATGTTGTGCAGGAAAGCGCCCTTTTGCTTCACGACGCGGTTCAGTTCCTGCATCCCCGCCTCGTTGATGCCCGGGATCAGGACCGAGTTCACCTTGACCAGCACGCCCCGCGCCACCAGCATGTCCAGCGCCTGCATCTGGCGGTCCAGCAGGATCGTCGCCGCCTCGATGCCGTGGTGACGCTTGCCGCGGAAGAAGATCCACGGATAGATCTGCGCCCCCACTTCCGGGTCCAGCGTGTTGATCGTCAGCGTGACATGATCGATGTTCATCGCCACGATCTCATCGACATGATCGGGCATGGCGAGGCCGTTGGACGACAGGCACAGCCTGATGTCGGGAAGCTGCTTCTGCACCAGATCGAACGTGGCCTTGGTCTTCTTCCAGTCATAGGCGGCATCGCCCGGCCCGGCGATCCCCAGCACCGAAAGCTGCGGAACCTCGGCCGCCACCGCCAGCACCTTGCGCGCGGCCTGTTCCGGCGTCAGCCGTTCCGACACCACGCCGGGGCGGCTTTCGTTGGCGCAGTCATACTTGCGGTTGCAGTAGTTGCACTGGATGTTGCAGGCTGGCGCGACCGAGACATGCATCCGGGCGAAATAGTGGTGCGCTTCCTCGGAATAGCAGGGGTGATCCTTCACCTTGGCCCATGTCGCCGGGTCCATGTCGGCCGGCCCCGCCTTCGATCCGCAGGACGAGGCCGCACAACCGCCCCCCTCCAGCGCCTTTCCCAATTCGTCGCGGGACGCGACCTGCAAACCGCCAAGGGAGATGATGTCCGCCATGATCCGCGTCTCCTAATCTCTTTGCCAGACCAGAAGCGTGAAGCGTGCCAAGTGCAGGTGGTCAACGATTTCAGGGCGAAAGCGTGGGTGGCCGCGGGCCGAGGTCGGAAACCCGACAAGGAATTGTCGGGTTGCCGAAGGGGGTCAGAACTTCTCGACCCGGATATTGTGCTTCTTCAGCGCATAGCCCACCTGCCGCGGGGTCTGGCCCAGCAGCCGCGCGGCCTTGGCCTGCACCCAGCCCGCGCGTTCCATCGCCTCGATAAGCGCCTCGCGTTCGGCGGCGTCGGGGTCGGCGGGCGCGGTGCGGACGGGCACGGCGGGGGCGGGCACGGCGGGAGGCTGGATCGCCGCGGGCGGAGGCGCAGAGGCCGGACGGCTGCCCAGCACCGGCAGCTCCAGCGGCCCTTGCGACAGCCCGCCGACCGGCGAGGAGTTGCCGCTTTGCAGCCGCCACAGGTCGGCCGACAGGCAATGATCGTGGTGGCAGGCCAGATCGTCGGCATGGATCACCGTCTCGGGCGACAGCGCCGCCACCCGCGCGATGCAGTTTTCCAGCTCTCGCACGTTGCCGGGGAAGTTGCACTGCGCCAGCGCCTCGACGGCGGTGGGGTGCAGGCGCTTTTTCATGCCGTTGCGCTGGTTGAACCGATCCAGCAGGCCCTGCGCCAAGGGGCCGATGTCTTCCTTGCGGTCGCGCAGCGGCGGCAGCACGATCGGCACCACGCAGATGCGGAAGTAAAGGTCGGCGCGGAAGCTGCCGTTGGCCACCGCGCGTTCCAGATCCTTGTTGGTCGCCGTCACCAGCCGCACGTCCACCTTCAACGTGCGCGAGCCGCCGACCCGCTCGAACTCGCCTTCTTGCAGGATGCGCAGCAGCTTGGCCTGAAACTCAAGGCTGATCTCGCCGATCTCGTCCAGAAACAGCGTGCCGCCATCGGCCATCTCGAACCGGCCTTTCTTCTGCTGCACCGCGCCGGTGAAACTGCCCTTTTCATGGCCGAACAGTTCCGATTCCAGCAGCGATTGCGACAGCGCCGCACAGTTCACCTTGATGAACGCCTTGTCGCGCCGCTCCGACAGCGCATGAAGCGCGCGGGCAAAGACTTCCTTGCCGGTGCCGCTTTCGCCGCGCAGCAGGACCGGCGTATGGGTGCCCGCAACCTTGCGGATCTGCCCGATCACCCGCCTGATGGCCGAGCTTGACCCGATGATGCCTTCCAGCGCCTCGGACGGGGCATCGACCTCGGGGGCGGCGGTGGTTTCGGCGGCCATACGGATCGCCTCGCGCGCTTCCTGCACGATCCGGTCGCGGTCGCGCGCGACAAGGCGGCGGAAGCGGATGGATTGCTCCAGCACCGCGGCCACCATGTTCAGCACCCGCAGATCGGTATCCAGAAACCGCGCGCCATTGTCCTTCAGGCAGCGGTAGGCGCACAGCACCCCCAGCACGAAGGGCGAATTGGCCTGATCGCGGATCGGCACGGCGATGATCGCCTGACGGCTGTCCTCGATCCCCGGCGGCAGGGCATCGGGGCCGAACTCGGCCGCGATGTCGCACGACACCAGCGCCACCCCGTTGCGGAACACATGCCGCGCCACCTTTTCCGGAATTGCCCGGCAGGACGAGGGCTGCGACGGTCCGCCGCTGGCGGTGGCGGCGATGGTATAGGGATTGACGTGGCGGCCATGGCGCAGCGTCTCGGGGCGGTCGCCTTCCTGAAGCAGCGCCAGCGCGCCATGTTTCAGCCCCATGAAACCGGCCAGAACGCCAAAGACCGACGGCATCCGCGCGATCGGATCGCTGGCCCCGGTCAGAAGCTTGGCGATCTCGCAGAGGGCATCGAGCGTCAGGTATTCCTCGCCCCGTTCCGGCACCGAGATGGGCCCCATTGCGGACGTATCCATGTCCGTCCCTCCGTCTTCCATCGTAAATGTCACACTCATCTTTACCCCGCCGGGGGCACAAGTCCAACCTGGGCCGGCGGCCGCATCGCACAAAGGGCGAGCCCGCACAATCATCTAGCGAAATCGATGAAGCGCCGGGGGCTGTGGTGAATAAATGCTCAGCTGAAAAGCCCTTTTTCAAAGCAAGCGACGAATCGTGGCGCGCCGCCGCGCGGGGTGCGGCGGCGCGGGGCGATTACATGCCGGGGTCGACAGGCTCGGTCGTGGCGCCGCCGCCGTCGATCCAGTCCTTCAGGCCACCAAGGTTGAAGACCTCGGCATAACCCATGTCTTTCAACAGCTTGCCCGCCAGCGCGGCCCGCCCGCCCGAGGCACAGTGCAGCACCACCGGCCGGTCCTTGCGCAATTGCGGATCGTGAAAGGGCGAGTCGGGATCGGCGCGGAATTCCAGCATCCCGCGGGGAATGTGATGCGCCCCCGCGGCCCGGCCGGTCTTGTCGATCTCGGGCGCGTCGCGAACATCCAGAAGCAGCGCCCCCCGTTCGGCCATCAGCGCCTGCGCGCCGGCCGTGTCGATCCGTTCCACCGCCGCATTGGCCGCGGCCATCATGTCTTTCAGCGTGACTGTCATGCTTTCCCGGTTCTCCTTCGGCATCCGGATGGGCCGGATCGCCACCCGGAAAAAGCTAGGCCGGCGCAGGCGCGCTGTCCATCGCCTGCAGGCCGCCCCCGGCCACGGGCGGCGCCCCCCATCCCCCCGGCACCCACGATTGGCATCCACGGCGCCCCCGCCGCGCGCCGGCCGCCAACCTTCCATGCCCGCCCGACCTTACCGTCGCGATCCCGTCGCATGCACGCGATGGTGATGGCAGCGCCCCGCCGTCGCAGGGCGATGCCGGCGGGGCACCCTTTCCAGCACTGGCCATCGTGACTATGATGCCGGCCGCCGCGGGGGCAACGCGGACGCAGGGGCCACCAGTTTTCGGCGGCCCGGCACTGGACGCGGCGCAGAATCCGCGGGCGATTGGGGGCGAGCAATGGCACATCCGGTTTTTCGGACCTTGGTTCTTGTGGCGGCGGCAGGCGTGGCACTGTCGGGCTGCGAGGCGATGAGGAAAGCGACAAGCAAAACGGACACGACAGGCGCCGCGTCGGATGCGGTCGCCGCGACCAAGCAAGCGGGCGGCGAAACCCGCGATGTCGAGGCGCCCGAGGTGTTCCAGACCACCGACAAGGCACTGTGGGACGGTCGGCCCTCGCTTGGCGGCATCTGGGTCGCCTCGCCGGATGTGAAAGACCCTGAACGGGTGATGATGAAGAACGCGGCCAACGGCAAGACCGTCGTGGGTGCGCTGTTCCGGCGCGAACGCGACAATCCGGGGCCAAAGCTGCAACTGTCCTCTGACGCGGCCGAGGCGCTGGGTCTGCTGGCAGGCCAGCCCGCAACGATCAGCGTGACCGCGCTGCGCCGCAAGGACGTGGCCGCGTCGGCCGCCGCCGCGCCCCCCGCGACCAAAGCGACCACCGCCCCCCGCGCCAACCCGGCAGCCGCGGCAGCCGCCACGCAAGCCCCACCGGCCAAGGCCGCAGCCGCGGCGGGTGGCGGGCTGATCCAGATCGCCTCGTTCGGACAAGAGACCAATGCCCGCGCCGCCGCCGACAAGATCGCCAAGGCCGGCATCCCCGCACAGGTCCGCGCCGGAACCACCGGCGACAAACAGATCTGGAGCGTGATCGCAGGCCCTGCCCCGGCCTCGGAGACGCCGGCGCTGATCGCCCGCCTGAACAGCCTCGGCTTCGCCGACGCCTATCCGCTTTCCCGTTGACAGGAAGGATGCGCCCGTGACGCTGCCCCGCCTTATCCTTGCCGCCCTGCTGTCGCTGCTGACCGCATGGCCCGCACTGGCCTTCGAGACCCGCGCCCGCGCCGCATGGGTCTATGACGTGACCACCCATACCGTGCTTCTGGACAAGAACGCCGACGTGCCGCTGCCGCCGGCCTCGATGTCCAAGCTGATGACGCTGAACATGCTGTTCGAGGCGCTGCGCGATGGCCGCGTGACGATGCAGACCACCTTTGCAGTCTCGACCAAGGCCAAGCAGATGGGCGGATCGAAGATGTTCGTGGAAGAACGCGACCGCCCCACGGTCGAAGACCTGATCCATGGCATCATCGTCAACTCGGGCAATGATGCCTGCGTGGTGGTGGCCGAAGGGCTGAACGGAACCGAAGCCGATTTCGCCCGCGCCATGAACATCCGCGCCAAGGCGCTGGGGATGAACAATTCGAACTTCACCAACTCGTCCGGCTGGCCCGATGCCGGCCACAGGATGAGCGTGCACGATCTGGGAATCCTTGCCGTGCGCCTGATCGAGGAATTTCCCGAGTATTACGAATACTTTGCCCATACCGGCTTCAACTACAAGGACCGGGTGCCGTCGAATGCGCTGAACCGCAACCCGTTGCTGCGGCTGGGCCCCAACGGCGACTGGACGGCGGACGGGCTGAAGACCGGCCACACGCAGGAAGCCGGCTACGGGCTTGTCGGATCTGCGGTGCAGAAGGACGGGCGCCGCATCGTCTTTGTGCTGACCGGCCTTGCGACCGAGGCCGACCGCGCGCAGGAAGGCGAGCAGATCGTGAACTGGGCCTTCCGCCAGTTCGTGCAGAAGACGCTGGTGAAAAAGGGCCAGCGCGTGACCGAGGCCGATGTCTGGATGGGCAATTCCGCCAAGGTGGGCCTTGTCCCCGCCGAGGATGTGCGGCTTCTGGTGCCCGCGCTGGTGCAGGAAGGCGTCCGGGCCGAGGTGATCCACATCAACCCGCTGAAGGCGCCGATCGCGATCGGGCAGGAACTGGGCGAGCTGGTGATCCATGTCCCCGATCTGCCCGATACCCGCGTGCCGCTGGTGGCCGAGGGCAACGTGTCCAGCGGCGGGCTTCAGGTGCGGCTGATGACGGCGGCGCAGGTGCTGTATCGCCGCTTCCTGCAAGAGGCCCCGGCTTCGTAAGCCGGCCCGGGATGGTGCAGGGGCTTTTTCTTGCGGTCGAAGGCATCGACGGCTCTGGCAAGTCGGGGATCGTCGGCCAGCTTGCCGCGCATCTGCGCAGACAGGGCCGCGAGGTCGTAACCACGCGCGAGCCGGGCGGCACCCACGAAGGCGAGGCGCTGCGGGCGCTTCTGCTGTCGGGCGCTGACGATGCGTGGGATCCGATGGCCGAACTGCTGCTGATGACCGCGGCGCGGGTTCAGCATGTGCGCCGGGTGATCGCGCCGGCGCTGGCGCGGGGGGCGGCGGTGGTCTCGGATCGGTTCGTGGGCTCGACCCTTGCCTATCAGGGCACCGGGCGCGGCCTGTCAGAGCCGTTCATCCGTCAGCTTCATGCGCAGGCGGTGGGCGATCTCTGGCCCGATCTGACGCTGATCCTTGATCTGGATGCCGCCACCGGCCTTGCCCGCAGCCGCCGCCGCCTGGGCGATGCGGCGCTGGACGAAGGCCGGTTCGAAAGCCTGGACCTTGCCTTTCACGAACGCATCCGCGCGGCGTTTCTGGCGCAGGCGGCGCGCGATCCCGCACGCCATACGGTGATCGACGCCTCGGGCAGGCCCGATCAGGTTTGCGCGCTGGCCCTTGCCGCGCTGGATCGGCTGACCGGCTGACACGGCACGGTCTTGCGCCCCGGTTGTCGCAACAGGGCGCGCTAAAGCCCCGTCCGCGCGGCAAGGCGCAGGGCGTGGCTGGGATCGCTGGCATGGGCGGGCATCACCGGATCGTAAGCCGCACGGATCACGGCCGCGATCTCGGGGCGCAGCACCACCTTGTCCCCCGCCCGCGCCAGCGGCGACGAGGTGGCAAAGGCCCGGTCCGACCACAAAAGCGCCACCTGCGCCGCCTGCGCCAAGGCCAGCGCATCGGCGGGCAGCGCGGACAGATGCGCATCCATCCGCAGGAACACGAAGGCCGCGCGGATCGCACCGGCCGCGTCAAAGCGGAACAGCCGATACTGGTTCGCGCCGGCCGCATCCAGCCGGGCGCACAGCGGCCCAAGGTCCGGGATCATCCGCTCAAGGTTGGGCACCTGCGGCAGCTCGGCCCAGTCGCGAAAGAAGAAGAACATCAGATTCGCGCCCAGTTCCGGGTCGGTCTCGGCCATGCGGTGCCCGGCGGTGGCCACCACCGCCTCAACCGCGCCCTTGACCACGGGAAGCGTCTCATCCCCCACGCCGAACACCACCGGCACGATGGGCCGGCCCCAGCGCGCGAAACGATAGGTTCCATCGGCGCCGGTGAACAGCGCCTCGACGTTTGAAGGTGTCATGTTGCCCCCTGCCGTGCCGTGCCGCGCCGGGATAGGCGGTTTTCGGCCCTGCCACAACCTTTGACGCCACCGTTACGGCGTCACCACCATGTCCCCGTGCGGCGGTTTTCGGCACTGTCATCCCCGTTGACGCCGCCCCGGCGACAGGCAACGATGGCCGCTTGCCCCGGAGACCGCCATGCCGCTGACCACCGCCTATGCCTTTCTGATCGTCGCGATTGCCGCCGAAGTGGTCGCGACCACCGCCCTTGCCAGATCCGACGGATTCTCGCGGCTTTGGCCCAGCATCATCACGGTGGTGGGCTACAGCTTTGCCTTTGTCTGCCTGTCGGTGACGCTGAAGGTGATGCCCACCGGCATCGTCTATGCGGTCTGGTCTGGGCTGGGCATCGTCTTCATCGCCGCCATCGGCTGGCTGGTCTATGATGAACGGCTGGACCTGCCGGCGCTGATCGGGCTGGGGATGATCCTTGCGGGGGTGCTGGTGGTCAACCTGTTCTCGAAATCGCTGACGCATTAGGCACCTCAGGCGCCGAACAGGTCGCCCTGACCGGGCGGCTTCGGCGCCTCGATCCCCAGATGCCGCCACGCCTTCTGCGCCAGCATCCGACCGCGCGGGGTGCGCTGGATCAGACCCTGTTGCAGCAGATAGGGCTCGATCACTTCTTCCACCGCGTCGCGGCTTTCCGACAACGCGGCGGCGATGGTCTCGATCCCCACCGGGCCGCCACCGTAATTCTCGGCGATCAGGCCCAGATAGCGCCGGTCGCCCAGATCTAGGCCAAGGTGATCCACCCCCAGCCGCGTCAGCGCCCGGTCGGAAATGGCCTGCGTCAGCCGGCCATCGCCCTCGACCAGCGCAAAATCGACCACCCGGCGCAGCAGCCGGCCGGCGATCCGCGGCGTGCCACGGGCGCGGCGGGCGATCTCGCGCGTGCCGGCCGGGTCGCTGTCGATGCCCATCAGCCGCGCGCCGCGGGCCACGATCAAATCAAGCTCGGACTCGGTGTAGAATTGCAGCCGGGTGGGGATGCCGAAACGGTCGCGCAGCGGCGTGGTCAGCAGACCCAGCCGCGTGGTGGCGCCGACCAGCGTGAAGGGCTGCAACTCGATCCGCACGGTGCGCGCGGCCGGCCCCTCACCGATCACCAGATCCAGCGCGAAATCTTCCAGCGCCGGATACAGCACCTCTTCGACCACGGGGGACAGGCGGTGGATCTCGTCGATGAACAGCACGTCGCGCGGTTCCAGATTGGTCAGGATCGCCGCCAGATCGCCCGGTTTCGCCAGCACCGGGCCAGAGGTCATGCGAAACCCCACCCCCAACTCGCGCGCCATGATCTGCGCCAGCGTGGTCTTGCCCAGACCGGGCGGGCCGTGAAACAGCGTGTGGTCCATCGCCTCGCCGCGCATCCGGGCGCTTTCGATGAACACACGCAGATTGGCCCGCGCCTCGGCCTGACCGACAAATTCCTCAAGCGATTGCGGCCGCAGCGCGCGGTCTGCATCCTCGGGCAGGCGTTCGGGGCGAAGGGTCGGATCAGAGGATGTCATGGCCGGAACATTCCCCGAACGGTGCCGCCGATGCAAGCGCGAAGCGTCAGCGCCGCGGCCGAAGAAGCGGCGCGGCGCGGCGCCTCAGCTCCACGGGCCGCGGCGCGGGGCTGTGGCAAAGGCGCCCCGCGCGCCGCCCGCCATCGCCTCAAGCGCGGCGATGCGGTTGGCGGTGTTCGGATGGGTGGCAAACAGCCGGTCGTGGCGCATCGCATGAAGCGGGTTGATGATGAACATATGCGCGGTCGCGGGGTTACGCTCGGCGCCGACATTGTCGATGCGCTGCGCCAGCCGCTCGATCCGCCCAAGGGCCGAGGCAAGCCACAGCGGCTGGCCGCAGATCTCGGCCCCCAGCCGGTCGGCCTCATACTCGCGCGAGCGTGAAATCGCCATCTGCACCAGACCCGCCGCCAGCGGCGCCAGAAACATCAGCGCCAGCGTGCCGATGATGCCCATCGGCCGTTCGCGATCGTCCGAGCCGCCGAAGAACAGCCCGAAATTGGCCAGCATCGAAATGGCGCCGGCAAAGGTCGCCGTCACCGTCATCAGCAGCGTGTCGCGGTTCTGGATATGCGCCAGTTCATGCGCGACGACGCCGGCCACTTCCTCGGGCGACAGGTTGGCCAGCAGCCCCCGCGTCACCGCCACCGCGGCATTGTCCGGATCGCGGCCGGTGGCGAAGGCGTTGGGCTGGTCGGTCTCGATCAGGTAGACCTTGGGCATCGGCATCCCGGCACGATCGGCAAGCCCCTGCACCATGGCGTAAAGATCCGGCGCCGAGCGCGGATCGACCGGATGCGCGCCATGCATCGACAGCACCGCCTTGTCCGAGTTCCAGAACGTGAACAGGTTCATCGCCCCCGCCACCACCAGCGCGATCACCGCCCCGGTCTGCCCGCCGATCAGCGCGCCGACACCCAGAAACAGCGCCGTCATCACCGCCATCAGGATGCCCGTCCGCACATACCCCATCGCAACCCCCTTTCAATCGGAATGGGTGCCGATATGGGCGCCGCCGCCGCCCCGGGCAAGAGGCGGATCAGCGCCCTACCCCTTCGGCGCCAGCAACTTCAGCGCGGCCCGGATCAGCCCCGCGGTATCGGCATCCGGCGCGTCGTCGGCCGCCTGCGCCACCGCCTGCGCGGCGTCCGTGGGTTGATAGCCAAGGTTGGTCAGCGCCGAGAGCGCATCGGCGGTAAAGACCGCCCGCGGCGCGGGCTTGGCCGCCGGGGCCGGTTTGCGCCGCCCCGGTGCGGCGGGCGCCTCGGCCACCACCGTCGCAGCGCCCTGCCCCTGCACCATCAGCGAGGGCGCCTTGGACTTCAGCTCCATCACCACGCGCTGCGCGATTTTCGGCCCGATGCCCGGTGCCGCCTGAATCGAGCGCGCATCCCCCAGACTGATGGCGCGGGCCACGCCATCGGGGCCAAGCGTGCCAAGAATGGCCATGGCGGCCTTGGCCCCCACCCCCTGCACCGTCATCAAAAGCCGGTGCCAGTCCTTTTCGATCAGGGTCGGAAAGCCGAACAGTTGCAGCAGATCTTCGCGCACCAGCAGTTCGGTATAAAGCGCCACGCCCTCGCCCAGACCGGGCATCGCGGCCAGCGTCCGGTCCGAGACATGGACGATATAGCCGACGCCGCGCACGTCGATCAGGACGTGATCCGCCCCGCGATGATCAAGGATGCCGGAAATCTTGCCGATCATCGCGCGGCCCGTGCAAGGGCTGCCTGAAGACGGCCGGCGGACTGGACGTGATGGGCATGGCAGATCGCCACCGCCAGCGCGTCGGCAGCGTCCGGGCCGGCGATCTCGACCCCCGGCAGATGCAGCCGCACCATATGTTCGATCTGTGCCTTTGCCGCGTGCCCCACGCCGACCACCGTCTTCTTCACCGCATTGGGCGCATATTCGCCCACCTCAAGCCCGGCCTGCGCCGGAACCAGCAGTGCGATGCCCCGCGCCTGCCCCAGTTTCAAGGTCGCCACCCCGTCCTTGTTCACGAAGGTATGTTCCACCGCCGCCGTGCCGGGACGAAAGCGCGCCACGACATCGGTCAACTGCCGGTGCAGCGACAGCAGGCGCCCGGCCAGATCGCCCGGTTCGGAATGGCAGATCCCGTTCGCGACATGGCTGAGTCGCACGCCCGACACGTCGATCACCCCCCAACCCATGTTGCGCAGACCCGGGTCGATGCCCAGAACCCTCATGCAATCCCCCGCGTCCAGTTGAAGCAGCATTAGCACGAAGCGGGAACATCCACCAGAGCACCATCTCCGACCGTAAAAAACTGTTGCATACCGACCGCCAAACGGGCAAGGAAGCGACACTTCCTCTGCGGAAAGCGACGGTTGATCCGGCGTCGGTGTCGCAGGGGGCCATCACGGTCCGTCCGGCCGGTCAGACATGCGCGTGCTGCATTGCGGCATTGCTTTCTGTCGCATTGCTCATATCCAGTTGCGGCATTAATTGCCTGTCCAGACGCAGCGATGCTGCGATCTTGAGCAGTTGATGAAAAGGACCGACGTCATGGCCGCCTATGAGACGACCCGCCCGGCGCCCTTCGGCGCCATCGCCACGTTCCACCTTGTGCAGTGGTTCAGCGATTTCTATGCCGCGCTTGTCGCGTGGAACGATGCCCGCGCAACCCGCGCCGCGCTGTCGCGTCTGAGCGACCGTGAACTTGATGACATCGGCCTCTGCCGCGGCGATATCGATGCCATTTGCGCCACCCGTCGTTAAGCGCACCCGCCGGGCCTGCGCCCGCCGCACGGACTGACAGGCCGCGCCCGACAGGGACGCGGCCTTTGCTTTTGCCGGGCGGCCGCGTCAGACACCGCGCAGAAGTTCGGCACAGACCCATGCCACCGCGCGCGTGACCGGATCGGCCTGCATCAGCAGCCCGCCCATCCGGTCGAAAACCTCGCCCTGCATCAGGGTCGCGACCCGGGCATCATAGGAGTCGGGGCCGATGCGCCAGAGCAGCGCCCCCTTCAGCATCACGCCAACGACCAGAAGCACAAGGACCGGCCCCAGCACCCGCCGCCCGCGCCGCGGCGAGGGTGCATGACGCGGCCGCCCAAGGGCGCGCGGCGCCTTGGACCCGAAGCCTTTGGCATGGGCGGCCTCGATCCGGGACAGCCGGTCGCGGAAATCGTCTAGATTGGGATCGACATGAGGTGCCATGCCCCGAGGCCTGCACGGCAAAACAGGCCCCGCCGTGACAACGGTATGACCGAACTGCAACGCATTCCATGCATTTTCCGTGATCGCCCGCCGACGGGATCGGCAGCGGCCGGCAGATCCCTAGCCGCGGGTCAGCACAATGCAGCACCACTCGCCTAGGTCCTCGCGGGATTTCAGCGTGAACCCCGCCTGCACATAAGCGTCAAGGATCGCCTCGGCCTGCACCACCAGAAGCCCCGACAGGATCGCAATCCCGCCCAAGGCGATGTTGGCCGCCATGTCGGGCGCAAGCTCGATCAGCGGGCCTTTCAGAATGTTGGCAAAAACCAGATCGAAGGGCCCCGCCTCGGCCAGACGGGGATGGTCGAAACCGGCCGCTTCCAGACACTCCAGCCGACCTTCCAGACCGTTGATCGCCACATTCGCCTCGGCCACATCCACCGCGACCTCGTCGATGTCCGAGGCGATCACCAGCGCCTGCGGGTAGACCCGCGCCGCAGCCATCGCCAGAACGGCGGTGCCACAGCCGATATCGGCCACCTTCGCCGGGGCAAAGCCTTCGTCCACCAGCCGGTCCAGCGCCCGCAGACACCCCAGCGTGGTGCCGTGGTGGCCGGTGCCGAAGGCCACCGTCGCCTCGATCTGAAGCGCGATGCGCCCCGCGGGCACCTTGTCGGCATCATGGCTGCCAAAGACGAAGAAGCGCCCGGCCTCGACCGGCGACAGCTCGCGCCGGACCTTGGCGACCCAGTCGATCTCGGGCAGTTCCGACAGCGCGAAGGGGCGGGCGTCAAAGGCCGCGGCCAGCAGATCCAGCACCGCCTCGGACGGCCGTTCAAGGAAATAGGCGCCGACTTCCCACAGACCCGAATCGTCCTCGATCTCGAACACGCCGACGCCGGTGGGTTCGGGGTCCATCTTTTCCAACGCTTCGGCAAGGGCCAGCGCGGCGTCTTCGCCATCCAGCGTGGTCAGGGCGGAATAGGTGGGCATGGGCAGGCTCCGGTCGGGTCAGGGCGGGCCTAACCCCGCACCGCCCCGCCGTCAAGCGGACTTACCGGGCGGCGATGCCGGTGCCGATCGGGCAGGCGACGCCGGTGCCGCCGATGCCGCAATAGCCGCCGGGGTTCTTGGCCAGATACTGCTGGTGATAGGCTTCGGCAAAGTGGAAGACCGGGGCGGGGACGATCTCGGTGGTGATCCGGCCGCGGCCCGCCGCAGTCAGCGCGCCCTGATAGGCGGTGCGGCTGGCGGCCGCCGCTTCGGCCTGTTCCGCGCCAAAGGTATGGATCGCCGAGCGATACTGCGTTCCCACATCGTTGCCCTGCCGCATCCCTTGCGTGGGATCGTGGTTTTCCCAGAACAGCTTCAACAGGCTGTCATAGGGCAGCACGGCGGGATCGAAGATCACGCGCACCACCTCGGTATGGCCGGTGCGGCCGGTGCAGACTTCCTCGTAGGTGGGGTTCGGGGTGTGGCCGCCGGCATAGCCGACCATGGTCAGCCACACGCCTTGCGGCACCTGCCAGAACTTGCGTTCCACCCCCCAGAAACAGCCCATGGCAAAGACCGCCTCGGCCATGCCCGCGGGCACCGGCGATTTCAGCGGCAGGCCCGACAGATAGTGCAGGTCGGCGGTGGGAATGGGCGTTGCGCGGCCGGGCAGCGCCTCGGCCGGGGACACCATCTCTGACTTCTTGCGGTTCAGCAGGAACATGCGGCAGCCTCCGGGTTGGTTGGCACCGTATATAGGCGCGGGGGCGCCGCGGGGCGAGTCACTCTGCCGGCACCGGACGGCCGCGGGCCAGAAGCGTTTCGTATCCGCGTTCGGGGTGGCGCGGGATCAGCAGCGACAGCGCCAGCGAGGCCAGCGCCATCCCCGCCGCCAGCAGGAACACCGACGCCGGCTGCGTCACCCACAGATAGCCCAGCAGCGCCGGCAGCACGACCGCCGCGATATGGTTGATGGTGAAGGCCACCGCCGCGGTGGGCGCGATATCGGCGGGATCGGCGATCTTCTGGAAATAGGTCTTCAGCGCGAAGGCCATGCCGAAGAAGAAGTGGTCGATCACATACAGCGTCGCCGCCACCGCGATCCCCCAGTCAAAGCCGTAGATCCCGGCATAGGCCAGAAACACCGCCGTCAGCCCGGCATGTTCCACCATCAGCATCCGGCGTTCGCCATACCGTTGCACCAGTCGCCCGATCCAGGGCGAGGCCAGCATGTTGACAAGGAAGTTGATCAGGAAAAGCCCTGTGACCTCATGCACTTGAAAGCCGAACTTCTCGACCATCATGAAGGCGGCGAATACGGTGAAGATCTGCCGCCGTGCCCCGGCAAGGAACTGAAGCAGATAGTAAAGCCAATAGCGCCGCCGCAGCACCATGCGCTTGTTCTGCGGATGGGGTGCTTCGAACTGCGGGTAAAGCAGCAGCGCCGCCAGCGCCATCGCCGCTGTCACCCCACCCGAGGCCAGATAGACCGTGTCATAAGACAGCCCCAGCGTCTGCCACGTCGCCACGATCAGCCCATAAGCCACCAGCGACGCCCCCGCCCCGACCGAGGCGATCCAGCCGATGGTGCGCGGCGCCGTGGCCTTGGGCAGCCATTGCAGTTGCAGGCTCTGGTTCACCGTCTCGAAGTAGTGAAACCCGATCGAGGACAGCAGCGTGATGAACAAAAGCCCCCCGAAGCTGGGAAACCATGCCGTCAGCGCCGTCGCCACCCCCAGCAGGATCAGCGAGACCAGCGCCAGCACCTGTTCGCGCACGAACAAGAGGATCGCGATGACGCCGATGGCCAGAAAGCCCGGGATCTCGCGCACGGTATGCAGCCAGCCGATCTCGACCCCGGTGAAGCCGGCGGTCTCGATGACGAAATTGTTCAGCAGCGCCGACCATGTGGCGAAGGCGATGGGCATCGCCGCCGCCATCAGGAACAACAGCGCCTCGGGGCGGCGCCAAAGCGGCAGGGCCGCGGTCTCGGACAGGGGAATGGTGCGGATCATGCGCCCTGTTACACCCGTTTTCCCACCACTTCGAGGGGCCGATGAAGCCGCAGGCCCGGCGGGGCGCGCACCGCCCCCAAGGATCGCTTTGCCGAAGCGCCGGTTGCCCCTAACCTTCGCGGCGATCCCGGCCCCTTTCCCAGCGATTCCCATTTTATCAGGAGATCCTTCGATGAAGATCCGGTTCATCCCTGCGGCGGCCGTTTCCCTGTGTCTGACCCTTGCCTTGCCCGCGGCGGCGCCGGCGGCCTCGGTCGGCTATACCAGCCTTTGGGTTTTCGGGGACAGCCTGTCCGACCCCGGCAATCTTTTCGCGGCCACGGGGGGCGCGGCGCCGCCCTCGCCGCCCTATGCCGGGCGCAGCACCAATGGCCCGGTCTGGGCCGAACGTCTGACCGGCGACTTTACCCACAACGGGCTGGCCACCGGCAACTTCGCCTTCTCGGGCGCCCATGCGCTGGATTACGATGCCGAACTGTTCCCGATCCCCGACCTTGCGGATCAGATCGGGATGTTCTCGGCGGTGTCGGCGGGGCAGCTTGGCGCGCGGCCGATGGCGACGCTGTGGTTCGGGGCGAACGACATCTTCAAGGGCATCGACGATTTCGCCGCCTCTGACCCGGCGAAGGTCGTCACCATCGCCGCCGCCGCTGCGGCAGAGGTCGTGAAGGGCGTGACCGAGATCGCCATGCGGGGCGTGCGCGACTTCGTGCTGTTCAACATCCCGCCGCTGGAGATGACCCCGGCCTTTGCCCTGCCGCCGCCGGTGGGCTTTCCGGCGGTCGCGGGGTTGGCCGCAATGGCAACCGATACGTTCAACACGACCCTTGCCGCACTGCTGCCCGGCCTTGCGGCGGTGGCGAAGGTCACGCTGATCGACATCGAAAGCGTGCTGGCCGAGGCCATTGCCGACCCGGCGCTGTTCGGCCTGACAGACGCGACCTTCCCGTGCTATGTGCAGGGCATGGACCCGGCCACCGCCTGCACCCCCACCGAGGCCGCAACCAAGCTGTTCTTCGACACGGTGCATCCGACCGCCGCCGCGCATGCACGAATTGCCGATATTGCCGACGACCTTATCACCCCGGTTCCGCTGCCGGCGACGCTTGCGCTGCTGCTGGCGGCGTGGGGCGGTCTGGGTCTGCTGGCGCGGCGACGGCGCCCGGCCTAAGGCGCGGCACCCTGGGCGGTTGCCGCCCTAAAGAAAGCTTTGCGGATCGATATCGACGGCGATCCGCAGGTTTGCCGGCAGTTTGACCGGCGCCAGCCACGCGGCGATGGCGGCCTGAAGCGGCGCGCCCTTGGCGGCCTTGACCAGAAGGCGCACGCGATGGCGCCCCCGGACCCGGGCGATGGGCGCGGGCGCCGGGCCAAAGACCTGCGCCCCGATCCGGCGCAGCGCGCCATCGTTGCGCGCCAGTTCGGCGCCAAGGTCGAACACCTGCGCCAGATCGGGCGAAGACAGGATGATCCCCGCCAGCCGGCCAAAGGGCGGCATCGCGGCGGCGCGGCGTTCCTCGGCCTCGGCACGCCAGAAGGCTTCCTCGTCGCCGCCAAGGATGGCGCGGATCACCGGATGTTCGGGCTGATAGGTCTGCACCAGTGCCACGCCGCGCTTTTCCGCCCGCCCGGCGCGGCCTGCCACCTGCCGGACAAGCTGAAAGGTGCGTTCAGCCGCGCGCAGATCGGACCCTTGCAGGCCAAGGTCGGCATCGATCACCCCCACCAGCGTCAACAGCGGGAAGTTGTGGCCCTTGGCCACGATCTGGGTGCCGATGATGATGTCGGCGCCCCCTTCGGCAATCGCGGCGATCTGCTCTTTCAGCGCGCGGGCCGAGCCGAACAGATCCGACGACAGCACCGCCACCCGCGCCTGTGGAAAGCGCGCGGCGACTTCCTCGGCCAGCCGTTCCACGCCCGGCCCCACCGGCGCCATGCGCCCCGCCACCCCGCAGGCGGGGCAGGTCTCAAGGATGGGTTTCGTCTCGCCGCACTGGTGGCAGACAAGGCGCTTCTGGAACCGATGCTCGACCATGCGCGCGTCGCAATGATCGCAGGCGATCTGATGGCCACAGGCGCGACAGATCGTGACCGGCGCATAGCCGCGCCGGTTCAGAAACAGCAGCGATTGTTCGTTTCGTGCCATCCGCGCCTCGACCGAACGGGCCAAGGCCTCGGAAATCCAGCGGTTCGCGGGCAGCTTTTCGCCGCGCATGTCGATGGCGTGCATGTCGGGCAGTTCCGCCACCCCGAACCGCGCGCCCAGATCCAGCCGGGCATATTTGCCCTGATCGGCATTGACCCAGCTTTCCAGCGATGGCGTGGCCGAGGCCAGCACCACCGGGCAGCCGCAGATCGAGGCCCGCAGCACCGCCATGTCGCGGGCATTGTAAAGCGCGCCTTCCTCTTGCTTGTAAGAGGTGTCGTGTTCCTCATCCACCACGATCAGACCCAGATCGCGGAACGGCAGGAACAGCGCCGACCGCGCGCCGGCCACGAACTGCGCGCCCCCCTCGGCTACCATGCGCCACAGGCGCCGCCGTTCGGTCGCGGTCACGCCGGAATGCCATTCGGCGGGCCGCGCGCCAAAGCGCGCCTCGACCCGGGTCAGGAACTCGGCCGTCAGCGCGATTTCCGGCAACAGCACCAGCGCCTGCCGGCCGCGGCGCAGACATTCGGCCACCGCCTCAAGGTAGACCTCGGTCTTGCCCGATCCGGTCACCCCCTTCAGCAGCGTGGCCGAATAGCGGTCAGCCGCCACCGCCGCCACCAGCGCATCCGCCGCCGCGACCTGATCGCCCTGAAGACGCACCGCCGCCGCCGCGGGGTCCAGCCGGGGATAGGGCAGATCGCGCGGGGCATCCTGCTCCAGCAGCGCGCCCGCCTTCACCAGCCCCTTGACCACGGCCGAGGACACCCCGGCCTCGGCCGTCAGTTCCGCCAGCGTCACCGGCGCCCCGCCGAAGGCTGCCAGCACATCCAGCACCCGCAGCCGGGCGTCGGTCTCGCGCGCGGGCGGCTGGCCGCTGGCACGGTAGACCCGCCGCACCGAGGGCGAATCCCCCAGTCCCGGCGCACGGGTCGCCAGCCGCAGCATCGCCGGCAACGGCGTCAGCGTGTAGTCGGCCGCCCGCAGCAGAAAGGCCCGCATCTCGTCGCGCATCGGCGCCGCATCCAGCACACGCACCACCGAGCGCAGGCGGGCCGCGTCAAAGCTGCCCTCGCCCGGGCCCCAGACCACGCCCAGCACCCGGCGCGGGCCCAGCGGCACCTCGACATGATCGCCAAGGGCACAGCCGCCTTCGGGCGCGCGATAGTCCAGCACCCGCCCCAGCGGTTCGGTCGTCAGCACGCCCACCCGTTCGCCCTCTGCGAAGCGCCCTGTCACAACCGGCTTCCCTTTCCCCTTTGCCCGTAATGCGCTATTACACCGCAGACGGCGGGGGTGACACCCCTGCGCAATCCCGAGGCCAAGGAAGACCCGCATGAAATTCTTCGTCGATACCGCCGATGTTGCCGCCATTGCCGAACTGAACGCCCTGGGCATGGTGGACGGGGTCACGACGAACCCCTCGCTGATCCTGAAATCGGGGCGCAACATCCTGGAAGTCACGCGCGAGATCTGCGAGATGATCGCAGGCCCGGTCTCGGCCGAGGTGGTGGCGGCAAAAGCCGACGACATGATCGAGGAAGGCCGCAAACTGGCCCAGATCGCGCCGAACATCGCGGTGAAGGTGCCGCTGACCTGGGACGGGCTGAAAGCGTGCAAGGTGCTGTCGGACGAAGGCCGGATGGTCAACGTGACGCTGTGCTTCTCGGTCAATCAGGCGCTGCTGGCGGCGAAGGCGGGGGCCACCTTCATCTCGCCGTTCATCGGCCGGCTGGACGACATCAACCTGGACGGGATCGACCTGATCGCCGACATCCGTCAGGTCTATGACAACTACGACTTCAAGACCCAGGTGCTGGCGGCCTCGATCCGCACGCCGAACCATGTGGCCGACTGTGCCCGCATCGGCGCCGATGTCATCACCGCGCCGCCCTCGGTCATCAAGGCGCTGGCAAGCCATGTGCTGACCGACAAGGGGCTGGATCAGTTCAACGCCGACTGGGCCAAGACCGGGCAGACCATTCTGGCGGGCTGAAACCGGGGGCGTGGCGGCATGATCGAACAGGATTTGCGCGACAAGATCCTTGCGACCCCCGAGGTCATCCTTGAGGATCGCGACCTGATGCGTGCGCTGATCGCCGCGAATGAACGCGCGATGGGCGAAAACGTGATCGACCTGCGCGGCATCGCGATGGAGCGTCTGGAAGGCCGGCTTGACCGGCTGGAAGACACCCACCGTTCGGTGATCGCCGCCGCCTATGAAAACCTTGCCGGCACCAACCTGATCCATCGCGCGATCCTTCAGATGCTCGACCCACTGGGCTTCGAGGATTTTCTGGCCGGCCTTGACCAGGTCGCCCAGACGCTGCGGGTGGACAGCATCCGGCTGGTGCTGGAAAGCGCGCAACGCGACGAAGACCCCGCGTTGCGCCGGCTGGGCGAAGTGCTGTTCGTGGCGGAACCGGGCTTTGTCGCGGATTACCTGTCAGGCGGGCGCAACGTGGCGCTGCGGGCGGTGACGCTGCGCCCGACGCTGCCCGGAACGCCGCTTTTTGCTGACACCATCCGGTCCGAGGCGCTGATGCGGCTGGATTTCGGCCGCGGGCGGCTGCCGGGGATGCTGGCGATGGGATCGCAGGAGCCTGGCCACTTCAAGCCGACGCAGGGCACCGACCTGCTTGCCTTCTTCGCCGGCGTGTTCGAGCGGACGATGCGCCGCTGGCTGGCATGAGCCTGCTGATCCCGCCCGCGGCGCGCGATGCGCTTCAGGCGTGGCTGACCCATCTGCGGGTGATCGATGGCGCGGCCGAGGCAACGCTGCGCGCCTATGGCGCTGACGTGACCGGGTGGCTGGCGTTTCTGGCCGGCCATCTGGGCGAAAGCTATGGGCTGAAGACGCTGGCGGGTGTGCCACATGCCGACCTGCGCGCCTGGATGGCGCATGAACGCGGCCGCGGCCTTGGCGCGCGGTCCTTGGCGCGGGCGCTGTCGGCGGTGCGCCAGTTCACCGGCTGGCTGGCCGAACGCGAGGGGCTGGACGCCACCGCCGTGCTGTCTGCCCGTGGCCCGAAGTTCCGCCGCAAACTGCCTCGCCCCTTGGCCGAGTCCGACGCAAGGGCGATGATCGCCACCGTGGCCGAGGACGCGGCCGAGGACTGGATCCGCGCCCGTGACGAGGCCGTGGTGACGCTGCTTTACGGCTGCGGGTTGCGGATCTCCGAGGCCCTGGGCCTGCCCGCCACCGCCCATCCCCTGCCCGAGGTGCTGCGCATCACCGGCAAGGGCGGCAAGGAACGGCTGGTGCCAGTGCTGCCCGCCGCCCGCGCTGCGGTGGCACGCTATGCCGCGCTTTGCCCGTTCGATCTGACGGCGGGTGCGCTGTTTCGTGGCGCCCGTGGCGGGGCGCTGAACCCGCGGCTGGTGGCTCGGGTGATGGAACGGGCGCGCACCGTCCTTGGCCTGCCGGCCACCGCCACACCGCATGCGATGCGCCATTCCTTTGCCACCCACCTGCTGAACGCGGGCGGCGACCTGCGCGCGATTCAGGAACTGCTGGGCCATGCCTCGCTGTCGACCACGCAGGTCTATACCGCGGTGGATGCGGCACGCCTGATGGAAGTCTACGCCCGCGCCCACCCGCGCGCCTGACCACGCCGCGTCATCGACGCCCGCCGCCCGCCCGCGATCCCCTGCCCCCGCGGCGCGACAATGGGCACCCCGCCTATCGGTTCGTCCGCGGCAGCCCCCCCCCGCGGGGCGCACTGGCTCTGGCTCCTGGGTTCCGGTCTGTGGGGCCGCCTATCGGTTCGTCCGCGGCAGCGCCGCCCGCGGGGGTTCGATGCCCCCGCGGGCGGCCCCCCCCACCGCCGGATCTTCGGCCACCATTCGTCGCGGCGCCCTTCGGCCTGTCTTGCCTGAACCCCCGCGATGCGGCATGAGAGGCGAATGACCCTTCGCCTCAAAGCCCTTTCCGTTCATCTCTTGACCGCCACGGGTGCCGTGCTGTCGATGCTGGCGATGCTTGCCGCCGTCGAAGGACAATGGAGCCTGATGTTCCTCTGGCTGGTGGTCGCGCTATTTGTCGACGGGATCGATGGCCCGCTGGCACGACGCTATGACGTCAAGACCAACTGGCCGACCTATGACGGCGTGCTGCTCGATCTGATCATCGACTATCTGACCTATGTGTTCATCCCGGCCTATGCGCTGTTCAAGTCGGGAATGCTGACCGGCTGGACCGGCTGGCTGGCCATCATTGCCATCGTCTATGGCTCGGCAATCTATTTCGTCGATACACGGATGAAAACAAAGGATTATTCCTTTTCGGGCTTTCCGGCCTGCTGGAACATGGTGGTGCTGGTGCTGTTTGCGATCTCGCCCGGGGAGTGGACGATCCTTGGGATTGTCGTGGCGCTGACCGCGGCGATGTTCACCAACCTGAAATTCATCCATCCGGTGCGGACCGCCCGCTGGCGACTGGTGTCGCTTCCGCTGGCCTGCGCTTGGGTGTTCTTCGCCACCTGGGCCGCCTGGGTTGATTTCCACGAGGAAAGCTGGGCGCATTGGGGCCTGATCGCCACCTCGGTCTATCTGTGCGTCGCGGGCATCGCGCAGCAGATCATCCCCGAACGCCGCCGCACCTAGATCCGCGTCAGCACCACGCCCGCCACGATCAGACCCGCGGCCATGGCCTTGTCGCGTGTCATCCGCTCGCCAAAGGCCAGCCAGCCGATCAGCACCGCAAACAGGATCGAGGTCTCGCGCAGCGCCGCCACCACCGCGATCGGCGCCACCGTCATCGCCCAGATCGAGATCGCATAGGCGCCATAGGACGCCACACAGGCCAGCGCTCCCATGACCCAGGCGCGCGGCCCCACCCGCAGCAGCCCCGGCCCGCGCCAGAGCAACATGCCCAGGCCAAACATCAGCCCGTCGGCCACAAAGACCCAGGCGACATAGGCCACCGCATCGCCGGACACCCGCGCACCCAGGCCGTCGATCATCGTATAGCATGCCGTCGCCAGCGCAGACCCCAGCGCGAAAGGCAGAAGCCGGCGCTCCTCGCCACTGGTGAAGACGCCCCGCGCCATCAGCAGGATGCCCGCCCCCAGCACCGCGATGCCGGCATATTGGCCGGCGCTGACCGCATCCGTCAGCGTTGCCGCCCCCACCAGCGCCACCAGCATCGGCGCCGCCCCCCGCGCGATCGGATAGACGCGGCTCAGGTCGCCATGTTCATAGGCAAAGGTCAGGAAGGATTTGTAGGCGAAATGGCAGCAGCCGGCAGCCAGCACCCAGGGCCAGACCTCGGCCGCGGGCAAGGGCCGGGTCATCGCCACGGCCAGGCCGATCGGCACCTCGGCCACCGACAGGATCACCATCGCGCCGACCTTGGACGGGCCGATCTTGATGATCGCGTTCCAGCTGGCATGAAGAAAGGCCGCGCCAAGCACCGCCAGAAGGACCGCAAGGCTCATTCGCACCGCCCGTCAGGAAACCGTTCCATGGGCTAGCGCGAGTGGGGGCGGCCCCGCAAGGGGCCGCCGCGGGCTCTTTGGCCGAGAACATCGTTGCGGCCGTCAGGATGACTGTGACGGGCACAGTCGGTCCGAACCGCCCGCCGGTTCTTCAGCCAAGAACCTGATTGCAGCGGGCGCAGGTTCCCGGATGGGCATGGCTGCCCACATCGGGCAGATACTGCCAGCAGCGTTCGCATTTCTCGCCCTCGGCGCGCTCGAAGACCACACCGACGCCCGGAACCTCGGGCAGGCGGAAGGCTTCGGTCGGCTCGGGGTCGCCGGTCAGTTGCAGGTCCGAGGTGATGCAGATCTCGGCAAAATTCACCGATTTCAGCGCGGCCAGCACCTCGGGTTCCGCCACATGAACCACGGGGGCGGCTTCAAGGCTGGCGCCGATCACCTTGGCGGTGCGCTGCACCTCGAGCGCGGCCGTCACCGCGCGCCGCACCTGCCGGATGGTGGCCCATTTCGCCGCCAGCGGCTCGTCGCGCCAGTCGGCCGGCGTCTCGGGGATGTCCAGCAGATGGACCGAGCTGTCCGCGCCGGGGAAGCGCGACAGCCACACATCCTCCATCGTGAAGACAAGGATCGGCGCAAGCCATGTCGTCAGCCGGTGGAACACCAGATCCATCACCGTCCGCGCCGCCCGCCGCCGCAGGCTGGCAGGCCCGTCGCAGTAAAGCGCGTCCTTGCGGATGTCGAAATAGAAGGCCGACAGGTCGGACGTGCAGAAGGTGAACAGCTTCTGGAACACCCCCTGGAAATCATAGGCGGCATAGCCGCGGCGGACCTCAGTATCCAGTTCCGCAAGGCGATGCAGCACCCAGCGTTCCAGTTCCGGCATCTCGGCCGGGGCCACGCGCTCGGCGTCGGTAAAGCCCGACAGCGCGCCCAGCATGTAGCGCATGGTGTTGCGCAGCCGGCGATAGCTGTCGGCAGTGCCTTTCAGGATCTCCTTGCCGATCCGCAGGTCCACGGTGAAATCCGACTGCGCCACCCACAGCCGCAGGATATCGGCGCCGTATTCGTCGATCACCTGCTGCGGCGCGACGGTGTTGCCAAGCGACTTGGACATCTTCATGCCCTTCTCGTCCAGCGTGAAGCCGTGGGTCAGCACGCCGCGATAGGGCGCGCGGCCCTTGGTGCCGCAGGCTTGCAGCATCGAGGAATGGAACCAGCCGCGGTGCTGGTCGGTACCTTCCAGATACAGATCCGCCAGCCCGTCGGCCGAGCCGTCCGGCCGGTCGCGCAGCACGAAAGCATGGGTGGAACCGCTGTCGAACCACACATCCAGCACGTCGTAGATCTGTTCATAATCCGACGGATCGTGCAGCCCTTGCAGGATCTGATCCTTGAATCCTTGCACATACCAGACATCGGCGCCGTTTTCCTCGAAGGCGGCGGTGATGCGCGCGTTGACGGCCGGATCCTTCAGCAGAAAGTCGGGATCGGTCGGTTTCGCCCCCTTCTTCACAAAGCAGGTCAGCGGCACGCCCCATGCCCGCTGGCGCGACAGCACCCAGTCGGGCCGCGCCTCCATCATCGAATGCAGCCGGTTGCGGCCCGAGACCGGCGTGAACTTCACCAGCTCCTCGATCGAGCGGAGCGCGCGGGCGCGGATCGTGTCGCCATGCTCGCCCATGCCGTCGTTCAGCAGGGCGTCGATGGCCACGAACCACTGCGGCGTGTTGCGGTAGATCAGCGGCGCCTTTGATCGCCACGAATGGGGGTAAGAGTGTTTCAGCTTGCCCTTGGCCAGCAGCGCGCCCGACCGCGCCAGCGCCTTGATGACCTCGACGTTGGCGGGGCCTTCCTTGCCCTCGGGCGTGATGATGACCTGCCCGCCGAAGATCGGCAGATCGGGACGATACGATCCGTCTTCCAGAACGTTATAGGTCATCGGCAGGTTGAACTTCAGCCCCAGCTGATAGTCGTCATCGCCATGGCTGGGCGCGGTATGGACAAAGCCCGTGCCCGCATCTTCGGTGACGTGATCGCCCGGCAGCATCGGCACATCGAAATCCCATTCGCCGGCCGAGCCTTCAAGGCCGCGGAACGGATGGGCCAGCACCAGCCCCCCCAGTTCCCCGGCCGAGACGCCGCGGACCCGCGCGAAGCCTTCGACGCGGGCCGATTTGAAGATGCCCTCGGCCAGCATGTCGGCAAGGATCACCGTCTCGCCCACCTTGGCGCTGCTGTTCTCGGCCACCGCCTCGACGCGGTAAAGGCCATAGGCAATCTCGGGGCTGTAGGCCACGGCGCGGTTCTGCGGGATGGTCCAGGGCGTCGTGGTCCAGATCACCACCGAGGCCGCCAGCGCCTCGGTGTGCAGGCACGCCTCTGCATCCGGGAAGGCCCCCGCCGCAACAACCGGAAACTTCACCCAGATCTGGTGGCTGGTGTGGTCGTGGTATTCCACCTCGGCCTCGGCCAGTGCGGTCTTTTCCACCGGGCTCCACATCACCGGCTTCGAGCCCTGATACAAAGTCCCGTTCATCAGGAACTTCATGAACTCGTCGGCGATCACCGCCTCGGCGTGGAAGTCCATCGTCAGGTAGGGATCGGCCCAGTTGCCGGTCACGCCAAGGCGCTTGAATTCCTCGCGCTGGATGTCGATCCAGCCTTCGGCGAACTTGCGGCACTCCTGCCGGAAGGCCACCACATCGACGTCGTCCTTGTTCAGGCCCTTGGCGCGATACTGTTCCTCGATCTTCCATTCGATCGGCAGGCCGTGGCAATCCCAGCCCGGCACATAGCGCGCGTCGCGACCCAGCATCTGCTGGCTGCGGACGATGAAATCCTTGAGGATCTTGTTCAGCGCGTGGCCGATATGCAGGTGTCCGTTGGCATAGGGGGGGCCGTCATGCAGCGTGAAGGGGGGACGCCCGGCCGCCTTTTCGCGCAGGCGGTCATAGATCCCGATCCGCGCCCAGCGATCCAGCCATTCCGGTTCGCGCTGCGGAAGGCCCGCGCGCATCGGAAAGTCGGTCTCGGGCAGGAAGACGGTGTCCTTGTAGTCGGGGGCGGTGGTCGTGTCGGCGCACATCGGATGCGGTCCTTTGGGGAATGGGGGAACGGGCGCGGCCACTTGGGCACTCGCGCCGCACAGACGGAACCCCGGCGCCTGAAGGTCAGGACGCCGGGCCGGTAATTCGGGCGATGATCGCGATGCGATGCCTCATGCGGGGCTTATAGCCGGGCGCCGGGGGCCGGTCCAGTGGCGGCTAACGGTCGAAAAGCCCGGTCAGGCTGCGGCTGAGAAGGTTGGTGACCTTGGGGCGCGGCGCGGCATGGAACGGCAGCGGTCGGCACAGATCCATCGCAGCCACGCCCACCCGCGCGGTCAGTGCGCCGTTCACCATCCCCTCGCCGAACCGACGCGAGAGTTTGGACAGCACCCCCCCGCCCGCCACCGAATGCAAGAGGTCGTCGGTGACCGCCACCGCCCCCGCCGCGATCAGCGACTGGAACACCCGGCGCAGCAGGCGCAGGCTGCCGAAACGGCCCGAACGCCCGCCGTAGATCTCGGCGATGCGGCGCACCATGCGCAGGTTGGCGTAAAGCGCGGTCGCCACATCGGCCAGCGCAAGCGGCACCAGCGCGGTGACCGCCGCCACCTGCCGGGTCGCGGCCTCGATCTCGCGCCGGGCGCTTTGGTCAAGCGAGGCCAGCAACTCGCTCTCGGCCAGAGCCAGAAGGCCGTCGACGTCGAACACCTCGGCCTGACGCTCGGCCAGCCGGGCGCGGCCCCAGCGCAGATCGGCGCGGTGGGCATAGATCCTGTCCAGCGCCGCCACGACATGGCGGGCGGCCTTCAGATCGTCGGTGCTGCGCGCGGCCAGCGCCTGTTCGCGCAACTGGTCAAGCCGGCCAAGGCGGACATAGGCCCACCATTCACGCAAGCCCAAAGCCGCGGCCACGACGATCGCCAGACCGATCAGCACGAAGGCCACCCCGCCGATCACGCTGTTGCGGCTGAGAAGCGAGGTCACGAAATCCCATGCCGCCACCGACAGGATGAAGGTGAACAGCGCGCCGAAAACCCACCCCGCAAACCGCCCCAGCCGAGAGCCGCGGACGGTGGCGATCCGGCTTGCGGCCAGCATCGCCTGCCCCTTGGGCAGATCCAGATCCAGATCGGGCACCGGCGGCACATCGGCCGGGCTGGGCGCCGCCGCCGGTTCGGGGGCGGGCTTTGGTCGGGTCATGCGTGGCGGCGGCGTGGCGGCGGCGGCGTCCTCGCCGGTATCCCAGTCCAGCAGCATCGGTTTCTTGGGTGGCGGCTTGTCGGTCATGGCCGGTCCCTTCCGGTGGCGGCGGGGCGGCTCATAGCCGGTCCCCGATCAGGAATTCGGCGGCGCGGTCCAGCCGGATATGCGGCGGCCCCTCGCCCGGTTTCAGGATCACCCGCGCCGGCGCAAAGGTCATCAGCGCGAATTCGGCATCCAGCCAGCGGTCCGCACCCTCGCGCGCGGGCGACAGGATCTTGGTCGGATCTGTGGGCAACTCGCCCGGATACATCGCCACCTGCCGTCCGGTGGCCAGCAGCCGGCCGCGCACGGCCTCGACCGTTTCGCCGTGCCGGGTCACTTCCTCCTCGACCGTGGCACGGACAGAGCCAAGCGACATCGCCGCCGTCAGGCTGCCGGCAAAGGCCGCGCGGTCGCGGGCCTCGCGCAGCATCGCCTCCATGATCGCGGTCAGGCGGGGGTGCTGGGTGTGGTGCAGGTGATCGGCCATGGTGGCGGCAAACAGGATGCGCTCGACCCGGTGGCCCAGAAGCAGCGTCGACAGGAACGAGTTGCGCCCCGGCCGGAAGGCCGACAGGATTTCGGCCATGGTGCGGCGCAGATCCTCCAACGCCTGCGGGCCGGCATGAATGGCGCCCATCGCATCCACAAGGACCACCTGCCGGTCGATCCTGGAAAAATGCTCGCGGAAGAAGGGCTTGACCACGTTTTCCTTATAGCTTTCATACCGCCGGCCCATCTCGCGCCACAGGCTGTTGCGCGGGGTCTGCGCCGGCAGCGGCAAGGGCGCGAAGGTCAGCACCGGCGAACCCGCCAGATCCCCCGGCAGCAGGAACCGCCCCGGCGTGCAATCCGACCAGCCCGACCGCCGCGCCGCCTGAAGATAGCCGGTGAAACTGTGCGCCAGCGCCTGCGCCTGCGTCTCTTCCAGCGGCAGCGACCCGTCGGCCGCGCGGGCGGTCGCCATGAAATCGCGCGCTTCGGGGCGCGGGGCGATGCGTTTCAGGGTTTCCTCGGACCACTGGGCATAGGATTTTTCCAGCAGCGCAAGATCCAGCAGCCATTCGCCGGGATAGTCCACGATATCAAGGTGAACCGTGCGCGGCCCTGTCAGCCCCGCGATCATCCCCGACGGCCGGACCCGGAACGACAGCCGCAGTTCGGAAATCGAGCGTGTCGAGGACGGCCAGCGCGGCTCGTCGCCCAGAATTGCCGCAAGGTGGTTTTCGAAATCGAAGCGCGGCAGGGTGTCGTCGGGCTGGGGTTGCAGGAACACCGCGTCGATGCGGCCCTCGGCATGGGCGCGCAGTTGCGGCATCCGTCCGCGGTCCAGAAGGTTCGCCACCAGCCCGGTGATGAACACGGTCTTGCCGGCACGGGACAGGCCCGTGACACCCAGCCGGATCACCGGCTCGAAAAAGGTTTCAGAAACGGTGGTGACGGCGCCTTCGATCCCGCGCGCCACACCGTCGGTCAGTCTGCGGAGAACCACGCGCCTGCTGCCTCTCGTTGTTCCGCCTTTCAGGATAGGCGGCTGGGTCGCACAGATGTAGGCACGCATGGCCGCTGTGCCAACAGGCCGCAGCCCGGCCGCGGACGGGCGGACCGCGCGCAGCTGCCCCGGCTTGGCGCCGCGCGGGCGGGGTGATAGGGGGACAGCCATGCCAAGATATGCGCTGAAGATCGAATATGACGGGGCCCCGTTCGCGGGCTGGCAGCGGCAGGCCGACCTGCCGTCGGTGCAGGGCGCCATCGAGGCCGCGCTGGCCCGGCTGGAACCCGGCCCCCACACCATCGCGGCGGCGGGGCGCACCGATACCGGGGTTCACGCCACCGGGCAGGTTGCCCATTGCGATCTGGCGCGCGACTGGGATCCGTTCCGGCTGGCCGGCGCGCTGAACGCGCATCTGCGGCCGCATCCGGTGGCGGTGGTGGCGGTGGCGCGGGTGGCGGGCGATTTCCACGCCCGGTTTTCGGCCATTGAGCGGCGCTATCTGTTCCGCCTGCTGTCCCGGCGTGCCCCCGAGGTGCATGACCGCGGCAGGGTCTGGCGTGTGCCCCATCCGCTGGACGCCACCGCCATGCGACAGGGTGCAGCGCATCTGGTGGGGCTGCACGATTTCACCACCTTCCGCGCGGCGGGCTGTCAGGCGGCCTCGCCGGTCAAGACACTGGACGAGGTGCGGCTGGAGCTGGCCGAGGGGCTGAACGGCACCGAATACCGCTTTCACCTGCGGGCGCGCAGTTTTCTGCACAATCAGGTGCGGTCCATCGTCGGCACACTGGAACGGGTGGGCGCCGGCGCATGGGCCCCCGAAGATGTGAAACGGGCGCTTGAGGCGCGCGACCGCGCGGCCTGCGGCCCGGTCTGCCCGCCACAGGGGCTGTATCTGACCGGCGTCGGCTATGGGGCGGACCCGTTCGCGCCCTGACCCGTCCCGTCGGCGGCCCCCCACCGCCTGCGATCCGTTTGACGGCCCCGCCCCCCGTTTGACGCCCCTGCCCCGGCGGGCTGCGCCGGCAACCGGGGCGCAAGGGTCACGCCTCGGTCAGGTGGGCCTCATTCAGATCCTTCAGCAGCCGGCCATGGCGGCGCACCTCGGACAGAACCGAGCCGAAGGTGTCATAACCGCGGCCCTGCAACATCGGCAGCAGTTTCAGGAACGCGTCCGCCGTCGCCACCGTATCGCCAATGGCGGTATGGCGGGCTTCCTCGGGGATGGTGATGCCAAGGCGGTGGGTCAGCGCGTCAAGGCTGTGAACCTCGGTCTGGCCGAACAGCACTGCCGACAGCAGCACGGTATCAAGGATCGGATTGTCGAACCGCCGACCGATGAAGGGTTCGGCCCGGCGCAGGAATTCCATGTCGAAGGGGGCGTTATGGGCAACCAGCACCGCGCCTTCGGCAAACTTGTGGAAAGCGCGGCCCACCGCGATCACATCGGGCGCATCGGCCACCATCGCATCGGTGATGCCATGCACCTCGGTGGAAGACGGCGGGATCGGCCGGTGCGGGTTCACCAGCGTGTCGAACACCTCGCCCTCGACCCGGCGGCCGTTGACGATGCGCACGGCCGCGATCTGCACGATTTCATCCTGCGACGGCATGAGGCCGGTGGTTTCGGTGTCAAACACCACATAGGTCAGGTCTTCCAGCCGTGTGTCAGCGACCTTTTCGTTCCGGGCCTTGGACAGCAGTTCGAAATCATAGACCACGGCGCGCGGGATCGGCGCGGGCCGCCGCCCGGCCCGGCGCGCGGCGCGCAGGGGCAGGCATAGCGCATTGGCGCCCGCACCCGAGGACTCGGGCCAGATCTCGGTGGTGTGGGTGGACAGAACCGTGCGGCCGGTGACTTCGGGCACGCCCGGCTCCAGCGGTTCGGCCAGCCAGTCTTCCAGCAGGCTGACCGGCAAGGGCTCGCCGTCCCAGATCAGGCGCAACAGGGCCTCGGTGCCGTCCTCGGTCAGGGTGATGCGGAAATGGTTGCCGGTGCGGCGCGCGGCCACCCGCGCCGCCAGCGTGGCGACAAGGCCGATCACCTCGAACCCGTTGCAGCGCAGCAGAAGCGGCGCCTCGCCCACTTCGGCGGTCAGGCCCGCCTGTTCCATCCGCGCCCGCAATCCATCCAGCAGGTCGGAGGCGCGGGTGATCGACAAGGGCCAGCCATCGTGGCGGTTTTCGTCATGCTTGCGGCCCAGATCGTTCACCGCGGTGGCCAGCATCGCCACCTCTTGCCGCAGGGCGCGTTCCACCTTCGCCGGGGCCTGTTCGCCCTCGGGCAGCACTTCCAGCAGGGTTTGCAGGTTGGCGGCGGGGCGGCGCACCCGGTCGAACACTTCCGCAAGCAGCGCCTCGCGCCGGGCATAAGACGCCAGGGCCGAGGTCACATCGCGCAGCGTCAACACATAGCCGGGCTTTGTCGTCTCGCCCGCGATCAGCCGCATCCGCGCGGCCAGCACCCGCGCCCCCACCACCGTGGTGCACAGGATGTCCGAGGCCGCATCCGGATCGCCCGCCTCGACCAGCCGCTGATGGGCATGGCGGATCGGGCCTTCGCGCAGATAATCGAACAGGTTGCGGTCCAGCCCCGGGGCGCCGGCGGTGTTCATCAGATCGGTCGCGGGACCGTTGTAGAACACCAGCTGATGGTCGCCCGAACACAGCAGAACCCCCACCGGCACGTCCGAGAGCAGCGTCTCCAGCCGCGATTTCTCGGCCGAGAGCCGCGAGGTTTCCCGCGCGACCGACTCGGCCAGCGCGTTGCGGGTCTCGGACAGGGTCAGCGCGGTGGCCGAAGCCGCAGGCGCCAGATCGCCCAGATAGCGCGCGGTGGGTTCCTCGATCGCGCCTTCGACAGCGGCATGGGCCCGGGCGCGCAGCTTGGACGCCAGCCGGATGATCGGCAGCGCCACATTGGCATCGAACAGATACCAGACCCATGTGACCAGCGCGAGGATCACCAGCCCCGCGATCAGGCCGACCTGCTGGAACGCCGCCAGCAGCACAGGTTCGCCCAGACGCTGATAGGCAAGGACCAGACCCACCGCCACCGCAACATTCGCACCGACCGCAAGGGCCGCGAAGAACAGCAGGATGCGCAGACGCAGGCCAAGCCGATGCAGCATGGGCTAGACCTCCCCGCCAATCAGCCGTCGAACCTCCTCGCGCAGTTCCTTCAGCTCGAACGGCTTCGAGATGAAGCCGTCGGCGCCCAGTGCCAGACCCTTCTTGCGTTCGATGGCCGAGCCGCGCGCCGTCATCATCAAAATCTTCACATCGGCCAGCGACGGGTCCAGCCGCACACCCTGACAGATCTCGTATCCCGACACCTCGGGCAGCATCACATCCAGCAGAACCAGATCGGGATGGGTCGCACGGATGCGGCCCAGCGCCTCGGCGCCGTTGGCCACCCGGTCGTGTTCATAGCCCTCGCGCGTCATCAGATAGTCAAGCGCGATGGCGATGTTGTCCTCGTCCTCGACGACAAGGACACGTCGCTTGCGTGATCCATCGGCCATGTCACCCCTCCCTGCAGGCGGCCTTCAGCAGTTCGTCTTCGGACCCGACCGCAAGCCAGTCGCCCCCGGTCAGGGTGCCGTCCGGCGCAAGCTGCGCCCCGCCGTCCAGCCCCGCGCGCCGGCCCCCGGCGCAGTCGAAGGCAAAGGGCACGCGCTGGGTGGCGTGCCAGCGGCGCACCACCACCACCTCGGCGCGACGGATGGCGGGATTGTCGGCCGACCGCACCATCCCGATGCGATCCAACGCCATGAACCGGGTCGTGACCGGGAACAGATAGGTCCAGGGCCGATAGGCCACCCGATCCTCGGGCGACGAGACAATCGCCACCTCGGTGGGCAGCACCCCGGTCACCCGGTCATACCAGCTGTATTCGTTCCAGACCGAGAACAGCAGCATCCCCGCCCCTGCCCCGGCCGGAACCAGCCATTTCGGCAGCCGCTTGCCGCTGATCAGCCGAAGCAGCATCGCCACCCCGGCAAGTCCGGCGCCGGCGGCAAGTGTGGCGAGAAGGTCCATGACCATGTGCTTTTAGCCCTCAGGTGCGCGCGCCGCGGGCCGAGCCCAGCGCGGATTGCATGGTGCGCACCACCACGAAGGCGTCGCGCAGGTGGCTGCGTTCGAAATCCGACAGATCGGATGGCGCAAGGAAATTGTCCGGCGGCCGCCCCGACCGGATCAGCCGCGCCTGATTTTCAAGCCGGATATGGGCGATCATGTCATAGGCCTCGACCAGATCGCGGGCCCCCGAAACCGAGATCACGCCGGCGTTTTCCGCCGCCAGCACCCGCGCGCGGGTGTTTGACGGCTCCAACTCGCCGATCAGGGCATAGACGCGGCCAAGGTCGATCACCGGCACCACGCCGTTGTGCTTCAGATCGATGTGGTTCTTGTGCTCGCCCGAACGGATGGTGGCAAAACCGCGGATCAGCCCCAACGGCGGCGTATGTTTCAACGAGTTCGAGATCATGTGCGCGACAAAGATCGAGTTCTTCGCCGCCACCTCAAGCGTGTCGTGCTGAAGTTCGTCGAACAGCCGGTCCTCGCCGCCGATCGGGCGCAGGTCGAACATCACCGAGGCCAGCATCTGCGCCATCGGGTCGGGCCGCTCGATCCAGTTCAGGAAATACCGCCGCCAGACCCGAAGCGGCTGGCGCCATTTCGGATTGGTGGCCATCATGTCGCCGGGGCAATAGACATAGCCGCAGGCGTTCAGCCCGTCGGACACGAACTTCGCCAGCGCCGCGAACCACGGCTCGTCGGCGGGCAGCATCTTGTCGGAAATGATCAGACAGTTGTCCTGATCCGAAACCCCGGTCTGTTCCTGCCGGCCCTGACTGCCGCAGGCGCACCACACATAGGGCACCGGGGCGGGGCCAAGTTCGGCCTCGGCCAGTGTCAGCAGGCGCCGCGTCACCGTATCCGCGATGTCGGTGATCAGCCGCGTCACCACCTCATGCGAGTTGTGCGCGGCGACCAGTTGCACCAGCAGGCGCGGAATGCGTGCGGTGACCGCGGCCAGTTCGGCCACCGTCTCGGCGGTGGCCGCGTCGCGCACCAGTTGCGCCGACGACACGGCCTGAAACCGGGTCAGGTCGGTCTGGGTGATCATGCCGACCAGCCGGCCGTCCTCAAGCACGGGCAGATGGCCGATCCGGCGTTCCAGCATGATATGCAGAATGTCCGATCCCAGCGCCTCGGGGGTCAGGGCCACCGGGTCGCGGGTCATCACCTCGGCCACGGGGGTCATGGTGTCCAGCCCCACCGCCACCACCTTGTTGGTCATGTCGCGGATGGTGACGATGCCAAGGAAAGTGTCGCCATCGACCACCCCAAGACTGGACACGCCGGCATCGCGCATCTTCATCGCGGCGGTGCGCACCGCATCGGCCGGCCCGCAGGTCACGGGCTTGCGCGCCATCAGGTCCACCACCTTCTGCGTGGTCAGATCCGAGGCCCGATACCCCTGCGTCCGGCGCCGGGTAAAGAAGCGTTCAAACGCGGGCGAGGCTTCGAACAGGCGGCGGAACTCATCCGCGGGCAGCATCAGCAGCACCCCGTCCGATGTCGCCCGGGCCGTGGTGGCCGCGCGGCCATCCCGCATCAACCCGCGTTCGCCAAAGGAATTGCGCGGCCCCAGAACCGAGATCACATCGCCCGAGGGTTCCAGAATCTCGACCGAGCCGCGCTTGACCAGATACAGGCCGACCAGCCGTTCGCCATGGCGATAGATCGTTTCATCGGCGGCGATTTCCCTGCGGCTGAAGCAACCGGCGACACGCACCAGTTCGTCCCGCGGCAGGCTGTCATAGGGATGCACCGTCTCAAGGAAACTCACGATGGTCTGAACGTCTTCCATTGGATCCTCGGACTTCTGCATCAGGGCGATGCGCCCCCGCACGGGGGGCGCACCAGTTTTCGTCAGTGAGCGGTGGCCTTGCCGGCACCACGCGGAATGCGGATGCTTTCGATCAGGTCCACCACTTCGCGCGGCGGGGCCTTGGTCACGGCCGAGACCGCGAAAGCGACCACAAAGTTCAGCACGGCGCCCACGGTCCCGATCGACAGCGGCGAGATGCCGAAGAAGTAGTTGGCCGGAACGTCGGCATAGACTTCGGTGCCGGGGATGAAGAACCAGCCCTTGTAGAGGAAGATGTAGACCGAGGTGAAGATCAGCCCGACCAGCATCCCCATGATCGCGCCTTCCTTGTTCACGCGCTTCGAGAAGATGCCCATCATCAGCACCGGGAAGATCGTCGCGGCGGCCAGACCGAAGGCCAGCGCCACCACCTGCGCGGCAAAGCCGGGCGGGTTCAGACCAAGCCAGGTCGCAACCACGATGGCGAAGGTCATCGAGATACGCGCGGCCAGAAGCTCTCCCTTTTCCGAGATGTTCGGATTGATCGAGCCCTTGATCAGGTCGTGCGAGATCGCCGACGAGATCGCCAGCAGCAGGCCGGCAGCGGTCGACAGCGCAGCAGCCAGCGCACCGGCGGCGACGAGGGCGATGACCCAGCCCGGAAGGGCCGCGATCTCGGGGTTGGCCAGAACCATGATGTCGTTGTCGATCTTGACGACTTCGCTGGCGATCCAGCCGCGTTCGGTCAGGGTCTGACCGCCGACGGTGACTTCACCGCCCTTGGCTTTGCGGGCGTCTTCGGCGGCAAGCAGCGCCGCTTCCAGTTCCGCGATCCGCGCGGCATCGGCATTGGCGGCCTTGGCGTCGGTCAGGGCCTTGGTGGCGGTTTCGACGGCCTTGTTCTCGGCGGCCAGCTTGCCGTCGTTGAAGTACTGGATATGACCGTCCCCGTTCAGATCCTTCAGAACCAGAAGGCCGGTCTGTTCCCAGGTCTTGACCCAGTTCAGCTTGGGATCGTTCTGGATCGCTTCCAGCGAGACGGCTTCGCCATCCAGCGCATTGCCGCTGACCGCGGCGGGCCACATCGTGGTGGTGAAGTTCAGACGCGCCATCGAACCCACGGCCGGGGCCACGGTGTAAAGCAGCGCGATGAACACCAGCGACCAGCCGGCGGACGACCGGGCGTCAGCCACTTTCGGCACGGTGAAGAAGCGGATGATGACGTGCGGCAGACCCGCGGTGCCGATCATCAGCGACATGGTGAACAGGAACATGTTCAACATGTTGGTCGTGTCGGCGGTATAGGCGGTGAAGCCCAGTTCCGTCACCACGGCATCCAGTTTCGCCAGGAACGCCTGGTCACCCGCGGCCGGGGCATAGTCCCCGATCAGGCCCATCTGCGGCAGGAACGAGCCGGTCAGCGCCAGCGAGATGAAGATCGCCGGGATGGTGTAGGCGATGATCAGCACGACATATTGCGCAACCTGGGTATAGGTGATGCCCTTCATGCCGCCAAACACGGCATAGGCGAACACGATCGCAGCACCGATATACAGGCCCATGTCGGTCGACACTTCCAGGAAGCGCGAGAAGGTCACGCCCACGCCGCGCATCTGGCCGATCACATAGGTCAGCGAGATGACGATGAGGCAGATGACGCCCAGCAGACGCGCGCCACCCGAATAGAAGCGGTCGCCGATGAATTCCGGCACAGTGAACTTGCCGAACTTGCGCAGGTAGGGCGCCAGCAGCAGCGCCAGCAGCACATAGCCGCCGGTCCAGCCCATGAGGAAGGCCGACTGCGTGTAGCCGCCGGCCGGGGCCAGCGCGATGATGCCCGCCATCGAGATGAAGGACGCAGCCGACATCCAGTCGGCGCCGGTCGCCATGCCGTTCAGGACCGGGTGAACCCCCTGCCCGGCGGCGTAGAATTCGGCGGTGGAACCCGCCCGGGCCCAGATCGCGATCCCGACGTAGATGGCAAAGGTAATGCCAACCACGATCAGGTTAAGGGTGAATTGATCCATGCTTTCCCTGCCTCCCTTATTCGTCCACGCCGTACTGGCGGTCCAGACGGTTCATCAGCAACGCGTAGACGAAGATCAGCACGAGGAAGACGTAGATCGACCCCTGCTGCGCGAACCAGAACCCGAGATCGGCGCCGCCGACCATGATGCCCGACAGCGCCGGACGCAGCAGGATGCCCAGCCCGAACGAGCAGGCGAACCAGACCGCAAGCGAGATGAGGATGATGCGGACGTTTGCCGACCAGTAGGCATTCGACGTCGTCCGGTCTGATGTCACATGACCAGTTCTGTCCACCATTGGACCATTTCTCCCTGTAGGTTTCTTGACCTTCGCACGACCCCGCGTCCCCCCTCCTCGAAGGATCGCGGGATCTGTTTACGCCGACACCCTGTCCACGATGCGGCCCAGCGCGCCGGCGATCTCGTCGATGGCACCCATCGCGTCGATCCGTTCCAGCACGCCGCGGCCCTCGTAGTAGGCGATCAGCGGCGCCGTCTGCGCGTGATAGGCGGCAAGCCGCGCCCCCACGGTTTCGGCATTGTCGTCGGGACGGCGCTTGAACTCCGCCCCGCCGCATTTGTCACAAGCCCCGGCCGCGGCCGGTTGCTTGAAGTGATCGTGATACCCCTCGCCGCAGCCGGCGCAGGTGAAGCGGCCAGACACACGCTCGACCATGGCGCCGTCGTCCACCTCAAGGCTGATGGCTGCGGTCACGCTTTGGCCGGTCTGGCCCAGCAGCCCGTCCAGCGCCTCGGCCTGCCCCGCGGTGCGGGGAAAGCCGTCCAGGATGATGCCCTGTGCCACGTCCGGTTCGGCCATGCGGTCCGCCAGGATCGCCAGCACGATTTCGTCCGAGACCAGTGCCCCGGCCTCCATCACCGCCTTGGCGGCAAGGCCCGCGGGCGTGCCCGCCGACACCGCCGCGCGCAGCAGATCGCCGGTGGACAACTGCACAAGGCCAAAGCGATCCTCCAGCATCCGCGCCTGCGTGCCCTTGCCCGCGCCCGGAGGCCCGAGCAGGATCAGCACGGCGGGACGGCTGGCGATTGCGGTCTCCAGGTCGCTGGGCCCGCCCTCCATGGCTCAGCCCCGGTTCTTGCGGTTCGAGATCAGATCGTCCACCACCGACGGATCGGCCAGCGTCGAGGTGTCGCCAAGGCTGCCAAAGTCGTTCTCGGCGATCTTGCGCAGGATGCGGCGCATGATCTTGCCCGAACGGGTCTTCGGCAGGCCCGGCGCCCACTGGATGATATCGGGCGAAGCGATCGGGCCGATCTCGGTCCGGACCCATTTCACCAGATCCTTGCGCAGCTCCTCGGTCGGCTCGACCCCGTTCATCAGCGTGACATAGGCATAGATGCCCTGCCCCTTGATGTCGTGCGGATAGCCCACCACCGCGGCCTCGGCGACCTGCGCATGGGCGACAAGGGCGGATTCGACCTCGGCCGTGCCCATCCGGTGGCCCGAGACGTTGATCACGTCATCGACCCGGCCGGTGACCCAGTAGTAGCCGTCCGCATCGCGGCGGCAGCCGTCGCCGGTGAAGTAATAGCCCTTGTATTGCGAGAAATAGGCTTCCTCGAACCGCTCGTGATCGCCCCACAGGGTGCGCATCTGGCCCGGCCAGCTGTCGGCCATGCACAGCACGCCTTCGGTCGCCATCTCGGTCATCTCGTGGCCGTCGGTCGGGTCCAGCACCACCGGCTTCACGCCGAAGAACGGCTTCGAGGCCGCACCCGGCTTGACCGGAATGGCCCCCGGCAAGGGCGTGATCATGTGGCCGCCGGTTTCGGTCTGCCAGAAGGTGTCGACGATCGGGCAGCGGCCCTTGCCGACATGGGTGTTATACCAGTTCCAGGCTTCCGGGTTGATCGGCTCGCCGACCGAACCCAGCAGCTTCAGCGACGAGAGGTCGTATTTCTCGACCCATTCCGGCCCAAGGCCCATCAGCGAGCGGATGGCGGTGGGCGCGGTGTAGAACTGGGTAACCTTGTGCTTTTCGCAGACCGCCCAGAACCGGCCGGCATCGGGATAGGTCGGCACGCCTTCGAACATGATGGTCGTGGCGCCGTTCGCCAGCGGACCATAGACGATGTAGCTGTGCCCGGTGACCCAACCCACGTCCGCGGTGCACCAGAACACGTCGCCATCGTGATAGTCGAAGGTGTATTGATGCGTCATCGACGCATAGGTGAGATAGCCGCCCGAAGTGTGAACCACGCCCTTCGGCTTGCCGGTGGAGCCCGAGGTGTAAAGGATGAACAGCGGATCTTCCGCGCCCATTTCCTCGATCGGGCAATCGGGCGAGGCCTGGCCCATCATCGCCTTCACATCGACGTCGCGGCCTTCGATCCAGTGGATCTGGTCGCCGGTGTGCTTCACCACAAGGCAGCGCACCCGGTCCGAGCAGTGCAGAAGCGCGGCGTCGGTGTTCGATTTCAGCGGCGTGCGGCGGCCGCCACGCGGCGCGGTGTCGGCGGTGATCACCACCTTGGCCTGACAGTCGTTGATCCGGTTCGCCAGCGCATCCGGCGAGAAGCCCGCAAACACCACCGAATGAATGGCCCCGATCCGCGCGCAGGCCAGCATCGCATAGGCGGCCTCGGGGATCATCGGCAGATACATCACCACCCGGTCGCCCTTGCGCACGCCCTGACTGACCAGGACGTTCGCCATACGGCAGACGTTGTCGTGCAGTTCCTGATAGCTGATGTGCTGGGCGGGGGTGTTCGGATCATCGGGTTCGAAGATGATCGCGGTCTGCTTGGCGCGGGTCGCCAGATGCCGGTCGATGCAGTTCCAGGCGACGTTCAGCGTGCCGTCCTCGAACCATTTGATCGAGACTTCGCCCAGTTTGAAGCTGGTGTTCTTGACCTTGGTGTAAGGCTTGATCCAGTCGAGCCGCTTGCCCTGTTCGGCCCAGAACGCCTCGGCATCGGCCACGGATGCCGAATACATCCGCTCATAGCCCGCCGCATCCACATGAGCCTTCGCAACGAAATCTGCCGAGGCGGGGTAAACCGCCTGCGCCTGAGCGTGATCCATGAATCCTCCTCCAAACCTGCAGGCGGAAAAACGACCGCCCATGAGCTGCAAGCGCAGCCCTCCCCCCTCAATTAGCCAGAGTGTAACCCATCAGTCAATTTTCGCGTAACTCTTTTTGCAGTCAGCGTTTTCTTGTAATTTATTTTACTGGCCGTCAGGAAAAGCAGTAAATCCTGAAAATTGACGAAGTCGTTTCGCCTTGTTTTTCAATCCCCTGCCGGATCGTGGCGACGTTGCGTCAATATCGGGGCGCCACGCGTGCAGAACAGGACGGGCGGCAGGCGGCAGGACCGAAGCAAAGCCGCCCTGCGTCGCAGCGGCGGTATGACGCGTCAGGGATGGCCGAGACGAATCGTTGATTCGGCGCGGTCAGGAACCGGCGGCCAGAACCTCGTCCACGCTCGCCACATCGGGCAGATAACGCACATGCGGCTCTCTCAGGCCCTGCGCCAGCAGCACGCGACGCACCTCGACATTGGCGCCGGTGATGAACAGATGCCCGCCCCGCCGCGCCATCTTGCGTGCCAGCAACTCGAACGAGCGCGCCCCCGAACTGTCGATGAACGGCACCTCGGCGAAATCCAGCACGAAGGTGCGCGGGCGTTCGGCAAAACGGTCCAGCGCCGATCCCAGCATCGCCGCCGCGCCGAAGAAATAGGGGCCACGCAGCCGGTAGACCACACGATCGGCGGTGACGGCATCGCCCGCCTCGGGGATGGCCGCAGGCTCGGCCGTGGCGGTTTCGGACATGCGGCGGATGAAGACAAGGCCACCCAGCGCGAACCCCACCACGATGCCTTCGGTCAGGTCGCGGAACACCACCAGCAGGAAGGTGACAAGCACCACCATCGCATCCCCGCGCGAGGTGCGCAGCAGGTTCCAGAACTCTTCCTTCTCGAACATGTTCCAGGCGACGACCGCCAGCACCCCCGCCAGCGAGGCCAGCGGGATATAGGCCGCCAGCGGTGCCGCAACCAGCATGAAGCCCAGCACGAACAGCGCATGCAGCATCCCCGACACCGGCCCCCGAGAGCCGGCACGCACATTCGTCGCCGTCCGCGCGATGGTGCCGGTGACGCAGAACCCGCCAAACAACGCCGAGCCGACATTGGCCCAGCCCTGTGCGATCAGTTCGGCGTTCGGGCGGTGCTGCGTGCCCGCCATGCCATCGGCCACCACCGCCGACAAAAGCGACTCGATGGCGCCGAGCAGGGTGAAACTGATGGCAAAGGGCAGCGCAGCCAGAATCGCCTCTGACGACAGCGACGGCAGCGACGGCATCGGCAGAACCCGCGGCAATTCTCCGAACCGGGTGCCGATGGTCTCGACCGGCAACCCGGCAAACTGCACCGTCAGCCCCGCGATCACCACCGCCAAAAGCAGGTTCGGCAGCCGCGGCGCCAGCCGTTTCAGCGTCTCGATCATGGCGATGGTGCCCGCCGCCACCGCCACCGCCGCCGGGGTCAGCGTGTCGCGCGCCGACCACAGCGCGCCCACCTTGGCCACCACCTCGGACGGCTCGGGCCCGGCCAGCGTCAGGCCCAGCAGTTCCTTCATCTGGCTGGCGGCGATGATGACGGCGATCCCGGCGGTGAAGCCTACGGTGACCGGATAGGGGATGAAGCGGATATAGCTGCCCAGTTTCAGCGTGCCGACCGCAACCAGCAGAAAGCCGGACAGAAAGGTGGCCAGGATCAACCCCTCGATCCCGGTCTGCATGACGCAGGCCGCAACCAGCACGATGAAGGCCCCCGCCGGCCCGCCGATCTGATAGCGGCTGCCCCCCAGTGCCGAGACCAGAAAGCCGCCGACGATGGCGGTATAAAGCCCCCGTTCCGGCCCCACCCCCGAGGCGATGGCAATCGCGGTCGACAGCGGCAAGGCGACGATGGCAACCGTCAGGCCCGCCAGCGCATCGGCGCGCAGGTCGCGCAGGCTGTAGCCCTCTCGCAGAACGGTGACGATCTTGGGCAGGAAATGGTCCCAGAAAGTGAGGCTTGTCTCACGCATCGCACACCTGTACCGCTGGATCGCGCCCAGCGAACGCCCGCCCCTGCCCCTTGTCAATCCCCGGCCCGCAGATGCCCCCCTTGAAAGACCCTTTGCTGCCGGCGGATGACGACGCCCGCATTCTGGCCCGGGCGCTGCTGTCCAAGGCGCGTCACGCCTCGCTTGCGGTGACGGATGCCGAGACCGGCACCCCCGGCATCAGTCTGATCGCCTTCGGGCTGGACCCCGAGGGCATGCCGATGACGCTGATCTCTGGCCTGGCGCCCCATCTGGCGGCGCTGCGGGCGCATCCCCTTGCGGCGGTGATGGTCGGAACCCCCGGCGACAGGGGCGACCCTTTGGTGCACCCTCGACTGATGATCCGGGTCAAGGCCAGCCTTGTGCCCCGCACCGCGCCCGAACACGCCGCCCTGCGGGCGCATTGGCTGGCAATCCACCCGAAGGCGAAACTGTATGTCGATTTCGCGGATTTCGTCTTTGCTCGGCTGATGCCGGTGTCGGCGCTGCTGAACGGCGGGTTCGGGCGGGCATGGCGGCTGACACCCACGGATCTGCTGAAAGGCTGACAGACGGGCGTGACGGGGGGCGGCCGGATCGCCGCCCCCTTCCGCTTGCCCGTCCGGTCACGGGCCCAACGCGCCGGACGGATGCAGACCGGAACCCGACACAGCGCAAGACCCCGCCACGGACGCCGGAGAACCGTCCGTCGCGGCACTCTTGCAGCCACCCCCGGCCACCACGATCCGCAAGGGCCACCCTGCCACGACCGGATTACGATCCCCCGCCCCCTGCGCCCGCAGCCCAGGCCCTTTCGACAACGGATCGGACAAAGTTGACCGGCCGCGGCCTTGCCAGCCACGCCCCGCTTTCGCTAGCCTGCATGGCATGAGGACATGCCCATGACCTTCACCCGGCGCTGGCTGATCGCGGCGCTTCTTGCGGGGGCCGCCACACCGGCGCTGCCCGAAGCCCCGTTGCGCTCGCCCCGCCCCCTCCGCCGGGGCGGCCTTGCGGCACCACCCGATGCCGCAAGCCTTGTGGAACAGGCAGCCCTTGGCGGCGCCACCGCCTTTGTCGTGGCCGACGCCCGCACCGGCCGGGTGATCGAATCCGCGAACGCGGCTCTCCGCCTGCCCCCCGCCAGCACGGCAAAGGCAATCACAGCCCTCTATGCGCTCGAAAAACTGGGCGCCGATCATCGCTTCACCACCCGCCTTGTCGCCACCGGCCCGGTCGTGAACGGCATGGTGCAGGGCGATCTGGTGCTGGTCGGATCGGGTGACCCGACACTTTCAACCGATGCGCTGGGCGACATGGCCGCGCAACTGCGCAAGGCCGGGGTAAAGGGCGTGACCGGGCGCTACCTCGCCTATTCCGGCGCCCTTCCCGCCATCCCCGAGATCGACCCGGCCCAGCCCGCCCATGTCGGCTATAACCCGGCACTCTCGGGGCTGAACCTGAACTTCAACCGCGTGCATTTCGAATGGAAACGCGGCGCCAAGGGATACTCCGTCACCATGGACGCCCGCGCCGAACGATTCGTTCCCCCGGTGACGATGGCGCGGATGCAGGTCGTAGCCCGCGACCTGCCGATCTATACCTACGCCGGCGATCAGGGCTCGGACAGCTGGACCGTGGCCAGCACCGCACTGGGCGCGGCCGGCAGCCGCTGGCTGCCCGTGCGCCACCCCGACACCTACTGCGCCGAAGTGTTCCAGACGCTCGCCCGCGCACAAGGCTCCACCCTGCCCACGGCACAGATGGTCCGAACCCTTCCGGACGGCCAGACCCTCGTCAGCTGGCAAAGCCAGGATCTGCGCCAGATCCTGCGCGACATGCTGAAACATTCGACCAACCTGACCGCCGAGGCCCTGGGCCTCGCCGCCTCCGGCGCGCCCTCGCTGGCCCAGTCCGCCCGCACCATGACACTCTGGGCCAATGCCCGCTTCGGGATCTCGGCCGACCTCCACGACCATTCCGGCCTCGGCGGCGCGTCGCGCATCTCGCCCGCTGACATGGTCACCGCCCTGCTTGCAGCCGACCGCGCCGGCATGGGCCTCCGCCCGATCCTGAAAACCGCCCGACTCGCCGACAAAGGCTCAGGCCAACGCAACCCTGGCCAACCCATCATGGTCACCGCCAAGACCGGCACGCTGAACTTCGTCTCGGGACTCGCCGGCCATGCCAGCCCCGCCAATGGCCGCGATCTGGTCTTCGCGATCTACTGCGCCAATCACAGCCGCCGCGCAGCCCTGCCCCCGGAAGACCGCGAACGCCCCGCCGGCGGCCCCGAATGGCTGCGCCGCGCCCGAACCCTGCAAAGCCGCCTGATCGAACGCTGGGCTGCGCTTCCCACCTGATCCAGCTTCATTCTGGCCAAAATATCCTCGGGGGGGGGCCGGCCGCAGGCCGGGCCGGGGGGGCAGACAGCCCCCCGCGACGCCTGCGACAAATTCCGCACCCCGGCCGGTCATGCCCGGCGACCGGACAAACGCCGACGCGCCGGATGTGGCCCCCGACCGGCGGACGTCAGACCTGCATGTGCCGCGCCCGCGCCCCACGCTCGATCGCCGCCGCATGCAGCCGGTCGATGTCCAACTCGTTGCGGATTTCCTCCAGCATGCGCAACTCGGGCTGGCCCAGCATCCCGTCGGCCGCCGCCACATCGCAGGCCAGCGCATAGGCGGTCTCGTACAGCCGCTCGTCCAGCGCCACCCGGATCAGGCCGAACAGCGCGTCCAACCCGTCTTCTTCCTCGAACAGGTCGAACACCGTCGCCGCGATCTGCCGGATGCGGTCGGTGTCATAGCCTGCAAAGATCGGCAGGTGGTTCACGATCCGCTCGATCGCGATAAGTTCGGCCGTCCGCACATTCTCGTCCGAGAACGATACGGCGATCATGATCGCCACCAGCGCATCCTGGGGGCTGAGAGAGGGCGGGGTATCGGGCAAGGCACATATCCTGAACCGGGGATCGGCGCACAGGATAGGCCCCGCACCCACCCCCCGCAAGTCCGCGCGGGCCGGCACCATCGCGACCGGCAATATTGACGCCCGCCCCCCCCGGCAATAGAGGACACAGGTTCGGGCGGCACGGGGCCGCCCCGCTGCCCAAGGATTTTCGCCCATGTCCGCGCTCCGCGATGCTGCGATGACGTCCAAAGCCTGGCCCTTCGAAGAGGCCCGCCGGATTCTCGCCCGCTTCAAGGGGAAGGCACCGGAAAAGGGCTATGTGCTGTTTGAAACCGGCTATGGCCCCTCGGGGCTGCCCCATATCGGCACCTTCGGCGAGGTGGCGCGCACCACGATGATCCGCCGCGCGTTTCAGGCGATCTCGGACATTCCCACGCGCCTCATCTGCTTTTCCGACGACATGGACGGAATGCGCAAGGTGCCCGACAACGTGCCGAACGGCGCGATGCTGCGCGAAAACCTGCAACGTCCGCTGACCTCGGTTCCCGACCCGTTCGGGGAATATGAAAGCTTCGGGCACCACAACAACGCCATGCTGCGGCGGTTTCTGGACACGTTCGGGTTCGAATACGAATTCATCTCGGCCACCGAGTTCTACAAATCGGGCCAGTTCGACGCCGTGCTGCTGCGCGCCTGCGAACGCTATGACGCGCTGATGAACATCATGATGGCCAGCTTGCGCGAAGAGCGTCAGCAGACCTATTCGATCTTCCTGCCGATCTCGCCCACCACCGGCCGCGTGCTCTATGTGCCGCTGAAAGAGGTGAACGCCACGAACGGCACCATCACCTTCGACGACGAGGATGGCACCGAGACGACGCTGCCCGTAACGGGTGGCAACGTGAAGCTGCAATGGAAGCCCGACTTCGGCGCCCGCTGGGCGGCGCTGGATGTGGACTTCGAGATGTATGGCAAGGACCATTCGACCAACACGCCGATCTATGACGGGATCTGCGAGGTGCTGGGCGGCCGCAAGCCCGAGCATTTCACCTATGAGCTGTTCCTGGATGACAAGGGCGAGAAGATCTCGAAATCCAAGGGCAACGGGCTGACGATCGACGAATGGCTGAGCTATGCCTCGACGGAAAGCCTGAGCTACTTCATGTTCCTCAAGCCCAAGACCGCCAAGCGGATGCATTTCGACGTGATCCCGAAGGCGGTGGACGAATATCACCAGCAGCTGCGCGCCTATCCGACGCAGGATGTGGCCAAGCAGATCGACAACCCGGTCTGGCACATCCACAACGGCGCCCCGCCGGAATCGAAGATGGTGGTCAGCTTTGCGATGCTGCTGAACCTGGCCTCGGTGGCGCAGGCCCACGACAAGGACGGGCTTTGGGGCTTCATCCGCCGCTATGCGCCCGAGGCCAGCCCCGAAACCCATCCCGATCTGGATGCCGCGGCGGGATTTGCCGTGCGCTATTTCCACGATTTCGTGGCGCCGAAGCGGGTCTACCGCCTGCCCACCGATCAGGAACGCGCGGCCATTGCCGACCTGCGCGACCGGCTGGCCGCATGGGACGGCGGGCTGGATGCCGAGGCGCTGCAATCGCTGGTGTTTGCGGTGGGCCGCGAACACGGGTTCGAACAGCTGCGCGACTGGTTCAAGGCGCTGTATGAGGTGCTGCTGGGCGCGTCCGAAGGCCCGCGCTTTGGCGGCTTTGTCGCGCTTTACGGCGTGGCCGAAACCATCGCCCTGATCGACCGCGGGCTTTCCGGCGACCTGACGGGCTGACGGGATCGCGCCGCCGCGGCCGGAAGGGCGGGCCGGCGGCGGGGAGGTGCCGTCCTCGGGGGCATCGAGCCCCCGAGGACGGCGTTGCCACGGATTGTGGTGCGGGCGGTTGATTACTCGCCGCGGGGGAAGCGTTTCGACTCTTCCAGCACGTTCAGGTCCATGTGGTTGCGCATGTAGCGTTCGGACGCCTTTTGCAGCGGCTGATAATCCCAAGGGTAATAGCCGCCCTGGCGCAGCGCCTCGTAGACCACCCAGCGGCGGGCCTGGCTTTCGCGCACCGCCGCGTCATAGGCGGCCAGATCCCAGCGCGCTTCCGACAGCGCCCGCAGCCGGGCCAGCGTTTCGGCATGGGCGGGATCGGCGGCAAGGTTCACCCGTTCCTCGGGGTCGGTTTCCAGATCGAACAACTGGTCGGGGTCGGCCATGCAGCGCACATGTTTCCAGCGCCCGTCGCGGATCGCCACCAAAGGCGTGATCGAGCCTTCGGCGGCATATTCCATCAGCACCGGCGCCGTGCGCGGGGTGCCGGTGGCCAGCGGCACCAGGCTTTGGCCGTCGGTCCAGGGCGCGACCTCCGAGATGTCGATCCCGGCCAGTGCGCAGAGTGTGGGCGTCACATCGATGGTCGATACCGGCGCATCGATCCGGCCTGCGGGCAGATCCGGCGCCGCGATCATCAGCGGCACCCGTGCCGAGCCTTCGAAGAAGTTCATCTTGAACCACAACCCGCGTTCGCCCAGCATCTCGCCGTGATCGGACACGAAGATCACGATCGCCTTTTGCCGGCTGGCTTCCAGCACGGTCAGGATCTCGCCGATCTTGTCGTCGACATAAGAGATGTTGGCGAAATAGCCCTGCCGGGCGCGGCGGATATGGTCGGGGGTGATCTCCAGCGCGCGGAAGTCGCAGGCATCCATCAGGCGCTGGGCATGGGGGTCTTGCGCGTCATAGGGGATCGCTTCGGGCGGGGTCAGCATCGGGTGATCTTCGTAAAGATCCCAGTATTTCCGCCGTGCCACGAACGGGTCGTGCGGGTGGGTGAAGCTGACCGTCAGGCACCATGGCCGGGCATCGGCGCCGCGCGACAGGTCGTAAAGTTTCTGGATCGCCTGATGCGCCACGTCGTCATCGTATTCAAGCTGGTTGGTGATCTCGGCCACGCCCGCGCCAGTCACCGAGCCAAGGTTGTGATACCACCAGTCGATCCGCTCGCCGGGTTTGCGATAGTCCGGGGTCCAGCCGAAATCGGCGGGGTAGATGTCGGTGGTCAGGCGTTCCTCGAACCCGTGAAGCTGGTCGGGGCCGACGAAATGCATCTTGCCCGAAAGCGTGGTCTGATAGCCGGCACGGCGCAGGTGATGGGCAAAGGTCGGAATATCCGAGCAGAATTCGGCCGCGTTGTCATAAACCCGCGTGCGCGACGGCAGTTGCCCCGACATGAACGAGGCCCGCGCCGGCGCGCACAGCGGGCTGGCGGTGTAGCTGTTGGCAAAGCGGGCCGACCGCGCGGCCAGCCGCTTCAGGTTCGGCGCATGAAGCCACGCAGCCGGGCCGTCGGGGAACAGCGTCCCGTTCAACTGGTCGACCATCAGGATCAGGATGTTGGGGTTCGTCATGGGGGCCTTCGCTTGCTGTCTGCCCCACGACTGCCCGGTTCGGCGGGGCCGGTCTGTTCCACAGGCGACCTGTCGGCGCCGCCTGCGCCGCTCAGACCGCGCGCCCCTGCGCCATGGCGGCCAACGCCGTGGTAATCCGGGCAAAACTGTCGGCGGCACGGGCCGCGCGGTGACGGGCGCGCAGGAAGCCGTGGACAAGGCCCGGTTCCTCGGTCCAGCGGGCGCGGCCGCCGGCGGCGCGAATGGCATCACGATAGTTGCGGCCGTCGTCGCTGGTGGGGTCGCACTGCGCCGTCACGATCAGGGTCGGCGGCAGGCCGCGAAAATCGGTGTCGCGCAACGCGTCCGATGTGGGATCGGCGGCAGGGGCGCGGCCATCATGGCGCAGGCTGGCCAGCCGCAGCACATCCTGCCGGCCCAGCATCGGGGCCACGGCATGGCTGAGATAGCTGCCGCGGTCGCGGTCGCCGCCAAGCGCGGGGCAGATCAGCACCTGTCCCGCCAGTGCGATCCGCCCGCGCGCCGCATGGGCGACCGAGGCGGCAAGGCTGGCCCCAGCATCCTCGCCAGCCAGCAGCAGCGGCCCGGGAAAGGCCCGCGCCACCGCAAGGCTGGCGGTCAGCGCATCCTGAAAGGCGGCCGGGTGGGGGTGTTCGGGAGCAAGCCGGTATCCAACGCTGACGACCCGAAGGCCGGTGGCCGCGGCGATCTCGGCGCAGATGTCGTCGTCGGCCTGAAGCGTGCCAAGGCGAAAGCCGCCGCCATGCAGCCAGACCACGCTGCCCGAAGCGGCGGCCGGTTGATAGAGGCGGCAGGGCACGCCGCCGAAGGTCTGGTCGTCCAGCATCACCCCCGCGGGCAGGTCGGCATGCAGGGCGCGGCACAGCGCGTCATGCATCGCGCGCTGTTCGTCCAGCGGCAGGCGGGTGCTGTCGGGGGGCAAGTGGCGGGCGCAGGTGCGGATGAACTCCCATGTATCCTCGTCGATGAGGTCGCGGTAGTCCGTCTCGTCCATGTCTGCTGCTCCGGCCGTTCGGCGGCACTTTGCGCCGGAAGCGGACGGGCTGCAATCCTGCCGAAAAGGGAAAGGGCGGACCTTCTGGCCCGCCCTTTGCCCCCGGTCGCCAGTGTCAGGCGATCGAGATGTTCGTGGCCGATTCGCGGCCGTCGCGGCCCGATTCGATGTCGAAGGTGACAGCCTGACCGTCGTTCAGCGCGCGGATGCCGGCGCGCTCGAGCGCGGTGATGTGGACGAAAACGTCCTTCTTGCCGCCTTCAGGGGCGATGAACCCGTAGCCTTTGGTGGCGTTGAACCATTTCACGGTGCCCTTGGCCATCGTGATGTCTCCTGTCGTATAGAAATGCCGCCCGCGGAAGTGCGGCGGCTCGGCTCAGTCAGGGCAAGATCGAAGGACTGTTGCCGGCGAGGGAGACAGTGGTCGATAAAGATAACGTCGCGAAGTGATTATGGCCGATCCGTGGCGATTCACGCAACAAGATTCGCCGTGGCGCGCGGAATGCTGCCTGTCCGCCGCATTGGCAACGCCTTGCAGTAGGGCTATTTTCCCGCCGTTGGACAGACTGGAGGCTGAAGATGACCTGGGGAACCCTGATGAGCCGCGCCCACGGCATGTGCGAGTTCTGTGGCGGCATGGACGACTGCCTGCCGGTAGAGGTCGATGGCGTGGGCGAGATCCTGCTGTGCGCGATCTGCGAAAGCGATCCGCCGGCCGAGCACTGGCGCTGCCTTGAGACCGCCGCGCAATCCGAACACCCCGAGGTGCAGGTGGCCGTCTGGCGCAAGCTGGCCGAGATCGGCGAGCCCTGGGCCGAGGATCTTCGCGGCCGGATGCGGCTTGCCCCCGAGACGCAGGCGCTGCTCTGACCGATCAGAGCCGTCCGGTCAGGATCAGGATCAGCAGCACGATCACCACAATCCCGACAACGCCGGACGGGCCATAGCCCCAGCCGGCGGAATATCCCCAGTTCGGCAGCGCGCCGACAAGGATCAGGATCAGCACGATCAGCAGGATGGTCGACAGCGTCATGGGGTGTTCCTTGCCTGACTTGGGTCAGGCGGGGAACGTCGCCCCCGCGGGACGGGTTCCCTTCACACCTCGAATTCATATGGTTGAATGTGTCGCCGCGCGATGCTAGGTCGGGCGGCAGGATCTTCCGCCTGAAGGAGTGGACAACATGACCCTCGACCGCATGGTGATGCTTTTCGCCGGCTGCATGGTGCTGCTGAGCGTGCTGCTTACGGCGCTGGTGTCGCCGCTGTTCGTCTGGTTCACCGTCTTCATCGGTCTGAACCTGATCCAGTCGTCCTTTACCGGCTTCTGCCCGGCGGCCATCGCCTTCCGCAAGCTGGGCGTCAAGACCGGCTGCGCCTTCGACTAAGACCGCACCGCTTTCGGTCACGCGCGGCGCCGACAGGGGCGATGCCTGATCGTCTAAGGGATGCGGCGCGGCTGAAGCATCTTCAGCCGGTCGCCCATTTCGATGTTCACATCCCCCATCGCATCCACCGCGTCCTGCGTGCGCCGGGCGCGTTCGGCAAAGGGCTGGGTGCGGCGGGTCAGATCGTCCACCGCACCGTCGGGGATCTGGCTTTCATCCTGCGGCGGCGGCCGGCGGACACGCTGGCGTTGCAGCGCCTCGGCCTGTTCGCGGTGTTTGCAGATCAGATAATCCAGCGTCAACTGGTCGTCGGTCGCAAGCGGCTGGCCCTTTGTCCGTTCGCAGTCCGCCTGCGCCGCCGCAGGAAGCGTCAGCGCAAGCACAAGGGCCAGCCCCACCATCATCGGGTGAATTTCTTGTATTTCACCCGATGCGGCTCCACCGAATCCGGGCCAAGGCGGCGGATCTTGTCTTCCTCATAGGCTTCGAAGTTGCCTTCGAACCATTCCACATGGGCGTCGCCTTCAAAGGCCAGGATATGGGTGCACAGCCGGTCCAGGAAGAAGCGGTCGTGGCTGATGATGATGGCCGAGCCGGCGAAATCGTCGATCGCCGCTTCCAGCGCCTGAAGCGTTTCCACGTCAAGATCGTTGGTCGGTTCGTCCAGCAAGAGCACGTTGCCGTTCGAGCGCAGCAGTTTCGCCATATGCACCCGGTTGCGTTCGCCGCCCGACAGCAGGCCCACCTTCTTCTGCTGATCGGTGCCCTTGAAGTTGAACGCCCCGCAATAGGCGCGGCTGTTCATCTCGAAATCGCCCAGGTGGATCACCTCAAGCCCGTCCGAGATTTCCTCCCACACCGTCTTGTTCGGGTCGAGCGCGTCGCGCGACTGGTCGACATAGGACAGCTGCACCGTGTCGCCCACGGTGATCGTGCCGGAATCCGGCGGCTCTTGCCCGGTCAACATCTTGAACAGGGTGGATTTGCCGGCGCCGTTCGGCCCGATCACCCCCACCACGCCGCCCGGCGGGATCGAGAACGACAGGTTCTCGATCAACAGCTTGTCGCCCATGTGCTTGGTCAGGTTCTCGACCTCGATCACCTTGCCGCCCAGACGCTCGCCGTTGGGGATGATGATCTGCGCGGTCGAGACGCGTTCGCGCACCGACTGGCCGGCCAGTTCGTTGTATTTCTGGATCCGCGCCTTCTGCTTGGCCTGCCGCGCCTTGGCGCCCGAACGGATCCAGTCCAGTTCGCGTTGCAGAACCTTCTGCTTGGCCTTGTCCTCGCGCGCTTCCTGCAACATCCGCTTGGCCTTCTGTTCCAGCCATTGCGAATAGTTGCCCTCGTAGGGGATGCCGCGGCCGCGGTCGAGTTCCAGAATCCAGCCGGTGATGTCGTCCAGGAAATAGCGGTCGTGGGTGACGATCAGGATCGTGCCCTTGTAGTCGATCAGGTGCTGTTGCAGCCAGGCGATCGATTCCGCGTCAAGGTGGTTGGTCGGTTCGTCCAGAAGCAACATGTCGGGCGCTTCCAGCAACAGCTTGCACAGCGCCACCCGGCGCCGTTCGCCGCCCGACAGGCTTTCCACATCGGCGTCATCGGGCGGGCAGCGCAACGCCTCCATCGCGATGTCCACCTGGCTGTCGAGATCCCACAGGTTCTGCGAGTCGATCAGGTCTTGCAACTGGGCCATCTCGTCCGCGGTCTCGTCCGAGTAGTTCATGGCCAGTTCGTTGTAGCGGTCAAGGATCGCGCGCTTGGCGGCGACACCTTCCATCACGTTGCCGCGCACGTTCAGCGCCGGGTCAAGCTGGGGTTCCTGCGCCAGATAGCCGACGCGGGCGCCCTTGGCAGCCCAGGCCTCGCCTTTGAAATCGGTGTCCATGCCGGCCATGATGCGCAGCAGCGTCGATTTCCCCGAGCCGTTCACGCCCACGACGCCGATCTTCACGCCGGGCAGGAAGTTCAGGTGGACGTTCTCGAAGCACTTCTTGCCGCCGGGGTAGGTCTTGGAGACGCCCTCCATGTGGTAGACGTATTGATACGAGGCCATGCCAACTCTCCAAAATCTCGGGTCTGGCGGCCCTTTTACCGATTGCGCTGGACAAGCACAACGCGAGGATGGTTTCAGGCGCGCGATGTTTGCGGCTTTGCAGGGGCCGCGCCGGGGATTTCGGGGGGAAATGTGCAGGGCTGGCCGGTCGCACGGGCGGGAATGGTGGTGGGCCTTCTCGGCGGGTCGTTCGATCCGGCCCATGCCGGCCATGTCCATATCACACACGAGGCACTGAAGCGGTTCCGGCTGGACCGAGTCTGGTGGCTGGTTTCGCCCGGCAACCCGCTGAAGGCCCGCACGCCCGCGCCCCTGTCGGTGCGACTGGCCGAGGCGCGGCGGCTGATGCGCCACCCGCGGGTGGCGGTGACCGATCTTGAAGCGCGGATGGGCACCCGGTTCACCGCCGAAACCTTGACGACGCTTCAGGCGCGCTATCCGGGTGTGCACTTCGTCTGGCTGATGGGGGCCGACAATCTGGTGCAGTTTCACCGCTGGGATCGCTGGCGCCAGATCATGGCAAGCGTCGCGGTGGGGGTGCTGGCGCGGCCGGGGGCGGGCTTGCGGGGCCGGACCAGCCCCGCCGCGCGCAGCTATGCCAAGGCGCGGCTGCCGGCCGGGGCTGCGGCCGGGCTGGCCCGTGCCGCACGCCCGGCATGGTGTTTTGTGAACCTGCCGATGGTCGACCTGTCCTCGACCGCGATCCGCGCCCGGGGCGGCTGGCGGCCCGGGGACGCCTGACGGTTACAGACCGCCAGTGCAAGGCCCCGCGGCAGCGCCGCCTGCGGGGGCTCGATGCCCCCGCAAGCGGCCACCCCGGCCCGCCTTCCGGCCAGACGCAGGGGCAAAGCCTCGGCCCCACACACCGCCTCAGCGGTGCAGGATCCGCTGCAAGGCTGCCGGATCGTAGCCACTCCGCTCGAACAGGTCGCGCGCCGCGCGCAATTCGCGCGGATCGATCTGCCGATCGCGATGCAGCACCCAGCCCGCAATCCGCGTCGGCGTCCCCACCACCAGCGTCTGCCCGTCACGCGACAGCCCCAGGATCCAGTAGTCGCCGTCGAACGGCACCCCGTCCAGATCCACCTTCAACCGCCCCGGCGCCACGACCCGCGCGGTCCCCCCGATGCGGCGGATCTCGTCGCCCACCCGGCAGCGGTTCTCCAGCGCGATCCGCCCATCGGCAAGCGGGCGATAGGCCGCCGTCGTATGGCTGCAATCGCGCTGGAACGGCGCGGGGAAACTGGCCACCTCATACCACAGCCCGGCCAACTCGGCCGGCTGCACATCGGTCCGCACGAACATGGACGAACCGATCCAGCGCGCCGAAGGCACATGGGGCGCGCAGGCCACAAGCCCGAGGACACCAAGCAAAAGCAGTCGTTTCACCAGACTCTCCCTCTTATCGATCCCGCACTTTCGCGGGGCGCCTCATCACCTCCCGGCGCTCGGCCCGTGGCCCCGGACGGCACCCCGCCTCAGGCCGCATCCAGCAGACCGCGCCCCTTCAGCAACGCCTCGACCCCCGGCATCCGGCCGCGGAAAGCGGTGTAAAGCTCCTCGGCCTCGCGCGAACCGCCGGCCGACAACACATGCTCCTCCAGCCGGCGCGCCACTTCTGGATCGAATGCATCCCCCGCCTCGTCGAAGGCCGCAAAAGCGTCGGCATCCATCACCTCGGACCACATGTAGCTGTAATAGCCCGCCGAATAGCCATCCCCCGAAAACACATGCGCGAAATGCGGCGTCGCATGCCGCATCCGGATCGACTTCGGCATCCCCAGCGCCTCCAGAACCTCGGCCTGCCGCGCCATCGGATCGGCCGGCGCCGAAGCCTCATGGAACGTCAGATCCACCATTGCGGACGAGATGAATTCGACCGTGGCAAAGCCCTGATCGTAAGTCGCGGCCGCCAGCACCTTCTTGCGCATCGCAGCCGGCATCGGCTCCTGGGTCTGCCAGTGCCGGGCATGACGCTCCAACACCTCGGGAACCGCCAGCCAGTGCTCGAACAACTGGCTTGGCAACTCCACGAAATCGCGCGCGACCGACGTGCCGGAAATGAACACATAGGTCACATCCGACAGCATCTGATGCAGCGCATGACCAAATTCGTGGAACAACGTCCGCGCATCGTCCCAGGACAGCAGCGCCGGCTCTCCCTTGGCGAAATTGCACACATTCACCACGATGGGGCGAACCTCGCCACCCAGCTTGCGCTGCCCGCGCATCGTCGAACACCACGCCCCCGACCGCTTCGAGGCCCGGGCAAAGTAATCCCCCAGAAACACCGCCATGTGCCGCCCGCCGCGCGTCACCTCCCACCCACGGACGTCGGGATGGTAAAACGGCCCCTCAAGCGGGCGGAACTCCAACCCGAACAGCCGGTTCGCACAGTCGAACGCGGCCTCGATCATCCGGTCCAGGGGCAGGTAAGCCTTCAGCGCCGCCTCATCCAGATCGAATTCGGCCGCGCGCCGCTTCTCGGAATAATAGCGCCAGTCCCACGGCTCCAGATCGCCATTGAGGCCATCGGCATGCATCATGCCCGCCAGCACCGCGGCATCCGCCTCGGCCCGGGCTTTCGCCGGCACCCAGACCCGCGACAGCAAGGCGCGCACCGCATCGGGGCTTTTCGCCATCTCGGTTTCCAGCTTGTAGGCAGCAAAACTGGCATAGCCCAACAGCTTCGCCCGCTCCTCGCGCAAGGCCAGGATCTCGGCGGCAATCCCGCGGTTGTCGGTCGCCCCCCCATTGGCCCCCCGCGCCACCCAGGCCTCATAAGCCACCCGCCGCAACTCGCGCCGGGGCGAGAATTGCAGAAACGGCACGATCAGCGACCGGCTCAGCGTCAGAACCGGCCCCGCCTCCCCCCGCTCAGCCCCCGCCGCCCGCGCGGCGGCCATGACAAACGCGGGCAACCCCTCCAGATCCGCCTCGGCCAAAGGCAGAAACCAGCCGCGCTCATCCGCCAGCAGATTCTGGCTGAACGCCGTCCCCAGCACGGCCAGACGCGCCTTCACAGCCGTCAACCGCTCGGCGGCCTCCCCCTCCAGCCGCGCGCCGGATCGGACGAACATCCGCCGATACAGCATCAACACCCGCTCCTGCTCGGCCGTCAGCCCAAGCCCCTCGCGCTGCTGCCACACCCGCTCGATCCGCTCGAACAAGGCGCGATTGTTCACAATCTCGGATGAAAAAGCCGACATCTTCGGCGCCAACTCGCGCTGAAGCGCCTCGCGCGCTGTCGTGCTGTCAGCACCCGCCAGATTGTAAAACACCCCCGCCACCCGGTCGAGCGTCGCCTCCGCCAGTTCCATCGCCTCGATCACATTGGCGAAATCGGCCGGCGCCGGGTTCGCGGCAATGGCGGCAATCGCAGCCCGCGCCTCCACCAGCCCCGCCTCGAAGGCCGGGGCGAAATCCTCGTCGCGGATCCTCTCGAAAGGGGGCAACCCGAACGGCGCATCCCAAGGCGAAAGCAGCGGATTGGTCATGGCAAATCTCCTTCACGGCCAAAGCTAGGGCCGCGCCGCGCCCCCGTCCATCCCCCACCGCCCTGCTTTCATTCTGGCCCAAATATCCCGGGGGCGCGGGGGCAGCGCCCCCGCCCTTGCCACCCAACCGGCGGGCAAATTTCAGTGCCGCCCCCCGCAAACCGGACAGCCCTCGCGCGCCTTCACCGCGATCCGGCGCGTCTCCCCCCACAGCGCATCATGGATCAACAGCGCCCCGCGCAGCGTGGCCCCCGCGCCGATCAGATGCTTCACCGCCTCCAGCGCCATGATCGCACCGATCACCCCCGGCAGCGGCGCGATCACCCCCGCCTCGGCGCAGGACGGCACCAGCCCGGGCGCCGGGCGCACCGGAAAGACACATTCGAAGCAGGGGCCGCCGCGGGCCGGGTCATACAGGCTGACCTGCCCCTCCCATTGCGCGATAGCTCCGGAAATCAACGGCTTGCCCAACCGCACCGCGATCCGGTTGGCCAGATACCGGGTGTCGAAATTGTCTGTCCCGTCAAGGATCAGGTCATGATCGGCAAACAGATCCGCCGCGATCTCTTCGGTCAGCCGTCGCTGATAGGGGCGCACCTCGACAAAGGGATTCAGCGCCCGCATCGCCTCGGCAGCCGAGGCGACCTTGGCCGTCCCGATCCGCGCATCGGTATGGATCACCTGCCGCTGAAGGTTCGACGCCTCGACCACATCGCCGTCGATCACCCCGATCGTCCCTACGCCCGCTGCCGCCAGATACAACAGCACCGGAGAGCCCAGCCCCCCCGCACCGATCACCAGAACCCGCGCCTGCTTCAGCCGTTTCTGACCCGGCCCCCCCACCTCGCGCAGCATGATATGGCGGGCGTATCGCTCCAGTTCCGCGGGGCGGAACGTGCCCTGCGCGGGCGGCACCACCCGCCCCGCCGCCCGCCGTTTCAGCCGGGCCAACAGCGCGCGATAGCCCAGTGTCAGCCCCACCAGCGCGCCCAGCACCAACCACGGCTCAGCCCGCCCGCCGGTGGCGGTTCGGAACGGATGACCATCGGGCAACAGCAGATGCGCCGATACCACCCCGGCCCAAAGACAGCCCAGCATCAACAGCCGCAGCCGCACCGGCAGCTTCAACGCCCAACCCAAGGCCCAAAGTGCCCCCATCAAAACCAAAAGCGCCAGCATCAGCCCCTCTCCCCCCGGAAATGGCCATCATGCGCCACGTGCCGGGCACAGCCCGACAGACGGCACGGACCGCGCCATGGGCTGACAAAACAGGCATCATTCATCGCTCATTCAATCTCCTGGATCGGCGCGTCCATATCAGGATCGGGCATATCAAGATCGGGCACATCACGACCGGGGCAAGCCCCGCCCGGCTTATCCGGCATCGTTACCCGGCGGCGGGGCCTTGGGCCAGTGCGGCATGGGCCAGTGCGCCATGGTTCGGGCGCCATGGTTCGGGCGCCATGGGTCAGTGCGCCATGGTTCGGGGCCCCCGAACCCCGTCCCGTAACAGCGGACCGACAGACTCAAGGTCTTCCGCCCATCACCCCCCAAACCGTGACGGGCCTTCATTCTGCGGCTTGATGAAAGGGGCCGGACGGGCCACCTTGGCCGCCGAGATGTCTCAAACGCAGACCGACGGGGCCGAACACATGCAGATCAGATATCTTCACACCATGATCCGGGTTCTAGACCTTGATCGGACGATGGCGTTCTTTGGCCTGCTGGGTTTACAGGAAACCCGGCGCATCGAAAGCGAACAGGGACGCTTCACGCTGGTGTTCATGGCCCCGCCCGGGCAGCCGGACTGTCCCGTGGAATTGACCTTCAACTGGGACGGCGACGAAGGGCTGCCGTCGGACAGCCGGCATTTTGGCCATCTCGCTTACGGGGTCGAGAATATCCATGACATGTGCGCGCATTTGCAGGCCAATGGCGTGACCATCAACCGCCCGCCGCGCGACGGGCGCATGGCCTTTGTCCGCAGCCCCGACAATGTCTCGGTCGAACTGCTTCAGATCGGCGCCGCACTGCCCCCGGCCGAGCCCTGGGCCTCGATGCCGAACACCGGCCACTGGTAAGGGATCACAGCGGCCGCCAGCGGCTCAGCACATCCACGCCCGCCACCTCGACCGAGGCCAGCCGGAACGCCGGCGCCTCGGCCAGATGGGCCAGATGCAGCGGGCCGGTCGCGGCGCGGCCTTCCTCGCCGATCAGCTTGCCGGCGGTGAAGCTGACCAGCTCATCACACAGCCCCGCCCGGATCAGCCCCGCGGCAAGCCGCGCGCCGCCTTCGCAGAAAATCCGGGTCAGGCCCTCGTCCGCAAGCCGGCGCAACGCGTCAATGGCATCCAGCCCGTCCGGGCCGGCCGCACAGGCGATCAGCCGGGCGCCGGTGGCCTGCCATGCCGCACGGGCGGCGGCAGGGGCCTCGGGGCCATGGCACATCCAGACCGGAACATGGCGCGCGGTGCGGCCCAGCCGGCTGTCGGGAAGGTGGCGCAGGCGGCTGTCCAGCACGATGCGAACCGGCTGATGCACGGCGCCCATCTCGCGCACGGACAGGTCGGGATCATCGGCCAGCGCCGTGCCCACCCCCACCAACACCGCGTCATGGCGCATCCGCATCGCATGAACCACCCGCCGCGCCGCCGCCCCGGTGATCCAGCGGCTTTCGCCCGCGGCGGTGGCAATCCGCCCGTCCAGCGTCGTGGCCAGTTTCAGGGTCAGGAACGGCAACCCTCGCGTCACGCGCTTCAGGAACCCGGCATTGGCGGCCTGCGCCTCGGCTTCCAGAACGCCTTCCGTCACCGCGATCCCGGCCGCCCGCAGCAGCGCGTGCCCCTGCCCGGCCACCCGCGGATCGGGATCGCCGGTGCCCGTCACCACCCGCGCCACGCCGGCCGAAATCAGCGCCTCGGCGCAGGGTGGGGTGCGGCCGTGATGGGCGCAAGGTTCCAGCGTGACATAGGCCGTGGCCCCCAGCGCCGCGGCGCCGGCCTGCGCCAGCGCCACCGTCTCGGCGTGCGGACGGCCACCGGGCTGGGTCCAGCCGCGGCCCACCACGCGCCCGGCCTTGACGATCACGCAGCCCACGGCCGGGTTCGGCCATGTCCGGCCGAGCCCCCGCGCGGCCAGCGCCAATGCATGCGCCATATGGGCGACGTCGGTCACTCTTCGGTCGGGATGACCGAGGGGCGAAGTTCGGACACGAACTTGTCGAAATCGTCCGCCGCCTGGAAGTTCTTGTAAACGCTGGCAAAGCGCACATAGGCCACGGTATCGATCCGCGCCAGGCTTTCCATCACGATCTCGCCGATCACCTTCGAGGGGATATCGGTATCACCCAGCGATTCCAACCGGCGCACGATGCCCGAAATCATCTGATCGATCCGTTCCGGCTCGATCGGGCGCTTCTGCATCGCGATCCGGATCGAGCGTTCCAGCTTGGTCCGGTCGAAATCCTCGCGCTTGCCCGAGGATTTGATCACCACCAGATCGCGCAGCTGCACACGTTCATAGGTGGTGAACCGGCCGCCACAGGCCGGGCAGAACCGGCGGCGGCGGATCGAGACGTGATCCTCGGCCGGACGGCTGTCTTTCACTTGCGTGTCGATGTTTCCGCAGAACGGACAGCGCATCCGCCTCTCCCTCAAACGTCAGATCCGGGGGTTGCCCTCTTGTTATCCACAAGACCATAGGGGCCGACATAGGGGTTGCACAACGGAAAACGCGCCCCACCAGATAAGGGGGGCGCGCCTGTGGCTTCCGGGACTCAGCCGGGGCGGATCAGTCGCTCACCGGCAGATCGCGGTGGCACAACTGGGCCGCGTGAATGGCACTCAGCGAGGCATCCTTGGACCCAAGGATGAACAGCCCGGTTTTCGAGGCAGCCCCCTCGGGCGACAGACCGAAGCGCACGCTTTCGCCCTGCCGGCGTGGCGGCTCCGACAGGCGCCAGATCCGGGTGTTGGTGGGCATCCCGCTTGCGATCACATAATCGCCCGCCGCACACCAGCTTTCCGCCGGCCCCTGCCCCGGCGAGCCCAGAACGACAAAGCTGCCGTCCGCCTCGGCCCGGACCAGAAGCCCGTTCCCGGCAATGTATGCCGCCGCCGGAGAGGCGACGGCAACCGCGGCGGCTGCCAGAAGCGAAAGAAGTCGCATGGGAAACCTTGTCCTTGTCACTGATCCAGGAAGCTGCGCAGCTTGCGGCTGCGGCTGGGATGTTTCAATTTGCGCAGGGCCTTGGCCTCGATCTGGCGGATGCGTTCGCGCGTGACGCTGAACTGCTGGCCCACCTCTTCCAGCGTATGGTCGGTGTTCATGCCGATGCCGAAGCGCATCCGCAGAACCCGCTCCTCGCGCGGGGTCAGGCTGGCCAGAACCCGGGTCGTGGTTTCCTTCAGGTTTTCCTGAATGGCGCTGTCCAGCGGCAGGATCGCGTTCTTGTCCTCGATGAAGTCGCCAAGCTGGCTGTCTTCCTCGTCGCCGATGGGCGTTTCAAGGCTGATCGGTTCCTTGGCGATCTTCATCACCTTGCGAACCTTCTCCAGCGGCATCTGGAGTTTCTCGGCCAGTTCCTCGGGCGTGGGTTCCCGACCGATCTCGTGCAGCATCTGCCGGCCGGTGCGGACCAGCTTGTTGATCGTCTCGATCATGTGGACGGGGATACGGATCGTGCGGGCCTGATCGGCGATGGACCGCGTGATCGCCTGCCGGATCCACCAGGTCGCGTAAGTGCTGAACTTATAGCCGCGGCGGTATTCGAACTTGTCCACGGCCTTCATCAGGCCGATGTTGCCTTCCTGAATAAGATCAAGGAACTGCAAGCCGCGGTTGGTGTATTTCTTGGCAATCGAGATCACGAGGCGCAGGTTGGCCTCGACCATTTCCTTCTTGGCCTGACGGGCTTCCTTTTCGCCCTTCTGCACCTGATTCACGATCCGGCGGAACTCGGAAATGTCCACGCCGATATACTGGCCGACCTGTGCCATGTCGTGGCGCAGATCCTCGACCTTCTCGCGGCTTTTCTCCATCAGGGTCTGCCAGCCGCGGCCCGACTTGGCCGCCATCCGGTCCGCCCATGTCGGGTCCAGCTCATAGCCCTGATATTCGTCGATGAATTCGCGGCGGTTGATCCGCGCGGCATCGGCCAGCTTCACCATGGCCGAGTTGATCGACATGATCTTGCGGTTGATGCCGTAAAGCTGATCGATCAGCGCCTCGATCCGGTTGTTGTGCAGGTGAAGCTCGTTCACCAGCAGCACGATTTCCGATCGCAGCTTCTGATAGGCGGCCTCGTCCTCGGGGGTGAAGCGCACCTTGTCGTTGATCGTGGCCGACATGCGCTTGTTCTGCATTTCGGCCAGCTTGGAATAGTCGCGCGCGATCAGCTCCAGCGTTTCCAGCACGCGCGGCTTCAGCGCGGCTTCCATCGCGGCCAGCGACATGGCCGAGGCTTCCTCGTCCTCGTCATCTTCCTCGGCGCGGCTGATCGGGTTGCCATCGGCATCCAGTTCCGGCTCGGACGAGGACGCCTGACGCCGCGGCGCCGGTGCCGCGGTCACATCGACCTCGACATCCTCAAGCCCCGGCCCGTCCATCTCGTCGTCGCCATCCAGCGACCGGCCAAAGGTCGCCTCAAGGTCGATCACATCGCGCAGCAGGATGTCTTCCGACAACAGTTCGTCGCGCCAGATCGTGATGGCCTGAAAGGTCAGCGGGCTTTCGCACAGCCCTGCGATCATGGTGTTGCGGCCGGCCTCGATGCGCTTGGCGATGGCGATCTCGCCCTCGCGGCTCAGAAGCTCGACCGAGCCCATCTCGCGCAGATACATCCGCACCGGGTCGTCGGTGCGGTCCAGCGTCTCGCCCGACGCCCCCGCCACCGCGATCTCGCGCGAGCCAGAGCCCTGCTCGACCAGTTCGCCCGCAGGCTCGCCTTCCTCGACTTCCTCGTTCTCGATGACGTTGATGCCCATTTCCGACAGCATCGACATCACGTCCTCGATCTGCTCGGACGAGGCCTGCTCGGGCGGAAGCACCGCGTTCAGCTGGTCATAGGTGATATAGCCACGCTCGCGCGCTTCGGCGATCATCCGTTTGACGGCGGCCTGGCTCATGTCCAGCGAGGTGTCGGCGTCCTGATCCTCGGGTTTGCCGTCGTCAGTGTCTTTGACTGCCATGGATGCTCCTCAGAAGCACGGAAGGGTTGTCTTGCGGAAGCGAATCGTCCGGACCGTATAGCGAATCAATAGCTCGAATCACAGGAGGGGGAAGCGGGTCGCGTCAATTTTGCGAACCGCCATCGCCAGAAGGCTTTCCGCGCCCGCGGGTGAAGTTGATCTGGTTGAAGGTGCGGTCACGATGTTCCAATTCCTCGCGGCTCATGGCGACGCCGTTGGGGGCGATCACCGCCTCTGGCCCCTCGATCTGGACCCCACGCTCGGCCTCGAACCGGGCAAGATTGGCCTGCGCCAGCCGCCATGTCAGCCCCTCGTCCACCAAACCGTCGACATCCTCTTCGGCATACCGGATTTCCTGCCGCGCCCCGCGATGGGCCTCAAGCTTGGCCAGCGCCTCGGCCAGACACATCCGCGCCACCTCGCGCCGGTCCGGATGCCGGATCGCCGGGAATGACCTTACATGGTTCAACCGCATCAGGCTTTCAAGGGCCACCCCCTCGGTCGCGGCCAGTTCAGCCCGCGCAAGGTCGGGATCGGCGGCGCCAAGCTGCGCCAGCAACGCGCGCCGCAGGCGATGATGGATCGGGTCGATCAGCTCCAGCCCCTCCAACTCGCGTTCGAACTCGGCGATCAGCACCGGATGCACAGCCAGCGTGGCCAGGATGATGCCCAGCCGGATCTCTTCCTCGGCGCGCTCGCCCACCGCCGTGGCCAGAAGCGAGGCGCGCGTTGACGGCAGCGGCGCCGCGGGCGCGGCCTCCCGGCGCCCCCCCAGATGAAAGGCCCGACGCGGCACGCTGGCACCGAACAACTCGCGCCGCAGCCGGTTCAGCTCCTCGCCATAATGCCGCCGGATCGAGACGTCGCGGATCTTCAGCACCGCCTCGCGCAGCCGCTTGTCCAGCGCCGCCCGCCGCTCGGGGCTGTCAAACACCTGCCCCTCGGTCTCGCGCCGCCACAACAGGCTGACCATCGGCTGCGCGGCCTCAAGCACCCGACTCATGGCCGCTGGTCCGTCGGCGCGGATCAGATCATCCGGGTCCAGCCCCGGCGGCAGAACCGCAAAACGCAACCCCTGCCCCGCCTCCAGCAGCGGAAGCGCCAGATCCACCACCCGCAGCGCCGCCCGGATGCCCGCCGCATCGCCATCCAGCGCGATCACCGGCTCGGAATGGATGCGCCACATCAGCCGCAACTGATCCTCGGTCACCGCCGTTCCCAACGGCGCCACCGTGGCGCGGAACCCCACCTCGGACAGTGCGATCACATCCATGTAGCCCTCGGTCACGATCAGCGGCTGGCCCTTTCCGGCCGCCTCGCGCGCAGGACCGACGTTGTAAAGATTGCGCCCCTTGTCGAACAACGGCGTCTCGGGCCCGTTCAGATATTTGGCCCGCGCATTGGGGTCCATCGAGCGGCCCCCCAAGCTGATCGCCCGGCCGCGCGCATCGCGGATCGGAAAGATGATGCGCCCGCGAAAGCGGTCGTAAGGCGCCCCCCCATCCTCGGGCCGGGCACAAAGCCCCGCCTCGACCAGCACATCCGCAGCAATCCCCTTGCCCGTCAGCGCATAATACAACGCCTGCCGCGCATCCGGCGCAAACCCGATCCCGAACCGCTCCTGCCCCTCGGGCGACAGCCTGCGCCGCACCAGATAATCGCGCGCCGCCCCCGCCGCCCCGGTGCGCAACTGAAGCCGGTAGAACTTCACCGCCTCTTCCATCGCCTCGGACAACAGACCGCGCCGATCCGCCTTCTGAACGGCCTGCGGGTCGCGGGCGGGCATCGCCATCCCGGCCTCGCGCGCCAGGATCTCGACCGCCTCCATGAAGCCCACGTTCTCGGTCTCCTTCACGAAACCGATCGCATCGCCCTTCGCATGGCAGCCGAAACAATAGTAGAATCCCTTGCGGTCATCGACGTGGAAACTGGCCGATTTCTCCTGATGGAACGGGCATGGCGCCCAGAAATCGCCCTTGCCCTGGTTCGACTTGCGCAAATCCCACGTCACCTTGCGCCCCACCACCTGCGACAGCGGGACGCGATTGCGCAACTCGTCAAGGAATCCGGGGGGCAGGCTCATGCTCCCCTATATCATGCCCGACAGGCCCCGAGTCCAGAACCCGCCCCCCTTTCATTCTGGCCCAAATATCCCGGGGGTGCGGGGGCAGCGCCCCCGCGCGCGGCCCGATCACAGCCCTTTTGATCGATAGGTGGCCGCCACCCGCCCGATCGCCACGATATAAGCCGCCACCCGCAGATCCTGCACATCCTCGCGGCCGCGCCAGACCTCGCGCATCGACTGATAGGCAATCCGCATCGTGTCATCCAACCCCGAGCGCACCAGCGCCAACTCATCCGAGCCTTGCATGAATGTTCGCTTGAAGCCCGGCGACAACTGCCAGCCCAGGCCCTGATCGGCCGACAACCGCTCCAACTCCTCGACCAGTGCGCGACTGCGCGCCTCCTCGGCCCGGCGCTGCATCCGACCAAAGCGGATGTGGGACAGGTTCTTCACCCATTCGAAATACGAGACGGTGACACCCCCGGCATTGGCATAAAGGTCGGGAATGATGACACAGCCCTTCCGGCGCAGGATCTCGTCGGCGCCAAAGGTCACAGGCCCATTCGCCGCCTCGATGATCAGCGGCGCCTTGATCCGCGCCGCATTCTCGCGGGTGATGACCCCTTCCATCGCGGCAGGGATCAGGATGTCGCAGTCTTCCTCCAGCACCGCGGCGCCATCCTCGGTGAAATCCGCCCCGGCGAAGCCGCGGATCGATCCGGTCCGGACCATCCACTGCCGCACCGCCTCGATCTCCAGCCCGTCGGGGTTCATCAGCGCCCCGTCACGCTCGACGATGGCCACGATCTTCGCGCCATCTTCCTCGGACAGGAACTTCGCCGCGTGATAGCCGACATTGCCCAGGCCCTGCACGATCACCCGCTTGCCGTCCAGATCGCCCGACAGCCCGGCTTTCGCCTTGTCCTCGGGGTGGCGGAAAAATTCGCGCAGCGCGAACTGCACGCCGCGGCCCGTCGCCTCGACCCGGCCATGGATGCCGCCGGCGTTGATCGGTTTGCCGGTGACGCAGGCCCGCGCATTGATGTCGGTGGTGTTCATCCGGGCATATTGATCCGCGACCCAGGCCATCTCGCGCTCGCCGGTGCCCATGTCGGGGGCGGGCACGTTCTGCGCCGGGTTGATCAGGTCGCGCTTGGCCAGTTCATAGGCGAAACGGCGGGTGATCTGTTCCAGTTCGTGTTCGTCCCAGGCCCGCGGATCGATGCAAAGCCCGCCCTTCGCCCCGCCGAACGGGGTTTCCACCAGCGCGCACTTATAGGTCATCAGCGCGGCCAGCGCCTCGACCTCGTCCTGATTGACCGCCAGCGAATAGCGGATGCCGCCCTTGACCGGCTCCATATGTTCGGAATGGACGGACCGATAGCCGACAAAGGTCTCGATCTTGCCGCGCAGCCGCACCCCGAACCGCACCGTATAGGTCGAGTTGCAGACCCGGATCTTCTCTTCCAGCCCCGGCGACAGGTCCATCAGGGCCACCGCCCGGTTGAACATCAGATCGACCGACTCGCGAAAGCTCGGCTCGGCGGCGAGATGCATTCCTTTTCCCTTTCGGTTGCCGGCGCAGGGGCGCACCCACGGGAAAAGCTAACCCGCCGCCACAGGATTTGCACGCCTTCTGCGCGGCCCGCCGCTGCACGCCCCCCTTCCGCATGACCGCGCTGATTCGCGGCCGGCCGCCCACGCCACCACCGGCGCGTGTGCGAAAAGGTTCGGTTGCAAACAATACCGCAGCCACCCGGCGCATCGTTTCCGGTCCGGCCCGGCACGAGGCGCAGCCATAATTCCGCCAAATCTGCCGCGTTAAACGCCCCGAAACCATCATTTCGGATAGGTATTGCAGACGGCCACCTGCAAGAGTTTTGACGAGGGTCTTTCGGATGCAAGAACAGACGGGCTTCCTCTGCGGCGCCGCGGCACGCGGGCCCCTTGGCCGGATCATGCGTTTCAGCCGCAACGAGGATGGCGCGATGATCATCTTCGGCATCTACATGCTGGTGCTGATGCTGATGATCGGCGGGCTGGCCATCGACGTTGTCCGGTTCGAGCATGAACGGTCGCGCCTTCAGGGCACGCTTGACCGCGCGGTGCTGGCGGCGGCCAGCCTGAACCAGAGCCGCCCCCCGAAAGAGGTGGTGAATGACTATGTCGCCAAGGCGGGACTTGAAGAATACCTCGACGAACCGGTGGTAAACGCGAACACGCTGAACGCCCGCAGCGTGACGGCGACCGCCACGGCGCAGATGCCCACCGTGTTCATGAAGCTGCTGAACATCGACACCCTCGCCGCCGGGGCCGCCAGCACCGCAGAAGAGCGGGTGTCGAACGTCGAGATCTCGCTGGTGCTGGACATCTCGAACTCGATGATCGTCGACAATGTCACCGGCGCGCAGCGCGACCGGCTGAAAAACCTGAAGGTGGCAGCCAAGGAATTCGTGGACATCGTGATGGCCGGCGCCAACACCGGCCTTGACGGTGCGCCGATGGTCTCGGTGTCGATCGTGCCCTATTCGGGGCAGGTGAACATCGGCCCCGACCTGTGGAACACATTCCCCAACGCACAATACGGCCAGTCCTATTCGCATTGCGTCGATTTCGACGAGTCCGATTTCAAGACCACGGCGCTGCCCACGTCGACGGCATTGGTCGGTTCCGGCAATGCCGAGCATTACGCAAGCACCTCCAACCCGCAGAAGCCCACCTTCTACTGGTGCCCCGAACATGGCGGAACCGCAGACCCGCGGGTGACCGCGTTTTCGCACGATCCCGACAAGCTGAAGGCGGCCATCGAGGCGCTGGAGGCTGCGGGCTCGACCGCCATCGACACCGGAATGAAATGGGGGGTGACGCTGCTTGATCCGACGTTGCAGGCATCGGTCTCCAGCCTGGTCGACGACGGCTTGGTCAACAGCGCCTTCCTTGGCCGCCCCCTCAGCCACGAGGCTGAAAACAAGATGAAGGTCATCGTGCTGATGACCGATGGCGAACATGTCAACACCGAGCCCCGTCTTGCCAACGGGATCAAGACCGGCCTCTCGGACGTGTGGCTCAGCGGCAGCCCCGGTGATGAGGTGCGCAACTGGTCACTGAAACTGTCGAACGGCAAATATTACTGGAAACGCACCGGCACCAAGGACAATGCGACGGCCGATGTGCAGGTGTCCAACACCAGCTGCTCGATGCAAAGCTATTGCACGAAAAAGAACTGGTGGAACCAGTGCATCGCCTGGGGTGAAAAGGAAGTCTGCACCAGCACAGCCACCAACGCGACCGCGGCCCGGCTAAGCTATCCCGACCTTTGGCACGAGGCGCGCGTAGGCTGGGTGGCGGGCGTTCTTTACGCCGGCGCCGGCATCGCCAACAAATACGCCGCATGGGTGACAAACTTCCAGCCGTCCGAAAAGGACCAGCGCACCAAGAACATCTGCGATGCCGCCCGCGCGAAGAAGATCACCGTCTATTCGATCGCCTTCGAGGCCGAACCGGGCGGCGAAGCGTTGCTGAAATACTGCGCCAGCACCTCGGGCCATTACTACAAGGTCTATGGCGAAGAAATCCGTAGCGCCTTCCGCTCGATCGCCAGCCACATCACCCAGCTCAGGTTGACGCAATGACCGCGCTCGGCCGCCTTTTCCGTCGCCTGACCTGCGAAAGCGGCGCGGCAAGCCTTGAGTTCGTGATCGCTTTTCCGGTGATTCTGACTGTGGTGATCTCGGGGTTCGAGTCGGGCCTTTTGCTGTCGCGCAAGGTGATGATCGACCGCGCGGTGGATCTGACCGTGCGCGAACTGCGCCTGACCCAGATCACCAACCCCACCCACCAGCTGGTGAAGGAACGGATCTGCGCCAAGAACACCTTCGTGCCCGACTGTCTGAATGTCCTGCGGCTGGAACTGGAACCGATCGCCACCACTGGCGACTGGTCGCTGCCCACCCTGGCGCCCGATTGCGTGGACCGCTCGGCCCCCATCAACCCGCCCGAGGATCTGAACCGCGGCGGCGAAAACGAACTGATGCTGATCCGCGTCTGCGTGGTCGCCGATCCGGTGTTTCCGAACTATGGCCTGGGGCTTTATCTGCCCAAGGACGACACCGGCGGGGTGCGGCTGATTTCAACCTCGGCCTTCGTGAACGAGCCCCGCCCCGCCGAATCGAACGGATAAGCCATGCGCCATTTCAGCCTGACCCCGGTTCTGGTTCCGCTTGCTCGGGCCATCCGCGCCTTCCTGTCCGAGCGCCGCGGCAGCGTCACGGTCGAGACCATCCTGATCCTGCCGCCGTTGATCTGGGCCTATCTGGGCATCTATGTGTTCTTCGACGCATTCGAAACGATCACCACCGCATCGAAGGCCAATTACACGATCTCGGACGCGCTGTCGCGCCAGCGGCAAGAGGTGGATAGCCAGTTCCTCGACAATGCCCATGGGCTGTTCCAGTGGCTTGTCACCTCGGATGAGACCGCGATCCGGGTTTCCAGCATCACCTGGAGCGACGCAGACGAGGCCTACAAGATCGCATGGTCCTATGCCGCGGGCGGGAAAACCCCGCAAACCGACGCGACCATCGGAACTTACGCCAACCAGATCCCGATTCTGCCCGACGGCGACCACCTGATCGTGGTCGAGACATGGCTGGACTACACGCCGCTGTTCTCGATGGGTCTTGGCCCCTTCACCTTTCAGGAATTCACTGTGACCCGTCCGCGCTTCATGCCCAAGCTGGAGTTCGTGACCTGACCCCCCGTCCGGCTGCGGCGGCCCGTCGCGCCCGCTTCGGGCCGCCGCAGGTCACGGCGCTGCCACGGTTTTCAGCACCATTTCCGCATAGCAAGCCGCCACCTCGTCGCGGCCCATCGGACCCATGTCGCGGAACCAGTGGGTGACGCCGGTCAGCATGGCGATGATCGCCCGCGTCGCCAGCCGCAGATCCGGCAGCGCGAAGGCGCCACGCGCCACCCCGTCGCGCAGGATCGCGGCCAGACCTTCCTCGTATCGGCGGCGCAGCGCCTCGATCGCGGCGAAGTTTTCCGGCGTCAGGTTGCGCAGTTCCATATAGGCGATGAACACCGCCTCGGGGCGGTCGAGGTGGTGGCCGATGTGGAACCGCGCGAAACGGTCCAGCGCGGCGCGCGGATCATCCAGCGGCGGCAGCGCCTCGACCGTGGCCAGCAGCTCTTCCATGTGCAGCCGCATCAGATCGTAAAGCAGCGTCTGCTTGTCGGGGGTGTAAAGGTAAAGCGCGCCGGCCTGCACGCCGACCTCGGCCGCGATCTGGCGCATGGACACCGCGGCATAGCCGTGGCGCGCAATCAGCCGCTGGGCCGCCTCGCGGACCCGCGGGCCCGTAGTCTCTGCGTGGGAACCTGCCGTGCGTGCCATGCCGCCCAAGGTATCTGAACGCCGGTTCAGTTCAAGCACCCCCGGCCCGCCAGGCAGATGCGCCCGCTTGCGCCGAATTCATGCCGGGATCGCGAAAGGGGGCGTTGCCCGCCCGCGCCTTCCGCCACCTGCGCATCCCGCCTGCACGTCCGCCCCCCCTTGCCGGCCGGGCGCGCCCGCGGCTAATGTCGGCGCGACCCCTGCGGACACGATCGCCCATGCGCCCTGCCCTGCTTTTCGCCACCCTTGCAGCCCTTGCCGGCTGCGCCGACTACCCCGAGGTGATCGCGGCGCAGGACGTCCCGACCGCGGCGGGCGATCCCCCGCCGCTGCGCCCGCTGGACGACGTGCTGGCCGAGGCGGGAACCGCCACCATCACGCCCGAGACGACCGCACAGGTCGAGGCGCGGGCGGCGGCATTGCGGGCCCGCGCCCGCGCGATGGCCGCAGACGACAAGGCCGCCACCGCGCCCTGAGCCGCGTTGCGTCTTGGGGCGCAACCCGGTAACAGACGCTCGCACCAAGCCCGGCGTGCGGCGCCGGTTCACTGTTTCGGAGGTTTCATGGCTCGGCCCCTGCGTCTTGGTATTGCCGGTCTCGGCACCGTCGGTATCGGGGTGGTCAAGATCATCCAGCGCCATGCCGATCTGATCGAGGCGCGCTGCGGCCGTCCCGTCACCATCAGCGCCGTCTGCGCGCGTGACCGTGCGAAGAACCGCGATGCCGACCTGTCGGCCTATGCATGGGAAACCGACGCGGTGGCGCTGGCGCAGCGCGCGGATGTGGATGTGTATGTCGAGGTGATGGGCGGCGCGGAAGGTGCGGCCAAAGCCTCGACCGAGGCCGCGCTTGCGGCCGGCAAGGATGTGGTGACGGCGAACAAGGCGCTGCTGGCCCATCACGGGCAGGCCCTGGCCGAGACGGCCGAGGCCGCGGGCCTTGCGATCCGGTTCGAGGCGGCGGTGGCGGGCGGTATCCCGGTCATCAAGGCGCTGACCGAGGGGCTGGCCGGCAACCAGATGCGCCGGGTGATGGGGGTGATGAACGGCACCTGCAACTACATCCTGACCCGGATGGAATCCGCGGGCCTGCCCTATGACCATGTGTTCGAGGAAGCCCGCCAGTTGGGCTATCTTGAAGCCGATCCGAACCTTGACGTCGGCGGCATCGACGCCGGGCACAAGCTGTCGCTGCTGGCCGCGATCGCCTTTGGCACGCGGGTGTCCTTTGATGCCGTGGAACTGGAAGGGATCGGCCAGATCTCGATCGACGACATCCGCCATGCCGCCGACCTTGGCTTCCGCATCAAGCTGCTGGGCGTGGCGCAGGTCTCGGGGCGCGGGCTGGAACAGCGCATGACCCCCTGCCTTGTGCCGGCCGACAGTCCGCTGGGCCAGTTGCAGGGCGGCACCAACATGGTGGTGCTGGAAGGCGACTCGGTCGGGCAGATCGTGCTGCGCGGCCCGGGCGCCGGCGAAGGCCCCACCGCCAGCGCGGTGATGGCCGATGTGATCGACCTTGCCCGCGGCATCCGGGTGCCGACCTTCGGCCGCCCCGCCACCAGCCTGATCGAGGCGGTTCCCGCCAAGGTCGCGGCCCCCGCGCCGTGGTATCTGCGCATGGTGCTGCTGGACAAGCCCGGCGCGCTGGCCAAGATCGCGACCGCACTGGGCGAGGCCGGGATCTCGATCGACCGGATGCGCCAGTATGGCCATGCCGGCGGCCATGCCCCGGTGCTGATCGTGACCCACAAGGCCACCCGTGACGACATCAGCCACGCCATCGGCCAGTTCGGCGCCACCGGCGTTCTGGTCGGAGAGCCGGTCGCGATCCGCATCGAAGAGGTTTGATCCGCCCCCCCCCTTCCGATAGGGAAGGTGCCGGAGAACTTGCACCCTCGAGGAAAGTGATCATGGCAGACGCCAATCATCAATTTTACGACCGACTGTTGTCGCTGGGCCTGGCCCGCGTGTCCGAGGCGGCGGCCCTCGCCTCGGCCCGTCTGATCGGTCGCGGCGACGAAAAGGCCGCCGACCAGGCGGCCGTCAACGCGATGCGCGACCAGTTGAACCTGCTCGACATCGCCGGCGTCGTCGTGATCGGCGAAGGCGAACGCGACGAGGCGCCGATGCTGTTCATCGGCGAGGAAGTGGGCACCGGCAACGGACCTGCGGTGGATATCGCGCTTGACCCGCTGGAAGGGACGACGCTGACCGCCAAGGACATGCCCAATGCGCTGACCGTGATCGCGATGGCCCCGCGAGGCACGATGCTGCACGCCCCGGATGTCTACATGGAAAAGCTGGCGATCGGGCCGGGCTATGCCCCCGACACCGTGACGCTGAAGATGTCCCCGGCCGAACGTGTCCATGCGCTGGCCAAGGCCAAGGGCGGGACTGCGGCCGACATCACGGTCTGCATTCTGGAACGCCCCCGGCACGAGGATCTGATCGCCGAGGTCCGCAAGACCGGCGCGGCGATCCGGCTGATCACCGACGGCGACGTGGCCGGCGTGATCCACTGCGCCGAGGCACATCTGACCGGCATCGACATGTATATGGGTTCGGGCGGGGCGCCCGAAGGCGTGCTGGCGGCGGCCGCGCTGAAATGCATGGGCGGCCAGATGTATGGTCAGCTTCTGTTCCGCAACGATGACGAACGCTCGCGTGCCCGCCGCGCCGGCATCACCGATCTGGACCGGATCTACACCCGGGACGAACTGGTGACCGCCGACGTGATCTTCGCCGCGACCGGCGTCACCAACGGCTCGATCCTGGCCGGCATCCGGCGCGAACCGGGCTGGGTCACGACCGAGACCATCCTGATGCGGTCCAAGACCGGCTCGGTCCGGCGGATGAGCTATCGCAGCCCGGTGAAATGACCGGACCGGCGGCGCGCGCGTTTCTGGGGGTGGAAGCCTCTGCGACGGGCCGCCGCTGGGTCGGCCCCTCGTCCGAGGACGACCGTCTGGCCGAGGCGATGGCCCAGACCACGCGCCTGCCCCTGCCGCTCTGCCGCACGCTGGTGCGGCGGGGCGTCGCGGCCTCGGATGCAGAACTGTTCCTTGCCCCGGCACTGCGCGACCTTTTGCCCGATCCGCTGGGGCTGAAGGATATGGGGATCGCCGCTGACCGCCTGCTTCAGGCGGTGCAACGGCGGCAGCGGATCGCGATCTTTGCCGATTACGACGTGGACGGCGGATCATCCGCCGCGCTGCTGATCTGCTGGCTGCGCGCTTTGGGACGCGAGGCCACGCTGTATATTCCCGACCGCATCGATGAGGGCTATGGCCCGAACGTCCCCGCCATGCAGACGCTGGCGGCGGCGCATGACCTGATCCTCTGCGTCGATTGCGGCACCCTTTCGCACGAGCCGATCGCCGCGGCCAAAGGCGCCGATGTCGTCGTGCTGGATCACCACCTTGGCGCCGAGACGCTGCCCCCCGCGCTGGCCGTGGTGAACCCGAACCGGCAGGATGAGGATGGCAGCCTTGGCCATCTCTGCGCGGCCTCGGTCGTGTTCCTGCTGCTGGTCGAGGCGAATCGGCGCCTGCGGAGTGACGGCGTGCAGGGCCCCGATCTGATGGCGATGCTGGATCTGGTGGCGCTGGCGACGGTGGCGGATGTGGCGCCGCTGCTGGGCGTGAACCGCGCGCTGGTGCGGCAGGGCCTGAAGGTGATGGCACGGCGCGAACGGCCGGGCCTTGTGGCCTTGGCCGATGTGGCGCGGATGAACGCGGCGCCGAACACCTATGCGCTGGGTTTCCTGCTGGGTCCGCGGGTGAATGCCGGCGGCCGGATCGGTCAGGCCGACCTTGGCGCGCGGCTGCTTGCGACCGATGACCCGCGCGAGGCCGCAGCGCTGGCGGCACGGCTGGATGAGTTGAACACCGAACGCCGCGAGATCGAGGCCCGCGTGCGCGAAGAAGCCCTGGCGCAAGCCGAGGCGCGCGGTCTGGACGGCCCGCTGGTCTGGGCCGCGGGCGAAGGCTGGCACCCCGGCGTGGTGGGCATCGTCGCCGCACGGCTGAAAGAGGCGACCCACCGCCCCGCCGTGGTGATCGGGCTGGAAGCCGGGATCGGCAAGGGCTCGGGTCGGTCGATCTCGGGCGTCGATCTGGGGGCGGCGGTGCATCGCGTGGCGCATGAGGGGCTGTTGCTGAAGGGCGGCGGACACCGCATGGCCGCGGGCCTGACGGTCGAGGAAAGCCGCCTGACGGATGCGATGGCACGGCTGGGCGAACTGCTGGCAAAACAGGGCGCTGCGGCCGCGGGGCCTGCGGATCTGCGGCTGGACGGGCTTCTGGCCCCCGCCGCCGCGACCCATGCCTTCGTCGAACAGATCGAGCAGGCCGGCCCCTATGGCGCATCGGCCGCCGCGCCGCGCTTTGCCTTTGCCGATCAGCGCGTGACCTCGCGCCGGATCGGCGACAAGCACCTGCGCCTGAGCATCGGCGGCGCCGAGGGCCGTCTGGACGCGATCGCCTTCGGCTGCTTCGACGGCCCGCTTGGCCCGTTGCTCGACAATTGCGGCGCCCAGCGGTTCCACCTGGCCGGGCGGCTGGAAATCGACACCTGGGGCGGGTCCGCGCGGGTGCAACTTCGCCTGGAAGACGCCGCCCGGGCCTGACCTTCCCGCAGCGCAGACGGCGTATCGAAGATGCCGAACACGCCAGCCCGACAGGCGTTAACCATACACCGATCCACCCCGACAGATTTCCATGCCAGATCCGCAAATTTCTCTCTTGCGCTGCCCCACAAGGCGCAATATCACCGCGCCTGTCCAGTGTGGCCCGTTCGTCTATCGGTTAGGACACCAGGTTTTCAACCTGGGAAGAGGGGTTCGACTCCCCTACGGGCTGCCACTTTTGACCCCCAGACCCCCCTCAACTGGACACCGGATGGCTCAGCCAATCCGACCAGAACGACCCATCCTGCGACACAGGCATGGCCGCCCGCGTCGGCGCCGCGGTTGACGCGCACGGCACTTGGCGCCAAGTTGCGCCAAAGGAGGCCCGCGTCATGCTTCGCTCTCTCGCCGTCCTGCTCCTTTTGACCCCGTTCTCTGCCACGGCAGAGGATCAGCCCATCCTGCCGCTGATCGCCCATGGCGAGATGCCCGGCTGGCTGCTGCGCGCCGCAAGCGATGGTGTCAGCCTGACCCGGCAACTGGGCGATACCGTCACCGGACGCTTGCCGGATGCGGAACCGATCGACGGCGGCCTGCGCTTCGCCTCACCGATCATCGGGTTCGAGGTGCGGCGCGAACTCTGCCGTGATACCATATCGGGAATGCCCTACCCGCTGACCGTCACACTTCTTGCCCCACCCGGCGGCACGGGATGCGGCGGGGCACCGCTCGACTTGCTTCAGGGCGACTGGCAGGTGACCGAGGCATCCGGCGCCGCGGCCCCCGAAGGCGCCTTGCTGGCCGCAGCCGGGCGCAGACTGTCCGGACACGGTGGCTGCAACCACTTCACCGCAGCACTGGAACCATCGGCAGACGGCCTGCGCATCGGGCCGGTCGCCAGCACCCGCATGGCCTGCCCCCCCGAACGCATGGCGTTTGAACGCACCTTCCTGGCCGCGCTGACCCGCATCACCGGCTTCGACATCGCCCCGGACGGACGGCTGATGCTGACCGAGAACGACAGCCCCCTGATCGTTGCCCGTCGCTGACGCCGCGGCGCGGCGATTGACAGGCAGGGACAGCTTCGCCACAAATTCCTCTCGATGTCATCGGGAGGTGTTGATGAAGAAGGTCTATGACAGCGCGCAGGCCGCGCTGGACGGGCTGTTGTTCGACGGGATGCTGATCGCAGCCGGGGGATTTGGCCTCTGCGGGATCCCCGAACTTCTGATCCAGGCGATCCGCGACGCGGGCACGAAGGATCTGACCGTCGCCTCGAACAATGCCGGCGTGGACGGGTTCGGTCTTGGCGTCCTTCTGGAAAGCCGGCAGATCCGCAAGATGATCTCCTCTTATGTGGGCGAGAATGCCGAGTTCATGCGCCAGTATCTCTCGGGCGAGCTGGAACTGGAATTCAACCCGCAAGGCACCTTGGCCGAAAGGATGCGGGCGGGCGGCGCAGGCATCCCCGGCTTCTACACCCGCACGGGCGTTGGAACCGTGATCGCCGAAGGCAAGGAACACAAGGACTTCGACGGCCAGACCTATATCCTTGAACGCGGCATCGTGGCAGACCTGTCGATCGTCAAGGCGTGGAAGGCCGACCCTTCGGGCAACCTTGTGTTCCGCAAGACCGCACGCAACTTCAACCCGCCCGCGGCCACCTGCGGCCGGATCTGCGTCGCCGAAGTCGAAGAAATCGTGCCGATGGGCAGCCTCGATCCCGACACGATCCACCTGCCCGGGATCTACGTCCACCGCCTGATCCAGGGCACCCACGAAAAACGCATCGAACAGCGCACCGTGCGCAAGCGGGAGGTTTGATCATGGCCTGGGACCGCAACCAGATGGCCGCCCGCGCGGCACAGGAACTTCAGGACGGCTGGTATGTGAACCTCGGGATCGGCATCCCGACGCTGGTCGCCAACTACATTCCCGACGGGATCGAGGTCACCCTGCAATCCGAAAACGGCATGCTCGGCATGGGCCCCTTCCCGTGGGAGGGCGAGGAAGACCCCGACCTCATCAACGCTGGCAAGCAGACCATCACCGAACTGCCCAGAACCGCCTATTTCGACAGCGCACAAAGCTTCGCGATGATCCGCGGAGGCAAGATCGCCATGGCCATCCTCGGCGCGATGGAGGTGTCCGAACAGGGCGACCTCGCGAACTGGATGATCCCCGGCAAGCTGGTGAAAGGCATGGGCGGCGCGATGGACCTCGTGGCCGGCGTGGGCCGCGTGGTCGTGGTGATGGATCACACCAACAAGGCCGGCGAATCCAAGGTGCTGCATGCCTGCACCCTGCCGCTGACCGGGAAGGGCGTGGTCGACCGCATCATCACCAACCTCGGCGTGCTCGACGTGGTCGAGGGCGGCCTTCGCATCGTCGAATGCGCCGACGGCGTGACCGAAGCCGAGATCCGCGCCGCAACCGAAGCAACCCTCGTCGACTGACCGCCCCCGGCCGGACCGCCCACGGGGCACATCCGGCCGGACAACCAGCGCCCCACCTTTTCATTCTGGCGAAAATATCCTCGGGGGGAGCCCGGCCCCCAGGGCCGGGCCGGGGGGCAGACAGCCCCCCGCTTCACCCGGTCCTCAAAGCCCCGCAGACACGATCCGGAACACGCAAGGGTCCGAAACCAGTTCGGGCGGGCTCAGACACAGCCCCTGCGCCACCTGCCAGGCCGCCAGCACCTTCGGCACATAATCCCGCGTCTCGGCATAGGGCGGCACACCGCCATTCGCCCTGACAGCCCCCTCGCCCGCATTATAGGCCGCCAGCACCATCAGCGGATCGCCCCCGAACTCGCCCATCAACCAGTCCAGATAGGCCACACCGCCCCGGATGTTCTGGCCCGGATCCATCGAATCGGACACGCCGAACCGCCGCGCGGTGGCCGGGATCAGTTGCATCAACCCCTGCGCCCCGGCCGAGCTGACCGCATCACTGCGCCCTGCGCTTTCGATCCCGATCACCGCCAGCACCAGCGCAGGCGACACCCGCGTGCCCAGTGTGGCCTTCAGGATCTCGGTGCCGTGCTTCTCGGCGATCCGTTCCAGATGCTGCATCCGAGGCGCACGCACGACCGCCCCCCCGGGCCCCTGCGACAGTGCCGCCAGCGCCTGCGGAAACCGCCCCTGCACCGCGGTCCGCGATACCGGCACCTTGTCCCAGAACCAGGCGTAATTCGCGCCCGCCGGTGTCGGTCCGGGCTCAAGCCCCAGATCCGGCGCGGGCGCCGCGGGGGGCTTGGGCGCATCCGGCCGCCGCGGCTCGACCTTGGGCAAGGCGGCCAGACGGCGCGCCTGTTCGATCGGATCGATCTGAACGGTGATCCGCTTCGCCGCCGCCGCAACCGGAGGCTTCACCCGCCGAAAGGTGAAATCCTCGGACGGCGACAGCTCGGCCAAGGCAATGGACGGGGCAAGTGTCAGCAACCCCAGAATGATGGCGCCTGTCCGGTTCCGCATCGGCTGCCTGCCCGTTTCTTCATTCGCTGATCCCAACCCTAGGGAATCGAGTCGCCGCAGACCACTCCGACACGCGGGCGGGGCGCAGAATCTGCCGAAGATACGACCATTTTCCCACAGTCAACCGCGCGGTCCCGGCTCCAGGGTCGTGAACTATCCTTTCGATTTCATGGCCTTGCTGAAGAATGGGTGCCGGCGTCCGATGTTCCGGAAAAAACCCATCCGCGACCAAAGTGACGCCACATTCCGAAGGCTTACTCCTCTCATGCCGAAACGGAGACGGGCCGGGCACGAGAGACGGACCACCCGAAAGCGGAACGGCGGCGACACGAGCCATCCCTGTAGAAAGGTCATTAACATGAAACTTCTGAACATCTTCAAGAACTTCCGCAAAGACGAAGACGGTGCCGTGACGGTTGACTGGGTCGTGCTGACCGCCGCCATCGTGGGCCTCGGCATCGCCGTGGTCACCGCTGTCTCGGGCGGACTTCAGACCGCGGCTGGCGATCTCGTGAGCGACCTTGGCACCACGATGACCGCCGCCACGACCATGCACGACACCCCGTAACACCGGGCAAGCGTTCAAGCTTTGACAATCAGCCGACTGCGCCCTTTGGCGCGGTCGGCTTGGGCCCGCACTCCGGAATGGGTCTGATATCGTGACGCGGCGCTGTCAGTTCCGACAGGGGCGCACCACTTCAATCCCACGTCCGTACCGGCAGAAGAAAGTGCGCTCCATGTCACTCGATCTCAAGCGTTTTCTGATGCAAACGGACGGCGCTGTGACGGTGGATTGGGTCGTGCTGACCGCCGCGATCATCGCGCTTTGCCTTCTTGTGACCATTCCCTATTACACCGGCGCCTCTGGCGCGACGACTGAGCTTGTCGCCCTGCTGCTGGATGCGGTGAACGGCGTCAGGCCAGAGTGATCCCACCCGCCCCGGCGCCTGTTTCATGCTTTTGCCTCAATCCCCCGTTAACCGGCGCGCGCTATACAGCTGCCGTCGGTGGCGTCCGCAGACGAAAGGTGACCCATGCGCCTGATCTTCAGCCTTGTGCTCGTTCTCGGGCTCGCCCTTGCCGGGGGCGCCGTCTATCTTGCGCAGGGATATATCTCGCAGACGCAGGTCGCGCTTGAAAGGGAACGTGCGGTTCGTGCCAAGCTTGGCCCGATGGTCGAGGTCTTCGTTACCAACAAGCCGCTGAAATACGGCGACCCGCTGACTGCGAATGACGTGCAACGGATCTACTGGCCGAAATCCGCCCTGCCCGACTCGATTTTCACCGACGAGGCCGCTCTGTTCCCCGAGGCGAACAAACCGCGCTACGTCCTGCGCCAGATGGAAAAGTTTGAACCCGTGCTGGGCGTGAAGATGACCGAACCCGGCGTCGAGGCCGGTCTGCGCGTGGCCAGCGGGATGCGCGCCTTCGCGATCAAGGTCGATGTGGCCTCGGGCGTTTCGGGTTTCGTGCAGCCGGGCGACAGGGTCGATGTCTACTGGACGGGCGCCGGCGCCGCGGGCGACACCACCCGGCTGATCGAAACAACGGTGCCGATCATCGCCGTCGACCAGACGGCCAACGCCGATCTGGCCTCATCCGCGACCATTGCACGCACCGTCACCGTCGAAGTGACCCCGCAGCAGGTTGCAAGACTGGCGCAGGCGCAAGCCAGCGGTCGGCTGATGCTGTCGCTGGTCGGCAAGAACGACACGACGGTGGCCGATGCGACACCCGTCGACACCCGCAACCTGACAGGCGAGCCCGAAGCGGTTGCCACCAAAGAGGAAGCGCCGACCTGCGTCATCCGCACCCGCCGCGGCGCCGAGCTGGCCGAAAGCATCCCCTGCACCAACTGATCCGTGGCCTCTGCAACCGTCCCATGCCGGCGGGCAGCGTTTGACCGCCGGCTCTTGCCGTTTTTCAAGGATCGATTTGGGGTGTTGCCGGTTGTCCACATTCACGCTCCCTCACAAGACCCTGAAGATTGCAAATAAAATACGAATCCTCCATCGTGATGCCGAGCGGGCTGTAAAGACCTGCATCGGGGCGTGATCGGAAAGGCAGGTCACATGAGCATGGGATACCTTTGCAGGGCCGGGCTCGCCGCCCTCGCCTTGGCCACTACCGCGATGACCCCGGTCTTCGCGCAGCAACTGCGGGTGATGGAAGGCAGCGTGTCGAATGCGCTGAACGTTCCGATGAACCGTGCAGTCGTCGTCGAAAGCGAAACGCCGTTTGCCGAACTCTCGATCGCCAATCCGGGGATCGCAGATATCTCGACGCTTTCGGACAGATCGATCTATGTCCTTGGCAAGGCGCCCGGGCGAACCACCCTGACCCTTCTGGGGCCGGACGGGAAACTGATCTCGAACGTCGATGTCCATGTCACGCCGGACGTGGCCGAGTTCAAGGAACGCCTGCGGCAGATCCTTCCCGGCGAGAATATCGAGGTCCGCACCGCGAACGATGGCATCGTGCTGTCGGGCACGGTGTCAAGCATCGCGAAACTTGACCGTGCGCTGGATCTGGCCAACCGCTATGCGCCCGACCGGGTGTCCAACCTGATGAATGTCGGCGGCACGCAGCAGGTGATGCTGAAAGTGCGGTTTGCGGAGATGCAGCGATCAGTGGCCAAGACACTGGGCTCTTCGGTTGGGTTCCGCAACGGGTCGGGTTCGGTCGCGGGCTCGTCGGGCAACTTCATTCTTGAGCCGGGCGCCACCGACGTGACCGTGCCCAGCGGAACGCAGGGCGTGCTGGGGTTCAGCGGGTCGCTGGGCGCGCTTCAGTTCGACGTTCTGCTGGCGGCGCTGGAATCGAAGGGCATGGTCCGCACCCTGGCCGAGCCGAACCTGACCGCGCTTTCCGGGCAAGAGGCGAAGTTTCTGGCCGGCGGCGAATATCCGATCCCCGTCGATGATGGTGAGGACGGTCTGACCGTCGAATACAAGCCTTTCGGCGTCGAGTTGAACTTCACCCCGGTCGTCGTCGACGGCAACGGGATCAACCTGACGATCAACGCCGCCGTGTCGGCGATCGACAACACCGTGACATTCGGCAACAACGACCTTCAGATCGCAGCTTTCAAGCGCCGCGAAACTTCGACCACAGTCGAGATGCGCGATGGCGAAAGTTTTGCCATCGCGGGCCTGCTTCAGGACGATTTCCGCAATCTGAAGGGTCAGGTGCCGTGGCTGGGTGACATCCCGATCCTTGGCGCCCTGTTCCGCAGCGCCGAGTACCAGCGTTCGCAAAGCGAGCTTGTCATCATCGTGACGCCGCATCTGGTCACCCCCACGCGCGGCGAGGCGCTGGCACTGCCGACCGACCGGGTCAAACTGCCGTCGGAACAGGAGCTGTTTCTGTTCGGCCGCGTGACCGGCAAGGGCGCGGTGGGCGAAGTCGCCCGGCAGGATTTCAGCGGTTCCTATGGTTATGTGATGGAGTAAGGCGATGACGCGCGCACTGCGACTGACGATCTTCGCCCCGCTTGCCATCGCGCTGGCGTCGTGCGGAACCCAGCCGATCAGCTCCGAGATCGGCGACGGCACCTTCGGCCAGGCCACGATGAACAACGCACAGGTTCAGATGGGGGCGATCTCGGCCACACAGGCCTTGGGGCAGCGATTCGCGGCCGAAGTGCCGACCACGATCACGTTCCCGTTCGACAGTGCCGCCCTTACCCCCGAGGCGCAGGCCGTTCTGCGCCGTCAGGCCGACTGGATCCGCCAGTTCCCCGAGGTGCGGTTCCGCGTCTACGGCCACACCGACCTTGTTGGCTCGGACCGTTACAACAAGGGGCTGGGTCTGCGGCGTGCGAAGGCCGTGGTGGCCTTCCTTGCCACGCAGGGCATCAGCACCTCGCGGCTTGAGGCGCTTGTTTCCTATGGGGAAACGCGGCCGGTGATTGCGGTTGCCACCCCGGAAGAGCGCAACCGCCGCACCGTGACCGAGGTTTCGGGCTTCGTGCGCAACCATCCGCTGCCCCTGAACGGCAAGTATGCGCAGGTGGTTTTCCGCGAATATGTAGAAGGCGCGACCCGTCCGCACCCGACAAACCGCGAGATCGCGACGCAGATCAATCCCGGCGGCTGACGCGTTGGATAGGCGGACCCTTGCCGGGGTCCGCTTCCAGAAATCAAACAATAACGTTTTTTTAGCCCCATTCCTGCCAACATTGGCCCGCACCTTTGTGCGCAATAGGAAACAGTCTGCTCCGTCGATGGGCGGGTAAAGGTTGTCGGGTTTTCGGGTGTTCAGGGCCATCGGTCCGAAATCGGTTCGCAAGGATCGCCCCCGCTCGGCGCCGGCCAGTGGAAGGACGTGATGGGATGACCAGCGTGGCGACGCTTCAACCGGACCCCGCGCCGATAGTGGCATGCACGGTCTCGCGCGATGTCCAGAATTTCGAGATGCTGATCAACGACATGGAAAGCGAGCTTGGCGAAAGCTGGGGCGATCTTTCCTTCGATGACGCCGAACTGTTTCTGCAACAACCCGATTCGAAGGCGCTGGAATTCGTGGCGCTTGCCGTCAACGGCGAGGATGAAAGCGATCTGGCCCGGATCAGCGGGTTGATCCGCACCGCCAAGGCGCAAGAGATCAAGGTCATCCTGATCGCCGATCAGGTCAGCCCGATCGCGCTGCATCACCTGTTGCGCCTGGGGGCCGACGATTTCGTGCCCTACCCGCTACCCGATGGCGCACTGCATGACGCGATCGAGCGAATCAGACGGCCTGCCGCAGCGGTGCCGCTTGCGCCAATGGTGCCGGTCACACCACATTCGCCGGCTTTCAAGGCGCGCGGTGACCGCGATGGGGTTCTGCTGCCGGTGCATGGGATGGCGGGCGGCGTCGGGGCCTCGACCTTCGCCTGCAACCTTGCGTGGGAACTGGCGACGATCTCCAAGACCGATGCGCCGCGGGTCTGCCTGCTCGATCTGGATTTCCAGTATGGCGCGGTCTCGACCTATCTGGATCTGCCGCGCCGGGATGCGGTGTTTGACATCCTGTCGGATACCGAATCGGCCGACAGCGACAGTTTCCTGCAAGCGATGCTCAGCTACAACGACCGGCTTCACGTCTTTACTGCGCCGCCGGACATGCTGCCCCTGGACATTGTGACGGCCGACGATATCGGCCGTCTGCTTGACATGGCGCAGGCGAACTTCGACTTCGTGGTGATCGACATGCCATCGACCGTGGTCTCCTGGACCGAGACGGTGCTGGCCCGCGCACAGATCTATTTCGCGCTGATGGAGCTTGACCTGCGGTCGGCGCAGAACGTCCTGCGCCTTGTGCGCGCGCTGAAGGCCGAGGGTCTGCCGCTGGAAAAGCTGCGCTATCTGCTGAACCGCGCACCGAAATTCACCGACCTTTCGGCAAAAAGCCGGGTCAAACGGATGGCAGAAAGCCTTGATATCGTGATCGAGTTGCAACTGCCCGATGGCGGGGCCGCGGTGACGCAGGCCAATGACCACGGCGTGCCGCTGTCGGAAGCCGCGGCCAAGAACCCGCTGCGGCGCGAATTGCAGAAGCTTGCGAAATCGATCCACGACCACAGCCGGTCCACGGAAGCCGCCAAGGCCTGACGACCACGGGAGAGTCTGCCGAATGTTCTCGCGCTACCGGAAATCCACCGACGGGTCCGACAAGTCCGCCCCTTCGGCGGCGGTCGGGGCCGCAACGCCCGCAGTGACGGCCCCGAAGACGCCGGTGATGCAGCCCCGCCCCGTCGCGGCGCAGCGCCCCAGCGCCGAGGCCATTGCGCAAGACAAGGAAAAGAAGCGCAAGGAAAGGCTGATGGAGCTGAAGGTCGAGCTTCATCGCCGGCTTCTGGACAACCTGAACCTTGCGGCGATCGAACATGCGACCGAAGCGAACCTGAAATCCGAAATCGCCGCCATCTGCGGCGAGGCACTGGATGAAATGAGTGTGGTCCTGAACAAGGACGAGCGCACGATCCTGAATCAGGAACTTTACGACGAGGTGATGGGCCTTGGCCCGCTGGAGCCGCTGCTGAAGGATGAAACCGTCAACGACATCCTTGTGAACGGCCCGTTCCGGATCTTTGTCGAACGCAACGGCAAGCTGGAACTGACCGACACCGCCTTCAAGGACGAACGCCACCTGCTGCGCATCATCGACAAGATCGTGTCGGCCGTGGGCCGGCGCGTCGATGAATCAACGCCTTACGTCGATGCGCGTCTGGCCGATGGCAGCCGTTTCAACGCGATGGTGCCGCCGATCGCGGTGGATGGATCGCTGGTGTCGATCCGCAAGTTCAAGAAGGAAAAGCTGGGCATTCCCGATCTGGTGCGCTTTGGCGCCTTCACCGACGAAATGGCCGCCTATCTTCAGGCAGCGGTGGCGACGCGGCTGAACATCATCGTCTCGGGCGGCACGGGCTCGGGCAAGACCACGACGCTGAATGCGCTGTCCTCGTTCATCGACAACAAGGAACGCATCCTGACCATCGAGGATACGGCGGAACTGCAACTTCAGCAGGTCCATGTCGGCCGGATGGAAAGCCGCCCGCCGAACGTCGAAGGCAAGGGCGCGGTGACCCAGCGCGACTGTCTGAGGAACGCGCTGCGGATGCGCCCCGACCGGATCATCGTCGGCGAGACCCGTGGCGAAGAGGTCATCGACATGTTGCAGGCGATGAACACAGGCCACGACGGATCGATGACCACGATCCACGCCAACTCGGCGCGCGACGGCATCAGCCGTCTGGAAAACATGGTGGCGATGGCGGGGATCGAGATGCCGATCAAGGCGGTTCGGGCGCAGATCGCCTCGGCCGTCAACCTGATCGTGCAGGCGAGCCGGCTTCAGGACGGCTCTCGTCGGATGGTGTCGATCACCGAACTGACCGGGATGGAAGGCGAGGTGATCTCGATGCAGGAAATCTTCCGCTACGAGCGTCTGGGCGTCGAGCCGTCGGGCAAGATCATCGGGCGCTTCAACGCGACGGGCGTGCGATCACACTATTCCGACCGCTTCCGTCAGTGGGGCTATGACCTGCCGGCCAGCATCTACGAACCGATCGTGTGACGCCATGCAGCTCAGCGCCGCCCCCATCATCTATATCCTGATCTTCCTTGCCGTGCTTCTGCTGGTCGAGGGGATCTATCTGACCGTTTTCGGCAAATCGATCAGCCTGAACAACCGCGTCAGCCGCCGGCTGGCGCTGCTGGAAAAGAACCAGAACCGCGAACAGGTGCTGGAACAGCTCCGCAAGGAGATGAGCCAGCACATGAACGCGCGGGGCATCCCGCTTTATTCGATCCTTGCCTCGAAGGCGCAAAAGGCCAACATCGCCTTTTCCCCGCAGGCGCTGTTGGGGATCATGGCCCTGTTGTCGGGGGTGGCCTATTTCGGGCTGACGGTGGGCACCTCGGCCGGCCTGCCGGTGCGGATTGCGGTGGCGGTCGCGATGGGCGTGGGCGGGGTCTATGTCTGGGTGAACGGCAAGGCCAAGAAGCGCATGGCGCTGATCGAAGAGCAGCTTCCCGATGCGGTGGAACTGATGGTGCGCTCACTTCGGGTGGGCCATCCGTTCACCTCGGCTGTGGCCATTGTCGCCAAGGAAGTGGCCGACCCGCTGGGCACCGAGTTCGGCGTAATCGCGGACGAGGCCGCCTATGGCCGCGACATCGCCGAGTGCATCCGCGCCTTTGCCGACCGGATGGACAGTCAGGATCTGCGCTTTCTGGCGGTCGCGGTGAATATTCAGCAGCAGTCAGGCGGCAACCTGGCCGAGATCCTGGAAGGGTTGGCCAAGGTGATCCGGTCGCGCTTCAAACTGTTCCGGCGGGTGAAGGCCATCACCGCCGAGGCGAAATGGTCGGGCACGTTTCTATCGGCGTTCCCGGTTGTCGCGCTGATCGCGATTTCGATCCTGAAGCCCGACTATTATGACGGGGTCAAGGATACCGCGATGTTCGTCCCGGCCGCGCTGGTTGTGGGCCTGTTCCTTATCGTCAACGTGATCTTCATGAAGATCATGGTCAACATCAAGGTGTAAGCGAATGGACGTCCTTGCCCCCATCGAAGCGATGCTGACCGACGCCCTTGGCCCGCTTGGCCCGCTGCTGGTGCTGGGGGCGTTCGGGATCGTGCTGATTGCAGTCACGCTGCCGGTCATCCTGAAGAAAAAGGTCGAGCCGTTCGACAAGCTGAAGGCGCAGCGCACCGCGGCCGAGTCGTCCACCGGGCAGGCACTGCGCCGTGTCGATGGATCGGAACGGCTGGACCGTTTCGCCACGATCCTCGAACCGAAGACCGCCGAGGAACTGACGGCCTCGCGGTTGAAGATGATGCGCGCGGGCTATCGCTCGAAAGGGGCGGTGCGGGCGTTTCATGCCGCCCAGCTTGTGCTGGGGGTGGGGATGCTGGCGCTGGGCGTGATCTACACGCTGATCGTTTCGGCCCAGCAGCAGATGAGCATGCAGCAGATGATCATGTTCACCCTGCTGCCGGGCGCTGCCGGTTATTACCTGCCGATCTACTGGGTCAAGCGCAGGGCACAGGAACGCCACGATCAGATCGTCTCGGGCTTTCCCGATGCGCTGGACATGATGCTGGTCTGCGTCGAGGCCGGCCAGTCGCTTGACCAGTCGATCCTGCGCGTCGCCCGCGAGACCGCCCCCAGCTATCCCGCCCTGTCGGAAGAATTCGCGATGGTCGCCAACGAGGTCAAGGCCGGCAAGGAAAGGGTGGCCGTTCTCAAGGACATGGCCGAGCGGGTTGGGATCCCCGACGTGGCGTCCTTCGTCACCACGCTGATCCAGTCGGCCACTTTCGGCACCTCGATCGCCGAGGCGCTGCGCGTCTATTCGTCCGAGATGCGCGACAAACGCATCATGCGCGCCGAAGAGAAGGCGAACACCTTGCCGACAAAGCTGACGCTGGGCACAATGATGCTGACGGTGCCGCCGCTGATGATCATCCTGATCGGGCCTTCGGTCTACGGCATCGCCACCCAGCTCGGTGCAAAGTGAGTCGATGTGAGACGATCCGGTCCGGCCTTCTGCCTTATCCTTGTTGCGGGGCTTTTGTCGGCCTGCGGAAGCCCCGACGCGCTGTCGCGGCAAGCCGCGGCCCGCAACGCGCCGTTCGGCGCTGATCCCAGCCGGCACGGGGTGGACGGGCTTCTGGTCGGGCACAGGCTGCTTGAAGCCGGCGAAAACGAACTGGCGCTGCGGGCCTATCTGCGCGCGGCATCCGAACGGGGCATCACCGCGGATGTGCTGTCGGCGCTGGGGTCGGCCAACCTGCGGCTTGGCCGGCTTCAGCAGGCCGAACAGTTGCTGCGTCGCGCGATCAAAATGGACCCGACCTTTGTCCCCGCGATCAACAACCTTGGCGTGGTGCTGATGGAACAGGGACGCGCGCCCGAAGCCAAGCTGGTGTTCAAGCAGGCTTTCGCGCTTGACAGTGGCGCGACGGACTCCATCCGGGAAAATCTGCGCCTTGCCATCGCGAAGTCCGACGCCTCGATCTATGCTGAACAGGAGGAGCGGCACGAGTTCTCGCTCGTGCGGCGTGGGCAGGGGCAGTATGTCCTGCTTTCACAACTTTAACGATATCGGGATCGAGCAGAAAAAGGACGCCCCATGCGCCACCCAGTCCTGATTGCGCTGTGCCTGACCGGCGCGGCGACCCTGGCCGGTTGCGGCAATCGCGATGCGGATGTCGACCGCGCGCTGGAAGCGGTCAATGTGATCGACGAAAGCAACCTGAACGACATCATGCTGACGGTGGGCGCGCCGGAAGAGGCGGTGGCCTATTTCCGCGGCGCCGTCGAGAAGGCGCCCGACCGGATCGACCTGAAGCGGGGTCTGGCCAAGTCGCTGGTGCGCGCCAAGCACCCGGCCGAGGCGGCAACGGTCTGGTCGCAGGTGGTGAACAGCCACGAAGGCACCAACGAGGACCGCGTGGCCTATGCCGATGCGCTGATCCGCGCGAACGACTGGCAGAAGGCCGAGGCCGAACTGAACCGCATCCCCCCCACGCACGAGACGTTTCAACGTTACCGGCTTGAGGCGATGGTGGCTGACAGCAAGAAACAGTGGAAAAAAGCCGACAGTTTCTACGAGATCGCGACCGGCATGACGACCCAGCCCGCCGGCGTGCTGAACAACTGGGGCTTTTCCAAGCTGACCCGCGGCGATGCCTCGGGCGCTGAAAAGCTGTTCCAAGAGGCGCTGACCTACGAGCCGAACCAGTTCACCACCAAGAACAATCTGGTGCTTGCCCGCGGCGCGCAGCGCAAATACGACCTGCCGGTGATCCAGATGACCCAGAAGGAACGGGCCGAGCTGCTGTATACGCTGGCACTGGCGGCGGTGAAGCAGGGCGATGTGACTGTGGGCAAGGGGCTGTTGCAGGACGCCATCGACACCCACCCGCAGCATTTCGAGGCCGCCGTGCGCAGCCGCGACGCGCTTGATGCCGGCTGATGCGATGATCACGACACCCGCCCTTGCCGCGCTGATCTTTCTTCCCTTCGTGCTGCCCATCGCGATTTGGGTCGCATGGAGCGACATGAAATTCATGAAGATCCCGAACAAGGCAGTGGTGGCGCTGGCGGCGGTGTTCCTGCTGCTGGGGCCGCTGGCGCTGCCTTTGGGCGACTGGGGCTGGCGCTGGCTGCATCTGGTGGTGGTGCTGGCGATCGGCTTCGTGATGAACCTTGGCCGGCTGATCGGCGCGGGCGATGCCAAGTTCGCCGCCGCCATGGCGCCGTTTTTCGCCGCGGCCGACCTGCGGTTCGCGCTGGCGCTGTTTTCGGCGGCGCTTCTGGCCGCTTTTGTCAGCCACCGCGGTCTGGGCCGCCTGCCCGCCTTTCGCACCGCAGCGGCCGATTGGGAAAGCTGGAAGCGGCGCGATTTTCCGATGGGTCTGGCGTTATCGGGTATGCTGATCCTTTACCTTCTTGCCGCTATCCTCGACGCCTGACCCAGCCCCGCTTCCGGTGAGCCCATGAACATGCAGACCTCGAACGTGATCGCCCCGCCCTCGCCGCGGACGCTGGCCGAGACCGGCCTTTCGCTGGTGATGCTGCGCGACATCCTGATCAAGACGATGTTCCGCATGAATCTGGATCTGGTCAGCCAGATTGCGCAGATCCTGTGCCTGCCGGTGCAGCTGACCCAGGAACTTGTGGACATGGCCCGCAGCCAGCGCCTGATCGAGGCGACGGGCACGCTGCATGCCACCTCGGGCAACGAGATGGGCTATCAACTGACCGATGCCGGCAAGGCACGCGCCCTCGATGCGCTGAGCCAATCGGAATATTATGGCGCCATGCCGGTGCCGCTGGATCACTACAAACAGCAGGTCACCCGCCAGTCGGTGCGCAACATCAAGCTGACACGGGCGCAACTGACCTCGGCCATGGGGCATCTGATCCTTCCGGACGAGCTTCTGGACCATCTGGGCCCCGCGGTCAGTTCGGGGCGGTCAATCCTGATGTATGGCCCGCCGGGCAATGGCAAATCCTCGATCTCGAACGGGATTCGCGACGCCCTGGGTGACAGGATCTATGTGCCCCGCGCGCTGGAATATTCGGGGCAGGTCATCACGGTCTATGACCCGATCGTGCATCGTGCCGCCGAAGCGGCGGTGGATGATCCGACCAGCCTGCGTCGCACCTCGAACCGCTTCGACAACCGCTATGTCTGGTGCGAACGCCCGACCGTGATCACCGGCGGCGAGCTGACGCTGGATATGCTGGATCTGACCTACAACCCGGTGGCGCGGACCTATCAGGCGCCGCTGCAACTGAAATCAACCGGCGGCATCTTCATCGTCGACGACCTTGGCCGTCAGGCCGAACCGCCACAGAAACTGGTGAACCGCTGGATCGTGCCGCTGGAGGAAAGTCGCGACATCCTTGCCCTGCAATCGGGCGAGAAATTCACCGTGCCCTTCGACACGCTGGTGATCTTTTCCACCAACTTCCACCCGAACGAGATCTTCGATGGCGCGGCCCTGCGGCGGATCTTCTTCAAGATCAAGATCGACGGGCCGAACCAGGAAAACTTCCTGAAAATCTTCGCGATGGTGGCGAAAAAGCGCAAGATGCCGCTGGATGAATCCGCACTTCTACATCTGATGAAGGTGAAATTCCCGACCATCGAGAACCGCTATGCCAACTACATGCCGGTCTATCTGATCGACCAGATGATTTCGGTCTGCGAGTTTGAAGGGCTGCCCTACCAGATGTCGCCCGCGCTGATCGACAGGGCCTGGGCCAACATGTTCGTCCGCGACGAAGTCATCGCGAAGTAAGCAGCCGGACCGGCCCCGTCTCGGTCAGGATCGCATCCAGCGGCTGGTCGGTGGGTTCGGTCGGCACCTCGGGCAGTTCCTGCGCGGCGAAGGCAAAGCCCACCGCCGTCACCGGGTGCCGGGCCCGCAACCGTTCCAGCGTGCGGTCGTAAAAGCCGCCGCCATAGCCCAGACGAAAGCCGCGCCGGTCAAAGGCCAGCAACGGCACGATCAACACCTCGGGTTCCAGCCATGCGCCCTCGGCCGGGACACGGGCGCCGAACGGGCCTTCGGTCAGGGGGCAGCCGGGGCCCCATTCGCGAAAGCGCAGCGGCTCGCCCGGGGCCACGATCACCGGCACGCAAACCGGCCCATCATGGGCGGCCATCGCCGGCAGCGGGTCGATTTCGGACCGGATCGGCATATAGCCCGACAGCACCCGCCCCCGCAGCGGCGCCAACCAGTCGGCCAGCAGTTCCGCCGCCTGCCCCTGCCCGCCGGCATGGGCCAGCCCACGGGCGGCGGCGGCGGCGCGGCGCGCATCGGCCTTGCGTGCCGCCAGCGTCACAACAGCACCAGCGTGGCCAGACCAAGGAACACAAAGAACCCCATCACATCGGTCAGCGTGGTCACGAATGTCCCCGAGGCCAGCGCCGGGTCAAGCCCCAGCCGGTTCAACCCCAAGGGCACCAGCACCCCCCCCAGCGCCGCCACCACCTGATTGCAGATCATCGCCATGCCCAGCACCGCGCCCAGCAGCGGATCGCCAAAGATCACGAACCCGGCCAGCCCAAGGATCAGCGCCAACCCCAGCCCGTTCAGCAGCCCCGCCATCAATTCGCGCCGCACCACCCGCGGCGCGTTGGCCGAGGTCAGGTTCCGCGTCGCCAGCGCCCGCACCGCCACCGCCAGCGATTGTGTCCCGGCGATCCCCCCGGTCGAGGCGACGATCGGCATCAACGCCGCCAGCATCACCAACTGCGCAATCGTCGCCTCGAACCCCGAGATCACGACGGCCGACAGCGAAGCCGTCCCAAGGTTCGCGACCAGCCACGGCAACCGCTGGCGCGCAGTGGCAAAGGGGCCGTCCGACAGGTTGCTTTCATCGCCCACGCCGGCAAGGCGCAGGATGTCTTCCTCGTGTTCTTCATCCAGCACGTTCATCGCGTCATCGATGGTAATGACGCCCACCAGCCGGTCGGCCTCGTCCACCACCGGGCAGGAAATCAGGTGATACTGATTGAAGATATAGGCGACCTCGGCTTCCTCGACCGTCGCCCTTACGGTGCGGAAACTGTCCTCGACCAGATCGGTCAACCGCACCTCGCGACGCGCCGACAACAGCCGGCCCAGCGTGACATACCCCTGCGGCTTCATCCGCGGATCGACCAGAATGACGTGGTAGAACTGAAGCGGCAGTTCTTCGGCGCGACGCAGGAAGTCGATGGTTTCGCCCACGGTCCAGTGCTCGGGCGCCACCACCACCTCGCGCTGCATCAGGCGGCCGGCGGAGTATTCCGGATAGGACATCGCCTGCTCGACCGCGACCCGGTCGGCGCGTTCCAGCGCATCAAGGATGATTTCCTGCTGCGGCTCTTCCAGATCCTCAAGGATGTCCACCACATCGTCGGTATCAAGCTCGCGCACCGCCTCGGCCAGAACCTCGGGCGGCAGGGTCTCGATCACCTCTTCGCGGATCGAATCGCTGATCTCGGACAGGATCTCGCCATCGATCTCGTCCGACCACAGTGCCAGAAACTCGCGCCGGTCGGTCGGACCGATCTGCTCCAGAATGTCGGCAATATCGGCGGCATGCAGCGGGTCGAGCAATTCGCTCAGGCGGGCCTGATCGCGGGCTTCCACCGCTTCCAGCACGGAGTCGACAATCCGCTCACCCGCCGGGCCCTGCCGCTCGTCGTCGCCCTCTGCCTGCACCATGCCGCCCCCGCTTCGCCAGTGCGGCGACCTTAGCGGATGGGGGATCGAAGAAACAGAGGTGCAGGCAAATTTACCCTTCCCGCGAAAGGGGCTAGGCTGGGCCGACACCAAAGGAAAAGGGGGCGGCATGGCCGATCTGTTGTTGGGTCAGGTGATCTCCTTCACCGGCGACCCGTTTGTCGAAGGAGAAACCGCCGCCCGGCATGATTCCTGCGGCGCGGTGCTGATTGAAAACGGCCGGATCACGGCCACCGGCCCCGCACCGGCCCTGCGCGCCGCCCATCCACAGGCCCGCATCACCGACTACGGCCGCGCGCTGATTTCGGCCGGCTTCATCGACGCCCATGCCCACTACCCCCAGACCGCCATCATCGCAAGCTGGGGAAAACGCCTGATCGACTGGCTGCAAGCCTACACCTTCCCCGAAGAGATGCGCTTTTCCGATCCCGCCTATGCCGCAGATGTGGCCGGCCGCCACCTCGATCTGGTGCTATCGCAGGGCACCACATCAATATGCAGCTATTGCACCATCCACCCCGAAAGCGTCGACGCCTTCTTCACCGCCGCCCGCGCCCGCGGCCTGCGCGCCTGGGGCGGCAAGACCTGCATGGACCGCAACGCCCCCCCGGGACTTCTGGACAGCGCCCAATCCGCCTATGATGACAGCAAACGCCTGCTCGACACATGGCACGGACAGGACCGGCTGTCCTACGTCATCACCCCGCGCTTCACCCCCACCTCGACGCCCGGGCAACTCGCGGCGCTCGGCGCCCTGTGGCGCGAACGCCCCACGGTGCTGATGCAAACCCACCTCTCCGAACAGCCGGACGAGATCGCCTGGGTCCGATCCCTCCACCCCGAAGCCCGCGACTACCTGGATACCTACGACTCACACGGCCTTCTGCGCGAAGGGGCCGTTTTTGGCCATGCAATCCACCTGACCGACCGCGAGAAAGCCCGCCTGACCGAAACCGGCGCCAGCCTGATCCATTGCCCGACCTCGAACAGCTTCATCGGCTCCGGCCTGTTTGACATGGATCTCGCGAGAACCCTCCGTGTGGGCCTTGCCACCGACACCGGCGGCGGCTCCTCCTTCTCGATGCTGCGCACGATGGCCGCCACCTACGAGATCGCCCAACTGCGCGGCCACACCCTCCACCCGGCACATCTGTGGTGGCTGGCAACCCAGGGCTCCGCCCGCGCCCTCCACGCCGAAGACCGGATCGGCAACATCGCCCCGGGACTCGAGGCCGACCTCGTGGTGCTGGATCTTGCCTCCACTCCCGCGATCGAACAGGCGACGCGACGGGCGGAAACGCTCTGGCAACAGCTGTTTCCCACCATCATGATGGGCGACGACCGCGCGATCCGCGCCGTCTGGATCGGGGGCCGCCAGCACATCTGACCCCCCGTTTCATTCTGGCCCAAATATCCCGGGGTCCGGGGCAGAGCCCCGGCCGCCTCAACCAGCGCCAAGCATCTCCAGCGCCGCGGCATGGATCTCGGCATTGGCCGCCGCGATCACCCGCCCGCCGGACGGGTTCCGCCGCCCCTGCCAATCGGTAAACACACCGCCTGCGGCCTCGATCACCGCCATCGGCGCCTGCACGTCATAGGGCTGCAAACCCGCCTCGACCACCAGATCGATCTGCCCCGCCGCCAACAGCGCATAGGCATAGCAATCCGTGCCATAGCGTGTCAGCTTGACCTGCCGGCTCAGACGGCGAAAGGCCGCTTCCTCTTCGGCGCTGCCGACTTCGGGAAAGGTCGACATCAGGATCGCCTCGGCCAGGGGCCGCGGGGCGCGTGTGGCCAGCGCCCGCTCGCCCATGGGTCCCCGCATGACGGCACGCCCCAGCCCGCCCTCGAACCGCTCGCCGATATAGGGCTGGTCGATCAGCCCATAGATCGGCCCCGTCTCGTCCGCGACCGAGATCAGAACCCCCCATGTCGGCGTCCCACACAGGTAAGAGCGCGTCCCGTCGATCGGATCAAGCACCCAGGTCAGGCCACTCTGCCCGGCACGCGCGCCCATCTCCTCGCCAAGAATCCCGTCCTGCGGCCTGCGATGCGCCAGGATCGCCCGCATCCGCTCCTCGCACAGCCGATCGGCGACCGTGACCGGATCGAACCGATCGGCCTCCTTGGTCTCGGCCGACAGGCCGGCGCTGCGGAAATGAAGCAATGTGGCCTCGCGGGCCGCTGCGGCAAGATCCGCCGCGGTGCCGATCAGGTCGGCACGGTCGCTTTCGCTAAGCATTGGCATCTCGGCCCTCCTGCCTTCCGCCGGTAGCGCGCGAAAGGATCAGGGTCAAGCGGCGGCGCCCCCGGGCCGATGGGGGGCGCCCGCTCACCCGTCTGTTCAGGCCGCTTCGGACAGCACGCGTGCCAGATCGAACAGGCGCCGACGCTGCGCCTCGGGGATCGCATAATAGGACCGCACCAGTTCCAGCGCCTCCTTGTCGGTGATCCGGTCGCCCTCGGCCTGACGCGCCTGATCGCCCGCCCCTTCCAGACCCTCGAAGAAGAAGCTGATCGAGACGCCCAGCGCCTCGGCGATATCCCACAGCCGGGACGCGCTGACGCGGTTCATACCGGTCTCGTATTTCTGGATCTGCTGGAACTTGATGCCGACGCAATCCGCCAGTTGCTGTTGCGTCATGCCCACCATCCACCGCCGGTGGCGGATCCGCTTGCCAACATGGGCGTCGACGGGATGTTTCATGAAATGTCTCCGTAATCTTCCAGCTGTCCCTGCCAGACTTACAAGCAGGAACCGTGCCAATGTGGCATTAACATTCCTTTTCTTTCCAGAAAAAGTTGGCCTGTAACAAAACTGTCTTTTTGGATATGTCCATTCATACAGACCGCCGAACCGCCACGCACCGCCGCCCCGGATCACCCATCAGGCGCACTGGAAAGACTCTACTCGCCCTAAAATCGTTTTGCAAAACGCATTGCATAATGCAATGTTTTCGCAAAGAGAGTTTCGCATTTTGCGACGAATGTGGTTTTTTCTGGCAATGTCGCGGCCCGAATGCTGAAATCGGCCCCTGAAAACGCCCACCAGACAAGGCCAAGATATCCCCATCATGCGCGCCTTCCGCCTCCATGAAACCGGCTCCGCCCCGACGCTGGATGACATTCCGCCGCCCACACCCGGCCCGGGCGAGATCCGCCTGCGCATCGCAGCCTGCGGGCTGAACTTCGCCGATCTGCTGATGATCGAAGGCCGGTATCAGGAACGCCCACCGCTCCCCCTCACCCTCGGGATGGAGGTCGCCGGCGTGGTCGATGCCCTCGGCCCCGGCGTGACCGGACCCGCCCCCGGAACCCGCGTCGCAACCTTCGGCAGCGCAGGCGGCCTTGCCGAATATGGCTGCTGGCCCGCGGCACGCTGCCTGCCCCTGCCCGAAGGCGTCAGCTTCCAGTCCGCCGCCGCGGTCCAGATCGCCTATGGCACCGCCCATCTCGCCCTTGACCACCGCGCCCGCCTGCAACCGGGCGAAACGCTGCTTGTCACCGGCGCGGCCGGCGGCACCGGCCTCGCCGCAGTCGAGATCGGCAAACGCATGGGCGCCCGCGTCATCGCCAGCGCCCGCAGCCCAGAGCGGCTCGACATCGCCCGCGCCGCCGGGGCAGACGAAACCATCGACAGCGACACCCCCGACCTCAAGTCCGCCCTCAAGGCACTCGGCGGCCTCGATGTCACCTACGACACCGTCGGCGGCACCGGCTTTCACGCCGCCCTTGGCGCCTCGCGCCCCGAGGGCCGCCTGCTTGCCATCGGCTTCGCCGGCGGCGACGTGCCGCAAATCCCCGCCAACCTCCTCCTCGTGAAGAACCTCAGCGTGATCGGCCTCTACTGGGGCGGCTACCTGACCTTCGCCCCCGCAACCCTGACCGCCAGCCTCACCACCCTGCTCGGCTGGCTCGGCGACGGCAGCCTGAAGCCGCACATCAGCCACACCCACCCCCTCGACCGCGCCGCCGAAGGCCTCACCCTGCTTCGCAACCGCACCGCCACCGGCAAGGTCGTCATCACGCCCTGATCTTCATTCTGGCGGAAATATCCTCGGGGGGAGCCTCCGGCCCCGCCGGAGGCCGGGGGGCAGACAGCCCCCCGCTTGCCTGCCCGGCATAGGCACGCCGGATCAGATCGGCCAGAACCCCGACCGCCGGACTGTGCACCGGATCGGCCACATACAGATTGACCTTGCTGGTCGCCAGATCGGGCAGCGCCCCGCCATGGGCGATCCGCTCCATATAGCGCGGCTCGGCCCCCGCCAGCGAAACATGCACCGCCAGATCCGCACTCACACTCGCCTCGATGGTGCGAGAGCTGTCGGATTCCACCGCCATCGTCCAGGGCACCCCCGCCGCATCCAGGGCCGCCTGCACCCCCATGCGGAAGATGCAGTTCGGCTCGAACGCAAGGCGCAGCGGGCGGTGCTTCCAGGCCTGTCCGCCCGGCGCCCCCACCCAGACCAGCGGCAACTCGACCAGCGTCTCGCCGCCCGGCTCGACCGAATCCTCGGTCGTCATGATGACATCGCACTCCCCGCGCGCGAACTGCACCTTCAGCTTCCGGGTATAGGATGACAGCAGCGTGACCCGCATCCGCGGATATTCCACCGCGAACCGTTGAAGCACCTGCGGGATCGCCGGGTATACGATGTCATGGGGCACCCCCAGAACCACCTCGCCCTCGTAATCGTCATGCGTCAGCCGGCCGAACACCTCATCGTTCAGCGCCAGCATCCGCCGGGCATAGCCCAGCAACTGCTCGCCCGCCGCCGTCAGCGCGACCTTCCGCCCCGATCGGTCCAGCAACGCCAGATCCAGCGCCTCTTCAAGCCGCTTGATCTGCATCGACACCGCCGATTGCGTCAGGTTCAGAAACCCCGCCGCCCGCGTCACGCCGCCCGCATCGGCCACGGCCACGAAAGAGCGCAGCGCCGTCAGGTCGAGATTGCGCGCCATATCACCAATCCTGATGCTTCACGTCAAAACCATTCATTTTCCAAATGTGAATGATTCTGGCACAAGGTTCAAGCGGCAGGAGGGCCCTGCTGCCTGCCGACCCGATCACGGAAAGGAACGATCATGTTTGTCTCGCTTCACACCGCCCGCCTCGCGACCCGCGGCGTGCAGACGGGCGGGCATCTGCAACGCCTGGCCACCACGGCCCGTCTGGCGCTTGCCGCACACCGGCAGCGGCGCGCGTTGGCCAACCTCGACCCCCGGCTGCTCAGCGACGTGGGCCTGACCCCCGCCGAGGCACAGGCCGAAACCGCCCGCCCGATCTGGGACGTGCCGTCAAACTGGCGCTGCTGAAACGACAGATCCGGGTTTTCCCGCGCCCGGATTTTCTTGCACTTTTCCGGCCGGAAATCCTTGAACTGCGCCCCCCGCTTTCCAATATTGGCGGCAATAGGCGCGGCCGCGCGGACCAGATCCGCGAAGGTGCGCCGCAACGGCACAACATGGAGAGCAACCGATGGCCGAATATCAGACAATCCGTTCGGTGGGCGCGGGCGCCCGTTCGGCACGGATCGACGAGGGCCTGCGCGCCCACATGAACAAGGTCTACGGGCTGATGTCGGTCGGCATGCTGCTGACGGGCGCCGCGGCCTGGTCGATTTCCGGCCTTGCGACAACCACCGATCCCAGCCTTGCGGCCGGCCAGCTTGGCAGCGGCAAGTATCTGACCGACCTTGGCGCGCTGATCTATACCAGCCCGCTGAAATGGGTGATCATGTTCCTGCCGCTGGTGATGGTCTTTGCCTTCAGCGCGATGATCAACCGCCTGTCGCAAGGTGCCGCGCAGCTGTTCTTCTATGCCTACGCCGCGCTGATGGGCCTGTCGCTCAGCTCGATCTTCCTTGTCTTCACCGGCACTTCGATCGCGCAGACCTTCCTGATCACCGCCATCGCCTTCGCGGCGCTGTCGCTTTTCGGCTACACCACGAAGAAAGACCTGTCGGGCCTTGGCACTTTCTTCATGATGGGCGTGATCGGCCTGATCGTGGCGATGATCGTGAACATCTTCCTCGCCTCGTCGGCGCTGGCCTTCGCGATCTCGGCGATCGGCGTGCTGCTGTTCGCCGGCCTGACCGCCTATGACACGCAGAACATCAAGACCACCTATCTTGAACATGCGCATACCGGCGATCAGGAATGGCTGGGCAAGGCCGCCATCATGGGCGCGCTTCAGCTGTATCTCGACTTCATCAACCTGTTCATGTTCCTGCTGCAATTCATGGGCAACCGCGAATAATTCACGCAGGCGACAGGCCAGACCCGTCAAAAACCCCGCCAGACCCCGCGTCTGGCGGGGTTTCTTCTTGCCCGACCGCCCGCGCAGGCCCAGTCAGTCCTGACGAAACCGGCCAAGGCCCGTTCGGCACTGGACCTTGCCCGCAACATTCCCTATATAATCAGTCAACAAACCGCGCGAGAGTTCCATGACCCACCAGCAGGACATGATCGAGGGCGCCCCCCTCATCAAGCCGTCAAGCACCGACCACCCGCTTTACGACAGCATCGTCGAGGCTTGCCGCACGGTCTATGACCCGGAAATTCCGGTGAACATCTACGACCTCGGCCTGATCTACACCATCAGCATATCGCCCGAGAACGATGTCGAGATCCTGATGACGCTGACCGCCCCCGGCTGCCCCGTCGCCGGCGAAATGCCCGGCTGGCTGGCCGATGCGGTCGAGCCGGTTGCCGGCGTCAAATCGGTGAATGTCGGCATGACCTTTGATCCGCCTTGGGGCATGGACATGATGTCAGACGAAGCGCGGCTGGAACTGGGCTTCATGTAAGCCCCTGAAGGCAAGGAAAACCATGTTCTCGATCCCCGGCAAACAGGCCCTCAGCCTGACCCCCGCCGCCGCAAGGCAGATCGCGCGGCTGATGGAGAAGCAAGGTTCAAAGGGCCTGCGCATCGGCATCAAGAAGGGCGGCTGCGCGGGCATGGAATATACCATGGACTATGTCGCCGCCATCGATCCGCTGGACGAGATCGTGGAACAGGACGGCGCGCGGGTGATGATCGCACCGATGGCGCAGATGTTCCTGTTCGGCACCCAGATCGACTATCAGACCGGCCTTGTCGAATCGGGCTTCCGCTTCAACAACCCCAACGTGGTCGATGCCTGCGGCTGCGGCGAGTCGATCAAGTTCCGCGACGCCGAAGCCTGAGCCTTTTCTCGGGCCTTCCCATGGCGTAACAGGATGCCCGCACGACAACGGGAAGGAACGCACATGCAGAAGCTCGCCGCGGGCAACTGGAAGATGAACGGCACCGGCGCCGATCTGGCCGAGATCGAGGCGCTGGCCAAGGCGCATCCCGCGCCCGGATGCGAGGTGCTGATCTGCCCGCCTACCACGTTGATCGCACGCATGGCGGCCAACGCGCCGGCGATGCTGCGGATCGGCGGACAGGATTGCCACCCGAAAACCGCAGGCGCCCATACCGGTGACATCTCGGCCACGATGCTGGCCGACGCGGGCGCAAGCCACGTCATCCTCGGCCACTCCGAGCGCCGCGCCGACCATGGCGAAACCGATTCCCTGATCCGCCTGAAGGCCGAGGCCGCCCATGCCGCGGGCCTTGTGGCCGTGGTCTGCGTCGGCGAAACCGAAGCACAACGCGACGCCGGCCAGACCCTGCCGGTGATCGGCGCCCAGCTGTCCGGCTCGGTGCCCGACGGCGCCACCGCGGCCAATACCGTGATCGCCTACGAACCCGTCTGGGCCATCGGCACCGGCCGCACCCCGACCACCGCCGAAATCGCCGAGGTCCACGCCTTCCTGCGCGCCCGCCTTGCCGAACGGTTCGCCGATGCCTCCGGCTTCCGCCTGCTCTACGGCGGATCGGTCAAACCCTCGAACGCGGGCGAAATCTTCGCGGTCCCGAATGTCGACGGCGCGCTGGTCGGCGGCGCCAGCCTCAAGGCCGCGGACTTCGGCGCCATCATCGCGGCGCTCTCGGCCGCCTGACCGACCATGCGGCGGGCGCTGGACAGGCGCCCCCGCCCCCGGCATCGTGGCAGGAAAAGCCGGGCCACCATGCAAGACCTGTCCCAGTCCCCCACCGACCGCCGCTTCGTGCAGAACCCCTACAGGTTCTACGAAACGGCTCGCGCGGCGGGCCCGTTCTTCTTCTGGAACGACCTAGGCCTGCCCTGCACCACCTCGCATGCCGCAGTGAACGCCATCCTGCGCGACCGCCGCTTCGGCCGCGAACCCCCTCCAACCGCGCGCCAGCCGCCGCCCGAGCACCTGAAAGCCTTCCAGCAGGTCGAGGATCACTCGATGCTGGAACTGGAACCCCCACGCCATACCCGGCTGCGCGGCCTCGTGTTGCGCGCCTTCACCGCGCGCCGGATCGCCGCCATGGCGCCGGAAATCGCAACCCTCGCCCACCGCCTGATCGATGATCTGCCCGATCCCGAAACCGACCTCATCCCCGGCTTCTGCCAACGCCTGCCGATCACGCTGATCGCGCGGCTGATCGGCATCCCCGAATCCCTCGCCCCCGAACTGCTGCGCTGGTCCTCGGCCATGGTCGCGATGTATCAGACCGGCCGCAGCCGTGCGGTGGAAGAACGCGCCGCCACCGCCGCCGCCATCTTCACCGAGTTCCTGAACCTCCACATCAAGGCCCGCCGAACCCGCCCCGCCGATGACCTCCTCACGCACCTGATCGCCGCCGAATCCGACGGCGCCAAACTCTCACCCGATGAGGTGATCTCGACCTGCATCCTGATCCTGAACGCCGGCCACGAGGCCGCAGTCCATGCCATCGGCAACGCGGTCGCAACCCTCCTCACCCAGGCCACCCCGCCCGAGGCACTCTGCACCCCCAACATCGCCCGCACGGTCGAGGAACTTCTGCGCTTCAACCCGCCGCTGCACCTGTTCCGCCGCACCGCCTATGCCAACGCCGAGATCATGGGCCAGCCCATCCCGCAAGGCGCAACGGTGGGCCTGCTCCTCGCCGCCGCCAACCGCGACCCCGGCCACTGGCACCGCCCCCACCACTTCCGCTGGACCCGACCCGAACACGCCCACCTCGCCTTCGGCGCCGGCATCCACTTCTGCCTCGGCGCCCCGCTCGCCCGCCTCGAACTGGCCACCGCGCTGCCGATCCTGTTCACCCGCCTGCCCGGCCTGCGCCTGACCCGCCGCCCGCGCTACGCCGCAACATGGCACTTTCGCGGCCTCGAACGACTGCCCGTCACCCGCTGATCCGCCCCGGCAGCCCGCATGTCCATCCACTGGCCAGACCCGCCTGTTCATTCTGGCCCAAATATCCCGGGGTCCGGGGCAGCGCCCCGGCGCGGTCCACCGGCGCCGCGCCTCAGACCGGCAGCACCGTCGTCGACTTGATCTCCTCCATCGACAAAAGCGCCGTCACATTGTGGATACGCACCTCGGATATCAACGCCTGATAGAACTTGTCATAGGCCCGCGCATTCGAGACCCGCACCTTGAGGATATAATCGATGTCCCCCGCCAGCCGGTGCGCCTCCAGAACTTCGGGCCGGTCGCGCAGCGCCTTCAGGAACCGGCGCTGCCAGTCGGCCTCATGCTCGGACGTGCGGATCAGCACGAAGAAACATGCCTCCAGCCCCAGCGCCTCGGCATCCAGCAGGGCGGTCTCGCGCAGGATCACCCCGGCCTCGCGCATCCGGCGGATACGATTCCACACTGGCGTCTTCGAAGATCCCACCTTGCGCGCGATCTCGTCCAGCGACTGGCTGGCGTCGGCCTGCAACTCGGCAAGGATTTTCCTGTCCATCTCGTCCAGCCGGACCGCCATCCGCGCAACTCCCCTGATTGCGGAACCCCGTTCCGTCCAGCGCACTGTAGGGAACGTTCTTCCTTATCTGCAAGGGCCCATGGCCGCCCCGGGGGAAAATATCCTATATTGCTCAGCGAACCCCCAGCGATGGATGCCAAGGATGACGCAAGCGCACACCGCCCCCGGACAGGTCATTTTCGTCGGCGCCGGCCCCGGCTCGATCGATCATCTGACCATGGGCGCCTGCCGCGCGATCACCCAGGCCGAGGTGGTGATCCACGACCGCCTGATCGGTCCCGACATCCTTGAGCTGATCCCGCCCTCGGCCACGCGGATCGCAGCCGGCAAGGAAGGCTTCGGCCCCTCGACCCCGCAGGACACGATCAACGCCCTGATCGTCGGGCATGCCGGCACCGGCCGCCGCGTCGTCCGGCTGAAATCGGGCGACAGCGGCATCTTTGGCCGGCTGGACGAAGAGATCGAGGCGCTGGATGCCGCCGGCATCGCATGGCGCATCGTGCCCGGCCTGACCACCGCCGCCGCCGCCGCCGCCAGCATCGGCCAAGGCCTGACCAAACGCGGCCGCAACGCCGCGTTGCGCATCGTCACCGGCCACGACATGGCCGGTTTCGCTGAACAGGACTGGCGCGGCCTTGCCCGCCCCGGCGAGGTGGCGGCGATCTACATGGGCAAGAAATCCGCCCGCTTCATTCAGGGGCGCCTGATGATGCATGGCGCGGCCCCCGACACCCCCGTCACCGTGGTCGAAAACGTCAGCCGCGCCGACGAGCGCACCGTTGCCGCCACGCTTGCCACCCTGCCTGATGCGGTTGCGGGCCTTGCCGGGCCTGCCATCGTGCTTTACGGCCTTGCCCCGCGCCGCGCGGCGGCGGCCCTGCCCCAGTTGAAGGAAGCCCACGCATGAGCCGCCCGTTCACCCCCAAGGTCGTGACCGCCAACGCGCTTCTGGAAGGCGATGTGGTCTATCTGACCGCCGAAGACCGCTGGACCCGCCACCACCACGAGGCCGAACTGATCGAGGACGAGGCCCACGCCCAGATGCGCCTTCTGTTCGCATCGGCCCGCAAGGCCGAGGTCGTCGGCGCCTATCTTGCCGACGCAAAGACCGGCGCCCACGGCCCCGAACCGATCCACTTCCGCGAGGCGTTCCGCACCCGCGGTCCGTCCAACTACCGCCACGGCAAGCAGGAACTGGCCGCGCGCTGACGCCCGGGGGAAAGACCGCCATGTATCGCTATTCCGATTTTGACGAAGCCTTCGTCCGCACCCGTGTCGCCCAGTTCAGCCAACAGGTCGCGCGCCGCATCGACGGGTCGCTGACCGAGGACGAGTTCCGCCCCCTGCGGCTGATGAACGGACTTTACCTGCAACTTCACGCCTACATGCTGCGGGTGGCGATCCCCTATGGCACGCTGTCCAGCCGGCAGATGCGCCAACTGGCCCTGATCGCCGAGCGGTGGGACAAGGGCTATGGCCATTTCACCACCCGCCAGAACATCCAGTTCAACTGGCCGAAGCTGCCGGATGTGCCCGCGATCCTGTCGGCCCTGGCCGATGTGGAAATGCACGCCATCCAGACCAGCGGCAACTGCGTGCGCAACGTCACCGCCGACCATTTCGCCGGCGCCGCCGCCGACGAGATCGAAGACCCCCGCCCGGTGGCCGAGCTTCTGCGCCAATGGTCCACCGACCACCCGGAATTTCAGTTCCTGCCGCGCAAGTTCAAGATCGCGATCACCGGCTCTCCGAACGACCGGGCGGTGACCAAGGCGCATGACATCGGCCTGCGCATGGTGCGCAATGCGGCCGGCGATGCAGGGTTCGAGGTGATCGTGGGCGGCGGCCTTGGCCGCACCCCGATGGTCGGCCGCGTCGTGCGGGACTTCCTGCCCAAGGCCGACCTGCTGCCCTATGTCGAGGCGATCCTGTCCGTCTACAACGAGCTTGGCCGCCGCGACAACAAATACAAGGCCCGGATCAAGATCCTTGTCCACGAGACCGGGCTCGAGGATCTGCGCGCCATCATCGAGGAACGGTTCCACGAGACCCGCGCCGAATTCGGCGGCGCCGACCAGACCCTTCTGGCCGCGATCGAGGCCGCCTTCGCGCCGCCCGCCTTCCGCACCGCGCCCACGGATGCGTTCGACGCCTTCTACGCCGCCGACCCCGTGTTCCGGTCCTGGGCCGACACCAACCTTGCCCGGCACCGCCGCGACGGCTATGCCATCGTGACGATCAGCCTGAAGGCCCATGGCGCGACGCCGGGCGATGCCACCGCCGAACAGATGCGGGTGATGGCCGATCTGGCCGAGCGGTATGGCCATGACGAACTGCGCATCAGCCACGAACAGAACGTGATCCTGCCCCATGTCCACAAATCGGACCTGCCGGCGGTTCATGCCGCACTGGCGCAGGCGGGGCTGGCCACCGCCAATGTCGGGCTGATTTCCGACATCATCGCCTGCCCCGGCATGGATTACTGCGCGCTGGCCACCGCGCGTTCGATCCCTGTCGCGCAAGAGATCGCAACCCGGTTTGACGCGCTGAAACTGGAACACGACATCGGGCCGATGAAGCTGAAGATCTCGGGCTGCATCAACGCCTGCGGCCATCACCATGTCGGCCATATCGGCATCCTTGGGCTGGATCGCGCGGGGGTCGAGAACTACCAGATCACGCTGGGGGGCGATGGCACCGAAACCGCCACCATCGGGGAAAAGACCGGCCCCGGCTTCGCCTATGACGAGATCGTGCCCGCGATCGAGCGGCTGGTCAGCGCCTATCTGGCCATCCGCGCCGAACCGTCCGAGACCTTCCTTGACACCTACCGGCGCTTGGGCGCAGGCCCGTTCAAGGCTGCCCTTTACCCCACGGAAGGGAAACGGGATGCTGCGTGATCGGCCGCAAGGCACGGTGGCTGAACGGGTGGCGCTGCTGAATGCGCGCTACCGCCACCACGCCGCCACCACGGTGCTGGAACATGCGTTGAAGGATGCCGATCTGGGCCGGGTGGCGCTGGTTTCATCCTTCGGGGCGGAATCGGTGGTGCTGTTGCACCTTGTCTCGGTCATCGCGCCCGAGACGCCGGTGATCTTCATCGACACCCGGATGCTGTTTCAGGAAACGCTCGACTATCAGCGCCAACTGGCCGACACGCTGCATCTGTGCGACATCCGCACCATCCGCGCCACCCAGCCGCGGGTCTCGTTCGAAGATCCCGACGGCACGCTGAACCAGTTCAACACCGACGCCTGCTGCGCCGTGCGCAAGGTCGAACCGCTGGAACGCGCACTGAGGGATTTTGACGGCTGGATCACCGGCCGCAAACGCTATCAAAGCGGCAACCGCGCCTCGGTCGAGTTCTTCGAGGCCGAAGACGACCGCCGCATCAAGGTGAACCCGCTGGCGCACTGGGGCCGCGAGGATCTGGAAGACTACATCGCGAACAACAACCTGCCGCGGCATCCGCTGGTGGCGAAGGGCTATCCGTCGATCGGATGCGAGCCCTGCACCTCGCCGGTCAAACCGGGCGAAGATCCGCGCGCGGGCCGGTGGCGCGGCTCTGACAAGACCGAATGCGGCATCCATTTCATCAACGGCCGCGCCGTGCGCGGACCCGTCAACAAGGAGGACGCCGCATGAGCGTCATCGTCACCGACGCAGGCTTTCGCGCCGATGACTGGCAGGCAGGCTTTGCAGGTCTGGACAGCCTTGCCGATGGCGCCGAGGCGCTGGATCTGGCCAATACCGACGATCCCGCCCGGCTTGGAAACCGGCTGGCGGGGTTGAAGCTGATCCGCATCGCCTTTCCCGCCTTTGGCGACGGGCGCGGCTTCACGCTGGCCAAACGCCTGCGCCGGATGGGATATACTGGCCGCCTGCGGGCCCATGGCCCGCTGCTGGCCGACCAGTATGCCATGGCCCGCCGGTCCGGCTTTGATGAGGTCGAGATCCCCGACGATCTGGCCGCCCGTCAGCCACAGGAGCAGTGGCTGTTCCGCGCCGACTGGCGAAACCATGACTATCAGTCGCAGCTTAAAGCCTGATTCCGGGCTTTCTTCGCAAGGTGCGAAGTTTTACTGAAAGAGCGGACCAAGGGGACCGTGCCATGAACCAGAACGCCGCAGTTGTGAAAACCATGCCCGATGCGCAGACCGTCACCTCGGTGCAGCATTGGACAGACCGCCTGTTTTCCTTCCGCGTGACGCGGCCGCAGTCGCTGCGCTTCCGCTCGGGCGAATTCGTGATGATCGGGCTTCTGGACGAACGCGGCAAGCCGATCATGCGCGCCTATTCCATCGCCTCGCCCAACTGGGACGAGGAACTGGAGTTCTACTCGATCAAGGTGCCGGACGGGCCGCTGACCTCGCGGCTGCAACACATCCAGCCGGGCGACCAGATCATCCTGCGCCCGAAGCCGGTGGGCACGCTGGTGCTCGATGCGCTGCTGCCGGGCAAGCGGATCTGGTTCCTTGCGACGGGCACGGGCCTTGCGCCCTTCGCCTCGCTGATGCGCGACCCCGATACCTATGAACGCTACGAGCAGGTGATCATGATGCACACCTGCCGCGAGGCGTCGGAACTGGAATACGGCCGGCAGCTGGTCGAAAGCCTGAAGGACGATCCGCTGATCGGCGAGATGGTGGGCGACAAGCTGCTTTACTATCCCACCACCACGCGCGAAGCGTCGGACCGGATGGGCCGCATCACCGACAACCTGACCTCGGGCAAGGTGTTCACCGATCTGGGCATCCCGCAGATGAACATGGAAGAAGACCGCGCCATGGTCTGCGGATCGCTTCAGTTCAACATCGATGTGAAGAACGTGCTGGAAAGCTTCGGCCTGCGTGAAGGCGCGAACTCGGAACCGTTGGAATATGTGGTCGAGAAGGCGTTTGTCGGCGACGGCATCTGACGCCCGGCTGATCCTTGGCAAGGCGCCGCGCGGCCAGTCGCGCGGCGCCTTTGCATTTTCGCCACCGCCGCGCGCCCCGTGGCCAAGCCGATCCCACCGCCAGACCCGGCTTTTCACGCCGTGCCGCGGACCTTGGGGGCGGCGGGCGCTTTCCCGGTCTCTTGCGCCGGCACCCGTTTTTGTGTCCTGCCGCGCCCCACGCCGCCATGTCGCAGGCATTCCCCGGGTCGGCATTGGCCGGCGCCTGCGAATCCGGTTGAAAGACCGGCCCTCTGACACTATTTTCCCGACACATTTGTTAACCGCTGAAGGAACGCCACCATAGCCCGCAGACCCCACAACGCCCCGCCGCAACGCGATACGGGTCCCCGCGTCAATGAACGCATCCGCTGCCCCGAGATCCGCCTGATCGGCGCCGACGGCGAGAACATCGGCATCGTCACCCCGTCCCGCGCGATGATGATGGCGGAAGAGGCTGGCCTCGATCTGGTGGAGATTTCGCCGAACGCGGAACCGCCGGTCTGCAAGATCATGGACTTCGGCAAGTTCAAGTATGAGCAGCAGAAACGCGAGGCCGAGGCCCGCAAGAAGCAGCACATCATCGAGATCAAGGAAATCAAGTTCCGTCCGGGCACGGATACCCACGATTTCGACGTGAAGATGCGCTCGTTGCTGAAGTTCCTTGAAGAAGGCGACAAGGTGAAGGTCACGCTGCGCTTCCGTGGCCGCGAGATGGCGCACCAGGAACTGGGGCTGGAGCTTCTGAACCGCGTGGCCGCGCAGGTGGCCGAAGCCGAAGCCGGCAAGGTCGAGTCGATGCCGAAGCTGGAAGGCCGGCAGATGGTGATGATGATCGGCCCGAAATAGGCCCGGCATTCACGCCCGTCAGATCACATGGGGGAGCCTGCGGCTCCCCTTTTGTTTGCCGCGACGCCCGTGCCACGACAGCCGCCCCCTTGGCCTCCGGGGCGATGGAGTCGCGGTCGGCCTGACGGCGTGCCGCGTGGTTCCCGGCGCAGCGCAAGGCGGGGCGGCCGTGCTGTCGCGCCGGTTTCCCATCGCGGGCTTCTGGTGCGCGGGGCGGCCTCGTCATGGCTGCCAGCCTTGGCCGTGCTGTCGCGCCGGTTTCCCATCGTGGGCTTTTGATGCGCGGGGCGGCGGGGCTGACCCTTTGACGGCGCAGCGCACTGATGCGCAAGCGCGAGGGCGGCCGCTCGGCTGGTTCAGTTCCGATCAGGGTCTGGGTTCGCGCGGTTGCGGGCGGATCGGGATCTCTTTCAAAAGCCCCCCCACCCCCATGGCGGCGATGTCGTCATCGCTTGGGTCAAGGCCGCAGGCCATCCGCTCCAGCACCCAGTCGGCACCGTTCAGCGCGGGCGAACGGGCACAGCCCGGCAGGCCGATCACCGGCCGATCCTTCAGGCGGCCATGAAACAACAGGTTGCCGGGATCGACCGGCATCCCGAACCGCGCCACATGGCCGCCCGCAAGGGTCAGCGCCTGCGGCGCGGTGTCGTGCAGATCCGATGTGGCCGAGCCGGTCAGGATCAACAGCATATCGCCCGGCAGATCCGCCAGCGCCGCCGCCATCGCGGCAGGGTCATGGGCGGCGACCACACAGCCCGCAAGTGTCATCCCCAGCGCGGCCAGCCGCCCCTCGACCGCGCGGCGGCCCTTGGCGGCCAGCTTTTCGTCCTGTCCCGGCACCTCGGTCAGCAGCAATCCGGCCGAGGCCCGCGTGACCGGCAGGATGCGAATGGCCGCCCGCGCGACATGCTCGGCCGCGGCCAGCGCCCCCGGTGCAACGGCATAAGAGATGATCTTGACGGTTCCCACCAGCATCCCCGGCGTCACCCGCATCAGCGGCGCCAGCGTCGCCAGCGTGATCGCCGGATCGATCCGGTTCAGCGCATGGATGCGCGCCGCATCCAGCGCCACAAGACCCGGCGCCATCGCGTTCAGGTTCACCCGGCCGGTGAAGGCGTCCGACCGCGCCAGCAGCGCCGCCGCCGGATCGGGGACAAGCGCCGCGGCAAGCCGGGCGGCCGCCGCGTCCTCGGGCACGTCGCCGGGGTCCAGCCGGGCCACGGTGACCTCGGCGATCCTGGCCGCGCGCAGATCCGCCAGATCCTCGGGGCCAAGGATCATGCCCTTGCGCAGCCGCCCGCCCCCCGGCAACGGCACGGAATGGGCCAGGATCGCGCCCAGCGCCTCGGCGGTCGGAACCGGGCCGAACCGCATCAGCCCCGCCTTAGCCGCTGGGTGATCTGGGCAAGGATCGACACTGCGATCTCGGCCGGGCTGCGGGCGCCGATATCAAGGCCCACGGGGGCGTGAATACGGGCGATCTGATCTTCGGTCGCGCCGGCCGCGCGCAGCCGTTCCAGCCGCTTGGCATGGGTGCGGGGCGAGCCGAGACAGCCAAGGTAAAACGCCGGCGTGGCAAAGGTGGCCAGGATCGCCGGATCGTCCAGCTTGGCATCATGGGTCAGCGTGACCACCGCGGTCCGGGCATCGGGCGCCAGCCGCGCCAGCGCCTCGTCGGGCCAGTCGTCCAGGATCACCTCGCCGGGGAACCGCGCAGCCGAGCCGAAGGCGCCGCGCGGGTCGATCAGCGCCGGATCAAAGCCCGCAAGCCGTGCCATCGCGATCAGCGGCTGCGCGATATGGACCGCCCCCACCACGATCAACCGCAGGGGCGGGTTGTGGATGCCCACGAACCAATCCCCGTCCTCGATCCCCGAACGGTCGCTGCGCAGCCGGGCCGCCACGGCGGGATCATCCGGGCCGGCAAGGCGGTGCCCGCCGCCATCCAGATGGGTCAGCAGCGCCACGGGCCGGCGGGCGGCGCGGGCCGTTACCAGCTCTGCCAACGTGGCTTCGGGCAGCGCGGCGCCCACGGGCTCCACCAGCACGCGGATGGTGCCGCCACAGGCAAGCCCCACCGCGAACGCCTGATCGTCCGAGACCCCGAAGGTCAGAACCCGCGCCCGGCCGTCCGTCAACGCAAGCCCGGCCTCGGCCATCACCGCGCCCTCGACGCAGCCGCCCGAGACCGAGCCCGCGATCTCGCCATTCCCGGCCACTGCAAGCTGGCTGCCCACCGGCCGCGGCGCCGAGCCCCATGTCTCGACCACCGTGGCCAGCACGGCGCCGCGGCCGGCACGGTGCCAGCCAAGGGCGGTTTCGGGGATGTTGTCGTGTCCGCCGCTCACGCGATCCTCCCTGTTGCCGGGGGATCATGGCGGGCGGAACCGGGGGCCGCCACTGGCAAAAGGTGGCATGACAGCCCCCTTGGCGTCAGCGCGCAGCGGTCTGAAGCAAGGGCGAGATCAGCCGCACCGCCACCCGGCGGTTGAGCTGTTCGGCGGCATCGGTCCGCACCCGCAGATCGCTTTCACCATAGCCCTGCACCACCATGTTTTCCGGCGGCACGCGGAAATATTCCGTCAGCGCCAGCGCCACCGATTCGGCCCGCCGGTCCGACAGCGCAAGGTTCGAGGCATCAGACCCCACCGCGTCGGTATGGCCCTCGATCAGGAACAGCTCGTTCGGGCGCTCGTCGATCATCCGGGTGATGGCCCGGCCCAGTGCCGCCAGCTTTTCCGCCTCTTGCGGGCGGACCGCGGCCGAGCCGGTCTCGAAGGTGATCTGATCGACATCGATCGCCGGGGCCAGCGCGCGAACCTCGCGGTAGTCGCGGATCTGACGCAGGCTGTAGCTGCGGCCCGGATCGCGGCTGCGGGCCTGTTCCAGCGCCTCGCGCAGGGCGCGGTCGTCGCGCGCTTCGGTAAAGCGGATGACCGGCGCCGGTTCCGGCAAGCGCGAAACATCAACCCGGTCATAGCTTGCCAGATCGTCGATCAGCAGCACCTCGCGCCCCGAGGGATCGACGGCCGACCGCCGAAGCACCCGCCCCGAGGCATCGCGGATCGTGACGATCCGGCTGCCATCCTGCCGCAGCACAACCGAGCGGGTCGAACCATCGCTGAAGGTTCGGGTCCTGACCTCAGAGCCGGGCCGGCGCAGCAGAGTGTCATCGTCCTTCAGCACCCTGTAGCGGCCGTCCTGCCGCTGCACCACAACCCGGTCGCCGGTGTTGGACACCACCTGATCGCCATTGTTCAGCACCGATCCGACCGCCAGCGCCCCCAGCGCCAGAAGGCCGAACTTCTGAAAATTGCTCAGGCCGTCGTCGTCGGTCCGCTGGCGTTGGGCGCCGGTCTTGGCATGCGAGGAGAAATCCTCGCTGCTTGATCGGCTGTTGTCTTCGGTGATGCGGGTGGCAGCCGTAGCACCGGCCGGTTCGCCCTCGGCCTCGGCGGCGGCGGGCGGCTCGGCGCCGTCCTCGGCATCATCGCCAAGCGCATCCAGCAACGAAGCCTTCGCCTCGTCACCCGCTGTCTGGGCGCCGGCCCCCTCGGCCGGTTCCTGACCTGCTTCATCAGGGGCCGGGCTTTCGGCCTTCGGGGCAACACCGTCGCCGGCCGCATCCGCGAGCGCATCGGCCGCTGCCTTGTCTTCCAGCATCTGGCGCAGCGCATCGGCGTCGGGTTGCGTGTCGGCGGCATCGTCTTCCGCTGCGGGTTCGTCGGCCGCAGGTGCCTGCTCTGCATCGGGCAGGGGCGCGCCTTCGGTCGGGCCGGCATCGGCCCCGTCCGCCTCGGCCGACGGCGGTTCTGTCGCCGGGTCTGTCGGGGCTTCTTGCGGCTCGGCCACGGTCGCACCAGCGTCCGGGGCGAAGAATTCGTCGGCCGGGGCACTGTCCTCGGCCGGCAGATCCGCGCCATCGGCCGGTGCTTCGGGCGCGATTTCGGCATCGGCCGGGGGGGCGGGCATCTCGTCCATCGCCGGTTCTGGCGCGTCCGGGGGGATCACATCCGGCTCTGGCGCCGCATCGCCGCTGTCGGGCTCGGGCTCGGGCGGCGGGGCCTCGGCAGGTTCCTCGACGGGCGGCGGCGCCTCATCCTCGATGGCCTGAGGCTCGTTCTGCGCGGCGGGCGGGCAATCCACGCCATCGGCAGGGATACAGTCCGCACCCGCATCCTGCGCGACAAGCGGCATCGGCTGGAACGCAGCCAGTGCCACCGACAGGGCAGCGGTAGTGCCTAACAGGCGGCTTTTCATGGGCGCTTCCTTTCCTTCATCGTCAGGCAGCCACAGGGCGGCCCGGACGGTCCGGGGAAGGAAACGGCAGCGGCACGGGGAACGTTCCCAAGACCGCCGTCAAAGCCTGCTGCTGCGCCAACCAAACGATGACACAGGATGCAGGCCAAACCAAGGATGTGGCGCCACCATAACTGCCAGCAAAGCTGACCGAAGCGATGCCACACACAACAGAAACCCGCCCGGATCATCGGACAGGCTGGCACCCCCGGCGCCGGTCGTGCACAGAACCCGCGGCATCAAAGGCAAAGGCCGCGCCAGCGGCGCGGCCCGTCCGGACGCCGCTGAAGGCAGATCTTACTTGATCTTGCCTTCCTTGTATTCGACATGCTCGCGCTTGACGGGATCGTATTTGCGCACAACCATCTTGTCGGTCATGGTGCGGGCGTTCTTCTTGGTCACATAGAAGTGCCCGGTGCCCGCCGTCGAGTTCAGCCGGATCTTGATCGTCGTCGGCTTCGCCATGGTGTCTCTCCTACAGCCGGCGGGCAGAAGCCCCCCGCGAAAATCCTTGAGGCCCGCCTTTTACCCGGGATGAAACCAGAGTCAACCGCAAAAGCCCGATGCGAAAGAGGCGGCGACAGGGGAAAGACGCCACCGATCGACGGGCGGGGTCAAGCCCCCTCTCCAAGGCGGCGGGCGGGCAATCTTCCGCCCTGCGGCACGCCCGCCCCTTGCCCGGCGGGCAGCGACGGGGGACAAGCGGTCGCGGTCGGCGCCACGGCATGGCCCGGCCACAGGCCCCGGCCGAAGCATGCAAAGGTTGCCATGATGATCGCCCCCCCGCACCGCCACCGAAGCCTGTTCCTGTCGGACCTGCATCTGGGCGCGCGGGGCTGCCGGGCCGAGCGTATTCTGGCCTTCCTTCAGGCGCATGAGGCCAGCGACATCTACCTTGTCGGCGATATCCTCGACCTGTGGCACCCGCCGTTGCCGCACTGGACGCCCACCCATGACGCGATCCTTGCGCTGCTCTGGCAACGGATGCGGCAGGGCACGCGGCTGCATTACCTGACCGGCAACCACGATGCGGCGATGCGCAAGGGGCGGGGCACCCGGGGCCGCCGCGTCGCCATCCTGACCGAAACCGTGCATGTCGCCGCCGACGGCCGGCGCTATCTGGTGTTGCATGGCGACATCTGCGACCGGCGGCTGCTGCGCTGGCATGGACTGACACGGATCGGCAGCCGGCTGGACTGGTTGCTGCGCAATCTTGACGCGCGGCTGCAACAGCTGCGCCCCCCCCTTCGCCCCCGGCGCCGCAGCCTGATCGAGGCGTTGCTGGCCGGCGTCGATGCGGCCCTTGGCCTTGGCAGCGCCAGTGAGATCCGGCTGATCGAGCGCGCCCGCCGCGCCGGCTGTGACGGGGTGATCTGCGGCCATTTCCACAAGCCCGCGCTGCATGACCGCCACGGCCTGACCTATGCCAATTGCGGCGACTGGCTCGACAGTTTCACCGCACTGGCCGAGGATGCGCACGGGCGCCTTTCCCTGTTGCAGGCCGCCGCGGCCCCCGCCCCGGCGGCAAAGTTCGGCCCGCACCTGCCGCTGGAGGCCCGGGCATGACGGCGGCGCTGGTGCTTCTGGCGGGCGCAGTGCTTGCGCTGCATCTGGCTGCCGCGATGCTGGCGGTTTCGCACGCCCGCCGCAGGCCGCCGCCACGGCCGGACGAGACCCCCTTCATCTGCCTGCTGCGCCCGGTCTGCGGTCTGGACGGCCCCGAGCCCGAGACGCTGGGATCCAGCTTTGGCCTTGATTACCCCGCCCATGAGATCGTGTTCTGCGCCGCCCGGGCCGATGATCCGGCGGTGCCGCTGGTCGAGGCGCTGATCCGCCAGCATCCGGGCGCGCGGGCGCGACTGCTGATCGGGACCGATCCGATCTCGGACAATCCCAAGCTGAACAATCTGGCGAAGGGCTGGGCGGGCAGCGCGGCCGACTGGGTGGTGATCGCCGATGCGAACCTGATGCTGCCGCGCGACTACCTGTGCCAGTTGCTGGCGCATTGGGCACCCGGTATCGGGCTGGTCACCTCGCCCCCAGCCGGCACCCGCCCCGAGGGGCTGGCCGCCGCGGTCGAGGCCGCCTTTCTGAACGGGCTTCAAGGGCGCTGGCAACTGGCCGCCGCACGCTGCGGGCTGGGCTATGCGCAGGGCAAGACCATGTTCCTTCACCGCGAGCTTCTTGACCGTCAGGGTGGGCTGGCCGTGCTGGGCCGCGAACTGGCCGAGGATGTCGCGGCCACCCGCGTGGTGCGCAAGGCGGGGCTGAACGTGCGGCTGGTGCCGCACCCCTTCGCGCAACCGCTTGGCCGGCGCCACCCGCGCGATGTCTGGGCGCGGCAGTTGCGCTGGTCGCGCATCCGCCGCCATGGCGTGCCGGGCCTGTTCGCACTGGAGCCGCTGTTGTCGCCGGTGCTGCCGGTGGCGTCGCTGTCGCTGGTGCAGCCGGCGCTGGCGCTGCCGTTCCTTGCGCTTTGGTATGGCGGCGAATGGCTGCTGTGCCGCGCAATGGACTGGCCGCGCGGCGGCCGCGATCTGGCCGCATGGCTGCTGCGCGACCTGTCGCTGCCGCTGCTGTGGGGGGCGACCTTCGCACGGCCCGGATTCGAATGGCGCGGCACAAGGATGGCGCCCGCACCGCGGCGCCGATCAACCCGCGGCTGACGCCGCGGCCGGACAATCGGCTGACCGGCCTTCACGGCCTTCACGGCCTTCACGGCCTTCACGGCCTTCACGGCCTTCACGGCCTTCACGGCCTTCACGGCGACCGGGTCAGGCCCCCGGGGTCAGTCCGCAAGCGCAATGGTGACGCGGCGGTTCTGGCGGCCCTTCTTCTCGATCCGGGCGAATTCGATGCGACCGATTTCGCTGGTCCGGGCGACATGGGTGCCGCCGCAGGGCTGAAGATCGACCTGAGCCGCACCCTGCCCGATGCGCACCAGACGCACCCGGCCCTGCCCGACCGGCGGCATCACCGACATGGTCTTGACGATCGAGGGATCAGCCAGAAGCGCCTCGTCGGTGATCCAGTCCTCGGTCACGGCCAGATCGCGCCCGATCAGCGCATTCAGCCGCTGTTCCAGCTCGGCCACGTCCGAAGGCGGCTCGGGCATGTCGAAATCCAGTCGGCCGCGCTCGGCCCCGATCTGGCCCCCCGTGACCGGAAGGGGAATCACCACCGACAACAGATGCAGCGCGGTATGAACCCGCATGAGGCGGTGACGGCGGTCCCAGTCGAGCACCTGCCGCACCGGGGCACCGATCGGCGGCATCGCCTGCGCCGCGGCGGGAACCAGCGCGATGCGACCGGCCTCGGCCTTGAGGGTGGTGGCGATGGGCAACCGTCCGCCGTCCCACAGCAGATCGCCGCTGTCGCCGGGCTGACCGCCGCCGGTGGGATAAAAGATCGAGCGGTCGATCAGGATCGCGCCCTCGGCGGTGTGGCCGATGACGGTGGCCCCGGCCTCGCGCAGGTAGGGATCAAGCCGGAACAGCGGTTCGGTCATCAGCGGGTGCCCCCGTTGCCTTCGTCGCCGTCGGAATCGTCGCCATCGGCATCCTCATCCTCGTCGGAATGGACGGCGGCGGTGCCTTTCAGAACCTCGTCCTTCTGCGCCTTGGCCGGTGCCGCCCCGGGCGGGTTCATCAGCGCGACCAGTTCGGCCTCGCCTAGCCCGTTCTCGGGCTGCGCCGGGGGCCAGACCTCGCGCGCGATATGCGGCAGACCGATGCCTTCCTCGGCGAAACGCTTGACGATCATGTGGTTGATGTCGGACCGCACCGCGAGCGAGAAGTTCACGTCGCGCAGGATCACCCGGATCTCGAAGCTTAGCACTTCCTGCGTAAAGCCCATGAAGGCGATGGTGGGCGGCGGTTTCAGAATGGCCAGCGGCTGCGCCTCGGCGATTTCGCGCAGGATGCGTTCGACATGGCGGGTGTCGCTGCCATAGGCCACGCCCACCGGCACGATCAGCCGCCCCGTCATGTTGTAGCGGGTCCAGTTCGTCACCCGGCCGGCCACCAGATCCTGGTTCGGCACGATCACATCGGTGCGGTCGAAGGTCTGAATCCGGGTCGAGCGGACCGAGATCGACTTGACCGTGCCCTGCACGCCGCCCACCTCGATCCAGTCGCCTTCGGACACCGGACGCTCGATCAGCAGGATGATGCCCGAGACGAAGTTCGACACGATGGTTTGCAGACCGAACCCGATACCGACCGACAACGCACCGGCGACGATGGCAAGGTTCGACAGGTCAAGCCCTGCGGAATTGATCGCGACAAGGCCGGCAAGGATGATGCCCACATAGCCGACGCCGGCCACCACCGCGTTGCGCCCGCCCTGATCCAGCCGGGTCTTGGGCAGGATCGAGGCCTTCAACGCGCCCTGAAACAGCCGCGTGACGCCATAGCCCACCGAAAACACCACCGCCAGCAACAGGAAGCTGGTGGGCGAAATCCGGGTCGAGCCGATGGTATAGCCTTCGCGGAACCGCGCCCAGATCTCGGTCAGGTCGGCCACCCGCGCGCCCCAGACCAAGGCAAGCAAAGGCACCATGCCCAGTGCCAGCAAAAAGCCGATCAGCACCGGCAACAGCGCGTCGCGGCCGTCGTTCTCGGCCCTTGTGGCCAGACCGTAAAGGTCGATCACCAGCGTCTGAAGGATGAACAGCAGCCCCACAAGGCCCAGCGTCACCCCGGCAGGATAGACCAGCGCCGTGGCGGCCGCGACATAGCCCGCGGCAGCAAGCAGGGGCCCCACGACGCCGATCAGGATCGCCCCGCGCGCCAGAAGCCCGATCAGGCCGTTGCGATAGCTTGTCGGCTCGTCCCCGGCTGTGTCGCTGCGCAGATGTGCCAGCATCAGTTGCCCGATGCGGAACAGCAAAAGCCCCGCCACCACGATCAGCGGGAACACAAAGACCGAGGTCGCCGCCTCGCCCACCCGCGCCGGCGGCAGCGCCACCAGCCGCAGCGCATCGATGGCAATGACGACCCCGAAGGCTGCCGTGTGAAAGCGCCCCTCGCGAAGACGCTCGGCCGGCAGGCGCAAGGGCGCGGACTGGTGGGGGTCTTTCGGAAACAGCCGCCCCGCCAGCCAGCCCGCCGCATAAAGGATGAAGCCAATGGCGGGCAGCGCCTCGACCACGACGGCCGTTCGCGGCCCGGCAAGACCCGACAGGGTGATCGCATGGGCCAGCGCCACGACCCCCGCCACCGGCGCCGCGATCTGGCCCAGCGACACCAGAAGCGACCAGACCTTGCGCCCGCGGGCCGAGGCCTGATCCTGCATCCGCTGGGTCAGCCCCTCCATCAGCGCGCGGCCGCGGGCGATCAGCAAAAGGCCCACCGCCAGCAGCCCCAGCAGCACGGGCAGGTTCTCGCGAATACCGTCCTGAACCTCATTGGACTGCCAGCCTTCCTGCCCCTCGGACCACAGCAGCAGCGTGGCCTCGGACAGGGCGCCGGCGGCCTCGGCCCAGTTGGCCGGGTTCACCGGCAGCGGCCAGTCGCGCAGCAGTTCCTGCGCCTGACGGTCGCGCACCACGCTGTCGATCTCGCGGATCAGGCCGTCGGCGCGGCGATAGGCTTCCTCGGCCGCGGTGACCGGGGCGCGCAGTTCGGCCAGTTCATCGGCCAGTTTCCTGCGTCGCTCGGAGATCTCGGGGGCTTCGGCCGCGCCATCGGCAGGCTCTGGGCCCAGCGCGTCGATCTGGCCCCGGGTCGAGGCGATGCGGCTGGCGTTGATCCCCTGCGCCCGCAGGAACGTGTCGCGCCATTCCACCAGATAGCCGCGCGTCGCATCGTAATCGGCGCTTGGCGTCTCGCGGTCGGCCACCTCGCGTTCGGCGCGGGTGGCGGTCTTTTCCCACGCCCGGTAGTCGGGCGGATCGAACTGGTCGCCATCCTTCGCGGGGCTGCTTGCCTCTTGCGCGACGGCTGGGGCGGCAAACCAGCCGGCCTGCGCCGCGGCACCGGCCAGAACAAGACAAAGCAGCCAAAGCCGCAGCAATCGCACCAAGGGCAGCATCGGATCAGAAATCCTCGAACACCGAAGGCAGGGCGGGCGGCGCCTCATCCAGCCAGCGCGGCACCGGCAGGCCCTTGTCCTTCAGGAAGGCGGGGTTGAACAGTTTGGACTGATAGCGGTTGCCATAGTCGCACAGCACCGTGACGATGGTGTGGCCCGGCCCCATCTCGCGCGCCATGCGGATGGCGCCGGCGATGTTGATCCCGGACGAGCCGCCAAGGCACAGCCCTTCGTCCTGCACCAGATCGTAGATGATCGGCAGCGCCTCGGCATCGGGGATGCGGTAGCTGAAATCCGGGTGCAGCCCTTCCAGATTGGCGGTGATCCGCCCCTGCCCGATGCCTTCGGTGATCGAGCTTCCGGGCGCGTCCAGCGTGCCTTGGGTGTAATAGGAATGCAGCGCGGCGCCCTCCGGGTCGGCCAGACCGATCTTCACGCCCCGGGGCTGAAGCGCCATGGCCACGCCCGCCAGCGTCCCGCCAGAGCCGACGGCGCAGATGAAGCCGTCAACCTTGCCGCCGGTCTGGTCCCAGATCTCGGGGCCGGTGGTCTCGATATGGGCCTGACGGTTGGCCACATTGTCGAACTGGTTGGCCCAGATCGCGCCGCGGGGTTCGGTCCGGGCCAGCGCCTCGGCCAAACGGCCGGAATAGCGCACATAGTTGTTCGGGTTGCGGTAGGGCGCCGCGGGCACCTGCACCAGCTGCGCCCCCGCAAGCCGGATCATGTCCTTCTTTTCCTGACTTTGCGTCTCGGGGATCACGATCACGGTGCGGAACCCCATCGAGGCGCCGACCAGCGCCAGACCGATGCCGGTATTGCCGGCCGTGCCCTCGACGATGGTGCCCCCCGGCTGCAACACGCCCTGCGCCACCGCATCGCGGATGATGTAAAGCGCCGCGCGGTCCTTGACCGACTGGCCGGGGTTCAGAAACTCGCATTTGCCAAGGATTTCGCAGCCGGTCAGTTCCGAGGCCCTGCGGAGACGGATCAGGGGGGTGTTGCCGATCGTGTCGGCAAGGTCTCTTTGGATGCGCATGGCCTTGTCCTTTGCTGTGGCTCCTGTGTAGGGGCGAGGGGGTCGGAACTCAAGCGCCGCCCCTGCGGGAAAGGCGGATCGGCGCCGGTCGGAAAGGCGGGGAACGCACAGGGTCGTCGGCTGGGGCGGATCGCCGGGCAGAGGCGCGCGCCCGGCCCGCCGTGCGGGGGCACAGCCCGCCCGCCGCCCGACTGCGGACGGCAAGGGCACGCGGCCTGCCGTTACACTGCACAAGGCGCTGGATCGGGCAGGAAGCACAATCGCCACGCGCGCCGTTGCCGTGACCGCCGCCGCCGCGCAGCCCCGTCAGGGCGCAGACCGGGCCACCGCCGCCCGCAACCCGTCCCGCTCGCGCTGAAGCCAGAGCGCGGTCAGGATCAGCGGGCCATTGCTGACCGCGCCGGATGCCACCAGATCCATCAGCCGGTGGAAGCCGACAAGATGGCCGCGGATATCCTCGGCCTCGCCCTCGATGCCAAAGACGCCCTCGACCCCGTCAGGCAGATCGGCAATCGCCACGAAAGAGTAAAGATATTCCGCCTTGGCTCCTGGCGTGGGGTAGTAATTCGCCACCGGCAGCACCGCCCCCAACGCAAGGCCGGCCTCTTCCACCGCTTCGCGGCGGGCGGTGTCCTCGGGGGTTTCGCCGGGATCGACCCGGCCGGCGATCGGCTCCAGCAGCCACGGCTGGCCATCACCGCGGGCAAAGGGGCCCATGCGGAACTGTTCGACCAGCAACACCCGGTCGCGGACCGGATCATAGGGCAGCACCGTCACCGCATCCCCCGACAGGAACACCGCACGATTGACCTGCGGACTCATCTCGCCATTGAAGCGGCGATAGCGCAGGTCATATTCCTCGACCGCGAAAAACCTTGCATAGACCTGACGCCGGCGGGCCACCGCCAGATCGTCGGGGCCGGGCCGGCGGCATGGCCCCGACGGGGCCTCGGCCGCCGCGCGCACCCGGCTGGCCCCATGCACCAGCATCATCCCGTAGCGCGCCGCGACCGACCGGGCCGGAACCTCGGGCCACAGCGCCATCACATCGCCCGCAGTGGCGGCGACGGTCGGCCCCCACTGCGCCGCCCATGACGCGGCTTGCCACGGGCCGGCGTCTGGCACCGCCAGCAGATGGGCCGTGGCCGTGGCCCCCGCCACCGTGACCGTCCCCGGGCAAAGCCCCACGGCAGTCTGGTAAAACCCAAGCCGCGCGGCCTCGTCCGGGCCAAGCGTGACCAGCAGCCCCTCGGCCTCGGCCCCCGGCGCTGCGGCCAGCCCCACACGCGCCCGATCGGCGCAGATCGCATGATCCGCCAGCCGCGCGGCATGGCCCTGAACCGCGCGTCCCAGAACCGCCGCGCGCAAGGTATCAGATGCCAGCGGACCGGCCAGAAAGACGCGGACAGAGGTCACGACCACCGCCGCCCGGCCCATTCGGCCAGCGCACCCCCGACAAACCCGCCCACCAGCAGCGCGGCCAACAGTTCAGGCGCCAGCGCAAGCCTTGCGTGATCCAGCATCAGATCCACCACCCCGACCAGCGCCTCCATCGGGCCGTGATACAGCTTGCGCATGGCGCGGATCAGCATGATCTGGATCGAATAGGCCAGCAGCCCCCAGAACAGGATGGTCACGGCGGTACGGACCCCGGTGCCCATCGCCACCCCGAACCCGCGCCCGGCCAGCGCGCCACTGATCCGCCAGCCGCAGATCAGCCCGATCAGCGCCGCCGCCGGACCGAAGGTGGCGGTGGGCGTCCCTTCGGGCAATTGCTGCCCGAAAAGCCCGCCCGCCAGAAAGCCCAGCGCGGCAAACGCCAGCGCGGCGAAAAGTTTGGCTGCCGTCGGCATTCCCACCTGCCCCAAGGGGCCGTCTCAGGCGGCCCGCATTACCGTGATCTGTGTCACGTCGCAGTTTCGACCGTGGAAAGAGCCCGCGCAAGAGGTGAGGTAAAAGTTCCACATGCGGCGGAACCTCTCGTCAAAACCCATCGCCGCCACCCGATCCCAGCGTTCGTTGAACGTCTCGTGCCAGCGGCGCAGCGTCATGGAATAGCTTTCGCCGAACTCGATGCTGTCCACCACCGTCAACCCCGCCCGGCCGATCTCGGCCCGCAGCGCCATCGGAGACGGCAGCATTCCCCCCGGGAAGATATATTTCTGGATGAAATCAACGCTGCGGCGATAGACCTCCCAGCGTTTGTCCTGAACGGTGATGATCTGAAGCGTGGCGCGGGCCTCGGGCTTCAGCCTTTCGCGCAGGGTCTGGAAATAGACCGGCCAGTATTTCTCGCCCACCGCCTCGAACATCTCGATCGAGGCGATGCCATCATAGCTGCCACGCTCGTCCCGGTAATCCTGCAAGCGGATCTCGACCCGGTCGGACAGGCCCGCCCGGGCGATCCGCTCGACCGCGTAATCGTGCTGCGCCTGACTGATCGTCAGGCCGGTGACGCGCAACCCGCGTTCCTTGGCGGCATATTCGGCAAACCCGCCCCAGCCGCAGCCGATCTCAAGCACATGATCGCCGGGCTTCGCCCCCATCCGATCGACCATGCTGGCGTATTTCAACCGCTGCGCTTCTTCCAGACTTTCCTGCCCGGTGCGGAACAGCGCCGAGGAATAGGTCATGCTGTCGTCCAGCCACAGGGCATAGAACTCGTTTCCAAGGTCGTAATGCGCGGCAATGTTGCGCCGCGCCTGCCGCCTGGAATTGCCCCGCAACCAGTGGCGCAGATTTTCATAGGCACGCAGCAAAGCCATGCCGGGAAAGCCGTCATAGACGCCGTCATTGTCGGCATGAACCAGATCCATGAAGGCTTGCAGGTCCGGCGTGGACCAGCCGCCATCCACATAGGCTTCGCAGAAACCAAGATCGCCCTCGCGAATCAGCCGGGCGAAGATGTCGGGATCGTGGATGTCCAGTTCCGCCACCGGCCCTGGCCCCGCCCCCTCGACCCGGAACCGGCGGCCGTCGTCCAGAACGAAATCCAGCCGCCCATGCCGCAGGTTCTGCATCACCTCATACACCTGCGAGAAATATCTCGGCAGATCGTGCTGCCCCCGCGTGCTGACCAGTGCCGTCATCCCGTTCCCTTCCCGTTCCGGCGCCTGCGCGCCCTTTTCATTTGTTGCGTTGCCCATAGGCGGCAAGGGCGCGCTCTCGCCCTGCCACAAGCGACACCACCGCCGCCGGATAACGTTGCCGCGGCGACAGCCCCCAACTGCGCGGCGCAGCCTCGAAGAACGCCAGCGCCTCGGCACCCGGATCGCGGGACAATTCTGCCACAAAACGGCGGCGATAAACGCTATCCGCGTCAAATTTCCCGGCCTGCGTCGCCGGGTTGAAGATGCGGAAATAGGGCGCGGCATCCGGCCCCGATCCAGCCACCCACTGCCAGCCCAGCGCATTCGCAGCCGGGTCCCAGTCGATCAGACAGTCCTCGAACCAGGCCTGCCCCACCCGCCAGTCGGTCAGAAGATGCTTGGTCAGATAGCTGGCCGCGATCATCCGGGCACGATTGTGCATGGTGCCGGTCACAAACATCTCGCGCATCGCGGCATCGACGAAGGGCTCGCCCGTCATGCCGCGACGCCAAAGCTCGGCCTCGGGGCTGTCGCCGCGCCAGGGGAACGCGTCCCACTCTCCCCGCCAGTTGCGCAAGGCGATCTCGGGGGTGTGATGCAACAGATGCCAGGCGAACTCGCGCCAGACCAGCTCTTGCAGGAACTTGGCCGCACCCGCCCGCCCCTCATCCAGCGCCCGCATCCCGGCATGCCAGACGGTGCGGGCCGAAATCTCGCCATAGGTCAGGTTCTCGGACAGACCCGAGGTCACAGCCTCGGCAGGCACGTCGCGCAGCGCCGCATAACGATCCACCGGCCCATCCAGAAACCCGGCCAGCCGCGCCCGCGCCACCGCCTCGCCCACCCCGACATGGCGCGCCACAACACCCGCCCCGCGCACCATGGCCTGCCCCAGCCGCCAGTCCTCCAGCCGGTCGGACGCCGGCCAGACCGACACCGGCCGCACCTCCTTCGGCGTCGGAAGCGGCCCGCCCACCGGCCGATCCCTCACCGCCCGCCAGAACGGAGTGTAAACCCGGTAGAACCCACCCTGCCCGGTCTCGACCTCCCAGGGCTCGTGGATCGTGTGGCCCGGATGGCTCACCGCCTCCAGCCCACGCGCCTTCAAGCCGGCCTTCACCCCCTCGTCCCGCGCTCGCCAGCCGCGTTCATAAAGCCGCCCCCAGCGCACACCCACAGCCCCGACCTCGGCCGCCAGATCGGCCAGAACCTGCAAGGCCGGCCCCCGCCGCAGCACCAGACGACTTCCCACCGCCTCCAGCGCCCGGGCAAACACCTCAAGCCCCAACCCAAGCCGCCACTTCGGCGCAGCCCCCAACGCCTCGGTCTCGGGATCAAGGATGAACACCGGCAGCAAAGGACGCCCCGAGGCCACCGCCTCGGCCAGCATGGGATTGTCCGCCAGCCGCAGATCGCGCCTGAACCACAGAATAAGCGGAGCCTCTGACATCTGACCTTCTGCACCTCGTTTCAACACATTACGCCACAGCCGCCGAACCGGATCACTCCATCCGGCTACGACCTTCATTCTGGCAGAAATATCCTCGGGGGGAGCCCGGCCCCCAAGGGCCGGGCCGGGGGGCAGACAGCCCCCCGCGCGAACGTCAGAGAACCGCGTCCAACGCCAGCATCAGCTGCGCCACCTCGGCCTCTGATGTGTAATGCACGAAACTCAGCCGCAACACGCCCTGGGCCGGATCGACCCCCATCGCCGCCAGCGGGCGCACAGCATAGAAATCGCCCGCACCCGCCATGATCCCCTGCGCCGCCAGCGCCGCCGCCACCGGCGCCGCCGGCCGGTCAAGCGCGATCGCCAGCGTCGGCGCCCGCAGTTCCGCCTGCCGGGGCCCCAGCAGACGGATGCCGCGCCGCCCCGCCAGTTGATCGAGAAGCGGACGCAGCAGCCGGATCTCATGCTCGCGCATCAGGCGGTGAACCGCCCGGTTGCGGTCGACCGGGCCGGCGATGCCGGCGGCTGCCAGCCGCGGATGCGCCTCGCCCGCCCCGCCCCCTCCGACCGCCGCGGCGGCGTGATGGACGTGCACCTCGTCGATGTAATCGGCCATCCCGGCGCAGGCCGCGACCTGCGCATGATCCGGCCCCGCAGGTGTCAGACGCTTGAACAGCACATCCGCGTTGAAGAAATGCCCCTGCGCCGGCAGCATCCCGGCAAAGGCGCGGCGGATCAGCATCAGCCCCTGATGCGGCCCATAGGTCTTGTAGGCCGAGAACAGATACACATCCGCCCCCAGCGCCCCCATGTCCGGCAACCCGTGCGGCGCATAGCTGACGCCGTCGACACAGCTGAACGCACCCGCCGCGCGCACCGTGGCGCAGATTTCGGCCACCGGGTTGATCTCGCCCACCACATTGGAACAATGGGGAAAACAGACAAGCCGCACCTGCCCGTCCGCCAGCAGCGGCACCAGTCCCGCAGGGTCGAGATGGCCGGTGTCCGGGTCGATCTTCCATTCGCGGATCTCGATCCCGTCCTCGGCCAGCCGCCGCCACACGCCCGAGTTCGCCTCGTGGTCCTGATCGGTGACCACCACCGCCCCGGCCCGTCCCTTCAGCCAGCCGCGCACCGCCTGCGCCAGCACGAAGGTATTGGCCGAGGTCGAGGGACCGAAGGACAGCTCGTCCTCATCCACCCCCATCAGCGCGGCCAGCCGGCTGCGCGCCTCGTCCATCTCGGCGCCCGCGGCATGGCTGGCGGCATAGGCGGCATAGGGCTGCACCTTGCGCTGGTGATAGAACCGGAACAGCCGGTCGATCACCGCGCCGCAGGTATAGGACCCGCCCGCATTTTCAAAGAACGCCTGCCCCGCCAACGACGGCTCGGACAAGGCAGGAAACCGCGCGCGGACAAAGTCGATATCGAGGGTGGTCATGGCATCTCCGGGGATCATCGGCCAAGGCTAGACCCCGCCCCTTTCGCTGACAAGGTGCCGCCGCCCCGACGCTCAGGCCGTCACATCCACCACCACCCGGCCCTGCACGCCGCCCTTCAGGATCGCCTCGCCCAGCGCCGGCAGATCGGCCAGCGTGGCCGGACGGACCATCGCCTCAAGCTTGTCCATCGGCAGTTCGGTGGCAATCCGCGCCCATGCCCGCACCCGGTCGGGCAAGGGGCGCATCACGCTGTCGATGCCCAGCAGGTTCACCCCGCGCAGAATGAACGGCACAACCGTCGCCGGCAGCGCCGCCCCACCGGCCAACCCCACCGCCGCAACCGAGGCACCATAGGCCATCTGCCCCAGAATGCGGGCCAGCATCGCGCCGCCCACCGCATCCACACAGCCGGCCCAGGTCTCTGATTCCAATGGGCGCTTCACCGTTTCGGCCAGATCCTCGCGCGGAACGATCCGTGCGGCACCCAGACCACGCAGATAGTCCGCCGTCTCGGGCCGCCCGGTCACCGCGGCCACCCGGTAGCCCCGCGCCGCAAGAATCGCCGTCGCAACCGAGCCCACACCCCCCGCGGCCCCCGTCACCAGCACCTCGCCCGATGCCGGCACCAGCCCGTGATCCTCAAGCGCCATCACCGCCAGCATGGCCGTCAACCCGGCGGTGCCCACGGCCATCGCCGCCCGCGTCGTCAGCGTCTCGGGCAGCTTCACCAGCCAGTCGGCCTTCACCCGCGCCTTCGTCGCATACCCGCCCCAGCGGATTTCCCCGACGCGCCAGCCGGTCAGCACCACCCGATCCCCCGGCTGAAACCGCGGGTCAGCCGAGCTTTCCACCCGCCCCGCGAAATCGATCCCCGGCACATGCGGCCAGACCTTCACCAGACCGCCCCCCGCCCCAAGGCACAGCCCGTCCTTGTAGTTCAGGGTCGAGTATTCGACCGCAACCGTCACCTCGCCCTCTGGCAGGCAGGAGTCCTCCAGTTCCCGCACCACGGCGCGCGTTGCACCTGCGGCATCCTTCTCGACCACCAGCGCCCGAAACATGTTCCCACCCCTCGCGTTCAGTGCCATCCCGCCCACACCGGCCCGACAAGCCGTTCCAGCCACACGCTGATTCTGTGCTTGAGCGAACCCCGGGCCTATTCTAGCGTTCCTTCATCCCCCGGCCAGCCCGGACCCGCCACAGACCCACGATCGAAGGAGCTTCCATGATCCGTCGCATTTCCCTTCTGGCCAGCCTTGCCGCAGCCGTGGCCCTGCCCGCCGCCGCCGCCGATCCCGATCTGATCGTGTTCGACTGGGCGAGCTTCGAAAGCGAAAGCCTCGTCTCGGACTATGTCGCCAAACATGGCCAGATGCCGACCTATGCGCTTTATGGCGACGACGACGAAGCGTTCCAGAAGGTCGCCTCGGGGTTCAAGGCGGATGTCGCGCATCCCTGCTCGCAAATGGTGTCGAAATACCGCGACGCGGACCTGATCGAGCCGTGGGACGTCAGCCGCATCCCCGAATACGCGAACCTGCCGCAGCGGTTCAAGGAATCGAAGATCTTCTCGGACGATCAGGGCGTCTGGTATATCCCGACCGACTACGCCTACACCGCACTTGCCTACAACACCGAGACCGTGCCGCCCGAAGATGTCGCCTCGGTTCAGATCTTCCTTGATCCGAAATATGCCGGCCGGATCTCGCTGCCTGACAACACCGACGACATCTGGTCGCTTGCACTGCTGGCAACGGGCGTCTCGGACTGGACCAACCTGACCGAAGAACAGTTCCAGGCCGGCGCCGCCTGGCTGCGGCAGGCGCATGAGAACGTCCGCGCCTACTGGGCCGACCCGTCGGAACTGGCACAACTGATGGCCACCGGCGAGGTGCAACTGGCCTGGACCTGGAACGACGCCATCGCACTGATGCGGCAGGAAGGCTTCCCCGTCGGCTTCCAGCGTGAGTCCAAGGAAGGCTCGGCCACCTTCTTCTGCGGCTACGTCAACTTCAAGGACGCCCCCGGTAGCGAAGACAAGGCCTATGATTTCATGAACGCGTGGCTCGCTCACAGCTCGGCGAAATCGCTGCTGGCCAGCCATGGCTATGCCCATTCCAACGATGCCGCGATGGCCGAGATCCCGGCCGAAGATATCAAGGCCGCGGAACTGGCGCCGGTGAACGCGACGCTGCTGGCGCAAAACCCGCTTGATGCCAAGATGCGCGACCGGATGCTGGAAGAGTTCGAAAAGATCAAGTCGGGCTTCTGATCCCTCGCCAATGCCCGCGCCCGGACCCGTCCGGGCGCGCCACCCAAGACGGCATCGGCGCCACAGCCGATGCGCGGATCACGCCGATCCTTCGACCAAAAGGGGCAAAGCACCTGCTGGCAAGACGGGCCGGCGCGTGCCGGCAGCGCAAGCCCGATACGCGCGATGCCACAGCGCGCTTGACCGTCACCACCGCCCGCCGATACGCGCGATGCCACGGCCCCGGCGCCACCCTTGCACACCCCATGCCCCCGCCCTATATTCGCCCTGTCCGGAGCAATCCGGACTATGGGCATAAACGCGCTCGTCATAAGCGGATCGGACCCGGGGGCGGTACCCGGCGGCTCCACCAAAACTCCCTCGTTGGGGGCGGAGGGGGCCGAAACAGGATCGACGAACGTCTAAAGGGGTTGCTTTGTCCCGGTGAGGTACCACCGTTATCGGTCCGAAAAGTACAGTTGCCAACGACAACCGTGCTCCGATGGCTCTGGCTGCGTAAGCAGTTCGAGCGATCGAAACTTAAGCCCTTGCGCTTAGCCGCGTAAGGCGGGGTTCGCAGGTACCTGGCAACAGAAACCTGCACTTTCCCCTCTCCGCAAGACCAGACCGGCACCCGCCGCCATCCGACACCCGTCGGGATCAAACCGCGCAGCCAAGACCACAACCGCCGACACAGCGCCCGCCCCTCTCCTGCGCAAGGGGTTGCACCCACAGGTTGCGGGCCAAAGCGGAAAATCGCCCGCGCCGCCCCCTTCCCTTCCAATCCGAATCCCCTATGCTGACCCCGAAACGGAAAGAGGATCCGGCATGGCGCGTTCCATCGACTACGGCAACCTCATGCACCGCGCGATGCGGGGCCTGATCCAAAGTGTGCTTGCCGACGTGGCCGAGCATGGGTTGCCGGGGGCGCACCATTTCTTCATCACCTTCGACACCACCCACCCCGATGTCGAAATGGCCGACTGGCTGCGCGGACGCTACCCGCAGGAAATGACCGTGGTGATTCAGCACTGGTATGAAAACCTGTCGGTGGACGACCGCGGCTTTGCGGTGACCCTCAACTTCGGCAACCAGCCCGAACCGCTGGTGATCCCCTTCGATGCCATGCGCACCTTCGTCGATCCGTCGGTCGAATTCGGCCTGCGCTTCGAAACCCACGACGACGAGGATGACGACACCGAAGCCGAACCTGACGACGATGACGAACCGCCGCGCCACGACGCACAGGTGGTCAGCCTCGACAAGTTCCGCAAGTAACCTTCACGCTGGCCCAAATATCCTCGGGGGGAGTCTCCGGCCCTTGCCGGAGACGGGGGGCAGAAGCCCCCCCTTCCCCCGCATGCCACGGCACACCGATTGATTTCCACGCCGCTTCTTCCTAAGACGCTGGCAGCACATCAACGGAGCTTGCCTCGCATGACCGCCACCCGCACCGAAACCGACAGCTTTGGCCCGCTCGAGGTTCCCGCCGACAAATACTGGGGCGCGCAGACCCAGCGTTCGATCCAGAACTTCCCCATCGGTTGGGAACGCCAGCCCGTTGCCATCATCCGCGCGCTGGGCGTCATCAAGAAGGCCTGTGCGCTGGTCAACATCGATCAGGGCGACATCACACCTGAACTGGGCCAGGCCATCGCCGCCGCCGCGACCGAGGTGATCGACGGAAAATTCGACGACAACTTCCCGCTGGTGGTCTGGCAAACCGGATCGGGCACGCAGTCGAACATGAACGCGAACGAGGTGATCTCGAACCGCGCGATCGAGATGCTGGGCGGCGTGATGGGCTCGAAGAAGCCTGTTCACCCGAACGACCATGTCAACATGGGGCAGTCCTCGAACGACACGTTCCCCACCGCGATGCATGTGGCCATCGGCATGATGGCGCGCGACGTGCTGCTGCCGGGGCTGGAAAAGCTGCACGCAGCACTTCTGGCGAAATCCGAGGAATTCAAGGACATCATCAAGATCGGCCGCACCCACACGCAGGACGCGACGCCGCTGACCTTGGGTCAGGAATTCTCGGGCTATGCCAAGCAGGTGGAAAAGGGCATCGCCCGCGTGAAGGCCTGCCTGCCCGACATCTACGAACTGGCGCAGGGCGGAACTGCCGTCGGCACCGGCCTCAACACCCGCGTGGGCTGGGACACCCGCGTGGCTGGCAAGATCGCCGAGATCACCGGCCTGCCCTTCGTCACCGCCGAAAACAAGTTCGAGGCACTGGCCGCGCATGATGCGATGGTGATGTTCTCGGGCGCGCTGAAGACGGTCGCCGCCAGCCTGTTCAAGATCGCCAACGACATGCGGCTTCTGGGCTCGGGCCCGCGCTCGGGTCTGGGCGAGCTGATCCTGCCGGAAAACGAACCCGGCAGCTCGATCATGCCGGGCAAGGTCAACCCGACCCAGGCCGAGGCCCTGACCATGGTCTGCGCCCATGTCATGGGCAACGACGCGGCCGTGGGCTTCGCCGGATCGCAGGGCCATTTCGAACTGAACGTCTACAACCCGATGATGTCCTATAACGTGCTGCAATCCATGCAGCTTCTGGGCGATGCCGCGGGCAGCTTCACCGACAACATGGTGGTGGGCACGCAGGCCAATACGGCGCGCATCGACAAGCTGATGAAGGAAAGCCTGATGCTGGTGACGGCGCTGGCGCCGACCATCGGCTATGATGCCGCCACCAAGGTCGCCAAGACCGCGCACAAGAACGGCACCACGCTGCGCGAAGAGGCGATTGCCTTGGGCTATGTCGATGCCGAAACCTTTGACCGCATCGTGCGCCCCGAAGACATGATCGGCCCCAAGGGCTGATGGCCGAGATCGTCAACCTTCGCGAAAGGCGCAAGGCGGCGGCGCGCGACGCCCGCCGCCGGAAGGGCGACGAGAATGCGGCGAAGTTCGGCCGCACCAAGGCCGAACGCGAGTTGGAACAGGCGCGGGCTGACAAGGCCCGCGCCGACCTTGACGCCCACCGCCGCGCGGCGCCAGCGCCGATATCCCCCGCCACCAATCCCCCCGGCGCCACCCCGGCCAACGATCCGGACGACCGCCCGCAATGAGTGGCCGCCCCGAGAAACATTCGCTGACCCTGCACGGCCACCGCACCAGCGTTTCGCTGGAAGCCGAGTTCTGGCGCGCCTTCCGCGACATCGCCGCCGCGCGCGGGCAGCCAGTCAACGCGCTGGCCGCCGAAGTGGACGACGGACGCGAACCTGACGTGGGCCTCGCCTCGGCGATCCGGGTCTTCGTGCTGCGCCACTATCGCGGCTGAAACCGCGGCCAGACCCGTCGGCAGGGCCGCAGCGCATCGGTTGCCGGGACCGATCCTATCGCGGCTGAAACCGCAACCAGATCCCGTCGGCCGAGCGCACGGTCAGATGCGCAACCGGAACCGGCACTCGTCCTTCGACCGGCAGGATGCGGAAGGCGCGAACGATCATCGACAGCAAAAGCGGCCCCTCGATCATCGCGAAACCGGCGCCGGTACAGACCCGCGGCCCGGCCGAGAACGGCAGCCACGCCTCGCGCGCGCAGTCGCGGCCCGCCTGCGTCTGCCAGCGGTCGGGGTCGAAGGCGTCGGGATCGGCCCAGATCCGTTCGTGCCGGTGCAGGTGCCACGGCGACAGCACGATCTGCGCACCGGGGGCGACGCTGCGGCCGCGCATCTCTTCGGGGCAGCGGGATTCGCGGACCATCATCGGCACCGGGGGATAAAGGCGAAGCGCCTCGCGGAACACGTCGCGGCCAAGTTTCAGCCGGCCCATCGCCGCGAAATCGGGGGTGTCGCCCAGCGCCTCGGCCTCGGTCGCGACGCGGTCCTGCACCTCGGGGGCAAGCGCCAGCAGATACAGCGCCCAAGCCAGCGCCGAGGCCGAGGTTTCGTGCCCGGCCAGAAAGAAGATCGCGACCTGATCGACCATCTCGGAGGTCGAAAAGGTCTGCCCGGTCAGCGGATCGCGGGTGGTCATGATCTTGGTCGCCAGATCGTCGGGCGCGGTGCCGGCCGCGATGGCGGCGGCGCGCTCTTCGGTCAGGCGGGCGATCAGGTCGCGGATCGTCGCCGCCGTTTTCAGCGTTCGCCGGCGATGCAGCCGCGGCAGCCAGCGCGGCAGCCGCAGGAAGGCGGCAAGGTTCAGCAGCGGCTGCGTGCGCTGGAAATCGCGGAACTGGTGAAAGACCGCCTGCGCCACCTCGTTCTCGATCGGGATCGAGAACAGCGTGCGAAAGATCACGTCGGCGGCAGCATGACTCATTTCGGCCTCGGCCTCGGCCACGCCGCCCAGACGCGCCACCGCCGCCTGCCCGGCCGCCACCATGGCAGGAAAGGTATCGCGCAGCCGGCCGCCTTCGAACGCGGGGTCGATGATGCGGCGCTGACGCTTCCACAGCTCGCCATTGGTCACGAACACCGACTGCCCCAGCAGCGGCGCCAGCCCTTCACGGACGCGGTCGGATTTGGGGAAATCCTCGGGGCGGTCATGCAGGACACGGCGGATCAGGGCGGGGTCGTTGCACAGATAGCTGCGGAAGAACGGCGTGCGGAACTCGGCCATCCAGGCCCGGTAAAGCCGCGCGGGTTGCGACGAAAGGATGTCGCGCCGGAACAGCAGGATGTGGCGCAGAAGCGACACGCGGTCGGGGCGGCTGGCGGGCTTGGGCGGGATCATGCGCCCATGGTTATGTAGCCCGACACCGCACGGTCAATGCGGCTATTGGACGGTGCGCGGCCGCGAAAGCGGTCGGCCAGCGTCATCGGGCCCGCGGTGATGCGGAAATAGTCGTAATCCCCCGGCCGGTCAAAGGCGCAGAGATACTGGAAATGCAGCCGGAAGAACCGCCAGCGCAGCGCCCGCCAGCGTTCGGGCGAAAGGGTCTGGCTGAACGCGGCCGAAATCACCAGCGGCCAGCGTTTGCCCTCCGGCGCCACCCCCGACACCGCCACCGGATCGCACAGCGCAAAGGCGCAGCCATCGCCGGGCGCGGTCACATCGACCCATGTCAGTTCATCCCGCGCCGACAGAAAGTGCAGATCGGCCCGCAGCCGGCCCGCCCGCGGCAGGAACGACACCATCGGCACCACCTGCCCCAGCGTCAGAAGTCCCAGGGCCGGACGCCGCGCAGGCAGGCCCGCGCGGATCAGATCGGCCAGAATCGACACCGCCAGATGCGCCCCCGAGGAATGGCCGACCACCAGAACCTCATCCGCGTCGCTGTGCATCGCCTCGGATATGGCGGCGCGAAAGCGGGCCATGCGTTCGGCCAGATCGGGCGCGACCGCACCGCGGGTCTGCGCGACATGGCCGAAATCATGCATCAGGTAATAGGCGAAAAAGACCGCGTCCTTGGCTCGGAACCAGCGCAGCAGCGCCACCGCCGCGCCCGCCCCCGCCAGCCAGCCCAGCGGAGGCCAGATCAGCCCCACGATGTCCACGACATGCCACCCCAGCGCCAGCGCCAGCCCAAGCTGCGCCAGAAGCATCACGATCGGATACAGCGCCGCCAGCACCGGCCCCTTGCGCAACCGCATCAGCCGGAACAGCGCGCCCGACCCGACATAGACCCCGACCGTGCGCAAAAGCTGAAGATAGGTCGCCAAGATCCCGTGATCCATCGACTGGCGCACGATGTCGGACCAGACCAGAACCTCGATGTCGGTTTCGGTGAATCCGCCCTCCATCCCCCCCGAGACATGCCAGCCATAGGGGCCGGGCGTCGTCCGCGGCCCAAGGGTCACCGCATAGCCCGAGATTTCGGCCTGTGCGGCGGCATGGCGGCGGTAAAGCTCGCGGTAGCGGCGGGGATGGAACGGATCATAGCCCGGCACATAGAACACCCGGCGTCGGAACGGGCGCTTCAGCTTCGGTTCGGTCAATAGATCCATGGGCGGTCCTCGGGGCGCGACGAGGCTTCAGACTAGCCCAGCCGGGCCAGCGCCGGGAAGGTTTCAAGCAGCCAGTAGGAAAAACTGGAAAATCCCCCCGTCAGCATCAGAAGCCCGATGGTCCAAAGCAACAGGCCCATCATCCGCTCGATCCGCTCCATATGGCGTTTCATCCAGCCCATCAGACCGGAGAGGCGCGGAAAGAACGCCGCAACCAGCAGGAACGGCAGCCCAAGCCCCGCGGCATAGGTCGCAAGCAGCGTGGTGCCGCGGGCAATGCTGGCCTCGGACGCGGCAAGGGTCAGGATCGCGCCCAGTTGCGGCCCGATGCAGGGCGTCCAACCGAAGGCGAAGGCCAGCCCCAGCACATAGGCCCCGAAGGCCGAGCCTCCCCGGTCGCCCGCATCCATCCGCATCTCGCGATCCAGAAAGCGCAGGCGGTAGATGCCGATGAAATGGGCGCCGAACGCCATGACAATCACCCCGGCGAGGGTCGAAAACGTCTCGGCGTTCGACAGGAAGAAGGCGCCGAAGGCCGAGGCGGTAAAGCCCAGGAACAGGAAGACCGTCGACAGCCCCATCACGAAGAACAGCGCCGCCAGCACCGGCCCGCGAGCGGCGCCGCTGCCCAGATCCTTCATGCTGATGCCGCCCATATAGGCCAGATAGGGCGGCACGATCGGCAGCACGCAGGGGCTGAGGAAGGACAGCACCCCCGCCACCAGCGCGATCAGCATGGCGGGCAGAAGCCCCGCATCGATGAGGTCGATCCCGAACATATGCGCTCCTTTGGTCGTCCGACTCCTAGCCGGTCCTTGGACCGCCGTCACCCGCCGCCGTCTCACATTGACGTGGAGAACGGCCGGGCGATTGACGGGAACCGACAGGGCGCGTATCGCGCGGCGCGGGTGGCCCCGCGTTGATCCCGCGCAATATCGGCGCGGACGGGGCCGATGGGGCGGACGGGCGATGCATTTCGACGAGGATCTCGACTGCGAGGGCCTGATCTGCCCGCTGCCGGTGCTGCGCGTGCGCAAGCGGCTGATGGCAATGGCGCCGGGCGCGGTGCTGCGGGTCAGCACCACCGATCCGATGGCGGTGATCGACCTGCCGCATTTCTGCGCCGAAACCGGGCACGAGGTGCTGAGCCGCGACGGTCGCGGGCCGTTGACGCTGTGGCACATCCGCCGCAACGCCCGAGGGGTGTGACGGCGGGCAGCGCGCCCGCAGGGCGCATGGGTTGCCCCCTTCGGTCGAGCCTTCCCGGCGCACATGGGGACGAAACAGAGTAACACTATCGCAACCGGCTGCTGGCGCGCGGGTTTTCGGCACGGCCATGGCCGCAAAACGAAAGGGCGCCCACGGGCGCCCTTTGTTGTCGGTTCCATCGAGGGGCCGGCAGCCCCCTGCCTTAGCGGCCGATCGACCACCAGCCACGGCGACGGGGTTTGGAATCGTCCTCGGGCTCGGGCTCGGGCTGCGGTTCGGGCGTGGCTTCCCACAGCGGGGCCGGCTGGGCGGCAGTCACCGGGGCCGGGGCAGGCGTGGGTTCGGGGGCAGGCGCGGGTTCGGCGGCCGGAGTGGCTTCGGGGGCCGGGGCCGCAGGCGTAACCTCGGCCGTCACCTCCTCGGGGGCAGGCTTGCGGCGCGTGCGGCTGCGGGCGGGCTTTTTCGGTGCCGGCTCTTCGGCGGCCGGGGCCGGTTCGGCGGCAGGTTCGGCCACCTTGCGGGTCCGGGTGCGCGTGCGCTTCTTCGGTGCCGGTTCCTCGATCGGTTCGGGCGCGGGTTCAGCGGCAGGCTCGGCCACGGACGGCCGTTCAGCTTCGGCCGGGACTTCGGGCTCGATCACCGGCAGCGCGGCAACCTCTTCCGCCTCGACGGCCTCCGACTCGGCGCCTTCGTCCTCGTCCTCATCCTCGTCGTCGCCTTCGCCATCGGACGATTCAAGGCCGTTCGGGCCGTTCACCGCATTGGGCCCGCCGCGACGGCGCCGCCGACGACGACGCTTCTTCTTCGGCTGACCTTCGGACGGCGCGCCCTCGGCAAGCTCGGCCACGATGTCCTCGGCCTCTTCGACGATGACTTCGGGCTCTTCCTCGACCCAGTCATCTTCGGGCTCGTCGACCGGAGCGCCCATCAGATCGGCACTGCCCGAGATCACCTTGACGGTTTCCGGCACCACGCGGGTCGCGGTCTTGAACTTTTCGATCACATAATCGGGGCTGGACAGCGACGGATCGGCCTCGACCCGGACCGCCATGCCATAGCGCGCCTCGATCATCGCGATATGTTCGCGCTTCTGGTTCATCAGGAAGTTGACCACCGCGATCGGGGCGCGCAGCAGCACCTCTTTCGACCGCTTGCGGGTGCCTTCTTCCTCCAGCTGCCGCAGAACCTGCAAGGCAAGGCTGTCATCGGACCGGATCAGGCCGGTGCCGTGGCAATGCGCGCAGGGCTGCGTGGTCGATTCCAGCATCCCCGGACGCAGGCGCTGGCGGCTCATCTCCATCAGGCCAAAGCCCGAGATGCGGCCGACCTGAATCCGCGCGCGGTCGGTTTTCAGCTTGTCTTTCAGACGCTTCTCGACGGCGGCGTTATTCTTCCGCTCTTCCATGTCGATGAAGTCGATCACGATCAGGCCGGCAAGGTCGCGCAGACGCAACTGACGCGCCACCTCTTCGGCGGCTTCAAGGTTGGTCTTGAGAGCGGTTTCCTCGATCGAGCCTTCCTTCGTCGCCCGGCCAGAGTTCACGTCGACCGCCACCAGCGCCTCGGTCACGCCGATGACGATATAGCCGCCGGATTTCAGCTGCACGACCGGGTTGAACATGCCGGAAAGATAACTTTCCACCTGATAGCGGGCGAACAGCGGCATCGGCTCATCATAGCGGATCACCTGCCGCGCATGCGCCGGCATGATCATCCGCATGAAATCCTTGGCGGTGCGATAGCCGGCCTCGCCCTCGACCAGAACTTCCTCGATCTCGCGGTTGAACAGGTCGCGGATCGTGCGCTTGATCAGGTCGCCCTCTTCGTAGATCGGGGCGGGGGCGATGCTTTTCAGCGTCAGTTCGCGGATCTGTTCCCACAGACGCAGCAGATATTCATAATCGCGCCGGATTTCCTGCTTGGTGCGTTTGGCGCCGGCGGTGCGGATGATCAGGCCCGCGCCTTCCGGAACCTCAAGTTCGGCGGCGATTTCCTTCAGCTTCTTGCGGTCGGCGGCCTGCGTGATCTTGCGGGAAATCCCGCCGCCCCGCGCCGTGTTCGGCATCAGCACGCAATAACGGCCCGCCAGCGACAGATAGGTGGTCAGAGCCGCGCCCTTGTTGCCGCGTTCTTCCTTGACCACCTGCACCAGCATGATCTGGCGCACCTTGATCACTTCCTGGATCTTGTAGCGACGCGACCGCGGCTTGCGTGGCGGGGGAATTTCCTCGGACAGATCCTCATCGGCGACCGATTCGATCTCATCGTCGGTGTCCGAGGCGTGATCGACGGCTTTCCAGGGCTTTTCACCCTCATCGCCATCGGGTTGAGGGCTTTGGGTCGCGTCAACCTCATACAGCGCATCGGCGCCGGTTTCTTCGCCCAGATCAACCACATCCATGCCGGCGACATTGCCGCCCTGCACGGCATCGGCGGCCTGCGGACGTGGACGGCGGCGCGAACGGCCCTGATCCTCATCGTCCTCGGCGCGGTTGAAGGCGCGCTCTTCCTCGAGCAGCGCCTTACGGTCGGCCATCGGGATCTGGTAGTAATCGGGATGGATCTCGGCGAAGGCCAGGAAGCCGTGCCGGTTCCCGCCGTAATCGACGAAAGCCGCCTGAAGCGAGGGTTCGACCCGCGTCACCTTGGCGAGATAGATGTTTCCGGCGATCTGCCGCTTGTTGACGGTTTCAAAATCGAATTCCTCGACCTTGTTTCCGTCGACCACCACGACCCGAGTTTCCTCGGGGTGGGTGGCATCGATAAGCATTTTCTTGGCCATCTGGTTCCATGGCACCCGGACAACAGGCTTGGGCCGGGGCGAGCCCCGGCAAAGGTCCATTGTGCGTGGTGGCTTGTTCGGGCGAGGCGGCGCCGGGGGCCAGAAAGCGCGGGGCCGCAGGGGCCCCTCGTGCAGTCTGGCAATCGATCGGCGCGGCTCATCGCGGTTCTATGATCCCGGGCGCAAGTCGGGCGCCCATTGAAATGGCCCGATCAGTCTGAAGACCTGCGGGCGAACGTGGGGCCTTGCGACCCCGGAGATCTGCACGCGGCTGCGCTTTCGGACCCTTGGCCCCGATTGCGCGCACGGCAGCGAAACTGGCGCGCGGACATCTGCCATCATCAGGCGAAACCCGCGTAGGTGCGACATTAGCGGCAGGGACGGGCAAAACACAATGGCCTATTTTTGGCGGAGCAACTCAACCATTGGTCGAGTGCCGCCGCCATGACCACGCTTGGGTGGATTATCCCGGAAAATCAGACGTAATCGGCGCGGCTTAGCCCGTATTTCGCCATTTTCTCGTTCAGGGTCCGGCGCGGCAGGCACAACTCCTCCATCACCGCCACGATCGAACCCTTGTGCCGACGCATGGTGTTGTCGATCAGCATCCGCTCGAACGCCTCGACGTAATCCTTCAGCGGCTTGCCCTCGGTGGTCAGCGCCGGGCCTGATGCTTCGTTGTCGGCCATCAAGAGCGACGCGATCGAGCCCGATCCGCGCCGGTTCTGCAACACCGCGCGTTCCGCGATGTTGACAAGCTGGCGCACGTTGCCGGGCCAGGGCGCCTGAAGCAGCTGGGCGGCCTCTTGTGCGGTCACCTGCGGCGCCTCGCAGCCATATTCCTCGGCGAACTGTTCCGACATGCGGGTGAACAGCGTCAGGATATCCTCGCCGCGCGTCCGAAGCGGCGGCAGCACGATGGTCATGGCGCCCAGCCGGTAATAAAGGTCGGACCGCAGGACGTTTTCCAGCGTCGTATCCGGCGCGTGTTCGTTGCAGATCGCGATGATCCGGGTTTCGGGCGGGGTGCCCTGTTCGTTGATGACAGTCAGCAGCCGCGATTGCAGCGGATGCGACAGCGACTCGATATCTTCAAGACACAGCGTCCCGCCCCGGGCTTCCTCGACCAGCGGAAGCTGGCCGTCCTCGGTCGGGCCGAACAGTTTGGCCGACAACTGATCCTCGGACCAGGCGGCACAGGAAATCGTCACGAACTTGCGCCCGGCCCGCGCCCCCACCGCGTGAAGCGCATGCGCCACCAGCGTCTTTCCGGTTCCGGTCTCGCCGTCGATCAGCACATGGCTGTCGGCCTGCCCCAGATCCAGGATATCCTCGCGCAGGCGCTCCATGACCGGCGAGGTGCCGATCAGCTTCTTCATCAGCACCGTCCCGTCAGAGAGTTCCCGTCGCAACGCCCGGTTGTCCAGCGTCAGCTTGCGCTGCTGGGTGGCGCGTTTGGCCAGTTCCGTCATCCGGTCGGGGTTGAACGGCTTTTCCAGAAAGTCGAAGGCGCCGACGCGCATCGCCTCAACCGCCATCGGCACATCGCCATGGCCGGTGATCAGGATCACCGGCAGGCCGCTGTCCATGCTCATCAGCTTTTTCAGGAAGGTCATGCCATCCATGCCGGGCATCTTGATATCGGACACCACGACGCCGGGAAAATCCGCGCCAAGGGTTTTCAGCGCCTCTTCGGCGCTGGCATAGGTTTCGGTGTCAAAGCCCGAAAGCGCAAGCCACTGGCTGATCGACTGCCGCATGTCGGCTTCGTCATCGACGATCGCCACTTTCATCGCACGGGCCATTGATACCTCACTCGGCTGCTTTCACGTCTGAACCCAGGATAGGCAGCTGCACCTCGAACACTGCGCCGCCGCTTTCCGCGTTGCGCGCGGTCAGACGCCCGCCAAGGTCGGTCACGATACCCGACGAGATCGCAAGGCCAAGGCCCACCCCCTCGCCCGGTTTCTTGGTGGTGTAGAAAGGCTCGAACAGGTTGTCGAGGTCTTCGATCCCGTGCCCATTGTCGCGGACGGTCAGCGTTGCGGTCTCGCCGGCCGACAGCAGGATGTCGATCTGCGCCGAGGGGATGTCTTTCGTCGCATCCAGCGCGTTGCGCAGCAGATTGATGATGACCTGTTCCAGCCGCAGCTTGTCGGCCATCACCATCACCGGCTGGCGCGGCATGGCACGGCTGATCCGCACCACGCGGATCTTCAACTGCGGTTCCATCATCGACAGCGCCGAGGAAACGCAATGGCGCATATCCACCGGCTCGAACGCCTCACCGCCTTTGCGGGCATAGGATTTCAACTGCCGGGTGATCGCGCCCATCCGCTCGATCAGGTCGTCGATCCGCTGGAACGAGGACAGCGCCTCTTCCGTCCGGCGCCGCTGCAACAAGAGTTTCGCACCCGCCAGATAGGTCTTCATCGCGGCCAGCGGCTGGTTCAGTTCGTGGCTGACAGCGGCCGACATCTCGCCCAGCGCGGCAAGCTTGGACGATTGTGCCAGCGTCAGCTCCGCCACGGCCAGATCCTTCTGCACCTTTTCGCGTTCGGCAATCTCTCGCTGCAAACGCGCATTCAGAAGGCGAAGTTCCGCCGACTCGCGCTGAAACGACATGCTTTGCGAATAGGCCTTGCGGGACAGCAGATAGAAGGTCAGCGCCAGCAGAATGGCAAAGCCCATGATCTCCAGCGCAAGGATGCCGTTCACCCGTTCGCGCACGGAATCATAGGCGGTGAAGGTCACGATGCGCCAGCCGCGGAACGGCACCCGCGATTCGGTCTTCATCACCGCCTCGCCCTTCAGATAGGCGTCGGGCGGCTGCTGCGCCCAGTCGGCGGTGGCCTGCAACGCCCGCCGGATCGCCGAGGGCGCATCGCGCGCGGCCAGCGCCTGCGGGATCGTCAGCCCGCGCCAGCGCGGTTCGGTCGACAGGATCACGATGCCCTGACTGTCCGTGACCAGCACCGCATCCTGAAGCCCGGCCCAGGCGCGTTCGTATTTCATCAGATCGACCGCGACGACGATCACCCCCACCATGCGGTTGTCGTTCAGAACGGCCCGCGAATAGGTGAAATCGAACATCCCCTGCTCGCGCAGCGCCGAGGTGAACACCGTGTCGCGGTTGCGTTGCGCATCGATGAAATAGGGCGCGGCGCGGTGGCTGGTGCCGATCAGGTTGCGGTTGGTCGCGCCGACGGTGCGGCCGTCCTTGTCCAGCAGCAGGATCGAGGCGGCGCCGATCTCGGCCTGAAACGAGATCAGCCGCTGCGATGTCGACGAGAATTCGGCCGAGCCCAGCGCCCCGATCAGCGCCGGGTCACGCGCCAGCAACAAGGGCACGACCGAGGTGCGCTGCAATTCGGTCAGCAGGTTGCCGGAATACAGCGCAAGGCGCAGTTCGGCCCGGCTGCGTGTCGAATCGGTAAAGCGTTCGCTCATCCAGCGGTTGGTGACCAGCACGGTCACCACGGCCAGGATGACCAGAAGCCCCACGGCGATCCGCAAGCGCCAGCCGTTGCCCGGTGGCGCCGGCTCTGCTTCGGTCTGGAAGGCCGCGTCCTGCATGGGCGGGAACCTACTGCGCCACGATCAGCGCAACAAGCGCCGGGCGATCACACCAGCGCCATCGCGCCCAGAAGCGAGCGGAACATCCCCATGCCGTCGGTGCCGCCCTGCGCCGGATCGACGGCGCGTTCGGGGTGCGGCATCAGGCCCAGCACGCGGCGGTTGTCCGACAGCACCCCCGCGATATCAGCCATCGAGCCGTTGGGGTTTTCCAGATAGGTGAAGGCCACCCGATCCTCGGCCCGCAGCCGCGCCAGCGTGTCCGGGTCGGCGGTATAGTTGCCGTCGTGGTGTGCGATCGGGAAACGCACCACATCGCCTACCGCCCAGCCCGCGGTGAAGGCGCTGTCGGCGGTCGCGACCGACAGTTCCACCGGGCGGCAGATGAATTTCAGCCCGGCATTGCGCATCAGCGCCCCCGGCAGCAGGCCGGTTTCGGTCAGCACCTGAAAGCCGTTGCAGATCCCCAGCACATAGCCGCCGCGTTCCGCATGCCGGATCATCGCCCCCGCGATGGGCGAGCGCGCGGCAATCGCGCCGCAGCGCAGGTAATCACCGAAGGAAAAGCCACCCGGCACGCCCACCACGTCGACGCCCGCCGGCAGGTCGGTATCCTTGTGCCAGACCCGGACCACCTCGGCGCCGGCGGCCTCGAAGGCCACGGCAAGGTCGCGGTCGCAGTTCGACCCGGGAAAGGTGATGACGGCGGCTTTCATCGGCGGCACTCCGGCTGGGATCTGGGCGGGGGGAAGGGAAGGGAAGGACAGGACGGGGAAGGACTGCCCCCCGATAGCGCAAATGGACCGGCGCGGGAAGCACCCGCGCCGTCATGTCGTCAGCGCGGGCGCAGCCGGCCCGAGATTCAGAGGATCTCGACGGTGAACTTTTCGATCACCGTATTGGCAAGCAGCTTTTCGCACATGACGCGCACTTCGGCTTCGGCGGCGGCGGCATCGGTCGCGGTCAGGTCAAGGTCGATCACCTTGCCCTGACGGACGCCGGCAACGCCCGAAAACCCAAGGGTGCCAAGCGCGTGTTTCACCGCCTCGCCCTGCGGATCGAGGACGCCATCCTTCAGCATGACATGGACGCGGGCTTTCATCGCGGCAGGGCCTTTCAGTTGATAAGCGTGGGCTTGGTGGTGTGGGTGACGTTCGAGGGCAGCACGCCAAGGCGGCGGGCAAGCTCGGTATAGACATCCTGAAGCGGGCCGGGTTCGCGGGCGGGGCTTTCGCCTTCGCTGCGCACGTCCCACAGCCGGCAGCTGTCGGGGCTGATCTCGTCGGCCACGATCAGGCGCATGTAATCGCCTTCCCAGATCCGGCCGACCTCGATGCGGAAATCGGCGAGGCGGATGCCCACCCCCATCATCACGCCCGACAGAAAGTCGTTCACGCGCAGCGCCAGCGCCACGACATCGTCCAGATCCTGCTGGCTGGCCCAGCCGAAGGCGATGATATGTTCCTCGGACACCAGCGGGCAGCCCAGCTTGTCGTCCTTGAAGTAATATTCGACGATCGGGCGCGGCAGCGGCGTGCCTTCCGGAATGCCAAGGCGTTTCGAGATGCCGCCGGCGGCGAAGTTGCGGACCACCACTTCCAGCGGGATGATCTCGGCCATGCGCACAAGCTGTTCGCGCATGTTGATGCGGCGGATGAAATGGGTCGGCACGCCGATGCCGTTCAGGCCGGACATGAAGAATTCCGACAGCCGGTTGTTCAGAACGCCCTTGCCTTCAAGCCCGGTCGAAGCCGTGTTCGAGCCGGCATTGCCATCGTCCTTGAAGTACTGGATCAGCGTCCCGGGTTCGGGCCCCTCGTAGAGGATCTTGGCCTTGCCCTCGTAGACCTTCTTGCGACGCGCCATGCACTCTCCGATCGAACGACGAAGGGGGCGCGTCGATCGCACCCCGTTCCGGTTGAATTGGCCTATAAGCCAAGCCGCCCCGCGCCGCAAGGCGCACACCATCGGCAAGGCCGCAAGGCGCACAGCATCGGCAGGGCCGCAAGGCGCACACCATCGGCAGGGCTGCAAGGCGCACACGCCATGGGGGCAAGGCCGCAAGCCCCCGCTTTGGGGCGCCGCGCTGACGCGGGCGGCGATCCGCGCACGCAGGCGCACGCGCGCCCGCGGCCGCGCGCCCACTTGCGGCGGCCAGTCGGTGCAGGCATATCAGGGGCAAAGAGATTTCATGCGGAGGACCCGGCGATGACCACCTATGACGATCGCGAGCGCGCTTTTGAGGCCAAGTTCGCCCACGACGCCGAGATGCAGTTCCGCGCAGAGGCCCGCCGCAACAAGCTTGTCGGCCTCTGGGCGGCCGAACTGCTGGGCAAGGCCGAAGACGAGGCGCAGGCCTATGCCCGTTCGGTGGTCGAACACGACCTGCACGAGCCGGGGATCGAGGATGTGATCGCGAAGCTGGTCGCCGATCTGGGCGACAAGGCAACCCCCGAGGCGATCCGCGCCAAGATGGCCGAGATGATGCCGGTGGCCAAGGCACAGCTGATGGCCGAAACCGGCCTCTGATACCGGGGCGGACGACGCCGGGGCGGGGGCCAAAGGGTGCCCTCGCTCAAGAAGATGATGAACAATATGGGTTTGCCTGCGCCGGCGCCGCATGGCAAAGCTTCGCGCGACGGGCCGCAACAGGCGGCTGCCAGACTTCCGACCGTGCGAGGATCAGATGACCGACGCCCTTTCCCGCCTGCTTCAGGACCGCGACTGGCTTATGGCCGATGGCGCGACCGGGACCAACCTCTTCAACATGGGCCTGTCCTCGGGCGAGCCGCCGGAATTGTGGAACATCGACCGGCCGGACAATATCCGCACCCTTTACCGCTTCGCGGTCGAGGCCGGGTCGGACATCTTCCTGACCAACAGCTTCGGCGGCAATGCGGCGCGGCTGAAGCTGCATGATGCACAGGGCCGGGTGGGCGAGTTGAACCGCGTCGCGGCCGAATTGGGCCGCGAGGTGGCGGATGCCTCGGGGCGGACGGTGGTCGTCGCGGGCTCGATGGGGCCGACGGGCGAGATCTTCGAGCCGATGGGCACACTGACCCACAAGGTCGCGGTCGAGATCTTTCACGAACAGGCCGAGGCGTTGAAGGCTGGCGGCGCGGATGTGCTGTGGATCGAGACGATCTCGGCATCCGAGGAATACAAGGCCGCGGCCGAGGCGGCACGGCTGGCCGGGATGCCCTGGTGCGGCACGATGAGTTTCGACACCGCCGGGCGCACCATGATGGGGCTGACGCCGGGGGCGCTGGTCGATCTGGTGGGCAAGCTGCCCAACCCGCCACTGGCCTTCGGCGCAAACTGCGGCGTGGGGGCATCCGACCTGCTGCGCACGGTGCTGGGCTTTACCGCGCAGGGGTCCGAGATTCCGGTGATCGCCAAGGGCAACGCCGGCATCCCGAAATATCACGATGGCCACATCCACTATGATGGCACGCCGGAGCTCATGGCGGAATATGCCGTGCTGGCGCGCGACGCGGGCGCGCGGATCATCGGCGGCTGCTGCGGGACGATGCCCGAGCATCTGAAGGCGATGCGCGCGGCGCTGGAAAGCCGCCCCAAGGGGCCGCGGCCCTCGCTTGAGACGATCTCGGAACGGCTGGGCGGGTTTTCCTCGGCGTCGGACGGGTCGGACGATGCCGGGCCCGCGCGCGAGCGGCGGCGGCGGCGCGGCTGACGAACGCGCCGGGGGCGGGGCTGTCTGCCCCTCCCCCGGACCCCCGACCCCGAGGATATTTTTGCCAGCGTGAAACAGCGGGGCGCGCGCGCGTGTGCAGGGCGGCGGCCGGTCAAGGGATGGTCATGCGGTCAGAACAGCGAAAGTTGGTCTCCGATCCGGGGCGGCGGCCGGAACAGGTCGCAGCGCAGGCGGGGCTGGGGCCGGTCGAGGCCGTGGCGCGCAGTGGCAAGCTGGAAGCGGCGGGCGATCAGGTCGGACCAGATCCCCATGCCGCGCATCCGGCGGCCGAACGCCGGATCGTAGTCGCGCCCGCCATGGATGTCGCGGATGCGGGCGAGGATCTTGGCGGCGCGGTCGGGGTGGTGATGTTCGACCCAGGCGCGGAACAGCGGCGCGACCTCAAGCGGCAAGCGCAGCATGATCCAGCTTGCGGCGACAGCGCCGGCGCCGGCCACCGCTTCGAGGATGGGTTCGATCTGATGATCGGTCAGCCCCGGGATGACCGGGGCGACCATGGTGCGGACCGGGATGCCGGCATCGGACAGGGTGCGGATCGCCTGAAGCCGGCGGGCGGGGGACGGGGCGCGCGGTTCGAGTCGGCGTGCAAGGTCGGGATCGAGCGTGGTAATCGAAATGCCGACGCGGAGCAGGCCTTGTGCTGCCATCGGGGCGAGAAGGTCGAGGTCACGACCGATCAGGGTGCCCTTGGTGGTGATGGCTGTCGGGTGGCGGAAGGCGTGCAGCACTTCGAGCACTTCGCGCATGACGCGGTGCTGGGCCTCGATCGGTTGGTAGGGGTCGGTGTTCGTGCCAAGCGCGATCGGGGCGACCTTATAGCCTTTCGCGCGCAGTTCCCGGTTCAGCACCGCGCCGATACCGGGGCGGGCAATCAGGCGGGTTTCGAAATCGAGGCCCGGCGACAGGTTCAGCCAGGCGTGCGAGGGCCGCGCAAAGCAATAGATGCAGCCGTGTTCGCAGCCCCGGTAAGGGTTCACCGAGCGGTCGAACGGCAGGTCGGGCGAGCGGTTGTAGGCAAGAGCCGAGCGGGGGCGCTCGTGTCGGATCTCGGTCCGCAGCAGGCGCTCGTCCTCGGGCAGGTGCCAGCCGTCGTCGAACGCCTCGTGGCGCGCGGGTTCGAAGCGGCCGGCCTCGTTCGAGAGGGCGCCGCGGGCGCGGGGTCTGATCGCGCGGGGCAGGCTGGGATCGCGGGCTGTCATGCGCGAAGATTAGAACGAACAGGGAACTCGCGCCACCGGAAAGCCGCGCCGCGGCCCCGCTGTCGGCTTTCATCCGCCCGATGTCGCAATTCGATGAGTGCGGCACGGCCTTTGGTCGCATTGAAATTCAAACCCCTGCCCCGAGGAGCCCGCCATGGCTGACGACGAAGAGATCATCCTGTCCGAACTGTCTGACGAGGATCTGGTGCTGCAGATGCACGACGACCTGTATGACGGGATGAAGGACGAGATCGAAGAGGCGGTCAACATCCTGATCGAGCGCGGCTGGACGCCTTACGACATCCTGACCAAGGCGCTGGTGGCGGGGATGACCATCGTCGGCAACGACTTCCGCGACGGCATCCTGTTCGTGCCGGAAGTGCTGTTGGCCGCCAATGCGATGAAATCGGGCATGGTGATCCTGAAGCCGCTTCTGGTGGAAACCGGGGCGCCGCGGATGGGCAAGATGGTGATCGGCACCGTCAAGGGCGACATCCACGACATCGGCAAGAACCTTGTCGCGATGATGATGGAAGGCGCCGGCTTCGAGGTGGTGGATCTGGGCATCAACAACGCCGTCGAGAAATATCTTGAGGCGCTGGAGACCGAAAAACCCGACATTCTGGGCATGTCGGCGCTGCTGACCACCACGATGCCCTATATGAAGGTCGTGATCGACACGCTGAAGGAAAAGGGCATCCGCGACGACTATATCGTGCTGGTGGGGGGCGCGCCGCTGAACGATGAGTTTGGCCGCGCCATTGGTGCCGATGCCTATTGCCGCGACGCGGCGGTGGCGGTCGAGACCGCGAAGGTTCATGTCGCGCGCCGCCACAACCGGATGAGCGCCTGAGCCCTTGGCGGGGGCGGCAGGCATCCTCATCTGTCATGGAAAGGAGCCTGCCATGCCCCCTGCCCTGTTCTTCCTGCTGATCGGAACCGTCATCCTTGCTGCGGGGGCGACGGTTTTATTGGTCTCCGGCGCCGGTTGGCCCTTGGGGGCGGTGGCGCTGGTGGCGCTTCTGGCCAGCCTGCTGCTGCGGCTGTGGCGCCGGACATGACGCTGGACGACCGGATTCTGTCTGACGAAGGCTTGGCGCCAAGGGGTGAGGGCCGGCTGAGGCTGATCGCCTGCGGGGCACTGGCCCATGAGATTCTGGCGCTGAAACGGGCGAACGGCTGGGACCATCTTGACCTGCAATGCCTGCCGGCCAAGCTGCATCTGCGTCCCGAAAAGATCGTGGAAGCGGTCGAGGCCGCGGTGCGCGCCGCAGGCGGGGCGCAGGTGTTCGTGGTCTATGCCGATTGCGGCACTGGCGGCGCGTTGCAGCAAAAGTGCAAGGAACTGGGCGTCGAGATGGTCGAAGGCCCGCATTGCTATTCGTTTTTTGAAGGCAACGCCGCTTTCGCCGCCCATGCCGAAGATGAGTTCACTGCCTTTTATCTGACCGATTTCCTTGTCCGGCAGTTCGATGCCTTTGTCTGGCGGCCCATGGGGTTGGACCGGCACCCGGAGCTGCGAGACATGTATTTCGGCCATTACACCAAGCTGGTCTATCAGGCGCAGACCGAAGACCCCGCGCTGGATGCCAAGGCGCAGGACTGCGCCGCGCGGCTGGGCCTTGCCTATGAGCGGCGCTTTACCGGCTATGGCGATCTGACCGACGCGCTGCGGACCGCGGCCGGATCCTGACCATGTTCGACAGGTGAAAGACGCGGGGTACCCGGGGCCCCGATTTCGGGCTTTCCTGTTGCAAGTCTTCAAGCCACACCTGCGGGTCTTTCGCAGCGGATCGGCTTGGCATAGGGTCTTCGCGCGTTATCGGAGGGGATCATGGGTATCGATGCGGCGCTTTTGGAACTTGAAACCCTGCTGGGGGACCGGCTGTCGCGCGCTAAAGCCGTTCGCGACCAGCACGCCCAAAGCGAGACGCATCTGCACGCAGGCCCGCCGGATGCGGTGGCCTTTCCCCGCACCCCCATCGAAGTGTCGGACATCGCTTCGATCTGCGCCCGTCATGGCGTGCCGATGGTGGGATGGGGGGCCGGAACCTCGCTTGAAGGCCATGCGCTGGCGCTGCATGGCGGCGTTACCATCGACTTTTCCCATATGGATCAGGTTCTTGAAATCCGCCCCGAGGATATGATCGTCCGCGTTCAGCCCGGCATCACCCGCGAGGCGCTGAATACCGCGCTGCGCGACACCGGTCTGTTCTTCCCCGTCGATCCCGGCGCCAATGCCTCGATCGGGGGGATGGCGGCCACCCGCGCCTCGGGCACCACCGCGGTGCGCTATGGCACGATGCGCGACAATGTTCTGGCGCTTGAGGTGGTTCTGGCCGACGGGCGGGTGATCCGCACCGGCACAGCGGCGCCGAAATCGGCGGCCGGATACGACCTGACGGCGCTGTTCGTGGGATCAGAGGGCACGCTGGGCCTGATCACGGAACTGACCTTGCGGCTGCATGGCCAGCCCGAGGCGGTCTCGGCCGCGGTCTGCGCCTTTCCCGACATGGGCGCGGCGGTCAATTGCGTGATCGAGACCATCCAGCACGGCATCCCGATGGCCCGGATCGAGTTTCTTGACGCCGCCTCGGTCGCGGCCTGCAATGCCTTTGCCCAGATGGCGATGCCGCTTCAACCGCATCTGCTGATCGAGTTTCATGGCACCGAAGCCGGCGTTGCGGAACAGGCCGAACGCTTTGGCGAGATCGCGGCCGAACATGGCAGCGCGGGTTTCCAGTGGGCGGCGCGGACCGAGGATCGGGCCCGGCTGTGGAAGATGCGCCACGCGGCCTATCGCGCCTGTCTGGCCTCGCGCCCCGGCTGTCAGGGCTGGGTGACGGATGTCTGCGTGCCGATCTCGCGCTTGGCCGAAGCGGTCGAGGAAACGCAGGCCGATCTGGCGCAAAGCCCGGTGCCGGGGCCGATTCTGGGCCATGTCGGCGATGGCAATTTCCATGCGATCCTGCTGGTCGATCCCGAAAACCCGGCCGAGCTGGCCGAGGCGAAGCGGCTGTCGGGCCGGATGGCCGACCGCGCGCTGCGCCTTGGCGGTACGGTCACCGGCGAACATGGCATCGGCTTTGGCAAGCTGGGCTATATGCAGGCCGAACATGGCGAAGGCTGGGCCGTGATGGCTGGCATCAAACGCGCGCTTGACCCGATGGGGCTGATGAACCCCGGCAAGCTGGTGCGCCCGTCGTAAGACCGCCCGGATCACGCGGGCCGGCGGCAGCCGGGGCTAGTCCAGCAGCGCCCGCGCCGCCTGCCGGGCGGCTTCGGTGATCGTGTCGCCGGCCAGCATCCGGGCGATTTCCTCGACCCGTTCGGGCGCAGCAAGCGGCGTCACGGTCGAGGTGGTCATGCCCGCCGCCACCCGCTTTTCCACCCGCCAGTGATGGCCACCCAACGCCGCCACCTGCGGCGAATGGGTCACGACCAGAACCTGCCCCCCCTCGGCCAGCGCCTTCAGGCGGCGGCCCACGGCATCGGCGGTGGCACCGCCCACGCCGCGGTCGATCTCGTCGAAAATCAGCGTCAGGCCGGGGTCGTCGCCGGTCAGACAGACCTTCAGCGCCAGCAGGAACCGCGAGAGTTCCCCCCCCGAGGCGATGCGATTCAGCGGCCCCGACGGCGCGCCGGGGTTGGTGGCCACGGTGAAAGCCACGGCATCGGTGCCTTCGGGACCGGGCTCGGCTTCGGACAGTTCGGTGCGAAACACCGCGCGTTCCATCTTCAAGGGCGCCAGTTCCGCCGCCATCGCCGCATCGAGCCGCCCTGCCGCCGCACGCCGGGCCGCCGACAGCGCCGCGGCTTCGGCCTGCCACGCGGCCTCGGCCTCGGTCACCGCGACATGCAGCTTGCCGATCTGGCGGGTGCCGCCGTCCAGCGCCGCCAGCCGCGCCCGCAGATCGCCGGCGAACGAGCCAAGCTCATCCGGCAGCACCGAATGTTTCCGCGCCAAGGCCCGGATCGCGAACAGCCGTTCCTCGATCGCCTCAAGTTCGCGCGGATCGAAATCGAGATCGGCCAAACAAGCCGCCACGCCGTCCTGCGCCTCGCCCAGTTCGATCAGCGCGCGCGACAGCGACGACAGCGGCGCCTCGAGCCGGCCGCCGGCGCGGTCCGAGGCCGCTTCCAGCCAGCGCAGCGCGTCCACCATCAGGTTTTCGGCGCCTTCGGCCGACAGTGCGCGATGGGCGCGGGCGATGTCGTCGCGGATGCGCTCGGCGCCCTGCATGTCGCGGCGGCGGGTGTCCAGCGTGGCCTCTTCACCGGGCTGCGGGTCCAGCTTGTCAAGCTCGGCCACCGCATGGCGCAGGAAATCCTCTTCGGCGCGGACGGCGGCCAGCGCCGCTTCGGCCGCAGCCAGTGCCCGCCGCGCCGCCCCCAGCGCGGCCCAGGCGCGGCGGCATGCCGACAGATCCAGCCCGGCAAACGCATCCAGCATCTGACGATGGCCGCGCGGGTTCAGCAGGCCGCGGTCATCGTGCTGGCCATGCAGTTCCACCAGCGTATCCGACAGCCCGCGCAACACCTCGCCCGACACGCGGCGGTCATTGACCCACGCCGTCTTGCGACCATCCGAGAAATTCACCCGGCGCAGGATCAGCTCGTCCTCGGCCTCGATCCCGGCATCTTCCAGCACCGCGCGGGCGGCATGGCCGGGGGGCAGGTCGAACACGGCGATCACCTCGCCCTTGTCGGCCCCCGCGCGCACCAGTTCCGCACGCCCGCGCCAGCCCAGCACGAAGCCCAGCGAATCAAGCAGGATCGACTTGCCCGCCCCGGTTTCGCCGGTCAGCACGTTCAACCCCGGCTGGAACGTCAGCGACAGCCGATCGATGATCAGCATGTCGCGGATATCAAGCGTGCGCAGCATCGCCCTGCCCCGTCCGGTGGTTGGGCCGTGTCAGAGCCACTCGCCGCGGATCATCTGGCGATAGACCTTCGACAGCCAGTTGTCGCCTTTGGCTTCCATCGTCAGACCACGCCCGGCGAGCAGCTTGTAGCTGTCTTCGTAGAACGGGCTGGACCGGAAGTTGTGCCCAAGGATCGCCCCCGCCGTCTGCGCCTCGTTGGTCAGGCCCAGCGCAAGATAGGATTCCACCAGCCGGTGCAGCGCCTCGGCGGTGTGGGTCGTGGTCTGGAAGTCCTGCACCACAGTGCGGAAGCGATTGATTGCCGACGGGTAATGGCCGCGCTTCAGGTAATAGCGGCCGATCTCCATCTCTTTGGCGGCAAGATGGTCGAATGCCAGATCGAATTTCAACACCGCCGACTGCGCGTATTCGCTTTCCGGGTAGGTCTCGATCACGGTGCGCAGCGCCTGCAACGCCTGGAAGGTCAGGCCCTGATCGCGGCCGACCTCGTCGATCTGGTCGTAATAGGACAGCGCCAGCAGATATTGCGCATAGGCCGCATCCTCGTCCGCCGGATAGAAATCCAGGAACCGCTGCGCGGCGCCGCGCGCTTCTTCGTATTTGCGGGCCTGATGATAGCTGTAGGCCTGCATGATCAGCGACCGCTTCGCCCATTCGGTATAGGGGTAAAGCCGCTCGACCTCTGAGAAGTAGCGGATTGCCCGGTCGGGCTTGGTCTGCGCCTCAAGCTCGTATTCGCCGCGCTTGTAGATTTCCTCGGCGGTGAGATTTTCAAGCGGCGGTTCCTTGTTGCTGCCGCCGCCACAACTGGAAACCAGCACGACGCACAGGGCCATGCCGAGCAACCGCGCGCCAGACGTCACCATGTTCCGCTTACCTCTGCCCTCTGTCGCCACCATCACCCGAAGGTCGGGCGGCGGCTGTTTGCCCGGTCCTAGCACAGAAAAATCCGGGGCGCAAAACGCCTTTGCGGGTTCCGGCCGGATCAGCGCAGGGCAGGAATGTCCGAGCGGTGGACACCGACGCCCGGCAGCTTGCAGCCGGTCGTCAGGCCGCAATCCTGAAGCCGAAAGGCGTCGCGACGGGCAAAAAGCGCCCGCAGAAGCCGGTTGGTCAGCGCATGGCCCGCGCGGATGCCGGTATAGCGGCCGATGATCGGCCCGCCCGCCAGCGCCAGATCGCCCAGCGCATCCAGCATCTTGTGGCGCACGGGTTCGTCGGCATGGCGCAGACCGCCGGGGGAAAGGATTCGGTCGCCCTCGAACACCACGGCGTTTTCGAAGGTGCCACCCAGCGCAAGGCCGTTGGCGCGCATCGCATCGACGTCCTGCTGGCGGCAGAAGGTGCGGCTGTCGCACAACTCGCGCACGAAGGCGCCGTTGGCCATGTTCAGCACCTTGGCCTGACGGCCGATCGCGGCCTCGGCAAAATCGATGGCGAAATCGATCTCGAAACCCTCGGCCGGTTCAAGCCGGGCCACCGCCTCGCCGTCGCGCACCTCGATCGGCTGAAGGATGCGAATGGCGCGCACGGGTTCGGCCTGTTCGCGCAGGCCACGGGCAAGGAATGCGTCGACGAACGGCACGGACGAGCCGTCAAGGATCGGAACCTCGGGGCCGTCGATCTCGATCAGGGCGTTGTGGATGCCGCAACCGGCAAGGGCCGCCATGACATGTTCGATGGTGGAAACCGTCACGCCCGAAGGGTTGGCCACCAGCGTGCACAGCCGCGACGGCACCACCGCATCCCAGCGCGCGGGAATCAGCGCGTCGCCCGATGTGACATCGACGCGGCGGAACCAGATCCCGTAATCAGCCGACGCGGGCTTGACCACCATATGCACCGGCGCGCCGGAATGGAGCCCGACACCGGTGAACTTGACTGCGGATTTCAAGGTGCACTGCACGGCCTGTTTCCTTTCCGGATTAACGTCCGGTTCACGCCGACGGGTTCGGGCCCGCCTTCGCATTGTGAGGTAAAGTGTCGCGCGTCTCATCACAATTCACTCTTTGTGACGGCTTGTAACAGACCGGCCGGAAAGCCGCCGACACTGCAAGACCCGACCACAAGATACTGTTTCAACAATAAAAAAGGCCCGGGCAATCCGGACCTTTCAATCTTGACATGTGAACGGATCAGTTCGCTTGCCGGCGCAGGAAAGCCGGGATTTCGATCCGCTCCTGATCGGCCGACAGTTCCGGCTCGTCATCGTAGGACGTGACGGGCGGCTGCGGGCGGGCGACCGGGGCCCGTTCGGGCTGGCCTTCGCCATGGCCCGCCATGCGGTTGATCAACGAACCGATGCCAAAGCGCGGCTTGTCGGCGGCACCCGCGGCGGGGCGCTGAACCGGGGCCGCGGGGCGCTGCTGGCCGGTGGCCATGCCGGGGCGCGCGGCCTGCGCCTGCTGCGCGGGGGTCTTGGCGACGGCGGCCTGAAGCCGGGCCAGCGCCTCGGGCGACGGGGCGCCCGGGGCACGCGGGCGCGGCGCCACGAAAGCGGCGGCGTCCTGCTCGTGCGAGGCGACTGCGCGCTGCTGCGGCTGGGCCTGCGGGCGGTAGGCCGGCGGCGGAACCTCATCCTCGTCGGCGTAATGGTCGGTGTCGTAGGACTGGCCGGCGTGGGGGTCGAACAGGCTGGCGGCGGGTTCGACCGGGGCGGGCTGGGGCGCGACGGCGGCGGGTTGCACCACCTCGCGGCGCGGCGCGGGCGCCGGTTCCGGCGCCGAGAAGCTGGACGGCAGCGGCGCCGCCATCGAGCGCCGCGGCACCGGAATTTCCAACGCGGGCTTGGTGGCGTCGATGCCGGTGGCCACGACCGAAACCCGGATCATCCCCTCCATCGCGGGATCCAGCGTCGAGCCGACGATGATGTTGGCATCCGGGTCCACCTTGTCGCGGATGACATTGGCGGCCTCGTCCAGCTCGAACAGGGTCAGATCATAGCCGCCGGTGATGTTGATCAGCACACCCTTGGCACCATGCAGGCTGATTTCATCCAGCAGCGGATTGGCGATGGCCTTTTCGGCGGCTTGCAGCGCGCGGTCTTCACCCACGGCCTCGCCGGTGCCCATCATGGCCTTGCCCATCTCGTCCATCACGGCGCGGACGTCGGCGAAGTCGAGGTTGATCAGGCCCGGCCGCACCATCAGGTCGGTCACGCCCTTCACGCCCTGATACAGCACGTCGTCGGCCATGGCGAAGGCTTCGGTAAAGGTCGTGCGCTCATTGGCCAGCCGGAACAGGTTCTGGTTCGGGATGATGATCAGCGTATCGACCACCTTTTGCAGCGCGTCGATGCCTTCCTCGGCCTGACGCATCCGCTTGGCGCCTTCGAACTGGAACGGCTTGGTCACCACGCCCACGGTCAGCACGCCAAGCTCGCGCGCGGCCTGCGCGATGATCGGCGCGGCGCCGGTGCCGGTGCCGCCGCCCATGCCGGCGGTGATGAAGCACATATGCGCGCCGGCAAGGTGATCGACGATCTCTTCAATCGTTTCTTCGGCGGCGGCGGCACCGACCGAGGGACGCGCGCCCGCGCCCAGACCTTCGGTGACCTTCACCCCCATCTGGATCTTCGCGGTCGCCCGGCTTTGTTGCAGCGCCTGCGCGTCGGTGTTCGCCACCACGAACTCGACGCCTTCAAGCTGCTGCTCGATCATGTTGTTCACGGCATTGCCGCCGGCCCCGCCCACACCGAACACGGTGATGCGCGGCTTCAGCTCTTCACGCGAGTTGTTCATCATGAGGTTGAGTGCCATTGCCAATCCGCCTGCTTTTCGTTGTCCCGTGGCGCTTTTCGGCAGCGCCCTTTCCGCATTAGGTCGAACTTTACCGGCAGACGCCGGCAACGTCACCAAAAAAAGGCCAAACGCCCACAAAATATGGACGCGGCAGACACCGCATAAGCGGTATTTCGCTGGCGACGCAGGATCTGGGGGTTACCAGTTGTCCTTGAACCACTTGATCGCCCTTTTCAGCGAACGGGCCGGATAACGCTCGGCCGGAATGTCGAAATCCCACCACTCATCCTGCGGATGCGCGGCGAACAGGCACAGCCCCACCGCCGAGGAAAACGCCGGCCCCGACACCTGCTGCGGCAGGCCCTGCACCCGCAAGGGCCGACCCAGCCGGACCCGCTGGCCAAGGATTCGCGCGGCCAGACCGTCAAGGCCCGGGATCTGGCTGCCGCCGCCGGTGATGACGATCTGCTGGCTGGGCAGATGTTCGAACCCGGCCGCATCCAGCCGGGCGCGGGCCTCTTCAAGGATTTCCTCGACCCGCGGGCGCATGATGCCGATCAGTTCGGTCCGGCTGACGGTGCGCCGGTCCTTGTCCCAGTCGCCGGTATCGGCGCCGATGTCGATCATCTCGCGGTCGTCCATGCCGGTGGCGACCACGCCGCCGTGCAGGGTCTTGATCTTCTCGGCGGTGGCCATCGGAACCTGAAGCCCCTTCGAGATGTCCGAGGTCACATGATCCCCGCCCATCCGCACCGAATCCGCAAAGATCATGTGCTTCTTGATGAAGATCGAAATCCCGGTCGAGCCGCCGCCCAGATCGATGCAGGCGGCCCCCAGTTCCTGTTCGTCCTCGACAAGGCTGGACACGCCCGAGACATAGGCAGACGACGCGATCCCGGCCAGTTCCAGATCACACCGCTTGATGCAGTAAAGCAGGTTCTGGATCACCCCCGCCTCGACCGTCAGAAGGTGCATGTCGACCGACAGACGGTTGCCGATCTGGCCACGCGGATCGCCAAGGCCGGTGCGATGATCCAGCGCGAAGTTCACCGGCTGGGCGTGCAGAACCTCGCGGCCGGGACCGATGTCGGGCACCTCGCAGGCGGCCAGAACGCGCGCCACGTCCTGTTCGGTCACCACCGAATCCTGCAACTCCCACTCGCCGGCCAGACCATAGCTGCGCGGCTCGGCCCCCGAGAAACAGGCGATGACGTGATCGACCCGCACATTCGCCATCTTCTGCGCCGCCTGCACGGCGGTGCGGATCGCGCGCTCGGTCTCGTTCATCACCGAGATTTCACCGAAATGCACGCCGCGCGACCGGGTGGTGGCGGCCCCGATCACCCGGAACGAGGATTGCCCCGCCATCGGCCCCACGCCGTCATTCTCGCGCAGCCGGTCCGGCCCGTCGAAGCGCAGGATCAGGCAGGTGATCTTGGACGAACCCACGTCCAGAATGGCAATCACGCCCCGCTGCATGGCGGCGCGACGCATGTTCCTCATGGCGCGCTGGGACTGGTAAAGATCGGTCATAGGTCGCTTCCACTTGTATCGAGGCCACGGGCACGGCGGATCTCGGCCAGCGCATAGGGCGCCAGACGCAGAACGGGGCGGTCTCTCAGGCGCAGGTCCACCGCGATCACATCGCGATCCAGAAGGTCTTGCGCTTCATCCAGCGCGATCATCCGCTCCAGCGCGACCACGGGCTCGGTCACCGGCAACAGGATGCGCTGGCCACGGTCAAGCACCACATCCCAGCGCCGCTCGCCCATGCGGACAAGGCCGCGGATGCGCGGCAGGATCGGCTTGGCCGCGGCAAGGATTTCCAGCGCCTCGGGCACCGCCAGTTCGGCGCCGTCGCCCGCGATCACCGGCAGGTCCGACCGCTCGTTGCGGAAGGCAAGGTTGTCCACACGGCGGCCGGTTTCATCCAGCAGCACAAGCCCGGTGCCGCGACGCCAGATCAGGGCCGGCTCGCGCTCGGTCACGCGCACTTCCAGCACGCCGCCCGACCGCACCCGGATTTCGGCGGCAGCCACCGCGTCGATGGTTTCGATCCGCGCGCGGGCGGCAGCAAGGTCGATGTCGAACGAGCTGACCGGCAGCTTCAACCCCAGCGTGGCGCGAATACGCTCGGACAGCTCGACCGAAGCACCATCGACCGACAGAGCCGTGACCATGAACTCCGGGCGCTGCTGGAAGCTGTCGACGATGCCGGCGAAGACACCCGTGATCGCCGCGCGGCGATCGGCGCTGGCAAGGACGGCGGCGATGATCGTGACGGCCAGCAGCGACGGCGCCCCCACCCGCAGCGCGGCACGGAACGCGGGCGTCAGCCACAGGCGCTGCGCACGATAGGCCCAGCGCGAGGGCGCGGGGTCGCGACGGACAGGGCGTGCGCCTAACGGTTGCATGAGGCATCCTCGACAATCCAGGCGCACAGCTCGGGGAACGGGATGCCGCAATGGGCCGCCTGTTCGGGCGAAAGCGAGGTCGGCGTCATGCCGGGCTGGGTGTTGGTTTCCAGCAGGATCAGGCCCGCCAGCCCCCGCGCCTCGTCCCAGCGGAAATCAGTGCGGCTGATCCCGCGGCAGCCCAGCGCCCGGTGGGCGCGCAGCGCATGATCCAGACAGGCCGCCGTGATCTCGGCCGGCAGGTCGGCAGGCACCACATGATGCGACCCGCCGGGGGTGTATTTCGCATCATAGTCATACCAGCCCGTGGTCACGATGTCGGTGACGCACAGCGGGCGGTCGCCCATCACCGTCACCGTCAGTTCACGGCCGGGGGCGTAGGTTTCGACCATCACCGTTTCCGGCATGTCGGGGGCCAGTTGCGGCGGGGCATCGCCCGCATCCATCACCAGATAGACGCCCACCGACGAGCCCTCGTTGTTGGGCTTGACCACATAGGGCGGCGGCAGGACATGGCGGCTGCGCACATCCGACGCGGCCGCCAGCCGGCTTTCCACCACCGGCAGGCCGGCCGCGACAAAGGCATCCTTGGCGCGGGCTTTGTCCATCGCCAGGGCCGAGGCCAGCACCCCCGAATGGGTATAGGGAATGCGCAGCCATTCCAGCAGGCCCTGCACGCAGCCATCCTCGCCCCAGCGGCCGTGAAGCGCGTTGAAGGCGGCGTCGGGCTTCAGATCGGACAGCACGCGGGCGAGGTCGGGGCCGGCATCGACCTCGGTCACCTCATATCCTGCTTCCCGCAAGGCTGCCGCGCATGCGCGCCCGGAGACAAGCGACACCTGCCGCTCGGCAGAGGGACCGCCCATCAGAACCGCAACCCTGGGGAATGCCCTGCCGGACAGTTCCGCCATGTATCTCTTCCGCCTCAAGCCGCGCCATGGGCGCGTTATTATTATTGTTTGTTAACGGGCGGTTCGCCCACCCGCATGATTTCCCACTCTAGCCGGATTCCGGATGTTTGGAAAACCCTTTTTCGGACCTCCTCGCCCAATCCTTCCAGATCGGCCGCGGTGGCGCCCCCGGTGTTGATGAGAAAGTTGGAATGCATCTGACTTATCTGCGCGCCGCCAAGCCGGGCGCCGCGCATCCCGGCGTCGTCGATGACCTTCCACGCCTTCAATTCATGGCTGTCGTCGGCCCGCCCGGTCGACGAGAAGCCCGCCGGATTGCGGAAGGTGGACCCGGCGCTGCGGTCTTTCGTGGGCTGGCTGGCGTCGCGTTTCGCGATCTGGTCATCCATTTTCCGGGCCAGATCGGCGGGATCGCCCGGGTCGGCGCGAAAGGTGGCCTCGGTGATGATCCAGCCTTCGGGAAGGTTGCTGTGGCGGTAGGAAAGCTGAAGATCGGCAGCCGGCAGCACCATCGCCTCGCCGGTCCGCGTCACGACCTGAACCGACACCAGATGGTCGGCGACATAGGCGCCATAGCAGCCCGCGTTCATCCGCACCGCGCCGCCGATGGTGCCGGGGATGGTGCGCAGGAAGGTCAGATCGCGCCCGGCCTCGGCCGCACGGCGCGCAACATGGGCGTCCAGCGCCGCGGCGCCGGCGATCACCTGCCCGCCCTCGACCCGGATCGCGTTGAAGCCCCGCCCCAGCCGGATCACCACCGCGCGAAGCCCGCCGTCGCGCACGATCAGGTTCGATCCGACCCCCATCGGGAACACGGTCACCGCCGGGTCAAGCGCGGCAAGAAAGGCGCAAAGGTCGGCCTGATCGGCGGGCTGGAACAGCCAGTCGGCCGGGCCGCCCACGCGCAGCCATGTCAGATCGGCCAGCGGGCGGTGCGGGGTCAGCGTACCGCGGACGGGCGGCATCATTCGACATGCCCCGGCAGATGGCGCCGCACCCAGCGCCAAAGGTGGATCAGCGGCCAGCGCAGGATCGAGGCACCGGCGGCGATCGCGGCCATCCCCCAGAACGGGCCGTTCTGGTAGGTGACCCAGCCCGCCAGCGGAATCCCCGCCACGACCAGCCCCGCAGCCCCCGGCCCATGCACCCGCCGCGGCAGCAGCGCAATGCCCGAGGCCACCACGATCCAGCCGAAAAAGGCCATCATCGATCCGGTCATGCCCACCCCCGCCGCAAGGCCGCCGCCAGCGGGCGGCGGAAGATCGAGCCCGCGGCCAGAAGCCCCGCGCCCGCCGCACCCGCACCATGCGCCCCGGCCAGCGTGGCCAGCAGCGGCAGCGCCAGCACCGCCAGAACCACCCCCGGCAGGATCTGCGCCCGCATCGGCAAAAGCGCCGTGATCGCGGCCGCGATCACCCAGAGGCACGAAAGAAGCAGGGGCGTTGTCATGCTCAACCGACCCTCATGCCGCCTTTCCCATCAGACGCGCGGGCAGGTTGTTTGCCCACGTCGAGATCGTGCCGGCCCCAAGGCAGACCACCATGTCGCCCGGCCGGGTCTGTTCGCGCACCAGCCGTTCAAGGTCGTCCTCGCACAGGATGGCGCGGGCGTGACGATGGCCGTGGGCGATCAGCCCGGCCACCAGATCGTCGCGGCTGGTCCCCGGAATCGGCTCTTCGCCGGCCGAATAGACCTCGGCGATGGCGACCACATCGGCTTCGTTGAAGCAGGTGCAGAAATCGTCGAACAGGCTGTGCAGGCGGGTATAGCGGTGCGGCTGATGCACCGCGATCACCCGTCCCTTGACCGCCTGCCGCGCGGCTTTCAGCACGGCGGCAATCTCGACCGGGTGGTGGCCGTAATCGTCGATGATGGTGACACCATTCACCTCGGCCACCTTGGTGAACCGCCGCAGCACCCCCTTGAAAGCGGCCAGCGCCTCGCGGATCTCGTCCTTTTTCATGCCGAGGTGGCGTGCCACGGCAATCGCCGCCAGCGCGTTCGAGACGTTGTGATTGCCCGGCATCGGCAAGGTCAGCCCCTCGATCACCCGGCCTTCGCCCTCGCTTTGCAGCGCCACATCGAAATGCGCGATGCCGTTTTCAAAGCGCAGGTTCACCGCCCGCACATCGGCCTGCGCGTTGAAGCCGAAGGTGACGATGCGGCGGTCGGTGACGCGGCCCACCAGCGCCTGAACCTCGGGGTGGTCGGTGCAGCAGACCGCCAGCCCGTAGAACGGGATGTTGGTCACGAAATCGTAAAAGCCCTTTTTCAGCGCCTCGAACGAGCCCCAGTGCTCCATATGCTCGGGGTCGATGTTGGTGACGATGGCGATGGTCGCCGGCAGGCGGTTGAACGAGCCGTCCGATTCGTCGGCCTCGACCACCATCCATTCGCCGGCGCCCGCCCGCGCGTTCGAGCCATAGGCATGGATCACGCCGCCGTTGATGACGGTCGGATCAAACCCGCCCTTGTCCAGCAGCGTGGCCACCATGGTCGTGGTGGTGGTCTTGCCATGCGTGCCCGCGATCGCGATGTTCGACCGCATCCGCATCAGTTCGGCCAGCATCTCGGCGCGGCGCACCACCGGAAGGCCGCGGCGGCGGGCTTCTTCCAGTTCCGGGTTGCCCTTCTTGATCGCCGAGGAAATCACCACCACCGCCGCCTCGCCAAGGTTCTCGGCGCGCTGGCCTTCGAAGAAGCTGGCGCCAAGGCCCACCAGACGGTCGGTGATCTTCGACGCCTTCGCGTCCGACCCCTGCACGCGGTAGCCCAGCGTCATCAGCACTTCGGCGATCCCCGACATGCCGATACCGCCGATGCCGACGAAATGGATGGGGCCGAGTTCCCCCGGCAGCTTGGTTGCGGCGTTCATGTCTTCTTCCTTGCCAGATACTCGACCGCTTCCACCAGACGCTCGGTGGCGTCGGGGCGGCCGTAGGCCAGCGCATTGCGCGCCATCTGCCGCGCCGCCTCGGGCTGCGACAGCACCGCGGCGATTTGCGACGACAGAGCGGCGGGGTCAAGCGCGGATTCGGGGATCAGGATCGCGGCCCCGGCCTCGACCAGCCCGCGGGCGTTCGCCGTCTGGTGGTCGGCGGTGGCGGCGGCATAGGGGATCAGGATCGACGGCCGCCCGATGATCGAGATATCGGCCACCGACGAGGCCCCCGCCCGCGAGATCACCAGTTGCGCCTCGGACAGGCGGCGGGGAATGTCGGTGAAGAAGGTCTGAACCTCGGCGATGACGCCCGCCGCATCATAGGCGCGGGTAACGCGGGCCACATCCTCGTCGCGGGCCTGATGGGCCACGCGCAGGTGACGGCGCACGCCTTCGGGCAGGGCCGCGACGGCGGCGGGCACCACATCGGACAGGATGCGCGCGCCCTGACTGCCGCCGATCACCAGAAGGCTCATGGGATAGTCGCCCGGCACGATATAGGGCGCGGCCGCCCGTTCCAGCACCGCGGCACGAACCGGGTTGCCCGTGTGGCCGCCTTCGACATTTGCCGGCAGGTCGGTGGGCCATGTGCCGCAGCAGACCGCATCCACCCGCGGGGCGAACAGGCGGTTCACCCGGCCCAGAACGCCGTTTTGTTCATGGATCATCCGCGGCAGGCGCAACGCCACCGCCGCCGACAGCGCCGGGATCGACGGATAGCCGCCGAACCCCACCACCACCCGCGGCCGGTCGCGCAGAAAGCCCGCGATGGCCCCCGCCACACCCGCCGCGACCCGCGCAGGCACCAGCGCCTTGGCCAGCACGCCGCCACGGGCAAAGGTGGCGGAACTGACCTGTTCGATCTGGACGACATGGGGAAAGCCCCCGGCATAGCGGGCGCCGCGGGCGTCGGTGGACAGCTTGACCCGCCAGCCGCGCCGCACCATCGCCTCGGCCAGCGCCTGCGCGGGGAACATGTGCCCCCCCGTCCCGCCCGCCGCGATCAGGAGGAGCGGTTTGCCCATCTCAGCGCCCCCGCTTGAACAGGATGTCGCCGATCTCGCCCTGTGGGCGGCTTCGCGTCATCGCAAGCAGCATCCCTACCGTGACCCCCGCCGCGATCACCGACGAGCCGCCATAGCTGACAAAGGGCAGCGTCATGCCCTTGGCCGGCAGCAGCCGCACCGCCACGCCCATGTTGATCATCGCCTGCACGCCAAAGATGCAGGCCAGCCCGGTGCCGGCCAGCCGGATGAAGGGATCACGTTCGCGCATCAGGCGGAACAGGCTGCGCACCGTCACCGTGCCGTAAAGCGCGATGATGATCAGCACGAGGATCAGGCCGTATTCCTCGGCCGCGACCGCGATGATGAAATCGGTATGCGCGTCAGGCAGCGACCATTTCACCTGCCCCTCGCCCACGCCGACGCCAAAATAGCCGCCTTCCTGAATGGCGTTCGTAGCATAGCCCAGCTGCGTGCGCGGATCGAGATCGGGGTTCAGGAACCCGTCGATCCGGCGCGCGAAATGTTCCGACGAGTTATAGGCGAAGAAGGCGCCCGATCCGACCAGCCCCATGATGATCGCGATCAGCGTCATCGGCGCGCCGGCCACGAAATACATCACCCCCCAGCCGAACAGCACCAGCGCCGCCTGCCCGAAATCGGGCTGTAGCGCCAGAAGCAACACGATCACCGTCACCAGCCCGAACGAGATCGTCTTGCCGGGGGGGCCGTTCAACTCTTGCGCGGCCGCCATCAGCCAGGCGCCAAGGATGATGAAGCCGGGTTTCAGAAACTCGGACGGCTGGACCGATGCAAAGCCGAAGCTGAACCAGCGCACCGCGCCCTTACCGAAATCGGTGCCGAAGAACGGCAGCAGCAACAGCGCCAGAAAGGCACCGGCAAAGCCAAGAACCCCCAGCCGGCGCACCATGTCGGGCGACATCATCGACACCGCGAACATCGCCACCATCGCCATGCCGCCAAAGAACGCCTGCCGCTGGACGTAATAGAACGGGTCCAGCCCGTTGCGCGTCGCCAGTGGCACCGACGCCGCAAGACCCAGCAAAAGCCCGATCCCGAACAGCACAAGGATCGAGGTCAACGACCACTTGTCGATGGTGCGCCACCAACGGGGAAGAACCGGCTCGGTCGCCCGCACGGGCATGGAGCCATAGACCATCTCAGTCATGGGTGAAATCCGCCTGCACTGCCTCATCCGCCCGTTTTCCGGGTCTCATGCAAACTTTAGCCAAATCTGTGGCTCAAGGCCAGCGGAAAGGCTGGGCGCGATCAGGCCGGGGCGGCGCGCAGGGCCTGAAACCGGGTCAGGCTTTCGGCCGGCCAGTGTTCGCTGCGGCGGTAATAGTCGGGCATCACCGGCACGCGGCCGTCCAGTGTGACCCAAGGCTGCTTTGTGGTGGTGAAAATGTGAATGTCGGGCGGGCAGGCGGCGGGATCGTCCAGCGTGCCCACCCGCACGAAGGCCATGCGGTGCCCTGCCCCGGCGTAATGGCTGAACAGTGCCACGCGGCAGGCCGGGCAGCGGGCGATGTTCTGCCCCTTGCCCGAGGCCGAGGGCGTGGCCACGGTTTCGGGCCGGCCCGACAGGATCTCGACATGGGCGGTCTCGATCAGCGCGTTCAGCGCGAAGGCCGATCCGGTCTCGCGCTGGCACCATGTGCAGTGGCAGCAATGGACGAAAAGCGGCGCCGCCGTCAGACGATAGCGGATCTCGCCGCAGGTGCAGCGTCCTTCCATGCGGACCTCCCTAACAGGGTGCTGAAGAAATCGCCGTCGCGGAACAGTTTTCTTTCGGCGCAACCTGCTGGGTTTGGTTTCGGCTCCATCGACGCAGGCGAGCTACATG